>NZ_JOJE01000005.1 GCF_000720255.1 Streptomyces griseus subsp. griseus | reverse complement strand
CCCTTTCCCGGCTGCCGGCTCTTTCCCGCCCGCCGCGCCCGCCCCGGCCCCGGCTCCGGCCGCCGCCACTCCCTTCCCCACGCCGGTCCCGCCCGCCTCCCCGATCCCGCCCGCGTCCCCCGTCCCCGCGGCGGCGCCCGCCCCGGCCGCGGCCGCGATGACCCCGCCCATGGGCCCCACCCCGCCCGGGGTCCCCGCCCGGGGCGGCCTCACCGCAGCACAGGTACGCGGCACGACGGGCATGCCGGGCGGCCTGACCACGGCCCCCGCCACCGGCTGGCCCAACGCCCAGAGCTGGCCGAACGCGGCGGGCATGGGCCAGGCGGGCTGAAGACTGCGCGCGCCTCACACCGGGGTGCGGGTCAGTAGGCGACGGGCCAGCCGCTGCTCCAGTTCAGGAGATTGATGCCCAGCTTGGGCGTGCCGTTGTCGTTGCCGTCGTAGTAGTGGTAGACGATCAGGTCCCCGTCGGTGTCCTTCATGATCGATTGTCCGCCGGGGCCGATGTACCGCCCGTGCGACTCCAGCACGGGGGTGCCGCCGTTGTTCATGAGCGCGACGCCGTTCTTGTCGTAGTACGGCCCGGTGACGCTGGTGGCGCGGCCGACCTTGACCTTGTAGGTGGAGCCGGTGCCGGCGCAGCAGGTGTCGTACGAGGCGAAGAGGTAGTAGTAGCCGCCCCGTTTGACGATGTACGGCGCCTCGACTGCCTTGGTCCCGGTCGGCCGGGAGGCGAGCGAGTACCGGGTCGTGTTGGAGGAGAGCTGCTTCCCGGTGGACGGGTTGATCTGGATCATCTTCAGGCCGGTCCACCAACTCCCGAACGACAGCCACCACTTGCCGTCGCCGTCGACGAAGAGGTTGGGGTCGATGGCGTTGTAGTCGCTGGCGGTGGTGGAGGAGTAGACGGTGCCCTGGTCCGTCCAGGAGCCGGGCAGGCCGGTCGTGGAGGTCGCCAGCCCGATGGCGGACCTGTTCGAGCCGAAGGTCGAGACGGCGTAATACATCAGGTACTTGCCGCCCTGGTACGAGATGTCCGGCGCCCACGCCTCGGTCGCGCCGTACGACGACCACCAGCCCGGCTTCGTCGAGAAGGCGTCGCCGCCGGCGCTGAACGCGGTCCGGTCGGTGGAGGTGCGGTAGGACAGGCCGCCTCCGGTGGCGTACAGCAGGTAGCGGCCGTCGGACGTGCGGATCATCGTCGGGTCGTGGACGACGGTGGATCCGGTGACCCGGCCGGGGTTCGGGTACGCCGACGCGGTGCTCGGGACCAGTGCGAGCAGCAGGGCTGCGGGCAGGGCGAGGAGTGCGGTGCGGCGGCGGAGGGGGGTGGTGCGGCTCACGCGGGGCCTCCATGACGTGTGGGGGATGGTCGACATCTCGTCCGGTGATCGCAGATTCGGACGGAACCTAGAATCGAATCACTTGCGCGTCAACGGTTCACGCACACCGACTGCTGTCTCAACACCCGACTTGACGAGGCGTCACTTTGCCGAACTGACAGCCCGTGGACAGCATCGATCCCTAAGGTGCCGTGTCCATGACAGACAACCCGGAAGTTCGCAGCAACGTCGCGCGCCGTACCGTGCTGATCGCCACGGGCGCCACCGCAGCCACCCTCGCCGTGGGCGCCGCCGCGCCCGAGGCACCCACCACCGGAGCGACCGCCCCCGTCGCCGCGGCCGCCGTCTGCACCCTCACCAGGGAGATGACCGAAGGCCCCTACTACCTCGACGGGCAGCTCGTCCGCCCCGACATCACCGAAGGCAAGGCGGGCATCCCGCTCAAGCTCGCCCTCACCGTCGTCGACGACGACACCTGCGCCCCGCTCAGCAACGCACTCGTGGAGATCTGGCACGCGGACGCGCTCGGCGAGTACTCCGGCTTCGTCGGCAACAACGGCCACAACGAGCCCGACAACGGCACGTTCCTGCGCGGCGGCGTCCTCACCAACACCCGTGGCGTCGCCAACATCACCACGGTCTACCCCGGCTGGTACCGCGGCCGCTGCATCCACATCCACGTCAAGGTGCACACCAACGTCACCCTGACCTCCGACGGCTCCTTCACCGGCGGCCAGGAACTCCACACCGGCCAGCTCTTCTTCGACGAGGCGATCACGCGCCGCGTCGCCACGGTGTCGCCGTACTCGACCAACACGGTCACCCGCACCACCCTCGCCCAGGACTCCATCTACGACGACGGAGGCGCCGCATCCGGCCTCCTCACCCTGACGGCCCTGGGCAGCACGACGTCGGCGGGCTACGCCAGCACGCTCACGCTGGGGGTCGAAAGAAGCTGAACCGAGGCAACACCCGCTCCAAGGTGCCCTGGGTGACCGTACGCCGGCAACCGCGGTTCCCCAGGGCCCCCGCCCGGTCACGGACGACAACAACAGCGGCCGCCAGACGACCCGCTTCTACGTCCTGGCGGTCGCGGGCCCCTGAGCGCCGCGCAGGTCGATTTCCGCCCGCACGGTCTTCCCGGGCGGCGGCTCCCGGTCCAGCACCTCCCACCGGTCGGCGAGCGCGTCCACGAGCACGAGCCCATGCCCCGTCTCGTCCAGCGGCTGGGGCGGTCGTACGGTGCCGGGTGCGGGCGGAAGCGGTCCGGTACGGGTGTCGGTGACCTCGACGCGGACACTGCCGGGGACGAGGGAGAGCCGCAACTCGAAGTCCCGCCCGGGCACGCGCCCGTGTGTCACCGCGTTCGCGGCCAGCTCGGCGACGATCAGCCCGAGCGCGTCGGAGGTCTCGGTGCCGTGCGGGATCCCCCAGGAGTGAAGCTGGTTCAGAACGAGGTACCGGGCGAGACGGGCGCCGCGCGGGGTGGCGCTGAGACGCTGGGTGAACACACGTACGGTAACCGGGTGCTGGGGGGAGGGAGGTGCAGTCATGCGGCCAATCTGACGGGCCTGACTCGCACTTCACCAAGGGCGCACCGCGTACGGAGGTGCAGCGTACGCGGCTACGGACTGGACAGTATTGGTGACTGTGCGTGACCATGTCGCGCGGGAGGTGGCCAAATGGTGGTCGATGGTGAGCCGGATTCCTCAGACAGCTTGCGGACGTTCGGGGCGGTCGTCCAGGCGTTGCGCGAACACGCGGGGCTGAGCAGGGAGGAGTTCGCCGAGCTGGTCCGCTTCTCCAAGCACACGGTGGCGTCGGTGGAGCTGGGGAGACGGATGCCGGATCCAGCGTTCGTGGAGCGGGCGGAGCAGGCGCTGGGGAACACGGGGGCGCTGCGGCGGGCGGCAGAGCATCTGGCGCGCCAGCCGGGGTTGGCGGCTTGGTTTCGGCGGTGTGCGGGGTTGGAGGCGTTGGCGATCACGCTGTACACGTACGAGTGTCGGCTGATTCCGGGGTTGTTGCAGACGGAGGCGTATGCGCGCCAGTTGTTCGTCGACCAGTTGCCGCCGCTGGGGGATGAACAGATCGAGGCACAATGGGCCGCCCGGGCCGAGAGGAAGCGACTGCTGCTTGACCGACCGAACACGGCGTTCAGCTTCATCCTCGAAGAGCAGCTGTTTCTGCGGCGGACGGGCGGGGAGAAAGTCACTCGAGAGCTCATCGGTCACGTGCTGGAAATGGCCGAGCTGCGAAACATCGAGATCCAGGTCATGCCGCTGGTGCGGGAGTCGCACGCGGGGCTGGCGGGACCCATCCAGTTGTTGGAGACCCCCGAGGCACGGTGGTACGCGTACAACGAAGGGCAGCGCGGCGGCCTGCTCGTCTCTGACCCGAAAGAGGTCAGCGTCCTCCAAAGGCGATATGCCAGGATGCGTTCACAGGCTCTCACCCTCCCGGACTCCTTGAGCCTGCTGCAGCGGATGCGAGGAAGCCTATGAGCACCAGCGAACTGACTTGGTTCAAGAGCAGCTACAGCAGCAGCGGTGACGGCGACTGCGTCGAGGTCGCCACCCGCCCCGACACCATCCACGTCCGCGACTCCAAGAACACCCAGGGCCCACAGCTCGCCCTCTCCCCCACCGTCTGGGCCGACTTCCTCACCTCTGTCACGACGTGACCGTCGGGGCGACCCTCACCCACGCCAACCGCAAAGCGCCGGAGTGAAGGTCGCCCCCCGCCCTACTTGGCCGGGCATTCCTTCCAGGCCATGTGGTAGGTCGTGCTGATGTCACCGTCGGTCGAGTCCATGGTCATGAAGCTGACCTTGCTCGGGGAGGACGTGCCGGCGTTGACGCGCAGCTCGGTGTTGATGTTGAAGTTGCGCTGGACGCCGCAGGGGGCGTAGACGAGCTGGGCCCAGTCCGTGGTGTCGGTCGCCTGCCAGTTGTCGTTGAGGGCGCCGGAGAACGGGTGGTTCTTGAAGACCGTGCTGGAAGAGCCCTGGAAGTAGTACGAGGCCCGCTGCACGGCGCTCGCGCCCGACTGGAGCGAGGCGAAGCCCCGGTAGTCCGCGCTGGCGATGGCGTAGGTGAAGCCCTGCGGGACGTGGACGATCAGGCTGAGCTGGCAGTTCTTGCGGAACGCCGTGGGGTCGGAGTTGCCGCCGACCTGGGCGAGGTAGTCGCTGTACGTGACCGTGAACGCGGTGTTGTCCTCGGAGACGGCGACCGCCGCCGTGCCTGCCGGACAGCCGGAGCCGTTCACCGTGGCGACCTTGATGACGATCTTGTCCGGGGGCGGGTCGACGAACCCGGTGGACGGGTTGTGCGCGGGTACCGCGGCGGTGACGAGAGCGGCGACCGCGCCGCCCAGGAGCAGCCCACTTGCCATGGTCTCTCCCCTTCGTTCGGATCGGTGGGGGGTGGATGCGCCCGCGCGACCCCACAGCAACTCTGTGAAGAATGAATGAAGTTGCTGTGAAGGAGCGAGGCGATCGAATCGTAGGGAGACCCCCGTGAACCGGCCAGGTCGAACTCCGGCCATTCACCCCGGCCCGTTCACACACCCACCCGCGCCGTACGGTTCCGCCCTACGGGTTCTCCCAGGCCGCCGGCTCCTCCGCCAGCCGCTGGACCGGCTCCGGCAGGGCGTCCGCCGCGATGTCGGCGATCGTGACGCCCTCCAGGATGCGCCGCACATTGGCCCTCAGCGCGATCCACAGGGGGAGGAGGGGCTCGGCCGTGCCCGTGTAGGTCAGGCCGGTCGGGCGTTCACCGCGTACGGAGACGATCGGGCCGTCGACCGTCCTGATCACGTCCGCGACGGTGATCGTCGCGGGGTCGCGGGCGAGCCGGTAGCCGCCGCCCCCGCCGCGCCTGCTCTCGACGAGCCCGCCGCGCCGCAGGTCCCCGAGGATCCCCTCCAGGAACTTGTGCGGGATGTCCTGCGTCTCGGCGATCGACTCCGCCTTCACGGGGTCGCCGCCCTGCCGCACGGCGAGCTCCAGAACCGCCCGTACCGCGTAATCCGCACGTGCCGAGATCCTCATGTCCCCATTGTGGGGTGTCCCGCTGTGCACAATGGCCCCGCACAACGGACCCCGGGCTCGGGAGGCCCCCGTGGAGCTCAGCAGACGTACCTTCAGCGCCCTCGCGGGCACCGCCGCCCTCGGCCTGGCGCTGGGCGGCAGCGGCGGTGCCACCGACGCCCACGCCGCGCACCCCGTGCCCACCGGACCGGCGCCCGCGCCCCCCGACGCCGACGGGAAGCGGCACACGGTCGCCTTCGACCGCTACTCCCTGCTCGTCGACGGCCGCCGGCTGGTCGTGTGGTCCGGCGAGATGCACCCCTTCCGGCTGCCCAGCCCCTCCCTGTGGCGGGACGTGCTCCAGAAGATGCGGGCGCACGGCTACAACGCGGTCAGCGTCTACGTCTCCTGGAACTACCACTCCCCCGCCCCCGGCCGGTACGACTTCACCGGCGTCCGCGATCTCGACCTGTTCCTGCGGACGGCCGCCGAGACCGGGCTCTACGTCATTCTTCGGCCGGGGCCCTACATCAACGCCGAGATCGACGGCGGCGGCTTCCCCGGCTGGCTGACGGTCACCAAGGGCACGGCCCGGACCGCCGACCCCACCTACCTCTCCCACGTCGACCAGTGGCTGACCGCGGTGAACCGGATCGCCTCCCGGCGCCTGTACAGCGACGGCGGCGGCACGATCCTGCTCTACCAGATCGAGAACGAGTACGACTCCCACGTCACCGAGCCGGCCGGGCGCGACTACATGGCCCATCTGTACCAAAAGGTGCGCGCCGACGGCATCGACGTGCCCCTCTTCCACAACGACAAGGGCCGCAATGGCCATTGGGTGCCGGGGTCGTTCGACACCGGTGGGGAGCGGGGGCGTTGGCTGTACGGGTTCGACGGGTATCCGTCGCCGTCCCAGGCGCCGCCGGACTGGGGGCACTTCGGGAGCGGTGGGCTGACGGGCGGGGCCACCGCCAGTCCCGAGACGCCCGGGTTCGTACCCGAGTTCGGGGGCGGGTGGTTCGATCCGTGGGGCGGGGTGTGGTTCAAGGGGAAGGGGTACGCGGAGTCCCGGCGGACCCGGGACGCGGCGTACGAGCGGCGCTTCTACCTGACCAACCTCGCCAACGGGATCACGCTCCACAACGTCTACATGACCTTCGGCGGGACGTCGTGGGGCTGGCTGCCCGCGCCGGTCGTCTACACGTCGTACGACTACGGGGCGGCGTTCGACGAGGGGCGCAACCCGACGGCCAAGCTGGTGCCGATGCACCAGTTCGGGCATCTGCTCCAGCACGTGCCGGACTTCGCCAAGCTGGACCGGGCGGCGGACGTCCAGGCGGACGGGCTGCGCGTGTACCACCTCACCAACGCCGACACCGGCGCGCACGTCTACGTCCTGCGCAACGACGGGACCGACTCCGTCACCTCGGCGCTGAAGGCCGCCGGGACCGACCTCAGGGTCACCGTCCCCGGCCGTGACGCCCGCCTCCTCGCCACCGGGCTCACCCTCGGGCACCGCACCCTGCGCTACTCCACCGCCCAGCCCATGCTGGCCCTCACCGTCGGACAGCAGGACATCGCCGTGTTCACCGGGCGGGCGGGTGAGACGACGCGGACCGTGCTGGAGTGCGCGAGCGAGCCGGCGGTGACCGTGCTGGAAGGCAAGGCCACGTACACGTACACCTCGGGCGCCCTGCGCGTCGACGCCGAACTCGGCGGTCTGACACGGGTGTCGGTGGTGGGCGGCGAGGTCGGCACGCCCCTTCTGCTGCTGTTCGCCGACGACGACACCTCCGTACGACTGTGGCCCCGGGACACACCGGCCGGGCCGGTCCTGGTGTACGGCCCGGCCCTGCTGCGCACCGCCGGATCGAGCGGCACCACCCTGCGCCTCACCGGGGACACGGCCGGGGCCGTCGACCTGGAGGTCTGGGCGCCGGGCGGGCTGAGGCAGGTCTCGTGGAACGGCGCCGACCTGGCGATGCGGGCCACGCCGACGGGCAGCCTGCTCGGCGAGCGGCGGCTGGCCGGTGTGGGGGCGGTGACGCTGCCCGTGCTCGGCGGGTGGCGGTTCCGGGCCGAGAACCCCGAGTCCGCGCCCGGCTTCGACGACTCCCGCTGGCAGGTCGCCGACCGGACGGCCTCGTACAGCACGACCCCCGTACCCGACGGGCAGCCCGTCCTCTTCGCGGACGACTACGGCTTCCACTACGGCGACGTCTGGTACCGGGGGCACTTCACGGGCGCCACCGGCGTCGAGGAGGTGTCGCTCGCGTACAGCACCGGCACCCAGGGGATGCTGCTGGCCTGGATGGACGGGGAGCCGCTGGGCGGGCACCGGATGCCGGTCCCGGACAACGACACGGTTCGGCAGGGAAGTTGGTCGGACACGGTGGTGTTGCCCGTACCGGAGAAGCCGCGTACGGGCGGGGCGCATGTGCTGTCCGTGCTCGTGCGGCGGATGCAGCACGACCAGGACGGAAAGGCGCTGGACACGCACAAGGTGGCGCGTGGACTGACGGAGGTCACCTTCAAGGGCGGCTCCCCGCAGGTCACTTGGCGGATGCAGGGTGAGGCGGGGGTCGACCCCGTGCGGGGGCCGCAGAACAACGGCGGGCTGTACGGGGAGCGCGCGGGATGGCATCTGCCGGGGTACGCGGACCGGGAGTGGCGGCAGACCGCGCTGCCGCGGGCGGAACGGCGGCAGGGGGTGACCTGGTACCGGACGGAGTTCCGGCTCGCCGTCGACCCCGGTATCGACGCCTCGGTCGGGCTGGTCCTCGACGACGACCCGAGCCGCTCGTACCGCGTCCAGATCTTCCTCAACGGCTGGAACATGGGCCAGTACATCAACGACGTGGGCCCGCAGCACACCTTCGTCCTGCCGAACGGCGTCCTGCGCACCCGGGACACCAACACCCTGGCCCTCGCGGTGCTGTCCGACGGGACCACCCCGGCGGGGCCGGGCCGGGTACGGCTCACCCTGCTGGGCTCGGCGGCGGGCGGGGTGCCGGTGACGCCGGTGGGGTAGTCAGGCCGCCTGGTCGTAGTCGGCCGGTACGTCCTCGTCGGTGGGCCTGCCGTGGCCGCGGCCCCGCTTCTCCCAGGCGCGGAGCGCGGCCCAGAGCAGCGTCCACGCGGGGACGAGGTACCAGGGCACCGGCCAGGCGGCCCGCCACCAGCCGGCGGCCGGGGAGAGGACCTCCTCGGTCGCCGCCGCGAGCATGGCGACGCCGAGGGTCCAGCACAGGAGGCGTCCCGCGCATCTGACGGCCGGACCCGGACGGATCATAGGGGGATCTCCCGCATTAAAGGGTGATAGTCATACAAGCGTGCCTCCCGTGGCGGGAGGCACACAACCCTTCGTCTGCGGCCAACAGGGACCGCTTACTTCGCCGTCACGCCAGCCGGATCACGTTCCACGACAGCGGCTCCAGCACCGCGCTCAGCCGGCTGTCCTGGAGCGTCGTGCCCTCCGCCGCGTGCGGGGCGACCCGCTCGGGCTCGGCGAGCGTGTTGCGGGCGTCCGGGTCGGCGTCGGCGAGGACGCTGTGCTCGACGACGCTCGTCAAGTCGAGTCCGCTCAGGGCGACTTCGAGCGGCAGCGTCTCGGTACGGCTGCGGTTGACCGCGAACACGGTGACCGAACCGTCCTCCGCGCGGACCGCCGTGGCGTGCAGGAGGTCCGCCTCGCCGTACTTCTTCGTCTCGTACGTCGGCGAGTCCACGCGGACGTCCAGGACCTCGCCCCGGCCGTACTTCGACGCCTGGGCGAACGGGAAGAACGTCGTCTGGCGCCAGGCCGGGCCGCCCGGCTCGGTCATGATCGGGGCGATGACGTTGACGAGCTGGGCGAGGCAGGCGACGGTGACCCGGTCCGCGTGCCGCAGCAGGGCGATGAGCAGCGAGCCGAAGACGACCGCGTCCATGACGCTGTAGTTGTCCTCCAGGAGACGCGGGGCCTCCGCCCAGTCCCGCGCGCCGGAGTTCTCGATCTCGTGCCACTCCGAGATGTACCAGACGTTCCACTCGTCGAAGGAGAGGTTGATCTTCTTCTTCGACTTCAGCTTCGCGCCGATGTGGTCGGCGGTGGCGACCACGTTCTCGATGAAGGACTCCATGTCGACGGCGGAGGCCAGGAAGGAGTCGAGGTCACCGTCCTCGGGCTGGTAGTAGGCGTGCAGGGAGATGTGGTCGACGAGGTCGTACGTCTCCTCCAGGACCGTCGCCTCCCAGGCGGCGAAGGTCGGCATGGACTGGCTGGAGGAGCCGCAGGCGACGAGTTCGACGCCCGGGTCGATCTGGCGCATCGCGCGGGCGGTCTCGGCGGCTATCCGGCCGTACTCCTGGGCGGTCTTGTGCCCGGTCTGCCAGGGGCCGTCCATCTCGTTGCCGAGACACCAGAGTTTGATGCCGAAGGGGTCCTTGTCGCCGTGCGCGGCACGGAGGTCGGACAGGGCCGTGCCGGCGGGGTGGTTGGCGTACTCCTGGAGTTCGAGGGCTTCGGCGACGCCCCGGGTCCCGAGGTTGAGGGCCATCATGGGCTCGGCCTGGGGGCCGACCTTCTTCAGGAAGGCGATGTACTCGGAGAGGCCGAAGCGGTTGGTCTCGGTGGAGCGCCAGGCGAGGTCGAGGCGGCGGGGGCGGTCCTCGACGGGGCCGACGGAGTCCTCCCACTTGTATCCGGAGACGAAGTTGCCGCCTGGGTAGCGGACGGCGGTGACGCCGAGTTCCCGGACGAGGTCCAGGACGTCGGTGCGGATGCCGTCCTCGTCGGCGGTGGGATGGTCCGGTTCGAAGATGCCGGTGTAGACGCAGCGGCCGAGGTGTTCCACGAAGGAGCCGAAGACGCGGGGGTTGACCTGACCGATGCTGAAGGCGGGGTCCAACGTGAAGCGGGCGGCGGTGCTCATGGGTGCCTTTCGGTTCAATTTCGTCTACAGGTGATTCGTGGCTTGTCGCGCGGTTCCCCGCGCCCCTAAAGGACGATCGGCCAGCCGTTTCTTGTCCAGCCGAGGTGGTTGATCCCAAGCTTTGGCGTGCCTGAGTCCTGTGCGTCGTAGTAGTGGTAGGCCAGCCAGTCCTGGCCCCCGGCGCGGAAGACCGACTCGCCCCCCGTGCCGACGTACCTCCCGTGACCCGCCAGCAGCAGGTCGCCGCCGCCCTCCAGGAGCGGTGTGCCCTTGCTGTCGGTGTACGGGCCGGTGATCGCCGTTGATCTGCCCACCCTGATCTTGTACGTGGAGTTCACTCCCGCACAACAGGCGTCGTACGACGCGAAGAGGTAGTAGTAGCGGCCGTGCCGCACGATGGACGGGCCCTCGACCGCGTACGGGGCATCCGGACGGGTGGCCAGGTGGTGGACGGTGGCGTCGGGCCGGGCCTTGCCGGTCCTCGAGTCCAGTTCGACCATGCGGATGCCCGTCCAGTACGAGCCGAACGACATCCACAGCCTGCCGTCCGCCCGGACGATCGCCGGGTCGATGGCGTTCCAGGAATCGCTGGTCTCGGAGCTGAGCACCTTGCCGTGGTCGGTCCAGGTGCCGGGGAGGCCGGAGGGGGACGTGGCCACGCCGATCGCGGAGTGGTTGGTGCCCCAGGAGGAGACCGCGTAGTAGAGCCAGTACCGGCCCGCGCGGTACGACACGTCCGGCGCCCAGGGATCACCGGTGCCGTTGTACTCGTACCACCAACTCGGCGGCTCGGCGAAGGCGTTGCCCGCGTCGGTCCAGTTCCGCAGGTCCTTCGAGAGCCGGGCGCCGATCACACCGCCGGTCGAGTACGCCACGTACTGGCCGGACTTCAGCCTCAGCACGGTCGGATCGTGAATGATCTGCTGGCCGGTGATCGGGAGCGGGTCGGGGTAACTCGCCTTTGCCTGGGCGGGAGTGGGGAGTAAGGCGAACAGGACCGCCGCCGCCACGGCCGTCATCGCTCTGCGCGCTCTCACTGTCCCGCCAGTCCCGTGTGGGCCACGCCCGCCACGATCTGGCGCTGGAAGAAGACGAAGACGACGATCAGGGGCAGGCCCGCCATGAGGCCGCCGGCCATGAGCTGGGCCCACTGGATGCCGTAGGAGTTCATGACGGTCGCGATGCCGTTCGGCATGGTCATCAGGTCGGGGTTGTTGGTCACCATGTAGGGCCACAGGAAGTTGTTCCAGGAGGCGATGAAGGTGAAGATGCCGACCGCCGCCAGGGAGGGGCGGGCCAACGGGACGACGATGGTGAAGAAGATCCGCCAGCGGCCGGCGCCGTCGATGAAGGCGGCCTCCTCCAGTTCGCGTGGGATGCCCTGGAAGAACTTGTAGAGGATGTAGACCATCGCGGCGGGCGCGCACTGCGGCAGGATCATGCCCCAGTAGGTGTCGACCATCCCCATCTGCTGGACCGTGGTGAACAGGGGGACGCCGAGGACCGCCGGGGAGATCATCAGGCCCGACATGACGATGCCCATGAGCACGCTCTTGCCGCGGAACTCGGTGCGGGCGAAGCCGTATCCGGCGAGGGCGCTGACCGTCAGCACGACGGTGGTGACGCAGACCGACACCACCAGGGAGTTGATGAACCAGTTGGTGATGTTGCCGGTCTCCCACAGCGCCTTCCACGCCTGGGCCGTCCAGACCTCGGGCAGCCAGTGCGGCGGGATCTCGGCCGCCTCCGCCTCGGACTTGAGCGAGGTGAGCAGGGCCGCGGCGATCGGTGCCACGAAGACGGCGGAGACTGCGACGCCGATCAGCGTGAGGACGATCTGGCTGGGCGTCCACGGCTTGCGGGACTTGGTGCGTGCGGTGCGTGCGGTCGTCTCGGCGGTGGTCATCGGCCGCCCTCCTCACGGGTGCGCAGCAGCCACATCCGCGACAGGGCGACGACTGCGATGATCACGAAGAAGATGATGGACATCGCGGAGGCGTAGCCCACGCGGTAGCTGGTGAAGCCCTGTTCGAGGGTGTACTGGACGAAGGAGCGGGTGCTGAGCTCCGGTCCGGGCGAGAAGTCCATCATCACGACGGCCTGGTCGAAGAGCTGGAGCGAGGCGAGGATCTGGAGTGCGATCACCAGGCCGGTGATGTTGCGCAGCATCGGCAGCGTGATGTGGACCATGCGGTGCCAGGCGTTCGCGCCGTCCAGTTTCGCGGCCTCGTACAGGTGGTCGGGGATGCCCTGGAGCGCGGCGAGGTAGAGCAGGAAGCTGAAGCCGACCGTCCACCACAGGGTCTCGATGACGATGGCGAGCATCGCGTACGACTTGTCGGTCAGCCAGGGTGTGTCGAATCCGAAGACGTGGTTGATCAGGCCGATGCCCTGGGTGAACAGCCACTGGAACAGGTTGCCCGCGACCGTCGAGGGCAGCAGGAACGGCACGAAGAAGCACAGCCGCCACAGCCATTTGCCGCGCTCGATGTGGTGGGCGAGCATCGCGAGCAGGAAGGCGAGGACCGTGATGCAGGGGACGACCAGCAGCGTGAAGTACGCGCTGTGGCCGAGCGCGTCCCACATCGCCGAGTCGCGCAGGGCCTCGCGGTAGTTGTCCAGGCCGACGAAGCTCGCGCCTTCGCCGGAGATGTTGGCGTCCGTGAAGCTGAGGTAGACGCCGCGCAGCAGCGGCCAGATGACGAACAGCACGAAGAGTGCCAGGAACGGGGCGACGAACCAGCCCCCGTGCTGGAAGCCCTGCCTGCGGCGGACGGTCGCCGTCGCGGTCGCGGTCCTGGCGCGTGCCGGTGCGACGACGGTCTGAGCGCTGGTCGTCATGCGACCGCACCTCCCTGCGCGGCGGTCCTGCCGTCCATCGGGTTCTTCGAGGCGAGAAGCTTGGTGAGGTGTTTCTTCATCGTCTGGGCCACCGACGCCGGCTTGGCGGAGCCCATCGTCGAGGAGACGACGACCGGGCCGAGGTCCTGGGCGAGCACGCCCGTGGAGCCCGCGAACCACACCTTCGGTTCGGTGGCCTGGTGGTCCATGGCGCTCGCGTACTCGTTCTGCGGGGTGAGCTTCTTGTACGCGGCCGTGGAGAGCGTCGGCGTGTACGCGGGGATGTGACCGCCGGCCGCCCACTGGAGGGCGTGCTTGACGACGTAGGCGGCGAGTTGGTGCGCGCCCTCGTTGGCGGCGCCGCCGCGTCCGGACTGGTGGGGCAGGACGAAGGCGTGCGACTCGGCGTGGGTGGCCTGCTTGCCGAAGACGGGCGGCAGCGGGGTCGCGCCGTAGTCCAGCTTCGCGCCGGAGAAGACCGGCACGGACCAGTTGCCCTCCCAGGTGAAGGGTGCGCCGTTGATGAACTGTTCGCCGGTGGGGGCGCCGGGGATGACGTACCCGTCGGTGACGTGCTTGCGGAGGAACTCCAGGACCTGGGTGGCCTTGTCGGTGTCGAAGAGGACCTCGGTGTTGGCGTCGTCGAACCACCGGCCGCCGAGCTGGGTGTAGAAGGCGACGAAGAACCACCACTGGAAGTTCTGGTCGTTGGTCCACAGACCGATCGTCTGGAGCCCCTTCTTCTGGACCGCCTTGGCCTTCTTCAGGACGTCGAACCACTCGTCGGTGGAGGTGACCGGGATCATCCTGCCGTCGTCGCCGAGCAGGCCCGCCTTCCTCAGTACGTCCTTGCGGTAGAAGCAGAGTTGGACGTGGATGTCGAGCGGGAGGGCGTAGAGCTTGCCGTCGATGACGGCGCGCTTCCACAGCGCGGGGTTGAAGTCCTCTTCGCGTACGCCGTACTTGGCGAGCAGGTCGGCGTCCCAGGGGTCCAGGAGGCGGCCGGGTGAGAAGCCGGTGACCCGGCCGAGGTGCATGACGCCGAGGTCGGGGGCGCGGTTGCCGGCGGCTGCCATGGCGAGCTTGGTGTAGAAGGGGTTGCCCCACTGGAGGGTGGAGTCCTTGACGTCGATGGCGGGGTTCGCCTTTCGGAAGGCGTCCAGCATCGCGATCATGTTGGCGCCGTCGCCACCGCTGAAGAGGTTCCAGTAGCGAACGCGGGTGTCCGCGCTGGAGGCGAGTGCGTCGGCGCCGGTGCCGAGAGCGGCGAAACCGAAGCTGCCCGCGACCGCCAAGCCGCCGGTGGCGGCGAGTAGTTGCCTGCGAGTGAGGCCGGGTCGTTCCATTCCCTGCCCTTACTGTTCGACATTTCGGAAAGTGCTCGTAACTTCGAACGGACCGTAAAATCGAAGGGCGTTCGAGTCAATGGTTTTGACAGGACTTATGAGAGCGCTTTCTATAGGCAGCTGTCGTGAACTTCGTTCACCGAGCGATGGTTTCCGGCTGAACTATGGCCATCGGATCGCATGACGCGGACAGTTCAGGACGCGTAACCTCGGATCGGCTGCCGCGCGGCCGAAGGACGGCGAGGAGGGGGGAGCGACGCCCGTGACCCTGGCGCTGGAGATCAGCGAGTCCTCCGTCTCCTTCTGGATCCCGACCGGGGTCCTCGCCGTCGCGCTGGCGATCAAACTGCCCACGATCATCCGGCTGTGGAAGGAACCCCTGCTGCGCGCGGTCGGCGGACTGCTGCTCCTCGCCTGCTGTGTCTTCGTCTTCGTGACGCCCTCGACGATCGCCTGGACCAACCGGGTCACCGGCGTGCCCAACATCTCGGCGCCCTGGGTCTATTCGCTGCTCACCGCCTTCTGCGGCTCCTGCCTGCTGCTGATCATCGCCTGGCGCAACGGCCTGTCCGACCGCTCCGGCGCCACCCGCCGGGCCATGCGGTGGGTGATCTCCGTGTACTCGGGCGTGATCGTCGCCCTGTGGGTACTGTTCGCGCTCGCCGACACCCCCGTGGAGCGGCTGCGGGACCTGGACACCTACTACGCCGACACCCCGTTCATGCGCGAGGAGATCCTGCTCTATCTGCTCGCGCACACCCTGGCCACGGTGATCACCTCGAGGCTGCTGTGGAACTGGGTGCGCACCGACGGCCTCGACGCCTGGCTGCGCTGGGGGCTGAAGTTCCTGGGCCTGGGCTACGCGACCCAGTTGGTCTTCGACGCCGCCAAACTCACCGCGGTGGTGGCCCGTTGGACCGGTCACGACCTGGACCGGCTGAGCACCGACGTGGCCCCGCCCGTGGCCTGTCTGTCGGCCGTCCTGATCGCGGTCGGCTTCATCCTGCCGCACGCCGGCCAGTACCTGCACGACCGCCGGCGGGTGCGGCTCGCCCACCGTGAACTGCGGCCGCTCTACCAGCTGATGCGGACCGTCGACGGCCACAACGCGCCCCTTCCGCTGCGCGCCGCGCCCGAACTGCGCCTGATCCGCAGGGAGACGTTCATCCGCGACGTACTGCTCCCACTGGCCCGGCACCTCGACGAGGAGCTGCGCGCACGCTCGTACGCCGCCGCGCTGGACCTCGGACACGGCCCGGCGCGGGCGAAGGCGCTGGCCGCGGCGGTGGCCATCCTGGAAGCCGTCGAAGCGGTCGGCGGCGGAAAGTCACGGGAGCGCGCGGCGGGCGGGGACGAGCCGGGGGGCCCGGACACCACGGAGCTGCTGCGGGAGATCGGGGCGGTCTCCCGGGCCCTGCGCCGGCCCGAGGTCATCGACGCGGTACGCACCCGGGCGGCCGCCGCGGCGGAGGCGGCCGGTTCGCCGCTGCCGCACCGGAGGTGAGGCAACTGAGGCAACGCATGGGCTGGAACATGGAAGCGGTGCGCAGGAAAAAGGAGATGCGCCGGCTCGCCGGCGTGCTCATCGGACCCATGCGGGTGCCGGTGCCGGCGGATCCCGAGGCCCTGTTCGACGCGCTCGTCGACTCCGTCAGCCGGTGGCGGGGCCGTGAGGTCGTCGTGCGCCGGGAAGTGTTCCCGCCGCACACCGCGAGTGGGCTCTGGCTGGAGGGCGAGGCGCACGACATCGTCGTCGTCGACCGGCGGGCCGCCGCGTGGCACCAGATCGTGATCTTCTGCCACGAGGTGTGGCACATGCACCAGCAGGGTGCGGACTCCCCGACGGCGGCGACCCACGACGGCAGCCCCGTACCCGTCGCCGCGCGCACGGACTTCAGCCTCGCCGACGAGCAGGAGGCCGACCGGTTCGGCATGCTCATGAGCGGACGGCTACGGCCCTGGCTGGAGGCGGACGCCACTGCGGGCGACGGCGCCCAGGACATCGCCGGGCGCATCGGAGCCGCCCTCAACTACCGCGGGACACGAAGATGAACGGCTTGATCAACTACGTCAGCTGTGGCGTGCTGTGGCTCGGCCTGGTGGTCAAGGCCCCCGACCTCGTACGGCACCGGCGCGACCCCTACCTCCGGGCCATCTGCGCGGTCCTGGGGCTCGCCGGCGTCTGCTTCTTCCTCGGCGCGGAGCCGACGGTCGCCGCCGTCAACGACCTCAGCGGCATCCCCAACCTGGCCGCGCCGCTGACGTACGCGTCGATCACCGCGTACAGCGCCGCCTCCCAGATCCTCATCGTCTACTGGCGCGGCGGACCGCACGTGCACCGCACCACCCGGCGCTGGGTCGTGGCGTACGCGTTCGTGCTGCTCGGCATCGCCACGATGTTCGCCCTGGGCGACGCGCCCGTGGAGCGCCGTACCGACCTCGACACCTACTACGCGACGACGCCGTACCTCGCCGAGATGATCGTGCTGTACCTGGTCGGCCACCTCGCCGCCGTCAGCGTCACCACGGTGGCGGCGCTGCGCTGGGCCCGCGAGGTGGACGGCTGGCTGCGCGCGGGCCTGGTCACCCTGGGCGTCGGGACGCTGTGCAACTCCGGGTACAGCGTGACCAAGCTGGCCGCCGTGGCCGCCCGCTGGGGCGGCCGGGACTGGTCGGGGCTCGGTACGACCGTCTCGCCGGCCGCCGCCGGACTCGGCGCCCTGATGACGGTCGCGGGCATCCTGATCCCGCTGGCCGGGCCCCGGCTGACGGACCGGCAGCGGACGCGGCGGGACTACGTGCGTCTGGAACCGCTGGAGCGGGAGCTGAACGAGGTCCTCACCCGCCGGGCCCTGCGGCTGCCCCGGCCGCGCCTGGCCTCCCCCACGACCCGCCTCGTATGGCGGCAGACCACCATCCACAACGCGCTGAGCAGCCTGGACACGTTCTTCGACCCAGCCCTGTACGAGCGGACCCTGGAGGCCGAGGCGCAGGCGACCGGGGACACCGAGCGGGCCGAGGCCACCGCGTGGGCCGCGGTCATCGCCGCGGCCGTCGTGGAGGAACGCCACCGGGAAAGACCCCTCGCCCCGCTCGAGGAGGCAGACCGCTTCCGGGACGGGGCCCCCTGCCCGGCCATTCTCGTACACATCGCCGACGCGTTGACCACGTCCCCCCTCGTCGCGGCCGCCCGCGCCCACACCGGCACCACCACGACGGGCACGGCGTGAGCCCCGCACGCGCCACACCCCCGCCCCCACACCCACACCCACACCCCACCCCCACGCCGGCACCACCACGACGGGCACGGCACGGCCCGTCCGCGGCACCTCCCTCCTTCCCCCCACTGCCGCACGATCGTCTGAACGGAGTTCCCGGGCATGAGCCTCGTCGTGTATCTGGCGGCCGGCGTCTCCGCGCTGGCCTGCGCCGTGCTGTTGCGCAACAGGCCGCACACCGCCGCCCCGAGTCCGCTGACCGTGTCCACCTGCGCGGCGATCACCCTCGGCGCCGTGGTGTTCGTCTGCTCCGCGCCGCTGACGCTGTCCGCCGTCAACGACCTGACCGGCATTCCCAACTTCGGTGCGCCGCTGACCTACGGGATGCTCTCCGCGTACAGCTGCTCGCTGCTCATCCTGCTGATCCACTGGCGGGGCGGCTCCCCGGAGCGGATCCGGAGCCTGGTGCTGCGGGCCGTCGCCGCGTACGGCGCGCTGATCCTCGCCATCGTCGTGCTGTTCACGCTGGCCGACGCGCATGTGGAGCGGCTGCGCGACCTCGACACGTACTACGCGAACACGCCGTACATGCGCGAGATGATCGTGCTCTATCTGCTCGGGCACAGCGCGGCCATGCTGGCGATGTGCGTGGTGTGCGTGAAGTGGGGCCGTGAGGTCACCGGCCTGCTGCGGACGGGACTGTGGCTGATCCTGGCCGGCGCGCTGCTCGACGTGGGCGGCTTCCAGCTCACCAAGTACACGGCCGTCGTGGCCCGTTGGTCCGGTCACGACCTCGACGCCCTGTCCACCACCGTCGCCCCGCCGATGGCGTCGCTCGGCGCGCTGGTGTTCTCCGCCGGGTTCGTCCTGCCCCGGCTGCTGCCCGCCGCCCAGGTCCACTGGCACAGCCTCGACGACCACCGCAGACTGGCCCCGCTGTGGGCCGGGGTGCGGTTCGCCTCCACCGCGCCGAAGCCGCCGAGCACCTGGTGGCAGCTTCCGCAGGCGCGTCTGCGCTGGCGTGAAGTGTCCATTCACGACGCCCTGTTGGCGCTCGCCCCGTACTTCGACGACCGGGTCCGCGAACAGGCCCTGGACGCCGCCCTGCGTGCGGGGCACGCCCCGCACGGGGCCCGGGTCGCCGCCGAGGCGGCCATGGTGGCCGACGCCGCGCGCCGCGCCGCAGGCCGGGAGCAACCGCAGGCCACGCCCAGTACGTACCGCCTGTACGCCACCGAAGTCTCCGGTACCGGCGGCCTGGTCGAGCTGGCACAGGCGCTCACGCGGTCGACCCACGCGGGCGCCGTTCGTGAAGGTACGGTGAATGTCACCCCTGGCTGAACACGAGGAGCCCCATGACGCGGAGAGCTGTAGTCATCGGTGCCGGCCTGGCCGGCATGCTGGCCGCGGCCGCGCTGTCCGGCGCCACGGACGAGGTGATCGTCCTGGACCGCGACGACCTGCCCGACAAACCCGAACACCGCAAGGGTCTTCCGCAGGGGCGCCACGCCCACCTGCTGATGGCCGGGGGCCTGGCCGCCATGGAGGGCCTGGTGCCCGGCGTGGACATGCGCCGGCATCTGCTCGACGCGGGCGCGCACGAGCTGTCCCTCGGCTCGGGCATGCTGGCGCTGACGCCCGAGGGCTGGTTCCGGCGGTGGCGGCACGAGAGTCCCCGCATGTTCGCGTGCAGCAGGGCGTTGCTGGACTGGGCCGTGCGGGACGCGGTGCTGACGCACACCAAGGTCGAGGTGCGCAGGGCGACGGTTGTCGAACTCACCGGTGACGCCGGTCGGGTTGACGGTGTACGCGTCTCAAGTGCTGACGGGGATACGTCACTTGAGGCGGACTTCGTCGTCGACGCCAGTGGACGCGGCTCCCGTGTGACGCACTGGCTGGGCGGCCTGGGGGTGACCGGCGTGAAGGAGCGGACCGTCGACTCCGGGCTCGTCAACGCCACTCGCGTGTACCGGACGCCCGAGGGCGCCGAGCGCTTTCCCCTGACGGTACTTCAGGCCGACCCGTACGCGGGGCGTCCGGGACGCAGCGGGATGATCCTGCCGATCGAGGGCGGCCGGTGGATGGTGAGCCTCGCCGGAACCCGGGGCGGGGAGCCGCCCGCCGACCCGGACGGCTTCCTCCGCTACGCCCTCGATCTGCCCGACCCCATCGTGGGACGGCTCGTCTCCGGCGCGCAGCCGTTGACCGACGTGCACATCAGCCGCAGTACCAGCAACTCCCGGCGGTATCTGGAGAAGGCGCGGGAGTGGCCGGAGGGGTTCGTGGCGCTCGGGGACGCGGTGGCCACCTTCAATCCGGCGTACGGGCAGGGGATGGCGGTGGCCGCGCTGGGGGCGCGGGTGCTGGACGACGAGATACGGCGAGGCGGGCTGGGGGCCGACGGGCTGGCGCGGCGGGTGCAGCGGGGGGTGGCGCGGTCCGTCGAGGCGGCCTGGGCGATGGCCGTGGGGCAGGACGTCTGGTACCCGCGGACGCGGGGCGGGCGGCCGAGCGTCGCGGACCGGCTGGTCACCCGGTACTCGCGTCGCCTGACGCGGGCGGCGACCGGGTCCTACGAAGCGGCCGCCGCCCTCTGGGACATCACCAGCCTGACAGCGGGACCGGAGCGGCTGTTCCGCCCGGGGACGCTGCTGGCGGTACTGAACGGACCATTGCTGCCGGCGCTGGAGGGGCCTCCGTTGACGGAAGGGGAGCGAGACGTCTTGCGGGCACTGGACCGCACGCCGTAGGTGTCCGCTTCGACTTGCTGGGGTTCACCCCGGGTGCTGTGCTTGAAAACAGGGGACTGTACTGGCGCAGCGCGCCAGAAAGCGGGGACATCGTGAAGACCAAGCCCAAAGAAGACACCGCCTTCCTCGACGAGGTCGCGAAGGTATTCGCGAAATACCCGGGCCTGAAGCACAAGTACGTGATCGCCAGTCTCGCCCTTCCCATCGAGATGGGGATCGACTTCGAACGGCAGATCGGCGTCTGTCGAAGCGAGGGAGACAAGGTCGTCATCGAATTCCAGGACCGGGAAAAGGACGACGACCTGCGCATGCGGCATTGCGACATTCAGGACATCCACGGCGAATGCCAGGCGTGGAGCGACGAGTTGCCCAAGTAGGTCCGCAACCACGGACGCGCTCTACGTGAATTCGGGCAGAGCCAAGCCCTTCCCCGCGCCCGGCACCACCAGCAGGGAACCCGACAGCGGTGAAGGGGTGGCCAGGCCTACCCGAGCGGTCGTGATGTAGAGGTCGGACAGGTCCGCGCCGCCGAACGCGCAGGCCGTCACCCGGGGGGCCGGGAGTTCGATCACGCGGTCCAGCGTGCCCGCCGGGGTGTAGCGGCGCACCGCGGCGCCCTCCCACAGGGCCACCCATACGCAGCCGTCGGCGTCGACGGTCAGGCCGTCGGGGAAACCGGCGCCCTCCTCGATCTCAACGAGGGGCCGTCGGTTCACGGCACGTCCGTCGGTGAAGTCGAAGACGTCGACGCGCCGGGTCGGGGAGTCGATGTAGTACATGAGGCGGCCGTCGGGGCTCCAGCCCGTGCCGTTGCTGACCGCCACGTCGTCGAGGACCACCTCGACCGTGCCGTCGCCCGTGACACGGGAGAGGGTGCCGCCGCCCGGGGCCTCGTCGTAGCGCATGGTGCCGGCCCAGAGGGAGCCGTCGGGGGCGACGGCGGCGTCGTTGGCGCGGCGGCCGGGAACGGGCTCGTGGTGGAGCCAGCGGAACGTGTCGTCGGGGTCCAGGAGGCCGATGCCGTCCCGCAGGTTGAGGACGAGTCCCCCGCCGGCCCTGGGCTTGACGGCGCCGATGTGCTGCTCGGTCGTGCGGACCGTGCGCCGGCCGGTGGCGGGGTCGAAGGTGTGGATGCGGGAGCCGAGTATGTCGATCCATATCAGGCGGCCGACCGCGGCGTCCCAGGTCGGGCCCTCGCCGAGCGTCGCCTCCGCGCGGACGGCCACCTCGTATGCGTCACTCATGCCACGCTCCGGTAGCCCAGGCGCTCGGACAGGTCGGCGGCGCCCTTGACGGCGAGCTGCTCCAGCTCGCCCCGGCGGTCGTCGCTCCAGCGGATCATCGGGATGGAGATGGAGAGCGCGGCGACGACCTGCCCGGTGCGGTCCCGGACCGGGGCGGCCACGCACGAGATGTCCGGGTTGGATTCGCGGTTCTCCACCGCGATGCCCCGCTGCCGGATCGCCGCCAGGGCCTCCCGCAGAGCGTCCGGCTCGGTGATGCTGTTGGGGGTCATGGCGACCAGGTCGGCGTTGTCCGGGTAGCGCGAGGCGAGTTCCGGCTCGGAGAGGGAGGCCAGCAGCATCTTGCCGACGGAGGTGCAGTGGGCGGGCAGGCGCCGGCCCGCGGCCGACACCATGCGCACCGCGTGCGTGGAGTCGACCTTGGCGATGTAGATGACGTCCGTGCCCTCCAGGATCGCCACGTGTACCGTCTCGTCGCAGGTCTCGGCGACGGTGCGGGCGACCTGCTGGCCCTCGGCCGCGAGGTCGAGCTGCTCGGCGTAACGGCTGCCGAGCTGGTACGGGCGCACGCCGAGCCGGTAGCGTCCGGGCTGGCCCTGCACGGGCACGATGTACTGCCGGGCGGCGAGCGTGGTGACCAGCTCGTGCACGGTGGTGCGCGGCAGCTGGAGCCTGCGCACGATGTCGGGGGCGGAGAGCGTCCCGTCCCCGTCGAGGAAAAGCTCGAGAATATCGAGAGCCCGGGTCACGGCTGGTACGAGGCGTCCCACGACCGTCCCCCTCCCTTGTTGGCCACGTTCGAGATTTCAACTGGCGATCGGCATGACGAACACAGGCTAGTCATAGAGGGTGGAACGGGCAATGGCCGTGAAGGGTTGGGCCACGATGGGTGTCATGCCGCTCACCCCCCTCGACTTCCAGCTGGTCCTGCTGCGCCGCATGGCCGACCACAACCCCGGCCTGGTGGAGGACGCCCGTCATGAGCTGAGCGTCTCGATCGCCGAGATGCGTGAGGCGAACAAGCGCTGGCAGGCGATGGTCCGCTCGCCCCGCACCCGCGGCGCCGCGTCCCGGTACCGTTCGGTTCTCGGTGCCCCCGAGTCCACGGCCTCCCGCCGCATCGGCGACCTGGACTGCGAGGCCTGGTTCTGGCCCCTCCCGCTCTGGCCCGATCTCCGCTTCGAGGTCCTGCTCGCCCCGAACGGCGTGGTCTGGAACGAGTGGCTGGTCCGCGCCCCCGGAGCCGAACCGCCGGCCTTGCGGACTCTCGACGACCTCACCCCCTGGTCCTGCACGGTCGACGAGGCGGCCCGCGCCTTCGCCCCCGCCCGCCCGCTCCAGGGCACCGCCCCCACCCGCTGGGGCCTCGCCTTCACCGCGCCGGACGCCCGGGGAACCCCCCACGAGGTGGCCGCGGAGTTCACGTACGGGCTGCTCCAGCGGACCGCGGTCAGCGGCTAGTCAGTACGCGTCGTTTGCAGCGGCTGATGCGGGCTCGGTGCCGGCGTCGTCGTCGATGCCCTGGCCGGCGGCTCCGGGCGACGCCACCCGCCCGCCCGGGGACCGCGCTCCCGCTTGCTGAGGGCGGTCACTCGGCGGCCCCGCCACGCGTGACGGCGGGGCTCGCCTCGCGCCTCAGATCCGCCCGCCGGCCAGACGGGTGAGCGGCCCGAGCGTGCGGCGCCCCGCACGGCGACCCGCCAGGTACGACGTGGCACCCAGAGCGGACAGGCCCGCACCCACACCCGCGGCGAGGAGCTTTCGGTGGGCGATCACCGTCCATGCCGTCCTGGCGGACGCCACGGCCTGTCCCGAGGCGGCGACGACGGCCTTGCGGCCGGCCTGGACACCCTCGGCCGCCCTGTGCGCGACGGCGCTGCCCGCCCCCGCCGCACGCTCCGCCTTGTCCCGCGTTGCCGACGCCACGCCGGCGGACTTCTCAGCTGCCTTGTCCGCGGCCTTCGACGCGGGAGCAGCCGCCTTCGCCGTGGCCTGCCGGGCCTTGGCAGGCGCACTTCGCTTCGTCGCGGAATCCTGATTCGTGCCGCTGTTCGATTGAGTCATGGACTTCGCGTTACCGCTCGCGTCAACGCCAAACACGTCCACCAGGACGGCGCCCGCCGCCCCCGCCCCGTCAGGACCAGGCCGCTCCGAACCAGAACCCACGATCCTGCCCATCTGCGGTTACCAGGAGCGGTACCAGATGACCATGGAGTACTACGGCTCGCTCTACGGCCCGGTACCCGCGCGTTACAGTCCCATCCGGCGCGCGTCCCGCACCAATTCGCACTGTCCTTCCACTTCCACTAGGCCGGGAAGTTCGACCTGTCAGGGGCCGCTCGCGGTGCTGCCGTCACGGCAGCGCCCCGGGTGGCCCCACCCCCCCAACCCCACCATCCAGACCATCGACGGGTGCACATTGAGAACCAGACAGTTCGGATTCATCCTCGCGTTTGCTGTCACACTTCTCGCCGCGTTCATCGGCTACCGGCTCAACGGCGGTCACCCCAGCGTTCCCTGGGCGCTGTCAGGAGCCGTCGTGGGAACGGCGACAGCCGTCGCGATTCGCTTGATACGAGGCAAATGACATCGGCTTGCCCATGGCAACGCTGATGCGCTCGGGGTGCTGCCATCGCGGCGGCACCCCGAGCAGCGTTTTCAGGGGGCGGCTGCGGCCAGGACCGCTTCGACCACCCGCGCCACCGACTCCGTGTGCAGGGACAGGAACAGGTTCGGCTCGACCAGTTCCAGCTCCATCACGCGGGGTTCGCCGTCCTCGCCGTCGACGAGGTCGACGCGGGCGTAGAGGAGGTCAGGGGCGCCGGGCATGGCGGAGAGGGCGTGTTCGGCGACGGCAAGTTCGGCGGGGGTGGGCTGCCACGGTTCGAGGCCGGGGTGGGCGACCTTGCGCTCGTCGTAGGGGGTGCCGGGCGACAGGACCGCGCCCTTGCGGCTGGCGTGCAGGAGGCGGCCACCGAAGAACTGCAGGGCTCGCTCGCCGCTGACGTCGATGTTCCGCACGTACGGCTGGATCATCGCGGTAAAGCCCTCGGCGTGCATGCGCGCGAGCTGCCGTACGGCCGTGTCGTGCTCGTCGGGGGTGTAGCGGGCGGCGAAGCGGGCGCCGGCGCCGGAGGTCGGCTTGATGACGTACTCGTGGTCGTCGGGGAGGCCGGCCGTCTCACCGGGGGCGAGGTAGCGGGTCGAGACGGTGGGCACGCCGGCCGCAGCGAGGTCGCCGAGGTAGCGCTTGTCGGTGTTCCAGCGGATCACGTCGACCGGGTTCGCGAGGCGGGTCGACTCACCGCACTTCGCCGCCCAGGCGGTGAACTCGTCGGCACGCCAGCTGTAGTCCCAGGTCGAGCGGATCACGGCGAGGTCGAAGGAGGACCAGTCGGCGTCCGGGTCGTCCCAGAACACCGCGCTCGCCTCGGCTCCGGCCTCCCGCAGCGCCCCCACCAGCACCGGCAGGTCCCGGTCGACGCTGACCTCGGGGCCGGGACGGCAGGTGACGAGTGCGATGCGGGGCACGGCGGGCTCCCTCTCCGTAAGGCATGAGGCAGGCATACGAGCGGTTGATCGGCTCGCAGGCTAGCAACCGGCTCCGCAACCGGAACAGCCCGCTTGACCTTCCCCTTCGGTGAAGCCACAGCATCGGTGGCGGAACGGGAGAGGGGCGGGGACATGCTGACCATCGGAGCCTTCGCCAAGGCGTGCCGACTGTCGCCCAAGGCGCTGCGGCTCTACGACGAGCTGGGGCTGCTGCCGCCCGCACGGGTCGATCCGGACACCGGCTACCGCTACTACGCGCTCGCTCAACTGGAGCGCGCCCGACTGGTGGCCTGGCTGCGACGGCTCGGCATGCCGCTGGCCCGGATCCGCGAGGTGTGCGAGCTGCACGCCCACGACCCGGCGGCCGCCGGCCGCGAGATCCGCGCCCACTGGGCGCGGGTCGAGGCGGACACGGCGGCACGGCGGGACCTCGCCGCGTTCCTCGTCGACCATCTGACGGCCACACCGAGGAAGGACACCACCATGCTGGAACTCCGTTACTCCGCCCACTCCGACCGGGGCCGGGTACGGCCCGCCAACCAGGACACGGCGTACGCGGGCGCCCGGCTGCTCGCCGTCGCGGACGGCTTCGGCACGGCGGGCGGGCCCGCGAGCAGCGCCGCCGTGGAGGCGCTGAAGTTCCTGGAGACCGAGGAGGTGGCGGCGGGCAGTGTGCTGAACCTGCTGGAGGACGCCGTGCGCGGCGCGACCGAGGCGGTCCACGACATCGCGGAGGGCACCGAGGAGGTCGGCACCACGCTGACCGCGCTGCTGTGGACGGGCTCCCGGCTGGCTCTCGTCCACATCGGCGACTCACGCGCGTACCTGGTGCGCGGTGGTGAGCTGTTCCGGATCACGCACGACCACACGGTGGTGCAGTCGCTGCTCGACGAGGGCCGACTGACGCCGGAGGAGGCCACCAGCCACCCCCAGCCCGCCCTGCTGCTGAAGGCGCTGACGGGCGGCGCCGCCGCCGGCCCCGACCTGCGCCTGCACGACGCCCATCCCGGTGACCGGTACCTGCTGTGCTCCGACGGCCTGTCCGCCGTCGTCCCCGACGACCGCATCCGCGACCTCCTCACGGCGTCCCCGGACCCGGACCAGGCGGTACGGTCCCTGATCGGCGCCGCGAACGACGCCGGCGGGCCGGACAACGTCAGCTGTGTGGTGGCGGACCTGGTGGAGGCGGCGGGCGCCTGACGTTTCTCTTCCGGCAGCCGTTGGTGTACGGAGGGATCGTGGTGGTGGTGCCCTCGGGGGCGTGGCTGGTGATGGTCGTCCCCGGCTTCGGGTAGTACCCCGCAGGCGGTCGCCCCTCGACAACAGGCGGCGGCGGACAACGACAGGCAGTGACAGTTGGGAGCAAGACGCGTGTCCTCTCTTTTCCCGGCCCTCACGGGCGGTTCGACGGGGCGGGTCGCCCTGCGGTTCGGTGCCCGGTCCCTGACGTACACGGAACTCGCCGCCGCGGCCGGCGCACTGGCCGGCCGGATCGCGGGCGGCGGCCGGGTCGCCGTGTGGGCGACGCCGACCCTGGAGACCGCCGTCGCGGTGGTGGCCGCGCTGGAGGCGGGTGTGGCCGCCGTGCCGCTCAACCCGAAGTCCGGGGAGAAGGAGCTCGGGCACATCCTGTCCGACAGCGCGCCGAGCGTGGTGCTGGCCGAGCCGGGTGTGGAACTTCCGACGCCGGTACGGGACTTGGCCCGCGTCGACATCGACGTGCACGGCACCGGGGCACCCCTGCCGGAGCCGTCGGCCGGGGACGAGGACCCCGCCCTCATCGTGTACACCTCCGGGACCACCGGCCCGCCCAAGGGTGCCGTGATCCCGCGCCGTGCCGTCGCCACGACCCTGGACGCGCTCGCCGACGCCTGGCAGTGGACCGGTGAGGACGTGCTGGTGCACGGGCTGCCGCTGTTCCACGTGCACGGGCTGGTGCTCGGCATCCTGGGCCCGCTGCGGCGTGGCGGATCCGTGCGGCACCTGGGCCGGTTCACCACGGAGGGCGTGGCCCGGGAGCTGAACGAGGGCGCGACCATGCTGTTCGGGGTGCCGACGATGTACCACCGCGTCGCGGAGTCCCTGACCGCCGAGCCCGAGCTGGTCAAGGCGCTCTCCGGGGCCCGGCTGCTGGTCTCCGGCTCCGCCGCGCTGCCCGTGCACGACCACGAGCGGATCGCGGCCGCGACCGGGCGACGGGTGATCGAGCGGTACGGCATGACGGAGACGCTGATGAACACCAGCGTGCGCGCCGACGGGGAGGCACGTGCGGGCACGGTCGGCGTTCCGTTGCCGGGCGTGGAGCTGCGGCTGGTGGAGGAGGACGGATCGGCGGTGGCGTCGTACGACGGTGAGACGGTCGGCGAGATCCAGGTGCGCGGGCCCAACCTGTTCACCGAGTACCTCAACCGGCCGGACGCCACCGCAGGTGCCTTCACCGCGGACGGCTGGTTCCGCACCGGTGACATGGCGGTGCGCGATCCGGACGGCTATGTGCGGATCGTCGGCCGCAAGGCCACCGATCTGATCAAGAGCGGCGGTTACAAGATCGGGGCCGGGGAGATCGAGAACGCGCTCCTCGAACACGCGGGGGTGCGGGAGGCCGCCGTCACCGGGGAGCCGGACGCGGATCTGGGTGAGCGGATCGTCGCCTGGATCGTCCCGGCGGATCCGCAGTCGCCGCCGGACGCCGAGGAGTTGGCCGCGCATGTGGCGGGCCGGCTGGCACCGCACAAGCGGCCGCGCGTGGTCCGGTACCTGGACGCGCTCCCGCGCAACGACATGGGGAAGATCATGAAGCGGGCGCTGGGGTCATGAGCGTCCGCCTGACGGCGCGCGAGGCGATCGCCCTGGTCGCCGACCGCTTCGAGGAACTCCCGTACCCCGAGCGGCTGTCCGGGCCCGACGGCCCGCTCGGCTGGCAGGGATACGACGCCGCCCGCGCCCGGGCCGCCGAGCGCACCGGCGAGGAGGAGTCCGTCGTCTGCGGCACCGCGAGCGTCGAGGGCGTGCGGGCGGTGCTGATCGCGTTCGAGTTCGGCTTCCTGGGCGGCTCGTTGGGCGAGCGCACCGGCGACCGGCTGGAGGCGGCTTACACCCACGCCCGCACCCACCGGCTCCCGGTCGTCCCGCTGGTGGCCACGGGCGGCAGCCGGATGCAGGAGGGCATGCTCGCCCTCACCCAACTCCAGCGCGTGGCCCGGCAGTCGGCGCTCACCCGGGAGGCCGGGCTGCCCCAGGTCGCGGTCCTGCGGGACCCGACGACGGGCGGCGGCTGGGCCACCCTGGGTGCGGGCGCCGACGTCATCCTCGCCCTCCCCGCCGCCCAGGTCGGCTTCGCCGGCTCCCGCGTCCGCCCTCCGGCCGCCGATCCGACCGCGTACACGGCGGAGTCCCAGGTGGCAGCGGGCTCGGCGGACACGGTCGTCCGCCCGAAGGAGCTGCGGGGGGTGCTGGGGCGGTGGCTGCGCCTGCTGACGACGAGGCCGACGACAGGAACCGGACCACCGCACGAGCCCCCGCCGGTGTCCGGCGCGACCGCGACTCCGCCGGCGTCCGGACCGACCGAGACCCCACCGACGCCCGACCCCAGCGAGACCCCACCGACGCCCGGCCGGACCATGAACCCGCCGACGCCCGGACCGACCGAGACCCCACCGATGTCCGGCGCGACCGCGAACCCACTGACGCCCGGACCCAGCGAGACCCCGCCGACGCCCGGACCCAGCGAGACCCCACCGACGCCCGGACCGACCGAGACCCCACCGACGCCCGGACCGACCATGAACCCGCCGGCGTCCGGACCGACCGAGACCCCGCCGATGTCCGGCGCGACCGCGAACCCACTG
Source organism: Streptomyces griseus subsp. griseus (assembly GCF_000720255.1). GTDB lineage: Bacteria > Actinomycetota > Actinomycetes > Streptomycetales > Streptomycetaceae > Streptomyces > Streptomyces griseus_I. The sequence continues at coordinate 607,677 of NZ_JOJE01000005.1, read as the reverse complement.
ACGCCCGGCCCGACCGTGAACCCGCCGACGCCCGGACCCAGCGAGACCCCACCGACGCCCGGACCCAGCGAGACCCCACCGACGCCCGGCCCGACCGAGACCCCACCGATGTCCGGCGCGACCGCGAACCCACTGACGCCCGGACCCAGCGAGACCCCACCGACGCCCGGACCGACCGAGACCCCGCCGACGCCCGGACCGACCGAGACCCCACCGACGCCCGGACCGACCGTCACCCCGCCCGGCCCCGAGCCCGCTCCGCTCCCCCAGGCTCTGGGTGCCAGGGATTTGCCCCGCTCCGGCTGGGACGCCGTCCAGCGTGCCCGGGATGCGGAACGGCCCCGTGCCGAGCGGTACTTGGACGCCTACTTCTCCCATCGTGTGGCCCTCTCAGGTGACCGCTGCGGGGGCTGTGACCCCGAGGGCATGCTGTGCGGTTTCGGTGAGCACTCTGGGCGGACCGTGGCGTACGCGGCGCAGACCGGGGCGGCGACGCGCCCGGCGGGCTACCGCACGGCCGCCCGGCTGATCCGGCTCGCCGACCGGCTCGGGATTCCGGTGCTCACGCTGGTGGACACACCGGGCGCGGCCAACGACGCGGAGGCGGAGCGGCAGGGGGCCGGTGCGGCGATCGCGGACCTGTTCGGCGCGGTGGCCGCCGCGCGGACGCCGGTCACCACGCTGGTGATCGGCGAGGGCGGCTCCGGCGGCGCCCTCGCACTGGCCGCCCCCGGCAACACCTGGGCCACGCCCGACAGTTACTTCTCGGTGATCGCACCGGAGCTCGCGGCCGCGATCCTGAAGCGCGGCCCGGAGGAGGTGGAGCCGACAGCCGGTCAACTTCGGCTCACACCACAGGACTTGGTCGAGCTGGGCATGGTCAGGGGAATCGTGATGCCGACCGGAGCGGTTATCGGTCGGGGAAACGGGGACAACCTCGAGTACCTTCCGTAACAATGAAGGTGCACACTGCAGCCGCACGACGGGGGACCCATGGAAGGTGTGGTGGAGTTCAAGACGGGCGACGGTGCCGTGATCGCCGTCGAGGCCGTCGAGGAGCAGTACGGCTCCCGTCTGGTCGCCCGAGGTGACGGTACGGTCCAGGCGGCACGCACCTTCGAGGGCGCCCTGGACGGCGTGCGCGCGGCGGCCGAGTCGGCACTGCGGGTCTTCCGGGACGGCTCGCTGCGACCCGACGGCGTCGAGATCGAGTTCGGGGTGAAGCTGGCCGCCGAGACGGGCGCGATCATTGCCAAAGGCACCGCGGAGGGCCACCTCGTCGTCCGGCTGACCTGGTCCCCGTCCGGGCAGCAGCCGCCGGCCGCGCCCCCGTCCACCCCGGAGGCCGGCCCGTCCGCATGAACAGCGCCGAGTGGCACGCCCGGATCGAGTGCGGGGGCAAGGTGGCCGGGGCGGGTTTCCTGGTGACCCCGGGCAAGGTGCTGACGTGCGCCCATGTCGTGCGGGACGGCGCCCGGGACGGGCTGACGGTGACGTTCACCGAGCGCCCGGACCTGCCTTCCGTACCGGCCAAGGTGGTCGCCGACGGCGGCTGGGCCGGAGGTCCTGTCGACCTCGGCGACCTGGCCGTCCTGGAGCTGGAGCGGGAGGTCGCGATCGCCCCGGCCGCGCTGGCCCCCGCGGACGCGGCCCACGGCGCGGCGCCCCGCAAGCTCGTCGTGTACGGCTTCCCGACCGGCTTCGACGAGGGCACCCTCGCCGAGTACCGCGTCACCGCACCGCAGTTGATCAGCCGGGAGTGGCTCCAGCTGGAGGCCTGGCAGCCGGACGGGCAGCCGCTCGCCCCCGGGTTCAGCGGCGCGGCGGTCACCCTGGTCGACACCGGTGAGGTCGTCGGCATGGTCACGGCGGCGGCCGGTGCCCGGGGTGTGCGCAACGGGCGGATGATGCCGACGCAGGTGATGGCCCAGTACTGGCCCGACCTCAAGGGCCTGGTTCCCACCTCCGACCATCGCACCGCCGACCGGACCCGGCTGCGCGCGCTGGTCGAGCGGGCGGTGCGCGCGGGCGTGGACTGCGATCCGGTGCGGCTCTACACGGCCGCGGCCGGCCCGTTCGATCCCGATCCTCCCGAGGAGGGGTTCGACTCGCTGTGGTCGGCGGCGCTGTTCGTGCTGTGCGAACTCGACGGACCGGACGCCGCGGAGACGCTGGCCCGGCTCACCGACCGGTTGGAGTCACTGCTGGTGACCCGGGAGCCGGAGACGCCCGCGCCGGACTGGGCGCCGATCCTCGTCGAGCTCAAGCACAGCGGTGCCGGTGACGGTCTGGTGCGCGTCGAGGTGTCGGCGTACAGCCAGGGACGCAGACACCCGGTCGACTCGGACACCGTTCCGCAGGGGCGGCTGCGTGCGTACGTCCAGGACCGTATCGAGGCCGCGTTCCGGTATCTGACGCCCGGCGCGGACGAGTTGATCGCGTTCGCGCTGCCCCGCGACTGGCTGGACTGGCCGGTCGACCGCTGGGAGAGCGCACCCGACGACGACACCCCGCTGGGCTGTGTGTACCCGCTCGTCGTCACCGACCACGCCCGGCGCAAGGCCAGCACCCGGCACGTCCTGACCCGGGCCTGGAACCGGCTGGACTCCTTCCCCGGTGCCCGGCTGCATCGCGTCGACTGCGGCAGCGCCGAGCAGCCGGGCAGGCTGCGGGTGCGGCTGCGCAAGCCGGACGCCTGTCTCGCGGGCTTCGCCACCGCCCCGGCGGCGGCCCGGACGCGCCCCCACTTCGACACCTCGCTCACCGCGCCGGCGCCGGTGATCGTGTGGTCGCGCACCGGCTGTCTCTCCGGCGAGGAGGGCTGCGGGGGCGCCGACGACTGCACCGGCAAGGCGTTCCTGGACGAACTGGACGCCTGCCTCTCCGAGGTGCCGCCCGCCGAGCTGCCCCGGCACATCCTCGCGTTGCGGGAGGAGGCCGACGCGGAGGACGGCCACTGGGCCCGGGACATCCAGCTGCTGTGGGACGACCCGCGCGTCTTCACCGACCCGCACGCCACCGCGTCCGCCCACGCCCAGTCGCCCGTGGCCTGACCACGCGCGCCGCCGAGACGGCGCCACCAGCCGCCAAGACGCCCTTGGCCCCGCCGAGATGCGAGAAAGTACGGAGACCGGAGACCACCCATGCCCCACTGGTCCGTCTACACCGGGAAGAACGAGCCGCACGACGGCATCGAACGGCTGCCCGCCCCGCCCCCGTGGCGCGCCTTCGACGGCGAGCCCGTCGTGCCCCCGCCCCGCGACACCGACGACGAGGCGGCGATCTCCCCGGACCGGACGCACCGCGCCAGGACGTACGTCGCCACCCCGGAGAGCGTCCAGCTGGTCAACGCCGCGCTCTGCCTGCGCCGCCCCCTCCTCGTCACCGGCCCGCCCGGCACCGGCAAGTCGTCCCTGGCGTACGCGGTGGCACGAGAGCTGCGCCTCGGCCCGGTCCTGCGCTGGAACATCACCAGCCGCAGCACCCTCGCCGACGGCCTCTACCAGTACGACCCGCTGTCCCGCCTCTACGCGGCCCGGCAGGCGGCGGCCCGGTACGACGGACGGCCCACGGCCGGCGAAGGCGTCGAGGACCATCTGCGTCTCGGCCCCCTCGGCACCGCCCTGCTCCCCTACGACCGGCCCCGCGCCCTCCTCGTCGACGAGATCGACAAGAGCGACCTCGACCTGCCCAACGACCTGCTGAACGTGCTGGAGGAGGGCCAGTACGAGATCCCTGAGCTGGTCCGCGCGGCCCGCCACACCACCGGTGGCGGTGGCGGCACGGCGGAGGTCCTGGCCGACGGCACCGACATGCCCGTGCCGATCAGCCGCGGCCGGGTGCGCTGCCGTGCCTTCCCCTTCGTCGTCCTCACCAGCAACGGCGAACGCGAGTTCCCGCCCGCGTTCCTGCGCCGCTGCGTCCGGCTCCGGCTGCGCCGCCCCGACCGCGACCAGCTCACCGAGATCGTCCGCGCCCACCTCGGCACGCCGGAGGGCCACGCCGATCACCTCATCACCCGCTTCCTGGAACGCGCCGGCACGGGCGAACTCGCCACCGACCAGCTCCTCAACGCCATCTACCTGACCGGCGTCGCCGGCCTCGACACCACCTCCCTCGACGAACTCGCCGAACAGCTCATGCCGTACCTGAACACCACGGCGGACGGCGATGGCTTCTGAGGGTCGTGACGGGGCGTCCGTCGCGTGGCTGGCGTCCGTGCTGCGCGCTGCCGCTTCGGGAGGTGACGCGGGCCCGGCAGGGGGCCCGACGCCGCTGGAGATCGCGGAAGTGCTGTGGCTCGCACAGCAGGTGGGGCCGGAGGAGGTCTCCGGTGAGGACGGGTCCGCCGCATCATCGGGCGACGACGACTCCACGGGCGACGGCACCGCGGAGGTCGCGAGCTTGGACGACGGCGTCTCCGGCAGCGACGACGCCCCCGTCGACGTCGAGACACCCCGCCCCGAACCCCCCGACACGGCCCCGCACCCCGACGGTCGTGTCCCGCTCCACCTGCCCGTGCCCGGGCAGCGGTCGGAGGGGAACGGCGGCGGGCCCTCGCTGCTCGCGCCGGCGCCGCCGATGCTGCCGCATCCACTGGCGTTGCAGCGGGCGCTGCGGCCGCTGAAGCGGAAGGTGCCCGCGCCGCGCGCGCGGGTGCTGGACGAGAAGGCGACGGCCGACCGCATCGCCCGCCTCGGCGCCCACCCCGATGTCTGGCTGCCCGTGCTGCGCCCGGCGCCCGACCGCTGGCTGCGCCTCAACCTCGTGCACGACACGGGCCCCACCATGCCGGTGTGGCGCCCCCTGGTCCGCGAACTGCACACCGTCCTCGCCCAGTCGGGCATCTTCCGTACGGTCACCCTGCACCCCGCGGGCCCCGACGGCCGGGCCCGGCACGTCCCCGCCTCCGACGACGGCCGTACCGTCACCCTCCTCGTCAGCGACTGCATGGGCCCGCAGTGGCGCCCCGGCCCGGCGGGCGAGCTCTGGTACGCCACCCTGCGCCACTGGGCGGACCGCATGCCCGTGGCCGTGCTCCAGCCGCTGCCGGAGCACCTGTGGCCGACGACGGCCCTGCCCGCCGAGCCCGGCCTGCTCACGCCCGCGGCCGCGGCGGCGCCCTCCGCCGCCCTCGCCTTCACGCCGTACGACCCGGACACCCCGCCCCCGCCCCCGTACGCCGTGCCCCTGCCCGTCCTGGAGGTGGGCGCCCGCTGGCTGGCCAACTGGGCCGCGCTGTTGGCGGATCCGGGCGGCCGGCGGATGCCGGGCGCGGTGGCGTGGCTGCCGGTGGCCCCCGCCGTGCCAGCCGAACCGGCCCCCGCCGTCACCACCGCCGGCCCGGAGGACCTGGTCCTGCGCTTCCGCGCGACCGCGTCCCCCGAGGCGTTCCGGCTCGCCGGCCACCTCGCGCTGGCCGTGCCCTCCGTGCCGGTGATGCGTCTGGTGCAGCGCACGGTGGACCGCGAACCGCGCCCGCAGCACCTCGCCGAGGTGATCCTCAGCGGCATGCTGACGACCGCCCCCGGACCGCCGGGCTCGTACGACTTCCGCCCCGGCGTGCGCGACCTGCTCCTGCGCACCCTCCCCCGCTCGGCCCGCGGCCGCACCCGCGAGTTCCTGGCGGAGGTGGGCGCGCTGATCGACGACCGGGCGGGGCTCGCGGCGGGTGAGTTCCGGGCGGAGAGGGGCAAGGAGGGCGCTCAGGGCGGCGCCGCGTTCGCGACGGTCAGCGAGGAGACGGTACGGCGGCTGGGCGGGGAGGGGTCCGACGAACCGGGCAGCCCCGACGACGACGGGCGTCCCACGATCCTCTTCGAGGCCGACGACCTGACCGGCCGGCCCGAGGCCCGCATCACGCTCGAGTACGCGGTGCACGAGATGCTCTCGCGCGGGGCGCTGGCCTCCCAGCAGTACGAGGTCCGGGTGAGCCCCGACGGCTATGCCGTCCGCACCGAACCCGCCGCCTACCTGCTGCCGGTTCTCGTAGCCGCCCTGCGCCACCTCCCCGGGGCCATGACCGGGCTCACGGACCCGCCCCGTCTCAAGGTGACGTTCTGGAACGGCTCCGCCACGCCGACGGAGGCGCGGGAGCTCCACGAGCGCGTCCCGGCCGACCTCCTGGTCGTCATCCCACCGGGCCTCTACGAGGAGTTCGGCGGCAGCTCCGCCGCCCAGGGCGCCCAGCGCTTCATGCCCTTGTACCGGGGCAGTGACCCCGACACCCCACCCCTCGCGTGGTACTGCGCGCTCTCCCCGACCCAGCCGCCGCCCGGCACCGAGAGCCGGGACCTCGTGAAGGGGCCTTTCATCACCCCCGACCTCCGTCAGCTCGGTGTCCCCGCCCCCGGCCGCACGGCCATCGTGCACACGCGGCCCGACGGTCCGCTGACGCTGCTCGATCCGGCGCGGCCGTACGGGGGGCGTCCGCCGCGGGTGACGACGTACTACGAGGTCGACCTGACGACGCACCAGGCCCACTACCGGGTGTCCCTGCCGAGCTCCGGCAAGGGCGCCTTCGTGGCCGCGGTCGAGCTGTCGTGGCATGTCGAGGACCCGGTCGCGTTCGTGCGCGCGGAGGCCACGGGTGTGGCGGAGCGGCTGCTGGAGCACGTGCTGGAGTCGGCGCCCCGTGTCACCCGCCGCCATCCCCAGCGCCGGGCGGGCGCGGCCCAGCGGGCGCTGAACTCGGGGCTGCACGGATGGCCGGTGCCGGGGCTCTCGGTGGCGTGTGCGGTGCAGCTCGCCCCGGAGGGCACGCCGCTGCCCGAGCCGCGGCTCACGGCGCCGCCGCGGCGCCCGTTGTCCGGTGTGCTCGCGGACGCGGAGACGGTGCTGCTCGGCTTCGACGGTCCCGTCACCCGCCTGTACTCCGCGCAGACCGCGCGCGAGGCCGTACTCGACCTGCTGGCCCTCGTCGCCGAGCACCGCTCCCCGCAGGACGCGCTCGCGGGCCGCTCCCTGCCCCGGGTGCACGCGGCGGGCCGGGAGATGTTCACGCATCCGCTGGACCTGCTGCGTGCCTTCGCGCGGGACAGGCTCGGGCCGCTGCTGCGCGAGCGCCTCGACGCGCTCGAACTGGCGGCCGTCCCCGACGCGCCGACCACGCACAACTCCGTGCCGCTGGTGCGCGCCCTGCACGACTCGGGCCGCCCGGTGCACGTCGTCACGGACGTCTGCCCGCAGGCCGTCCACCGCTACCTGGAGCCCTACAACCTCCCTCTCGCCGGCGTCCACGGCCGCGGCGAGGACCTCGGGCTGCTCACGCCGCACCCCGACTGTCTGCTGCGTGCCCTGCGCTCCCCCGGCCGGCCCGACCCCACGGGCGTCGTGATCGGCTCGACCGTCGCCGAACTGACCGCCGCCCAGCAAGCCGGCCTGAGTTTCGTCGGCCTCGCCCGCAATCCCACGGCGGAGCAGAGGTTGCGCGAGGCCGGCTGCGAGATCACCGTGCCCTCCCTCGCCCCCGTACTGGGGGCCGCCCGCTCGCTCTGAACACGTGCCCGGCCGACGAAACCCCCCACCCGTCCGACGGTCGCGTCAAAACCCCCCATTCAGCGGCGCCCCGCCCGGCCCCCTCCAGAAGGCGGCCCCCACGCCGTCCCGCGCACCATGCGAGGGAGGCCCGCCGCCGGGCGGTCCGACGTCCGCGAGGCCCGCCACCGGGCGGCCCTCACGGCCCGCGCACTCGGGAGGACCAGGAATGAGCGCCAGTCTGGAGCAGCTGCGCCGCTGCCACTTCGCCGTCGACCTGGGTGCGGCGCGGACGCGGGTGTATGTGAAGGGGGCGGGGCTCGTCGTGGACCAGCCGTCCGCCGCCGCCGTGAACACCCGCACGGGCGCGCTGATCGCGGTCGGGGAGTTCGCGGAGAAGATGACGGGCCGCACCCCCCACTACATCCGCGTGGCCCGCCCCGTCTCGGGCGGGACGGTCGTCGACATCGAGATGGCTCAGCGCATGCTGCGCCATCTGCTCGGCGACAAGGTCCGCCGTTCCCTGCGCCGCAAGCCGTTCCTGCGGGCCGCGGCGTGCACCCCGCACGACGCCGACCCGCTGGCCCAGCGGGCGGCGATCGAGACGCTGGTCGGGCTCGGCGCGCGCCGGGTGGAACTCGTGGACACCCTGATCGCCGCCGCCGTCGGCTGCGGGCTGCCCGTGGAGCAGCCCGAGGCCACCATGATCATGGTGTGCGGGGCCGCGGCCACCCAGGTGGCCGTGCTGTCCCTCGGCTCGATCGTGACCGCCGAACGCGTCCCCGTCGGCGGCGAGGCCGTGGACCACGCGATCGTGCAGCACCTGCGGCACGAACACGAGCTGATGCTTCCCAGCCAGTCGGTACGTCCGCTCCAGCTGGCCCTATCCGGGAACGGACTCACCCCGCACGGCCCGGCCTCGACGGAGATCCACGGACGGGACGTCGCGACCGGCCTGGCCCGTTCCGTGCAGGTGGACACCGCCGCCGTTCGGGGCGCGATCGAGACGCCGCTGACGGCGGTGCTCGACGGCATCGGAAGGGTGCTACGGGACTGCCCGCCCGACCTGGTGGCCGACCTCGCCGACCGCGGGATCATGATGGTCGGCGGCAGCGCGCTGCTCCCCGGCCTCGACCAGATGCTGCGGCAGGCCACCGGCATGCCGGTGCACATCGCCGAACGCCCCGACGTGTGCGCGGCGATGGGCCTGGGCGCGATGCTGGAGGGCAAGATCCAGCCGCTGGCCCTGGACCCTCTGGCCGGCTGAGCGGCCGGCGGCTCCACGGCGGCTCAGGGGGCCAGGAACACGCGGATCGTCGTGCCCTCGTGGTCCGTGTGCACCCGGACGAGGTCGGCGATGAGGTTGACCAGCAGCAGCCCGCGGCCGCCGCGCTGCTCGTGCGGGGCGGGGCGCCGGCCGGCGAGCGGGTCCTCCAGCCGTCCGCTGTCGCGGACCTCGCACACCACGTACCCGTCCTCGGCCCATACCCGCAGCTCGCCCACGCCGCCGCCGTGCACCACGCTGTTGGTGGTCAGCTCGGCCGTGATGAGCGACAGGTCGTCGAGCCGGGTGCCGGTGAGGCCGAGCCGCATCCCCTCGGCGGTGGCGTGGTACCGGGCGCCGGGCAGCGTCACGTCGTCGAAGACCAGGCCCTGCACGTCCGGCACGTGGGACAGCGGCCGGTTGTAGCCGGCGACGACGGCCTCGGGGTCGTAGGCGCCACTGGCCCGGGGCAGCGGGGAGCCGGAGGTGATGAGGGTGGGGTGGGTGGCCAGGGCGTCGGTGAGGACCTGCTCGTCGAGGCGCTTGACGTCGTAGGGACAGAGGATGGTGACCTCACGGCCCTGGAAGGCCGCGTTGATCAGCGCCTCGTGCTGGACGCAGGCGGGGTACTCGTTCGCCGTGCGGCCCGCCCAGATCGGCTCGCCGATGATCCGCACGCGGCGGCCGGACGGCTGGGCGTCGGCGAAGGCGCGCAGCACACCGGGGATGATCCGGCCGGGGTTGCGTCCCGCCTGGCGCATGTCGAGGAACCGTACGCCCGCGGCGGCGTCCCCGAGGCCGTCCTGGATGAGCCGCAGGTTCTCGCCGGGCACCGCGACCGCCACCGGCTCCCCGGCCTCGACGGCCTCGCGCACGAAGGGGACCGTGCCCGCGAGGTACTCCTGCTCGTCGCGGTAGAAGAGCGCTGGGTGTACGAAGGGGTCTGCCACAGCGGTCATGAGGTCGGCACCTCGATCCCGTCGAGCCCCGGCCAGAGCAGCTCCAGCGACCGGCGCAGGACGGATGGCGGCGCGTGCAGCACGATCCGCCGGTCGGGCCCCAGACGCCGCACGGCGTCCGCGAGCGCACCGGCGCCGGCGACGTCGATGAACGTCACGGCCGACAGTTCCAGTTCGTACACGTCCTCGTCCCCGCGTAGCGCCTCTTCCAGCGCGCGCTCCCAGATCACGCGCGTGGCCAGGCCTACTTCCCCCGCCGCCCGAAGGCCCCGCCGCCCGGACAACGGGGACACCGTCAATCCCGGTTCCGCGTCTACGGCCGCGGACGGTGTCCCGTACCGGATACCCACACCAGTCTCCCCGATGCTCTCGAACGAGAAGCCCTTACCCCCTTGCAGACCCCTCCATGCACCGGACGGGTGTAACGAGCGGCACGTGGGGCAGACGAAGTCGCAGGTGCGGCGTGCCCGACCGCCCGGCCCCGGACCACCAGACCACCGGATCACCGGAGGGGCGCGTCATGAGGACTGTCGGCGACCGACGAGGCAGGGGGACATGACTTCTGTGACACCACCATCACTCGCGGGAGGAATGCTGGGCACCCTGGTCATCGACGGGTACGCGGACCAGGGCCGCGCGCAGCTCGCGGCGCACGGGGAGCTCGTCCACGGCTGCGCGGACGTTTTGGACAAGGCGCTGGCCGAGCTGTCGGCCGACGCCCGCCGGGTGGAGCTCGACATGAGCGGGGTGACGTTCATGGACACGGCCGGGCTGCAGTTCCTGGAGCTGCTGGAGGACTACGGCAGGCGCACGGGGGTCGCGGTGGCGACGGCCGGCTGGAGCGGGCAGCCGCGCCGGATCCTGGAGCTCATGGGCATGGAGCCGGTGCTGGGGCGGATCGAGGCGGATGAGCCGTTGCCCGTGTCGTCCGTGGTGGCACTGGAACGGGCGGAGCGGCTGACGGTGCTGCAGGAGGAGATCGAGCAGCTCCGTCATGCGATCAGCTCGCGACCGGTGATCGACCAGGCCCGCGGCATCCTGATGGCCGTCCACGCGTGCACCTCCGGTCAGGCGTGGCACATCCTGCGCGAGACCTCGCAGCACACCAACACCAAGCTGCGCACGGTCGCCGAGGCGATCACCAGCAGCGTCGACGGTCCGGCGCCCCCGGAGGAACTGCGCGAGGCCCTGCGGGCGGCGATCGCGCGCCACACGGACCGGGTCCCCTCGTAGGCGCCGTGTTCCCCGCCGCTTGTGACGGAAGTGATTGAAACGCTGACCGTGCGCCACGGCTGAGTTAGCCTCGTCTTCCCGCCGGAATGCGAACGGACGTACGGCGAACATCACTTCGGGGGATCCGTGTCACAACAGCGGCCGCTGCCACCGGGCCCGGCGACGAGCGAGGCAGCCGCGCTGCGCCGGACCGGCGCCTCGCCCCTGCGCCCCGGCGATCCGGGCCAGGTCGGCCCCTATGTGCCGCTGGCCCTGCTCGGCAGTGGTGGCATGGGGCGGGTGTATCTGGCGCGGCCCGTGGACGGCCGTCCCGGACTGGTCGCGGTGAAGGTGATCAGGCCGGAGTACGCGGACGACCCGAGGTTCCGGCGCCGGTTCGAGCGGGAGGCGTCGGTGCACGCCCGGCTCCGTACGCCGTACACGCCGGGGCTGTGCGGCACGGGCTTCCGGGACGAACTGCTGTGGATGGCCACCGAGTACCTTCCGGGGCTGGATCTGGCGGAAGCGGTACGGGACGGCGGTGCCCTGGAGACGGGCACGGTCTGGCGGCTCACCGCCGAGCTGGGGCGGGCGCTCGTCGGCCTCGCCGCCGCGGAGATCGTGCACCGGGACCTCAAGCCGTCCAACGTGCTGCTGTCCGTCCGCGGTGCGCACGTGATCGACTTCGGCATCTCCAGGGCTGTCGACGCGAGCGCGATCACCGGCACGGGCAACCGGGTGGGCACGCCCGCCTACATGTCCCCGGAGCATCTCAGGACCGGCCACTCCGACACCGCGTCCGACGTGTTCTCCCTCGCCGGGACGCTCGTCTACGCGGCGACCGGCCGTGCCCCCTTCGGTGACGGCACCGGGGTCGACGTGATGCACCGGGTGGCCTTCGAGGAGCCCAATCCCGCGCTGCTCACCCGGATCTCGGCGGCGGACCCGGCCCTCGGCTCCCTCCTCTCCGCCTGCCTGTCCAAGGACCCCGGCAGCCGCCCCACCCCCGAGGACCTCGTCACCGCGGCGGAGCCCCACACCGGGACGGCCCCCGGCTGGCCCGAACCGCTGGGCGCCGCGGTGCGGGCCCGGCAGCAGGCGTACGACGTACTCTTCCGGCTGCCTGTCGAACGGAGGGCACGCTTAGGGGACCCGGCCGGGGCCCCGGGGGACCCGGCCCGATCGGTGGACGCGGCGGAAGCGACGGACCTCCCGGGCGCCGGACGGGCGTCCGAAGCGCGGGGTCCTTTGGGCGCCGCAGCGCTGGGTCCTTCCGGCGCCGAAGCGCGGGTGCCTTCCGGCGCCGAAGCGCGGGTGCCTTCCGCCGCCGAGGCCCACGCCCCTTCCGGCGGCGCAACGGACAACCGCTCCGGCGGCGCCACGAACAACCCCTCCAGCGGCGGAACAGACGCCCCCTCCGCCGTCGTGCCGTCGACGCCGTTACGGGCGTCGGCCGTGCGGGGCTGGGCGCGGAGGAAGCCCGTGCTGGCCGGTGCAGCGGCCGTCGTCGTCTGTGTGGTGGCCGCGGGGGTGTTCGTGCTGACGCGCCCGGACGGCCCCGCCAAGGCCTACGCCCCGGGCTCCGGTGCGGCGTCCTCCGCCGGAGCCCGTCCCAGCGACGCGCCCTCGGCGTCCGGAGCCCCGGACGGTCCATCCGCCGAGGGGGCGTCCGGCAGGAAGGCGGGCGACGCGGAGGGGGCGGCCGCGCGTCCCGGCGTCTCCGAGTCCGCCTCCGGGGATGCCGAGGACGAGGAGACCGAGGAAGACGCCGCCGACGTCGGCCCGCGAAGCCCGTCCCCTTCCTCCCCCACAGGCGAGGCCGACGCCCCGCCCGTCGGCCCCGCTCCGGACCCGAGTACGCAGGACCCCGGATCCGCGACCCCGCCCTGGATCTCCGACTGCACGCACTACTCCGGCAACGGCCGCGCCCGCCGGGGCGACAGCGGCAAGCGCGTCCTCCAGGTGCAGTGCATGCTGACGGAACGCGGGTATGCCGTCGGCGACGTGGACGGCGACTTCGGGGCCGCTACGGAGTCGGCGGTACGCGGCTTCCAGGGCGACAAGGGGCTGTCCGCCGACGGCATCGTGGGCCACGACACCTGGAGCGCGCTGCGCGGCACGGAGTGACCCCGCCCGGGCTCAGCCCTGGACCAGGGTCGCGACTCCGCCCGCCACCAGGAACGCCCCGCCCGCGATGGCGATGGCGGCGAGCACCGCTAGGAACGCCGGCCGGAGGATCAGCGGCGAGGAGGACGCGGCCGCGCTCAGCCGCCGGCGGCGGAGCATGAGGACCCGGATGCCGGCGAGCAGGCCGATGAGTCCCAGGATCAGGTAGGGCACGGTGTCGGTCCTCCGGACTGTCGAAGAGGTGCGCGCGTTCTTGACATCAGGCGTCGGCGGCGATGTTCATCACCGAGTCGGCATCCATTCCGATTTCGATGAAGCCGCTGAAGCTGTAGCTGTCATCACAGAAAACCAATTCGACATCCGGCGGCACCAGCCCCCGGAACCAGAGGGCGAATCTCGCAGCCAGGTCGAGGGGCGAGTCAAGATAAATGCAGGTCCCGTCCGCGTGCGAATACCCCTCGAGCTCCCCGTCTCCCTCCACATAAACCCAGACCACATCCCGGGATTCTTGCGTTCCGCGCCTTTCGCGAATCTCGGCGGACGGCCAGTCCCGTTCCAGGGCGGCGATCAGGGCCGAGCGCTCAACTCCCCGGCTCTGATCCTCGAAGACGGCCAAGTACGTCATCTACCTGCTCCTTTCCTAGGGGTCCACGACCACAATGCCAGGGATGCCATGCTGCCGCATCAGGTCCGTGAAGTACGGTACAGCGCCTGGATCATTGGTGATGACGCGCAATCCGGTGAGCGGGTTATCCGGGTCGTTGATGACGGCGGCGTACCGCGAGAACTCGTCGTTCAGCTTCTTGTCGATTTTCGCCTGGATGAAATCGGGCACTTTCCCGCCCGGCACGAACGGACTGCGCCCGGGGGTGTTGACGTGCTTCGCGTCGAGGAGCTCGACGGTGTCGGCATCGAAACCGTCCGCCCAGACCTGCGCGCCGCCGCCGGTGGCGTGGTATTCCGTGGAGCCCACCTTCGCAATCTGGTAGGCCTGGTTCGCACCGCTCCCCTTGGCTGGGCCGGTCTCGAGCGACAACTTGTACGCCGTCGGGCACATGTTGTGCACGAGGACCGGCACCCCGCCCGCGACGACGTAGTACGTGTGCAGCTCGCGGACCGTCAGGTTGTAGCGGTCGGCCTCACCGGGCGTCACCCGGACCCCGGCGACCTGGACGGTGTGACCGTCCTCCGTGGTGAGCGCGTGCCCCGGAGTGAGCTTGCCCGCGGGCACCCACGTGTGGGCGGTCGCGTCCCAGAAGGGGTGCTTCGAGGTCGTGTGCAGGGTCGCGGTGTGGCGGCGGTCGGTGCGGACCGTGACGTCGACCAGGTCCTTGTCGTGGTTGACCAGCGTCGCGACGACCTGGCGGGGGCCGGAGTGCTTGCCGGTGCCGGCGTCGGCGGCCTCGACCTTGTCACCGGTCCTGATCTTGCCGATCGCCTTGGTCTTCCCGCCGGCCATGAGGACGGGCGTGTCCGGCGAGAAACTGCACTGGCCCGTCTCGCCGCCGGACGCCTCCTCGGCACCCGAGCCCTTCTCCGTTCCGGAGTTGCCGGTGGCGGGGTCGTCCGAGGCAGCCGCTGCCTTGCGGGCGGCCGCCGCCTCGTGCTGGGCGTCGGACGTCTTGGGCCGGGCAGCGTTCGTACCGGTCGCGTCGCTCGTGGACTCCTTGCCCGCGCCGGACGCGGCAGCGGCGTCACCGGCACCGCCGGAGCTGCCCGTGGCGTCGTGGGGTGCCGGTTCCGCGGCGCCCTTCGGGGCCGTGTCGGTGCCGCCGCCCGCAGGGGGCGACTCGCCCTCGTCCGGAGCGATTCCGCCACCGCCGGCGCAGCCCATGGCCACGCAGTCGCCGCCGAACATGCCGGTGACGGCTCCCGCTCCCTCTCCCGCGGCGAGAAGGCACGCGGGAGCGGCGACCACGGTTTCGGCGCAGACGCCGACGACCGCCACGACGACGACCGCGACGACGACCACGGTGACCACGGTCGCCACCACCGGCAGCGCCTTCTTGAAGTAGTGCCCGGCGCAGCCGAAGAAGCCATGGCAGCCGCCGTGGTGCTGCTTCTTCTTGCCGCTGGAGGTGCTGGTGTCGGGCTTGCTCGCGGCGGCCATGCACGAGGAGTCGCAGCCGCCCCCGCCGCCGTCCATCATCAGCATCAGGCCGCTCGGATCCGACCCGCTCGACGGGTTGTCGGCGGCGTAGGTGTAGCCGCCCATCTGGTTGGGGTCGCCGGCCTCGAAGACGGGGTCGGGGGTGAGGAAGCGGCCGAGGACGGGGTCGTAGTCGCGGGCGCCGAGCAGGTCGAGACCTGAGACGGGGTCCGTGGGCCGGCCGAGGAAGCCGTGGTTCTCGTCCGTGGCCACCCAGGACGTGGGCTTGGTGCCGCGCGGGTTGCCCCAGGGGTCGTAGGAGCGGCGGGTGACCGACAGGGAGGAGGCGTCGACGGCGGTGACGGACGTGCCCTGGTCGTCGGCGATCTGGTAGGTGACGGAGCCACTGCTGGAGCGGGTGACCGTGGTGCCGTCCGGGCCGGTGATGTTGCGCAGGCCGGTCCACGTCTTGGCGGAGACGTTGAGGGTGATCTGCTCCGCGCCGTCGAAGAGGTAGAGGACGCGGGTCTTGTCCGTGCCGTCGACGGCGGCGGTCTGCTCCAGCAGGTTGCCCTGGGCGTCGTAGAGGTACTTGCTGGTGTCGGTGTGCGTGCCGGAGGTCGTGGCGACCGTCGCCGTGCGGCCCTCGGCGTCATAGGTGAAGGTCTGGCTCTGACCGGCCGGTACGGCGCCGGTGGCGGCGGAGGCCCAGGTCTGGCCGCTGCCGCCGCAGGTGGCGATGGTCAGCTGGGTGGCGTTGGTGGCGGAGGCGCCGGGGTCGGTCAGGCAGACCGCGCTGTTGGCGTTGTTGACCAGGGTGCCGGTGGTGGTGACCTTCCACTTCTGGGTGGCGTCGGTCTTGCAGGTGTCGATCACCACGAGGGTGCCGGAGGTGGTGGCGTTGCCGGAGGTGTCCAGGCACATGCCGAGGACCTTCACCGTGCCGTCGGTGCCGACGGTCCACTTCTGGCTGGTGCCGCCGCTGCACGTGTTGATCTGCACCTTGGCGCCGGCGGTGGTCGAACCGCCCGCGTCCTCGACGCACTTCTTGCCGCCGCCGGAGATCGTGAACGCGGTGGACAGCGGACCGACGCTGGTCACCTTGCGGCTGATGGTGTCGCCGGCGTTGACGTTGGCGTAGGCGGGGTCGGTGTACGTGGCAGTGGTGGTCGCCGTGCCGGTGCCGGGGTTGGCGGTGGTGGCGGTGCCCGCCTGGTCGGGCAGGGTGGCGGCGACGGTGCCGTCCGTACCGGGGTAACCGATGCTCTGCGTGGTGTCGTTGAGGGCGTTGCCGGTGGTGTCGTGGGCCACCATGCCGGTGCGGTCGCCGAGTTGGTCGTAGGTGTAGGTCTGCCAGTAAGGCGCGGGGCCGCCGACGGTGGTGGTCTTGATCGGGGACGTGGTGGTGGTCTGCACCCGTGCGGTGGTGCAGCCGCCGACGGCGCCGACCGTGGCGGCGGAGGGGTTGGTGATGCCGGCGGTGTCGGTCCAGGCGGCGGTCAGCCGCTGGAGGGAGTCGTAGGTGAAGCACTGGGTGTCGTGCGTGGTGTTGTTCCGCAGGTCGTCGATCGCGGTGAGTTCGCCGGCCTGGTCGTAGCGGTAGTTGACGACGTCCATGGCGGTGCTGGACGTCTGGAGCATGCTGCTGTTCTGGGTGACGCGCCCGGTGGTGGCGTCGTACTGCGCGAAGGTCGCCAGCTCCTTGCCGGTGGGCCCGTAGTTGGCCTGCAGCACCCGCCCGAACGCGTCGTGGACGGCGGTGTCCAGGTAGGCGGGCGTGTTGGCGGAGTTGATGAAGCCGCCGATGCCGTCGAGGTTGCCCTGCTGGGTGTAGCCGTAGTCGATGTCCTCGGCCGGCAGGTTGCCGTCCGCCTGGTAGTGCGTGGTGGACAGCAGGCCGACGTTCGCGGTGTAGCGGGCCGTGGAGGTGTAGGTGACGGTGCCCGAGGTGGGCGCGCTGCTCTGGCCGGCGGCGGCGAATCCCTCGGCGGCGGGGATGGTGAGCGTGGTGCCCGTCGGCTGGTAGGAGGTGGTGTAGCCGGTGACGGCCTGCTTGTAGGCCTTGCCGGTGGCGCCGCCGACGTAGCGGGTGGCGGAGGTCTGGTAGCCCTTCTCCAGGGTGTCGTACGTGTAGGACGTGAGCAGCTTGGTCTGGTCGGGAGTGGCGGACCAGGCGGCGGCGTACTCGGCGGTGGGGCGGTTGTCCCAGTCGTAGGTGAAGGAGAGCACCTGACCGCGCGGGTCGGTGAGCTGCAGCAGGTTGCCGGCCACGTCGTACCTGTCGAACGTGGTGGTGCCGGCGTTCGGATCGGTCTGGGAGGTCTTCTGGCCGAGCAGGTTGTAGTGGTACGACCAGCTGTTGCCCGCGCTGTCCTTGAGGGAGTCGATCTGACCGGCGGGGGTGTAGGTGTAGCGGGTGGTGGCGTCGGCCGGGGGGATCGCGTTCGCCGTGCCCTGCTTCCACAGCACCGAGCCGCCGGAGGAGACGACGGCCGCTGTGGAGTCGTTGCGGACCTGGAAGGTGGCGCCGGTGGTGGCCGTCAGGGCGGTGCTCCACAGCTGTGCGACCGCCGTGGTGTAGACGACCAGGTTGCCGTCGGTGCCGAACTTCGCCCAGGCGCCGGGGTTGCCGCCGGTACCGGAGGACCAGATGGTCTTGCCGGTCGCCAGGGCGGAGAGCACCAGGTTGCCGTCGGCCTGCATCGTCAGGCGGACGCTCGCCGACGTCAGCGAGGTCCCCGAGGGAATCACCGAGCCGCCCGTGAGGGTGACCGTGGAGCCGGTGTTCTTCACCACCGTGCGGGTGGTCTGCCCCACGGCGTTCGTGAAGGAGGCGGTGGAACGGCCGCCGGCCGGTGCGGTGGTGTCGACCTCGTCGGCGCCCGGGTAGGCGGTGGACGCGTGCCACTGCTCGACGGCCTGGTGCCACAGGGTCTGCTTCAGCGGCCGGCCCTGACCGTCGTACGCGGTGGTGGTCTCCGACGGGATCTGGTTCTCGTTCGCCGCGTACAGCGTGGTCGAGGGGGGGTTGTTCGGCTCGGAGTAGGCGGCGTAGGACGCGGCCTGCCAGCCGTGCGAGTCGTAGAAGGTGTCGGAGATGACGCGCCCGGAGTCGGAGTCGCCCATCGCGGTGGACTGGGTCTGCCGTGGTTGCAGCATGCCGTCGTAGATGGTGATCGAGGTGGCATACGTGCCGTCCTCGCGCAGTGTCCTCGTGGTGACCGTGGACGGCGCGCCCGGCTGGGTGATGGTGGCGCCGGGTGCGGGGACGGCACCCGGGTCGATCGAGTAGGCGAAGGTCTCGTCGGCGCTCTGCCCTGCCGACTTGTCCCGGCCGGGCAGCCACACGGCGGTGCGCCGGCCGAGGGCGTCGTACGTCATGTCCGTCGTGCGGCCGTTGACGTCGACGCTCTGCAGGGGTAGCCCGCGCAACGCGTCGAGGGTGGACTCGACCTGCCAGCCCTGGCTGTTGGTGGACGTCTCGGAGGTGGCGTCCGTGTTGCCGCCAGAACTGCTCCACGGCGGGTCGAAGTCGGTGTGGGTCTTCTGGCCGGTGGCGTCGTAGGCGTCGGTGATCCGGCCGCCGCCGTCATAGCGCGTGGCGGACGTCGTCTGCCAGTTCTCGGTGGTGCCCGTGTAGCCGGTGGCGGTCTGGGTGCCGGTGGCCTGGCCGGCGGCGGTGACCTGGCCGAAGGTGCCCAGGCCCGACGGGGTGCCGTCGCCCGCGTAGTAGATCTTCTGGTCCGTCAGCAGGCTGCTCGGGCCGGGGGTGGTGGCGCAGGTGCCGACGACGCTCGTGACCCGGTCCGCGTAGGACAGCATCATCGTGTTCGACGCGGGCGGGTCGGCGTAGGTGGTGGTGGCGCACTTCTCCTGGTTCGGGTCGATGCCGTCGCCGTGCGCGTTGACGGTGGAGAGGCGGCCCTGGCTGTCGTACGCCGTGTCCGTGCTGGTGTGCCGCCAGCTTCCGTCGGCCAGGTGCTGGTACTCGAGGGAGCTGCTGGACTTGATCCGGTGCGCGGTGAGGTCGGGCAGCGTGGACAGGGCCGGCTCGGTGTCGCCGGGGTTGTCCTCCTGCGTCCAGTCCGTCCACGGCGTCCGGTTCGCGGAGGCGGTGGTGGTGAACGTGAAGGGGCCGTTCACGCTGACGGCGTCGACCGTGCCGCCGGCCTTGGTGTAGGTGTCGTCCTCCAGCGTGGTGCCGGCCAGTTGGTCGGCGTCCGTCACGCTGAGCACCGTGCTCCCGCCGACCTTGGCGTCGACGGTGACGGAGCGTCGGGTGCCGTCGGCCTGGTAGTCACCGTCCATGCCCTGGAGGTAGGTGGTGGTCTGCTGGGTGACGGGCTCGGGCGCCTGTCCGGTCTGCACGGTGACGGTGCGGAAGCCGCGGAACTGGTCCCAGGTGCGGTACTGGTCGTCGGTCCGGTCCGAGTCGTCGCGGTGCCAGGCCGGGCCGGAGTAGCTGTAGCGGGAGATCTGGGTCTCCGAGCCCGCCGGGATGTTCTGGGCGTCCGGCTCGTACTGGCCGGCGACCGTCAGGTCGGACACGGCCACGCTGTTGACGGTGACCTTGTTGAACCAGTCCGCGATCGGCTTGGAGGCGCCGGGGACGGTCCAGTAGACGGGGTAGCAGGAATGCGTGTTGCTGTCCGCCTGGGAGATCGACAGTGACGTTCCCGCGCAGGGTGCCGAGTTGTACTCGACGGCGATGGACTCGCCGGTCTCTGTCTGCACGGACGAGATGCGCGGCCGGTACAGCGGCGGGGCGGACGGCGCGTCGTCGTTCACCCGGTTGTCGATCTCGGTGCCGGTGAAGGAGACCTGGTTCAGGGCGATGTCGCTGTTGCCGTTGTCGTAGGTGTCCTTGCCGGTGTGCTGCACGGATTGCAGCCACATCACGGCCTGGAGCATCCCGGCGTCCTTCGGGTCGACCGTGGTGCCGGTGACCGGGTCGACGGTGCCGCCCGCGTCGGAGTAGATCTGGCCCAGCTTGTAGGAGTCGACCGCGGTGAGCTGGTCGGTCGCCTTCACATGGACCTTGGTGGTGATGGAGTCCAGCCGGGTGGTGGTCCAGAAGCTGGGGCCGGTGGTGACGCACACGTCGGCGGGGACGCTGGTGGCGCCGTCCGGCAGCTTGGTGGAGTCCGTGGAGTCGCAGTGCAGGTCCCAGGGCACGTCCGGCCAGTGCGTGGCGGTGGAGTCCTTGAGGTTCGAGGCCGAGCAGTCGGTGAACGTGGAGGTGGTCTGGCAGCGCTGGGCCAGCCCGAAGTCCACCTCGGCCGCCGGGGTTTTCCCGGCCTGCTCGTCGGCCAGCGTGTAGCCGTACGAGATCAGCGTCAGCGCGCCGCCGCTCGTGTACGAAGTGAGGGTGCCGGTGTCGTCCGGGTCGTCGGTCGCGCCGGCCTGACCGCCGCCGAGGTCGTAGTAGTTGGACTCGGTCGTGTAGTCGTAGCGCTGGACGAACCCGGTCGGCGAGACGACGAAGTCGAGGTTCCAGCGCCAGCCCTCCGGCTTGTCGCACTGGGAGGCCTTGCCCTTGGCGCTGTCGTGACACGGGTCCGAGGTGCGCGGGTGCAGCACCGGGACGCCCCAGGCGGAGTGCGTGGAGGGGTCGTCGGGGCTCGAGGGCATGGTGGCCTCGGTGCCCGCGCCACTGGGTGCGTGGTCGGCGCCGAAGTAGGCCGCGGTGCCGTCTGTGGTCAGGACCCGGTAGTAGACACCGTCGTGCAGGCCGTTGGCGGCACCGGACAGCTCCTGTACGAGGGTGCCGTCGTCGCCCTGGAGCCGCCACTGCTTGATCTCGCCGGTCACACCGGCGTCGACCCCGTCGGGGACGAGCACACCGGAGTGCGAGCCGAAGGAGAGGGTGGCGTTGTCGCCGCCCCAGCACTCGTCGCCGGAGCCCTTGAGGATCTTGTCGCCGTCGGAGTCGAGGAGCGAGCCGCAACCGCGGTAGCCGCGCTCCACATAGCCCACCTGGTAGCTCCAGCCGTCGCCGGCCCAGGACGCCTGGGAGTTGCGGGCGGTGGTCTCGCCGTCGACCGACTGGGAGTCGTAACTCAGGCCTACGGAGGGCGCGTTGCCGCCGATCGCGGCGGGGACGGAGATCGGGTACGCGTAGGTGAAGGAGCCGGTGGCGGAGGCCTGCCAGGTGCCGGCCGCGGAGAGGGTGGTCGCGCCGTAGTCGCCCTGGGAGCCGGAGGTGCCGGAGGTGACGGCGAGGGCGGTGGTGCCGGTGGCGGTGGTTGCGGTGAGGGGAGCGGTGCGCAGGGACATCGTGCGGGGGCCGTCGGTGTCCTGTGCGGGGGACGGGGACGGGGCCTGGGACGGGGAAGCGGCTGACGGGGACGCCGCCGGTGACGGGGATGTGTCGTGGGACGGGGACGCCGAAGGAGAAGGCGAGGGCGACTCCGGTGCCGGCTCGTCAGTGGACGCCGCCCCCAGGGTGACCGTCGCCGTCAGCTGTCTCGCGGTGGGGCGGTTGGTGAAGTGCAGCGGGGTGCGCTTCTGGCACTCGGGCCGCTCCGGGGTGGTGAGGGCGCAGCCCGGGAGCTGTACGAGCTGGAGCCGGGAGCCGTAACCTCCGCCGTACGCCTCGGCTATCGCGGAGTAGTCGACCACGACACGCACCCGGCCGCGGTCGGACGCCGTGGTGGACGGGGTGATGCCGAGCAGCATGCCGTTGGCGCCGGTCCTGAGCGTCTGGGCGTGGGAGGCGGTCTGTACGCGTACCTGGTCGACGGGGTGTGCGGGGTCCGCGGGTGCCACCCAGACCGGCAGCGCGCCCGCCTTGGTGGGCTTCGCCCTGCCGTGGGCGTCCAGGGCGACGGTGGCGGTGCCCGCCTTCGGCCACCGCGGTGCCTGGGCCCGGTAAGTCCCCAGCGGCTTGTACCCCTTGGGATGCGCGGGGGTCTTCTTCGGCGGCAGGGCGTGGTGGTCCACGGCCGGGGTGGCGGGGAGCTTCTTGGGGTTCCACACATCGCCGGCGAACTTGAATCCGCCGTGGTGGCCGAAGCCGTCGTCCGTGTGGCCGGGCAGGAATCCGGGCGTGCCGAAGCCGGTGGCGATCGCCACCGGCAGGAGCAGTGCGAGGAGGGCGACGGGGACCGTCCACAGCCCCGGCCCGCCCAGGAATCTTCGGTGCCACACGCCCGCGAACCAGCGCCGTCTGCCACTCACGCGTACCCCCAGGGACCGGCCTCGACAGGCCGTCAGTTAGCCAGACCACACGTGTGAGTGATCGACGGGAGGCTAGATACGGCCATGATCGCGACTCAAGACCCTTTGCCATTTCAGTGAAAAGACCGTGCTTCGCCTTGGCGGATCGTGAGTAGTTTCTGTGCGGAAATGATCACAGCCCCATGGCAACCGGGCTTCCCCCCACCCCGCTGCCCGCGACCGAAGGAAGCCTGCCACGTGCTGAAACGACCTGTACGCAGCCGCCACAGACGCACCGTCCCGGCACGTCGGCTGCCCCTGTTCGCCGCCGCCCTCGCCCTGTTGGCGGTCCTCCCGGCGCTGCCCGCCGCCGCCGACGACTTCTCGCCAACTCCCGCCGATCCGCTGCTGGCCGCACAGGCCCAGGCCATGTCCTCCGGAAAGGCCGTCCCGGTGGACGCGTTGACCACGGAGGTCTCGACCACGCAGGCGCTGCCGGACGGCACGTTCTCCAACACCACCAGTGTGCTGCCGGCCCGGGTCCTCAAGGACGGCGACTGGACACCGGTGGACGCCACGCTGGTCGCCGACGGCAACGGCGGCTACACACCCACGGCCACGCCGAACGGGGTCACGCTCTCCGGGGGCGGCGACGGCCCGTTGGTCACCCTGACCCACTCCGACGGGCCCAGCATGGCCCTCACCCTGCCGTTCACGCTGCCGAAGCCGACCGTCAGCGGCGACACCGCCCTGTACTCCTCGGTGCTGCCGGGCGTCGACCTGTCGGTGTCCGTCACCGACCAGGGCGGCTTCAGTGACGTCCTGGTCGTCCATGACGCGGACGCGGCCGCCGACCCCGAGCTGAAGAAGCTCACCCTGGCCACCTCCACCGACGGCCTCACCCTGAGCACCACCGCCGCCGACAGCATGAGCGCCACCGCGACCGACGGTGACCTGGCCTACACCAGCCCCCAGCCGTTGATGTGGGACTCCTCGACCACGCCCGTGACGACCCCGGAGGCCGGGCCGGCCGCCGGCCCGGCGTCCTCCGTGGACGGCCCCGGCCCCGGCGCCGACACCGAACCGGTCGCCATGACCGCCACGAGCAAGGCCCTCACGCTGACCCCGGACGCGGGCATGCTCAGCGACCCGGACACCACCTACCCGGTGTACATCGACCCGTACACGAACCCGGTCTCCTCCACCGCCGGCCACTACACCGAGGTCTACTCCAGCTCGACCTGCGACGACTCGCCGCAGTACGACAAGGCGCAGACCAACGGCCAGGGCGTGGGCTACCAGCGTTGGGGCGGCCCCTGCGGTGTCGGTCTGGAACGCTCGTACTGGGCGATCAACACCAGCGGACTGCACCCGGCGTTCGTCGTCTACGACGCCTACGTGAAGATCTCCACCACCTACGCGGCCAGTTGGGACTGCAGCCAGGACCAGCTGCTGACCCTGCACACCACGAACGCGATCAGCGCCGGCACCGACTGGAACTCACGGCCCGGCACCCACGACGTCGCCTTCCCGCCGGCGACCGACACGGTCCCGAGCGGCGCCAACTCCAGCAGCTCGTGCAGCAACAGCACCGCCACCTTCCACGTCACCGACCAGGCCCAGAAGATCGCCCAGCAGGACGGCGACGGCTACGACGGGGACGGCACCGCGGGCGCCGGCACCAACACCTGGACCGTCGGTCTGTACGGCAACGAGTCGCAGACCTCCGGCAACGACGACTACCTGCGCATGTCGACCACGCTGACGCTGACCACGAAGTTCGACATCCCGCCGGCCGTGCCGACCGACCTGCACACGACCCCCGCGGCCACCGGCGCCTCAGCCCCGTGTACCACCAGCGGGGTGGGCTGGATCGGTGCCACCACCTACTCGGACGCCGGCAGCAACATCAAGCTGCACTCGACCGTCACCACCCAGATGTCGGGTGAGAACGTCAAGGCGCACTACCACGTCTGGGACCGCACGGTAGATCCGGACGGCGACGGCAGCGGCGCCAACGTCTCGACCCCGGCGAGCGGGTTCCTCGCCTCCGGCACCGACGCGGTCGTGAACATCGGAGCCACGCTGAAGGACGGTCACCAGTACGGCTGGGACGTCTACGCCGAGGACGACTCCTCCTCCGACCTGCAGTCCGCGATATCGGACCACTGCTGGTTCACCGCCGACTTCACGGCGCCTCCGACCCCGGAGGTGACCGGCAACGCCGCGTTCCCGCCGGTCGGTTCGGAGCGCACCGTCCAGCCGGTGTTCGCCGGCCCGGGCAGGACCACCGACTTCACCGTGGCCGGCGCCGACAGCCCGGCCACGGACGACACCTGTGTCCCCGGCCCCTGCAAGTCCAGCGGGATGGGGTCCTTCCTGTGGCAGCTCGACTCGCCGCCCACCGCCGCCGACGGCCAGAGCGCCTCGGTCACCGGCACCGACAGCCAGGGCAGGTCCACCGCCACGATCCCCGTCCCGATCAGCGACTGGGGCGTGCACACGCTGTACGTGGCCGGCGTCGACAAGGCGGGCAACATCTCCACCGCGCCCTTCGGCTACACCTTCACCGTCCCCTGGAACCCGGCCACCACGGTCAAGCCCGGTGACATCTCCGGCGACGGCGTCCCCGACCTGCTCGCCACCACCAAGACCGGCGACCTCGACCTGATCCCCGGCAACCTCGACCCCGCCCAGCCCGCCGACCCGGTCCAGAGCGGCCCGGTCACCGGCACCGCGCCCACGGTCACCGGCCCGGTCACCGTGGCCTCCGCCGGCGACTCGCCCGACGGCACCGGCTGGGACACCTACCTCATCGCCCACCGCGGCAACCTGCACGGCGCGGACGTCGACGACCTGTTCGCCTACAAGAACGGCCAGCTCTACGTCGTCAAGAACGACCAGGACCCGGTCGACGACGCGTCCTTCCAGAGAACGCCGTACTCCACGGTCGGCGGCTTCATCGGCAGACGCTTCGATGTCATCCCCAAGGACCCGTGCGCGCAGGCCGACGTCGTCGCGGACGACAGCCGCTGCCGCGGCACCGACTACAACAGCACGAGCTGGAACATCAGCCAGCTCATCACGCCGGGCAACGTCTTCGGCAACACCTACAACTACCCCGCCGTGATCACCGTCGAGAACAAGGAGCTGTGGATCTACCAGTCCGACGGCGGCTACCACCTGAAGAACCCGCTCCGGCTCGGCGACGGCGACTGGACCGGCCAGACCCTCCTCGCCGCGGGCACCTTCAAGGGCGGTCCCGTGCTGTGGACCCGGGACAAGACCTCCGGTGAGCTCTACAGCTACCCGATCGCCGTGGACAGCACCACCCTGGTGCCGGCCCTGCTCCACCCCACCGTCCACACCGACCTGCGGCTCGCGCTGCCGCCGGCGTCCTACCCGGTCGTCGCCTCTCCCGGTGACATCAACAGCCCCACCAGGTTCGGCACGGTCGACGGCGGAGGCCCCGACGGGAACCCCGACCTGTACACCGTCGACACCGCAGGTCAGCTCATCGAGTACAACTACCGGCAGAGCCCGGTCCTGACCTCCCCGCCCACCTACGACTTCGCTCCCCCGGTCTCCCTGGGCTCGGTCACTGACACCGCCACCCACTGGTGGAAGCTGGCCGAGGGCACCGGTACGAGCACCGCCGACAGCACCGGCACGCTGAACGCCAACCTGTCCGGGGCCTACGGCTGGCGCACCGACTCCGCCCGCGGCGCGGTCCTCGACCTGACCGGCACCACCGGCTACGCCGCGGCCGGCGGCCCCGCCGTGGACACGTCCAAGAGCTTCACCGTCTCGGCCTGGGTCAAGCTCAACTCGCTCGCGGCGAACAGCACGTTCCTCTCGCAGAGCGGCACCACCAACAACGGCTTCCAGCTGTACTACTCCTCCGGCGCCGGGTCCTGGGCCTTCGGCCGCCACAGCACCGACGCCACCGGTTCCGTCTGGGCAGCCGCCTACGGTGCCAAGGCGACCACCGGCCAGTGGACCCACCTGGTCGGCGTCTACGACGCCACCGCCAAGGAACTCCGCCTGTACGTCAACGGCAAGCTCACCGCCACCCGCGCCTGGACCTACACCCCCTGGAACGCGACCGGCCCCCTCCAGGTCGGCCGCAAGCTGTCCTCCGGCACCTACGGCGAATACACCAACGCCTCCCTGAGCGACATCCGCGTCTACCCGACGGCCCTCCCCCCGGCGGACGCCGCCGCCGGCGGTGACTTCCCGAAGACGGTCCAACTCGACTGACGGAACGAGCCGACCCTCACGGGCCCGCCCGGGCATCAGCCGGGGCGGGCCTGTCCGTGTCCCCGGGCGGACCTGCGACGCCCTGTGGGTCCTCGCCCCTACCGATTAGCATCGGAGTCCGGCCTGGCTCCCAGCAGAGGGCGACGATCATGGAATCGGCCGCGGTGTCCCCGCCCCCAGCCGGCATCGGCCTGCGGCAGTTGCTGATGGCGTTGGGCGACTCGCTGGTGGAGGTGCAGGCCGCTCCGCTCGGGCTGGACGTGGTGATCCGGGATGTCGCCCTGCTCGACCCCGAGGACCCTCCGACGGCCCGGGCCGGCGAGCTGGTCCTCGTCATCGGTGCGCGGGGCCGGGCCGCACTGCCCGCGCTGCGGGCCGCCGCCCGCGACGGTGCCGCCGCCGTCGTGGTGAAGCTGGACGGTCCCGGCCAGGCCGGGGTCCTCGGCGAGACCGCCACCGAAGCCGGCGTCGCCCTGCTGTCGCTGCGCGGCGACGCACGCTGGGAGCAGGTGAACGCGCTGGCCCGCGCCGCCCTCGACGACGCGTCCCCCGGCCACCCCGGCGAAGGGGCCGAGGGCGGAGACCTGTTCTCGCTCGCCCAGACCACCGCCATCCTCACGGGCGGCATCGTCAGCATCGAGGACGCCGCCAACCGGGTGCTGGCCTACTCCCGCTCCACCGACTCCGACGAGATCGACGACCTGCGCCGGCGTTCCATCCTGGGCTGGCAGGGCCCGGAGGCGTACCTGGCGAAGCTGCGCGAGTGGGGGGTGTTCCAGCACCTGCACTCCAGCGACCAGGTGATCGGCATCGACAGCCACCCGGAGCTGGGCATCCGCCCCCGGCTCGCGGTGGCCGTGCGGTCGGGGGACCGGCAGCTGGGGACCATCTGGGTGCAGGAGGGCTCGACTCCGCTGTCCGACCACTCGGAGCAGGCGCTGCTGGGTGCCGCCCGGGTCGCAGCGCACCACCTGGTACGCCGTCGCAGGGAACTCTCCGAGGACCTGACGCTCACCCGGACCCTGCTGGCCGGGCTGCTGGAGGGCAGCACCGGGCCGCAGCCGCTCGCCACCCACCTGGGCTTCGACGCCACCCGCCCGGCCGCCGTCCTGGGTTTCTCGTACGGGACCGCGGGCGCCGTCGCCGTACCGGGGACGGGCCCGGCCGGTGCGTCACCGGAGCTGACCCACTCCGAGGTCACCAACCTGATCTCCGTGCACATCGCCGCCCGGCACCGCAGCGCGCTGGTCACCCAGCTCGATCCGCGCATCTATGTGCTGCTGCCCCAGCTGGGACGCGGTATCGACACGGACACGCTGCGCGGCTGGGCCCAGGAGATCACCGACGCCTCGCGCCGCCACCTCGGCCTGCCGCTGCGCGGCTCCGTCGGCTGTGTGGTGTCCGGGCTCGCGGACGCCTCCGAGTCGCGCCGGGAGGCCGACCGCATCCTCGACGCCATGATGGGCGCCGGTCTGCCCGCCGCGGTCGCCGCGCTGCCGGACATCCAGGCGGAGGTCCTGGTCAGCGAGATGCTGACGCTGCTCGCCGCCCATCCCGAGATACGGGATCCACGGCTGACCGCGCTGGTCGCGCACGACAGCCGGCACCAGGGCCGGCTGGCGGAGTCCCTGCTGGCGTACCTGAACTGCTTCGGTGACGTCCGGGAGGCCGCGGCCCAGCTGCATGTGCACCCCAACACGCTGCGCTACCGCATGCGCAGGGCCGAGGAGCTGACCGGTCTCGATCTGAGCCGCCCCGACCAGCGGCTGCTGGCGATGCTCCAGCTGCGGCTGCCACCCAGCGGCTGACCCCGCTCCGCATTGGCGGACCGTACAACCATCGAGGGCGAGTTTGTCCCCGGGGACAAACACCTCACCCCCCGGCCACTCATACGCTTGCGCAAATCCATTTCCGCGAGTGATGCGGTTCACCTCCCACAAGGAGACGGAGCGAGGCACGGACCCGCGGTGACGACCAGGTCACCGGCGGCCTCCGGATACCGCTCCGGACCGTGCACGCCCGCGGGAATCGTCAGGACCATGACCGCTCCTGCCCCGCCCCCGCATGCACGCCCGCTCGTCCCCCACCGAAGCGATCCGGCGAACCAGCCCTTCGGCGATCCGGGCAGCCGCTCCCCGATGGCCCTCCCAACCACCCCATGGATGTCGACATGACTACACGTCCCCCCGGGCCTCCGGCCCAAGACACCGCTCCGCCCACCGGCGTTCAGCCTGCACAGCAGGCGGGCCTGCGGGCCGGCCTGAAGAACCGTCACCTGTCGATGATCGCCATCGGCGGGGTGATCGGCGCCGGTCTCTTCGTCGGCTCCGCCTCCGGCATCGCCGCCGCCGGGCCCGGCATCCTGCTGTCGTACGCGCTGGTCGGCGCGCTGGTCGTGTTCGTGATGCGGATGCTCGGCGAGATGGCCGCGGCGAACCCGAGCTCCGGCTCGTTCTCCGCGTACGCGGACCGGGCCCTGGGCCGCTGGGCCGGGTTCTCGATCGGCTGGCTGTACTGGTTCTTCTGGGTCGTGGTGCTGGCCGTGGAGGCGACCGCGGGTGCGGTGATCCTGGAGGGATGGGTGCCGGCCGTACCGCAGTGGGCCTGGGCGCTGATCGTGATGGTGGTCCTCACGGCCGCGAACCTGGCCTCCGTCGGCTCCTTCGGCGAGTTCGAGTTCTGGTTCGCCGGCATCAAGGTCGTCGCCATCACCGGCTTCATCGTCCTCGGTGGTCTGGCCATCTTCGGTGTACTGCCCGGCTCCGACCACGCCGCGCCGGGTTTCGACAACCTCACCGGGCACGGCGGCTTCCTGCCCCACGGTCCCGGCGCGATCCTCACCGGCATCCTGCTGGTCGTCTTCTCCTTCATGGGCAGCGAGATCGTCACCCTCGCCGCCGGAGAGTCCCCCGACGCCCGGCGCGCGGTCGCCAAGGCCACCCGGAGCGTGATCTGGCGCGTCGGCGTCTTCTACGTCGGCTCGATCCTCGTCGTGGTGGCGCTGCTGCCGTGGAACGACCCATCGATCGCCGAGAAAGGCTCCTACGTCGCCGCACTCGACTCGATCGGCATCCCGCACGCCGGCGAGATCATGAACTTCATCGTGCTGACCGCCGTACTGTCCTGTCTCAACTCCGGCCTCTACACCGCCTCACGCATGGCCTTCTCCCTCGGACAGCGCGGCGACGCCCCTCACTCCTTCGTCGGCACGAACAGCCGCGGTGTCCCGCAGACGGCGATCCTCGCCTCGGTGGCGTTCGGATTCGTCGCGGTCGCCTTCAACTACCTGTGGCCGGACACGGTCTTCCAGTTCCTGCTGAACTCCTCGGGCGCGGTCGCGCTCTTCGTGTGGCTGGTCATCTGCTTCTCGCAGCTGCGGATGCGGGGGATCATCCTGCGCGAGAGCCCGGAGAAGCTCGTCGTCCGCATGTGGCTCTTCCCGTATCTGACCTGGGCGACGATCGGGATGATCTCGTTCGTGCTCGTCTACATGCTCACCGACGACAGCGAGGGCGGCGGCCGTGTGCAGGTACTGCTGTCCCTGCTGGTCGCCGCCCTGGTGATCGCGGTCTCACTGGTCCGGGAGCGTGTCCGCCGGGGCAGGCCCGGCACCCTCACCTGACGTCGACGAAGTCGCCGGCGGCCGTGGACGGGCCGGTGGTGCCGGTGCCGGCGAAGACGAAGCGGAAGTAGCCGTCGGTCCTGGCCCTGGTGGTGGTCTTCAGCGCGCCGCCGGCGCCGCTGGTGATGGTCTTCAGGGTGGTGTAGGTGTTGCTGCCCTTCATGCGGAACTGCAACTGGACGGACTGGCCCCGGTAGCCGGTGTAGGTGCGGCTCGCCCAGTCGGCGCGGGTCAGCTTGCCGGCGACCGTGACGGTCCGGCCCGTGCGCACCGGCTCGGGCGAGGCGTTCACCGTCACCACGGCGTTCCGCTTGATCCGCGCCGTGCCGGCCACGTCGATCGCCGTCCAGTCGTCGTGAGTGTCCTGTGCTTCCGCGAGCACGTTCCAGGTGCCGGCGAGAGCGTTCTCGCGGACGTCCCGCTCGGCGTCGACGGTGAAGGTCGTCTCGCAGGTGGAGGTGGTGGGGTCGGTGGGCGACACGGCGCAGGTGCCCGCCGGCGGGTAGGCCGGCAGGTGACCGTCCATGTCGTCCACGTTCGGCCCGTGCCACAGGTAGGCCCACGACCGGACGACACCGTCCGGGTCCTTCGCGGTCCAGGTGATGGTGACGGTCTTCTTCGTGTTCAGGCCGAGCACGATGTCCTTGCCGCCGTCGACGGAGACCTTGAACGTCGTGTCACTGGCCGCGGCCCCGCCCGCCGCGTGCGCGGCTGCCGGGAACACCGAGGCGGAGAGGGCGGCCGCGCAGAAGACAGCGGCGAGGGCGGGGCGGGTGCGCATGGGGTCCCCCTTCGGGGTGGCGGAGCCTCGCCGTCTCATCCCGGCGAGGCCTGATGAGGTGTCACACGGGCTAGTGCTGTGACCGGAAAGGTTTGCCGGGAAGCTCGCGGCGTCCGGTGCGGTGCCTCGCAAGGCGGAGCATTACCCGCGTACTGGATGTACTCGGGTGATGCGACAACGCGGCGAGGGGCCGTGCCGGGCGTCGCGAGCCGGTGAACCTTTCCGGTCACAGCACTAGACGATTCCCAGGGGTCGGCGCGGGTTCGACATCGTGCGAGATCTCAAGTCGAGTGGCGCAAAAGCGTAAACATCGAAACCGTCGCTCGAATGGGTGATCCGTTTCACGCTCGGCGAGAGGCGGTCAGTCGCGCGTGCTGGGCTCGGTAGCATCAAGCACCGGCCCGGACGGGGGAATCATTGCCACCCCCTGAGCCGTGTCCGCCATGGGGCACCCCGTCCGCCGGTCCACGCAGCCGGAGGTGCCCATGAGTGCGGAGGCCACGAATTCCGTGAGCCCAGGCCCGGTGGCGGGCGCGATGACGCCGGCCGTGCCCCGGCGCAAGGCCCGCGCCAGGATCGACCTGCGCCGCCTGGGCCGGGTCGCGCTGCTGGGCTCCGCCTCCCGCGACCGGCTGCCCGACGCGATCAGCCACGTCGTCGAGGCCCACCGCGCCCACCACCCCGACGCCGACCTCGAACCGCTGCGCCGCGCCTACGTCCTGGCCGAGTCCTCGCACCGCGGCCAGATGCGCAAGAGCGGCGAACCGTACATCACCCACCCGCTCGCGGTGACCCTGATCCTCGCCGAACTCGGCGCCGAGACGACCACCTTGACGGCGTCCCTGCTCCACGACACCGTCGAGGACACCGACGTGACGCTCGATCAGGTGCGCGAGCAGTTCGGCGAGGAGGTCCGCTACCTCGTCGACGGCGTCACGAAGCTGGAGAAGGTCGACTACGGCGCGGCCGCCGAGCCCGAGACCTTCCGCAAGATGCTCGTGGCCACCGGCAGCGACGTCCGCGTGATGTCGATCAAACTCGCCGACCGGCTGCACAACATGCGCACCCTCGGCGTGATGCGCCCCGAGAAACAGGCCCGCATCGCCAAGGTGACCCGGGACGTCCTCATCCCGCTCGCCGAACGGCTCGGCGTCCAGGCGCTCAAGACCGAACTGGAAGACCTCGTCTTCGCGATCCTGCGCCCCGAGGAGTACGAGCACACGCGCGCGTTGATCGCCGAGAACGACTCGCGCGCCGACGACCCGCTCGCCGAGTTCGCTGAGGCCATGCGCGCGGTGCTGCGCGACGCCGACATCCCGGCCGAGGTCCTCATCCGGCCGCGCCACTTCGTCTCCGTCCACCGGGTCTCCCGCAAGCGCGGCCGACTGCGCGGCGCGGACTTCGGTCGGATCCTGGTGCTGGTGAACGAGGACGCCGACTGTTACGCCGTCCTCGGAGAGCTCCACACCTGTATGACGCCGGTCGTCTCGGAGTTCAAGGACTTCATCGCCGTCCCCAAGTTCAACCTCTACCAGTCGCTGCACACCGCCGTCGCCCGCGAGGACGGCCAGGTCGCCGAGGTCCTCATCCGTACGCACCAGATGCACAAGGTCGCCGAGGCCGGCGTCATCGCGCTGGGCAACCCGTACGCCCCTTCCGCCGAGGAGCAGACCGCGTCGAGCGACGGCGAGCGCGTCGACCCCACCCGCCCCGGCTGGCTCTCCCGGCTCCTGGACTGGCAGAAGGCCGCCCCCGACGCCGACACCTTCTGGTCCACCCTCCGCGAGGACCTCGCCCAGGACCGCGAGATCACCGTCTACCGGCCCGACGGCGGCACCCTGGGCCTGCCCGACGGCGCGACCTGCGTGGACGCCGCCTACGCGCAGTACGGCGAGGACGCGCACGCCTGCATCGGGGCGCGCGTCAATGGCCGCCTGGCGACGCTGAGCACCGTCCTGAGGGACGGCGACACCGTGCAGCTCCTCATGGGCCAGGACCCCGCCTCCGAGCCCTCCAGGGAGTGGCTGGAGCACGCCCACACCCCCGCGGCGCGGATCGCCATCCAGCGGTGGCTGGCGACCCATCCGGCGCCGGCGGATACGGACGCGGCGCAGACGGCGCCGGACCCGGACGGCGCGGAGGCCACGGCGCAAGCGACCGTCCGGAAACCGCTCAGGACGGCCGGGACACCGTTCCGGACGACCGAGGCACCCGATGGCTCCGCCGCGCGGCCCGGCACCGCGAACGTCGTCGTCGACCAGCCGGGCGCCACCGTCCGCCTCGCCGGCTGCTGCACCCCCGTACCGCCCGACGAGATCACCGCCTTCTCCGTGCGCGGGGGAGCGGTGACCGTGCACCGCGTGGAGTGCGCCGCGGTGGCGCGCATGAAGAACGCGGGGCGTGCGGAGGTCGCGGTGCGCTGGGGGGACGCCGCCGAGTGCCGGGTCACGCTGGTCGCCGAATCGTTCGGTCGCCCCCATCTGCTGGCCGACCTCACCGAGGCCATGGCCCTGGAGGGCGCCGAGATCGTCTCGGCCACGGTCGAACCCCCGACCCAGCAGCGCGTACGCCACACCTACACGGTGGAACTCCCCGACGCGGCGCACCTCCCCGCCCTGATGCGGGCCATGCGCAACGTACCCGGCGTCTACGACGTCAGTAGGGCACAGCATCACGCGACGACACCGTGAGCAACTCGTTCGGGTGGGCCGGTCGCGCGTCGTCGCCGTGACGCACGCGCGCGCTGGTAGCGGTGGTGCATGCCGCACACCCCCCGCGCCCAGGGCCGCCGCAGGACCGGGCACCTGAAAGCAGCGTTCCTCGCCTCCGCCGTCTCCGTCTGCCTCCTCGCCGCCAGTGCCCCCGTGGCCCCGCTCGGCGTCGGCGACCGCCTCTTCCCGTACCTCGGCAACCCCGGATACGACGTCGCGTCGTACGACCTCTCGTTCACCTATTCCGGCGCAAACGACAAGCCGCTCCAGGCCGTCACCACCATCGACGCCTTCACGACGACCGAGCTGGAGCGGATCAACCTCGACTTCGCCCACGGCAAGGTCGCCTCCGTGCAGGTCGACGGGGAGGCCGCCTCCTTCGCCGGAGCGGGCGAGGATTTGGTGGTGACGCCCAGGAGGCCGCTGCCGACGGGGAGCTGGACGCGGATCACCGTGCGCCACACCAGCGACACCGCGCCCGCCCAGGACCGCGACGGCGGCTGGGTGCGCACCTCGGACGGGCTCGCCATGGCCAACCAGGCCGACGCCGCCCATCTGGTGTTCCCGTGCAACGACCACCCCTCCGACAAGGCGATGTTCACCATCCGGGTCACCGCCCCCGACGGCTACACGGCCGTCGCGGGCGGTCTGCCGACCGGCGTCGACCGGGGCAGAGGGGCCACCACCTGGACGTACCGCACCCAGCACCCCATGGCCACCGAGCTCGCCCAGGTCTCCATCGGCCGCTCCAGCGTGCTGCACCGCGAGGGCCCGCACGCCCTGCCGGTACGGGACGTCGTGCCCACGAAGGACCGCAAGGCCCTCGAACCGTGGCTGAAGAAGACCCCGGACCAGCTCGCCTGGATGGAGAGCAAGGTCGGGACGTACCCCTTCGAGACGTACGGACTGCTCATGGCCGACGCCGCCACCGGCTTCGAGCTGGAGACACAGACCCTCTCGCTGTTCGAGAAGGACCTGTTCACCGAGCCCGCCTACCCCGCCTGGTACGTCGAGTCGATCATGGTGCATGAGCTGTCCCACCAGTGGTTCGGCGACAGCGTCAGCCCGCGCACCTGGTCCGACCTGTGGCTCAACGAGGGACACGCCACCTGGTACGAGGCCCTCTACGCCGAGGAGAAGGCGGACAAGCCGATGCGGGCGCGCATGAAGGCCGCGTACGGCGCCTCCGACCGCTGGCGCGCGTCCGGCGGACCGCCCGCCGCACCCAAGGCCCCCGACCCCGGCAACAAGATCAGCATCTTCCGGCCGAACGTCTACGACGGCGCCGCCCTCGTCCTCTACGCCCTGCGCCAGGAGATCGGCCACCGGTCCTTCGAGCGGCTGGAGCGGGCCTGGGTGAGCCGCCACCGCGACGCCGCGGCGAGCACCGCCGACTTCGTGGCCCTGGCGTCCACCGTCTCCGGCCGCGACCTGCGCGGGTTCTTCCAGGCCTGGCTGTACGGCGAGAGGACACCGCCCATGCCCGGCCACCCCGACTGGAAGCCCGTGGCGGCCAAGAAGAGGACCCACGAATAACACCGTGACGAGACGCCCCGTCCCGTGCGACCATCTTCAGGTCGGCGCGGCACGGGAATCTCCCGGGGCAGTCGTGCGTTGAGCACTACGAACCGCCGAATCGGTATCCCCAACGACGTAAGGACCCAATGACCTCCTCTTCTTCCCCTTCCCAGGACACCAAGCGCTTCGCGCACGCCTACCCCGAAGGTCTTCGGGCCGATGCCCTGATGGAAGAGGACGTCGCCTGGAGCCACGAGATCGACGGAGAGCGGGACGGCGACCAGTTCGACCGCTCCGACCGCGCGGCCCTGCGCCGTGTGGTGGGCCTCTCCACCGAGCTCGAGGACGTCACCGAGGTCGAGTACCGCCAGCTCCGCCTGGAGCGGGTCGTGCTCGTGGGCGTCTGGACCTCGGGGACCGCGCAGGACGCGGAGAACTCCCTCACGGAGCTCGCCGCCCTCGCGGAGACCGCGGGCGCGCTGGTGCTCGACGGCGTGATCCAGCGCCGTGACAAGCCCGACGCGGCCACGTACATCGGTTCCGGCAAGGCCGACGAGCTGCGTGACATCGTCCTCGAAACGGGCGCCGACACCGTCATCTGCGACGGTGAGCTGAGCCCCGGCCAGCTCATCCACCTGGAAGACGTCGTCAAGGTCAAGGTCATCGACCGAACGGCCCTGATCCTCGACATCTTCGCCCAGCACGCCAAGTCCCGGGAGGGCAAGGCGCAGGTCGCGCTCGCGCAGATGCAGTACATGCTGCCGAGGCTGCGAGGCTGGGGTCAGTCGCTGTCCCGTCAGATGGGCGGCGGCAAGGGCGGCGGCCTCGCCACCCGTGGTCCCGGTGAGACCAAGATCGAGACGGACCGGCGCCGGATCCGCGAGAAGATGGCGAAGATGCGCCGGGAGATCGCGGAGATGAAGACCGGCCGCGAGATCAAGCGCCAGGAGCGCAAGCGCCACAAGGTGCCGTCCGTCGCCATCGCGGGCTACACCAACGCCGGCAAGTCCTCGCTGCTGAACCGTCTGACCGGCGCGGGCGTGCTGGTCGAGAACGCCCTGTTCGCGACCCTCGACCCGACCGTGCGCCGGGCCGAGACCCCGAGCGGCAGGCTGTACACGCTGGCGGACACCGTCGGCTTCGTCCGGCATCTGCCGCACCACCTGGTCGAGGCGTTCCGCTCCACCATGGAGGAGGTCGGCGAGTCCGACCTGATCCTGCACGTGGTGGATGGCTCGCACCCGAACCCGGACGAGCAGCTGGCCGCCGTGCGCGAGGTGATCAGGGACGTCGGCGCCACCGACGTACCCGAGATCGTCGTGATCAACAAGGCGGACGCGGCCGATCCGCTGATGCTCCAGCGGCTGCTGCGGATCGAGAAGCGCGCCATCGCCGTCTCGGCCCGCACCGGCCTCGGCATCAACGAGCTGCAGGCGCTGATCGACGCCGAGCTGCCCAGGCCCTCGGTCGAGATCGAGGCGCTGGTGCCGTACACCCAGGGCAAGCTGGTCGCCCGGGCCCACGACGAGGGCGAGGTGATCTCCGCCGAGCACACCGCGGAGGGCACTCTGCTCAAGGCGCGGGTGCACGAGGAACTGGCGGCGGATCTCGCGCCGTATGTTCCGGCGTCGGCGGCCTGACCCGTTTCACGTGTGAAAGGCCCGCCCCCACCGCCGATGGCGCTTTAGGGGGCGGGCCTTCAACGTGTCAGGGCGTCCGGCTCAGTGCGTGGCTGTCACCGACCGCCGTACTTCTTGCTCATGTTCTGGTACAGCGCCTTGGCCTCCGGGCCCAGCTGCGGGCCCGCGAGCCAGGTGTTGTCGGCCGGGCCGATGGAGGTGTTGGAGACCAGCTCGGCCTTGCCGTTCACCATGCGGAACCAGCCGCCGCCGGAGGAACCTCCGGTCATGGTGCAGCCGATGCGGTACATGGTCGGCAGGCTGGTGCTCAGCGACAGACGGCCCGGCCGGTCGATGCACTTGAACATCTTCAGACCGTTGTACGGCGGCGCGGCCGGGTAGCCCCAGGCACCCATCTCGGTGACCTTGGTCGCGGACGGGGCAGTGAAGTCCACGTCCAGCGCTCCTCCGAGTGTCTCCTCCAGCGACTTCGACCCCTGCTCCGGCTTCACATGCAGCACGGCGTAGTCGTACGCGGCACCCGCGCCGCCCGTCTCCGAGCCGCCCTGGATCCACTCGTTCGAGGTCGACGCCCAGTCGGCCCACCAGTTGCCGTAGGGGGAGATCTCCGAGGCGGTGGCGTTGCCCAGCTGGGCCTCGGACTTGCCGAGGTCGTTGTAGGCCGGGACGAAGGCGATGTTGCGGTACCAGCCGCCCTCGCCGCCGGCATGCACGCAGTGGCCGGCCGTCCAGACGAGGTTGGACTTGCCCGGGTGGTTCACGTCCTTGATGACCGTGCCGGAGCAGACCATCGCGCCCTCGGGCGAGTCGAAGAAGACCTTGCCGACCGGGGCCGCGTACCGGTGGTACGGCGTCTTCTCGGCCGTGGCCTTCACCGGCGCCGGCTCCGGGTCGCTGACGCCCTGGCCGGCCGCCGCGTCCTTCGTCGAGACCGTCTTGTCGGCCTCCTTCGCGGACGTCATCCGGTCGGGCTTCCAGAGCCCCTCGATCACCGGATTGACGAAGTCCTTGGCGTCACTGAGCCACTTGTCCTTGTCCCAGTTCTTCCAGCCGCCGTTCGCCCACTTGTCGACATCGATGCCGTGCTCCTTGAGCTTGCCCGCGATGTCGGCGGGAACCTTGACCCTGCCGTTGCCGGCGTCGGCGGCCTGGGAGGTGGAGTCGCCGGGCTTGCCGGACGCCTTGTCCTCGTCACCACCGCCACAGGCGGTGGCGGTGAGCGCCAGCGCCGCGACGAGGCCGGTGGCTGCGAGGAGGGTGTGCCGTCGGCCGCGCGGGCGCGCGACGGGCGTACGTATGGAACGCATGGTGCGAAATCCCCCGTTGGAACGCGTGAATGTCATGTGCTTGTCAGATGGAGCTGACGCCTCCGTGCGGACACCGCCGGAAGCAACACCCCACTATGCCCGGGGAATTCGGGAAGAACGGCGGTGGGACGGTGAAGGTTCCCGTGAGACACGGGTTCCGTCAGCCGCCCACCGCCGCCGGATCACTGCTTGGCGAACTT
Organism: Streptomyces griseus subsp. griseus; assembly: GCF_000720255.1. Classification (GTDB taxonomy): domain Bacteria; phylum Actinomycetota; class Actinomycetes; order Streptomycetales; family Streptomycetaceae; genus Streptomyces; species Streptomyces griseus_I. The sequence continues at coordinate 569,353 of NZ_JOJE01000005.1, read as the reverse complement.
GTCGCTGACCGAGTCGTACACGCCCTTGGCCACGTCACCCAGGCGCGGGCCGGCGAGCCAGCCCGCCTCGACCGGGCCGATCGAGGTGTTGGACACCAGCGCCGGCTTGCCGTCCGAGCCCGTGGCCACCCAGCCGCCGCCCGAGGAACCGCCGGTCATCGAGCAGCCGATGCGGTACATCGTCGGGTCGGACGCGGTGAGCGAGAGCCGGCCCGGCTTGTCCTGGCACCGGAACATCGTCTCGCCGTCGTACGGCGGCGCCGCCGGGTAGCCGGTCGCCGTGATGCTCTTGACCTTCGCCACCGCCGGGGCCTTGAAGTCCACCGGCAGCGCCGAACCGACCGTCTCCTCCAGCGACTTGCCGTTACCGCCCTTCTCCGGCGTCACATGGAGGACGGCGTAGTCGTACGAGGCACCGTCGCCGCCCGTCTGGCCGCCCTGCTCGATCCACTGCTGCGAGGTCTTCGCCCAGTCGCTCCACCACACGCCGTAGGGAGCGACCTGCTCCTGGGTGGCGCCCTTCAGCTGCGCGGCCGTCTTCGCCGAGTCGTTGTACGACGGCACGAAGGCGATGTTGCGGAACCAGCCGCCCTTCTTGCCCGCGTGCACACAGTGGCCCGCCGTCCACACGAGGTTGGACTTGCCGGGGTGCGCCGGGTCCTTCACGACCGTGGCCGAGCACACCATCGTGCCTTCGGGGGAGTCGAAGAACACCTTGCCCGCCTCGGGGGCGTTGGCGTGGTACTGGGCCGGCACGGCCTGTGCCTGCACCGGCGCGGGCTCCGGGTCGGTCACGCCCTGGTCACCGGAGATGTCGCTGTCGTCGACGCTCTTGTCCGGGTCCTCGGCATCCCGCATCCGGTCCGGGTCCCACAGACCCTCGATGATCGGGTTGACGTAGTCCTTGGCCTCGCGCAGCCAGTCGTCCTTGTCCCAGTTCTTCCAGGCGCCGTTCTTCCACTTGTCGAGGTCGATCCCGTGCTCTTTGAGCTGGTCCTTGATGTCGTCCGGGATCTTGATCTTCCCGTCGCCGGAGCCCGCGGCGGCGGTGGCGGAGGCCTGGCCGTCCGCGCCCGTGTCGTCGCCCGACTCGCAGGCGGTGGCCGTCAGCGCGAGCGCCGACGCGAGGGCGACGGCGGTCAGCACGGGGGAGGTTCTGCGGCGCGCGTTCCCCCCTCGACGGGCGGTGGACGACGGCCGTATGGATCGCATGTTCTGACTCCCCCTGGAGTGTGCCGAGTTGACGCCGGAGGCCGTGGGCCACCGACAGAACTCAGGATGATCTCATGCCGAGTTCAGGCCGGCCTCACGACCACCGGGAACGGCACCACACCCTATGCGCCCGCCATGGGGGACTTCCGATGGAACGGCAACGGTTTCGCTACGAGCCGCGGAGCGGCACGGTCCCGGCGCTGCACAGATCTTGAGGCAACCCGTAACCCGACGGGCGCTGCGAGGTTGTAGCGGTGGGCTTCCTGCTGTCCGGGGCGGGGCGGAGTCGTGGTGAGGGAGCGGCCGTGGCCATGACCGAGGGGATCCCGCGCCGCCAGTCGGCCCGTGAGCCGGCGGCGCGCACCTACGCGCGCGCCCTGCCCATCGTGCCGGTCCGGGCCCGCGGGCTGACCGTCGAGGACGCGCACGGCCGCCGTTACCTCGACTGCCTCTCCGGCGCCGGAACGCTCGCCCTCGGCCACAACCACCCCGTTGTCCTGGAGGCGATCCGCAAGGTTCTCGACTCCGGCGCGCCCCTGGACGTGCTGGGCCTGGCGACCCCCGTCGAGGACGCCTTCGTCACCGAGCTGTTCCACACCCTCCCGCCCGGACTCGCCGGGCACGCGCGCGTACGGTTCTGCGGACCCGCCGGCACGGACGCGGTGGAGGCCGCCTTCGACCTGGTCCGGGCGGCGACCGGCCGCACCGGCGTCCTCGCCTTCACCGGCGCCCACCACGGCGCGAGCGCCGACGGTGCCTTCGAGGCGCGCGTGGCGCGTCTGCCGTATCCGCAGGACTACCGCTGCCCGTTCGGCGTCGGCGGCGAGCGCGGCGCCGAACTCGCCGCCCGCTGGACCGAGTCCGTCCTCGACGCCCCCGACTCCGACGTCCGTCACCCGGCCGGGATGATCCTGGAACCCGTCCAGGGCGAGGGCGGCGTCATCCCCGCGCCGGACACCTGGATGCGGCGCATGCGACGCCTCACCACCGACCGGTCCATCCCCCTGATCGCCGACGAGTCGGACACCGGCGTCGGCCGGACCGGGGCGTTCTGGGCGGTGGAGCACAGTGGCGTCACGCCCGACGTGATGGTGCTGTCCAAGGCCATCGGCGGCAGCCTGCCGCTGGCCGTCGTCGTCCACCGCGCGGACCTGGAGGAGCCGGCCGATCCGACGCGCCTCGCCGACCTCGCGGGACGGCGGCCCGGTGCCCCCCGGGGCACCTTCCGCGGCAACCAACTCGCCCTGGCCGCGGGAACGGCCACCCTCGCCCACGTCCGTGCGAACCGCCTCGCCGAACGAGCGGCGACCCTCGGCGCACGCGTGCTCGGGCAATTGCGCGAGCTGGGGGATGAGTTCGACCGAGTGGGTGAGGTGCGGGGGAGGGGGCTGATGATCGGCGTCGAGTTGGTGGATCCGACTGCTGATGGCGTACCTCGGTGCGACGGCCGGCCTCGGCCCGAGGACCCGCGTCGGTCCCAGGGCCCGCCCCGATCCGCAGACTCGCCCGCATCCACCGGCCTCCCTCAGCCGACGAGCACGCCCCACCCCGCCGCCCCCGCACTCGCGGCCGCCGTCCAGCGGGAGTGTCTGCGGCGGGGGCTGATCGTCGACGTCGGCGGCCCGCACGGCAGCGTCGTCCGCCTGCTTCCGCCGCTGACGATCACCGACGAGCAGGCGGCAGCGGTCGTCGACCGCCTCACCGACGCGGTGGGTGCCGCCGTACGCGCTCACCGGGACGGCGTGCCGCAAACCGGAACACCTGCACGTACGCCGTCCACGCGCGGCCGTACCGCGGGACCCCGCCGTTCGTCGCCACCCGAGCCAGAAGCACTCCCCGAGGAACCGTCTTGAACTTCACGCCCACGCACGACGACCGTTCCCAGACAGCGACTCCGGGTCCCTCCGCCACCCGGGCCGCGCCCGCCCCGGCCGTCGTCGGGCAGCAGGCGGAAGCCCCGGCGGCGGAACGATCGCTCGGCCCCGTGACCGACCTGCTGGAGCACCTCGACCCGTACACCACGGCCCAGGCCGCCGCCGTCGAGAACCTGCTGCGCTGCTGGGTACGCGAGACCGGCGTGCCCGCCCCCACCGACGGCACCCTGCGCATCCCGCTGCCCGCCAGTGGCACGGCCCTGCTCGTCCGCGTCCAGTACTGGTCCCCGACGGGCTGGCACCGCTTCGGACTCCCGCACCTGGCCGACACACCGGGTCAGTCCCCGCCGGCCGACGCGGTGACGGTCGCGGCGCTGCTCGCACGGGAAACGGCCGGTACGCCCGACGAACCGGTCGTCGCGGGCCCCACCGGGACCGCCCTGCCCTACGAACCGGCCTCCGCCGCCGTCACCGCTCCCACCCCCGCCCACCCCCACGGCCCCGATCTGGTCGCACGGGTCGCCGACTCCCTCCGCCGTACCGTCACCTTCATCAGCGAGCGCAGGGACCACCCCGCGGACGGCCCCGACCTCTTCCTCGCGGCCGAACAGGCGCTCGTGCTCGGACATCCGCTGCACCCGGCCCCGAAGAGCCGTGACGGCCTCTCCGAGGCGGAAACACGGCGGTACTCGCCCGAAGCGCGGGGCGCCTTCCCCCTGCACTGGCTGTCCGTCGCCCCCTCCGTGCTCGCCACCGACTCGGCCTGGACCGAACGTGGCCGTCCCGTCCCCGCAGCCCAGCTCACGGCACGACTCGCCGGAGACGGTCTGCCGCCGCTGCCCGACGGCTACGCGGCCCTGCCCCTGCACCCCTGGCAACTGCGCGAGGTCCGGCAGCGTCCCGAGGTGGCGGCCATGCTCGACGCCCGACTCCTGCGTGACCTCGGCGTCCAGGGCCCCGACTGGCATCCCACCTCCTCGCTGCGCACGGTGCACCGGTCCGGCGCCCCCGCCATGCTCAAGCTGTCGCTGGGCCTGAACATCACCAATTCCCGCCGGGAGAACCTCCGCAAGGAGCTCCACCGCGGGGTCGAGGTGCACCGCCTGCTGCGCGCCGGCCTCTCCGCGCGGTGGCGGGCCGCCCACCCGGGCTTCGACATCGTGCGCGACCCGGCCTGGCTCGCCGTCGACGGACCGGACGGCGCGCCCCTGACCGGGCTGGACGTGATGATCCGGCACAACCCGTTCGCTCCCACCGACGACGTCTCCTGCGTCGCCGGTCTCGTCTCACCACGACCACGACCACGGGCGGCGGTACTGCGTTCCCGGCTGGCCGAGATCGTCACACGCCTCGCCGCCCGTACCGGCCGCCCCCACCGAGCCGTGGCCGCCGAGTGGTTCCTGCGCTACCTGGAGCAGGTCGTCCGCCCCGTGCTGTGGCTGGACGGCGAGGCGGGCATCGCCCTGGAGGCGCACCAGCAGAACACACTGCTCCTGCTGGACCGCGACGGATGGCCCACGGGCGGCCGCTACCGCGACAACCAGGGCTACTACTTCCGCGAGTCCCGGCGCGCGGAACTGGACGCCCGGCTGCCCGGCATCGGCGAGCGCAGCGACACCTTCGTCGCCGACGAGGTCACGGACGAACGCTTCGCGTACTACCTCGCGATCAACAACGTGCTCGGCCTCATCGGCGCCTTCGGATCCCAGCGCCTCGCCGACGAGCGGCTGCTGCTTGCCGCGTTCCGCCGCTTCCTCACCGACGCGGCCACCGGCCCCGACCGGCTGCGCAGCACCCTGCCCGCCCGCCTGCTCGACTCACCCGTCCTGCGCTGCAAGGCCAATCTGCTGACCCGGCTGCACGGCCTGGACGAACTCGTCGGACCGGTGGACACGCAGTCGGTCTACGTCACCGTCGTCAACCCGCTGCACAGCTGACCAGACCCCGAACCTTCTCGAGGACCATGCCCCGCCCCGTCTCCTGAGAGGAGAGCCCGCCGTGCCTCCCACCGACCCTAGCGCCGAACCCGGTACCGCACCGCTCACCGACATCCCTCCCGCCCCGGGGCACGGCCCGGACAGCGAGGACACCCTCGACCTCCAGCTGCCCGACGAACTCCTCGCGCTCATCGAGGAGCAGCGGAAGGAAGAGCTGAAGGCAGGGCCGGAGGAGGAGCGGCGGGACCGTCAACGGGAGGAGGCCCGGTCCGGGGCCCGCCAGGAAGGAGACCCGGGTACGGAGCGCATGGGCACAGCACCGAGCCGCCCCGTCGTCGACCCGCCGTGGGCGAGCCGCTTCCCACCGATCGACCCTCAGCCCATCCGGCCCCCCTACGGCGACCTGCTCGACCACATCGGGGACTGGGGCCCTGCCTCCACCCCCGTCGGCAAGTTCTACCTCGTCCCCGTCAGCGTGGAGCGCGACCTCCCGCTCGTCCACGGCTGGATGACGGACCCCGCCGTCGCGGCGTACTGGGAGCTCGCCGGACCCCTGAGCGCGACCGAACAACACCTCAGCGCCCAGCTCGCCGGCGACGGACGCAGCGTTCCGTGCCTCGGCCTCCTCGAAGGCACACCGATGAGCTACTGGGAGATCTACCGCGCGGACCTCGACCCGCTGGCCCGCCACTACCCCGCCCGACCGCACGACACGGGGCTCCACCTCCTGATCGGCGCCGTCGCCGACCGGGGGCGGGGGCTCGGCAGCGTCCTGCTCAGAGCGGTCGCCGACCTCGTCCTCGAGCGGCGGCCTGCCTGCGCACGGGTCGTCGCGGAACCGGACCTGCGCAACGTCCCCTCCGTCGCCGCGTTCCTCAGCGCCGGTTTCCGGTACGCCGCCGAGGTCGACCTGCCCGCCAAACGGGCCGCCCTGATGGTGCGGGACCGCTCCCTGCGCCATCTCATGTGACACCCGTCCGAGATCCGCCCCCACCCGAGAAACCAAGGTCTTGATCCCACCCCTCGCCTCCACCGTGATCACCCGTTTGTCAGTCCCGGGTCGTAGGGTGGTCGCGCTATGACGAAGCCCTCACTCCCCGAACTCCTGCATGCTGCCGTCACATCCGTCGGCGGTACGGAGCGCCCCGGCCAGGTGACCATGGCCGAAGCCGTCGCGGAGGCGATCGACGACGGCTCCCACCTGTTGGTGCAGGCCGGTACCGGCACCGGCAAGTCGCTGGGGTACCTGGTGCCCGCCCTCGCGCACGGGGAGCGCGTCGTCGTGGCGACGGCCACTCTCGCTCTCCAGCGCCAGCTCGTGGAGCGGGACCTGCCCCGCACGGTCGAGGCGCTGCACCCCCTGCTGCGCCGCCGCCCGGAGTTCGCGATGCTCAAGGGCAGGTCGAACTACCTGTGCCTGCACCGCCTCCACGAGGGCATGCCGCAGGACGAGGAGGAGGGCCTCTTCGACCAGTTCGAGGCGGCCGCGCCCACCAGCAAGCTGGGCCAGGACCTGCTGCGCCTGCGCGACTGGTCGGACGAGACCGAGTCCGGCGACCGCGACGACCTCACTCCGGGCGTCTCCGACCGGGCCTGGGCACAGGTGTCGGTCTCCTCCCGGGAGTGCCTGGGCGCCACCAAGTGCGCGTACGGCGCCGAGTGCTTCGCCGAGATGGCCCGCGAGCGCGCCAAGCTCGCCGAGGTCGTCGTCACCAACCACGCACTGCTGGCGATCGACGCCATCGAGGGCGCGCCGGTCCTCCCGCAGCACGAGGTGCTGATCGTCGACGAGGCACACGAGCTGGTCTCGCGCGTCACCGGCGTCGCCACCGGCGAGCTCACCCCGGGCCAGGTCAACCGCGCGGTCCGCAGAGCGGCGAAACTCGTCAACGAGAAGGCCGCCGACCAGCTTCAGACCGCCGCCGAGGGCTTCGAACGGCTGATGGAGCTGGCGCTGCCGGGCCGCCTGGAGGAGATCCCGGAGGACCTCGGGTACGCGCTGATGGCGCTGCGCGACGCGGCCCGCACCGTCATCTCGGCGATCGGCGCCACCCGTGACAAGTCCGTCCAGGACGAGGACGCCGTGCGCAAGCAGGCGCTGGCCTCCGTCGAGAGCGTCCACGACGTGGCGGAGCGGATCGTGAACGGCTCCGAGTGGGACGTCGTCTGGTACGAGCGCCACGACCGCTTCGGTGCCTCCTTGCGGGTGGCTCCCATGTCCGTTTCCGGCCTGCTGCGGGAAAAGCTCTTCACGGACCGCTCGGTCGTCCTGACCTCCGCGACCCTCAAGCTGGGCGGCGACTTCAACGGTGTGGGTGCCTCTCTGGGCCTCGCCCCCGAGGGCACGGAGGGCGAGGACGTCCCGCAGTGGAAGGGCGTCGACGTCGGCTCGCCCTTCGACTACCCCAAGCAGGGCATCCTCTACGTCGCCAAGCACCTGGCCCGTCCCGCCCGCGACGGCGACCGCGGCGACATGCTCGACGAGCTGACCGAGCTGATCCAGGCCGCCGGCGGTCGCACGCTGGGCCTGTTCTCCTCGATGCGCGCCGCCCAGATCGCCGCGGAGGAGCTGCGCTCCCGCATCCCCGAGTTCCCGATCCTCCTCCAGGGCGAGGAGACCCTCGGTGAGCTGATCAAGAACTTCGCCGGGGATCCGGAGACGTGCCTCTTCGGCACGCTGTCGCTCTGGCAGGGCGTCGATGTCCCAGGCCCCAGCTGCCAGCTGGTCGTGATGGACAAGATCCCGTTCCCGCGCCCCGACGACCCGCTGATGAGCGCCCGCCAGAAGGCGGTGGAGGAGGCCGGGGGCAACGGCTTCATGGCCGTCGCCGCCACCCACGCCGCCCTGCTCATGGCCCAGGGCGCAGGCCGCCTCGTACGGGCGTCGGGAGACCGTGGTGTGGTCGCCGTACTGGACCAGCGGTTGGCCACGGCACGGTACGGCAGCTATCTCAAGGCCTCACTGCCCGACTTCTGGTACACCACGGACCGCAACCAGGTCCGCAGGTCGCTGGCGGCGATCGACGCGGCGGCGAAGCTGACGGAAGGCGAGCGGCAGGCGGGGGCGGAGCAGCAGACGGAGACGCCGTAGGACAGGCCTCCGGACAGCACAGGGCCCCGGAATCGGCGCAGGGATCCCGGGGCCCAGTCTAGGGGCGGGTCGCTGAGGCCCGCCCGCCGCTGTTCTCAGACGCGGCTGTGAATCAGACGCGGCTGTGATCAGACGCGGCGCAGAACGGCCACCACCTTGCCGAGGATGGTCGCGTCGTCACCGGGGATCGGCTCGTAGGCCGCGTTGTGCGGGAGCAGCCAGACATGCCCGTCCTCGCGCTTGAAGCGCTTGACGGTGGCCTCGCCGTCGAGCATCGCGGCCACGATGTCGCCGTTCTCGGCGACCGGCTGGCGGCGCACGGTGACCCAGTCGCCGTCGCAGATCGCGGCCTCGATCATCGAGTCACCGACGACCTTCAGGACGAAGAGCTCGCCGTCACCCACGAGCTGCCGGGGCAGGGGGAACACGTCCTCGACCGACTCCTCGGCGAGGATCGGGCCGCCTGCGGCGATGCGGCCGACCAGCGGGACGTACGACGCGGCGGGCTTGCCCGCGGTGTCCGTGGGCTGCACGGAGGCCGCCTGGTCGGAGCCGCGGACCTCGTAGGCGCGCGGACGGTGCGGGTCGCGGCGCAGGAAGCCCTTGCGCTCCAGGGCCATGAGCTGGTGTGCGACCGAGGAGGTGCTGGACAGGCCGACCGCCTGGCCGATCTCACGCATCGACGGCGGGTAGCCGCGCCGCTGCACGGAGTCCCTGATGACCTCGATCACCCGGCGCTGCCTGTCGGTGAGTCCCGAGCTGTCCGCCCGGATGCCTGGAGGTCGGCCCGGCAGTGAGCGCTTGTGCTCGGGATTCGTGGCTTCGTTCATCGCATGCACCGGCTCGAGTCGGCCCTGGGAGCGGTCCTGGGCAGTGATGGTGGCACTGTCTGCGGTGGTGGTCACGTCGGCCCCTCTCGATGGTCTCCCTGCAGCACAACGGTAGTTGCTTTCGAAAGGTTGCGCCAAACACACGTTCGAGTGAAAAACCGCGATTCGTCTGTCCTGATCGTGTGTCTGGGTGTATGGCTAACGCGAGGGGCGACGGACAAATGGGCTCATTGTCGTACCCTTCACCGTCGGGCCCGTTGACCTCGTAGGTTGTCGCTCAGTCTGCCATCCGGCGCCCCGTCGACCCGGTGCTGCCCCCCGCTCTCACGGGAGTCGCACGCCTTCTCCCTGCGGCGCCCACGGTATCTCCGTATGTGTCGCGGCGGTACGCCTGCGCGGCCGTGCGTCGGGCGTGTCCGCGGGCCCGGCTGTGCTCCGTGTGGCGGCGTGGGCCACTGGCACGTGCCGATCTCCGTGAGACACGCGCGTCTGGCGTGCATGTATGAGCCAATCCCCACATCTAGTGGTTGGATTGCGGCAGTGGCCCAGAAGTTGTGGTCCCCCCGGTCTTCGCGCTCCGGGAGATCGCCTATGCTTGGGGCTGCTTCGAGGGGCCCGAGAGGCCTCTGGGGCTATTGAGTCTGCTGTGAGGAGGGTTGGAGTCCATGCACTGCCCCTTCTGCAGGCACCCCGACAGCCGCGTCGTCGACAGCCGTACGACCGACGACGGCACGTCGATCCGCAGGCGCCGCCAGTGTCCTGACTGCTCCCGTCGTTTCACGACCGTGGAGACGTGCTCGCTCATGGTGGTGAAGCGGTCCGGAGTCACCGAGCCGTTCAGCCGTACCAAGGTCATCAACGGCGTGCGCAAGGCGTGCCAGGGACGGCCTGTCACCGAGGACGCGCTCGCCCAACTCGGCCAGCGGGTCGAGGAGGCGGTGCGGGCCACCGGAAGCGCCGAGCTGACCACCCACGACGTGGGGCTGGCCATACTCGGCCCGTTGCAGGAGCTCGACCTCGTCGCCTACCTGCGATTCGCCTCCGTTTACCGGGCGTTCGACTCGCTCGAGGACTTCGAGGCCGCGATCGCGGAACTCAGGGAACAGACGGGACTCCTCGCCGCGGACGACGACGACCGCGAGGGCGCGGGTGCGGGGAGCCGGGAAGACGACGGCGGGCCCGGAGGGACCGTTCAGGTCCCCGAGCCCGTCCACGCCGACTGACCGACGGGCCGGAACCGGGATTCAGGGTCCGGGTCCGGCCGGGCGGCGGCGATCGAAGACCTGTTGCGGGCGGCAGCGAGAGAGTGCCCGCAACACCAGACAGAACAACGTGTCACGGGAACAACGTGGCATTTCAGGGCGTTTACGCCCGTACAGGGAGGCGGCATGACAGAGACGGCGAGCGGTCCGGCGAGGGGCACCCGGGCGAAGGGCGCCAAGGCCACCAAGGGACTGCGTGTCGAGCGCATCCACACCACCCCCGGCGTGCACCCGTACGACGAGGTGGCCTGGGAGGCCCGGGACGTCGTCATGACCAACTGGCGCGACGGCTCGGTCAACTTCGAGCAGCGTGGCGTCGAGTTCCCCGACTTCTGGTCGGTGAACGCGGTCAACATCGTCACCAGCAAGTACTTCCGCGGTGCCGTCGGCACCCCGCAGCGCGAGGTCAGCCTCAAGCAGCTGATCGACCGCATCGTGAAGACGTACCGGAAGGCGGGCGAGGACAACAAGTACTTCGCCTCGCCCGCCGACGCGGAGATCTTCGAGCACGAACTGGCGTACGCCCTCCTGCACCAGATCTTCAGCTTCAACAGCCCCGTCTGGTTCAACGTCGGCACGCCCCAGCCGCAGCAGGTCTCCGCCTGCTTCATCCTCGCCGTCGACGACTCCATGGAGTCGATCCTCGACTGGTACAAGGAAGAGGGCATGATCTTCAAGGGCGGCTCCGGCGCCGGCCTGAACCTCTCCCGCATCCGCTCCTCCAAGGAGCTGCTCTCCTCCGGCGGCAACGCCTCCGGCCCGGTCTCCTTCATGCGGGGCGCCGACGCCTCCGCCGGCACCATCAAGTCCGGTGGCGCCACCCGCCGCGCCGCCAAGATGGTCGTCCTGGACGTGGACCACCCGGACATCGAGGACTTCATCGCCACCAAGGTGAAGGAGGAGGAGAAGATTCGCGCCCTGCGTGACGCGGGCTTCGACATGGACCTGGGCGGCGACGACATCACGTCCGTCCAGTACCAGAACGCCAACAACAGCGTCCGCGTGAACGACGAGTTCATGACGGCCGTCCAGAACGGTACCGAGTTCGGCCTCCGCGCCCGTATGACCGGCGAGGTCATCGAGAAGGTCGACGCCAAGGCCCTGTTCCGCAAGCTCGCCGAGGCCGCCTGGGCCTGCGCCGACCCCGGTATCCAGTACGACGGCGTCATCAACAACTGGCACACCTGCCCCGAGTCCGGCCGGATCACCGCGTCGAACCCGTGCAGCGAGTACATGCACCTGGACAACACGTCCTGCAACCTCGCCTCGCTGAACCTGATGAAGTTCCTGAAGGACGACGGCAAGGGCAGCCAGTCCTTCGACGTCGAGCGCTTCTCGAAGGTCGTCGAGCTGGTCATCACCGCGATGGACATCTCCATCTGCTTCGCGGACTTCCCGACCCAGAAGATCGGCGAGAACACCCGCGCCTTCCGCCAACTCGGCATCGGCTACGCCAACCTCGGCGCCCTGCTGATGGCGACCGGCCACGCCTACGACTCCGACGGCGGCCGCGCCCTCGCCGGCGCCATCACCTCCCTGATGACCGGCACGGCGTACAAGCGCTCCGCCGAGCTGGCCGCGGTCGTCGGCCCGTACGACGGTTACGCCCGCAACGCCGACGCCCACAACCGCGTCATGAAGCAGCACTCCGACGCCAACGGCATCGCCGTGCGCATGGACGACCTGGACTCCCCGGTCTGGGCCGCCGCCACGGAGGCCTGGCAGGACGTGCTGCGTCTCGGCGAGAAGAACGGGTTCCGTAACTCCCAGGCGTCCGTGCTCGCCCCGACCGGCACCATCGGTCTGGCCATGTCCTGCGACACCACCGGTGTCGAGCCCGACCTCGCGCTGGTCAAGTTCAAGAAGCTGGTCGGCGGCGGTTCGATGCAGATCGTCAACGGCACCGTCCCGCAGGCCCTGCGCCGCCTGGGTTACCAGGAGGAGCAGATCGAGGCGATCGTCGCCCACATCGCCGACCACGGCAACGTGATCGACGCTCCCGGTCTCGCGCACGAGCACTACGAGGTGTTCGACTGCGCGATGGGCGAGCGGGCCATCTCCCCGATGGGCCACGTCCGCATGATGGCCGCGATCCAGCCGTGGATCTCCGGCGCCATCTCCAAGACGGTCAACATGCCGGAGACGGCGACCGTCGAGGAGGTCGAGGAGATCTACTTCGAGGCCTGGAAGCTGGGCGTCAAGGCGCTCGCCATCTACCGCGACAACTGCAAGGTCGGCCAGCCCCTCTCCGCGAAGACCAAGGAGAAGGAGAAGGTCGAGATCACGGAGAAGGCCGAGGAGACGATCCGTACCGCGGTCGAGAAGGTGGTCGAGTACCGCCCGGTCCGCAAGCGTCTCCCCAAGGGCCGTCCCGGCATCACGACGTCCTTCACGGTCGGCGGCGCCGAGGGCTACATGACCGCCAACTCCTACCCGGACGACGGTCTCGGCGAGGTCTTCCTGAAGATGTCCAAGCAGGGCTCGACGCTCGCGGGCATGATGGACGCCTTCTCCATCGCGGTCTCCGTCGGCCTCCAGTACGGCGTGCCGCTGGAGACGTACGTCTCGAAGTTCACCAACATGCGCTTCGAGCCGGCCGGTATGACCGACGACCCGGACGTGCGGATGGCGCAGTCGATCGTCGACTACATCTTCCGCCGCCTGGCGCTGGACTTCCTCCCCTTCGAGACGCGCTCCGCGCTCGGCATCCACTCCGCCGAGGAGCGTCAGCGCCACCTGGAGACGGGTTCGTACGAGCCCACCGAGGAGGACATGGACGTCGAGGGCCTGGCCCAGTCGGCGCCGCGCGCCCAGGAGCTGAAGGCCGTCGCCACCCCGAAGGCCGAGGTCGAGGCCGCCAAGGCAGCTCCGAAGCAGGCGCACACCAGCGCCGAGCTGGTCGAGATGCAGCTGGGCATCCAGGCCGACGCCCCGCTGTGCTTCTCCTGCGGTACGAAGATGCAGCGGGCCGGTTCCTGCTACATCTGCGAGGGCTGCGGCTCGACCAGCGGCTGCAGCTGATCACCTGACTGCCCGAGGGCGGTGGAGCCGGTTCCCGGCTCCACCGCCCTCGGTGTCTGTCTCGTCGGCTCTCCCGAGGGAGCAGCGTCAGGACTCCCGCGCCCGCCCCATGAGCCGCGCGAAGTCGGCCGGGTCGTCGTCGTAGCCGTGGACCCCCGCGTGGAAGGACCACTCGCCGGACTCGTCGCGCACGAACTCCGCGATCGTCGCGGCCGTCGCCCCCAGAGCGCCGCCGAAGTCGTCCTCGGCGAGGACGGTGTAACCCTCGCGGATCCGGATGGCCGGGTTGATCACGTCCACGAACGCCCGCCGCCCGGAACGCTGCTGTATGACGACACCGACGACCACGCGCGCGTACCGGGCGTCCAGCCGGTCGAGCTCCACGGTCATGACCTCGTCCCAGCCGAAGCCCTTGCCGTCCGGGCTGTCCCGGTTGAGATTGATGGTGCCATCGGGGGAGCGGCTGTCGAAGTGCACCACGTAGGCCGGATCGCCGTACGGCTCGCCCGCCAGGTAGGTCGCGGCGACGACGTCCAGGTCCGTGGCCGGCTGCCCCGCCGGACTCGGATCCCACTTCAGTGAGATCTCGACCTTGCTGATCCCCTTGCTGATCCCGCTCACCAGGCCTCCCCTTAACCTGTCTCCCCGTTGTACCCGTCTCCTCGTTCGCCCCGGCTCGAACTGCCGGACCGTCAAGGCCGGTTGTCCATCCTGCCACGCACGCGTGCGCGTGCGCGTGCATGCTCTCGGCTGGAGAGTGACCGGCGCCACGCCCGGTGGCCTTACGATGGCGCGGTGCTTGTCAAGTGGATTCGCTGCACCGTGGTGGACCGCCGCGGCTTCGAGCGGGGGCAGCGAAAGTGGGCGGGGCTTCCGGGGGAGCCGGGATTTCGGGGACAGGGCGGGGGCTGGAGCAGGGGGCGGCCTTCGGTGGCGCACGTGTTCACCTTCTGGGAGAGCCGTGCCTTCTACGACTCCTTCACGGCCAGGTCCCACGACCGGCTCGCCGCGGCCCAGGCGGGCACCTTCAAGGACGCGCAGGTCAGGCTGTTCGACTACCGCTTCGATGTGAAGACCGGTTTCGAGCCGCGCTTCACGGACGCCGACCTGCTGAGGGTGGCCCTGTGCCGCGTCCACGAGGAGCGGGCCGAGCACTTCACCCTGATGCAGGAGAAGGTCTGGAACCCAGCGATGGCCGGCTCGCCCGGCATGATCCGAGGGCTGTTCGCCGAGGCACCCGGGCACGAGTTCCTGGTGCTGTCGATGTGGCGTTCGGAGGCCGAACACGGCAAGTACCGCACCGAGCGCGTGGAGAGGCTCGCCCTGCGGGCCCAGACCGAGGCGGACATCGCGTCCCTGACGGGTGACATCGTGGAACTGGAACCGAGCTGGACGGTCTGATTCCGGGACCTTCAGGAGCTTTTCCCCGCCTCCCTGTGTGGCCCGGCGTGCAGGAACTGTGTGACCTACGCCGTATGGAGGCCGTAGGAGTGCTCGACGCCCCCTCCACCGCTCTAGGGTCTTGGCATGGCACGACCACGGCGCATCGTCCTTGTCCGGCACGGGGAGTCAACGGGCAATGTTGATGACACCGTCTACGAGCGTGAACCCGACCACGCCCTGGCACTGACCCAGAGGGGTCGGCTGCAGGCCGAGGAGACCGGTAAGGAGCTGCGGGAGCTGTTCGGCCGCGAACGCGTCAGCGTCTACGTGTCCCCGTACCGCCGTACGCACGAGACCCTCCGCGCCTTCCACCTCGACTCCGATCTCATACGCGTGCGCGAGGAGCCCCGGCTGCGCGAGCAGGACTGGGGAAACTGGCAGGACCGCGACGACGTACGGCTCCAGAAGGCCTATCGGGACGCGTACGGGCACTTCTTCTACCGCTTCGCCCAGGGGGAGAGCGGGGCCGACGTGTACGACCGGGTCGGCAACTTCCTGGAGAGCCTGTTCCGCAGCTTCGAGGACCCCGACCATCCGCCGAACGTGCTCCTGGTGACCCACGGGCTGGCCATGCGGCTGTTCTGCATGCGCTGGTTCCACTGGACGGTCGCCGAGTTCGAGTCGCTGGCGAACCCGGGGAACGCCGAGATGCGGATGCTCGTTCTGGGGGAGGACGGCAAGTACACCCTGAACCGGCCGTTCGCACGCTGGCGAGATCCGGAGCCCTATGGGATCACCGGATAGAGTGGCAGGGCGATGACCTCTGACTCCTCACCCGACGGGCGCCTCGACCGCGCCCTCGCAGCTCTGCGCGGACTGACGGTGGGGGACGCCCTGGGCTCACAGTTCTTCGTGCCCGCGAACTACCCGCTGCTCAAGCGCCGCGAGCTGCCACCCGCCCCCTGGCAGTGGACGGACGACACGGAGATGGCCGCTTCCGTGGTCGCGATCCTGGCCGCCCACCACCGCATCGACCAGGACGCCCTGGCCCGCTCCTTCGCCGAGCACCACGACTTCGACCGCGGGTACGGCCCCGCGGTCAACCGGCTGCTGCGGCTGGTCCGCGAGGGCGGCGACTGGCGCGAGCTGTCCGCGGCGCTCTTCAACGGGCAGGGGTCCTGGGGCAACGGCGCGGCCATGCGGATCGCCCCCCTGGGCGCCTGGTACGCCGACGACCCGGAACAGGCGACGCACCAGGCGGAGATCTCGGCCTACCCCACACACCAGCACCGCGAGGCCGTCGTCGGCGCCATGGCCGTCGCCGCTGCCGCCTCCCTGGCCGCCGCCCCCGGCGGCCCGCCCAGCGCCGAGGCACTGCTGGACGGCGTGATCGCACTGGTCCCGAAGAGCGCCGTGGGTGCGGGCCTGCGGCGCGCCCGCGACATGCTGGACTACGGCGACGCCTCCACCGTGGCCGCCGTGCTGGGCTGCGGACGCCGTACGACGGCCCATGACACGGTGCCCTTCGCCCTCTGGTCGGCCGCCCGCGCCCTCGGTGACTACGAGGAGGCGTTCTGGACGACCGCGCAGGTCGGCGGGGACGTCGACACCAACTGCGCCATCGTGGGCGGGGTGCTCGCCGCCGGGAAGGCGGGGGCGCCGCCCGTCGCGTGGGCGGAGCGGACGGAGACGCTGCCCGGGTGGCTCCTGGGATCCGCCTGACATCGGCCTGTCCTTGGGGAAACCCTCCGTAGTCGGCGGGAACCCTGCGTGACCGGCCGTGCGTTGTCCTGGCAACCGCCGTGTGACGTGTGGGTGCTCGCGGGTGGTGACGGGTGTGGGTGCTCGCGGTGGTGACGGGTGTGGACGGGAGCCGGGGTGACGATGCGTTTCTGGCTGGTTGTCGCTGTACTGGCTTCCATGTGGGCCGCGCGGCCGGGCGCGGGGCCAGGGAGGCGGAGGGTGAGGCTCGGGAGGTGGAAGGTGGGGCTCGGCGGGTCGCGGGTTGGTACGGGCCCGCCCGGCCGCCGTGGGCGCATGCCCGTTGCGTCCTGCGGCGAGCCCTCCGGGCCGGCCCGCGGTGCTCTGTCGTCAGCCCGCCATCGGGCCCGCCGTTCCGGACAGTGCCTCGAGGTCGCTCTTGCGGACCCGCAGTACCGACCAGGCGGTGATCAGGGCGAGTGCGGCCATCGCGGCGGCGGGAATGAACGCCGTGGAGATGCCGTGGGCGAGCACCTCGTGCCCCCAGGGCGCGGGCAGCTGATGCGTCTTGGCGAACTCCGCCTTCTGTTCCGCCGACCCGTGGGCGAGGAAGTCCGGCAGCTGCTTCTCCGCCTCGTCCTTGCTGGCCGTGCCGAAGACGGTCGTCAGGATGGACAGCCCGAGCGAACCGCCCACCTGTTGTGTGGCGTTGAGGAGCCCGGACGCGGCCCCCGCGTCCTGCTGGGCGACCCCGGAGACCGCGGTGACCGTCACCGTGACGAAGTTCAGGCCCATGCCGAAGCCGAACACCAGCATCGGGCCGAGTACCCCTCCGGCATACGAGCTGTCCGGGCTGATCAGGGTCTGCCAGGCCAACCCGACGACCACGAGCGCGGAACCGGTGAGCAGGAACGGCTTGGGGCCCAGCACCGGCAGAAAGCGCTGCGACAGCCCCGCCCCCACGGCGATCGCGAACGTGACGGGAAGGAAGGCCACCCCCGACTTGATGGGGCTGTATCCCAGCACGTTCTGCACGAAGAGCACGATGTAGAAGAACATCCCGAACATCGCCGCGGCCAGGCTGAGCATGATGACGTACGTGCCCGAGCGGTTGCGGTCGGCGAACATCCGCAACGGGGTGATCGGCTCCTTGGCGCGCATCTCGGTGAACACGAAGGCCAGCAGGAGCACCAGGGCGACCCCGAACGAACCGAGGGTCAGACTGTCGCGCCAGCCCTCCTCCGCCGCGCGGATGAAGCCGTAGACCAGGGACGCCATGCCCAGTGTCGACGTCAGCGCGCCGGCGATGTCGAAGCGGCCGGGGTGTCGCTCGGACTCGCTGATGTACAGCGGTGCGAGCGCGGCGATCAGGATGCCGATGGGCACGTTCACGAAGAGCACCCAGCGCCAGTCGAGCCATTCGGTGAGCATGCCGCCCGCCAGCAGGCCGATGGCCCCGCCGCCCGCCGAGACGGCGGCGAAGACGCCGAAGGCCCGGTTGCGTTCCGGGCCTTCGGGAAACGTGGTGGTGATGAGCGCCAGGGAGGTGGGCGAGGCTATCGCGCCTCCCACGCCCTGGAGGGCGCGCGCGGCCAGCAACTGCCAGGGCTCCTGGGCGAGTCCGCCCAGCAGCGAGGCGAAGGTGAACAGCAGGATGCCCGCGATGAACACCCGGCGCCGGCCGAGGACGTCCCCCGCCCGGGCACCGAGCAGCAGCAGGCCGCCGAAGGTGAGCGTGTAGGCGCTGACGACCCACGTGAGGTCGGTGGTGCTGAAGCGCAGTGCGTCTTGAATGTGCGGCAGAGCGATGTTCACAATCGTCGCGTCCAGGACCACCATGAGCTGGCAGGCCGCGATGACGGTGAGAGCGATGCCGGGATGCCCCTCTCTGCGGGCCGCACCGGGTTTCTGATTGTTGATCAATTGAGAGGTCGTCATTATGGGTCCCCCACAAGAGCATTAGTGAACGTCCGCGTTCACTGTCGCGTCAACGGTAGTGACCCCCTGGTAGTGAACGCAAGCGTTCACTCGTATCGCCGTGGCGCGAAGTGCCCCCCGGTGCTGCCGCGCACCACCTCCCCGGTCCCCGAACACCCGCTCCCTCTGCTCGCTGGAGACGCCCAGATGGTCACTTCACGCTGGACGGCCGCCCCCGCTCGGGCGACCTCCCCCCGCCGGCGTGGCGCCGTGCTCGAACGCGCGATTCTCGACGCCGCGCTCGAGCAACTCAGTACGGTCGGCTGGAACGGCCTGACGATGGAGGGAGTCGCCGCGCGCGCCCGGACCGGCAAGGCGGCGGTCTACCGGCGGTGGCCGTCCAAGGAGGACCTCGTCGCGCAGGCGCTGGAGGCCGGACTGCCGCGTCTGGATGCGGCACCCGATCTCGGGGGTGTCCGCGCGGACCTGTTGGAGCTGTGCCGTCGGGCGCGCGACGCCATGTTCTCCCGGCCGGGCTTCGCCCTGCGAGCGGTGATTCACGAATGCGACCCGAGTCAGGCTGAGCGGTTCCACAACGTGATCTTCGGGGGAGTCGTGGAGCCCACCATCAAGCTCCTCCGTGAGGTCATCTCCCGTGGAATCGAACGGGGGGAGGTGCGGACCGATGCGGTGAACGGCTACGTCTGTGATGCGATCCCGGCCATGATGATGTATCGCTCGAAAATTTCTTCTTGCGAATGGAACGACCAGGATCTCACCGAGATGATCGACCAGCTGATGCTTCCACTGCTGCGCGCCGACCGAGCCTGAGCGGGATCGGCGAGGCCCCCGGGGGCTGCTCGGGGAAGCCGGGTGTCGCGCGGGGTTCTTGGCGGCGTACGCTAAGGGCGCCATGCCGTACGAACCACCTACCCACACCGTCGAGCGCTCCCTCCGAGCCACGACCGGAGCGAAGATCATTGCCGGTGTCGACGAGGTGGGGCGCGGTGCGTGGGCCGGTCCCGTCACCGTCTGCGCGGCGGTCACCGGACTGCGCCGCCCCCCCCAAGGCCTCACCGACTCCAAACTGCTCACCGTGAAACGGCGTACCCAACTCGCCGTGGAACTCGAGAAGTGGGTGACGTCGTACGCCCTGGGCCACTCCTCCCCGGAGGAAATCGACAGCATGGGTATGACGGCAGCGCTGCGGCTCGCCGCGGTGCGCGCACTCGATGCCCTGCCCGTCCGGCCCGACGCGGTGATCCTCGACGGCAAGCACGACTATCTCGGCGTCCCCTGGCGGGTCCGAACGGTCATCAAGGGGGACCGGTCGTGCGTGGCGGTCGCCGCGGCCTCGGTGATCGCCAAGGTTCAGCGCGACAAAATGATGGCCGAACTGGGTATCGACCATGCAGACTTCGGTTTTGCGGACAACGCCGGGTATCCGTCGCCCGTGCACAAGGCCGCACTGGAGACGCGGGGCCCCACCCCGTTCCACCGGATGTCGTGGGCGTATCTTGATGCGCTGCCCCAGTGGCGGCACCTCAAGAAGGCCCGCACCTGGGCGGACGGAAGCGTTCCGGAGATCGAGGGCCAGCTCGGCTTCGATTTCTGACCATTCCGCTCGCACTGATGTGCCACCTGCTGGCGCCAACCGCACCAATGTTTGATAAAAATCAGCTCATGCCTCTCATTCCCGAGGAGCCTCAGATTCACGAGAGTGCCCAGGGTCCCCGCGCCACTCCGGCCAGTGGCCGTACCGCGCCGACCCCTCGCCCCGTACCCGGCCCCCGCCCCGCGGCCCCGCCGCGCCCCGGTCGCCCCGGCCCTGTGCGGCCCGCGCCGCCGGTGCAACGTGCGCCGCGCGAGGGAGCCGCTGTCAAGCCCGAGTCCTCGGGCCCGGCCGCTCCGGCCGCTTCCGCTCAGAACACCACGACCCCGCAGATCCAGCTGATCCCCGCCTCGGCCGAGGGTGCCCTCGACGCGGCCGAGGAGGCCGTGGACCTGCTCCTCGACTCGGGCCGTGCCCCGGGTGAGGTACTGGTGATCACCACCGGTGAGCAGCACCCGTGGGCCACCCACGAGCTGTCCTTCGGTGAAGCGTCCTACTGGGCCCAACACGACGCCCGCGACGACGTCTTCTACGCCGACGCCGCTGTCGCCGCCCGGGCCGCCTCCCGCCCCGTGGTCGTCGTCGCCCTCAATGGCGGCCCTGACACGGCGGCCGTCACCGCTCTGCCGCTGGCCCTCGGCCGGGCCGGTGCCCTGTTGATCGTCTGCGGTGACCAGCAGCGGATCAACGCGGTGCTGGGCGCGGGCGTCTGAGCCGTTCCGGTAGGCGCGGGCGCGGGCGCGGAGGTGTCCGCGGTGAACGGGGGCACCGCCGTGGGGCTGTCTGCGCGGCGGTGCTTTTGGCGTGCGCAGCGAGGAGGGGGCGGCGTGTGCGTGCGTCGCCCGATGTGAGACGCAGGCGCGTCTCTGTACTTGAGCGGGACGGTGTCCGCACTCGGTGGGACCGCGTGTCTGCGCTCGGGCGGGATGCCGTCTCCGTGTCCAGGCCGGCGGGTGGCCCGGTCCTCGGCGAGGTCGAGGAACACGGGCTTGTCATGCGCCGGTCAGTAATGCGTTCTCTGCGCAGGGCGGGGCTCATGCCACGTACAGGGCGGGAACCTTTGCCGCACGCGCTGCAGGCCTGCGTACCGCACCGCACGGGGTCGGCCGCTGAGGTCCGGAGCACCATGGGGCTCCGGTGGTCCTCTCAGCGGGCGGCCGCGCGGCGCAGAACCTCGGAAGCGGCACCGCCGGTGCGTGGCAGTGGCGGCGGTGCCTCGGATATCGCAAAGGGTTCCGGCGCGGAGTCCGCGTTCGGTCTACGACCCCCACGGCCCTCACCCAGGACCTGCCAGCCATCACGTGTCAGCGTGATGTACGCCCCGCAGCGCAGCCCGTGTAGCGTGCACGCGTCGCGCAGGCCCCACATCCACGCGCCGTCCTCCTCCGTCCAGCGCTGATCGCCGTCACGGCAGTAGAGCAGTACGGCCGTGCGCACCGGGGTGCGGCGCCGCAGGTCGTGCGGGATGACCCGGCGCAGTTGGGCCAGCAGGGCGTTGCGGAACATCCAGCCGTCCGCCGAAGCCGTCCGCCCGATGAACGAGGCGCTCGCCCGCACCCGCTCCTCCTGGTCCAGCACGGCCACGATCGCCGTGGCCGGCTTGGGATGGTGCCGCGAGTGCAGCCCGCTGACGACTTCCCGGGGGTTGCGCAGCAGCGGGATCCCCGCGGCGGCCCACTCCGCGGGCTCGAGCAAGCGGTTGGCGGAAGCGGCGGACGCGGACGTCGACAACGATGCCGCCGAGGACGGCGCGAATCCGAAGGTCACGTTCCTCCCTTCGGCTACGGCCCACACTGCGGGCGGGTCGGATTCGGGAGAGCGCACACCGCAGCAGAGCCCTACGTCATCAACGGACGGGCCTCGCGGGGAGCGGACTTCAATTCTTCCTGTCGAACTGGGATGCGGCAACGAGCAATTGGGGCCACCGACGGTTATGCGGTGGTGCGTGACTTATATCCCTACCCCATGCTCCACCAGGCGACGCGCGGGACGCGACCGGCCCCGGGCGCGGGCGGCTCTCGCGTCTGTCGCGCTCCGGTCGCGCCCTCACCCCTGGACCGCCAGGACCAGTGGCAGAACCCCTGGCGCGCCGGCGCGCCGGAGCATCCGGGCCGCGACCGCCAAGGTCCAGCCGGTCTCGGTGAAGTCGTCCACGAGGAGGACGGGGCCCGGCGCCCCGGCGAGGGCGGAGGCGAGTTCGGGCGGCACGCTCAGCGCGCCCGCGAGTGCCTTGAGGCGCTGGGCGCTGTTGCTCCGCGAGAGCCGCGGGGCGTCGTCCGTGTACTCCACGCTGCCCAACAGGGGCAGTCGGCCGACGTCGGCGATGCGCGCGCCCAGGGAACCGACCAGTTGCGGACGGCTGCGCGAGGCGACGGTGACCACTCCGACCGGGCGCGACGGGACGTCCGTCGCCCCGGAGGCCCAACCGCCCGGCCCCCTGGCCCAGTCGGCCAGCACGCCGACCACGGCCTGCGCCACGTCGTCCGGCACGGGACCGTCCGGGGCCTGCGCCGCGAACATCGGCCGCAACCTGTTTCCCCATCCGATGTCCGACAGCCGCCCCAACGCCCGCCCGGCACCGGCCTGTTCGCCCGCCGGGATACGGCCCTTGAGCTCGACGCCGATGGCCGGCAGCCCCGTGGGCCACATACGGCGGGGCTCCACCTCGACGCCGGCCCGGCCCAGGTCCACGCGCGCGGCGTCCACAGCGGCGGTGGAGGTGTCCGGCGTGAAGCGCGCCCCCGCGCAGTTGTCGCAGCGGCCGCAGGGTTTCGCGCCCTCGTCGTCCAGTTGGCGCTGCAGGAACTCCATGCGGCAGTCCGTCGTCGACGCGTACTCACGCATCGCCTGCTGTTCGGCCTTCCGCTGCCGGGCGACCCAGTCGTACCGCTCCGCCTCGTACGTCCACGGCTGTCCCGTCGCGATCCAGCCGCCCTTGACCCGCTTCACCGCCCCGTCCACGTCGAGGACCTTCAGCATCGTCTCCAGACGGGAGCGGCGCAGCTCCACCAGCGGCTCCAGCGCGGGCAGCGACATGGGCTTCTCCGCGCGTGAGAGAACGTCCAGCGTGCGGCGCACCAGGTCTTCCGACGGGAAGGCGAGGGACGCGAAGTACTCCCAGATCGCCTCGTCCTCCTTGCCCGGCAGCAGGAGGACCTCCGCATGCTCGACACCACGGCCTGCACGGCCGACCTGCTGGTAGTAGGCGATGGGGGAGGAAGGCGAACCGAGGTGCACGACAAAGCCGAGGTCGGGCTTGTCGAAACCCATGCCGAGGGCCGACGTGGCGACCAGTGCCTTGACCTTGTTGGCCAGCAGGTCTTCCTCGGCCTGCTGCCGGTCGGCGTTCTCGGTCTTTCCCGTGTATGAGGCGACGGTGTGCCCACGCTGCCGCAGGAAGGCGGTGACCTCCTCGGCGGCGGCCACGGTGAGCGTGTAGATGATCCCCGAGCCCGGCAACTCGCCGAGGTGGTCGGCGAGCCAGGCCATGCGGTGCGCGGCGTCCGACAGCCGCAGGACACCCAGGCTGAGGCTGTCCCGGTCCAGTGGACCGCGCAACACCAGGGCGTCGGACGTGCCGCCCGTACCGAGCTGCTCCGCGACGTCGGCCGTCACGCGCGCGTTGGCGGTGGCGGTCGTCGCGAGGACGGGCACGCCCGGCGGGAGGTCCGTGAGCATCGTCCGGAGGCGCCGGTAATCGGGGCGGAAGTCGTGGCCCCAGTCGGAGATGCAGTGGGCTTCGTCCACGACGAGCAGGCCGGTCGCGGCGGCCAGCTCGGGGAGCACCTGGTCGCGGAAATCGGGGTTGTTCAGGCGCTCCGGGCTCACCAGCAGGACGTCGACGCCGCCCGCGGCGATCTCGTCCTGGACGGTGTCCCACTCCTCGGTGTTGGCGGAGTTGATCGTCCGAGCGTGGATCCCGGCCCGGGCCGCCGCCTCGACCTGGTTGCGCATCAGCGCGAGCAGCGGGGAGACGATCACGGTGGGGCCGGCGCCGCGGGCCCGGAGCAGCGAGGTCGCCACGAAGTAGACCGCGGATTTGCCCCACCCCGTGCGCTGCACCACCAGAGCGCGGCGTCTGTCGGCGACCAGGGCCTCGATCGCCCGCCACTGGTCCTCGCGCAGCCTGGCGGCACCGGTGGCGTCACCGACGAGCCGGGCGAGGACCGCGTCGGCGGCCGCCCGGAGATCCGCGTTGCTCGTGTGTTCCATGTGTCCATACAACAGGACCGCACTGACAATCCCGGCACGGCCGAGGCGTCGGCGGCACGGGTGACGTGTCCCTGATCCGAGTTATCCACAGGGTCAAGCGGAATCTTGTGATCCGCGAGATCGTCGGCGCATGACGAATCACGGCGAAACCACTGGATCCTTCGAAGACGGCGACATTGCCGGATGTGACGGACATGACCCGTACGAGGCCCTCGGTACCCACCAGATCACCCTGAGCACCCCGGCCGAACTGGCCGACGCCCTGCCGTACCTGCTCGGCTACCGCCCCGAGGACAGCATCGTCCTGGTCGCCCTGCACGACCGGGAAGGCCGCGGCCGGTTCGGCGGGCGGGCCCGGCTCGGGATTCCCGCTGACCCCGACGACTGGGCGTTCGCGGCACGCCAGTTGGCGCACGGTCTGGTGACGGGCAGCGAACGCAGGGGAGCCCGTCCCGAGCAGATCGTCGCCTATGTCTGTCAGGAACCGGCGAAGGGCGAGTCCGGGCAGCGGGTCATGGAACGACTGCGACCGCTGGCCCAGAAGCTTCGTGTCGAGTGCGGCGCCCTCGACGTGCCGGTGATCGAGGCGCTGTGCATTTCGGACAACCGCTTCTGGTCGTACTGCTGCGGGAGCGAGGGCTGCTGCCCCGTCGAGGGGACGCCGATGGGCCTGCCGGGCACCTCCGTCCTCGCCGCGGCGGCCACCTACGCCGGCATCCAGGTACGTGGCACCCTGCGGGAACTGCGGGCCAGGCTGCTCCCCTGGGAGACGGCCGCCTCCCTGGAACAGGAGGCCGCCCTGGACCTGGCCAACAGGGCGCTGATTCCGAGGATCCTGGACGACGAGGGCCGCGTCGAAGTGGCGGAGGAGACGGTGAAACTGGCCGAACGCGTCATGCGGCGCCTCGCCGAAGCCCCGCCCGTCTCGGGCCCGCTCATGTCCGACCGCCGCGACGACGAGCTGCTCGGGCACGACGAGGCCGCGACGCTGATCCTCGGCCTCCAGGACCGCACAACGCGTGATCGCGTCGCCGAGTGGATGGAGGGCGACGAGGCGGGCCCCGCCCTGCGCCTGTGGCGGGCCCTGGCCCGCCGCTGCGTGGGCCCCTACGGCGAGCACGCCGCCGCCCCCCTCACCCTGGCCGGCTGGGTGGCCTGGTCGACCGGCGACGGTATTGAGGCGAGGGAGGCATTTGCGATGGCCCTGGGCGCAGACCCGGACTACCTCTTCGCCCGCCTCCTCCACCAGGCGTGCAACGAGGGCCTCGACCCGGAATCCATCCGGCAGTGCCTACGCGGCGAACGCGAGGACCGCCACCGACCGGCGGGCGCGGGGCCGGACGACGCGGGGGAGGAGGCCGAGGTCCTTTCCGCGGGGGGCGATGGAGTGGAGCAGGTGGAGGGAGAGGCTGAGGGAGCCATGGGGGCGGCCCAAGCAGATGAGCCGGATGGTGACGTAGCCGCGCGCCGAGCAGAGGAGCCGGAGGGTGACGTGGCCGCGCGCCGAGCAGATGAGCCGGATGGTGACGTGGCCGCGCGCCGAGCAGATGAGCCGAAGCGCAGTGCCGGCGTCGACGCGGTGCCCAGTCCGACCGAGCTGGCGTCGAAGTCGGCTCCCCGCCGCCGTCGCCGCCCACGCCCCGCGAGTGCCGTCGACTCCTCCCTCACCTCAAGCGCCGAAGGGCCCGAGAGGGTGCCGAACGCCCTCCGCCCTCGCACTCCGGCGTCACGCCGAACGCGTCCCGCCGCGACGCGAACGAGCGGCACTCGCCCCCGTACGACCGGGAACGTGGTGCCACGGCGCCGCAACACCCACGCGGAGGAACCAAACTCCGCAAGCAGCGACGGCGAGCGGGACATGTGAGCCCCGGTGAACAGCCCGGCCCGGCCATGCCGATGCCGACGACGTGCACCGGGCGTTCCGTCCGCGGCGCCACACAGCTGCCGTCAGGGCCATGCCCACACACACCGGCCACTCCGGAAGGGCTGCCCAGCCATGGCCGTGACCCACGGGAGCCCCGCTCCGTTCACCTGAGTGGCGGAACACCCGGCCGAGGGATGTCGCCACTCCGCCCCCGTCCTGCCGGGGCCCTCCACCCGGCGCCGACCAGCCCGAGGCGCACAGAGCGCAGGAGAAGCCACCGCATGCATCAACCGACCTCGCCCGCCACCGCCGCCGACGACGACCACCCCACTCCGAACCGGGCCATGCCGCCCCGCCGGCCCGGTCAAGGCCTGCCGACCATCCCGGGCGGCGCGGGACACCACGAGCCGGCCTCTCCACCACGGCCCACCCTGACCGGCCAGGACCACCCCGCGCGCCCGCCTCTCGGCACTGGCCTGGACCGCATCCCAGGCCGACCCGCCGAATCCGGCCAGGGCTGCTCGCCTCCCCGACCCACCGACCACCCGAAGCCCTCGTCCCCGCCCCGCCCAGGCCCCTGGGCGCCCCGTCTCCCGTCCCTCACCCCCGACCGGACGTCGTCCCCTTCCCCGCCCGCCGATCAGACGCGACGCCCGCCCCTGGTCGCCTCCCGGGACCCCAAGCCCGCGACAGCGCCATCCAGCCCGGCCAGGGTTCCCCGTCGGCCCGCCGGCCTGCCTCCCGTCCACTCCGCCATGATCTGCGTCGCTCTCCCGGGCCTCGCGATCTCCACGGAGGAAGGGCAGCTGACCGGCCAAGGGCTGGAGGGGTTCTACCGCGGGGGGCGACGGGTGCTCGCCAGATGCCAGGTGCGTGTGGCAGGGCGGGAGCCCCTCGCGGTTCAGGCCCGGATGACCGCGGCCGACCAGGCCCGCTTCGTTGGCACGCTGCGTGCCTCCCCGCAGGCCGGACCCGACCCGGACATCGTCGTCGAGCGGATCCGCCACGCGGACGGCACGGAACGGATCACGCTCCACAGCTCGGCCCAGCGCCCCCTGCGCCTGCCGGTCGAAGTCGCCCTCGGCACAGACCTCGCCGATCTGGGGGCGATCGCCTCCGGCACCACGGGGCCCGAAGTGCCCGCGACCGTCCACGACTCCGGCCTGCGCTGGAGCGGCCCCGACGGATCCTCGGCGGTCACGGCGGATCCGCCGCCCGCCGACGCACTGGCCTCCGCGGGCGTGCTGCGTTGGGAGTTCGACCTGGCCCCGGGCGGCAGTACGACCGTGGAGCTGAGGGTGCGCCCGGACGGTGCGGGCCCGGTCCGGGCCGTGGGCCGCTCGGCGACCAGCCCCCTGACCCCCGCCGGTGGGACGGCTCCCGCAGCGGCGACGGGCGACGACCCACGCGTCCAGGCCCTCCTTCGGGCCGGCGTCGAGGACCTCCAGTCCCTGTTGGTGCGCGACCCGGCGCACCCCACGGACACGTACCTCGCGGCCGGGGCCCCCTGGCGGTGTGGTCTGGCCCCGGCCGAGGCTCTCGCCGCGGCCCGGATGGCGCTGCCCCTCGACACCCGCCTGGCCGCGGGCACGCTGCGCACCCTCGCCCGCACCCAGCTCCCCATCCCCGACCCCCGATCCGGCATGATCCCCGGCCCACGACGGGACGCGGGAGCGCACCTGCCACCGGGGTGCACGGGCACGGAGGCCACGCTCCTGTTCCCCGTGCTCCTCGCGGAGGCCCGCCGCTGGGGCCTGCCCGAGCCCGAGGCACGGGAACTGCTGCCGACGGCCGAGCGCTGCCTCACCTGGCTGAAGGCCACCGTGCGCGACGGCCCGTATCTGCGCGACCCGCAGCCCGGCGGCCCCGCCCGGTGCGAGACACAGGCCCACGCCCACCGCGCGGCACTGCTGGGGGCCGACCTGCTCGACGCCTTCGGCAGGCCAGGAGGCGCCGAGCTCCGACACTGGGCCCAGGCGCTCCGTACGGCATTCCGGAGCGACTTCTGGATCGACGACCGCGGTGGCGGCCGCCCGGCGGCAGCCCTCGCCCCGGACGGGAGACCCTTACCGCACTTCGGCGCGGCGGCCGCCCACCTCCTCGACACCGGCCTGCTGGGCGGGGGAGAGCGGGCGCCGGGCCTGCTCGACAAGGTGCAGACCGAACAACTGGCGCGACGGTTCGGCAGCCCGGCGCTGGACTCGGGTTGGGGGCTGCGCGGGCTGGGTGTGAAGGAGCCGGGGCACAACCCGTTCGGCCATCGGGTCGGCGCCGTACGCGTGCAGGAGACTGCGGTCGCCGTCGCGGGCCTGGCCGACGCCGCCTACGAGAAGGAGGCGGCCTCCCTGCTGCGGGGCGTACTGGCGGCGGCCGAGGCCTTCGGCCACAGGCTGCCCGAGATGTACGCGGGCGAGCAGCGCACCGAAGGGAGTGCTCCCCTGCCCCACCCGGCAGCCTGCCGCCCCGCCGCCACCGCGGCGGCCGCCGCGATCCTGCTGCTCACCACCCTCGCGGGCATCCGCCCCGACGCCCCGGCCGGGACGGTCACCCTCCGCCCCATGCACAGCGCCCCCCTGGGCGAGATCGGCCTCACGGGCCTGAGGGTCGCGGGCGCCCCCTTCTCCGTCCGGGTCAGCCGGCTCGGCCTCGCCATGGTCGAGGAAGCGGCCGAGGGCCTGCAATTGGGCGTGTGACCTCGTAGGACGCGCGACATGGGGCGGGCGGGGCGCTGAGGCGCCGGCCCATGACGGAACGAAGTGGACCAGCCACCTGCGCGGCCGACGAAGGGAGTGTTTATCGTCAGGCAGACGACTATGATCGCCGCATGCCCTACGACCCGTCAGCGTTTCCGCCCTTCGCCGTCACCGTGGACCTGGTCGTGCTGACCGTGCGCCGCCATGCCCTGTGCGCGCTGGCGGTTCGCAGGGGCGAGCCGCCGTTCCAGGGGCGCTGGGCACTCCCCGGCGGTTTCGTGCGGGCCGACGAGGACCTGGCGCAGGCCGCGGCACGCGAGCTGGCCGAGGAGACCGGACTGCGCGCCCACGACCCCGCCGTCCCGGTCCCCGAGTACGGTGCCCACCTCGAGCAACTCGCCACATACGGCGACCCCAAGCGCGACCCCCGGATGCGTGTGGTCAGCGTCGCTCATCTGGCGCTCGCTCCTGACCTGCCCGCCCCCAGAGCGGGCGGCGACGCGAGCAACGCGCGGTGGGCGCCCGTCGAGGAACTGCTGCAGCAGGGCGGTTACGGCAGGGAAGGCGAACCGGTCGCGCCGCTCGCCTTCGACCACGCCCAGATCCTCGCCGACGGGGTGGAACGCGCCCGCTCCAAGATCGAGTACTCGTCGTTGGCCACGGCGTTCTGCCCCGCCGAGTTCACGGTCGGTGAGCTGCGCCGGGTCTACGAGGCGGTGTGGGGAGTCGCCCTCGACCCGCGCAACTTCCATCGCAAGGTCACGGGAACGCCCGGCTTCCTCGTTCCCACCGGCGGCACCACCACACGTCAGGGCGGCCGTCCCGCCCAGCTCTTCCGCGCCGGTGGCGCCACGCTGCTCAACCCGCCGATGCTGCGCCCCGAGGTGTGACTCCGATCTTCGACCGACCGAGCAAGTGATACCGGGAAAACCGGACATAGCGCGCTATCTTGCATCGGGTGATCCAGGCCATCGGATTGACCAGCACGCCCCGCAAGGAGCTTCCGCCCGCCGTCGACGACGTCTCCTTCGAGGCGTGGGCGGGCCACGTCACCGTACTGCTCGGAGCACCTGGCGCAGGCAAGACCACGGCGCTGAGACTCATGCTCGAACTCCAACCGGGTCGCGGCATCACCTACTTCAGGGGCCGCCCCCTGCGCCGCATCTCCCACCCGTCCCGCGAGGTCGGGGTGGTCCTCGGTGACGTGCCGGGGCACCCGTCCCGCACGGTCCGCGGCCATCTGAGCATGCTGTGCGCGGCCGTTGGCGTACCGGTCCGGCGGGCCGACGAGGTCCTCGAAGCGGCCGGTCTCGTCAGCCTGCGCGACGAACGCCTCAGTACCCTCTCCCGGGGCATGGACCGCCGGCTCGGCCTCGCCTGCGCTCTGCTCGCAGACCCGCACACCCTGGTGCTCGACGACCCCACCGACGGACTCTCCGTCCGGGAAGGCCGTTGGCTGCACGGCATGCTGCGCGCCCATGCGACCCAGGGCGGCACGGTCCTGCTGACCACGACCGACCCGAAGGAGGCCGTTCGGGCCGGCGACCATGTAGTCACCCTGGACCGGGGCAGACTCGTCGCCGATCAGAACGCCGCCGACTTCTCCCGCACCCGTCTCCGCCCCCGCGTCGCCGTCCGCAGCCCCCACGCCGCCCGCCTGGCGGCCGTACTGACCAAGCAGGCCCGCGCCTCCCGCCTCTCCCTCGAGGTCGTGCAGGAGGACGGCAACCGTCTCTCCGTCTACGGCGCCACCTGCGCCCACATCGGTGAAACCGCCTTCCGTCACGGCATCCTGGTCCATCAACTCGCCGACGAGATCGGCGACATGGGGGCGGGGGCGGGCGGATCGAGCCCTGGCCACCCGCGTCCGGACCCGCAAACGGGCGGCGCCGATCGCCCACCTCCGCTCACCCGGGCCGACGGCCCGCCCCAGGCGCTCACGGCTGGGCGAAGCCCTCGTCACCTCGCCGCCGAGGCCGGCACGGACGCAGATGTCTCCCCTGGCATCGACGACACCCCCGACTTCGCGGCCCTCGTTCCGGACCCGGCCCCACCCGTGCGCTCCCTCGCCTCGACCACGCACCCTCCGGAGCCACTGCAAGGCCTCGAGCCCACTGCCCAGACCTCACGTCCCCCCAGTCTCGACGCCCTCCCCCCTCTGCCCCCTTCCATCTCGGTCCGCCCCGCCCCCAGCCCCCTGCGCCCGCTCCGCTACGAAATCCGTCGTGTCGCCGGCATCGGTACCGCGTTCCTGACGGCCACCGCCGTGCTTGTCACCTCCGCCCTCACCGCCGTACTGCTGGCCCGCATCGGGCACACCCCCCAGGCCCGCCTGCTGGCCGCGTGGCCCCGGGAGCTGCCCCTGCCGCCTGCGGCGTTCGGTGCCGGGCTGCTGGGGGCGCTCGCCTTCGGTGACGAGTTCCGCCACCCCGCCCTGGCGGCGGACCGCGGTACCGTGCCCCGCCGGCTGGGGCTGCTCGGCGCCAAGCTCCTCGTCACCGGTGTCACAGCGCTGCTGCTGGCCTCTCTCACGGTCGGCTGCGACGCCGAAGTGCTCTACCTCGTCTACGGACGGGAGCTCGCTCAGGTTCCCGCGGACTGGCTTTCCGTCGGTGCGAGTTGGACGGGGCTCGTGGTCGGATGCGCCTGGGCCGGAGTGCTGGCCGCGGGGGTCTTCCGGTCCACCACCGCCGGGCTCGCCGCGGTGCTCGCCGTGCCCGTCGTCGTCGTACCCCTCGTACAAAAGGTCTTGGAGGGATCGTCCGTGCGGACCGCGGCCGGGCTTCCCCTGCGGCTCCGTGAGGTGTTCCTGCTGCGATGGCCCTTCGGGGGAGAGCGCTATCTGTACGGTGTGGCGAAGGTGCTCGCCCAACCCGTCGGAGGGGCGCTGGCGTTGTCGCTGACCGCCCTGCTCTGCGCCTATGTGCTCACGACCCTGCGGAGCAGGGTCCGGTGACGACATCCGCACCCTTCGGCTTCCGGCCTGTACGCAACTCCCCGCAGAACGCCCGTTTCTTTCCGATTAGGCGTCAATTGCGACGAGGTGAGCGATCACCCTTTCGTGTGCTTTTCACCAAAGACCTCAAGGGAGTTGGAGCCAGCGCCGACAAAGGATCCGTGAGTACCCTTGCGCACACCATGATGACCGCCGCCCGCTCCGCAGACTCCGGTCTGGCCGGCCCGGGCGGACTCGACCGCTACCCCTACGCGGAGGCCCCCGCCGCCGACCGCGTCGGCGCTCCCGCCTGGGAGGGCGCGGACCCCGAACTGGGCCGGGTGGGCCGACGTGCCGCCGGTAGCCGCGGTCGCGGTCTGCACGGCCAACTCGTCCAGCAGCTGGGGCAGATGATCGTCTCGGGCGACCTGGGTGCCGACCGGCCGCTGGTCCCCGAGGAGATCGGCCAGCGGTTCGAGGTCTCCCGTACCGTCGTCCGCGAGTCGCTCCGCGTCCTTGAGGCCAAGGGCCTGGTCAGTGCCCGCCCCAACGTCGGCACGCGCGTGCGTCCCGTCAGCGACTGGAACCTCCTCGATCCGGACATCATCGAGTGGCGCGCCTTCGGCCCGCAGCGCGACGACCAGCGGCGTGAGCTGAGCGAGCTGCGCTGGACGATCGAGCCGCTCGCCGCCCGGCTCGCCGCCGGGCACGGGCGCGAGGACGTCCAGCAGCGACTGGGCGACATGGTCGAGATCATGGGGCACGCCCTGGCGCAGGGCGACGCGCTCACCTTCTCCCGTGCGGACGCCGAGTTCCACTCCCTGCTCATCCAGGTCGCCGGCAACCGCATGCTGGAGCACCTCTCCGGGATCGTGTCGGCCGCCCTCCATGTCTCCGGCGGCCCGGTGACGGGCTGTGACCGGCCGAACGAGGCCTCCCTCACTCACCATGCCCGGATCGTGGACGCTCTCGCCGCCGGTGACGGCGCGGGCGCGGAGGTGGCGATGCGGCAGTTGCTCGCCGTTCACCCCGAGGTGGAGCGCGTGGTCCCGGCGCCGCGCGAGCACTGATCACACACCACGGGCGGCGCGGCCCGGGATGACTTCCCCTCCTGTGGCATCCCCAGGCCGGCGGGCCGTCCTCTGTCGGACCCCGCAGGAACCTCCGGGTTGCTGCGGGGTCCGACGGTGCGACGAGGCGGCGGATCTGTCGAAGCGATCCAGGTCGACGCCGCAGGTGACCTGGTCTGCCCTCATCTGACCCTTTTTGATCGCTTACGGGGTGTGACTCGGGCCACGCAGATTGGGCGTAACGCTCGCGCGGACAGTGCGATGACCTAAGAGGTGACAGTCGCGGAGGGAATACGGACGCCGTTCAAGGCGCTGTGCATCTTCCCCGGCCCCCGCCCGCACCGTCGGCCCATCCCCAAGGCCGGTGGTCGGCTCCTGTCCGTCTTGGACGGGGCCGGAAGCCGTTTTCCAACGTTCCGAGAGGTTGTTCGTGTCGGCCAGCACATCCCGTACGCTCCCGCCGGAGATCGCCGAGTCCGTCTCTGTCATGGCGCTCATTGAGCGGGGAAAGGCTGAGGGGCAGATCGCCGGCGACGATGTGCGTCGGGCCTTCGAAGCTGACCAGATTCCGGCCACTCAGTGGAAGAACGTACTGCGCAGCCTCAACCAGATCCTCGAGGAAGAGGGTGTGACGCTGATGGTCAGTGCCGCGGAGCCAAAGCGCACCCGAAAGAGCGTCGCAGCGAAGAGTCCGGCCAAGCGCACCGCCACCAAGACGGTCGCGGCGAAGACGGTGACCACCAGGAAGGCCACCGCCACCACCACGGCTGCCCCGGCAGCGCCCGCCGAACCCGTCGCGGTCGATCCCGCCGAGGAAGCCGCGGCCGCCAAGAAGGCCGCTGCGAAGAAGACGACCGCCAAGAAGGCGGCCGCGAAGAAGACCACCGCCGCCAAGAAGACGGTGGCCAAGAAGACCAGCGCGAAGAAGGGCGACGCCGAGCTGATCGAGGACGAGGTCCTCGAGGAGACCCCCAAGGCCGGCGAGGAGCCCGAGGGCGCCGAGAGTGCGGGCTTCGTCCTCTCCGACGATGACGAGGACGACGCGCCCGCCCAGCAGGTCGCCGCGGCCGGCGCCACCGCCGACCCGGTCAAGGACTACCTCAAGCAGATCGGCAAGGTTCCCCTGCTCAACGCCGAGCAGGAGGTCGAGCTCGCCAAGCGCATCGAGGCGGGCCTGTTCGCCGAGGACAAGCTGTCCAACGCCGACAAGCTGGCCCCGAAGCTCAAGCGCGAGCTGGAGATCATCGCCGAGGACGGCCGCCGCGCCAAGAACCACCTCCTGGAGGCCAACCTCCGTCTGGTGGTCTCCCTGGCCAAGCGCTACACCGGCCGCGGCATGCTCTTCCTGGACCTCATCCAGGAGGGCAACCTCGGTCTGATCCGCGCGGTCGAGAAGTTCGACTACACCAAGGGCTACAAGTTCTCCACGTACGCCACCTGGTGGATCCGTCAGGCGATCACCCGCGCGATGGCCGACCAGGCCCGCACCATCCGTATCCCGGTGCACATGGTCGAGGTCATCAACAAGCTCGCCCGCGTGCAGCGCCAGATGCTCCAGGACCTGGGCCGCGAGCCCACCCCGGAGGAGCTGGCCAAGGAACTCGACATGACCCCGGAGAAGGTCATCGAGGTCCAGAAGTACGGTCGCGAGCCCATCTCGCTGCACACCCCGCTGGGCGAGGACGGCGACAGCGAGTTCGGTGACCTCATCGAGGACTCCGAGGCCGTTGTCCCGGCCGACGCGGTGAGCTTCACGCTTCTGCAGGAGCAGCTGCACTCCGTGCTCGACACCCTGTCCGAGCGCGAGGCGGGCGTCGTCTCCATGCGTTTCGGTCTCACCGACGGTCAGCCGAAGACCCTCGACGAGATCGGCAAGGTGTACGGCGTCACCCGCGAGCGCATCCGCCAGATCGAGTCCAAGACCATGTCGAAGCTGCGCCACCCGTCGCGTTCGCAGGTGCTGCGCGACTACCTCGACTAGGTCGCATTCGTACGACGTCCAAGGCCCGGTTCCCCGTCGTCACGGGGCCGGGCCTTCGGCGTGGGGCGCGGGGTGCGGCGCGCCACGCGGTGAATCACTCTGGGTTTCCCACTACGACCCTGAGTGAGGAGCCCGCATGCGTCGTTCCCTTGTCCGGGCGTTGATCCGGCCGCTCGTCCTGGCGGCCGCGGCAACGGTCATACCCTTGGTGTCAGCCACCCCTGTGGCCGCCGACAGCATCGTCGTCGGTGGTTTTCCCGTGGATATCTCCCAGAGTCCCTGGACGGTCGCCCTGTCGAGCCGTGACCGGTTCGGGGGTATGCGGTCCGGGCAGTTCTGCGGTGGTGTGGCCGTCGGGCCGACCACCGTGCTCACGGCGGCCCACTGCATGGGCGAGGACGTCCTGGGGGCGCCACCGGACCGCGTCCGCGACCTCAAGGTCATCGCCGGGCGTACGAACCTGGGCTCCGTGCAGGGGCAGGAGATCCCGGTGCGCGCCACCTGGGTCAATCCGCGCTACGACCCTTTCAGCAATGCCGGGGACTTCGCCGTCCTCACCCTCGCCGAGCCGCTCCCGCCGACGGCGGTGATCCGGATGGCCGCCGCGGGAGACGCCGTCTACGAGCCGGGAGTGGAAGCGGCGGTCTACGGCTGGGGGGACACCACGAGCGCCGGTGACTACGCGCACAGCCTGCGAGCCGCACGCGTGCACGTGCTGGACGACGCGGTGTGCGCGAGGGCGTACGCGGGCGGCGCCGAAGGCACGTACCTCGCCGCCTCCATGGTCTGCGCGGGGGAGGTGACAGGCGGCCCTGACGCTTGTCAGGGGGACAGTGGGGGGCCGCTCGTCGCCCAGGGCCGACTGATGGGTCTGGTGTCGTGGGGGAACGGCTGTGGGTGGCCGGGAAGCCCAGGCGTCTATACGCGCGTGTCCGACGTCGTGTCGGCGCTGGGCCTCGGGGAAGGGCCACGGTGGCCGCTCAGGGCGCCTGAGGGGTCCGAGCAGCACTGAGACGTCTCAAGTACCACGGTGTGAGTAACGGGCGGCCGCCCCTGGGAGAGGGGCGGCCGCCCGTTTGCCGGCCTGTGCCGAGCTGGCTCGTCGTTGTGCGAAGCGTCAGCGCTCTTCTTCGGAGGTGGATGCAGGAACGGTAGTCAGCCGCTCCGTCTCGTCCTGTATCTCAGCGGCGATCTTCTTGAGTTCCGGCTCGAACTTGCGGCCGTGGTGGGCGCAGAAGAGCAGTTCTCCGCCGCTCACCAGGACAACCCGCAGGTAGGCCTGGGCGCCGCAACGGTCGCAGCGATCAGCGGCCGTCAGCGGGCTCGCGGGGGTCAGAACAGTAGTCACGTCGCCTCTTCTCTAGCTCGACGAGCTGTCGTACCAGGGTCAACATCCAACCAGCCCCAAAACGTTCCCGCTCGTGGCTTCTCCTCGAAAAAAATCTCCGAGGTGGCCGTCTGCTGCCGGTTTGGCGGCGAATGTGCCGTATTGCGTGTCTGTCGTGTCTTACGGTTTCGCGCTGTCGGTCAGTGTCAGTCCGTCCGGCTGGATTGCCGGTTTGTTCATGAGGACGTGCCCGGAGCCTAAATGGTTCATGCCCCGAAGGGAACGTGATATGTACTTCACTCCAACGAGGGATCGAACGTGTATGCGACTCTGGACTAGGCTCAGGTCAGACGAGGGTGGCGTTACAACGGCTCTACCAGGCCTCGGTACCCTCTGAACGGCTACCGATGCCGCGCCCTTACCCAGAAGGGCACACCCTGAAATTCAGCGAGGAGCGAACCGCGTGACCGCCGAGACGTCCGTGCCGTCCACAGCGCTGCTGGCAGGAGCAGACCGGGACGGTTCCAACTACACCGCGCGGCACCTGCTCGTCCTCGAGGGCCTCGAGGCCGTACGCAAGCGCCCCGGTATGTACATCGGCTCGACCGACAGTCGAGGCCTGATGCACTGCCTCTGGGAGATCATCGACAACTCCGTGGACGAGGCCCTCGGGGGCTACTGCGACCACATCGATGTGATCCTCCACGACGACGGTTCCGTGGAGGTGCGCGACAACGGCCGCGGCATCCCGGTCGACGTCGAACCCAAGACCGGCCTTTCAGGCGTCGAGGTCGTCATGACCAAGCTGCACGCCGGCGGCAAGTTCGGCGGTGGCTCCTACGCGGCCTCCGGCGGTCTGCACGGCGTGGGCGCCTCCGTGGTGAACGCGCTCTCCGCGCGGCTGGACGTAGAGGTCGACCGCAGCGGCCACACGCACGCCATCAGTTTCCGGCGGGGCGTCCCGGGCGCCTTCGCCACGAGCGGCCCGGACGCGAAGTTCGAGGCCGCGAGCGGCCTGCGCAAGGCCAAGAAGATCCCCAGGACCCGTACCGGCACGCGCGTGCGGTACTGGGCCGACCGCCAGATCTTCCTCAAGGACGCCAAGCTCTCCCTGGAGAACCTGCATCAGCGTGCCCGCCAGACCGCGTTCCTGGTGCCCGGCCTGACGATCGTCGTCCGCGACGAGTACGGCCTCGGCGAGGGCGGCAGCAAGGGTGAGGAGTCCTTCCGCTTCGACGGCGGCATCAGTGAGTTCTGCGAGTACCTGGCCTCTGACAAGCCGGTCTGCGACGTCCTCCGCTTCTCCGGTCAGGGCACGTTCCGGGAGACGGTGCCCGTCCTGGACGAGCACGGCCAGATGACCCCCACCCAGGTCACCCGTGAGCTCGGCGTCGACATCGCCCTGCGCTGGGGCACCGGCTACGACACGACCCTCAAGTCGTTCGTGAACATCATCGCCACCCCCAAGGGCGGCACCCACATGGCGGGCTTCGAGCAGGCCGTCGCCGCCACCATGAACGAGGTGCTGAGGACCAAGAAGCTCCTGCGCGTCGCCGAGGACGACATCGTCAAGGACGACGCCCTGGAGGGGCTTACCGCCGTCGTCACCGTGCGACTCGCCGAGCCGCAGTTCGAGGGCCAGACCAAGGAGGTTCTCGGCACCTCGGCGGCCCGCCGTATCGTGGCGCAGGTCGTCGCCAAGGAGCTCAAGGCGTTCCTGACCTCCACCAAGCGGGACGCCGCCGCGCAGGCTCGCGTCGTCATGGAGAAGGCCGTCGCCGCGGCACGTACGCGGATCGCCGCCCGCCAGCACAAGGACGCACAGCGCCGCAAGACGGCCCTGGAGTCCTCCTCGCTGCCCGCGAAGCTCGCCGACTGCCGCAGCGACGACGTCGACCGCAGCGAGCTGTTCATCGTCGAGGGAGACTCCGCGCTCGGTACCGCCAAGCTCGCCCGGAACTCCGAGTTCCAGGCGCTGCTGCCGATCCGCGGCAAGATCCTCAACGTCCAGAAGTCGTCCGTGACCGACATGCTCAAGAACGCCGAGTGCGGCGCGATCATCCAGGTCATAGGAGCCGGCTCCGGGCGTACCTTCGACATCGACGCCGCCCGTTACGGCAAGATCATCATGATGACCGACGCCGATGTGGACGGCTCCCACATCCGCTGTCTGCTCCTGACACTCTTCCAGCGCTACATGCGTCCCATGGTCGAGGCCGGCCGGGTGTTCGCCGCGGTGCCGCCGCTGCACCGCGTCGAGCTGATCCAGCCCAAGAAGGGGCAGGACAAGTACGTCTACACGTACTCGGACCGGGAGCTGCGCGACAAGCTCATGGAATTCCAGAGCAAGGGCATCCGCTACAAGGACGCCATCCAGCGCTACAAGGGGCTCGGCGAGATGGACGCCGACCAGCTGGCTGAGACCACGATGGATCCGCGCCACCGCACCCTGCGCCGGATCAACCTCTCCGACCTGGAAGCCGCCGAGCAGGTCTTCGATCTGCTGATGGGCAACGACGTGGCGCCGCGCAAGGAGTTCATCTCCAGCTCGGCGGCCACGCTGGACCGCTCGCGCATCGACGCCTGACCGCTGTCTCCACCCACGGGTGGAGACAGCGCCCGGGTGAGGATCCACCCGTGATCCACCCTGGCGCCGATCTGCGGACCTGCGCGTTTCCGTAGCGTCGAAGGCGTCGGCGGCACTCGCCGCCGGCGTCCTCTTCCGCTCTCGGAGGCCGAGATGTCCGGGTTGGTCAACGCGTTGGCGATCGTGGCCGTGGTCGCGCTGGTGATCGTGCGCCAGTTCCGTGCCCGCAGGATCGACGCGGGCCGGCGCTGGTGGCTCGTCCCCGCGGTCCTGGCGTTCATGGCGTTGCGCGAGCCCGGCATCCTCGACATCCATCACCGCACGGAGTCCCTGTTGCTCCTGGGCGCCGAACTGCTCGTCGGTCTGGCGACCGGGGCCGGCTGGGCCTGGACCACCCGGATATGGGTGGCGGAGGACGGCGCCCTCTGGAGCAAGAGCACCAAGGCGAGCGGGGGCGTCTGGGCCGTCGGCATCGGACTGCGCGCGGGTCTCTTCGCGTGCGGCGCGCTACTCGGTGTCCACCAGGACAGTTCGGCCCTGATGTTGGGGCTCGCCGCCACCCTGCTGGTGCGTTCCGGGGTCCTGGCCTGGCGGGCGCAGGTCCTGGACCAGGCTCGCGCAGGGCGTGCGTCGTACGGTGACACCGTGGCCCGGTCCGCGTGGAAGGAGCGTGTGTGAGGGAGAACGCCTGGACACGCTGGCCTTCCCGGGAGGCACTGGGACACGAAGGAATCTCGGTCCCGCGACGCCTGGTCGGCCGGGCCGTACGTGTACTCGTCCTCGGCCTGTTGCTGTGGAGCACCTTCCACGACGGCCAGGTGCACGGCTGGGTGGCCGTCGCCGGGGCCGGGGGAGTGGTCCTCGCCGGGGGGCTGGCGTGGGCCTTCTTCCGGACCACCCTCCAGCACCGGCTTGGGGTGTCCCTGGCCCTCATCCTGCTGCTGACGGGGCTGGCGGCCGCTGCCCACGCCGCGGGCTTCGGCAGTCTGACGCTCGTCGTGTGGTGCGGTTGCGCGATCGTGGCGCTCGAGCGGATGCCCCTCGCGGCCGCACTGCCGGTGGCCGCGGCAGCCCTCGCCTCGTTCGCCGTGGTGGACGACGACAAGGTGCTGACCATCGGCGCCACTGTCGGTGGAATGGCCCTCGCCGGCTACACCCTGCGCCTGGACGCCGAGGCACGCGGCAACGCCCAGCGGCTGCTCGCCCAGGAGCGTGCGGCCCGTGCGGCGGAGGCGGAGTCGGCGGCCCTGGCCGAGCGCGCGCGCATCGCGCGGGAGATCCACGACGTGCTGGCCCACAGCCTCTCCGCGCAGCTGGTCCACCTGGAGGCGGCGAGGCTGCTCATCGAGCGCGGGGCCGACCGGGGGCAGATCCTCGAACGGGTCGTGGCGGCACGGGGCATGGCCCGCGACGGCCTCTCCGAGACCCGACAGGCACTGTCCGCGCTGCGCGGAGAACTGACTCCGCTGGAGGACTTCCTGAGCGGGCTGGTCGACACCACGGCGGACGGAGCCGAGGTCGCCATTACGGGTGAACGCAGACCGCTGTCGGCCGAGGCGTCGCAGGCCGTGCGCAGGGTGGCCCAGGAAGCCCTGACGAACGTCCGCAAGCATGCCCCGGGCGCCAGGGTGCGAGTGCGGCTGGAGTACGGCGCCCACGAAGTGACGCTGGACGTACGGGACACCGGAGGCTCTCCGGGCGAGCTCACCGGGGCGGGGGCCGGATACGGTCTGCTGGGCATGCGGGAGCGTGCGGAGCTGTTGGGTGGTTCGCTGCGGGCGGGGCCGGGCGAGGAAGGGTTTGTCGTGACGTTGAAGGTGCCGGCATGACGGAGGAGAACGGGAGGAAGTCCGCGCGCGTGGTGGTGGCGGACGACCAGACCGTCGTACGCGAGGGCATCGTGATGCTGCTGGGGCTGTTGCCCGGCATCGAAGTCGTCGGTGCCGCGGGTGACGGTGACGAGGCGGTGAGGCTGGTCGCCGAACTGGCCCCCGACGTCGTGCTGATGGATCTGCGGATGCCCCGCTGCGACGGAGTGGAGGCGACGCGGCGGATCCGGAGCGAGTACCCCGGCACCCAGGTCGTGGTACTCACGACGTACGCGGACGACGACTCGCTGTTTCCCGCCCTGAGCGCGGGCGCGCGCGGCTACCTCACCAAGGACGCCGGCGGCGACGAGATCGTGCGGGCCGTGCACAGCGTGCTGTCGGGGGACGCGGGACTGTCGCCGAGCATCCAACGGCGCCTGCTGGAGCGACTTTCGGAACCGGGGTCACGGCCGACCGCGCCCCCCGGCCTGCCGGACGGGATCACCGCGCGGGAGGCCGAGGTACTGGTGCTGATCGCCGAGGGCCTCAACAACCAGGAGATCGCCAGTCGGTTGCATGTCTCCACCGCCACCGTGAAGACCCACATCAACAACCTCTTCACGAAGACGGGGCTCAAGGACCGGGCGCAGGCGGTGCGTTATGCCTATGCGCAGCGGCTGGTGCGCCCACCAGCGGGGGAAGTCACCTGATGGGGTGAAGTACGCAGGGAAGAAGAGTCAGGGATCTTCCCGTTCTGTCCATCCTTGGGCATGCAGTCAAGCAACGGTCGCGCCCGCGGCGGCGGGAGCGGTTCCGACAGTTCCGTCGAGAACCACGCAGGTCATGACCCGGCTCCGGCCGAGACGGCCACAGAGGGGCGGTACGAAGACCCCTGGTACGACGCACTGGCCTCGGGCTGGGGCGAGTCGGCCGCCGCCGGCACACTCGGCCCGGCTGCCGCGGAGCCGCGCCAGGAGCAGGCCGGGGAGGTGGCGGACGTCTACCTGGAGGTGCAGCGGAGCGCCGCCTTCCAGGAGGTACGCAGCCGGTACCGGAGGTTCGTGGTTCCGGCGGTCGCGGTCTTCTTCTCCTGGTACGTGGGGTACGTCGTGACGGCGACCACCGCGCCCGGGTTCATGGCGCGGCCCGTGGCGGGGGCCGTGAACGTGGCCATGCTCGCCGGACTGGGGCAGTTCGTCAGCACCTTCCTGTTCACCTGGGGCTACACCCGGCACGCCCGGCTCCGCAGGGACCGCGCCGCACTGGAGCTGCGCTGGGACACCCAGGAACTGACCCGCGGCGCCCGAGGCGGTGCTTCGTGACCGACAACCATCAGACGCTGGCGTTGCTGCTGTTCAGCGGGTTCGTCGCGGTCACGCTGGGGATCACGGCCTGGGTGGGACGCAACAGGCGCGGTTCCGCGGAGGAGTTCTACGCGGGCGGGCGGCTCTTCTCCCCGATGGAGAATGGTTTTGCCATCGCGGGCGACTACATGTCGGCCGCGTCCTTCCTGGGTATCTCCGGGCTGATCGCGCTGTTCGGCTACGACGGACTGCTGTACTCGGTGGGCTTCCTGGTGGCCTGGTTGGTGGTGTTGTTCCTCGTCGCGGAACTGGTGCGCAACTGCGGGCGGTTCACGCTCGCCGACGTGGTCGCGGCGCGGATGAGGGAGCGCCCGGTCCGGATCGCGGCGGGAACGTCCTCGGTCACCGTGTCGGTGCTGTACCTGGTGGCGCAGATGGTGGGCGCGGGCAGCCTGGTCGCGTTGCTCCTCGGCCGGACGGGCGGGGCGGCCCAGGTCTGGGCGGTCATCGGCGTGGGGGCGCTCATGGTGATCTATGTGTCGTTGGGAGGGATGCGGGCCACCACCTGGATCCAGATCGTCAAGGCGGTCCTGTTGCTCGGCGGTACCGTCACGCTGACCGTGCTCGTCATGCTGCGGTTCCACGGCGACTTCGACCAGCTGCTGCTGACGGCGGCCGAGCGCAGCGGTCACGGGGCGGCGTTTCTGGCTCCCGGTCTGAAATACGGCGGCGACTGGACCGAGCGTCTCGACTTCATCAGCCTCGGACTGGCCCTGGTGCTGGGCACGGCGGGGCTGCCGCACATCCTCTCCCGCTTCTACACCGTCCCCACGGCCCAGGCCGCCCGGCGTTCGGTCGTCTGGTCGATCGGGCTCATCGGGGGCTTCTACCTGATGACGATCGTTCTCGGCTTCGGAGCGGCGGCGATCGTCGGGCCCGAGGCGGTCCGCGGTTCGAACGCGGCCGGGAACACGGCGGTACCGTTGCTCGCCCTCGACCTGGGCGGTGGTGCTGACTCCACGGGCGGCACGGTCCTGTTCGCGGTCGTCGCCGCCGTCGCCTTCGCCACCATCCTCGCGGTGGTCGCCGGGATCACCCTCGCCTCCTCGGCGTCGGTGGCACACGACCTGTACGCCTCCCTGCGGCGCGAGCGCACCGAATCGCGCAGCGAAGTGGCCGTGGCGCGGATGGCGGCGGTCGGCGTCGGAGTGGTCGCGATCGCCCTCGGCCTGTTGGCGCGCGATCTCAATGTCGCCTTCCTGGTGGGGCTCGCCTTCGCGGTCGCCGCGTCCGCGAACCTGCCGGTGCTGCTCTACTCGCTGTTCTGGCCCGGCTTCACCACACGCGGTGCCGTGTGGGCGGTGTACGGAGGGCTGATCCCGGCCGTCGCACTTGTGCTGCTGTCGCCGGTGGTGTCGGGCAGCCCCGAGTCCCTCCTCCCGGCCGTGGACTTCCAGTACTTCCCGCTGGAGAACCCCGGGCTCGTCTCGATCCCCCTGGGCTTCGTCGCCGGCTGGCTCGGCACGGTCACCTCGGCGGACATCCCGGACGAGGCCAGGCACGCGGAGACCGAGGTGCGGTCGCTGACGGGGGCGGGGGCCGTCTGACGGCCTGGCGGGCGACGGGGGCCGTTCGCGGAGGCTAGGGGGCCACCCAGGCGTAGCGGTGTTCCGGGCGGCCGGTGTCGCCGTACTTCAGGGAGAGGCGGAGGCGGCCGGCCTGTTCCAGGTGGCGCAGATAGCGCTGGGCGGTGGAGCGGCTCAGGCCGGTCTCGGCGGCGACCTCGTGGGCCGAGAGAGGGTGGCCCGCACGGTGCAGTACATCGCAGATCAGGTCGGTGGTCGGCTCGGTGTGGCCGCTGGGCAGCCCCGGCGACGACGGTACCGGCGTGGTACGCAGGGCGCCGAAGAT
Organism: Streptomyces griseus subsp. griseus; assembly: GCF_000720255.1. Taxonomy (GTDB): domain Bacteria; phylum Actinomycetota; class Actinomycetes; order Streptomycetales; family Streptomycetaceae; genus Streptomyces; species Streptomyces griseus_I. The sequence goes on along the minus strand of NZ_JOJE01000005.1, from coordinate 525,821 downwards.
CCGGTCGACCGTCTCCTGACCGGCGATGCCACGGCCCCCGACCCGGTCGACGGTGCGGCGGAGGGCGGCGTAGGAGTCGAGGCGGCTGCGCAGGGCGGCGAAGGTGAACGGTTTCACGAGGTAGTGCAGGGCGCCCAGACGCATCGCGGCCTGCACGGTGGTGACGTCGTGGGCTGCTGTGATCATGATCACGTCGGTCCCGTGGCCCTGTTCCCGCATCCGGTGGACGAGCTGGAGGCCCGTCTGGTCGGGCAGGTAGTGGTCGAGCAGGACCAGGTCGATGGTGCCGCGTTCGACGGTGGCCAGGGCCTGGGCGGCGCTGTGGGCGCGGGCGGCCACCCGGAAGCCGGGAACCTTCCCCACGTACTTGGCGTTTATCTCAGCGACACGGAAGTCGTCGTCCACGACCAGGACGTCAATCATCGGGCCTCTTTCCCTCAAGCCCAGGCGCGTAAAGCCCGTGTTTCGGCTCCGTTGTTGTAGCGCGAGCAAAACGAGCACAACAGGCCGTTGCAAGCAAAAGAAGCGCATGTGCCCACAAGGCTGCTGTCGTGGCCCGGGTCACACCTACTGTCCCCGGCCATGAGCGCAGACACCAGCCCCGCCATCGAACTGCGTGGCGCGAGCAAGATCTTCAAGACCCCGTCGGGGGGTCTGCACACGGCCGTCAGGGCCCTGGACCTCACGGTCGGACGGGGCGAGTTCGTGGCCGTCGTAGGACCGACCGGCTGCGGTAAGTCGACCACGTTGACGCTGGTCAGCGGCCTGGAAGAGCCCTCTGAGGGCGAGGTCCTGGTCACCGGGAAGCCGGTCCGGGGCGTCGGCGACAAGGTCGGCTTCGTCTTCCAGCAGGACGCCACCTTCCCTTGGCGTACGGTCCTGTCCAACGTCATGGCGGGCCCGCGCTTCCGTGGCGTACCCAAGTCCGAGGCGAAGCAGAAGGCGCGCGAATGGCTGGCCCGGGTCGGGCTCGCCGCCTTCGAGGACCGCTACCCGCACCAGCTCTCCGGCGGTCAGCGCAAGCGCGTCGCGCTCGCCGCGACCTTCGTCAACGACCCCGAGATCCTGCTCATGGACGAGCCGTTCTCGGCCCTCGACGTGCAGACCAGGGCGCTGATGTCGGACGAGCTGCTGGAGTTGTGGGAAGGCACGGGCGCCTCTGTCGTCTTCGTCACCCACGACCTGGAGGAGTCCATCGCCCTGGCGGACAAGGTGGTCGTGATGACGGCGGGCCCCGCCACTGTCAAGCACATCTTCGACATCGACCTGCCCCGGCCCCGCAAGGTCGAGTCCGTCCGCCTGGAGCCGCGCTTCATCGAGATCTACCGCGAGATCTGGGAGTCCCTCGGCGAAGAGGTCCGCATCACCCGTGAGAGGGGTGCCGCGCATGTCGCATGAGGTTCTCAGCACACCGGTCGTCGACACCGTCAAGGCGCCCAACCGCGCCCAGTCCCGGGCCCGCGCGGCCCGCAGACGCAAAGCCGTCGTCAACGGCGCGCGCGTACTGCTCCTGATCGGCGTACTGGGCCTGTGGGAGCTGCTCGCCCGCACCAAGACCATCGACCCGTTCAACTTCTCGATGCCCTCGAAGATCTGGGACCAGATCTGGACCTGGATCACCCACGGCACCGCGCTCGGCTCCCTGGGCGAGCAGATCTGGTACACGCTGCACGAGGCGCTGCTCGGCTGGATCATCGGTGTCGTCACCGGTGTCGTCTTCGGCATCGCCCTGGGAAGGATCACCTTCCTCGCCGATGTCCTTGGTCCATACATCAAGGTGCTCAACTCGATTCCCAGGATCGTCCTTGCGCCGATCTTCGTGATCTGGTTCGGCCTCGGGCCGGCCTCCAAGGTCGCGTCGGCCGTGGTCCTGGTGTTCTTCCCGGTCTTCTTCAACGCCTTCCAGGGCGCCCGCGAGGTCGACCGCAACCTGGTCGCCAACGCCCGCATCCTCGGTGCGAGCGACCGTCGAGTGACCCTTCAGGTGGTCATCCCGTCGGCCACCTCGTGGATCTTCACCAGCCTCCACGTGAGCTTCGGCTTCGCCCTGATCGGCGCCATCGTCGGCGAGTACATCGGCGCGACCAAGGGCATCGGCCTGCTCGTCGCCCAGTCGCAGGGCACCTTCAACGCGGCCGGTGTCTACGCCGCGATGGTCATCCTCGCCGTCGTCGCACTCGTCGCCGAGGGTCTGCTGACCTTCGCCGAGCGCCGCATCTTCCGGTGGAAGCCGTCGGGCTCCGACAGCTGACCCCCTCGACCGACGCCCTCGCCCTCGTTCGTTCCTCCTCCGTGTGCCGCCCTCTCCTCTCCGTGTGCCTTCTCCTCGTACCGCCCTCTCACAAGGACGTGAACCGCCATGCGCAAGCCCGCCAGATACGCCGCCCTGGCAGCCGCCGGACTGCTCGCCCTCTCCTCACTCACCGCCTGTGCCAACGACGCCGCAAGCACCGCGTCCAGCGGCTCCGGCAGCAAGGGTGACGGCAAGGGAACGAAGGTCAAGATCATGGTCGGTGGCCTCGACAAGGTCATCTACCTGCCCGCGATGCTCACCCAGCGGCTCGGCTACTTCGACGCCGAGGGCCTCGACGTCGAGCTGCTGAGCGAGCCGGCCGGCGTGCAGGCCGAGACCGCCCTCGTCTCCGGACAGGTGCAGGGCGCGGTCGGCTTCTACGACCACACCCTTGACCTCCAGGTGAAGGGCAAGTCCGTCGAGTCCGTCGTGCAGTTCTCGCACGCGCCCGGCGAGGTGGAGGTCGTCTCCAACAAGGCGGCCGACGACATCACCTCACCCAAGGACTTCAAGGGCAAGAAACTCGGTGTCACCGGCCTCGGCTCCTCGACCGACTTCCTGACCAAGTACCTCGCGGTCAAGAACGGCGTGAACGTCAGCGAGTTCACGCCGGTCGCCGTGGGCGCGGGCCCGACTTTCATCTCGGCGCTCCAGCAGGGCTCCATCGACGGCGGAATGACCACCGACCCGACCGTCGCCACCATCCTCGCCAAGAGGGCGGGCAAGGTCCTCCTCGACATGCGTACGCCCGCCGGCTCGCTCGAGGCGCTCGGCGGGCCCTACCCGTCGTCAAGTCTGTACATGCAGACGGACTGGGTGAACAGCCACAAGGACACCGTCCAGAAGTTGGCCAACGCATTCGTCAAGACGCTGCAGTGGATGTCCACCCACAGCGCTTCCGAGATCGCCGACAAGATGCCCGCCGACTACTCGCAGGGCAACAAGATCCTCTACGCGTCGGCGATCAAAAGCACTCTGCCGATGTTCACCAAGGACGGCGTCATGCCCAAGGACGGTCCTGAGACCGTCGAGAAGGTCCTCAAGGCGTTCAACCCGAACATCAAGAACGCCAAGGTGGACCTGAACAAGACGTACACGACGGAGTTCGTCCAGAAGGCGGCCGGCTGACCGCCGCACCCCGCCGCACGGCCCTCACGCGCGGGTCGCCCACACGTAACGGTGTTCCGGGCGGCCCGCGTCGCCGTACTTGAGGGTCAGCCGGGCCCTCCCCGTGCGCTCCAGGAGTTTCAGATAGCGCTGGGCGGTCTGACGGCTCACCCCGGTCCGATCGGCGATCTCCTGAGCCGACAGCGGCCCCTCCGCGTTCATCAGGGACTGCCGCACGAGCTCCGCGGTGGTGGGGGAGTGCCCCTTGGGCAGCCCCGGCTCCGAGGACGCGGACAGCGCGCCGAAGATGCGGTCCACGTCGGCCTGTTCCGCCTCGCCACCGCCGTCGAGGGTGCGGCGCAGCTCCGCGTACGCCTCCAGCTTCGCGCGCAGACCCGCGAAGTTGAACGGCTTGACCAGGTACTGCAGCGCCCCGTGGCGCATCGCCGCCTGCACCGTGGAGACGTCCCGCGCGGCCGTCACCATGATCACATCGGTCTGGTGGCCACGCCGGCGCATCTCCTGCACGACCTCCAGCCCCGTCTCGTCGGGCAGGTAGTGGTCGAGGAGGACCAGGTCCAGCCGGGGCAGCGCCTCAACTTGTCGCAGCGCCTCGGCCGCGTTGTGCGCCTCGGCGGCGACGTGGAAGCCCGGCACCTTCTCCACGTAGGCGGCGTTGACCCGGGCGACCCTGGCGTCGTCGTCCACGACCAGCACCTCGATCATCGGGTCTCCTCCTCGGCAGCGGTCTGCGTGGGGGCGGTCAGGGCGGGTTCCAGGGCGGCTTCGGTCAGCGCCTCGGGCAGGACGACGGTGAACTCCGCGCCCCCGCCGTCGGCCTCGGTCACCGCCACGCTGCCGCCCTGCCGTTCGGCGAGCCTGCGCACAAGGGACAGTCCGATTCCGCGCTTGCCGTGGGCCGGCGGCTTCTTCGTGGACCACCCCTCGGTGAAGACCAGTTCCCGCTGCTCCGCCGGAATCCCGGGACCGGTGTCCCGCACGCGCAGGACGGCGGTGCGACCCTCGGCGCGCAGTTCGACCTCCACGCGCGCGTGCGGCGTGCCCCCGACGGCGTCGAGCGCGTTGTCCACCAGGTTGCCGACGACCGTGACCAGCCCGCGGGGATCGATCAGCCGGTCCGGGAGCCGGGTGCGGTCCGAGACCCACAGGGCGACGCCGCGTTCGGCGGCGACGGTCGCCTTGCCGACGAGGAGAGCGGCGAGCAGCGGGTCCGCGATCTTCTCGGTGACCTGCTCCGCGGTGACCCGGTGGTCGCCGACCACCTCTCCGACGAACTCCACGGCGTCGTCGTACATCTCCAGTTCGAGCAGCCCGAGCAATGTGTGCATGCGGTTGGCGTGCTCGTGGTCCTGCGCGCGCAGCGCGTCGATGAGGCCGTGCGTGGAGTCGAGTTCCCGGCCGAGTTGTTCCAGCTCGGTGCGGTCGCGCAGGGTGGCGACGGCGCCGCCGTCGTCGGTGGGCATCCGGTTGGCGACCAGCACCCGCTGGCCGCGCACGGTCAGCAGGTCCGTGCCACTCACCCGGCCGGCCAGGACGTCCGCGGTGCGTCCCTCGCCGAGCGCCTCGTCGGGAGACCGGCCGACGACCTCGTCGCCGATGTGCAGCAGACGCTGCGCCTCGTCGTTGAGGAGGCGGATCCGGCCGGCACGGTCCAGCGCGACGACGCCCTCCCGGATGCCGTGCAGCATCGCCTCCCGCTCCGCCAGCAGCCCCGAGATGTCGGAGAAGGCCAGGTCCCGTGTCTGCCGCTGCACCCGGCGGGAGATCAGCCAGGCCGCCAACGCGCCCACGGCCAGCGCACCGCCCGCGTAGGCGAAAAGCCCCGGGATGGCATGGATCAGCCGGGCCCGGACACTGTCGTACTCGATGCCGACCGAGACCGCCCCGATGATGCGGTCGTGGCTGTCGCGCAGGGGCACCTTGCCGCGGGCCGAGCGGCCCAGGGTGCCGCTGTCTATCTGCATGACGTCCTTGCCCGCCAGCGCCTGGCTGGGGTCGGTCGAGACGACACCGCCGATCTGCTTGATGTCCGTGTGCGACCAGCGAACCCCGTGCGTGTCCATCACCACCACGTACTCGGCACCGCTGGCCTTGCGGATGCGCTCCGCCTCCCGCTGCACGGGCCCGTGGACCGACGGTCGCGTGGTCTGCAGGTCCTGGGCGATCTGGGGCATGGCCGCGGTGGTCTGCGCGATCGCGAGGGCGCGCCGCATCGCCTGGTCGTCCAGCTGGTGGCTGAGCGGGGCGAGGAACAGACCGGTCGCGAGCACCACCACACCCGCCGCGATCGCCAGTTGCATCATCAGGATCTGCGAGAACACGCGACGGGGCATGCCCAGGCGCAGGCGTCGGGCAGGGGGAGTGCGGCTCATACCCACGACGGTACGTGGGGGTACGGGACTTGCCGTAGGGGTGTGGCGTGGATCTCTCGGTCGGAGCCCGGGAGGGCGCTGCGGAGGGGCGGGACGGAGGCGCTGTGGAGGGAGCGGTATGCGGAGGTCCTCCGGAGAGGCGCTGTGGAGGGAGCGGTATGCGGAGGTCCTCCGGAGAGGCGCCGTGGAGGGAGCGGCACGCGGAGGACCTCCGGAGAGGCGCCGTGGAGGGGCGGCAACGCGAAGGGCCTACGGAGAGGCGCAGCGCTGGGGAGCTACGGGCAAGGCGTCAGCTCGCCAGCGCCGTGGCCGCCAGTTGGCGCAGCTCCACGACCTCCATACGTCCGGGCGTCCCCAGGACCGACGTGCCGCAGCTCTCCGGGCGGGGCGGCTGGGACGCGCCCTGCGCCACGACGACCCGCCAGTGGCGCCCGTCCGAGTGGGCGACGGTCACCTCCCAGCGCGGTGCGTCGCCGTCCGTCCGCACGACGCTCAGCACGTCCGCCGCGTGCTCGCCGGTCGCCCTGCGCACGGCCAGCTCCGCCGCCTGACCGGGCCGCTCCCAGGCGGAGCGTCCGCGGCACCCCGCCATGACGATCCGGCCTTCCTGCACGCCGTGCAGGACGTCCTTGACGGCGTGGGCCGCCGCCCGGCCATAGGCGTAGCCGTAGGGCAGGACGAGCACGGTCGGCGAGAAGCGGTGGCCCCCCAGATGCGTGACCTCCCAGACGCCTGTCGTGCCGGATGCGGCGAGCTCGGCGGCGAGCGGTCGGCCGAGGAGGGCGCAGCAGCGGTCCCGCTTGCCGTTGGTGCAGACGAGAGCGAGCGGGTCGCCCGTGTGAGGACGGCCCCGCAGGACCGTGTCGAAGGAGTTCGCGTCGCCCCTGCCGAGCGCGGCGAAGTCGAGGTTGAGCAGCTGGCGGGGGTCGGTGGTGATGGCGCCGTGCAGCCACACCCGGCCGGGGACGGTGTGGGCCGCGTACACCCGGCGCAGCTGGGCCGTGCCGAAGTCGGCGTGTCGTCCGGGGCGGCGGATGAGTGCGATACGTACGCCCGTGCCGTCGGCAGCGGCCTCCAGGGCGCGGCCCAGGGCGGGGTCCAGATGGCTCGAAGTGAGCGCCCTGGCGCCCCAGGGGCCGGACTGCTCCAGCAACAGCCAGGTCTGCGCCGTGGCCGCGGTGGCGGAAACGGGCTCGTCGAGGTCCTGCGAGACGGTCGCACACGTACTCACAAAGGTGAGCCTAACCTGATTTTCGACCGGGTGCTTCCGGCCGCGCCGCAGCCCTACGCGGGGGGTTCGAACGGCTCGGGGAGGGGCTGGGGTGGCCTGGGGCCCACGTAGTGGCCGCTCGGGCGCATGCGCAGCGGGCGTTCGCCGTACTCCTCCAGGGCGTGCGCGATCCATCCCGCGGTCCGGGCGACCGCGAAGATCGTCTCGCCCGCGGTGGAGGACATGCCGGACGACACCGTCAGAACGGCGAGTGCCAGATCGACGTTGGCGTGCAGCGGTGCGTGGCGGGCGGTGGTGGCCACGATGTCGCGGGCCGCGGCGAGCGCGGGCGCGGCGTGAGGGATTTCCTCCAGGAGGGCGAACAGGGCCCTCGCGCGCGGGTCCTCGGCCGGGTAGAGCCGGTGGCCGAGCCCCGGGATGCGGCGGCCGGCCCGCAGTTCGTCCGCGATCACGGGTGCGGCGTCACCGTGGTCGAGCACCTCGAGCAGCAGCCGGTGGGCGAGCCCGCTGGCGGCGCCGTGCAGGGGGCCCTCGATCACCCCGAGTCCGGCTGAGACGGCCGCGTAGGCGTGGGCTCGGGCCGACGCGGCGACGCGGACCGCGAGGGTGGACGCGGCCAGGTCGTGATCGACGAGCAGGCCCAGGGCCGTGTCCAGTGTGCGCAGGTACGCCTCGTCGGCGGGCCGTCCGCTGAGCCGTGCCCACAGGCGGTGGGCGAGCGGTCCCGCGTCGCGGTGGCTGCGTCGTTGCGGCGGCAGGGAAGCCACCAGGGTGGGAATCAAGGTGCGCGCTGTGCCGAGGACCGCGTCCTCGGAGAGGTCGAAGCGCAGTGGATCCGCCGCCGCGGCCGCGATCGCGGCGACCCGCAACCGGTCCGTGGGGCCGGTGTGCTCGGGCAGCGCCTCGACCGCGCGGCGGGCGACCGCCACGGACGTCTCGGGCGCGGTGAACGCGACACCCGGGCGCAGCCGACCGGTCCACAGCCATTCGGCGATCTCCTCGTAGGAGTGCCGAGCGGCCAGCGCGGTCGCGTCCACGCCCCGGAAGTAGTACCGGTCCTTCTCGATGAGCGTGATGCGGGTCCGTACGGCGAGCTCGGCCGCGGGCTGGGGAGTCCCGCCGTTCTCCCGCCTGTTGCGCCGGGCGAGCGCCTCCACCTCCTGGGCGTCGAAGGTACTGCCCCGGCCTCCGGGCACACGTCTGCTGCTCAGCTGACCGCGGCTCACGTACGCGTACACGGTCTCCGGTTTCACACCGAGCAACTCGGCGGCCTCCTTGGTGCTGAGCCGTCGTTCGGGGTGGCCGGGGCCGGGTTCCTGGTCGCGCATGAAGGTCACCGTATCCATCGCCGACTTACATTGATTCAATCAATATTGACAGTAGTAGAGTCAATTATGGACAGTTGAATCAAGTCCAGGGAGGAAATCATGTCCGTCAACAGGTCGGCAGCCACACTTGTCGACGTGCCGCGAGGACTCGCGGGCGTCGTCGTCACCGACACCGAAGTGGGGGACGTCAGAGGGCTCGAGGGCTTCTACCACTACCGCCAGTACTCGGCCGTCGAACTCGCGCGGACCCGGAGCTTCGAGGACGTCTGGCACCTCCTCGTCCAGGGCGAACTGCCCGACGCGGCACGCGCCGCCGCCTTCACCGCCGAGACCGCGGCCCTGCGCCGCCTCCCCGACGCGGTGCGCGCCGCCCTTCCCGGCATCGCGGCCGCCGGCCGGGACTCCGGCCCCCTGGCGGGAATGCGCACGGCCTTGTCGCTGCTGGGTGCGGCGAAGGGCTTCCGTCCGGTGTACGACATCGAGGCGGACCGGCGCCGCGCGGACTCCGTGGTGGCGGCAGCGGCGGTGCCGACGCTGCTCACGGCGCTGCACCGGCTGGGCAACGGGCTTGATCCGGTGGAGCCGCGTGGGGACCTGTCGTACGCGGCGAACTATCTGTACATGTTGACGGGCAAGGAGCCGGACCAGCGGCAGACCCGGGCCATAGAGCAGTACTTGATCTCAACCATTGATCACGGATTCAATGCGTCGACCTTCACAGCGAGGGTGATCGCCTCGACGGGTGCGGACATTGCGGCCTGTCTGGTGGGAGCTGTCGGAGCCCTGTCGGGACCCCTGCACGGTGGGGCCCCCAGTCGTGCGCTGGACACCCTGGACGCGATCGGCACCCCCGACCGCATCGACGCGTGGATCCGTGAACGTGTCCTCGCGGGCGACCGCATCATGGGCTTCGGCCACGCCATCTACCGCACGGAAGACCCCCGTTCCCGCATGCTGCGCGAGATCGCCCAGCACTTCGGCGGCCCTCGCGTGGACTTCGCCGTCGAGGTGGAGCGGCAGGTCGAGGCGATCCTGGCCGAGCTGAAGCCCGGGCGGGAGCTGCACACGAACGTCGAGTTCTACGCCGGCGTGGTCATGGAGCTGTGCGGTCTGCCGCGCGAGATGTTCACCCCGACGTTCGCGGCGGCACGGGTGGTGGGGTGGAGCGCCAACATCCTGGAGCAGGCGGAGGACAGGAAGATCATCCGTCCCGTGGCGCGCTATGTGGGCCCTGGAGCGCCGGTGGCCGTGCCGGCGGTGGCCTGATGGCACACGTGTGGCCTGGTGCCGTTCTGGCGCCAGGCCTCATCGGAGACTGACCGAGCAGTGACGGGGTGCCGGGCTGCTCGCCGGACGGGTGCCCGGCTCACTCGACGGTTGCGGTGGCCGGGGAGGACGACGGGAGGGTCAGGCGTCGGGGATGTCCGCTTTGGCGCGGATCAGGGTCTCCCGGCTGACGATGACGATGCGCTCGTAGTCGGCGCGGGAAGCATCGGCAGGCAGTTCTCGCTCAAGCGCCTCGGTGGCCTCCGTGCCGATGACGGCGAAGTTGCCGTCACTCAGCTCGAACACGTCCGGGCAGTTGGCTCCAGAGGTACTGCCACGGGCGCTCGGAGGCACACCGATGCGGCGCACGATCTTCAAGGGTTACCGGTCCTTACAGAAGATTTGGGCACATGCTCGGCAGCACGTTACTGGGATTCAGGAGGTGTACGTGTCTGCGTGGACAAAAGTCACCCAGCCGTGTCACTCGGCCGGAGGCTCGCCCACCACCCACCACTCGTCCGTGTCGGCCTCGTCGAGGTCCCTGATCAAGCCGTCGACCATCCGGCCGATCCTGGCCTCGTCGGACGAGTCCGTCAGGGTCGCGCGCTGAGCTCTGGAAGCCTCCCAGTACTCCCGCACGACGGGGCTCTGGAAGATCTCCCGCAGACGCCCGTAGAGCTCCTCCTGGTCGAGCATTCCGGCTCGGTAGAGGTGGTAGAGGTTTACGTACCACGCGTTGGCGTAGAAGAACTGGCGACGCTTCTCCGCCGGGATGCTCTTGTCGTACGTGTCGATCACGGACGCCAGGGAGGGGTCGTCGATCGCCTTGGCCAACAGTTCCCAGTGCATGCGCTGTTGATGCGCGAGAGCCTTGCGCTGCGAGGCCAGCTCCTCCAGTTCCAGCCTCCGCACCTCCAGCCGCGCCTCCTCGAGCCGTCGTTGACGCGCGGCCAGCGTCAGCCCGGCGGTGGCGAGCACCAGGCCGGCCGCGGCGGAGCCCAGCCTCCCCGCTTTGTTCCTCTGTGTGGCCATGTCAACCCCCGAATCAGGCAGCCGTCCGCCGGTCGTCGGAATGCGGGTCGACTGAGGGGGACCGGCGAGCAGTGGGCGGCGCTTGCCGTCTCCCAGGGTGCCGAGCGACTCTGGCCGGCGGGGAGGCGGAGAGGAGGCGCACGGAAGGAAGTGAGGGTCGCACGCTCCGGCGCCATGCCCAACGTCTGCCCCGCAAGTGCTGCTAACAATCGTTCACTTCGCGGTGATTCTTCCGGCTCGTATCCTGGGGCAACATTCAAAACTCGTACGTGCGCCGGGACCGCGAGCCGGTGCACACGTCGGTGTGAGAGAGGTCGCGCGTTGGGCCACAGCAGTCCGCCTCAGGTGCCGGTCGTCGTACTCGCCGGGTTCTTGGGCTCCGGGAAGACGACCCTGCTCAACCACCTCCTCCACCACAGTGGTGGCAGCCGCATCGGAGCCCTTGTCAACGACTTCGGCGCCATCGAGATCGACGCCATGGCCGTGGCCGGCGCGCTCGGCGACTCGACCGTCTCCCTCGGAAACGGGTGTCTGTGCTGCGCCGTCGACGCGAGTGAACTCGACGTCTACCTGGAGCGGCTCGCCAACCCCGCCACCGGCATCGACGTCGTCGTCATCGAGGCCAGCGGGCTCGCCGAGCCCCAGGAGCTGGTGCGCATGGTGCTGGCCAGCGAGCACCCGGGGATCGTGTACGGAGGGCTCGTCGAGGTCGTCGACGCGGCCGAGTTCGACGACACCCGCGCCCGGCATCCCGAGATCGACCGGCACCTCGCGCTCGCCGACCTCGTCGTGGTCAACAAGCTCGACCGCGCACCCGACGCCGAGCGCGTCCTCGGCCTCGTCCGGTCGCTCACGGACCGCGCCGCGGTCGTGCCCGCCCGTCACGGCCGGATCGACCCCGAGTTGCTCTTCGACTGCCGTCCGAGCGAGGAGCGCGTCGGGCAGCTCTCCTTCGACGACCTCCACCACGGATCCGGTGACGATCACGCGGGCCACCTGCACAGCTCGTACGACAGCCTGTCCTTCGCCTCCGAGGTGCCGCTCGACCCCCGGCGGCTGATGACCTTCCTGGACAGCCGGCCCGAGGGGCTCTACCGGATCAAGGGGTACGTCGACTTCGGCCCCTACGACGTGCGCAACCGCTACGCCGTCCACGCCGTCGGACGCTTCCTGCGCTTCTATCCGGAGCCCTGGGCGGATGCCGAGGACCGTCTCACTCAGCTCGTCCTCATCGGCTCCGGCATCGACGCGCCCGCCCTCGGCAAGGAACTCGAGGACTGCAAGAGCGACGCCCCACACGCCGACGAACACGGCATGTGGGGCGTCCTGCGCTACGTGCGGGACCCGGACGACGGACCGGAACCCCGCCGGTACGAGGACGACGTACCGGCGGATCCCCCCGACGTGCCGGCGGACCCCGGCGACGGGGTCCCCGAGGACTAGACCGGCCCGGCCACCACCGACACCGTCTTCGCCAGCGACACACCGGAGCCGTCCCGGCGCGGGTCCATCTCGGGGAGCTCGGCCGGGGTGCCGTTCTTCTGGGCGGCCAGGGCCGGGGCGGGTCCGGCCCAGGCCAACGACAGACAGTCCTCGCCCTTCAGGAACCGCTGGCAGCGCACGCCACCGGTCGCTCGGCCCTTGCGCGGATACTGGTCGAACGGAGTCAGCTTCGCCGTGGTCTGGACGGAGTCGTCCAACGTTCCGCGCGAGCCCGCGACCGTGAAGACCACCGCGTCCGCCGCCGGGTCCACCGCCGTGAAGGAGATGACCTTGGCGCCCTCGGCGAGCTTGATGCCCGCCACACCACCCGCGGGCCGGCCCTGCGGACGGACCTGGGCGGCCTGGTAGCGCAGCAGCTGGGCGTCGTCGGTGATGAAGACCAGGTCCTCCTCGCCCGTACGCAGCTCGACCCCGCCGACGATCCGGTCACCCTCCTTGAGGGTGATGACCTCCAGCTCCTCCTTGTTCGCCGGATAGTCCGGCACCACGCGCTTGACGACACCCTGCTCGGTGCCGAGCGCGAGGCCGGGGGAGGACTCGTCGAGCGTGGTCAGGCAGACCAGCGTCTCGTCGCCCTCCAGGGAGACGAACTCCGCGAGGGGCGCGCCGCCCGAGAGGTTCGGGGCGGACGCCGTGTCCGGCAACTGTGGCAGGTCGATGACGTTGATCCGCAGCAGACGGCCCGCCGAGGTGACCGCTCCCACCTCGCCGCGCGCCGTCGCCGGCACCGCGGAAACGATCACATCGTGCTTGACGCGCCGGGCGTCCGCGTCCTGGGCGGAGGGCTCGCCGTTCGCCGTACGGGCCAGCAGCCCCGTCGAGGACAGCAGGACCCGGCACGGGTCGTCCGCGACCTGGAGCGGGACCGCCGCCACCTGGGCGCCCGAGGACTCCAGCAGCACCGTACGCCGGTCGGTGCCGAACTTCTTGGCCACCGCGGCCAGTTCGGAGGAGACCAGCTTGCGCAGCTCGGCGTCCGACTCCAGGATCCGGGTCAGCTCCGCGATCTCCGTGTTGAGCCGCTCCTTCTCCGCCTCCAGCTCGATGCGGTCGTACTTGGTCAGACGGCGCAGCGGGGTGTCGAGGATGTACTGGGTCTGGATCTCCGACAGGGAGAAGCGCTCCATCAGGCGCTCCTTCGCCTGGGCGGAGTTGTCGCTGGAGCGGATCAGCCGGATGACCTCGTCGATGTCGACGAGCGCGGTGAGCAGGCCTTCGACCAGGTGCAGACGGTCGCGCCGCTTGCTCCGGCGGAACTCGCTGCGGCGGCGCACGACCTCGAAGCGGTGGTCGAGATAGACCTCGAGGAGCTCCTTCAGGCCCAGCGTGAGCGGCTGGCCGTCCACCAGCGCCACGTTGTTGATGCCGAAGGACTCCTCCATCGGCGTCAGCTTGTAGAGCTGCTCCAGGACGGCCTCCGGCACGAAGCCGTTCTTGATCTCGATGACCAGGCGCAGGCCGTGCTCACGGTCGGTGAGGTCCTTGACGTCGGCGATTCCCTGGATCTTCTTCGAGCCGACCAGGTCCTTGATCTTGGCGATGACCTTCTCGGGACCGACCGCGAAGGGCAGTTCCGTCACGACCAGGCCCTTGCGGCGCGCGGTCACGGTCTCCACCGACACCGTCGCGCGGATCTTGAACGTGCCGCGGCCGGTCTCGTAGGCGTCCCGGATGCCGGCCAGACCCACGATCCGGCCGCCGGTGGGCAGGTCGGGGCCGGGGACGTGCTTCATCAGCGTCTCGAGATCCGCGTTCGGGTGGCGGATCAGATGGCGGGCGGCCGCGATGACCTCGCCGAGGTTGTGCGGCGGCATGTTCGTGGCCATGCCGACCGCGATGCCGGACGCGCCGTTGACCAGCAGGTTCGGGAAGGCGGCGGGCAGGGCCACCGGCTCCTGCTCCTGGCCGTCGTAGTTCGGGTTGAAGTCGACCGTGTCCTCGTCGATCGACTCGGTCATCAGGCTCGTCGCCGCGGCCTGGCGGCACTCCGTGTACCGCATGGCCGCCGGAGGGTCGTCGTTGCCCAGCGAGCCGAAGTTGCCGTGTCCGTCGACGAGCGGTACGCGCATCGAGAAGGGCTGCGCCATGCGCACCAGGGCGTCGTAGATCGACGCGTCGCCGTGCGGGTGCAGCTTGCCCATCACCTCGCCGACGACGCGGGCACACTTCACATAGCCGCGGTCGGGACGCAGGCCCATCTCGTTCATCTGGTAGACGATGCGGCGGTGGACGGGCTTGAGGCCGTCCCGGGCATCGGGCAGGGCACGGGAGTAGATGACCGAGTACGCGTACTCGAGGAAGGAGCCCTGCATCTCGTCGACGACGTCGATGTCGAGGATCTTCTCCTCGTACGAGTCGTCGGGCGGCGGGGTCTTCGTGCTGCGGCGGGCCATCGCTGCCGGCTCCTCCTGATTCCTGGTGGTTCACCTACAGGGTGCTCAAGCCGGTGCGGGACACCGACGCGCCCCTTCGGCTCACTCACTTGCTGAAGCGTTTGACGGGATCTGATGCGGACCATTGTGGACCGTGGCACTGACAAGACGGGCCGGGACCCGGTGTACAACGCCCTGTCCGGCACCCGGAGGCGCCGCGTGCGCCCACCGGGCGGCCCCTCGGCACGACTGCCCGCAGGCTACGCCATCGCTGCCCGCGACCGGCTTCTCGCTCTCGGCGTACGACCTCCGGGAACTTCGCCGACTGTCCGCACGCTTGCATAAAGTGGCAGGACCAGCAGGAAATCCGCGGTCAAGCACGACCGCTCCCGCGATCGAAGGGATGTACATGCCCATGGGTCACACGGCCACAGCCCAGGCAGGCTCCGGCGGCCTGACAGCGACCGAGCACCGCCTGGCCAACGGCCTGCGCGTGGTGCTCTCAGAGGACCACCTGACCCCCGTCGCGGCGGTGTGCCTCTGGTACGACGTCGGTTCGCGCCACGAAGTCAAGGGGCGTACCGGCCTGGCTCACCTTTTCGAGCACCTCATGTTCCAGGGCTCCGGCCAGGTGAAGGGCAACGGCCACTTCGAGCTGGTGCAGGGCGCCGGCGGCTCGCTCAACGGAACCACCAGCTTCGAGCGCACCAACTACTTCGAGACCATGCCCGCCCACCAGCTGGAGCTCGCGCTCTGGCTGGAAGCCGACCGCATGGGCTCCCTGCTCGCCGCCCTGGACGACGAGTCCATGGAGAACCAGCGGGACGTCGTCAAGAACGAGCGCCGCCAGCGCTACGACAACGTCCCCTACGGCACCGCGTTCGAGAAGCTGACCGCCCTCGCCTACCCGGAGGGCCACCCCTACCACCACACTCCCATCGGCTCGATGGCCGACCTGGACGCGGCGACCCTGGAGGACGCGCGCGCGTTCTTCCGCACCTACTACGCGCCCAACAACGCGGTCCTGTCCGTGGTCGGTGACATCGACCCGGAGCAGACCCTGGCCTGGATCGAGAAGTACTTCGGGTCCATCCCCGGCCACGACGGCAAGTCCGCGCCCCGTGACGGAGCGCTGCCCGAGGTGATCGGAGAGCAGCTGCGCGAGGTCGTCGAGGAGGAGGTCCCGGCGCGCGCCCTGATGGCCGCCTACCGGCTGCCGCACGACGGCACGCGCGCGTGCGACGCGGCCGACCTGGCCCTCACCGTCCTGGGCGGCGGCGAGTCCTCCCGCCTGTACAACCGGCTCGTGCGGCGCGACCGCACGGCGGTCGCGGCAGGCTTCGGCCTGCTGCGGCTGGCCGGGGCGCCCTCCCTGGGCTGGCTGGACGTGAAGACCTCCGGCGACGTCGAGGTGCCGGTCATCGAGACCGCGATCGACGAGGAGCTCGCCCGGTTCGCCGAGGAAGGCCCCACGGCCGAGGAAATGGAACGCGCGCAGGCCCAGTTGGAGCGCGAGTGGCTGGACCGCCTCGGCACCGTCGCGGGCCGCGCCGACGAACTGTGCCGCTACGCCGTGCTGTTCGGCGACCCGCAGCTGGCCCTGACCGCCGTCCAGCGCGTGCTGGAGGTGACACCGGAGGAGGTCCGGGAGGTCGCCAAGGCCCGCCTGCGCCCCGACAACCGCGCGGTGCTCGTCTACGAGCCGACCGCCCCCGAAGCCCCCGCCGACCAGGACGAGAACGAGGAGGCGGCCCGGTGACCGAGCTCGCCACGATGGACTTCCACCCCCAGCCCCAGGCCGGCGATGCCAAGCCGTGGGCCTTCCCGGCCCCCGAGCGCGGCACCCTCGACAATGGCCTGACGGTCCTGCGCTGCCACCGCCCCGGCCAGCAGGTCGTCGCCGTCGAGGTCCTCCTGGACGCGCCCCTGGACGCCGAGCCGGCCGGCCTGGACGGCGTCGGCACGATCATGGCCCGGGCCTTCTCGGAAGGCACCGACAAGCACTCAGCCGAGGACTTCGCCGCCGAGCTGGAGCGCTGCGGTGCCACCCTCGACGCACACGCCGACCACCCCGGCGTACGCCTCAGCCTCGAAGTCCCGGCCTCGCGCCTGGAGAAGGCCCTCGGACTGCTCGCCGACGCCCTCCGTGCGCCCGCGTTCGCGGACAGCGAGGTCGAGCGGCTCGTCCGCAACCGTCTCGACGAGATCCCGCACGAGCTGGCAAACCCCTCGCGTCGTGCCGCCAAGGAGCTCTCCAAGGAGCTGTTCCCGGCCACCGCGCGCATGTCCCGGCCGCGCCAGGGCACCGAGGAGACGGTCGAGAACATCGACTCCGCGGCCGTGCGCGCCTTCTACGAGAAGCACGTCCGTCCCGCCACGGCCACCGCCGTGGTCGTCGGTGACCTCACCGATGTCGACCTGGACGCGCTCCTCGGCGACACCCTGGGCGCCTGGGCGGGCTCGTCGGCGCAGCCGCGGCCCGTGCCGCCGGTGACGGCCGACGACACCGGCCGCGTCGTCATCGTGGACCGCCCCGGCGCCGTGCAGACGCAGCTGCTCATCGGGCGCATCGGCCCCGACCGGCACGCGCGCGTGTGGCCCGCACAGGTGCTGGGCACCTACTGCCTGGGCGGCACCCTCACCTCCCGCCTGGACCGGGTCCTGCGCGAGGAGAAGGGCTACACCTACGGTGTCCGGGCGTTCGGGCAGGTCCTGCGGTCGACCCCCGACGGCTCGGGCGCCGCGATGCTCGCCATCAGCGGTTCCGTGGACACCCCGAACACCGGCCCCGCCCTGCAGGACCTGTGGACGGTGCTGCGCACCCTCGCGGCGGAGGGCCTCACCGACGCCGAGCGCGACGTCGCCGTGCAGAACCTCGTCGGTGTGGCGCCGCTGAAGTACGAGACCGCGGCGGCCGTCGCGAGCACGCTGGCCGACCAGGTCGAGCAGGGCCTGCCGGACGACTACCAGGCGACGCTCTACCAGCAGCTCGCCGCCACCGGCACCGTGGAGGCCACCGCGGCCGCCGTGAGCGCCTTCCCGGTGGACCGTCTGGTGACGGTCCTCGTCGGTGACGCCGCGCAGATCAAGGAGCCCGTCGAGGCCCTCGGCATCGGCGCGGTCACGGTGGTGTCCGCCGAGTAACGGCACACGCGTACAGGGGCCCTGGTGTCGGAACCGTCACCAGGGCCCCTTGATGTCCGAATTGGGGCAGAGGTTGCCTGTCTGGCCTGTGGGATGCGCTACAAAAGCCGCGATCGGTTTGAGGATTGAAAGTCGTCCCGCTTAGCGTCGTCCGGGCTGTTCGTCAGGCAGTGCGCCGTAAACCGCGGCACCGGACAGTCATCGCCGAGTCCCCGTACGGCGCGAGCCAGGGGAGCCGGGGACCCAACTTCGTAGTCCCTGGGGTGAATCGGACGCCCGCGCGTGTCGCGAGGGGGCCCGTAGGAGACCTTCCTGCTCCGAACCCGTCAGCTAACCCGGTAGGCGAGAAGGAAGGAAAGGACCACTCAACTTCATGGCGTTCACCTGCGCCACCGGGAAGCACCGTCGTCCCAGTCGCATCAAGCGCACCACCGCTCGCGCCGCGGGTGTCGCCGCGCTCACCACCACCGGCATCATCGGCGCGCTGAACGCGCCGGCGCTGGCCGCCGACACCGCCGTCGAGCAGACCGGTCTGACCCCCGTCGTCACCGTCGGCGACTCGGTCGCCGTCCGCGTCGACGAGCAGGCCGCGGCCCAGAAGGAGGCCGCGCAGCTGAAGGCGGCCGAGGAGGCCGCGCGCAAGAAGGCCGCAGAGGAGGCCGAGAAGGCGCGTGCGGAGGCCAAGCAGGCGCGCGAGGCCAAGGCCCGTGCCGTGCGCGCGGCCGAGCGCAAGCGCCTCAACGCCTTCGTGGCACCGATCTCCGGCTCCTACATCTCCACCGGCTACAAGACCGGCGGCTCCCTGTGGTCCTCGGGCAGCCACACAGGTGTCGACTTCCACGCCGCGAGCGGCACCCCCGTGCACGCGGTCGGCTCCGGCACCGTCGTCCAGACCGGCTGGGGCGGCGCCTACGGCAACCAGGTCGTGCTCAAGATGAGCGACGGCACGTACACGCAGTACGGCCACCTGTCGTCCATCGGAGTCTCGGTGGGCCAACAGGTCACGCCGGGCCAGCAGATCGCCCTCTCCGGTGCGACCGGCAACACGACCGGCCCGCACCTGCACTTCGAGGCCCGTACCTCCCCGGAGTACGGCTCGGACATCGACCCCGTCGCCTACCTCCGTCAGCACGGCGTCAACGTCTGACGAACAGATCAGAACAGATCGACGATCAGACGCAGGACATCCCGCGGCCCCGGCTCTCCGAGCCGGGGCTTTCGGCGTTTCTGGGACCCCGCTGTCCAAAAAATATCCATGGATTCCGGCCCGCCATCGGAAATTCCGGCTCGTTGCAATAGAGTCACTGACCACACGTCCATCGTCGACGTTTCACGGGGATTAAGGCGGAGGTCGGTCATGCGTATTCCGGCGCATTCGGTGTGCACGGCCATCCGGGACGACATCGTCGCGGGTGTCTACGAGCGCGGCAGCCGGCTCACCGAGGAACTCCTCGCGCGCCGCTACGGCGTCTCCCGCGTCCCCGTGCGCGAAGCTCTGCGCACACTGGAGGCCGAGGGCTTCGTGGTGACCCGACGGCACGCGGGCGCGTGCGTCGCCGAACCCACCGAGCAGGAGGCCGGCGACCTGCTGGAGATGCGCATGCTCCTGGAGCCGCTGGGCGCCTCCCGGGCCGCCCAGCGGCGCACGGAAGCCCATCTGAAGGTGCTGCGCGGGCTCGTCCGGCTCGGCCAGGAGCGGGCCAGGAGAGGCAGCAGCGACGATCTGCGCTCGCTGGGGAGCTGGTTCCACGAGACGCTCGCCCAGGCCTCCGGCAGCCATGCGATGACCTCCACGCTCACCCAGCTGCGCCACAAGATCGCCTGGATGTACGCCGTCGACGCCCCCGCCGACCCGGTCGAGTCCTGGGCGGACCACGGCGCGATCGTCGACGCGGTGGCGCGCGGCGACAGCGAGCGCGCGCGGGCGATCACGGCGCTGCACACCGAGCGGGCGACCGCCGCGCACCGGCTGCGCTTTTCCGCCGGGGAACGCCCGGAGCGTGTGAGGACTTCGCAACATCCCGTAAACATGTCGGGCCTGCGGCATTAACACGGGGGCCGTATACAAAGAGGGGATATTTGACGGAGGTGTATTTCCGCTGCCCTTTTCTCGCGCGCCGTGAATTTCTGGTGGCGCGCCTCACGTATGCCCGCTCGCCATTTTGTCCCCGAAATTGCGTGAGAAACAGCGAAGCCGCGCCGCCCGGAAGGGCGACACGGCTCCGTGCGTGCTGCGAGCGGTGCTCAGACCGTCTCGGGCAGGTCCTCCAGGCCCTCGGAGACCAGCTTCGCCAGCCGGTCGAGGGCGGCGTCCGCGCCGTCGGCGTCGGAGGCGAGGACGACCTCCTCGCCGCCCTGGGCGCCCAGGCCGAGGACGGCCAGCATGGAGGCCGCGTTGACGGGGTTGCCGTCGGCCTTGGCGATCGTCACCGGGATACCTGCGGCCGTGGCGGCCCGGACGAAGATGGATGCGGGGCGGGCGTGGAGGCCCTCGGCCCAGCCGACGTTGACGCGGCGCTCAGCCATGTGATGCTGCCCTTCGGTGCTCAGGTTGTCTAGACCAGTGTTCCACACGTGAAGCGTGGCGGGAACGGTCCTGCGTCCCGTTCCCCATGTGGTCGTCGGACCTCGGCCTCGATCCGACTTCCGTCCTCCACAGACTGCCTCGCGCCGTTGTCGGACGCGAGCCGTACTCTGGGCCCCATGCAGAGCGCGTCGGACCGGCACGAGTACCCCGCCCACTGGGAAGCCGACGTGGTGCTGCGCGACGGCGGCACCGCGCGCATCCGCCCCATCACCGTTGATGACGCCGAGCGCCTGGTCAGCTTCTACGAGCAGGTCTCGGACGAGTCGAAGTACTACCGCTTCTTCGCGCCCTACCCGCGCCTGTCCGCCAAGGACGTCCACCGCTTCACGCACCACGACTTTGTGGACCGGGTGGGACTCGCGGCCACGGTCGGCGGCGAGTTCATCGCCACCGTACGCTATGACCGCATCGGGGCCGACGGCATGCCCGCCTCCGCCCACCCGTCTCCCACCGCCACCCTTGCCGGAGGGCGCTTCGCGCCCGCCCCCGATATTCCCGACGAGGCCGAGGTCGCCTTCCTGGTCCAGGACGCCCACCAGGGACGCGGTGTCGCCTCCGCCCTGCTCGAACACATCGGGGCCGTCGCGCGCGAGCGCGGCATCCGCCGCTTCGCGGCCGAGGTGCTGCCCGCCAACACCAAGATGATCAAGGTCTTCACGGACGCCGGGTACACCCAGAAGCGCAGCTTCGAGGACGGCGTCGTACGCCTGGAGTTCGACCTCGAACCCACCGAACGCTCCCTCGCCGTGCAGTACGCGCGCGAGCACCGCGCCGAGGCGCGCTCCGTGCAACGGCTGCTCATGCCCGGGTCCGTCGCCGTCGTCGGTGTCGGACGCAGCCCCGGCGGCGTCGGCCGCAGCGTCCTCGACAACATCCGTGGCGCCGGCTTCACCGGCCGACTGCACGCCGTGAACAAGGCCTTCCCCGACGAGCTGAAGGAAATCGACGGAGTGCCCGCCCACCGCTCGGTGCGGGACATCGAGGGCCCCGTCGACCTCGCGGTCGTCGCCGTCCCCGCCGAGCACGTGCCCGAGGTCGTCGCCGAGTGCGGCGAGCACGGCGTCCAGGGGCTCGTCGTGGTCTCCGCCGGATACGCCGAGAGCGGTCCCGACGGACGCGAGCGCCAGCGCCAACTCGTACGGCACGCGCGCGCGTACGGCATGCGGATCATCGGGCCGAACGCCTTCGGGATCATCAACACCTCCCGGGACGTACGGCTGAACGCGTCCCTCGCCCCCGAGATGCCGCGCCCGGGGCGCATCGGACTGTTCGCCCAGTCCGGCGCCATCGGCATCGCCCTGCTCTCCCGGCTCCACCGCCGCGGAGGAGGCGTCACCGGCGTCACCGGCGTGTCCACCTTCGTCTCGTCCGGCAACCGCGCGGACGTGTCCGGCAACGACGTCCTTCAGTACTGGTACGACGACCCGGACACCGACGTCGTCCTCATGTACCTGGAATCCATCGGCAACCCGCGCAAGTTCACCCGCCTCGCCCGGCGCACGGCGGCGGCCAAGCCCCTGGTCGTGGTGCAGGGCTCCGGTTCCGCTCCCCAGGGGCACACCGTACGGGCGACGCGGTTGCCGCACACCACGGTGTCCGCCCTGCTCAGGCAGGCCGGGGTGATCCGCGTGGACACGATCACCGAGCTGGTGGACACCGGGCTGCTGCTCGCACGCCAGCCGCTGCCCACGGGCCCGCGCGTGGCGATCCTCGGGAACTCCGAGTCACTGGGGCAGCTGACCTACGACGCGTGTCTCGCCGAGGGCCTGCGGCCGTTGCCGCCGCTGGACCTGACGACCGGCGCCTCCGCGGAGGACTTCCGCGCGGCGCTGGCGCGGGCATTGGGGGACGCCACGTGCGACGCCGTGATCGTCACGGCGATTCCGGCGATCGGGGAGGCGTCGCCGGGCGAGGCGGAGCTGGCGGAGGCGCTGCGCTCGGCTGCGGCGGCCGAGCCCGCGAAGCCGGTGCTTGTCGTGCACGTCGAGCTGGGGGGACTCGCGGAGGCTCTGTCGGCTGCGACGAGTACGGCACCACAGGCCGGTTCCCAAGGACCCGGCGTTGTCGGCCGTTCCCACCCGTTCCGCCCGCTGGACCGACTGACCACCGCCGCCACGGAACCGCCGGCCATCCCGGCCGACGCCCACCTCATCCCCGCCTACCCCGCCGCCGAACGCGCCGTCCGGGCCCTCGCGGAAGGCGTGAAGTACGCGCAGTGGCGGCGCGAAGCAGCCCGGCCCGGGAAGGTGCCCGAGTACGACGACATCGACGAGAGGGGGGCCGCCGAGCTGATCGGCGGGTTGCTCGCGCGAGGTCAGGGGCTCACGCTCGGCACGGAGGCGACGTACGAACTGCTGCGGATGTACGGCGTCCACGTGCACCGCGCCGTGGCCGCGCCCACCCCCGGCGACGCCGTCGCGGCCGCGGGCACCCTCGGCTACCCCGTTGCCCTCAAGGCCACCGCCCCGCACCTGCGACACCGCGCCGACCTGGGCGGCGTACGGCTGGACCTCGCCGACGAGGAACAACTGCGCAGGGCGTACACCGAGTTGACCGGGCTGTTCGGAAAGCCGGAGGAGCTGCGGCCGGTCGTGCAGGGGATGGCTCCGCGCGGGGTCGACACCGTCGTCCGCGCGGTCATCGACCCGGCCGCCGGCGCGGTGCTCTCCTTCGGGCTCGCCGGCGCCGCCTCCCAGCTGCTCGGAGACATGGCGCACCGGCTCGTCCCCGTCACCGACCGGGACGCGACCTCCCTCGTCCGCTCCATCCGGACCGCGCCGCTCCTGTTCGGCTGGCGCGGCTCGACACCCGTCGACACGCCCGCGCTGGAAGAGCTGCTGCTGCGGGTGTCGCGGCTGGTCGACGACCACCCGGAGGTCGTCGCCGTCACCCTGGAACCGGTGGTCGTCGCGCCGCGCGGTCTGAGCGTGCTCGGCGCCTCCGTACGCCTGGCCCCGCCCCCCGCCCGGGACGACCTCGGCCCGCGGACACTCCCCGTGTACTGAGCGGCCCCGAGCGGTCCCTCGCAGTCAGTGCACCCCCGTAGGATGGAGGACATGGCCAAGACCAGTACGACGACCCAGGGGCTGCGAGCGGCGATCGAACGCAGCGGCTACTACCCGGCCCTCGTTGCCGAGGCGGTGGAGGCCGCCGTGGGCGGCGAGCCCATCCGGTCGTACCTGGTCCACCAGGAGACGACGTTCGACCAGAACGAGGTGCGACGGCACGTGACCGTGCTGGTCCTCACCGGCAACCGTTTCATCGTCAGCCACACCGACGAGCAGGCCGCCGACAGCACCTCCCCGACGCCGTACGCCACCACCTCCACGGAGTCGGTGAAGATCGGCCGGATCTCCTCGGTCGTCGTCAGCCGGGTCGTGGCCAACCCGGAGTCCTACAAGCCGGGCACGCTGCCCCGCGAGGTCGTGCTGACCATCGGCTGGGGCGCCGTCTCCCGCATCGACCTCGAACCGGCCGCCTGCGGTGACCCGAACTGCGACGCCGACCACGGATACACCGGCAACTCGACCGCGGACGACCTCAGCCTGCGCGTCAGCGAGGCCGGGGACGGCCCCGAGACGGTGCGCCAGGCCCTCGTCTTCGCACAGTCGCTCTCCGAGGCGACCGCGGACGTCACCCGCTGATGGTCCAGTCCGCCCCCTGGGACCACCCGGAACCGCTCGCGCCCGCCTCCGCGCCGCTTCCCGAGTACGGCAGCGGCTCCCTCGCCGACCTGCTCCCCACACTGGCCGCGGGCATGGGTGTGCCGGCGATGCAGGCCGCGATCCAGGAGCTCACCCCGGCCGACCGGAACTGTGTGTTCCTGATCGACGGCCTGGGCTGGGAGCAACTGAAGGCGCACCCGGACGAGGCCCCCTTCATGGCATCGCTCCTGGCGAGCTCCCGCGGAGGCACCGGCCGCCCGCTCACCGCCGGCTACCCGGCGACCACCGCGACCTCCCTCGCCTCGGTCGGCACCGGCCTCCCGCCCGGCGCGCACGGCCTGCCCGGATACACCGTCCGCAACCCGGCCACCGGCGAGCTGATGAACCAGCTGCGCTGGCAGCCGTGGACGGACCCCCGTGCCTGGCAGCCTCACCCCACGGTCTTCCAGCTGGCCGCCCAGGCGGGTGTCCACGCCGCCCAGGTGTCGTCCCCCACCTTCGCGAACACCCCGCTCACCAAGGTCGCGCTCAGTGGCGGAACGTTCCTGGGGCGGCTGACCGGCGAGGAGCGCATGGACCTCGCGGCCGAGCAACTGGCCGCCGGTGACCGTTCCCTCGTCTACACGTACTACGCCGAACTGGACGGTGCCGGACACCGCTACGGCATGGCGTCGGACACCTGGCACGGCCAG
Source organism: Streptomyces griseus subsp. griseus (assembly GCF_000720255.1). Taxonomy (GTDB): domain Bacteria; phylum Actinomycetota; class Actinomycetes; order Streptomycetales; family Streptomycetaceae; genus Streptomyces; species Streptomyces griseus_I. Next base: position 501,208 of record NZ_JOJE01000005.1, on the reverse strand, counting down.
CTCATGTACGTCGACCGGCTCGTCCAGCGCCTGGCCGAGCAGCTGCCGCCGCGCACCGCGCTCTACGTCACCGCCGACCACGGCATGGTCGACGTGCCCTTCGACGAACAGCACCGGATCGACTTCGACGAGGACTGGGAGCTGCGCGCCGGAGTCGCCCTGCTGGGCGGCGAGGGCCGGGCCCGCCACGTGTACGCGGTCCCGGGCGCCGAGAACGACGTCGTGACCTGCTGGCGCGAGGTGCTGGGCGAGCAGTTCTGGGTGGCCTCACGGGACGAGGCGATCGCGGCGGGCTGGTTCGGCCCGCCCGACCGTTTCGACGACCGTGTGTACGCCCGCATCGGCGACGTGGTGGCCGCCGCGCACGACGACGTCCTGCTCATCGCGTCCGAGCGGGAGCCGAAGGAGTCGTCGATGGTCGGCAACCACGGTTCGATGACCCCTGCCGAGCAACTGGTCCCCCTGCTCGAAGTACGCTCCTGACGTACCGCCCGCTCCTCATGTCCCCTTTGCCGAAAGGTGCTCAACTCACCATGCCCGAGCTGGTGTTCTTCTCCGGAACCATGGACTGCGGGAAGTCGACGCTGGCTCTGCAGATCGAGCACAACCGCTCCGCACGCGGTCTGCAGGGCGTGATCCTCACCCGCGACGACCGCGCCGGAGAGGGCAAGCTGTCCTCCCGCCTCGGCCTGGTCACCGATGCGGTCGAGGTCGAGGACGGACAGGACCTGTACGCCTACCTCGTCGACCACCTCTCCCACGGCGGCCGCGCCGACTACGTGATCGCGGACGAGGCGCAGTTCCTGGCGCCGGAACAGATCGACCAGCTCGCGCGCGTGGTCGACGATCTGAGCGTCGACGTGTACGCGTTCGGCATCACGACCGACTTCCGCTCCAAGCTGTTCCCGGGCTCCCAGCGGCTCGTGGAGCTCGCCGACCGGGTCGAGGTGCTCCAGGTCGAGGCCCTGTGCTGGTGCGGCGCCCGCGCCACCCACAACGCCCGCACGATAGGCGGCGTCATGGTCGTCGAGGGCGCCCAGGTCGTCGTCGGCGACGTCAACCAGGCGGACGCCATCGGCTACGAGGTGCTCTGCCGACGGCACCACAGGCGCCGTATGACGGCCGCCACGTCCCGCGCGGCGGTGCTGTCGCCGGACGTACTGCCGGTCTCCTCGGTCTGAAGGACATCGAGGACCTGGTGGAGGCTCAGGCCGGCATCTGGGCTTTGGTCGAGCCGCCGGAGGGTGAGGAAGGCCTGGGCGGCGGTGACGCGGGTGACGTGGTGGTGCCGTCCGCGGTTCCAGGTGCGGCCCTCGAAGTGGTCCAGGCCCAGACCGTGCTTGAGTTCCCGGTAGTCGTGCTCGATCCGCCCGCCGTCGCCTGTCATGGTCACTGGTCCGCTCCTCGGGCAGGAACGTCTCCCACTCCAGCGGGCACGATGCGGTGTCGGTAGCCGCGTGCACGCTGACTGCGACCTGGCAGTTCGCCCGCTTGCCCAAAGCCCACATCGGCGATGGACTGCGATAACTCACCCCGCAGCCGTTCCACTTCCCCCAGCCCCATGCCCAGTCAGATGCCCGCCACCAGGCGAGATCACCCGAGGTGACGAAGCACTACCAGGCCGGTCACCCAGGCCCTTCGTCAGCTCGGATCCTGGATCAGGGAGAAGCGGGCACCCTCCGGGTCGGCCACGGTGGCCACGCGTCCGTGGAAGCTGTCCTGAGCCCCCTTCAGGACATGCCCACCGAGGTCGACGAGACGGTCCAGCGCCTCGTCCGTGTCGGCCACCTCGAAGTACGTCAGCCAGTGCGGACCCCGGTCCCGGGGCAGGGCGTGACCCACACCGTGGACGCCGGCGACCGGGTGACCGGCGACGCGCAGGGTGACGTAGTCGAAGTCGGCGGAGACCACCGGCTCCTCCTCGTAGCCGAACACCGTCTTGTAGAACTTGGTGACGCTCACGGTCTCGTAGGTCAGCAGTTCGTTCCACGCGGGCGTCCCGGGCACACCGGTGATGCGGGTGCCGTGGTGTGCCGCCGCTTCCCAGATGCCGAAGACGGCGCCGGACGGATCGGAGCCGATCGCGAGGCGCCCGGCCTCGGCGGCGTCCAGCGGCCCCACCCCGATGGTTCCGCCGCACAGCCGTACCGTTTCGGCCGTCAGGTCCACGTCGTCGGAGGCGAGGTAGGGCGTCCAGGCGATGGGCAGATGACGGTCGGGGGGCAGTTGCCCGATCCCGGCCACCTCGCGGCCGTCGAGCAGGGCCCGTACGTGGGGGCCGAGTTGATGCGGGCCGGGCTCGAACTCCCAACCGAACAGCTCACCGTAGAACTCCTGGGTCGCGGCCAGCCCGTGCACCATCAGGCTCACCCAGCAGGGCGTGCCGGGCACATACCGAGCGTGCGCTTCGCCGTTCCGGCCGGCGGGCCCCGGTGCCTCGGTCATCGTCTCTCTCTTCTCGGCCCCTCGCGGTGGCCGCGTTTTCGCTTCCGCTGTCCCGACCGGTGCCGATGCTGACACCACCCGTGGCGCCGGGTGCTCGGGCGCGCCGCTGGTATGCCGGTCCGTGACCGTGGGTTGCCCCGGGTGAGGTTCCCGGTTGGCTTCCGCACGCCGGTCGACCGGCATTGATCGGCTGTACCGCGCGTGCCCATTGCGGTACGCCCCGTGATCGGGCCTGTCCGGCGGAGCAGAGTAGCCGGACCTGGACGATGCGGCTACTCCGTGCGCGAGGATGGGGCCATGAACGCCATCATCTCCGCATCCGAACTCGCGGGCGCCGTGGCGGGGGAGAACCCCCCGGTCGTGCTCGATGTCCGCTGGCAGCTCAGCCTGGCCAAGGCGGCCGGGGAGCCGCCCTTCGACGGCCGGGCCGAGTACACGGCCGGGCACATCCCCGGCGCGGTCTACGTCGACCTCGACCAGGAGTTGGCCGCCGCACCCGGCGAGCGGGGCCGGCACCCGCTGCCCGACGTCGCGGAGTTCGGCGCTGCCATGCGCCGGGCCGGTGTGTCCGCGGGAACACCGGTCGTCGTGTACGACGGCGGGCAGGGCTGGGCGGCGGCCCGCGCGTGGTGGATGCTGCGCTGGACGGGTCACCCGGACGTGCGAGTTCTCGACGGCGGGTTGCCTTCCTGGCAGGGGCAGTTGTCGGTGGAGTCGCCCACGCCCGCGGAGGGCGACTTCGAGCCGGTGCCCACACCCGCCGACCTCCTCGACGCCGACGAGGCCGCGGCGCTGGCCCGCTCCGGAGTGCTCCTCGACGCGCGCGCGGGGGAGCGCTACCGCGGCGAGGTGGAGCCGATCGACCGGGTCGGCGGGCACATCCCCGGAGCGGTTTCGGCGCCTACCACCGAGAACGTGGGGCCGGACGGCCGGTTCCTGCCCGCCGAGGAGCTCAGGGACCGCTTCAAGGCGTTGGGAGCCTCCGACGGGACCGCCGTGGGCGTCTACTGCGGTTCGGGCGTCTCCGGGGCGCACGAGGTGCTGGCCCTGGCGGTGGCCGGGGTTCCGGCGGCGCTCTACGTCGGATCCTGGTCGGAGTGGTCCTCGGACCCCTCCCGGCCGGTCGCCGTGGGGCCCGACCCGCAGTAGCCCCGCCCCGGTACGCATGCGGACAGGGCCCGCGTCTCCTCGACGCGGGCCCCCGCCTCGTACGGTCGGCTACTCCTGCTTCTTGCGCCGGGTGCCGAACACGATCTCGTCCCAGCTCGGGACCGCCGCCCGGCGTCCCGGGCGGACCCCGTCCGCCTCGGCCTGGCGGTCGGTGGAGCCGACCAGTCGGTCGCGGTGGCTGCCGACCGAGCGGGGCATGAGGACGTCCGCGTACGCGGAACCGGCCGATGCGGCGGGAGCCGGGGGCTCCTCCTCGGCGGCGGCCGGTTCGTCCGGCGGTTCCTCCGTGGACTCCGTCGTCCGCTCCGGGACGACCAGGTCGCCTCTGAAGCTGGGCACGGCCTCCAACAGGCTGGTCAGCGAGTCCCGTTCGCCGGTGTTCTCCTCGACCGGCTCGGAGGCCTGCGCCGGCAGGCTCGGCCGGTCGGGGGCGCGCTCGAGCGTACGGTCGCGCGGCAGCCGGGCGATGCGTGGCACGAACGGGAAGCTGGGCTCGGGCGCGGCGAGGTCGTCGGACTCGCCGATCAGCGAGCGCGCCTCGTCGTCCACGGCCTGGACGAGCCGCCGCGGAGGGTCGTACGTCCAGCTCGCCGAGTGCGGTTCGCCCGCGACCAGGTAGACCAGGAGGACTTCCCAGGTGCCGTCGTCGCGGCGCCAGGAGTCCCACTGCACGGTGTCCTTGTCGGCGCCGCGCAGCAGCAGTCGTTCCTGTACGGCCTCGCCGAGTTGAGGTCCGGCGGCGTTCTCGCCGGGGCGGCGGACGGGTGTCTTGCGGGCCCGCTCCGCCATGAACGCCCGCTCGGCCAGCACGGGGCCCTCGAAGCGGCGTACGCGATCGACGGGGATGCCGGCCATCTGGGCGACCTCTTCCGCCGTCGCACCCGCACGTATACGCGCCTGGATGTCACGGGGGCGGAGATGGCTCTCCACCTCGATCTCGATCTGGCCGAGGCGGGGACGGTCACCGCGAACAGCGGCACGCAGACGCTCGTCGATAGGAAGCGTGTACTCCGTGCTGTCCGCAGCCTTCAGCACCAGCCGTGTGCCGTCATTCGAGACGGCCACGACACGCAGTTCGGGCATGGGGACCTCCCGGGTGGTGCCTGCCGACGTCACGTGCGTCGCTGCTTCCGCTAGTCGAGTGTGGCCTGCCCGGGTGCAGCCTGCCACAACCTTGCCGAGTTGCCCGGCGTGTCGGGCGCGGGCCCTGGTTCGCCGTTATGGCACGGTTACCTATTCGCAACGCTAAGTGACCAACTCCGTCACCCTGTGCAACTAGCCCCCTCCCGGCGATCCAGCAAGGCCCGGGACACCCTGGTGGGAGTCCGGGCCCAGTGCTCGACAGTACTCCATTTGGGCCACGTGCGTGGATTGGCGCGCCGCGCAACTTCGCGCAAGACACGGGACCTGGCCGCCTGTCACGTGATTTTTGGGATCTTGGAAGTGGCGTACTTCACGCAATTGGCGGAAACAGCACCATTGTTGCGCCCTCGCGCACTTCCTCGCGCCCCCTCAGTCTCCCCGCGCCCACTGCGGCCTTCCCCGCGAGCCCTCTCGCTCTCTGCGTCCCCGGAACTCTTTCTACGCCCCCAGAACCCTGCGCAGGTAATCGTTCTGGAACAGCCGGTCCGGATCGAGCCGGTCCCGCAGGGCCGTGAACTCGCCGAAGCGTGGATACACCCCGGAGAAGTACTCCGCGTCCCGCGTGTGCACCTTGCCCCAGTGCGGCCGGCCCTCGTGCGCGGTGAAGATGCGCTCCGCGGCCGTGAAGTACCCCTGATACGGCGTGCCCTTGACCATGTGGACGGCGATGTACGCGCTGTCGCGCCCCGAGGCGGTGGACAGGGTGATGTCGTCGGCGGGAGCGGTGCGCACCTCCACCGGGAAGCTGATCCGCAGGGGGGAGCGTTCGACCATGGCCTTCAACTCCCGCAGCACACCGGTCAGCGCCTCGCGCGGAACGGCGTACTCCATTTCCACGAAGCGCACCCGGCGCGGCGAGGTGAAGACCTTGTACGGGATGTCGGTGTAGGTGCGCGCGGACAGTGCCTTGCTGGAGATCTGCGCGATGGCCGGGATCGTGGCGGGGGCCGCCCGGCCGACCCACTGGGCCACCTGGAAGGCGCCGTTGGAGAGGAACTCGTCCTCGAACCAGCTCTGCAGCTGCGGGACCGGCTTCTCCGGGCCCGCGCTGCGGTTGTTGCGCTTGGTGTTGGTGTTGCCGGTGTGCGGGAACCAGTAGAACTCGAAGTGCTCGTTCTCCGCCCAGAGTTCGTCGAAGTCGGCGAGGACCCTGTCGAACGGCATCGGCTCCTCGCGTGCCGTGAGCAGGAAGATCGGCTCCACGGCGAACGTGATCGCGGTGATGACGCCGAGGGCGCCGAGGCCGATGCGGGCGGCCGCGAAGACCTCCGGATTCTCCTTCTCGGAGCAGGTGAGTACCGACCCGTCGGCCGTGACCAGCTCCAGCCCCCTGATCTGCGCTGCGATCGAACCGGACTCGCGGCCCGTGCCGTGGGTGCCGGTGCTGGTCGCCCCCGAGACCGTCTGCTCCATGATGTCGCCCATGTTGGTGAGCGACAGGCCCTCCCGCGCGAGCGCCATGTTGAGTCGCTTGAGCGGGGTGCCGGCCTCGACCGTGACGGTCATGGCCTCCCGGTCAATGTTGCGTATACCGGTCAACAGTTGAGGGCGAATCAACAAACCGTCGGTGGTGGCGATCGACGTGAACGAGTGCCCGCTTCCGACCGCCTTGACCTTGAGACCGTCCTCGGCGGCCCGGCGTACGGCCGCGGCAAGTTCCTCGACCGAGGCGGGCTCGACCTCCCGCGCGGGGCGGGCGGCGACGTTGCCTCCCCAGTTACGCCACGTGCCGTTCCTGCCGCTCGCTGTGCTGCTCAACGGTGCCTCCCCGACGCGGAGCCGGCCTGCTGAGCCGGCGATACCCCAGAAAACCGACCGCGACCGCGACGGCCCCGGCCACCGCCGGAACCCCGTACCCGGCCCGCGCACCGGCCGCGTCGATCACCCAGCCGGCCACGGAGGACCCGAGCGCGACCCCGACCGCGAGCCCCGTGCTCACCCAGGTCATGCCCTCGGTCAGTTGTGCGCGTGGTACGTGCTCCTCGATGAGGGACATGGTCGTGATCATCGTGGGTGCGATGGACAGTCCCGCAACGAAGAGCGCCACGGCCAGAAACGGCAAGTTTCCGACCAGTAGGAGGGGGATCATACTCACGGCCATCATGAAGACGCCCAGCAGCCAGCGACGTTCGGGCGCCCCCGCGAAGCGCATCAGCCCGAACACGATGCCCGCGACGCAGGATCCCGCCGCGTAGAGCGCGAGGACGACGCTCGCGGCGCCCTTGTGGCCCCGCTCGTCGGCGAAGGCGACGGTGACCACGTCCACGGCTCCGAAGATCGCCCCGGTCGCCACGAAGGTGGCCACCAGCACCTGGAGACCGGCCGACCGCAGCGCCGTGCCGCCGCCGCGCTGCCCGCGCGGGTGCGGCACGGGCTCGGTGGCGCGCTGCGCGGTCAGCCAGAAGACCCCCACGGCCAGGAAGCAGGCCGCCAGCAGAGGCCCCGCCTCCGGGAACCATGCCGTCGACAGGCCGATGGAGATGATCGGCCCGAAGATGAAGCACACCTCGTCCACCACGGACTCGAAGGAGTACGCGGTGTGCAGCTGCGGGGTGCCCCGGTACAGCGCCGCCCACCGTGCGCGGATCATCGCCCCGAGGCTCGGCACGGAGCCGACGCCCGCGGAACAGACGAACAGCACCCAGTCCGGCCAGCGGTAGTGCGCGGCCAGCAGCAGCGCGGCCGCCGAGGTGAGCGCGACGAGCGTCGCCGGACGCAGCACCCGGCGCTGCCCGTACAGGTCCACCAGCCGTGAGATCTGCGGCCCGAGCACCGCGGCCGCCAGCGCGACGGTCGCCGACAGCGCGCCCGCGAGTCCGTAGCGCCCGGTCAGCTGGGAGATCATCGTGACCACGCCGATGCCCATCATCGACAGCGGCATCCGGCCGATGAACCCCGCAGCGGAGAAACCCTTGGAGCCGGGGGCGGCGAACAGGGCGACATAGGGGCTGGGCACGTGGCTCTCCGGTGGGTCCGGTCACGCGTGGGCGACGGTGCGGTACGGCGTGAACGAAGGGGGCTCGTAAGGTCCGTATGCAGTCCATACAGCTTACGAGGGTTAGGTCACCCTAACCCACCGGACGGGTCCCGCACCCCAGTGGTCACCCCACCGTTTCCCGGCTGTCGGTGCCGGGTGGCAGGATCGACTCATGCCAGACGCGCTCGATGCCCCCCCTTACGACGCCCTGCTGCTGCTCTCCTTCGGCGGCCCGGAAGGCCCGGACGACGTGGTCCCCTTCCTGGAGAACGTGACGCGAGGGCGCGGCATCCCCAAGGAACGCCTCAAGGAAGTCGGTCAGCACTACTTCCTCTTCGGCGGGATCAGCCCCATCAACGACCAGAACCGTGCTCTGCTGGACGCCCTGCGCAAGGACTTCGCCGACCACGGCCTGGATCTGCCGATCTACTGGGGCAACCGCAACTGGGCCCCGTACCTGACCGACACCCTGCGCGAGATGGCCGCCGACGGCCGCCGCCGCGTCCTCGTCCTCGCCACCAGCGCCTACGCCTCGTACTCCGGCTGCCGCCAGTACCGCGAGAACCTCGCCGACGCGCTGGCCGCGCTGGAGGCCGAGGGGCTGACGGAGCTGCCGAAGGTCGACAAGCTGCGCCACTACTTCAACCACCCCGGCTTCCTCGACCCCATGATCGACGGGGTCATCGCATCCCTGGCGGACCTCCCCGACGACGTCCGGGCCGGGGCCCACATCGCCTTCACCACGCACTCCATCCCGACCTCGTCCGCGGACACCTCCGGCCCGGTCGAGGACCACGGCGACGGCGGCGCCTACGTCAAGCAGCACCTGGACGTGGCCGCGCTCATCGCCGAGGCCGTCCGCGAGCGCACCGGCGTCGACCATCCCTGGCAGCTCGTGTACCAGTCCCGCTCCGGCGCCCCCCAAATTCCCTGGCTGGAGCCCGACATCTGCGACCACCTGGAGGAGCGTCACGCCGCCGGGGTCCCCGCCGTCGTGATGGCTCCCATCGGCTTCGTCTCCGACCACATGGAGGTTCTGTACGACCTCGACACGGAGGCCAAGGCCAAGGCGGAGGAGCTGGGTCTGCCGGTGCGTCGCTCCGCCACGGTCGGCGCGGACCCGCGGTTCGCCGCGGCGATCCGCGATCTCGTTCTCGAACGCGCCGCGGCCGAGAGCGGTAGCCGGGTCACGCCCTGCGCCCTGGGAGCACTGGCCCCGAGTCACGACCTCTGCCCGGTCGGCTGCTGCCCGGCCCGCGCCCCCCGCCCCGCCGCCGCGGGCGCCGACAGCCCCTACGCGTGAGGAGCCCCCGTGACCGACTCCCTGCACCCGGACCTGCTCAAGCTCGCCCACGAGGCCGCCCGCCGGGCCGGCGAACTGCTGCGTGACGGCCGCCCGGCCGACCTCGCGGTCGCCGCGACCAAGTCGAGCCCCATCGACGTCGTCACCGAGATGGACATCGCCGCGGAGCGGCTGATCACCGGCCTCATCTCCGACCACCGCCCCGACGACGGCTTCCTCGGCGAGGAGGGCGCCGCCACCGAGGGCACCACCGGCATCCGCTGGGTGATCGACCCCCTCGACGGCACCGTGAACTACCTCTACGGGCTGCCCACCTGGTCCGTCTCCATCGCCGCCGAGGAAAACGGCGAGACCGTCGCCGGCGTGGTCGTCATCCCGATGCGCGGCGAGACCTACCACGCCGTGCGCGGCGGTGGGGCCTGGGCCACCGGCGCCTGGGAGGGCGAGCGCAGGCTGACCTGTCGCCCGGCCCCGCCCCTGGACCAGGCCCTGGTCTCCACCGGCTTCAACTACGTCACCGAGGTCCGCGCCCACCAGGCCGAGGTCGCCCACCGCCTGATCCCCCTCCTGCGCGACATCCGCCGCGGCGGCTCCGCCGCGGTCGACCTGTGCGACCTGGCCGCAGGCCGCCTCGACGGCTACTACGAACGCGGTCTGCACCCCTGGGACCTCGCCGCCGGCGACCTCATCGCCCGTGAGGCGGGCGCCCTGACCGGTGGACGGCCCGGAGAGGGCCCCTCACGCGACCTGGCAGTCGCAGGCACCCCCGGCGTCTTCGAGCCCCTACAGCGCCTCCTGGAGGATTTCGGGGCCTGGCACGACTGACCGGGCACGACTGACTGGCACGATCCGTGCCGAGACGGCACAAGCAGGGCCCCCGGTGCTGGATTCACCGGGGGCCCTGCTTGTGCTGCGCCGATCAGACGCTGAACGCGCCGACTTCCACACCGTGGTCGGCGGCGAGGCGGCGCAGGTCGTCGAGCTCGGCCTGTTCCACCTCGACGAGGAAGTCGTCGCCCTCGTCGCGAGCCCGCGTCAGGTCGGACTCGGTCGCCCTTATGCGCTGCAGAAGTCCTGCGGTGAATGCGTCCATGCTGCGCCCCCTCGTCCTGGGTCGTCGTGGGTCGATGGCACGGGGGTGTGCCGGTTCGGAAGGGGCGATCACGTCTCCAGTAGGTGCCCAGCGCTGCCCGGGCTGGGCGGCGACGGTGCCGGGCACCCACGCCCACTCTGCTGCAAGCGGCCGCGGAGTGCCGCATGGTGGTACGGCACATGCAGAGCGTGATCGCGGGGTGTAAAGCCGTCCTCCCCCCGCTCCCTTCCGCGGAAACCTCAACGGAACGAGAAAATCTGGCATTCCCCCGCCTCATACCTGCCCTTCAGACTCCGCCCACCGTCTTACAGCCGACTTATGGCCGAAAAGGGCAGGATGGAGCCACACACCCGTCAACACTCCTGCCCGCGTGCGTCCACTGAGCGCTACGCGGGTGGACACAGGAAGGACAAGCGACGTGCGCGTACTCGTCGTCGAGGACGAGCAGCTGCTCGCCGATGCGGTGGCCACCGGACTGCGCCGGGAGGCCATGGCCGTCGACGTCGTGTACGACGGTGCGGCCGCCTTGGAGCGCATCGGCGTCAACGACTACGACGTGGTCGTCCTCGACCGTGACCTCCCGCTCGTGCACGGCGACGACGTGTGCCGCAAGATCGTCGAGCTGGGCATGCCCACGCGCGTGCTGATGCTCACGGCGTCCGGCGACGTCAGCGACCGTGTCGAGGGCCTGGAGATCGGCGCCGACGACTACCTCCCCAAGCCCTTCGCGTTCAGCGAGCTGACGGCACGCGTGCGTGCCCTGGGCCGTCGCACGAGCGTGCCGCTGCCACCGGTCCTGGAGCGCGCCGGGATCAAGCTGGATCCGAACCGCCGCGAGGTCTTCCGCGACGGCAAGGAGGTCCAGCTCGCGCCCAAGGAGTTCGCCGTCCTGGAGGTGCTCATGCGCAGTGAGGGCGCGGTCGTCTCCGCTGAGCAGCTGCTGGAGAAGGCCTGGGACGAGAACACCGACCCGTTCACCAACGTCGTGCGCGTCACCGTGATGACGCTCCGCCGAAAACTGGGCGAGCCCGCGGTCATCGTCACCGTCCCCGGCTCCGGCTACCGGATCTGATCCCCCGTGGCCGCGTCCCCCGCGCCTCCTCAGGCGCCCCCGAAGCCCACGTGGGACCCCCGGAGGCCGCAGCCCCCGTTCCCCTGGCTGCGCCCGACCATCCGGATACGCCTCACGCTGCTCTACGGCGGCATGTTCCTGATCGCCGGCATCCTGCTGCTGTCGATCATCTACCTGCTGGCCGCCAACGCGCTCAACGTCGGCAGTGAGCTGCCTTTCAAGATCATCTCGGGCCAGGTGGCGAGCGACGTCTGCAACTTCCCGGCGCGACCGACCGCCTCCGAGCTCAACAGCGCCATGAACGATTGCGTCAACGAGCAGCGCCGGCACGCCCTGGACGACCTGCTCAGCCGCTCCCTGCTGGCCCTGCTGGGCCTGGCGGTCATCGCCTTCGCCTTCGGCTACGCCATGGCGGGGCGAGTGCTGTCCCCGCTCGGCCGGATCACCCGTACCGCACGAGCGGTGGCCGGCTCGGACCTGTCCCGCCGTATCGAGCTGGACGGGCCCGACGACGAGCTGAAGGAGCTGGCCGACACCTTCGACGACATGCTGGAGCGGCTCCAGCGGGCCTTCACGGCCCAGCAGCGTTTCGTCGGGAACGCCTCGCACGAGCTGAGAACTCCGCTGGCGATCAACCGCACGCTGCTGGAAGTGCATCTTTCGGACCCGCAGGCGCCCGTGGAGCTGCAGCAGCTCGGCAAGACGCTGCTGGCGACCAACGAGCGCAGCGAGCAGCTCGTGGAAGGGCTGCTGCTGCTCGCCCGCAGCGACAACCAGATCGTCGAGCGCAAGCCGGTGGACCTGGCGGAGGTGGCCTCGCAGGCCATCGACCAGGTGCACGGCGAGGCGGAGGCCAAGGGCGTGGAGATCCGCGGCAAGCGGGAGCCCGCGGTCGTCCAGGGCAACGGCGTGCTGCTGGAGCGGATCGCCCTGAACCTGGTGCAGAACGCCGTGCGGTACAACGTGCCGGAGGGCGGCTGGGTCGAGGTCTTCACCGAGGTCGAGCACGGCCAGGCGGTCCTGTTGGTCTCCAACACCGGGCCGGTCGTGCCGGCGTACGAGATCGACAACCTCTTCGAGCCGTTCCGGCGGCTGCGTACGGAGCGCACGGGCAGTGACAAGGGAGTGGGCCTCGGCCTCTCCATCGTCCGGTCCGTGGCACGGGCGCACGGGGGGCACATCGTGGCCACTCCGCGCGATGGGGGAGGGCTGGTGATGCGAGTCACCCTGCCCGTCTGAGATCATGTCGCGACACACGCGGGGTTGTTCGCTTTGCGCGGAATCCTCGGGACCCCGACCACGGGTCTTCGTGTGTGATCGATCACAAGGGCGATTTACTGGCCATCCACTCTCCGTGATCATGACTGTCGCCGAAAAGCCGGGAAAATCCGGGTTTTCGGGGGTCTTGATCACGGGAAGTACACGGTGAGACGCCTTTGAAGAGCGGCATTCGGACCGTGTACGGTCCCGATCGCCATCCATGCCGATCACTCTTGGGGAGTCGGGTTGGGTGTCGATTGAGTAACAGACCTTGATGTGAGGCAAAATCTCCGCCTCGGGTCGGGCACAAGTCCGGCCTCTCACGCGTTACGTGCGGGAGACACCGCAGACACCCAGAGGGGGAGAGCGACATGGCAACCGACTACGACACCCCACGCAAGACCGATGACGACGTCGACTCGGACAGCCTTGAAGAGCTGAAGGCGCGACGCAACGACAAGTCGGCTTCCGCGGTCGACGTCGACGAGTTCGAAGCCGCAGAGGGCCTCGAACTGCCGGGCGCCGACCTCTCGAACGAGGAGCTGGCCGTCCGAGTACTGCCCAAGCAGCAGGACGAGTTCACGTGCATGAGCTGCTTCCTGGTGCACCACCGCAGCCAGCTGGCCCGGGAGAAGAACGGGCAGCCGATCTGCCGCGACTGCGACTGAGGGCGGGTCGGCCGTGACTGGCTCGACCCCTCCTCGGAAGCGCCGCTTCCCCTGGAAGGGAGCGGACAAAGGACCGGACCACGGTCCTCACGGTGTGCGTGACGACGAGCGAGGCTCGTCCCACGGGGAAGCAGTTCCCGGGGGACAGGCCTCGCTCGAACCGGCGGGAGACCGGGTCGACCTCCCGGCGCCGGTGCATGGCCCCGCGCCCGTCGCCCGGCGGCGGGCCGCGGAGATCCGGAGCAGGGCCGGGGAGATGGCCAGGGAAGGCGTCCGCAAGGGCGGTGACCGCGCCAAGGCGGGTCTGGCGTACCTCGCCGACCGGATCATCGAGATCGCCCCGCGCGTGCCCGTACGCGACCTGCAGACGCTCCGCGGGCAGTTCCCCGGGCTGGGACCCGAGGAGATCGCGGACAAGCTCGTGGCGGGCGCCGCGAGTGCCACGGCGACGGTCGGAGCGGGGATCGGGGCGGCGGCGATGCTGCCCGTGCCACCCGCGATGCCGGCCGAACTGGCCGCCGAGATCACCGGGGTCGCGGCGATCGAGCTGAAACTCATCGCCGAACTCCACGAGGTGTACGGCGTGCGGCCGCCCGGAAATCTGAAGGACCGCAGCACCGCCTACCTGCGCTCGTGGTCGGGGGAGCGCGGTATCGACGCGATGAAGCCGTCGTCGGTCGACGCGGCCCTCGGGGGCCGGATGAAGCGCGAACTCCGCCAGCAGATCATGAAGCGGATGGTGCGCGACCTGCCCAACCTGATGCCGTTCATGGTGGGAGCCGCCGTCGGCGCCGTCATGAACCGGCGTGACACCAAGAAGGTCGCCGCACGGATCCGGACGGACCTGCGCAAGATGCAGGTGCCATGGGACGCGCTGCCCGCTCTGCCGCCGCTGGAGACCCCGGCGGACCCCCTCACGATGGGGGAGGTCCCCAGGCAGCTCGGCTGGCGCAGGAGCCCTAGGAGCTGACGGCGCTCGGCTTGCTGCGCTCGGCTTCCTGCTCCCGGCCTCCCGCGTCCGTGCTACGCGGCGGCGGTCCGCGCGGCTTCGAGGGCCTTGGCGAGACGTTCCGGCTCCCGCGTCGACAGGTACAGGTACGGCGTCGGGTCCTCGGGGTCGGTGACCTCCACGCGCAGGGCGGTGGGGACGTAGGCGCGCAGCAGCAGGAAAGCGCGGGTGTCGGCCTTGTACGTGCGCCAGGCCCGGGCCTCCTCCGCGTCCAGGACCTCCGCCTCGCCGAGGGCTGCCACCGGGATCTTCGCCTCGCCGGCCAGCAGGGAATCGCCCACCACCCGGATGCGCACCGAGCCGTAGGAACTGGCCGCGACGGCCGCGACCGCGGTGCCGCCGACCAGGCCGCCGAGCATCGGCAGGGTGCCGAACGGAAGCAGGACGAGGGCGAACGCGACGCCCACCAGGAACGAGATGAACCACCAGGAGCGGGGGGCGGTGAGGCGTTCTTCGTACAGGGCCGCGGAGAGCTGCATGGGCCAAGCTTGGCACGGTGCCCGGATGTGGCCGACGCGCGGGTAAGGTCTGCGGCTGTGAGTGGTACTTCCCCAGCTGTCGATCCTCCGTCCGACGCCGTGAAACCGGTGCGGCACCCCGATGCTCCCGCACCCGGTGAGCTCCTCGGTGCCCACTACGAACAGTGTTTTGGGTGCGGCGGCGGGCAGTCGCACGGACTCCACCTGCAGGCGCGGGCCGGTGAGGGTGTCACCATCACCGCGGAGTTCACCGTGCAGTCCGCCCACCAGGGGGCGCCCGGCCTCGCCCATGGCGGAGTGCTGACGAGCGCCCTCGACGAGACGCTCGGATCGCTGAACTGGCTGCTGCGGAAGATCGCTGTGACCGGCCGGCTGGAGACCGACTTCGTGCGGCCGGTGCCCGTGGGCACCACGCTGTACCTGGAGGCCGAGGTGACCGCCGTGGCCGGACGCAAGATCTACTCGACCGCCACCGGCCGTATCGGCGGACCCGAAGGAGCCGTGGCCGTCCGGGCCGAGGCGCTCTTCATCGAGGTCCACGTCGAGCACTTCGTCAACCACGGCCGCGAGGAAGAGATCCAGGCCGCGATGAGCGACCCGGACCAGGTCCGGCGCGCCCGCGCCTTCGAGGTGAACCCGTGAGCGCCGTGAGCCCCACCGGCCCCGTCGGCCGTGAGCAGGTGAACGTCCTGATCCGCCGCGTCGACCCCGAGGTACCGCTTCCGGCGTACGCGCATCCCGGTGACGCGGGGGCCGATCTGCGGACCACCGAACGGTGTGAACTGCGGCCGGGTGAACGGGCGGTGCTGCCCACCGGGGTGTCGATCTCCCTGCCGGAGGGGTACGCGGCCTTCGTGCATCCGCGGTCGGGCCTTGCCGCCCGGTGTGGTGTAGGCCTTGTGAATGCCCCGGGGACGGTTGATGCCGGGTACCGTGGGGAGATCAAGGTGATCGTGGTGAATCTCGATCCGCGCGAGCCCGTGCGGTTCGAGCGCTTCGACCGGATTGCCCAACTGGTTGTCCAGCAGGTCGAGAGGGTCCGCTTCCAGGAGGTGGCGGAACTTCCCGACTCGGCGCGGGCCGAGGGGGGCTTCGGGTCCACCGGTGGTCACGCCGCCGTGGACGGCGAAAGCGGCACAAGCGGTCAGGCCGCCGTGGGCGGCGCGACGGGTGGGAATCGATACGCTTCGGTCGTATCCGACCGGGAAGGACAGTGACGTGTTCGGACGTCGCAAGAAGAGGGATGCCGCCGAGGACGCGGCCGGCGAGGCCGAGCAGGTCGTCGACAGTGTCGACACTGAGGCGGACGAGGAAGACGGCACGCGCGAGCGTGTGAGGCTCGAGCCGGAGCCGCGCCCCGACGGGCCCTGGGACAGCTCCGAGGTGCGTGACCCGGCCGACGGCCGGGTGGACCTCGGTGGTCTGTTCGTGCCGGGCGTCGACGGGATGGAGCTGCGGGTCGAGGTCGCGGGCGACGCGATCGTCGCGGCGACGGTCGTCCTGCGCGACAGCGCCATCCAGCTCCAGGCCTTCGCCGCGCCCAAGCGCGAGGGCATCTGGGGCGAGGTGCGCGAGGAGATCGGCGCCGGGATCACCCAGCAGGGCGGCATCATCGACGAGGTCGAGGGGCCGCTGGGCTGGGAGCTGCGCGCTCAGGTGCCGGTGCAGCTGCCGGACGGGACGGGCGGTTTCCAGGTGGTGCGGTTCGTCGGTGTGGACGGGCCCCGCTGGTTCCTGCGCGGTGTGATCTCGGGTCAGGGTGCGGTGCAGCCGCAGGCCGCCGGTCTGCTCGAGCAGATCTTCCGGGACACGGTCGTGGTGCGCGGTGAGGGCCCGATGGCGCCCCGCGACCCGATCGTCCTGCAGCTGCCGAACGACGCTCAGATGGTGCCCGAGGGCGTGCAGCAGGACGAGGGCGCGTCGCGCTTCTCCGGTGGCATGGGGCAGCTTCAGCGGGGCCCGGAGATCACCGAGGTCCGCTGACGAGCGAAGCAACGACAGGGCCGCACCTCTTGGGGTGCGGCCCTTTCGCATGCCCGCATGAGTGGGCATCCCGGTCTCGTGTGAACCGATGCGGGGGGCTCGTCCGATGAGGCAGTGAGGGCCAACGAGCCGGTGCCTGGGGACGAGGGGAGAGGACATGAAACGGGGGATCACAGGTGGGCGGCAGTTCATGTCCGGGGCGTCAGGGTTGCGTCAAAGGTGCCCCCGGATCGCCCTGTCGCCCCCTTCGTCGGCATCGTTGGCCGTAAGGTCGACGCTGCGTAGGCGGGGGTCACCGGAAGACAATGAGGCCATGGCACGCGGCAAGCTTCGGATCTACGTCGGTGCGGCACCGGGCGTCGGCAAGACGTACGCGATGCTGTCCGAGGCACACCGGAGGGTCGAGCGGGGTACCGACTGCGTGGTCGCCCTGGTGGAGCACCACGACCGGCCGCGCACCGAGGTCATGCTGCACGGGCTCGAGCAGGTCCGGCGCAGGGAGCTCGAGTACCGGGACGCCGAGTTCACCGAGATGGACGTCGACGCCGTCCTGACCCGCCACCCCCAGGTGGCCCTGGTGGACGAGCTGGCCCACACCAACGTCCCCGGCTCGCGCAACGCCAAGCGGTGGCAGGACGTGGAGGAACTCCTCACCGCCGGGATCGACGTGGTCTCGACGGTGAACATCCAGCACCTGGAGTCGCTGGGCGACGTGGTCGAGTCGATCACGGGGGTGCGCCAGCGGGAGACCGTGCCCGACGAGGTGGTCCGCCGCGCCGACCAGATCGAACTCGTGGACATGTCACCGCAGGCCCTGCGCCGGCGCATGGCCCACGGCAACATCTACAAGCCCGACAAGGTCGACGCGGCCCTCTCCAACTACTTCCGGCCCGGCAACCTCACCGCCCTGCGGGAGCTGGCGCTGCTGTGGGTGGCGGACCGGGTCGACGCGTACCTGAAGCAGTACCGCAGCGAGCACCAGGTCTCGACGATCTGGGGATCGCGCGAGCGCATCGTGGTCGGTCTGACCGGCGGCCCCGAGGGCAGGACGCTGATCCGGCGGGCGGCCCGACTGGCGGAGAAGGGCGCCGGCGGCGAGGTGCTCGCCGTGTACATAGCGGGCAGCGACGGGCTGACCTCCGCCTCGCCCAAGGAACTCGCCGTGCAGCGGACCCTCGTCGAGGACCTCGGCGGTACGTTCCACCATGTCGTCGGAGACGACATACCGGCCGCGCTGCTCGCGTTCGCCCGTGGCGCCAACGCCACCCAGATC
Source organism: Streptomyces griseus subsp. griseus (assembly GCF_000720255.1). Classification (GTDB taxonomy): domain Bacteria; phylum Actinomycetota; class Actinomycetes; order Streptomycetales; family Streptomycetaceae; genus Streptomyces; species Streptomyces griseus_I. The sequence continues at coordinate 483,333 of NZ_JOJE01000005.1, read as the reverse complement.
GTCCTCGGCTCCTCGCGCCGCAAGAGCTGGCAGTACGTCTTCGGGCCGGGCGTCGGCGCGACCGTCGCCCGGGAGTCGGGGCCCGACCTCGACGTGCACATCGTGACCCACGACGAGGTCGCCAAGGGGCGTGGACTGCCGGTGGCGCGGGGCGCACGGCTCGGCCGGGCCCGGATCATCTGGGGATGGCTGGTCGGCGTGGCCGGCCCGGTGATCCTCGCGGTGCTGCTGAACACCGTCGACCTCGGTCTCGCCAACGACATGCTGCTGTTCCTGGCGGTGACGGTCGCCGCGGCGCTGCTCGGCGGGCTCTTCCCGGCACTCGCCTCGGCGGCCTTCGGTTCGCTGCTGCTGAACTACTACTACTCGCCGCCGCTGCACCGGCTGATGATCGCCGACCCGAAGAACATCGTCGCCATAGCGATCTTCGTGGCTGTCGCGGTGTCGGTGGCCTCGGTGGTTGACCTGGCGGCCCGCCGGACCCATCAGGCGGCGCGGCTGCGCGCGGAGTCGGAGATCCTCTCCTTCCTGGCGGGCAACGTCCTGCGCGGCGAGACGAGCCTGGAGGCCCTGCTGGAGCGGGTGCGCGAGACCTTCGGTATGGAGTCCGCGGCGCTGCTGGAGCGGCGCAGCGACGTCGACCCGTGGACCTGCGCGGGCCATGTCGGTCTGGGGCGGCCGGTGGACCGGCCGGACGAGGCGGATGTGGACGTGCCGGTCGGCGATCACATGGCGCTGGCGCTCACGGGCCGCGTGCTGCCCGCCGAGGACCGCAGGGTGCTGGCCGCGTTCGGCGCCCAGGCCGCCGTGGTGCTGGACCGCCGTCGCCTCCAGGAGGAGGCCGACCAGGCCCGCGCGCTGATCGAGGGCAACCGCATCCGCACCGCGCTGCTGGCCGCCGTCAGCCATGACCTGCGGACCCCGCTGGCCGGGATCAAGGCGGCGGTGTCCAGCCTGCGGTCCGACGACGTGGCCTGGTCCGAGGAGGACCAGGCGGAGTTGCTGGAGGGCATCGAGGAGGGCGCCGACCGGCTCGACCACCTGGTGGGCAACCTGCTGGACATGTCACGGCTCCAGACCGGTACGGTCACCCCGCTGATCAGGGAGATCGACCTCGACGAGGTGGTGCCGATGGCGCTCGTCGGGGTGCCCGAGGACAGCGTGGACAGCGTCGACCTGGACGTCCCGGAGAGCCTGCCCATGGTCGCCGTGGACCCGGGGCTGCTGGAGCGGTCCGTGGCCAACCTCGTCGAGAACGCAGTCAAGTACAGCCCGCACGGCGGGGCGGTACTGGTCGCCGCGAGTGCCATCGCCGACCGGGTCGAGGTGCGCGTCGTGGACCGGGGGCCAGGAGTGCCGGACGACGCGAAGGAGCGCATATTCGAGCCCTTCCAGAGGTACGGTGACGCTCCGCGCGGAGCGGGGGTGGGCCTCGGCCTCGCCGTCGCGCGCGGATTCGCCGAGGCCATGGGCGGCACCCTCAACGCCGAGGACACCCCTGGAGGCGGCCTCACCATGGTGCTGACGCTCCGCGCGGCGGGAGCGCGGGCCGAGGGCCACGCAGCGGACTCCGTGCGAGTGGATCCCGTGGAACCGGAGAGGCAGGTCTCATGACCCGGGTGCTTGTGATCGACGACGAGCCGCAGATCGTGCGCGCCCTCGTGATCAACCTCAAGGCACGCAAGTACGAGGTCGACGCGGCGCACGACGGCGCCACCGCCCTGCAGCTGGCGGCCGCGCGCCATCCCGACGTGGTCGTCCTGGACCTGGGCCTGCCCGACATGGACGGCGTAGAGGTGATCAGGGGACTGCGCGGCTGGACGCGCGTGCCGATCCTGGTGCTGTCCGCCCGGCACTCCTCGGACGAGAAGGTTCAGGCGCTGGACGCGGGCGCCGACGACTACGTCACCAAGCCCTTCGGCATGGACGAGCTGCTGGCTCGGCTGCGGGCCGCAGTCCGGCGTGCGGAGCCGAACGGGGACGGTGAGGACGACGTGCTGGTGGAGACCGGGGAGTTCACGGTCGACCTGGCCGCGAAGAAGGTGCACCGGGGCGGGAGGGACGTACGGCTGACGCCCACGGAGTGGCACCTGCTGGAGGTGCTGGTGCGCAACACGGGGCGGCTGGTCAGCCAGCGGCAGCTGTTGCAGGAGGTGTGGGGGCCGTCGTACGGGACGGAGACGAACTACCTTCGGGTGTACATGGCCCAGTTGCGAAGAAAGCTGGAGGCCGATCCGTCGCACCCGAAGCACTTCGTCACGGAGCCGGGGATGGGCTACCGATTCGAGAAGTGAGCAGGGCTCCGCGGGGGCTCCGCCCGTGAGTGCGATGCTGTCGGCGGGCCCCGGTACGCTTCAGATATGACTGCTGTTCCTCGTTCCGAAAAGCCGGTGGGCCGGTTCCGGCGCATGCTCGACCGGCTTTCCTCGTCCCAGGAGGACCTGGAGTCGGAGGAACTGCGCGAGGATGCCGAGACGGCCGGATGCACCCGTATCGGTGACTGCCATGACCGGCAGATCGTGACGGTTACTGGTACCTTGCGCACGGTCACCCTGCGACCGCGTGCGGGCGTCCCGGCCCTGGAGGCCGAGCTGTTCGACGGCTCCGCAGCGCTGGACGTGGTGTGGCTCGGCAGGCGTTCCATAGTGGGCATAGAACCGGGGCGCAAGCTGATCGCATCCGGCCGGATCTCGATGAGCCGCGGCCGCCGGGTGCTGTTCAACCCCAAGTACGAACTCAGGCCCCTCGGACGGGAGTAGCCGGTGACGTCGCTCGACAAGCCGACCGAAGACACTCAGCAGCAGGATGCCCGGGCGGTGACGGAGGCCGCGCTGTTCGAGGCGTTCGGCGGGGTGCGGGGCATGGTCGAGACGGTGGTGCCCGGCCTCCTCTTCGTCACCATCTTCACGATCAACAAGGACCTGCACATGTCCGCGATCGCCGCGCTCGCGGTGTCGCTGGTCCTGGTCGTGGTGCGGCTGGCCATGAAGGACACCGTGAAGCACGCCTTCAGCGGTGTCTTCGGCGTCGCCTTCGGTGTGGTCTTCGCGATGATGACCGGCAATGCCAAGGACTTCTACCTGCCCGGCATGCTCTACACGCTGGGTCTGTCGCTGGCCTACATCATCACGGCCCTGTGCGGGGTACCGCTGATCGGTCTGATTCTCGGCCCGGTCTTCAAGGAGAACCTCTCCTGGCGCACGCGGAACCCGGGACGCAAGAAGGCGTACACCAAGGCCAGTTGGGCCTGGGGTCTGATCCTTCTCGCCAAGTGCGCGATCCTCTTCCCGCTGTACTGGTGGGCGAACACGTCGCAGCTGGGCTGGGTGCTGGTGGCGCTGAAGATCCCGCCGTTCCTGCTGGCCGTGTGGCTGACGTGGGTGTTCCTGGCGAAGGCGCCCGCGCCGATCGACGTCTTCGCGGAGATGGAAGCGGCGGAGAAGGCGGAGCAGGAGAAGGCGGAGGAGGAGAAGGCCGCGGAGGCGGCCGGTGGGCGGCACCGTCGGGACGTGTAGTGCGCGGCGTGTGTGTGGTTGTGCCCGGGGGCTGCCGCCCCCAGACCCCCGCTTCGGCCTGAACGGCCTCGTCCTCGGACGCCGGACGGGCTGACTTTGCCCGACCGGCGTCCAAGAGGATGACCTGCCAACGTCGCGACGTCAGCTCGACGCGTCCTCCCGCCGTACCGACAGCAGGTCCTCCAGCTGTTCCTCCCGGGCCGGTGCGGCCACGAAGAGCAGCTCATCGCCCGCCTCCAGGGAGTCGTCGCGGGAGGGGGTGAGGACGCGGGTGCCGCGGATGATGGTGACCAGCGAGGTGTCCTCGGGCCACTCGACGTCGCCGACCTGGGTACCGGCCAGGGCGGACTCCTCGGGGAGGGTGAGTTCGACGAGGTTGGCGTCGCCGTGGCTGAAGCGCAGCAGCCGGACCAGGTCGCCGACGCTCACCGCCTCCTCGACCAGGGCCGACATCAGGCGCGGGGTCGAGACGGCGACGTCCACGCCCCAGGACTCGTTGAAGAGCCACTCGTTCTTCGGGTTGTTGACCCGGGCGACGACACGCGGGACGCCGTACTCCGTCTTGGCCAGCAGGGAGACGACCAGGTTGACCTTGTCGTCGCCCGTCGCGGCGATCACGACGTTGCAGCGCTGGAGCGCCGCCTCGTCCAGCGAGGTGATCTCGCAGGCGTCGGCGAGCAGCCACTCCGCCTGCGGGACGCGCTCGACCGAGATGGCGGTCGGCGCCTTGTCGACGAGGAGGACCTCGTGGCCGTTCTCCAGGAGCTCGCCCGCGATCGAGCGCCCCACGGCACCGGCTCCGGCAATGGCGACCCTCATCACTGACCGCCTTCCTGCGGGCCCTCGGCGAACGCCGCCTCGACCTTCTCGACGTCGTCCGTTCGCATCATCACGTGCACAAGGTCGCCCTCCTGCAGCACCGTCTGCGACGTGGGCAGGATCGCCTCGCCGAGGCGGGTCAGGAACGCCACGCGGACGCCCGTCTCCTCCTGCAGCTTGCTGATCTTGTGGCCCACCCAGGCGGCCGAGGCGTGCACCTCGGCGAGCTGGACACCGCCGGTCGGGTCGCGCCACAGCGGCTCGGCGCCGGACGGCAGCAGGCGGCGCAGCATCTGGTCGGCCGTCCAGCGGACCGTGGCGACGGTCGGGATGCCCAGGCGCTGGTAGACCTCGGCGCGCCGGGGGTCGTAGATGCGGGCGGCGACGTTCTCGATGCCGAACATCTCGCGGGCCACGCGCGCGGCGATGATGTTGGAGTTGTCGCCGCTGGAGACGGCGGCGAAGGCGCCGGCCTCCTCGATGCCCGCCTCGCGCAAGGTGTCCTGGTCGAAGCCGACTCCGGTGACCCGGCGGCCCCCGAAGGAGGAGCCCAGGCGGCGGAAGGCGGTGGGGTCCTGGTCGATAACGGCGACCGTGTGCCCCTGTTGCTCCAGGTTCTGGGCGAGAGCGGAACCTACTCTGCCGCAGCCCATGATCACGATATGCACGGCCTTACACCACACTCCCCGCAGACCGGGCGGTCTGCGTCAACGTCTTGCTCATGTCCCTCTCTCGGCTCGCCGGACAACAGGCACGGCCTGGGTGCGGGCCGCCAGGCACCATCATGCCGGTGATTTCCGGCTGTGCTCCTGCTCGGGGCCGGGGCGCGCGCCGCCGACTGCCCGCGTCCAACGTATCGGTAGCGCGCGAGCGCGGCCGAAGCGCCCGAGGCGTCAGGCGGGCGGAGGGTTGGTCCACACGCGTACGTCCGTGTCGGGGCGGCCGACCTCGAAGCCGCCGTCGACGGCGTGCCGGGCGAGCAGCTCCCGCAGACGGGCGTCGAACTCCGGAAGGGCCTCGCCGAACAGGTGAGGAACCGAGAACGACATCGAGTACTGCTCCGCGACGACGTCGTCGACGGTACGGTGCAGCGTCCCCCCGCCCTTCACCACGATCCGGCGAGGTCCGACGAATCTGGTCCGGGCCAGTACCTCCTCCTCGTCGCCGGGGGTGCCCTGCCGCAGCAGGGTGCGGCCGGCGCGTCTGACCTCGCCCAGGTACTCGCGGACGAGCGCGTCGATCTCCGTGCGGGGGATCCCCCCGTCCGTGGGCCGCTCTGTCTTCACGTCGGCGATGTGCACGAGATGGCCACCGGTTCGCAGGGCCCGGCGCAGGTCGCGGGCGACACGGGCGCGATCCATCCAGTGGAACGACTGCCCGAAGACGGCCATGTCGATCTCACCGTCCTCGAAGGAGACCCGCTCGGCCGGCCGGGTGAGCCAGGTGATGGTGGTGATCCCGGCGGTGGCCGCGAGCTCCCGGCCCCGCTCGATCATGTCCGGGTCGGGGTCCACCGCGACGGTCCGCGCGAAGTGCCCGGCGAGCAGGCGGGCGAGGGTGCCCGGTCCGCAGCCGAGGTCCGCGAGGGTGCCCGTGCCGTCGAGCGCCAGTTCGGCGGCGAGGACGTCGGCGAGACCGTCCGCGTACGGCAGCCGCCCGCGCTCGTAGTGCTCGGCCGCGCCCTTGAACAGGTGGTCGTCCCATTCTTCGAACAGGGGACGGCCCCTCGCGTGCTCGCGCTCTCGCGCGATGTCCTGATCCGGCACAGCCGTCCTTCCTGTGCGGGGCCGCCCCGGTCCCGTCCCCAGCGGACCTTCCCCGTCAGCGGCGAGTGATGCTCCGCACGCTCCACACGGTCAGGAAGCCGAGGCCGAGGAGCGCGGCGGCGGCGCCGACGAGCACGGCGATCGCGGGCATGGAACCTCCCGAGGGCGAGGACAGACGGAATCCAGACATCTAGGCACGGGAGCGGCCGAGGCCGGGCTTTCCGTCGCGTTCCGGTCCCGGATTTCACTCGTGAGGCAGAACGGTCCCGGGGTACGGGCGAGGCGACGGACGGGGCTCTGACCACACCGGACGGACCGAGCCGCGGGGGACGGTGGGCCTGCCCGTGTTCGACGCCGTACGATCCTCTGTTGTGTCCAAACTGACCGACGTGCCCAAGCGGATTCTGATCGGGCGCGCACTGCGCAGTGATCGGCTCGGAGAAACGCTCCTGCCGAAGCGCATCGCCCTACCCGTTTTCGCCTCCGACCCGCTGTCCTCCGTCGCTTACGCGCCAGGCGAGGTGCTGCTGGTCCTGTCCATCGCGGGCGTGTCGGCGTACCACTTCAGCCCCTGGATCGCGCTCGCGGTCGTCGTGCTGATGTTCACGGTGGTCGCCTCATACCGGCAGAACGTCCACGCCTACCCCAGCGGCGGCGGCGACTACGAGGTGGCCAACACCAACCTCGGCCCCCGGGCGGGTCTGACGGTCGCCAGCGCCCTGCTCGTCGACTACGTCCTCACCGTCGCCGTGTCGATCGCCTCCGGCATCGAGAACCTCGGCTCCGCGATCCCGTTCGTGGTCGAGCACAAGACGGCCTGCGCGATCGCGGTGATCGTGCTGCTGACGCTGATGAACCTGCGCGGCGTCAAGGAGTCCGGCAAGCTCTTCGCGATTCCCACGTTCGTCTTCGTCGCGGGCGTCTTCATCATGATCGCGTGGGGCGCGTTCCGCGGGCTGGTGCTCGGCGACACCATGCGGGCGCCGACGGCACAGTTCCACATCAAGGCCGAACACCAGGGCCTCGCCGGCTTCGCCCTCGTCTTCCTGCTGCTGCGTGCCTTCTCCTCCGGCTGTGCCGCGCTCACCGGTGTCGAGGCGATCTCCAACGGCGTCCCGGCCTTTCGCAAGCCCAAGTCGAAGAACGCGGCGACCACGCTGGCCATGATGGGCCTGCTCGCCGTCACCATGTTCTGCGGCATCATCGTGCTCGCCCTGGTCACCGACGTGCGGATGGCGGAGAACCCGGCCACCGACCTGCTGAAGAACGGTGTCGCGGTCGGCTCCGGCTACGTACAGAACCCGGTGATCACCCAGGTAGCCGAGGCCGTGTTCGGCAAGGGCAGCTTCCTGTTCATCGTGCTCGCCGCGGCGACGGCCCTGGTGCTGTTCCTGGCGGCCAACACCGCCTACAACGGCTTCCCGGTGCTCGGCTCGATCCTCGCCCAGGACCGCTACCTCCCGCGCCAGCTGCACACCCGCGGTGACCGCCTCGCCTTCTCCAACGGCATCGTGCTGCTCGCGGGCGCGGCCGTGCTGCTGGTGTGGATCTACGGCGCGGACTCGACCCGGCTGATCCAGCTGTACATCGTCGGCGTGTTCGTGTCGTTCACGCTCAGCCAGACCGGCATGGTCCGGCACTGGAACCGTCACCTCGCCACCGAGACGGACCTGGCCAAGCGCCGCCACATGGTGCGCTCGCGCGCCATCAACGCCTTCGGTGCCTTCTTCACCGGCCTCGTCCTGGTCGTCGTCCTCGTCACCAAGTTCACCCACGGCGCCTGGGTCGCCCTGCTGGGCATGGTGATCTTCTACGCCACTATGACCGCGATCCGCCGTCACTACGACGGCGTCTCGGCGGAACTCGCCGCCCCCGAGGGCCCCAGCGACGACAGCGTCCGCCCGTCCCGCGTCCGTTCGGTGCTGCTCGTCTCCAAGATCCACCGCCCCGCCCTGCGCGCCCTGGCCTACGCCAAGCTGATGCGCTCGGACAGCCTGGAGGCGCTCACCGTGAACGTCGACCCGGCCGAGACGAAGGCGCTGCGCGAGGAGTGGGAGCGGCGCGGCATCGACGTACCGCTGAAGGTGCTCGACTCGCCGTACCGCGAGATCACGCGGCCGATCATCGAGTACGTCAAGGGCCTGCGCAAGGAGTCGCCGCGCGACGCGGTCTCCGTGATCATCCCCGAGTACGTGGTCGGCCACTGGTACGAGCACCTGCTCCACAACCAGAGCGCGCTGCGGCTGAAGGGCCGGCTGCTGTTCACGCCGGGCGTGATGGTGACGTCGGTGCCGTATCAGCTCCAGTCCTCCGAGGCGGCGAGGCGGCGAGCCCGCAAGCAGGCGGAGTGGAACGCGCCGGGATCGGTGCGGCGGGGTCCGCTCGGGGAGCGGACGAAGGAGTCGTCGGCATCCGGGAGCTCCACGAGCTCCGGGAGCTCCACGAGCTCCGGGAGCTCCACGAGCTCCGGGAGCTCCACGAGCTCCGGGAGCTCCACGAGCTCCGGGGGCTCCGGGACCTCCGGGACCTCCGGGAAGAGCTGAGTCCGCGTCTGCTGCCGCTGCTCGCGGAGCGCGCGTGAACGGCCGGAGGGCACCCACGTAGACTGGTGGGCTGTTGTCCGGCCGTTCCCCCTTCTCGATCTGGAGTCACCCCGCCATGCAGGCAGAACCGAAGAACCCGCAGGCGGAGAAGTCCCTGGTCGGGGCGGAGTACGAGGTCGAGATCGGCCCCGTGGCCCACGGCGGCCACTGCATCGCCCGTACGTCCGAGGGACAGGTGCTGTTCGTCCGTCACGCGCTGCCGGGCGAGCGCGTCGTGGCGCGTGTGACGGAGGGCGAGGAGGGGGCCCGTTTCCTGCGCGCGGACGCGGTCGAGGTGCTGACGGCGTCGAAGGACCGCGTCGAGGCGCCCTGTCCCTTCGCGGGTCCCGGCCGCTGCGGCGGCTGCGACTGGCAGCACGCCAAGCCCGGTGCCCAGCGCCGGCTCAAGGGCGAGGTGATCGCCGAACAGCTCCAGCGGCTCGCGGGCCTCACGCCCGAGGAGGCCGGCTGGGACGGCACGGTGATGCCGGCCGAGGGCGACAAGCTGCCGGCCGGTGAGGTGCCCGGGTGGCGGACGCGTGTGCAGTACGCCGTCGACGCCGAGGGCCACGCCGGTCTGCGCCGGCACCGCTCGCACGAGGTGGAGCGGATCGACCACTGCATGATCGCCGCGCCGGGCGTCGACGAGCTGGGCGTCGAGAAGCGCGACTGGACCGGCATGGAGTCGGTCGAGGCGATCGCGGCGACCGGTTCACAGGACCGCCAGGTCATCCTGACGCCACGGCCGGGCGCGCGCCTGCCCATCGTCGAGCTGGACCGGCCCGTGTCCGTCATGCGGGTCGGGGAGAAGGACGGGGGCGTCCACCGCGTCCACGGCCGCCCCTTTGTCCGCGAACGCGCGGACGACCGTACCTACCGCGTCGGCAGCGGCGGCTTCTGGCAGGTCCACCCGAAGGCCGCGGACACTCTGATCACGGCCGTCATGCAGGGCCTGCTGCCGCGCAAGGGCGAGATGGCGCTGGACCTGTACTGCGGCGTCGGCCTCTTCGCGGGCGCCCTCGCCGACCGGCTCGGCGAGAAGGGCGCCGTGCTCGGCATCGAGTCCGGCAAGCGCGCCGTCGAGGACGCCCGCCACAACCTCGCCGACTTCGACCGCGTGCGGATCGAGCAGGGCAAGGTCGAGGCCGTACTGCCGCGCACGGGGATCACCGAGGTCGACCTGATCGTCCTGGACCCGCCGCGCGCGGGGGCCGGCCGGAAGACCGTCGAACACCTCGCTTCCCTCGGGGCACGCCGGATCGCGTACGTGGCCTGCGACCCGGCGGCGCTGGCCCGGGACCTGGCGTACTTCCGCAGCAAAGGGCGTTTCGCAGCGGGGCACGGGTCGAGAACGCTCTGCCTCAACTCCGTGAGGGACGGGGTCGGGAAATGTTTGACGCTCGTTCGACGCTGATTCTGACGGAGCCTGACGCGGTCGTCCTGGATCAGATAGCGCGGGTCGATCGGCAGCCGGCCGTAAGTGATGTCGTCATGGTGGGGCGAGCGCGAGTCCAGCTCCGGTGAGGCAGCCGTCGAGGAGGTCGTGGCGGTACGGGAACTGACGCAAGCCTCGCCGGACGGCGGTGATCAGGTCATGGGGGTCGGCCAAAGCGCGGTTGATCGTGGGAGGGTGTCCCAGACCAGAACGATCGGGCCGCCGAGTTGCTGGATAAGCGGCGCCGTGAGCGGCCCCGAACGCGCACGACGGGAGTACGGCCGCAGTGGGACCAGGTATGGGCGGTCGGTGGCGTCATCGAGAAACCGGCCTCGTTGCCGAGGTGGCCCGGGGCGTGGTGCCGGGATTACTCCCGGTCCGTTTCCCCGGACCTCTCGCCGAACCTACTGTTGACATCTCCAGCCAGCCGCCGCCGACATCCTCCTGATGGAGTCAGGGCGCTGCGGCCTGCCTGATTCGGCCGGGACGAGACTCTGCGTCGTGACGCTCGTTGGACGCTCCAGGCCCCGAGCAGCCGTCTGGAGCGGGCCGCATACTCGCATTGAACTGCGATTATGGCAGCTCCCGCTTCATTGATCGTGATCTCGCCGACGCTGCCGCCGCGGGTGAGGCGCCCGGTGGCGGAGCGAACACGGCAAGGCGGATGACCTGATGCGGCATGAGGTCATCGTTCGTACTGCGGGGTCCACTGGGTGCGTACGACGGCCGCCCGCAGATCCTCCTCGGTCGCATCCGGTGCGACGCCGTCTTCGACGGCCGCCACCGCCGCGGCCACGGCGATCTCCCGGGCAGCCTCGCGCATGTCCCGCAGTGGTGGCAGCAGCGGTGCGGGGCCGACGTCGTCCGTTGCGGATCCTGCGGCGCACCGGCCCACGGCGCGGGCGGCGGCGACCATCATCCGGTCGGTGACCCGGGTCGCCCGGGCGGCCGCCACTGCGAGGCCGATGGCCGGGAAGACGTACACGTTGTTGGCCTGCGCCACCGGTACTTCGCGGCCGTCGATTTTCAGGGGCGGGAACGGCGAGCCGGTGGCGACCAGGGCCCTGCCGTCCGTCCAGCGGGCGAGGTCGGCCGGGTCTGCCTCGGAGTGCGAGGTCGGGTTGGACAGGGGGAAGATCACCGGCCGATCGCAAACGGACGCCATCTGCCGGACGATCTCCTCGGTGAAGGCGCCCTTCGCGGTGGACAGGCCGATCAGTACGGTCGGCTCCACCCGGCGGACTACCTCGGCAAGGCCGTACGACTCCTGCTCGTCGCTGCGGGCGTACACGCGCTGCTCCTCGCTGAGCCCGTCGCGTGAGGCCACCAGCAGTCCCTCGACGTCCACGAACCAGAAGCGTGAGCGGGCCTCGTCCTGCGACAGGCCGTCCTCCGTCATCGCCGTACGGATCATGTCGGCCACCCCGACCGCCGCGGAGCCCGCACCGAGGATCACGATCCGCTGGTCGGTCAGGCGGGTGCCCGCGACCGTGGTGGCCGTGGTCAGCGCCCCGAGAACGACGCCGGCCGTGCCCTGGATGTCGTCGTTGAAGGTCAGCAGCCGGTCCTGGTAGCGGGTGAGGATCGGGCGGGCGTGGGCGGTCGCGAAGTCCTCCCACTGCAGCAGCGTGCCGGGCAGTTCGGCCTCCACCGCCGACACCAGCGACTCCACCAGCTCCTCGTACGCGGCGCCCGTGACGCGGCGCTCCCGGCGGCCCAGGTAGTGCGGATCGGCCAACAACTCCTCGTTGTCCGTCCCGGCGTCCAGGAAGATCGGCAGCGTACGCGCCGGATGGATGCCGCCGATGGCGGTGTAGAGGCTCAGCTTGCCGATCGGGATGCCCATTCCGCCGACACCCTGGTCGCCCAGCCCCAGGATGCGCTGACCGTCGGTGACGACGATGACGTCCACGGCCGGGTGCGGGCGGTTGCGCAGGATCTCCCGGAAGCGGTGCCGGTCCTCGTACGACAGGAACAACCCGCGCGGGCGGCGGTAGATCTCGCTGAAGCGCCGGCACGCCTCGCCGACGGTCGGCGTGTAGACGACGGGCAGCATCTCCTCCAGGTGGCCAGTGACCAAGCGGTGGAAGAGGATCTCATTGGTGTCCTGCAGCTGGCGCAGGTAGATGTGCCGGTTCAGCGGCTTGTCGTAGCCCAGGAACGCCTCGTACGCGCGGTCGGCCTGTTCGTCGAGCGTTTCCACGGCGGGCGGAAGCAGCCCGTCGAGACCGAGCGCGGCCCGCTCCTGGGGGTCGAAGGCGGTGCCTTTGTTGCGCAGGGGATCTGCGAGCAGGGCTGTGCCGCGAGGGGATTCGTTCACTGTCATGGTGGTTCGTCTTCCCTGGATACCTGCGCATGGACGCAAAGCCGTCGGCAAGGAACGGTCATCACTCCGTCGAGGTCGAGCCGACGTCCGGGATCTCCCCGACCCTGACCGCCGAGGGGGCCGAAGCGTTGTTCGGCTCAGGGAAGTGCCGCGGTCACCAATGCCCAACACCGGTGAGCGCCTCGGTTCCCGGCTGCGTCCGCTCCACCCGCTCCGCCTCTCCCTCACCCTCAGATCATGCGGACATGGGCGAAGGGGCCACGGGATGTCAGTCCTCCGGCCACGCCCAAATCGCCCATCCGTGCAGCGGTGTTCGACCCGATCACATGTGCACGGCTCCCGCATACGAGGTGACGGTCACTGCCCCGAGACGGCGCAGGACGCGCCGCCGCTCGGTGCAGGACCGGGTCGGTCGGTCTCCGGCGCGAAAGCGACCGGGATCGTTTACGCGCGACGCGCCAACGCGGCACGCAACTCAGCCAAGATCAGATCCGACAGGGCCACACCCGCCGGCCCGAGTCGGGGCACTCGACCATCCCGGAGCAAGACGGTGGCGGCAGGCCGCAGACTGAGAGCAAGGTTCACGGGGCGGGTCGGTATGGCCGGTCGGTCATCGCCGGGGACCGTGCCAGTCCAGGACGAGGACAGTGGCGTCGTCCTTGAGGTTGCCCCGGCACGCATCCAGTACCGCGGTCGTCAGGGTGCGGACGGCCTCCCTGGGATGTGAGGCGCGGGTGTCGCGCACGAGAGAGGCCAGGTCGACAGCCGCGGCACCGCGTTCCTGCATGCCGTCGGTGAGCAGGATCAGGCGGTCACCGGGGCGCAACTGAAGCTCCTGGAGCCGGTAGGAGGTGGGCGCTGCCACGCCGAACGGCAGGTTGACGGCGAGCTTGACCTCCTCGACCTCGGCGGCGCCCTCGCGCAGGCGCAGAGGCCAGGGATGTCCCGCGTTGACCAGTTCGCAGGTACCCGTCTCGAGGCGGACGCACAGCAGTTGTCCGGTGGCCAGTCCGCGACTGTGGGTCAGCAGGGCCTCGTGGGCACGCCGGGCCTGCTGGAGCGCGTCGCAGCCGCTGCGGCGGGCGCCGCGCAACGCACCCATGAGCAATGTGGCCAGCAGGGCGGAGTCGGTGTCGTGCCCCATGGCATCGGTGATGGACAGGTGCAGGGTGTCCCGATCGAGGGTGTAGTCGTACGTGTCGCCGCCGATGTCGTCGGCCGGCACCAGTCCTGCGGCGAGGGTGAACTGGGGGGCCTCACAGCAGGAGGCCGAAGGAAGCAACTGGTGCTGGATCTCGGCGGCCAGGCTGGTCCGGGTGGTGCGTCGGCCCGCGTGGTACAGATCGGTGAAGCGCCGGTCCGTGACGATGATGTAAGCAAGCGCGTGGGCCGCGTCGCTGATCTGTCCGAGCACGGTATCGTCGGTGTGCTGCAGCGTCACCTCCAGCACACCGATGCAGTCGCCGCGGTTGGTCACCGGCGAGATCACGCGTCTGCCGCCCTGGCCGTCCGGTTCCACATGCTGGCGCTGGCCGCGGAGAACCGTGTCGTAGACGCTGCCTCGCAAATCGATCCGCTCGGCACCGTCCGCCGTGTCACCCTCGGCGGGCGCGGTCAGACGCAGCAACCGCTGCCCCACAAGATCGGCGAACAGGAACGACACACGCTCCGCCCCGAAGCGCTTGCGCAGGTCCTGCGCGATTACGCCGACGGATTCCCCGGGCGGCGCGGCCTCCGCAGCGGCCAGAAGCTCGCCCAGTTCCAGATCCCCGCCACCCATGGCAACCTCCCGTCCGATGTCGCCACTGATTCCCCGGGTTTCGCCGACCTCACCTGGGACGTCCATCACGCCCGCCACGGCGTCTCCCCTTACGGCCGGTCCCTCGGCGCGGCGCGAAGGTCGCGCCCGCAGTGCGCCGACGCGCGGCCTCGCCGCCGCCCCGGCACCAGCCCGGGCCCGGAAACCTGTGGGGCCGGGGAGCGACTGCGCAAGACGTGCCTGTCGGGCCCAACCCGCCGAGAAGCGTGCCCTGCCGTGACGCTCGTTTGACGCTCCGGCATCATCACAGCCCGTCCCCGGACGTAGGTTCGCAGCGGGGCACGGGTCGAGAACGCTCTGCCTCAACTCCGTGAGGGACGGGGTCGGGAAATGTTTGACGCTCGTTCGACGCTGATTCTGACGGAGCGTGACGCGGTCGTCCTGGATCAGATAGCGCGGGTCGATCGCCAGCCGGCCGTGACGTCCTGGTACCGGGGGACCACGGGGCGGGCAGGGGCGCAGCGCGCGCCTCAGCTGGCCATTGAGCGCCTCCATCAACTGTGACCGCGTTTCGGTGACGACTACGGTCAGTGCATCGGCGGTCCGCACTTCGTCGAGGCTGTCCTTCACGCAACCATGGTCGGGACCGATCGAGTCGTCGGCTGATTTGTTGAGGGGCAGAGGGCGCGAAATGGATGTTCGGCAGCTGGAGTACTTCCTTGCGATTGTTGATCGTGGGGGGTTCAACCGTGCGGCCTCGGCTCTGTATGTGTCGCAGCCGTCGCTGTCGCAGGCCGTGCGGGCGCTGGAGCGTGATCTGGGCTCCGAGCTGTTCCACCGCATCGGGCGCAGGGCGGTGCTGACGGAGGCCGGAAGAGCCCTGATCGAGCCTGCCCGGGAGGCCGTACGGAGTCTGGAGACGGCGCGGGCGAGTGTGGCGGCGGTGCATGAGCTGCGTGAGGGGCGCCTGGATGTGGCATCGATGCCGTCGCAGGCGGTGGAGCCGCTGACGAGTCTGGTGAGTGCCTTCAGCCACCGGTATCCCGATGTCTCCGTAGCCATCAAAGCGGCGTTCACCTCGCGTGATGTGATCGACATGGTGCGCACGGGTGCCGTGGAGCTGGGGCTTTTGGCGTCTGCCGGTCCCCTCTCCGACAAGGAGGTCGTCTCCCATGCGCTGGGGCGGCAGCGTTTTGTGCTGATGGTGCCGGCCGACGGCCCGTTCGCCGGCCGGACGGCGGTGGAGTGCCGGGAGCTCGCGGGACAGCGGCTGATCGTCGGGCAGCCGGGTACGGGGATGCGCGCCTATGTCGACGCGCTGCGGGAGCAGGGCATCGAGTTCGCCGTCGCCGCCGAGACCGAGCATCGTGTGTCGCTCATGCCCCTGGTGCTGGCCGGGGTCGGGCTCGCGGTGGTGACGGATTCCTGGCGGGACGTCGCCCGGCGGCTGGGCGCCCGCGTCCTGGACATCGAGCCGGAGACGACCTTGGACATCGCCCTCGTCAGCCGCCGCGGCAGCCTGTCGCCGGCGGCCGCCGCGTTCGTGACGGCCGCCACCTCGGCCGCCGACAGCTGATAGGCACTGCTTATAAGGAAGATCCGCTTTGCGTCTTGGACGCCCCGCGGACCGCTTTGCTGCAATCGACGGCATGACGACGAACCACCGCATTGCCCTGATCCCCGGCGACGGCATCGGCGCCGAGGTACTGCCCCCAGCACAGCAGGTGCTCGATGTTCTCGGCCGCCGCCACGGCTTCAGCCTGTCCTACACGTCGTACGACGACTGGTCGTGCGAGCGGTACCTGCGGGAGGGCGCCATGATGCCCGCCGACGGGATCGATCAGCTGCGCGACAAGGACGCGATCCTGCTGGGAGCGGTGGGGTATCCGGGGGTGCCCGACCATGTCTCGCTGTGGGGGTTGCTGATCCCGATCCGGCGCAGCTTCCGCCAGTACGTCAACCTCCGGCCCATCCGTGTCTTCGAAGGCATCGACAGTCCGGTGCGCGGCGCACGGCCGGGCGAGGTCGATCTCGTCGTCGTGCGGGAGAACGTCGAGGGCGAGTACAGCGAGATCGGCGGACGGCTGAACCAGGGCACGTCCGAGGAACTGGCCGTCCAGGAGGCCGTGTTCACCCGGGCCGGGGTCACCCGTGTCGCCGACTACGCGTTCTCCCTCGCTGCCCGCCGCCGGGGGAAGGTCACTTCCGCCACCAAGTCCAACGGCATCATCCACACCATGCCGTTCTGGGACGAGCTGATCTCCGAGCGGGCCGCCGAGCACCCCGGCGTCGCCTGGGACCAGGAGCACATCGACGCGCTGGCGGCCAAGTTCGTCCTCGACCCGGCCCGCTTCGACGTCGTCGTCGCCTCCAACCTCTTTGGCGACATCCTCAGCGACCTCGCGGCCGCGGTCGCCGGATCCATCGGCATCGCCCCGGCGGCCAACCTCAACCCCGAGCGCGACTTCCCCTCGATGTTCGAGCCGGTGCACGGCTCCGCGCCCGACATCGCGGGCCAGGGCATCGCCAACCCGCTGGGCGCGATCTGGTCCGCGGCCATGATGCTCGACCACCTCGGCCATCCCGCCGCGGCCAAGGACATCACGGACGCGATCGCCTCGGTCCTGGCCAAGACCGATACCCGCACCCGTGACCTGGGCGGAACCGCGACCACTGCCGAGTTCACCGACAAGCTGATCGAGCTGCTCTGAGCCGTCTCCCTATCGGTGGGCGGCAGGGACGGCGCCGCCTGGGTGGGGGAGCCCGGGCGGCGGTCCAGACGGTCAGGTGCTGGTTGGGATCGGTGTTGGCGGTGAGCGTGTCCCAGTCCAGGGCCAGTTCGCCGACGACCGCTTCTTCGTGCCCACGGTGCGGGCGGCGACGTGGTGATCGCCCCACCAGCGGGCGAACTGCTTGTCGCGCAGGGACAGTTCGCCGCCAGTTCGATCAGGCGGGGGTTTTCCGGATACTGGGGAGGCCCGCGCGTTCCACGCCGCTTCCTGGGCTACCGCGTCACCGTCTGCGACGCCCGCCCCGTCTTCGCCACCGCCGCACGCTTCCCGCACGCGGACGAAGTGGTGGTCGACCGGCCCCACCGCTACCTGGAACGCACCGAGGTGGACGAGCGTACGGCCCCTTGCGTCCTCACGCACGACGCCAAGTTCGACATCCCTTTGCTGCGCCTGGCACTCGACCTGCCCGTCGCCTACGTCGGGGCCATGGGCTCCCGGGCCATACCCGGCGCGTAGCGGGCGACAGGTCCGAGCCCGCGGGCGGCTCGTTCACCCCGGTCCGAAATGCCGTGCGCGTGGGCGTCTGTTGGCCGGCGGCCCCCCTCGGCAACGGATCCACCGATGAGTGTCCGGTGACGTGAGCCGATACTGAGGGCTGTCGCTGACAGGGGAGGGCGCGACCGCGGACGTCCGTCGACAGCGGAAGACCCCGGCCGTGAACACGGCTGGGGTCTTCCGCTGTGCGAAGCCGCCGGCGGTGGCGGCGGCTCGGCTCAGTCGGCGGCGAGCAGGTGGGCGGGGGCGATCCGGGACAGCCCCCGGATCGGCACCGTCAGAGCCGCCACCACCAGGGCGGTCGCCGCGAGCGTGGCCAGCAGCGCGGCGCCGGCGACCGGGATCAGGTGACCGTGCAGCACGCCCCGGCCGAGGGTCAGCACCCCGGCCAGACCGGCCACCGCACCGGACAGGCCGCCCAGCAGAGCCAGTCCGATTCCCTCGTAGAGGGTCAGCTTCGCCAGCTCGCGGTTGGTCCAGCCGGTCGCCCGCAGCACCGCGAGATCGGCGGCGCGTTCGCGCTGCGAGATGACCAGGACGTCGATGGCGCCGGCGGCGCCCAGCAGCAGGGAGAGGGCGACGCTGAGGTAGTCGGCCTCGCGCGCCTGCGCCACCACGGCACTGCCGAGCAGCGACCCGGCCACCTCGCCCCGGAAGGCCAGCGTCAGGGCGAGCAGCACAGTGAAGGCGGCCACTCCCAGCGCCAGCCCTGCCGCACCCAGCAGCGTGCGGCCCCGCACCCGCAGCAGGTTGAACATGGCCAGTCCGGCCACCGAACGCACCGGGTGCGCGCGGCGGGCCGCCGTCACCGGGGGCCGGACGGCTTCCATCGGTCCCAGCCGGGTGGCGAGCCAGGCGGGGATCAGGCCCGCCGCCGTGGCCAGGAGGAGCGCCACCGGGAGCACGAGGAGTGACTTGGCGCCGGCTTCGGGCTGGCCCAGTACCCGGCCCAGCACGTACGCGAGCACCGTGCCCACGGCTCCGGCGGCGAGGCCGATCAGCGCCAGTTCGGCGAGGACCAGGCGGAGCACTTCGCCACCGCTCCAGCCGAGGCAGCGCAGCGTGCCGATCTCGGTGCGACGTGAGCGCACCGAGGCCAGCGCGGCCTGGCCGAGGAAGAGTGCGCACACGACGAGGACCAGCACGAAGAGCACCGCGCTCTTGGTGTCCACCGCCCGGAGAATGCGCAGTGCCACGCCCTTGGCGACCCAACGCTCCGTCACCTGTGCCGAGTCGCCCAGTGCCACCGTCTGCGGTGCAGGCGAGCTGCCGACGGTGACGTCGACCTGGAGCCGGGGGTAGGTGGCACGAATCTTCCCGGCCACCGCGTTCACCCGCGCCCGGGAGGCGGTGTCGACGCCGGTCACTCCTGCCACCCGGATCCTGATCGCGCTGACCGGCGCCTTGTCCTGGAGGCTCGGGACCCGACGGCTTTTGGTGAGCGCGGTGATGGAGTCCATCGTCGTCAGCATGGTGGGCGGCGGGCTGACGTAGCCGCCCAGGTTGCGGTCGGGCTGCAGGGGCTTGCCGTGAAGCTTCGCTCGGGTCGCGCTGTCCGCACCGGTTACCTGCGGCGTCTGGTAGGTCTCCAGCGGGGTGTCGGACAGGGGTGAGAAGCCGGGCAGTCTGCCGGTGTCATAGCGGCCGACCAGGTGGACGAAGGGATTGGGCAGGCGTCCGGAGTCCACGCCGTCGCACCTACCCAGTCCGATGCAGCTCGTGGCGGCGTGACTGGTCACCTTCCGGTACTGGGTGCCCTGGTGGTTCTCCTCGGGGACGTTGGGAAAGGGCTGCCGGTTCGAGTTGGTGATCCACAGGCTGGGCTTCTGCGGGGGCTGCGGCTGCGCAGCGAGGTCGCCGTCGGAGGTCCGGCGGTAGGTGACCGGGCCGACCGTCCAGTAGCTGCCGGTGTCGAACGAGTCCTCGGTCAGTGCCTTCCGGTAGCCCTTGCTCAGGTCGACGCGGGTCGTGCCCACCGTGGTGCCGTGCAGGTTTCGGACGAAGCTGGCGGCTGTCGGGTTGCCCAGTTTCGAGGGCAGCTCGGCCGGGTCGCCGACGTCGAGCCGCTCGACCGTGGCGTCGAGCGTGCCGGTGGTCAGCGGGGTGTCGCTGAGCAGCGCCGGGATGTAGGAGTCGTGCTGTCCGTGGACGCTCCTGGCGCCCGACACCCTCCACGGCTTGTCCTGCTCGGTGAGCATCCGGCCCGAGGCGATGGTGTCGCCCAGGCCCACCAGCCGGTCCTCGGCCACCGGGTCGATGGCGGCCAGCAGCACGGGGTAACTGACCGGAACGTCGATCGTGGCCTTGTCCTGGCCGGACTGGCAGTTCATCCGCGAACTCAGGTCCGGGTCGAACGGCGACCTGTCCCTGAGGTCCTCGGCGATGATGTTCGGCTTCAACGGCAGATCCAGGTTGAACTCGGTCTGCTCGGTCTTGTCCCGGTTGAAGTAGAAGCAGACGTCGTACTTCCCCTTGATCCGGTACCGCTGGGTGCTCTTGTCGGCCGCACCCGTCTCCAGGGTGTCGGACTCGAAGAGGCCGTCCGACTCCGATGCCGACGTCAGGGGGGAGCGGGTGAGGTAGACGTACTCGTCCGAGGTGCGGTAGCTGCCCAGTCCGGAGGTGAGCGTAGGGCTGATGCGCAGGATCTGCCGGGACGCCTTCCCGTCCAGGAAGCGGGACACGTCCACCGTGACGGTGCTCGCCACCATGAGATAGCCGATGTTGGCGACCGGTGCGGCCACGTCGATCCCGGCCATGCCGCGGATGCGCCGGTACTGGTCGATGGTGATGCCGCCGAACGTGCCGGACAGGAAGTTCGGCGTGACCAGACCGCTCCGCCGCTCCACGTCCGTCTGCGAGTCGGGCGGGCGTACCAGGACGTCGTACGCGGAGCGTGCGTTCTTCCGTACCGTGCCCACGGTGGTCGCCTGGCTCGTGCTCACCGTCGCGGTCAGCAGGGTGAAACTGGTCGCCGCCACCAGGATTCCGGCGGCCAGGGCCAGCGCGCGCCCGCGCCGCCGCCGTAGCTGGTCGAGAATCATCACCATCACGGGCGCAGGCCCCCCAGCCGGTGCAGCACGTCGCCGGACGGTGTGATCCGCTGGTCCGAGGTGATCCTGCCGTCCTGCAACCGCACCACCCGGTCGCCGCCCGCGGCAACCTCGGCGTCGTGCGTGGCGATCAGCATCGTCATCCCGTAGCGCTCGCGCAGCGACATCAGCAGGTCGATGATCTCCCGCCCGATGACGCTGTCCAGGTTGCCCGTGGGCTCGTCGGCCAGTAACAGTCCCGGCCGGTTGATCAACGCCCGTGCGACGGCGACGCGTTGCTGCTGGCCGCCCGACAACTGCGAGGGCAGGGCGTCGGCCCGCTGGTCCAGGCCCACAGCTTCGAGCAGCTCCATGCCACGCGCACGCCGGTCGAAGTCCACTCTGCGCGGCAGGACGGGGGCGAGCACATTGTCCAGCGCGGTCAGCGCGGGCAGCAGGTGGAAGCGCTGGAAGACGAAGCCGACACGCCGCCGGTGACGGTCCAGGTCTCGGGGTATCAGTTGTGTGCCGTCGATCTCGACGTGCCCCTCGTCGGGCTGGTCCATGCCGCCCGTCACATGCAGGACGGTGGATTTGCCGGCGCCGGACGGCCCGGTCAGCATCACCACCTCGCCGGCCGCGACCTCCAGGTCGATCTCGTCCAGAGCGGTCAGGCCGGGATACCGGCGGCTCACCCCGCGCAACGTCACGCTCACAGCCATGTATGCAGCCTCGCCCTCGTACATCGCGCACGTACATCGCCGCCCCTGCATTGCGACAATTCAGGGGTATGTTGTCACAATGTAGAAGGGACGTGTATGCCGCTCCACCACGCCGTGCTCGCGCTGCTGACCCGGCGACCGAATCACGGATACGAACTCAAGGCCCGGTTCGAGGAGGCCGTCGGCCCGCAGTGGGGCGGCCTGAACATCGGTCACCTCTACCAGATCCTCGAACGGCTGGTCCGTGACGGCTATGTCTCGCGCTCGCAGGTCACGCAGACCGACCGGCCCGACAAGAACCTCTACACACTCACCGAAGCGGGCGAGGCCGAGCTGCGCTCGTGGGCGACCACCGCCTGGGTGCGCGTCGGCGGCTTCCGCGACGAGCTGTTCCTGAAGCTCCTCGGCGCTGTCGCGCTGGGCCCGCAGGCCCTGGCCACACTGATCGAGTCGCAGCGGCAGACGTACCTGTCGGAGCTTGCGGGCCTGGCGCAGCAGCGCCGCGCCCACGCCGACGAGCCGCTGGTCGCCGTCCTGATCGACGCCGCCATCGCGCACACCAAGGCCGACCTCGGACTGCTGGACAGCGCCGAACAGCATCTGGGCCCGCTCGCCACGGCACAGAGCGCGCAGGCGCCGGAGCGCTCACCCTCACGGGTACGGGACGACGCCGACGAGGCTCCGAGGGGCAGGGCGGGATGAGAGGGGGCCGTACGCGCGGGGATGAGTTGTCGACCGTTTACGCTCGTTTGACGCCAGGTGGCCTCGTGACCCGGGTGGGAAACCGCCAGGACGCCTCGGTCTGGTTGCCGCTCGCGTCGCAGGCGTACCGCTCGCTCCAGCCGTCAGCGGTGACGACGGTGACGCGGCCGACCGGGTCGAGGTCGAAGGCACGGGTGCCCGAGAGTTGGTCAGCGGGTGTGATGAGTGGCCTTTGGCGCGGTAGAGGCAGCGCGGAAGCCTCTCAGCCTTGGGGCGGTGGTGTCAGCCGAGGCGCCACTGCTGGTTGCTGCCGCCGTTGCAGTCCCACAGTTTGACCGGTGCGCCGTTGGCGGTGGAGGCCCCGGCCACATCCAGGCACAGCCCTGACTGGACGCCGGTGATGGTGCCGTTGGAGTTGAGGTTCCATTGCTGGTTGGTGCCGCCGTTGCAGTCCCAGATCGCGACTTTTGCGCCGGTTGCGGTGCCGGCCGCGTCGAGGCACTTCGCACCGCCGTAGACGGTGAGCTGCTTGGCCGGCGTACTGGTCCAGGATTGGTTCGTCTGGCCGTTGCAGTCCCAGATCTGCGTCTGGGCGCCGTTGGTCTGCGAAAGGCCGGGTACGTCCAGGCACTTGCCCGAACCGGTGGCGTGGACAGGACCTGTGGTGGTGCCGCCGGAACCTCCCGAGCCGTCGAGTCCGAAGAAGGCGATGGCCCGGGCCGCCATACCGCTGGAGGGCAGGGCGTGCCCGACACCCTGGACGCTGATCGCCTCGACCGGTGCATGTGCGGTGGCGGAGCCATAGCGGGTGCGGGTCCAGCCGGTCTGCGGGGAGTCGGTGAGGGCCGGTGTCTGGCTCACCCCGAGCACATTGGTCCACTGCTTGATCTCTTCACCGAAGTTCGCGTAGTAGAGCGCTTCGTCCTCGGTGCCGTGCCACAGCTGCATCCGCGGCCGGGGGCCGGTGTACCCGGGGTAGGCGGCCCGGACGAGGTCGCCCCACGCCTGAGGGGTCTTGGTGATCTGGCCGGTGGCGCAGGCGCTGTTCCAGCCGGAGCCGTCGGTGGTGGCGAAACAGCCGAAAGGCACGCCCATGAATGCCGCACCCGCCTTGAACAAGTCGGGGTATGCGCCGAGCATGACATTGGTCGTCATCGCGCCGGACGAGGCACCGGTGACGTAGACCCGGTCGGCGTCGGCGTTCATGTTCCGCACGGTGTACCGGACCATCGAGGCGATACTCGTGGGATCACTGCCCCCGTCATGCTTGAGCGCCTGGGGCGAGGAGACGTCGAAGCACTGCCCGCTGACGTTCGCGTCCGGGTAGACGACGATGAACCCGTACTGGTCGGCAAGGCGGGCGAACTCCGTGCCGGAGTAGAAGGCGGGCCCCGTGCCGGTGCAGTAGTGCACCGCCACCAGCACCGCCGGGTGTGCCGGAGCGCTGTCGGGTACGTAGGTGTACATCCGCAGGTTGCCCGGGTTGCTGCCGAAGTCCGTCACCTCCTTCAGCGACGCGGCCGACGCGGTGGTGGCCGAGGTGCCGGTCAGTACGAGCGCCGCGATCAGCGGCGAGATCCCCATCAGCAGGGCTACCAGTACGTCCTTGACGCTTCTCTTCTTGGACTTCGGGGACATGACGCTGTCCTTTCTGCAATCCAGCACGGCCGGGACGAAGACCAGGCGGTGAAGCGCTTCGACAGGCACGCGTGCTGCGGTGAACGGCTTCGGCTGGATGCCGACCCGCGGGATCGGCCTGGTCCGGCGGTGGCTCGCTTCAGGCTCTGGCATCAGGCCCGGCGGGTACGAGCGAGGGCGGCCCGCCCTGACGAAGGACCGGGACGCCGCACCGCGTCGCGGCGACGGTGAAGTGAAGCTGTTTGCCCAGCCGGCTTGGAGATTGCCTCGCCGACCCGACCGCCTGGACGAGACGGTTGCCTGGCCCCTCCGGGCAAGCCGTGCTGGGCTCCTGGCCGGCGTGTGACCCGTCGACGCTCAGGCGATCGACGACGGGCGTGAGCTGGTTCAGGGATCCCATCTTTTCGTCGCCGCGGAGCCGCGACGGAGGGGTGTCGATGTGCTTCGGGAACGGTCGTTGCGACCGCGCAACGACGGTGGCGTGTGCGGCGCGGGCAGGCGCATGGGATTCCCCTGAGATGGACTCGAGAAGAAAAGTGAAGCGCTTCGATGCTCGTCAGAGCTCCAGGGAAGTGTCAAGAGCTCAGCCTCGCTGCGTTGAGCAGAGCGAGCGGACCCCTTTGTCGTACCCCGGAGTCATCTTGGAAGCGGCCCTTGTGCGCCCTCATGCCTTCACTTAACCTCGCAGCAGCATCGAAGCGCTTCGATTGTGCATCACGTCGCAATAGTGGGATGTCTGCTTTCAGCTCAGCCAATTCCAGTCACGACACCGCAGCCGACGGCCCTCCGTCGGGTGTGCTGGTGCGCCATGAAGGGTTGATGCGATGACGCCGAATGTCGTCTCCGCCTGCTCCGGACCAAGCCGGAAAGGCTTCCTCGCCTCCACGGCGTTCGCCGGCGCAGCGGTGGCCGGTGGGATGCCGCTGCTCACCGCCTGGGGCGGGTCGGACAGTGGAGCGCACGAGGGCACCACCTAGGGCAAGGCCGCCGACAAGCTGCTCCCGACGCGAATGGCCAGCAATGTGGCCCAGTCGGACCTTCCGTCGGGGAACGGCTCGGCGGCCGACTGCACTGGCGAGGTCCCCGCGCCCCTCAGGGGCGTCGCTCTTTCCGTCTCCTTCGCACAAGGAAGAGGTATGTCATGCGCACGCTCTACGTCAGCAGAAGAGCTGTACTCGCCGGGACCGCTGCCGCAGCCGCGGCCGTCTCCCTGCCGCTCAGCCAGGGACGTGCGCAAGCCGCCGCCACTCCCGCGAAGAGTGGATACCGTTGGCGCAACGTGGT
This sequence comes from Streptomyces griseus subsp. griseus, assembly GCF_000720255.1. GTDB lineage: Bacteria > Actinomycetota > Actinomycetes > Streptomycetales > Streptomycetaceae > Streptomyces > Streptomyces griseus_I. Next base: position 458,466 of record NZ_JOJE01000005.1, on the reverse strand, counting down.
CCAGGGCGGTACCGGGTTCATCACCGGGGTGCTGTTCCATCCCTCCGTGCGCGGGCTGGCCTACCTGCGGACCGACATCGGCGGTGCCTACCGGTGGGAGGACCGGGCCGACCGTTGGATCCCGTTGACCGACCACCTGGGCTGGGACGACTGGAATCTGCTCGGCGTGGAGGCCATGGCTGTCGACCCGGCGCATCCGAACCGCGTGTATCTGTCACTCGGCGCGTACACGCAGTCCTGGGCCGGAAACGGGGCCGTGCTGCGCTCGGACGACCGCGGTGCGACCTGGAAGCGCACCGATCTCAGCGTGAAGCTCGGGGCCAACGAGGACGGCCGGGGCTGCGGGGAGCGCCTCCTCGTCGATCCGCGCGACAGCGACACCTTGTGGCTGGGCACCCGGCACGAAGGGCTGCTCAAGTCCACTGACCGGGGCGCCACATGGAAGGCCGTGAGCTTCCCGGCCGCCCCGAGCGCCACCGGCCAGGGCGTCACGCTCCTGGTCGCCGTGGGCCGCAGCGTCTACGCCGGCTGGGGCGACTCCGACGGCACCTCCGCGAACCTCTACCGCACGTCCGACGGCGTCACCTGGAAGGCCGTCCCGGGGCAGCCGACCGGCACCGCCGCCAAGGTCCCGATCCGGGCCGCATACGACCGGCACACGCGCGAGCTGTACGTGACGTACGCCAACGCCCCGGGCCCGAACGGGCAGTCCGACGGCAGTGTGCACAAGCTGCGCACGACGAGCGGGAAGTGGACCGAGGTCACCCCGGTGAAGCCGGGCGGCACGACGGCCGACGGCTCCGCTGACTCTTTCGGCTACGGCGGTGTCGCCGTCGACGCCCGCCGCCCGGGCACGCTCGTCGTCTCCACCAACAACCGCTGGTCGCTGGTGGACACCCTGTACCGGACCACCGACGGCGGCCGCACCTGGACGTCCCTGAAGGACAGGGCCGTCCTCGACGTCTCGGAGACGCCTTACCTCAAGTGGGGTGCCGACAAGCCGAAGTTCGGCTGGTGGATCCAGGCCGTCGGACTGGACCCGTTCGACTCCCGGCACGTCGTCCACGGCACCGGCGCCACCCTCTACGGCACCCGCGACCTCAAGCACTTCGCCCCCCAGATCCGCGGTGTGGAAGAGGCGTCCGTACGCCAGCTGATCTCGCCCCCCACCGGACAGGCCCACCTGCTCAGCGGCTCCGGCGACATCGGCGTGATGTACCACGAACGGCTCACGGCCTCACCCTCACGCGGCATGGCGTCCAACCCCGTCTTCGGCACCAGCACCGGCCTGTCCCTCGCCACCGCCAAACCCTCCTACGTGGTCCGGGCCGGCTGGGGCGACCACGGCAACGGCGCCTCCTCCAACGACGGCGGCAAGACCTGGACCCCCTTCAAGACCCAGCCGGACCCCGCCAAGAGCGCACCCGGCCCGATCGCCACCAACGCCGACGCCAGCGTGCTGCTGTGGTGCTTCGGCACCGCCAACCCCGCCCACCGCTCGACCGACAACGGCGCCACCTGGACCGAGATCCCCACCTTCCCCAAGGGAGCGGCACCCGTCGCCGACCCCCTCGACCCCACCCGCTGCTACGCCTTCGACACCACCACCGGCACACTCTTCGCCAGCACCGACAGCGGCCGGACCTTCACCGCGCGGGCCACCGGCCTCAGCTCGGGCGACTCCGAGTTCCAGCTGGTCGCGGCACCCGGCCGCACCGGCGACCTGTGGCTCAGCCTCAAGGGCAACGGGCTCTACCGCTCGACCGACGGCGGCGCGACCTTCACCAAGGTCAGCAGCTGCCACGCCGCACACACCCTGGGCTTCGGCAAGGCCGCCAGGGGCGCTTCCTACCCGGCGCTCTACATGGTCGGCGCCACGGACACCATCACCGCCGTATACCGCTCCGACGACGAGGCGAAGACCTGGACACGGATCAACGACGACCGTCACCAGTGGGGCTGGACCGGAGCCGCCATCACCGGCGATCCCCGCGTGTACGGACGGGTCTACATCGCCACCAACGGACGCGGCGTGCAGTACGGGGAGCCCGCCTGACGCGCGACAGCGGCATCGGCGTCGTCCTCACCGTCCACGGCACCTGACGGCCGCACCCGGCCACCCGGTGGGAGACCGCCTTCCTGAGCGGCGACGGCCGACACGGCGCCCTCGTGTTCGGCGATCCGCACGCCGAGCGGATCGCCGTAACGCACCGCACCCTGATGCCCGCCGGGCGGCGATCAGCCCCGCTGAGCAGCAATCACTCGCACAAAAGAAGGAACTCCATGAAAAAGTCTCGGATCCTACCCCTGGTCACGCTTGTCTCCGCCGTGCTCGGGCTGACAGCGGCAGGTGTGACCCCTGCTTCCGCCGCCTCCGACACGCCTTTGCGGGTCATGCCGTTGGGCGACTCGATTACCTGGGGCGTGGGAAGCAGTACGGGCAACGGCTACCGGGCGCCGTTGTGGGACAGACTCGCTTCGGACGGCCACCCGCTGGACTTCGTAGGCACCGGGCGGGCCGGTTCGATGTCCGATCCCGACAACGAGGGTCACTCGGGGTACCGCATCGACCAGATCGCCGCACTCGCCGACGCCTCGCTCACCCGCTACCGGCCCAATGTCGTCACGCTGCACATCGGCACCAACGACCTCCAGGGGGCCTCCGAGGTCGACACCGCCATCGCCCGGCTGAAGTCGCTGGTCAACCAGATCACCGCCGACGTCCCCGACGCAACCGTCCTCGTCGCCTCCCTGGTCGTGTCCACCAGCAGCTCGGAGGAGCAGTTCCGGGGCGCGTACAACCAGGCCACCCGCCAAATCGTCAGCGAGGCACAAGCGGCGGGCAAACACGTCGCCCACGTCGACATGAGCAGCCTGACCACGGCCGACCTGGCCGACCCCCTGCACCCCAACGACTCGGGCTACCAGAAGATGGCCGACGCCTTCCACCGCGGCGTCCGGGCCGCGGACGGCGCCGGATGGCTGAAGAACCCCGCCCCCGCCCCCGCGCCCGTACGGTCCGGCATCGCCGGCAAGTGCATGGACGTCAAAGGTGCCGCCACAGCCGACGGGACCGCCGTCCAGACGTGGAGCTGTGGCGGCGGTGCCAACCAGTTGTGGTCCGCCTACACCGACGGCACGCTGCGCTCCATGGGCAAGTGCCTCGACGCCGCCGGCTGGGGCACCGCGAACGGGACCAAGGTGCAGCTCTGGTCCTGTCACGGCGGCGCCAATCAGGTCTGGCAGCCCTACAACGGCGGCTACCGCAACCCCGCTTCGGGCCGCTGCCTCGACGTTCCGGGCTCCTCCACGGCCGACGCCACGCAGCTCCACCTGTGGGACTGCAACGGCGGCTCCAACCAGAAGTGGACCACTCTGACCGCCGGATGACCCCGCTCCGGGATCCGCGCCCTTTCCGGGGGTTCGGATCCCGAGAACATCGGTAGCGGTGCACCGCCGGGGACGGCATCCGACGTGGTCGGCTCATGGCCCGAAGCGTGAGTTCGACCCACGTCATGCGATCGGTCGGTGACTGAGGCGGCCAGGACGCCCGGCTCGGTCCTCGTGGGCCACGGCCGTCGACGCCAACGAGGGCGGTGCCACCCAGGCACTGAACACCTCCCGCCGCACCACGAGGCGACCTGAAAAGAGCTCCAGGATCACGGCAACCCTTTGCGCAGCCTGTGACGACAAGGGATTGGATCCGGCCAGTTCGGTGGCAGAGATCCGGTTTCCACGTGAACAGCATGCAAGGAGAACGCCTCTCCATGAACCACCCCAGGAACGACGGGCGCCGCGGGCGGCACCGCCGCCGCTGGACCGCCACTGGTCTGCTGCTCGGTGTGCCCGCCGTCCTCGTGCCGTATCTCCTGTTCGCGCAGGAGGACTCGCAGGCCGCGACGGTCGACGGCGACGCCTATTACCGGCTGGTCTCCGTGCGCAGTGGCAAGGTGCTGGACGTCAACAGCTACTCCACCGCTGACGGCACCCGGATCCAGCAGTGGACCGACCAGAACACCGCCAACCAGCAGTGGAAGCTGAGGTCCGCCGGTGACGGCTACTACGAGCTGGTGAACCGCAACAGCGGCAAGGTTCTGGGCATAGCGGGCAACTCGACCGCTCAGGGGGCCGCCGCCGAGCAGCAGACCGACAGTTCCGCCACCTCGCAGGAGTGGAAGATCAGCGAGGTGAGCGGTTCCGACGCCGTCACCCTCACCTCCCGCAGGAGTGGCCAGGTCCTGGACGTCTCCGGGGGCTCCACGGCCCAGGGCGCGGCGCTCATCCAGTATCCGAGCCGGGGCAGTGCCAACCAGCAGTGGAAGCTGGTGAAGACGGGCGAGGCCCAGGCGGCCGGTACCGGCAGCAGCACGCGGACCACGGCCGCGGCTGGACCGTACAGGTGGAAGAACGCCCAGGTGGTGGGCGGCGGTTACGTCACCGGTCTGGTGTTCAACCAGAAGGAGAAGGGCCTGCTGTACGCGCGCACCGACATGGGTGGCGCCTACCGCTGGGACACCGGGGCCGAGCAGTGGATCCCGCTGACCGACTGGATCGGCGAGAAGGACTGGAACCTTCTGGGCATCGACTCGGTGGCCACCGACCCCGTCGACCCCAAGCGGCTCTACCTCGGGGCGGGCACCTACACCAACGACTGGGCTGGCAACGGCGCGATCCTGCGCTCCACCGACCGGGGCCGCACCTTCGAGCGCACCGATCTGCCCTTCAAGCTGGGCGGCAACGAGGACGGCCGCGGCGCGGGTGAACGGCTCGTGGTCGACCCCGCGGACAACGGCACCCTGCTGCTGGGCACCCGCAAGAACGGCCTGTGGCGCAGTACCGACCACGGTGTGACATGGCGCCAGGTCTCCTCGTTCCCCGTCAAGGACGGAGCGAGCAGCGGCGCGGGCATCTCCTACGTGACGTACGGCCCGGCCGGCAGCAAGACGGTCTACGTCGGCGTCAACGACAAGTCCGCCTCCCTGTACCGTTCCAGCGACGGCGGCAGCACCTGGCAGGCGGTCTCCGGGCAGCCCACCGGCCAGCTGCCACAGCACGGCGTCCTCTCGGGTGACGGCTCGCTGTACCTGACGTACACCGACAACCTCGGACCCAACGGCGTGACGGCGGGCTCGGTGTGGAAGTACACGCCGGCCCGCGGGACGTGGAAGAACATCTCCCCGTCCCAGGGCAACTACGGGTTCTCCGGTCTGGCCGTCGACCCGCAGAAGCCGTCCACGGTCATGGTCACCACCCTCGGCCGCTGGTATCCCCAGGACGAGATCTACCGCAGCACCGATGGCGGCACGACCTGGAAGGCACTGGCCGACAAGTCGGTGCGCAACGCCTCCGCCGCTCCTTACGTCGGCACCCACACCGGGCACTGGATGACCGCCCTGGCCATCGATCCCTTCGACTCCGGGCACGTGCTGTACGGCACCGGCAACGGCATCCTGCGCACCAAGGACGCCAATGCCTCCGACAACGGCGGTACCAGCCACTGGAGCATGGGCGCCCAGGGGCTGGAGGAGACCGCGCTGCTGGACGCGATCGCCCCGCCCGGCGGCGCCACCGTCATCACCTCCATGGGCGACCAGGGCGGTTTCCGGCACGACTCCCTGACCAAGGCGCCCTCCGGTCGGCTGGCGAACCCGACGATGACCAACAGCACCGACATCGACTTCGCCCAGTCCAAGCCCACGATGATGGTCCGCGTCGGCCGCGGCGGCGCGCAGGACGGCGCATACTCCACCGATGGCGGCAGCAACTGGACCGGCTTCAAGGCAGAGCCGGTGGCCGATGCCCAGGACGGTCATGTCGCGCTCTCGGCGGACGGCTCCACCATCGTCTGGACCCAGGCCGGCCAGGCCCCGTACCGCTCGACCGACAGGGGGGCCAGCTGGTCGAGGGTCAGTGACCTGGGCAACGACGCCGCAGTCGTCGCCGACCGCTCCTCGGCCAGCACCTTCTACTCACTGTCCGGCGGCACGCTCTACGCCGGCACCGACGGCGGCGCGGCCTTCACCGCCCGCGCCACTGGCCTGCCCGCCGGCCGGCTCACGGCCGTCCCCGGCATCGCCGGAGACCTGTGGATCGCCGGCAGTGCCAAGGGGCTGCTGCACTCCACCGACGGCGGCCGCACCTTCACCACGCTCAAGACGGTGCAGTCCGCCTCCGCCCTCGGCTTCGGCAAGGCCAAGCCGGGCACCGGCTACCAGGCGCTGTACCTGATCGGCTCCGTCAAGGACGTCACCGGAGTCTTCCGCTCCACCGACAAGGGCACCACCTGGCTCCGCGTCAACGACACGGCCCACCAGTGGGGCGCCATCGCCGGCGTCGGCGTCATCACCGGCGACCCCGACACCTACGGCCGCGTCTACGTCGGCACCAACGGACGCGGCCTCCAGTACGGCGACCCGTCCTGACCTCGACACCCGAGCGGGGCCGCAGGCACTACCACCTGCGGCCCCGCCATGGCCGAGGCACTTCGTGGACCCGTCAAGCTGGCCTGCGCGATGACGGGTTACGGATTACGGGAGCGTGGTCCACTTCTGGTTGTCCTGGCCGTTGCAGGTCCACAGGACCAGCGGCGTGCCGTTGGCGGTGCCGGCCCCTTGGACGTCGAGGCACAGCCCGGCGTGGACGTTGCGGATCGACCCGTCGGCCTGCTTGGTCCACTTCTGGTTGTCCTGGCCGTTGCAGGGCCAGATGATGACCGGCGTGCCGTTGGTGGTGCCCTGGCCGGAGGCGTCCAGGCACTTGTCGCCGTAGACGCGGATCTCACCGCCCGCCCATGTGGTCCAGAGCTGGTTGGCGGCGGTGTGGCAGTCCCAGATCAGCGTCGCCGTCCCGGCCGCGGTGGAGGCGCGATCCACGTCCAGGCAGCGGCCCGACCCGCCACCGCGCAGGCGTGCGGTGGTGGCGGCCAGCGGGCTGCCGCCGGTCATCTCGTACACGGTGACACCGTGTGCCGGGACGCTCGCGGAGATCTGCCCGGAGGTGCTCGACGTGCCGCCGGTCCACAGGTCGGTGAGGGTGAACGACCCTCCGGTCAGGCCGACCTGGGCGGCCGTGGCCGTGATGGTCGCGGTGCTGCTCCCCCGGTTGAACAGGCCCACGGCGACCGAGCCGTCGGACAGGCGCTTGGCGAACACCTCGGTGTCGCCGTCGTCGCGCACCCGGCGACCGCCCGCGCCCAGCGAGTCCTGGTTCACCGCCAGCAGACGCGGGTTGCGCAGGATGGCGCTCACGTCGGAGGACATGGTGCGGATGTCGTTGCCCGCGATGAGAGGGGCGCCCATCAGCGCCCACAGCGCGAAGTGGGAACGGGACTCGGTCAGTGACAGACCGGGGCGGCCGACGACGAGCATGTCGGGGTCGTTCCAGTGTCCCGGGCCCGACTGAGCCGCCAGTGGCGCGGTGATGTCCAGGACGTTGCCGACGCCCATGGGGTAGCTGTTGGTGTTGCCGTTCTGCCAGATGTCGAGCAGGTCCTCGGTCGTCCGCCACAGGTCGGCGACCTGTCCCCAGTCGTAGGTGGCGCCGGTGGGGGAGTGGAAGCTGTTGGGGTTGATGCTGTAGACGATCGGACGGCCGGTGGCACGCAGGGCGTCGCGCATGGTCGTGAACTGCGCGACCTGCTCGCTGAGGGTGCCGCTGCCGGAGCACCAGTCGTACTTGAGGTAGTCCACGCCCCAGGAGGCGAACGCGGCGGCGTCCTGGGCCTCATGCCCCTTGCTGCCGGTGGAGCCGGGGTAGGTGCCCACGCCCTGGGCGCACGTTTTCTCGTTGGGCGCCTGGTAGATGCCGAACTTCAGGCCCTTGCTGTGGATGTAGTCCCCGAGCGCCTTCATGCCGCTGGGGAACTTGGTTGGATTGGACCGCAGGTTGCCCGCCGCGTCGCGCTGGGGGTCGAACCAGCAGTCGTCGACGACGACGTACTGGTAGCCCGCGGCCTTCATGCCCGAGGACACCATCGCGTCGGCGGCCTGGCGGACCTGCGCCTCGGTGATCCCGCATCCGAAGCTGTTCCAGCTGTTCCAGCCGAGCGGCGGGGTGAGCGCGGGGCTGCCCGGCGCGGCCTCGGCGGTCGTGCCGGCGGAGGCGGTGACACAGGCGCTGAGCGTCAGTGCGGTGGTCGTGAGAAGACGCAGGAGTCGTCCGTGCAGGGGGACCATGGGTGGGGGTTCCTTCCTGGCCCGCACAGCGGAAGCCGCTGTGCGGGCCTCGGGTACACGGTCACGAGTGTGTGATCGGATGTGCGCGGGTCAGCGCTTCAGGGTGAGCAGGCCCGGCCGGTACGGCAGGTTCACGTAGCTGGTGCCCGGCGGGACGTTGGGGGACAGGCCCTGGTAGAGGAACTGCAGGTTGCAGGGGTCGATGGTCATGGTCTCGTCGGGGTTGTTGCGGACCAGGTCACCGTGGCTGATGCTGTTGGTCCAGGTGGCGCCGCTGTTGGCCTTGCCCGCGAAGGGGTTGCTCTCGGTGGCGGCCTGCGGGGTCCACGGGCCGTTCAGGCTGGCGGCCGTGAACGAACGGAAGAAGCGGTCCTCATTCACACCGCGAGCCTCGACGATCATGAGGTACTGGTTCTGGCCCTGGACCTTGTAGACCTCCGGCGCCTCGAACAGGTTCTTCTCCGTGTCGGTCATGACTGTCGTGTACGACGAGCCGAAGCTGCTCGGGAAGTTCCCGATCGGCATGGTCGACTTGAAGATGCCGCCCTTGTCATTGGCGAAGAAGAGGTACATGTTCTGGTCGTCGGCGATCAGGGTCGGGTCGATCGGGCCGCCTACGGGGAGGCTGCCGGTGAACAGCGGCTGCGCCGCGGACCAGCTGTTGGGGTTGGTGGGATCGCTCGACGTGCGGTAGACGAAGGGCCATTGGGTACCCCACCCGTTCGAGGCCAGCACCCAGATGTTCTTGCGCGCGAAGTAGAACAGTTTGGGCGCCACCGCCGACTGGCTCATCGCGGTCTGGCCGGCCGTGCCCATGTCCGACCAGTTCGTGAAGGGGCTGAAGCCCATCGAGTGCCAGTTGCCGTCGGAGTACGTCGCGTAGACCAGGTGCTTGCCGTTGTACGTCACGGTGGTGAAGTCCTTCAGCGAGGCCCACCCGTTCGCCGGCTGCGTCAACGCGTTGGTCGACGTCCACTGGTATGTCGACGGCAGAGCACACGAGTTGGACGCCCCGGACAGGCCGGACCACTTCTGGTTGGCGCTGCCGGTGCAGTTCCACAGCTGCACCGCCGTGCCGTTGGCCGTGGCGCCGCCGCTGACGTCCAGGCACAGCCCGGATTCCACGGCGACGACCGTGCCGTCGGGGTTCACCCGCCACTGCTGGTTCGTACCGCCGTTGCAGGACCAGATCACCGGCCGGGTCCCGGCCGTGGTGGCGTGGCCCGGGACGTCCAGGCACTTGTTTCCGAACACGGTCAGCTGGTTGTTGTCCGTCAGCGTCCACTGCTGGTTGGTCCCGCCGTGGCAGTCCCAGATCTGCAGGTTCGTGCCGTCGGTCTGGTTGGCGCCCGGCACATCGAGACACCGGCCGGAACCGGCGCCGCGCAAGGCGCCGCTGGTGGCCGCCTGAGCCGGGTGGGCAACGATCGTCGCCGCCGAAGCGACGAGGGTCGCGAGCGCCACGGACAGATGCCTGCGGCTGAAACCACGTCTGCGCATGGGGGTCTCATTCCTTGAGTGAGCGGTTCCGGTTGGCCCCGTCGGAGGCTGTCCGGACTGTCGATGCGCTACGACCCGACGTGTTCGTCATTTCGAACAATGGTCGAAGTGTCGCGCAAGGGAGTAGGGAGAGTGATCACAATCTGCTTCCGACGTGCGTCAGTTCCGCTGAGCCCACGCTGTGAGGCAGTGCCCTTGGGTGTGAGTGTGGAAGGGGAACGTCGGCGCGTCCCAACCGCCGTTCACGGTCGCGCCGTTGGTGGACAGGCGGTGTTGGCGCGGAAGTTGTGGAGCGGCCGGTCGACATCGACGAACCGCAGGTAGTTCCGCGTACGGTCCTGGTTGTCCAGCCGGCGGCTCGCGGTGAGCCGGACCTGGCCGAGCGCGAAGCACGGGTCGGGCGGTCGGGCGTGACGCGTCACGTGCTCATCCGTTGCGGTCTCGGTTCGATCGACCCTCTCGAGTGATACATGGGATGGATTAACGGATACGGACGTTGCTCCTGTCTAGTCTCGCGACACGGAAGACTTGGCTACTTGCGGGTTTTCGTCTGGCCCACGCCTCTGACCGTCGAGTCAGCCATGGGAGTACTGGGCCGACCAGGGCGCGCAGCACCGGCCACAACTGGAGGAGCAAATCCTGGTTCAGGTAGCGGGGCAGGTCGTCGCGCAGTCCCTCGTGCAGGACGGTGCGGTACAGGCCCATGCGCTGGCGAGGCTCGCTCACGTCATACGAGGTCATCCCCGGCCAGGCCATGTGCAGAGGCAGCTCTATGACCCCTTGGATCGGGCCGTGCAACTCCTCCAGCGACTCCGGCAGACGCCGGCGAGGAAGGGCTTCAGGTCGTCGGCACGTGGTTCGGGGATGTCGGGCAGCCGGGGCGGTGTGCTCAGTGGGTCGAGGCGCTCGACGGTGGCCGCTGTCCAGCTGACCCATGCTTCGGCGTCGGCTCTGGTCTGCCCCGGGTGCGTACGGCGCTCCCGTACTCGGTCAGTCGGGTGGCGTGGCGCCATGCCGCTTCCTGGGCTTCGAAGTGCCTGACGCGGTACGCCTCGGCGTAGCGGATGCGGGCTTCTTCCCGGGCGGCTTCCCAGGCTATGCGCTTCTGGCGTGCCGCTTCGATCTCGTCCTGGCGTCTGCGTTCAGCGGCTTCGCCGCGGAGCGTGACCTCTTGGGCGATCTCGGCGAGCTGCTCTTCGAGGGAGCGGCCGGGGGGTGTCTGGCGCAAACGTGGCCGGGGAGATCTACCGGCTTGCCGCGCGCAGGCCGTCAGATACGTCGTCGGAAGCCGCCGGAACAGCTCGCGCCGCACGTTCTCCTGCGGCGAGGGCGCCTTCGATGTGTCCGGCGTAGTCGGTGGCCGTCTCGGTGGACGCCCAGTGCAGTCGGCCGTCCAGTGCCGGGCGCTGGTAGAGGGGGTGGCCGAAGAGGGAGTAGTCGGCCAGGTGTTGCACCGTGGACGGGGACGTCCACCGCTCGCCGCTCCAGTTCTGCACGTGGACGGCGGTGGGCGTGGCGGCAGGCGGGCCGAAGAGCCTGGTAGCTGGGTGGTGACGGCCTGCTCGAAGTCGGGCCGTACGGTGCGGGCGTGCGCGAACCCGAAGAGTGCGGCGGGCTCGCCGCCGGGCCCGGACACGTCGTGGATCTCCTGCAGCGGGCCGGTCCTGCTGAACGCCGCGCCGGCCAGCCCCTCCTCGCGCCAGAAGGCGGTGGGGGTAGCGGGCGACGACCTTGGCGACGGCGCCCATCCAGACGGGGGTGGACTGGGCGAGGCGTACGAGGTCGGCGGGGAGCGCGTCGCCGAAGTCGATCCGTTCCATAGCCAGGGCCGGGGGGAGGGCGAGGACGACATGCTCGGCGTACAGGGTTCCGGCCGGGGTGGACAGGGTGAGGCCGCCGGTCCGGCGGTCCGGGTGGATGGCGGGGACGGGCGTGTCCAGCCGCAGGGCGCCGGTGGGCAGCTCGGCGGCGAGGGCGGAGGCGATGCTCTGCGCCCCGGCGGCGAAGCGGCGGGAGGGGGCGTCGATCAGGTTGCCGGCGAGACGGCGGATTCGCCGCAGTTCATCATGGACGCGGGGGAGAGACAGACGGCCACTGTGCGGCTGTCGGCGGTCGCGCCCACCGACGGGGGTTGGGCAGGAGGTCATGGGGGGAAGTCTCCGTCCCGCGGGCCGTCGACTGACCGTTGTCCGAGAGCAGCGGAAACTTCAGGGATGGAGTTGATGCACGGTGGAACGACGCATGTCGGTTGCGACGCACTGGGGCAGTTATATCGCGGTGGTCGATTCCGGCCGGTTGGTGCGCATTGAGCCGAAGGGCGATGACCCCACGCCGTCACCTATCGGCCCCGGAATGGTGGCAGCCGCCGACGACAGCGCTCGCGTGCTGCGCCCCGCAGTGCGCAAGGGCTGGCTGAACGGCCTGCCACGCGTCCACGACACGGCCAGAGGCGCGGACGCCTTCGTGGAGGTGAGCTGGGACGACGCGATCACGCTGGTGAGCGATGAGCTGCGTCGAGTTCGTTCACAGCACGGAGACAGCGCGGTGTTCGGCGGATCTTACGGCTGGGCGAGTGCGGGCGGCTTCCACAACGCGCAGGGTCAACTCCATCGGTTCCTGGCGTTAGGCGGGGGATACACCGACTCTCGCAACACGTACAGCACCGCGGCGTTGGAGGTCATCCTCCCCCATGTGATCGGCGGGCATCCGTGGAGCTACCAGTCCCGGATGCCGATGTGGGACGAGATCGCCGAGAACTGTGAGTTCGTGGTGGCGTTCGGGGGGCTGGCCCTCAAGAACAGTCAGATCAACCCTGGTGGGCTGGCCAGGCACCAGACGCAGAACCTGCAGCGCCAGTGCCGTGAGGCCGGGGTGCGGTTCGTGAACGTCAGCCCCATCCGCAGCGATGCCGCCGGCTTCCTCGATGCCGAGTGGCTGCCCGTCATCCCCAATACCGACACCGCCGCGATGCTCGGCATCGCACACACGATGCTGGTCAACGGGTGGCACGATGAGGACTTCCTGCGTCGGTGCTGCGTAGGGTTTGACCGCTTCGCCTCCTACTTGGTCGGCGAGCTCGATGGCGTCCCCAAGGATGCTGCCTGGGCAGCGAGGATCACGGGCATCAGTGGCGACGCGATCACCGACCTCGCTCGCCGCCTCACCACGCAGCGTTCTCTCATCATGGTCAACTACGCGGTGCAGCGGGCAGACCACGGCGAACAGCCGATCTGGATGTCCGTCGTGCTGGCCGCCATGGCAGGCTCGATGGGCCGGTCCGGCTGCGGCTGGGGCGCGGGTTACGCGACGATGGACGCGACCGGCGTTGCCCGAGGCCGCCCCTTCGTGGCGGCGATCCCCGGGGTGCCCAACCCCGTTCCGGATTTCATCCCCGTCGCAAGGATCGCCGACACCCTGCTGCATCCGGGTAAGACCATCGACTACGACGGTCAGCGCCTCACGCTGCCCGAGCTTCGCCTGATCTACTGGTGCGGAGGGAACCCGTTCCACCACCACCAGGATCTCCATCGGCTGACCCGAGCCTGGCAGGCTCCTGACACGGTGGTGGTTCACGAAGCCTGGTGGAACACCACGGCCAAGTTCGCGGACATCGTCCTTCCCGTCGCCACCAGCTTCGAGCGCGACGACTTCGCCGCCGGATTCTCGGATCCCCACCTGGTCGCGATGCCGAAAGTCCGCGAGCCGGCGGGCGAGTCGCGCACCGACCACCACATCTTCACCGCCTTGGCCTCCCGGCTCGGATACGAGCAGGAGTTCACGGAGTCGCGCTCCGAGATCGAGTGGGTCCGACACCTTTACGAGCAGACGAAAGCCAAACTCGACGACGATGCCGCCTTGCCGGGCTTCGACGACTTCTGGCGAAGCTCCGCCGCCGAACTGCCTGCGTCGACGGGACCGTTTCCCGGCTGTTTCGAGGCGCTCCGTTCAGATCCGCAGCGGTTCCCCCTACAGACGCCGTCAGGCCGGATCGAGATCTTCTCCGGGGAGATCGACTCGTTCGGCTACGACGACTGCGCCGGGCATCCGACGTGGTTCGAACCAGCCGAGTGGCTTCGTGGCGATCTATCAGACCGATTCCCGCTGCATCTGATCTCGAATCAGCCCGCTTCACGCCTGCACAGCCAGTACGACAACGGTGGCCACAGCCTCGATTCGAAGATCCGTGGCCGTGAGCCCGTGACGATCAACCCGTTGGACGCCGCGTCACGCGGCATCGAGAACGGCACGATCGTTCGCGTCTACAACGACCGAGGCAGCTGCCTCGCGGGCGCAGTCCTGTCGGACGACGTCATGCCAGGCGTCGTACAACTGTCCACCGGAGCGTGGTGGGATCCAGTGCAGCCGGGGCTGAGCGGAACACTGGACCGCCACGGCAATCCGAACGTTCTCACAGCGGACCGGCCGTGCTCGCGCCTGTCCCAAGGACCGAGTGCTCTCAGTGCGCTGGTCGACGTCGAGCTCTACGGTGGCCCTCTTCCCGATCTGTTCGCCTTTGCACCACCGAAACTCGAACAGTGACCCGAATGTCGAAAAATCGTCCGCTCGCCCGTTTTGCGCTCACGTAACGGAATGAATACTGTGCGCAATCGTGACTGCACTACAAAACCTCAAGTACGCCCAGTGGTTCAGGGGCGCCGACGTCGACGGCGACGGGTTCATCACCCAGCGGGACGTCCGAATGATGAGCGAGCGTTACATTGCCGTCCGCGGCACCGCGCCGGACTCCGCGCCCGCCCACCTGCTCACCGAGAGGATGGACGGGTTCTGGAGGAACGTGATCGCCCCGATGGACCAGGACGGTGACGGGAAGGTCGATCTGCGGGAGATGACCGAAGGGTTCAGGCGCGTCCTGACCGACCCCGCCTTGTACCCGCAACAGGTCGAGCCGGTGACCGATTGCTTCTTCGACCTCGTCGACCTCAACGGAGACGGCAAGATCGACCAGGCGGAGTTCCAGCAGATGTTCGACGCGGTCGCCGGCGTTCCTGGCGAGGACTGCGCCGCGGTCTTCGCCGCTTTGGACCGGGACGGCTCCGGTGCACTGGACCGCGCCGAATTCCACCAGGCGGTCACGGAGTTCTTCTACGGCGACGACCCCGACGCTCCTGCCAACCACCTGTTCGGCAGGATCGTTGGCTGACGGCCCCAGATGCGGCCCGGGACCCGCACGCCCTGGCGTCCTGGGGCCGGCGCCACAGGTCGACAACGAGCACACCGTCTTAGACCAGGTCCTCTTCGGCCGGGACGTCGTCTTCCACTCTCAAACGTGCCCACCACGCGAGACGGTCCCAACTCGGCGGAGAGTTCGGTGCGCCGAACAGTGACTCCGCTCCCGCACTGCCGGCAGGCCGCTGATGCGCTCTACTTGGCCGGTCGGGCAGAGCGCTCAGTCGCAGGTCGCGGCAGAGGACGGTCTCGCTCTCAACGCCGGGCCAGCGGTCGCCGTAGAGCGCCGGGCCCGGAAAATCGAGCCGCCAGGCCGGACCCGGGGCGAGAAGCGCTGCACGCCGCGAAGACGAGCAGGGGTGGAGACGGTCGACGGGACCTTCACTGGATCGGCGACGTACTCCATCGCGGCCGGCGGGACCTCTTCCAGCAGATCAGGGAACCGGCCCTCCAGCTCGAAGGCACCTGGCGGAACGGGCCCAGGGCGCGAGAGCCCTTCGGCGTTCCGATCTCGCTCGCGCCGGTGGACGGCCGGCGACCGGGCGAGGACGGACCGCCGGCCGTGACGCTCGTTCGACGCTTTGGGCGCCCTCGAGCTGCACAGCGAGCCGAGAGAACGGCTCTGACCTGGGCTTTTCCGGGACCCGCTCAGACCGACAAATTTCCGATGCCGCATGATGTGGAGTGCGTCGCGATCCTGGAGCCCGCAGGGAAGCATGCCTGACCTGCGGTTTTGTTGTTCAGGTGGGTTGCTCGACCTGCTTCCCTCCGTGTAGCGGTCCGACCGGACGGATCGATCTTCGAGAGTGGCGACGCCTTGTGGGCCGACCGCGCACCTTGATACCTGACTGGTATCATCTCTGTATGGCGATGACACTCCGACTCCCCGACGACCTCGACGCGAAGCTCACCGAGCGGGCTCGCCGGGAGGGCCGCAGCAAGCAGGAACTTGCCATTGAGGCCATCCGTGACGCACAGAACCGGGCCGAGCTGAAGGTCGATGACGTCCTGGCCGAGCTCATGGACAGCGATGCGGAGATCCTGGACTACCTGAAGTGACGGACGTGCGCTACATCCAGATCGACGAGATCCTGGCCATCGCCCGCACGGTCAACGGTACCGAGCACAGCGTGCGTGACATGGGCCTTCTGGTGTCGGCGATCGAGCGACCCCGGACGAACGTGTTCGGAGCCGAGTTGTATCCCACGCTGCACGAGAAGGCTGCGGCGCTGCTGCACTCCGTCGCCCGCAATCACGCGCTGATCGACGGCAACAAGCGCACCGCCTGGCTCGCCATGCGTGTCTTCCTGCGGTTCAACGGTGTGAGCGCCAGTACCGCCCCGCCGGCCGTCTCCGTCGCCGGCCCGTTCGTGGAGGAAGTCGCGCAGGACGACATCGATGTACCGGTCATTGCCAAGCGCCTGTCGACCTGGTTCCCCGTGTCCTGACGTGCGACGACATGAGGTAGGGGTGAGGTTCCCCTCCCAGGGTGGAGCCGGTCATAGCAGGGGGTGTTGGGTGTCATGGCGGAAAGGCGTAGCCAAGTTCGCCCATGATGTCGGAGGCGACTGCGGCGAGTTTGATCCCGGTGGCGAAGTTCGCGGACTGGCGGCGGTGGCACGAGCGGGCAGGTTCTCGACCTGCCGGGCGCGTTGACCGGGTGGTCCCGGCGTGAACGGATCTCTCCGTGGAGTGCCGCTCACGGGTGGTCGCTGCCCCACCTGCCCCATGGGTTCGGTGTGGCGGGTGGGGTGGTCATGGGCTCTCCGTTCGCACGGCATGATTCCAGTTCCGACGGTGGGAGCAGTCGGTAGGCGCCGATCCGGTCGGTTCTGAACCTCACCTGCGCGGTGCCGGGAACCAGGTGGCCGATGTTCTTGGGCAGTTCGCCCTCGGTCAGGGGCACGCCCGCGTACACCGCCATCAGGACGCCGGTGCAGCCGCCGCGTTCCCCGGCGGACAGTCCCGCGGGGAAGCCGATGCTTCGGGCAGCGCCTCCGCCGGTGGCCAGCCGGATGCGCAGTTCGGGCCTCATGTCCGTCCCCGCTGCCGTGGCGGTGAGCTTCCAGAACTGGACCTGCACGGCGATCGGTTCGCACAGCGGGCCCCTGTTGTCCACGGCGCGCGGGCGTATCACGACAGCCGTGTCGTTGCCGGGCGCGGACTCGGGAAACGACACGGAGGGGCGCAGCCAGTGAGCCCGCTGCGGGGCCGTCCAGTCGCCGTTCGCGCGGCAGCCGTCGGCGTGCGCGCTGTCGGCGGTTCCCGAGCAGCCGGCGGTCAGCAGCGCGGCGGCCGCCGCCAGTGACATCAACGACCGGTGTGCGAGATGGGTCCTGGACATGGTCTCCCTCGGTCGGAGCGGGCGAGGCACGCAGACCTCGCGGGGGTGGGGAGCAGTCTTCGGGGGCCGTTGCGATGGGCCGGGGGCCGGAAAGGGGTATGTGGCCGATCTGTGATCAGTGGGCGCGGCCAGGGTCCGGCGGTGCCCCGGCAGTCCGTCTCGCGGGAGCGGTCCTGAGGGGAGCGCGGGCGGACTACTTGCCGGTACAGGTGGGATGGATCGGCTGTCTGTCGCCTGATTTCCCAATTGGTTGAACGTTTGTCATTCGTTGTCCACGCTTCTCCTGTCAAGTGCCCGGAGGCACGACTTCGGGCCACGCTGAAGAAGCGAGTCGAGCATGGTGCGTGTCCGTTCGTCCCTGGCGCGGCTGCCCGCCTACGTGCCGGGCCGCAAGGTCCCCGGTGCGGTCGCGCTGGCCGGCAACGAGTCCCCGTACGGGATGCTGCCGGGAGTGGTGGGAAGGCTCGGGGAACTGGCCGGTGGTGTGTCGAGGTATCCCGACATGAGCGCCGCCTGTCTCGTGGGAGCCCTGGCCGAGCATCACGGCGTCGATCCGGAGCGGATCGCGGTGGGCGCCGGTTCCTCGGAGGTCTGCGCACAGCTGCTGCACTCGGTCGTCCGCCCCGGCGACGAGGTCGTCTTCGGCTGGCGATCCTTCGAGGCGTATCCGATCCTCACGACGGTAGCGGGCGGCAGCGCGGTGCAGGTCCCGCTTCGCGAGCACGCGCTGGACCTCGACGCCATGGCCGAGCAGATCAACGGCCGGACCCGACTGGTCTTCGTCTGCAATCCCAACAACCCCACCTCCACCGCGGTCGGCGAGCGGGCGCTGCGCGACTTCGCGGCCCGGGTGCCGGACGACGTACTGATCGTCGTGGACGAGGCCTACCGCGAGTACGCCGATCCGGCGCTGGTCCCCGATGCGCTCGGCCTGCTCGGCGACCGGCCGAACGTGGTGGTGCTGCGGACCTTCTCCAAGGCGTACGGGCTGGCGGGCCTGAGGGTCGGCTACTGCGTGGCGCCGAAGGAGATCGCCGTCACGGTGCGTAAGACGCAGGTGCCGTTCAGTGTCAGCGCGCTCGCCCAGGAGGCCGCCGTCGTCGCTCTGGGGGAGCGCGCGGAGGTCGCCCGCCGCGCCGCGCTCACCGTCGCCGAGCGGGAGCGGGTGACGGAGCGGCTGCGTGCGCGCGGCTTCGACGTGCCCGACTCCCAGGCCAACTTCGTCTGGCTGCCGCTCGCCGGCGGCAGCGCGGACTTCGCCCTGCACTGCCTCAGCGGGAACGTGGTCGTCCGCCCGTTTCCCGGCGAAGGCGTCCGGGTGACGATCGGTCTGCCGGAGGAGAACGACGCCCTGCTCGCGCTCGCCGCGACCTGGAGAGGCTGAAGCCGTGCGCCCCGGTCCCTACGAGCGGCATCGCGAGCTGCTCCACCAGGCGGTGCGAGCCATCACGGCCGGTGAACGCTGTGCGCCCTTCACGGAGGCGACATGGCGCGGTGCCGCCGACGCGGGCATGCGGTCGCCCCGGACGGCGGCGAAGGTCTTCGGCTCCCTGCTGGGCCGCGCCTTCGACCTCGACCAGCCGGGTGAGCTCGGCCGGGTGGTCACCGAGTCCTCCCCGTACGGCACGGTCATGGGCATCGGCTACCCGCGCTGCGACCCGGCGGCCCTGGTGACGGCGTCGGGGCGGGCGACGGCCGAGTGGCGGGTCGCCGGACTCCACCACCGGGCGGGGCTGGCGGTGGAGATGCTCCGGCGGCTGAACACGCGCAGCCATGAGCTGGCCCTCGCCGTGCACCACACCACCGGTCAGCCGCTTCCGGCGGCGTTCCGGGCCGCCGGACCGAGCGCACAGGACCGGGCCCTGGAGGCGGTCGCCCAGGCTTTCGCCGAGTCGGAGCGCGTCCCTGCGGACCTGCGCTGGGAGCAGACCCGCCGTCGGGGGCAGCCGCTGCCGGTGTGCGGCACCAGCACCTTGGTTCCGCGCGGGGTGTCGCTTCTCATCGGTTGTCCCGACTACCCCCTCTGGAACGGATATCCGGGCCTGTTCACCAGCCTGGTGACCGGGAACCCCGTGATCGTCGCTCCGCATCCACGCTCCGTGCTGCCCCTGGCGATCACCGTGCGCATCGCCCGCGAAGTGCTGGCGGAGGCAGGCCACGCCCCGGACATCGTGACCCTTGCGGTGGCGGCACCCGGGGAGCGCCTGCACCAGCGGCTGGCCACGGACCCCGCGGTGCGGATCGTCGACTTCACCGGATCGGCGCGCTTCGCCGACTGGCTGGAGCGACATGCCCGCCAGGCCGCCGTGTTCGCGAACCGGACCGGGCTGAACACCGTGATCGTGGACTCCACCGACGACTACCGGGGACTGCTGCGCGGCCTCGCCCTCGCCCTGTGCCGGTGCAGCGGCACGGTCCGGACCACGCCGCAGAACATCCTGGTGCCGGCGTCGGGCTTCGACACCGACGAAGGCCCCAAGAGCCTGCGGGAGTTCGGCGCGGACCTCGCCGAGGCCGTGGACCGGCTGCTCGCCCATCCGGCGCGGGTGGCGAGACTGGTGGGCGCGCTCGCGGGCGAAGAAGTCCGGGCGGCGCTCGCGGAAGCCGGGCGATACGGCCCGGTGGTGCACGCGTCGCAGCCGCTGAGCCTTCCGGGCCACCCCGTCGTCGATGTGCGCAGCCCGCTCATCGTCCGGCTCGGGGCGCAGAGCGAGCGCGTCTACACCCGGGAGTGGCCGGGGCCGGTCGCGTTCCTGGTGGGCACCGAGTCGACCGCGCGCAGCCTCGCCCTGTTCCGCGGCACCGTCGGCCGCCACGGCGCGCTGTACGCCGCGGTGCACTCGGCCGATCCACTGGTGCTGGCGGCCGCCGAGACGGCGGCGCT
Source organism: Streptomyces griseus subsp. griseus (assembly GCF_000720255.1). Classification (GTDB taxonomy): domain Bacteria; phylum Actinomycetota; class Actinomycetes; order Streptomycetales; family Streptomycetaceae; genus Streptomyces; species Streptomyces griseus_I. The sequence continues at coordinate 438,377 of NZ_JOJE01000005.1, read as the reverse complement.
CGACGCCGGGGTGCATCTGGTGCAGAACGTCGCCGACGACCTCCCCGCGGATCCGTCCTCGGCCGTCGCCGACCTCCCCGGCACCGGCGCCCACTTCGTCACCGGGCGGTTCCGGGTGCTGCGGTCCCGGCACGCGTCCGTGCCGGCCACGGCCCGGGACCGGAGGGCCGCCGGTGCGCTGCTCGACGTCTGACCGGAACGGCCGGTCGCATGCGGACCGAATCGGGGTCCGGGCGTCGGGCCCTTGGTCAGGCGGTCCAGTCGGCCCCCGGGCCCCGTACCTCGTCGAAGACCAGCCAGGTACGGGTCGAGCGCACCCCGGCGATCGCCTGGACGCGCTCCAGCACGATGTGGCGCAGCGTCTCGTTGTCCGGTGTCCGGACCAGCACCAGGACGTCGAAGTCGCCCCCGACCAGGGCGACGTGCTCGACGTACGGGATTTCGCGCAGCTCGCGCGAGATGTCGCGCCAGGCTTTCTGCTCGCTGGTCACCGTCACGTACGCGCTCGTGCCGAGGCCCGCACGCTTCGGGTTCAGGCGCGCGGTGAAGCCGCTGATGACCTCCTCTGCGACCAGCCTGCCGATCCGCGTGTAGGCGTTGGCGCGCGAGATGTGCACCTGCTCGGCCAGCGCGCGGACCGACACCCGGCCGTCTTCGAGGAGCCGGCTCAGGATTTGCCGGTCGATGTCGTCGAGCGGGACGGCAGTTCGTCCGGACGCGGGACCCGACCCTGAGTCCTTCTCAGACATTGTGCGCTCCCACGTGGTTCTTTCCGGCAGTTCGTCGCCGCTTCTTCCGCAGTGTTGAACACATATTCCGCAGGGGTGACCATTCCCTTGTCAAGTGTCCAGAGATAGCGAGCGCCCTCCATGTCCGTGAAGAGCCTCCGGGCACGACATCCGTCGTGAGGACATCGCGGTGTGTGTACCGACGAACGACATGCTCACCCAGGTGGCGAGTCGTCTGGCGAAGAAAGGCATCACGTCGACCGAGATCACGGCCGACGGTCCGCGGGACGACGAGGGCGTGCACATCGGCACGATGTACCGGTTCAAGGGGCTGGAATATCAGCGGATGGTCATCGCGGGCGTGCAACGGGGTCTGTTGCCCGGGGCCTCGGTGGAGGCGCTGCGCCGCACCGACCCGTCCCGGTACCAGGCGAAGTGCAAGCGGGCCCGGTCACTGCTCTTCGTCGCAGCGACACGGGCCAGGGACGCGCTCACGATCGTCTGGCACGGCGATCCCAGCCCTCTGCTGGGAAAGCTGTCGGTCACTGCCAGCGCGCGCTGAGGTACGGAAGGGGAGGGAACGACAGTTGTCGGGGGAGCCGGTGGACAGTGTGACTCATCCCGATGACGCATCACGTGCGCGCGGGCGGCGCCGGCCGGTCGTCTGCCGGGGGTGCTCAGCGCTGACCCCGTCGCGCCACCAGCGCGCATCCGGCAGCCCCCGCCCCAGCCGCGGTCAGCGCCCACCACCCTGCCGCCGGGGCCACTGTGAACAGTGCCCCGCACATGAGCGGCCCCGTTGCCGCGCCCAGCGACACCCCCATCTGGCTGTAAGCCGTGGCCCGCCCTTCCTGACCCGGATACGGCAGCCCGATCGCGTAGTGCAGCAGCCCTGCCCAGCCCCAGCCGCCGCCGTACGCGAGCAGGGCGCCCGTGGTGGTCAGCGCCGGGTGCGTCTGAGTGAGCAGTGCCGTCCCGCACGCGCCAGTCAGGAACAGGGCCGTCAGCGCGGGCCCGGTCGCCCCCGGGCGGCGTCCGATCAGCCAGCCCGCGCCCAGGCGGACCGCGATGTTGAGGGCGGCGCCACCCGTCGCGACCGTGCTCGCCACTGCCAGCGAGGTGCCCCGGGTGGTGAGGGACAGCAGCAGGAATCCGCCCAGGCCGTTGCCGACCATCGCTCCGAAGAACCCGGCGCAGCTCAGCGCCAGCAGGTAGCGGTCCCGGTGGAGGGGGGTGGCGCGCTGCCGCGCCGGCCCGTCGGCCCGGACGCCACGAAGCTCGGATTTCCACAGCAGCGGCACAGTCGCCGCCGCGCACAGTGCCGCTGTCAGCCCGAACACCGGCCGCCAGCCCGCCGGCTGGGCCAGCAGCGGCATCGACAGGCTGGCCAGCAGGGTCGCTGCCGGAACCGCCGCCTGCTTGAGGCCGAAGGCGAACGCCCGGGTACGGGGCGGGCAGCGGCGCATGAGCAGGGCGTTGGTGTGCGGCTGGGTGAAGCCGTACGCGAAACCGCCGAGCGCGGAACTCACCCACAGGCCCACCACCGGTGCCGCCGCCGCGCACCCCAGACCCAACGCGGTGCCGCCGAGTGCGACCGCCAGGACACGTTCGATCACCGGAGGCATGGCGGCGCGCTTGGTGAGGTACGCACCGGCCAGCGAGGCCAGCCAGTACACCGCGAGCACGGCGCCCATGCGTGTCGAACTCCAGCCGTACTCGGCGGAGATGAGACCGTTGGCCGCGCCCGGCAGGAACACCGGCAGTGAGGTCAGAACGGTGACGGCCGCCACGGTCAACGCGGTGGACAGGCCGCTGCCCTGTGACCCGTCGGTGGCGGGGCGGGGCGTGGAGCGCGCACGGGGCAGCGTGCCCGGCGCGTTCACCGGGCGCCCGCCGGGACGGCGGCGGTGGGCGGTCCTGAGACCGTGGGGAGCGTCACGCCCAGAGCGAGAACCGCTCGCGCGATGGCGTCCGCGTCTCCCAGCGTCACCGAGTCCACGCCGGGCCGTATGCCCGTCGCCGTCGCCCAGTGCACGCCTTCCGTCGGGACGCCCAGCGCGAAGCGGCCGGGGTAGGGGCACCCGCCCCCGTGCAGGACGCGGGCGGGCCTGCGGGTCACGGCGAGGGCGCCCGTCTCGTGGTGGCCGCCGTCCGGGTCGGGGATGCGGTACGGGAACGCCTGGCCCGTGTCGAGGAGGTGGCGCAGCAGCGGGTCGGATGTCGTGCGCACGTCCGTGTCCTGGATCCGCGCCTCGATGAGCGTGGTGACGGCCACGGGCCCGCCCGGGACCACCGCCGAGGACACCGCCCATCCCGTCGCCGTCGTGGTCACCCGCATGGCCGGGCCCAGCGGGGTGAGGATGCCCGCGCGGACCAGCGCGGCCATCTCCGCTATCCGGCGTCCGGGCGGGCCGATGGACAGGGAGGCGTTCAACGGCGTGTACCAGTCGGTGAGTTCGTCACGGTAGGAGGCGCCGGTGAGCCCCGCGTGATCGACGACCTGGCGAATCTCGTTGCGTAGGTCGCGCAGCGCGTCGAGAGCCGCCTTGACGGGTTCGTCCACGTTTCCACCGCGCGCCAGCGCGGCATCGCGTTCCAGGTGCGAGGTCAGCCATGCGGTGAACTCGGCTCGCCCGCGCAGGGCTTCGTCGGGGTACGGGGTGGTGAGCGAGTCCCAGTCCCAGCGGTCCCCGGCCGTGATGCCGTGCATGCCCAGCAGTCGCTGCTGGGCCGCTCCTCCGGCAGGCGCCGCCAGATAGCGGTGGAGGAACGCGGCGAAGGACTCCTCCGTGGCGCCGCGACGCCGTAACAGGGCCCTGTAGTAGACGAGTTCGACCTCACGGGCGATCAGCGGCCAGATGTCCCTGCGGAAGCGGACGCCCCCGTCGGCGGCGCGGGCCCGCAGCGTGTCGATGGTGCGCGGCGTGAGGAGCACGGGCCGGTGGCGCTCGCCCGGGCCCTTCTGGTTCTCGCCGCGCGCCTGGTACGGCAGCCCGCGCCGGGACCCCGCGTACAGGCGTGGCTCGCGACCGGAGGGCCGGTAGGTGAGCAGGCCGTCCGGCCGCTCCTCGAAGCGACCGCCGCGCCCGCGCGTGAACAGGGCCAGGTAGTCGAAGAACGCCAGCCCGAGGCCGCGCAACGCCACCGGTTCGCCCGGGGTGATCGCGCCGAGACCGGCGTCGGCGGGGTTGCCGGGCGGGACATGCCGCGGCCCGGGGCCCTGGCGCGCCCGGGCTCCGGGCACGTGCCCCTGCGCCAGGACCACCGCGTCCAGCCGTAAGCGAGTACCGCTCGCCAGCCGCAGCACGTCGTGGCCGGGCCCGGCGTCCAGGGCGGTGGCGGTGTCACGGTGCACGCGGACCGTCAGTCGGGCGGGCGCGGTGCGCACGACCCGTTGGAAGGCCCAGCGCAGATAGTGGCCGTACAGCGCGCGCGAGGGGTACGAGTCGGGTCGCAGCTCCCGCGCCTGTGAGAGGACGCCCGGCGGATGGTCGCCGGGGTCCGCGGCGAGCGACGCCGCCCACGCGTACAGATCGGGTCCGGGTACCACCGGGCCCGCACAGCTGACCCCGGCGTCGGTGAAGACCGTGATCTGCTCCGCCACCGTGTTCATCAGCAGGGACGCGGACTGGTCCGTGCGCCACACGCGGCCAGCACCCGCCGGTGAGGGATCGACGACGTGGACGGTCACCGCGCCGCGGGCGGGGTCCGCCGCCGCGTTGGCGCACAGGCGTTCCAGGACACTGAGTCCGCGCGGGCCCATTCCCACGATGCCGACCTTGAGCCGACCGTTCAACGGACGATCCCCCGCTTTCTGTTCCGCGCCGTGTCGCGCGGGTGCCGTGACATGAGACGCGGCCGGTACCGTCACCCGGCTACCGGACGGTGCCCGATCCTAAGCACCGTTCCAAAGCCTCGACCAAGCCATTGATGCACGCTACAAGCGATTGATGCGCCGCCTTCATTGAAGAGATTCATGCGATACGCGAATCAATGTGCGCCGGAAGCTATTTCCCCCGTCCGATTCTCCCGGGCTACGTTTCCGGTGCGGCGAACGAACGGCGCCATATGTCTGGAAACCCCCAGACCAGGCGGGTGCGGGGAAGCAGAGAAGCGCGGGAGCCCCCGCATCCGCCCTTGGCGCCGCCGTTCCCCGCAATGCCCTCCCAGCCTCTTCCAGCCCTATGACGGAGATTCGCCATGGAAATGTCCAGCCACGCCGGAAGCCAAGCGAAGTACAAGCCCTACAACCGCTCCTCCATCAAGCGCGCGCCCCAGTGGGAGCGCATTCCGCCCGAGCTGCGCGAGGCCGTGGAGGTCGTGTCCCACGTCCTGCCGTTCCGCACCAACCAGTACGTGCTCGACGAACTCATCGACTGGGACCGGATACCCGACGACCCCATCTACCGCCTCAACTTCCCGCACGAGTCGATGCTCGACCCGGACGACTACGCGACCCTGCGCGATCTGGTGCGTTCCGGCGACAAGCAGCGGCTCGCCAAGGAGATCCACGCGGCCCGGACCCGGATGAACCCGCACCCCGCCGGTCAGCTCACGGACAACGTGCCGCAGCTGGACGGTGAGGTGGTGCCCGGCATCCAGCACAAGTACCGGGAGACCGTCCTCTTCTTCCCCAGCGCCGGTCAGACCTGCCACGCCTACTGCACGTTCTGCTTCCGCTGGCCCCAGTTCGTCGGCGAGGAGGACCTGCGCTTCGCCGCCAAGGACGCCGAGGGACTGTGCGCCTACCTGCGCCGCCACCCCGAGGTCACCGACGTGTTGATCACCGGCGGCGACCCCCTGATCATGCGCACCGCCACCCTCGAGCGCTACCTCGAACCGCTCCTGGCCCCCGACTTGGCGCACGTGCGGAACATCAGGATCGGGACCAAGGCAGTCGGCTACTGGCCGCAGCGCTTCGTCAGCGACGTCGACGCCGACGACCTGCTGCGCCTGTTCGAGCGGGTCGTCGGCGCGGGCAAGCACCTCGCCCTGATGGGGCACTACAACCACCCGGCCGAGTTGCGCCCCGCCGTCGCCCACGACGCCCTGCGCCGCATCAACGGCACCGGCGCTGTGGTGCGCATGCAGTCACCCGTGCTGCGCCACATCAACGACGACCCGGCCGCCTGGCACGAGCTGTGGACCGAGGGCGTACGCCTGGGGGCCATCCCCTACTACATGTTCGTCGAGCGCGACACCGGCGCCCGCGCGTACTTCGAGCTGCCGCTGACCGAGGCGTACGACATCTTCCGCGCCGCCTACGCGAGCGTCTCCGGCCTGGCACGGACCGTGCGCGGCCCGTCGATGAGCGCCTTCCCCGGCAAGGTCATGGTCGACGGCACGCCCACGATCAGGGGCGAGAAGGTCTTCGCCCTGCAACTCCTGCAGGCCCGGCGCGGCCACCTGGTGCGCCAGCCGTTCTACGCCAGGTTCGACCCCGAGGTCACCTGGTTCGACCAGCTGGTGCCCGCCTTCGGCGATCAGAGGTTCCCCTTCGAGGAGGAGACCGCGACGGTCCCGGCCCAGGGCCGCCGGCTCGACCTGGTGGGGGCGTGAGCGCCGTGGCCGGGGACACCCCGCAGTACGAGGTACTCGCGCTGCGCTTCGGCACCCACCTCGGGCGCCCCGCGCGCGACAACTTCCTCCTGGACGAAGGCCAGTTCACCCCGGGCTCCGAGATGCCCAACGACTACTACCTCTGGGTGGTCCGCGACGACCGGCACTTTCTGCTCGTCGACACCGGATTCCCCGAGGACATGGCACGACGACGCGGGCGCACCCTGTTCCGCGACCCGGTGGAGGCGCTGAGCGACCTCGGCGTAGCCGCCGAGGACGTGCGCGACCTGGTCGTCACGCACCTGCACTACGACCACGCGGGCAACCTCGATCGATTCCCGCACGCCCGGATCCACCTCCAGGAGGAGGAGCTGAGGTTCTGCACCGGGCCCTCGATGCGCCACCACGTGGTGCGCAGGCCGTTCGAGCCGGTCAACGTGAAGACCGCGGTCCAAGCCCTCTTCGAGGACCAGCTGGTGCTGCACCGGGGCGCGGCGGAGATCATTCCCGGCGTCACCGTGCACCCGGTGCCCGGCCACACCCCGGGCTCGCAGGTGGTGCGGGTGCCCACCGCGCGCGGCTGGGTGGTGCTCGCCGGTGACGCCGCCCACCTGTGGGCCAACATCCGCCTGCGCAGCCCGTTCCCGATTCTGGAGGGTCTCACTCCGATGCTGGAGGGGTACGACACCATCGAGGCGCTGGCAGACGGGGACGACCACGTCATTCCCGGCCACGACCCTCAAGTGGCCCTGCGTTTCCCGCCCATGCCCGGCGCACCCGACTGGGCATGCCTGCACGAGCCCGCGGTCGACGGTCTGTCGGCCGCCGCCAGGACCGGCGGGGCCGCGCGATGACCGCGCTGCGCGTCGCGGTCGTGGGCGTGGGACCGCGCGGCCTGAGCGTGCTGCAGAAGATCGGCGAACTGGCCGGTGAGCTGCCCGACGGACACACGCTGGACGTCCACCTGATCGACCCGGGCGAGGGCGGCCAGGGCGCGCACCCCGCGCGCCAGCCCGCACATCTGCTCACCAACACCGTCGCCAGCCAGGTGTCGATGTTCGCCGAGGGGAGCGGACCGTCGTTCACCGAATGGGCGGCCTCCGTCGGCTACCGCGCCTTCGACACCACGTACCACCCGACCGGCGACGACAGCGGAGCACCGGTCGGCGAACACGCCTATCTGCCCAGGCGGTTGCTCGGCTCCTACCTGAGCTGGGTCTTCGACCGCACACTCCGCTCGCTGCCCGACACCGTACGGGTCGTCCAGCACCGCGACCGCGCCGTGGACGTCGAACCCGTCGGCAGCGACCGTTATGCCGTGCGCCTCGCCCGCGGCTTCACCGTCACCGTCGACTACCTGTTCCTGACCACCGGTCACTGCGAGCGCGTCCCCACCGAGGAGGACCGGGCCCATGGGGAGTTCGCCCGTGAGTACGCGGACCGCAATCCGCACCTGGCGTACTTCTCCACGCCCTACCCGGTCGACCTGCTCCAGCGCATCGCGCCCGGATCCACTGTCGCGGTGCAGGGGTTCGGCCTGACGGCCCACGACGTGATCTCCGAACTCACCGCCGGGCGCGGCGGCACCTTCCACGGCGCCGGCCCCGACACCGAGTACCGCCCCTCCGGGCGCGAGCCGCGCATCCTGTTGTTCTCCCGGCAGTGCCTGCCGTTCAGCGCGCGCGGCGTCAACCAGAAGGGCGTCACAGGCGGTCACCCGGCCCGCTTCTTCACCCCGGAGGCGGTGCGCGCACTGCGCCGCGTCCGCCCGGACGGCAGGCTCGACTTCGTTGAGGACGTCCTGCCGCTGCTGGTGAAGGAGATGGGCTACGCGTACCGCGAAGCGCAGCAGGGCCGGCCCGTGCCGCCCGAGGGGTACGAGCCGTCAGAGGACGAGCGGCGGATCGTCGGGAAGCTCCTCGACCCGCTGGCCGGAGAGGAGTTCGCCGATCAGGCCGCCTTCCGGCGCTTCTTCACCGACCATGTCTCCAACGACTTGGCGCACGCCGAACGCGGCAATCTGACCAGCCCGGTGAAGGCCGCCACCGACGTCATCCGAGACACCCGGGCCGCACTGCGTGAAGCGGTCGAGTTCGGCGGCCTGACACCTGCGTCGCACCGCGTCTTCAACACGGTGTACGTCCCGGTGATGAACCGGGTCTCCTTCGGGCCGCCCCGCCACCGCAACCACCAGCTGCTCGCCCTGCTGCGGGCCGGGGTGGTCGACCTGGCCGGCGGCCCCGGCGGACGGCTCGTACGGGATCGGGAGCAGGGCCGGTACACGGTGCGCACCGACTATCCGGGCGGTACCGAGGCCCGGCACGCCGACGCGCTGGTCGTCGCCCGGCTCGACGCGTTCCACCCCGAGCGCGACCGCTCGCCGCTGACCTCCGCACTGCTCGCGCGCGGGCTCGTCCGCCCGTACCGCAACGGCGACTTCGCGCCCGGCGGGCTCGACATCGACGAGCGGGGCCGTCCGTTCACGGCGCAGGGCACGCCGCTGCGCGGCGCCTGGGCCGTGGGCTATCTCGTCGAGGGCCCCAGGTTCTACACCCATGCGCTGCCCCGGCACGGCATCGCCTCGCAGTTCATCCGCGACGCCGACGCCGCGGTCCGCGACATGGTCACGGACGCGCACCGCCGCCCCCGGACGGCGGGTGCGAGCACCCTCACCCACACCTACGACTCCGCCCGGGAGGCAGAGCATGCCGGTACAGACCGGACGTCAGTTTCCGTACCTTGAGTTCCGCAAGCGCCACATCCAGGAGACCCCGGCGCCCGTGATCTGGCCCTGGGAGACCCTGGCCGGGGAGCTGGAGGCGGCCGAGCACTCGGAGTACGGCACGCTGACGCTGGCCGGACCCGACGGCGGCCACGAGATCGTGCCGGGCACGTCGATGACGTTCCAGTCGGTACGCCCCGGCGAGCGCACGACCCCGCACGCCCATTCCTGGTGGCACCTGTACTTCGTGCGGTCCGGGTCGGGGGTACTCGTCCTGGACGAGACGGAGGAGACCGTCGAACTGAGCGGCGGCGACGTGCTGTTGATCCCAGCCTGGTGGGCGCACCACTTCGAGAACCGGGGCACGGAGGGGGACCTTCTCCTTCTGAACATGTCGAACCTGCCCCAACAGGCTTCCCTGCACAACAAGTTCTCCCGGGAAGGGGTCGTGGTCGGCCGGAGCGACACGGAGGGCGCAGCCGCGTCCCCACCGCTCTCCCCCCACCCGCTGGTCAGCGGTGCTTAGTACGCGAAATCGATTGTTCGAAGGAGGAATGAAGATGTTCAAGCGCATCGATCACATCGGAGTGGTGGTCGACGACCTCGCCGAGGCGCGGGCGTTCCTGGAGAGCCTGGGGATGGTCCTCGAGCGTGCCCAGGAGGTCCCGGAGCGGAACGTGAAGATCGCGTTCTACCACTGTGGCGACGGCCGCATCGAGCTCATCGAGCCCACCACGCCCGAGGCACGCGAGCGCCGTCTGGGTGAGGGCAATCAGGCCCGCATGGAGCACATCGGCGTCGAGGTCGATGACGTGCCCTCGATCATGCGGGCGATTCAGGGGCTGGGCGTCGACCTGACCACGAGCGAGCCGGTTCCGGTCGGCCCGAACCTCAACGCGTGGACACAGCCCACCACTTCCCGGGGCATCCAGTTCCAGCTGGTGCAGAGGGATGCGGTGTAGAGCACGCTCGGTCGGGCGCCGCCGGACCGCGTCGCGACAGTACCTACCAGCCCCAGGCGAAGAAGAAATCCGTGAAGATCACTTTGGAGAATCGGTCGAAGGCGACCACCACGGGGTCACAAGGCCCCCGACAGCCCGGGCGGCGTGCGGGCTGGGTGCTCGCTTCCCTGCTCGGCGGCATGTTCCTCGGGAACGTGGACATCGCCGTGGTGAACGTGGCGATCCCCTCGATCCGAGACCGCCTGCACGCCTCGAGCGGCGAGCTGGAGCTCATTGTCTCCGGGTACACCCTCGCGTACGCGATGCTGCTGATCACCGGAGCCCGTCTCGGTGAGATCCGCGGCCGGCGCCGAACGTACATCGCGGGCCTCACGGTGTTCACCCTCTCCTCGCTGGCCTGCGGCCTCGCGCCGAACGGCGTCACGCTGGTGGCGGCGCGGGTGATCCAGGGCGGGGGCGCGGCGCTGATGGTCTCACAGGTCCTGACGGGCATTCAGGTCAACTTCGAGGGGGCGGCGCGACGCCGCGCACTCGGCGCGTACACCGCTGTCCTGGGCGCGAGTTCAGTCATCGGGCAGGCACTCGGTGGGGTCCTGGTCTCGGCGGACATCCTGGGGACAGGATGGCGTCCGATCTTCCTCGTCAATGTGCCGATCGGGATCGCCCTGCTCATCGCGTCGTACGTGTTCCTGCCGGCCGACGAGGATCTCGGCGGCAAGAAGCTGGACCTGAGGGGCGTGGGCCTGCTGTCCACGGCCTTGTTCCTGCTCGTTGCGCCACTGGTGCTGGGGCAGGACGCGGGCTGGCCGTGGTGGGCCTGGGCGTCGCTCGCCGTTTCGCTGCCGACGTTCGCGCTGTTCGCGAAGGTCGAGCGGGACATCGCGCGGCGCGGAGGCGAGCCGCTGATGAACGTGGCGCTGCTCGCTCGCCGCCACGTGGCCCTGGCGCTGGTGTCTCAGGCGGCCACCCGCGCGGGCTATTTCGCCCTCCTCTTCGTCCTCGCGCTCTACCTCCAGCAGGGCCTGGGCAAAAGCGCGGTGTACGCAGGGCTCTTGCCCATCGCGTGGGTGGCTACGTTCGCCCTGGTGGGCCCGATCCTGGGGCGGGCGGGCGCGCGCACGCGCCGCCTGGCGGCCCCGGTGGGCGCCCTGCTGATGGCGGTGGCCTTCGCCGGGGTGGCGGCAGGCTTGCAGACCGCGGCGTGGCTGGTGGTGCTCCTGGGGATCGGTGGCATCGGCTACGGCGCGGCGTTCAGCGGGACGCTGGCGCATCTGACGGAGTCTGTCGAGGCGGAGTACGCGCCCGACGTAAGTGGCTTGTTCAACACGACGCTCCAGGTCGGCGGAACGATGGGCGTGGCGGTCTTCGGCACGGTCTACCTCGCCTTGGCCGAAGGCACCGGCACGGCGCCGGAGGCGTTCAGCACGACGAACGCGCTGCTCGCGGCCGTGTCGGTCGCCGCCGCGGCGCTGATGCTGATCGCCGGGAGGGCGGGGGAGGGCGCGAAGACCGTGACGTCGTAGGACCGGCTCTCGCCTCCCCGGCAGCAACGAACACACCAATGGGGCTCATCGGAGCTCTCACATGACACCGAACACGAACTGAGGAGTACACATCATGGATGTCATCCGTCACCCGGGCGACGCGATCCAGGGGCCCGAGGACCGGTTCCACGGCGATGTCTGGCTGTGGCCGCGCATCGGCGCGACCGCCAACACCGAAGTGCGCAACGTCCTCTTCACTCCCGGTTCGCGCAGTGCCTGGCACCGCCACCCGGCCGGCCAGGTCCTGCACGTCACCGAGGGCGTGGGGCTCCTGGGCTTCCGCAGCGGCGAGGTGCAGGAGATCCGGGCCGGGGACACAGTCGTCTGCCACCCGGGCGAGGAGCACTGGCACGGTGCCGGTCCGGGGACCTTCATGACGCACATCGCTGTCACCGACGGCCCGACGCAGTGGAAGGAGCATGTCACGCAGGAGGAGTACCAGGGCTGAGCCCGAAACGCGATACGCGTACGTCGGGGGGCCCGGACTCGATGTCCGGGTCCTGTCCGGGTCGAGGTGGCGGTTTGACTGTGATCTGAGCAACGTCAGGGGGTGAGGGAGACCCTGTCGGGATTCATGTCATGAGTGTCGCCGAAGGCAGTCAACTGCCGGTCGTGTGGGGATGGTTGAAGGGAAGTGAACAAGGTCCGAAGGAAGTCCGCCGCGCCTTCCGAGTGGGGCCGGTTCTTTGACGCCTGCTCATATGGTGTCGGATATGGGTATCGAGCTGCACCATCTGCGCGGGTTCCTGGCGGTGGCAGAGGAAAGGCACTTCACCCGTGCGGCAAAGCGAATGGACGTGTCCCAGCCGACGCTGAGTCGCACCATGCGACGTCTGGAAGACGGGCTGGGCAGACGCCTGCTCGAACGAACGACGCGACAGGTGACGCTCACCTCGGACGGTGAGGCGCTCTACGAACAGTTGAGCGTCCTCATGCCGAGGTTGGAGGCGGTGCTGTGGCCCGAAGAGGAGGACGAGGCGTTCCGGGTGGGCTTCGCATGGGGTTTCCCGTCCCCTTGGCCTCAGGTGGCGATCGCGCGCTTCGAGGCGGAGACGGGCCTGTCGGTCAGCGTGCAACGCCATGACGCGAAGCTCGGCGGTGTGGACCGGGGGTATGCCGACGTCGCGGTGCTGCGCGGGCGCGTAGCGGCGCCGCCGGGCATGCAGTCGACGACGTTGTTACACGAGCGCAGGATCGTGGCCGTATCGACGCGTTCGGAGCTTGCCGGGCGGGAGGAGATGAGTTGGCAGGAGATCGCCGACCACCATCTGGTCCTGAACGAGGTGAGCGGGACGACGAATCTGGACGACTGGCCGGCGGGCCGACGGCCTGATGTGGCGGTGGTGTGCCGCAACTTCGATGAATGGCTGGAGGCGGTGGCGGCGAACAAGGGGCTCGGGGTCGTACCGGAGTTCGTGGGCCGCCAGCATATTCATACGTTTGTCTCGTTCTTGGAGATCCCGGACGCCCCGATGGTGCCATTGCAATTGGTGTACCCGGAGCACGGGGGGCATCCGAAGGTGGGGCGGTTCGTGGAGATGGCTCAGGAAGCGGTGGAGCACAGGGTTTAGGGCGTGTCTGGCGGGTCGGTGATCTCCCGTTCGACCCCACTGTCATGCCGTACGGCATGGGAATCGGCGTGCCGGCCGCCGTCCGAGCCGTTTCTGCGGGTCGCCGGGACAATGCACCGCTCCTTCGCGGCGGACGACTTGCGGCGACGAGGCCGCGCTGGAGCCAGAGCAGTGCCTGCGGCTCGCCGACAGGGACGGACGTGCGCTCACAGGAAGCGCCGGAACGGGGTCACCGCCGCTTCCTTGGTGCGCTGGAGCAGCGCTCGGCGTCTCCACCGGCCTAGGCCGATCTCGACGCTGTGTTCCAGGTCCGCGTCGTAGTCGCGGTCGAGCGCGGCGGTGAACGTCTCGTCGAGGACGGCGAGCATGACCTCTTCGTCGTGGTCCATGGATCTGCGGTTGAAGTTGCTGGATCCGATGAGGGCGGCGACCGAGTCCACTGTGATGATCTTGGCGTGCATCATCGTCGGCTGGTACTGCCGGATGTGGACCCCTGCTTCGAGCAGCCGTGTGTAGTGCTGCTGGCCGGCGAGCCGGCAGGCACGTTGGTCGGTATGGGGGCCCGGGAGCAGGATCTCGACCCGCACGCCGCGGCGGGCGGTCCGGCACAGCAGGTCGACGAAGTAGGCGTCGGGTGCGAAGTAGGCGGTGGCGAGGCGGAAGCGCTTCTCGGCGGAGGTGAGCATGACCCGGACGAGGGTCTGCATGTCCTGCCAGCCGATGCTGGCGGAGCCCCGCACCACCTGAACAATGGACGAGCCGGTCTGGTGGTGCTCGGTGAAGCGGTCGCGGTGGTCGAAGAGTTCGTCGTGGCACTCGGCCCAGTTCTGCGCGAACGCGGCGGCGATGCCGTCCACGGCCGGGCCTCGCACCTGGACGTGGGTGTCTCGCCACTCGCCGGGGTTCCGGGCGTTGCCGCACCATTCCTCCGCGATGCCGACGCCGCCGGTGAACGCGATGTGCTCGTCGACGATGAGAGCCTTGCGGTGGCAGCGGTGGTTCTGTTTGAGCGGCGACAGCCAGACAGGCTTGCGGAACCAGGCCACTTGCACACCTGCGACGTCCATGAGGTCCAGCAGTCGCTGTTCGATCCGCTTGGCGCCGAATCCGTCGAGCAGCAGCCGTACCCGCACCCCCGCGCGGGCCCGGTCGGCGAGAGCGGCGGCGAAGTCGCGGGCGATCTGACCGCGCCAGTAGACGAACGTCATCATGTCGATGGTGTGCTGGGCGGAACGGATCACGCCGAGCATCGCGGGGAAGATCTCGTCGCCGTTGCGCAGGGGCGCGAGTTCATTGCCTTCGGTGGCTGCCACGCCTATCAGCCGCTCGAGGCGGCGGCGCAGGAGTTGCTTGCGGGCATCCGTGTCGGGTGCTACACCACGAGCAGCGGGCGCGGGTTCGCCGTCGAGGATCACGCCGTATCTCCCGTTGAACCAAGAGGACAGATCGTTGCGGGCCGCCGGACGAGCCCGAGAAAGCAGATGCCCGGCACCCACCGCCTCACTCCCGGCGTCGAAGCCGCACCCCGGTGACGGCCGCACGCTCCGATGCCGCCAAGAAGACTTCGGAAGCCCAGGCATGCGTGCCTCGGCTCGGGGTAGGCGGGCGGACGTCGGTGCGAACCGACCGGGACCAGGCTGATCAATGGGGAGGGACGCGTCATGGCGACGGCGACGATGCAGACTGCTGGGCAGACGGTGGACGTACCGGAGATCGCTGAGCCCTCCCGGGTCGCTCCCAAGGACGCGCGGGAGTTGTCGAAGCTGTTCTTCGATCAGCTGGCGGTGCTGGAGGAGGGCACGCGCGAGTACCAGAGTGCCCGGAACACGCTGATCGAGATGAACATGTCCCTGGTGCGCTACGCGGCCGGCCGGTTCCGCAGCCGTGGGCCGGAGGAGATGGAGGACATCGTCCAGGTCGGCATGATCGGCCTCATCAAGGCGATCGACCGCTTCGAGTTGTCCCGCGAGGTGGAGTTCACCTCCTTCGCCGTCCCCTACATCGTGGGTGAGATCAAGCGGTTCTTCCGTGACACGTCCTGGGCCGTGCACGTGCCCCGGCGGCTGCAGGAGGCCCGGGTCCAACTGGCCCGCGCCACCGAGGAACTGCGCAGCCGACTGGGCCGGACACCGACCACCAGGGAACTCGCCGAGCTGATGAGCCTGCCCGAGGACGAGGTCGTCGAGGCCAGGCTCGCCTCCAACGGCTACACGTCCGCCTCGCTGGACGCCGCCATAGGTGGCAGCGAGGACGGCGAGGCCGTGCTGCAGGACTTCATCGGTGACGAGGACGCGGCCCTCGGCCTGGTCGAGGATTTCCATGCCCTCGCACCGCTGCTCGCCGAGCTCGACGAACGGGACCGCAAGATCATTCATTGGCGGTTCGTCGAGGAACTCACCCAGGCCCAGATCGGCGAACGCCTCGGTGTCTCCCAGATGCACGTGTCCCGCCTGATCACACGCCTTCTGACCCGCCTGCGCGAAGGCATGCTCAGCGTCCAGTGAACCGCTGCTCCGCCCGTGCTCGCCGCTCGAGGTGAGCGCCGTCCTCACGCGCCCGGCAGCGGGCGGACCGTGAGGATCTGCTGGGCGTGGCCGACCGGGCCGTCGACGTCGTGCAGGACCGTGCTGGTGAGTCCCTGTCCGGAGGGGCCGAAGGCTGCCGGGCATCCGTACGTCCATCAGGACCACGTCCGGGCGCAGATCGGCGGCCATACGGACCGCTTCGCTGCCGTTGGTGGCCTCCCCGGCGAAGGTCATGTCGGGCTGGGCCTCCAGCAGCATGCGGAAGCCGAGGCGTTGCAAAGCCTGGTCGTCGACGATGAGGACGGTGGTCATGCCGGGTTCTCCGGGTGCGTGGTGGGGACGGGGACGAGACGTGCGCGGACGCTCCAGCCGCCGCGCGGGTTGGGGCCGGAGGTGACCTCGCCCTGGTAGAGGGCGGCGCGTTCGCGCATGCCGACGAGACCCTTGCCGGTGCCGCGGGCACGCGTGCCGCGGGGCGGACCGGTGTCGTCGACAGTGACGCGTACGGCCTCGGCGTCAGTGGTGAGGGTGATGGTGACGGTGGTGTCGAGAGCCGCGTGCTTGAGGGTGTTGGTGAGGGCTTCCTGCACGATGCGGTAGACGGCGAGTTGGAGGCCCCGGGAGAGCCCGGTCAGGTCGCCCTGGGTGTCCAGGGTGGCGGTCGGGCCGGCCGCCCGGAACCGTTCCAGCAGGGAGTCGAGGTCGGCGAGTCCCGGCTGCGGGGCGAGCGGGGCGTCGCCGCGCGGGGTGTCCTCGGCCTCGGCCCCGATGACGGCGAGCAGCCGGCGCAGCTCGCCGAGGGCGTCGCGGCCGCTGTCGGCGATGATGCGCAGCGTGTTCGTGCCGTGCTGGGGCTTGGTCTCGGACAGGGCGGCGGCACCGTCGGCGAGGCCGACGATGACGGCGAGGGTGTGGCCCCCCTCCCCGATGAAGTGGGTCATCAGCCGGCTCGGGTCGGCGGCCCGACCACGTCCTGCACCGGGCGACGAACGCGCCCCTGAACGGCGTACTGAAGCACCGCATCGACTACGCCCGCACCACCGACTTCCGCGCCGTCACCACCCCGCAGCCCTACCTCGACCGCCCCGGCCCCAGGGCATCATCGACACGCAGATCGTCGAGGAGCCGCCGGGAGTCGGCGCGTACCACCACGTCCGGGCCTCCGACGACGGCCAGACGGCATCGGCCTCACCGGCTCGCAGGTGGAGGGGCCGATGTGGATGAAATTCCGCCTGGACCGGTACGCCGCCGGGAAGGGGCTACATGCCGGTCCTGACGACCGATCCGTCCAGCTCGGCCGAGTACCGGCTACCGGCTACCGGCTCCCGGCGTCGGGCGTCTACGCCATGGGCGGGACCACCGAGCGCCACGGCGCGATCCTCAACCTGACGGCCGCCGAGGAGAGCCGCGTCCTGGCCCGCCGGCCCAGCACGGCGGTCAACCGGCTCCGGTCGTTCAACTACCAGGACCGGTACGTACGCCACTTCGATTCGCCGGCTCGCCGATTCGAATTGGTCGTCCTTCCAGTCGTACAACCACCCCGACCGCTACGTCCGGCACTACGCCTTCCAGTTGAAGCTCGACCCGATCACCACCGCGACGGGACGCGGCGACGCCACCTGCCGTGTGACGATCCGACCCGGCCGGGAGATCCGCAGCACAACGCCCCGGTCGTCCGGTGGAAGCCGGACGGCCGGGGCGTCGACGCAATCAGCCGACCTGGATCAGACCAGGTCGAAGCGGTCCAGGTTGGAGACCTTGACCCAGGCGGCGACGAAGTCCTTCACGAACTTCTCCTTCGCGTCGTCGCTCGCGTAGACCTCCGCGAGGGCGCGCAGCTCGGAGTTGGAGCCGAAGACGAGGTCCGCGCGGGTGCCGGTCCACTTGACCTGGCCCGAGGCGTCGCGGCCCTCGAAGGTCGTCTGGTCCGCCGAGGTGGACTTCCACGTCGTGCCCAGGTCGAGCAGGTTGACGAAGAAGTCGTTGGTCAGCTTGCCCGGGGTGTCGGTGAAGACTCCGTGCGACGAGCCGCCCTGGTTGGCGCCGAGGACGCGCAGGCCGCCGACGAGGACGGTCAGCTCGGGGGCGCTGAGGGTGAGCAGGTTGGCGCGGTCGAGCAGCAGGTACTCGGCCGGCAGGCGGTTGCCCTTGCCGACGTAGTTGCGGAAGCCGTCCGAGGTCGGCTCCAGCGCGGCGAAGGACTCCACGTCGGTGTGCTCGTCGGTCGCGTCCACACGGCCCGGCGTGAAGGGGACCTCCACGTCGAAGCCGGCGTCCTTGGCGGCCTTCTCGACCGCGGCGGCACCGCCGAGGACGATCAGGTCGGCCAGGGAGACCTTCTTGGCGGCACCGGAGTTGAAGTCGGCCTGGACGCCCTCGAGGACGCGCAGGATGTGGGTGAGCTCGTCCGGGTTGTTGACCTCCCAGTCGCGCTGCGGCTGCAGGCGGATGCGGGCGCCGTTGGCACCGCCGCGCTTGTCGCTGCCGCGGAACGTCGAGGCTGATGCCCACGCGGTGGACACGAGCTGCGAGACCGTGAGGCCCGACTCGAGGAGCTTGGCCTTCAGGGCCGCGATGTCACCGGCGCCGATGACCTCGCCCGTGGCCTCCGGCAGCGGGTCCTGCCACAGCAGCGTCTCCGCCGGGACCTCCGGGCCGAGGTACAGCGACTTCGGGCCCAGGTCACGGTGGGTCAGCTTGTACCAGGCGCGGGCGAAGGCGTCCGCGAACTGGTCCGGGTTCTCGTGGAAGCGCTTCGAGATCTCACCGTAGATCGGGTCGAAGCGCAGCGAGAGGTCGGTGGTGAGCATCGTGGGCAGACGCTTCTTCGACGGGTCGTGGGCGTCGGGGATGATCGCCTGGGCGTCCTTGGCCACCCACTGGTTGGCGCCGGCGGGGCTCTGCGTGAGCTCCCACTCGTAGCCGAAGAGGATGTCGAAGAAGTCGTTGCTCCACTGGGTGGGCTTGGTGGTCCAGGTGACCTCGAGACCGGAGGTGATGGCGTCGCCGCCCTTGCCGGTGCCGTAGGTGGACTTCCAGCCCAGGCCCTGCTCCTCCATGGAGGCGGCCTCGGGGTCGTTGCCGACCGCGTCGGCCGGGCCGGCGCCGTGGGTCTTGCCGAAGGTGTGACCACCGGCGATCAGGGCGACGGTCTCCTCGTCGTTCATCGCCATGCGGCGGAACGTCTCGCGGATGTCGCGGGCCGCGGCCAGCGGGTCCGGGTTTCCGTTGGGGCCCTCGGGGTTGACGTAGATGAGGCCCATCTGGACGGCGCCGAGCGGGTTCTCCAGCTCACGGTCGCCGGTGTAGCGCTGGTCGTCGAGCCAGGTGGTCTCGGGACCCCAGTACACGTCCTCGTCGGCCTCCCAGACGTCGGCGCGGCCGCCGCCGAAGCCGAAGGTCTCGAAGCCCATCGTCTCCAGGGCGACGTTGCCCGTGAGGATCATGAGGTCGGCCCAGGAGATGGACTGGCCGTACTTCTTCTTGACGGGCCACAGCAGACGGCGGGCCTTGTCCAGGTTGCCGTTGTCCGGCCAGCTGTTCAGCGGCGCGAAGCGCTGCTGTCCGCGGCCGCCACCGCCGCGGCCGTCGCTGATGCGGTAGGTACCGGCGCTGTGCCAGGCCATACGGACCATCAGCGGGCCGTAGTTGCCGAAGTCGGCGGGCCACCAGTCCTGCGAGGTGGTCAGTACCTCGGCGATGTCCCGTTTCACGGCCGCCAGGTCGAGGGCCTGGAACGCCTCGGCGTAGTCGAACTCCTCGCCGAGCGGGTTCGCGACGACAGGGTCCTTGGCGAGGATCTTCAGGTTCAGTCGCTCCGGCCACCACTGACGGTTGCCGCCGCCCTGAGTCGGGTGCGGGGCGCGCCCGTGCGCGACCGGGCAGCCGCCGCTCGTCTCCTCCGGCTTCGAGTCGGTGACGATCGCGTCGTGGTTTTCAGTCATGGAAATCCTTCCGAACTGGGTGGATCGCGGTGCTCACTGGATGGATCGCGGTGCTCAGGAACTGCGGGCGGTGGAACAGTCGGGGCACAGGCCCCAGTAGATGACCTCGGCCTCGTCGATAGCGAAGCCGCGGTCGTCGGAGGCGGTCAGGCAGGGCGCGTGGCCGACCGCGCAGTCGACGTCGGCGACGGAGCCGCACGAACGGCACACGAGGTGGTGATGGTTGTCCCCGACCCGGCCCTCGAACAGGGCAGGGCTGCCGGGCGGTTCTATACGGCGCACGAGTCCCGCCGTGGTGAGCGCGTGCAGCGCCTCGTACACGGCTTGCAGGGAGATGTGGCCCACACGGTCGCGCACACCGGCGGCGACCGCCTCGACACCGAGGTGGTCACCCGCCCGGACGGTCTCGAGCAGCGCGACCCGGGCTGCCGTCACCCGCAGGCCGGCACCACGCAGCTCCTCGGCGGTGGTTGGTGGCTGGGGTGAAGTCATGGCGCCGAATCTACCTCCTTAAACACGAACGATTCAAGAGAACGAACGATTTAAGTCTAATGGCGTGTCGGGAAACGAGCCGTGGCCGTGGCTGTGGCTGTGGCTGTGGCTGTGGCCGTGGTCGTGGCTGTGGCCGTGGTCGTGGCCGTGGCTGTGGCCGTGGCTGTGGTCGTGGTCGTGGCTGTGGCCGTGGTCCCGGTCGTGGTGGTGGTCGTGGTCGGGCACAGCGCCGTCTTCGACGCGAAGTGGTTGCAGGACGAGTCGAACCCGACGCCCGCGCGCTCAGCGATGTGCGGACGCCTGACATCGCGCTGAGAACAGCGGGCGTGAATTCCGTACTCAGACATGGATCGACGCCCGGATGCGAGGATGAGGCGCGATGACGACAGGGTGGGGCGCACGCACACTACGGGCCGCGGTGTTCGCGGCTGTCTGTGTGCTGCTCGCCGCCCTGGGGCACGTCATGATGTCCGGCGTCCACGTCCCCTGGTGGACACTGGCCGCCGGGCTCGGCGCGACCGGTGCGGTGGGATGGGGCCTGGCCGGGCGGGAACGCGGGCTGCCGCTGATCGTCTCGGCCGTGGTCGCCGCCCAGACGGCCCTGCACACGGGCTTCTCCCTGGCCCAGCCCGGCACGGGCGCGGTGCGGACGGGTTCCCTGGACATGGCGCACATGGCGCACATGGGGGCCATGTCCCACCCGGGGCAGACAGACGTGGGGCCCATGGCGTACACGGAACCGATGGGCCAAATGGGCCACATGACCCCCCTGCACTCCCCGGGATCGCTGGACTCCCTGGACTTCATGGACCCCTTGGGCGTCATGGCCAGGCTGGGCGAGGGCTCCTCCTCCCTCGGCATGCTCGGCGCGCACCTGCTGGCCGCGCTGCTGTGCGGACTGTGGCTGGCGTGCGGGGAGCGGGCCGCGTTCCGCATCCTGCGGGCGGTCGCCGGACGGCTCGCCGCGCCGCTACGACTGCTGCTCGCGCTGCCCGAGCCGACGCACCGCCCCCGCCCGCCGGCCCGCCGACGCCGCTCCGCGCGCGCCCCGCGGCTGCTTCTCCTCGTCCACTCGATCATCTCCCGGGGTCCCCCGGTGGGAGGCGCTGTCGCCTGACGACAGCTCGCGCCCCGAGACCGCCCCTGTGCGGCCTCGGGTCCCGGCCGTACGCCCACCACGACGTCGTACGGCCGCCTCCCACTCACCGGACCACGCACCGTCGCGCCCTTCACGCCGACCGGCCGGGGTCCGGGACGACCCGAGAAGGACATCCGGTGACGACTACCGTCCTGCCCGCTGCCCGAGAGAAGTCCGGAAAGCCGGAAAGCGCCGAAAGCGTGGAGCCGACAGGGGTTGTCGGGACGACAGGGCGGGTTGGGAGGGGCCCAGCTGCCGAGGTCAGCGCGCGGGATGCCTCGATAACCGCCTGGGCCCTTGCCGCACGGGGCGGCGACCGTGCCGCCGGCGAACACTTCGTGCGGGCGCTGCATCGGGACGTGCTGCGCTACGTCGCGCATCTGTGCGCCGACCCGGAGGCGGTGGACGACCTGGCCCAGGACACGTTCCTGCGGGCACTGGGCAGCCTGCACCGCTTCGAGGGCCGTTCCTCGGCCCGCTCCTGGCTGCTCTCCATCGCCCGCCGGGCGGTGATCGACAGCTACCGGTACGCCGCTGCCCGGCCCCGCCCCGCCGACGTGCCGGACTGGCAGGCGGCGGTCGAGCGGGCCCAGCCGAGCGGGCTGCCGGGGTTCGACGACGGGGTGGTACTGCTCGACCTGCTCGCCGCGTTGCCCGAGGACCGCCGCGAGGCCTTCGTCATGACCCAGTTGCTCGGCATGCCGTACGCCGAGGCCGCCGAGGCCGGAGGCTGCCCCGTCGGCACGGTCCGCTCCCGAGTGGCCCGCGCCCGAGCAACCCTGACCCACCTGCTGACGGAGGCGGAGACGAACCCCACCGCACCCCCGGAGGCAACGGCAGCCGCCTGACCCACCCGGTTGCCCTCGCCTCCGCAGCCGCCTGCGAGCCTCAGCGTTCCGGAGTCGGCGGGGTGGGAGCGGCGCAGCCGTCCAGGTCCGGCAGCAGTGCCGACACCGCCTCTCGTTGGGCCGGGCCCGTGAACCTCTCCAGCGCCTGGGTGACCGTCTCGGCGAGGGGCCCGGAGGCCTCCTCCAGGAGGCGGCGGGCCTTGTCGGTGAGGGCCACCTCGACGCCGCGCTTGTCGCCGCACACGGACCTGCGGGTGACGAGGCCGGCGTGCTGGAGGCAGGCGATCTGGTAGGTGAGGCGGGTCTTGGGGCGGCCCAGGAGCTCGGCGATGCGGGTCATGCGCAGGCTGTGGCTCTCCGCGGGCTGCTCCGCCAGCAGGCACAGGATCAGGAACTCGTCGTGCGAGACGTCGAGCCTCTCCTTCACGACGGAGCCCAGCCGCTGCTCCACCGCCCCGGTCATCGCGAGCATGAGCATCCACGCGCGCAGTTCGGGCGGGAGTAGTCCGACGTTCTGCGCCGAGGGGCATCCGGGCAGGTCGGCGTGGTGCTCATCGAGGTCTGCCATGGTTTCGAGTGTATCCGTTGTCCAAATTTGCATGACAAGGGTTGTTCAGTTTTGGATAACTGGCTAGTCTGCCCGTCATCAACCTCATCCAAATTTGAACTATCTAGTTGAACTATTTCGGCAGGAGAAGGATCATGACCGTCGCCGTGGAAACCGGGCTGTGGCAGCTCGATGCGACCGCCTCCACCGTCGCCCTCCAGCACAAGACGATGTGGGGCCTGGTCACCGTGAAGGGCGCCTTCGCCGGGGTCGCCGGCCAGGGCGAGGTCGGCCCCGACGGTTCCGCCGTCGGCACCCTGACCCTGGACGCCGCCTTCCTCGACACCAAGAACGCCAAGCGCGACACGCACCTCAGGTCCAAGGACTTCTTCGACACCGACAACCACCCCGAGATCACCTTCGTGGTCCGCGGCGCCGAACTCCGCCAGGACTCCACCGTGCAGGTCGTCGGCCAGCTGACCGTGCGCGGCATCAGCCGACCGCAGACCCTCGTCGCGCGCCTGACGCAGGCGGACGCCGACGCGCTCACGCTGGACGCGGAATTCACCGTGGACCGCTCCGAGTTCGGCCTCGGCTGGAACCAATTGGGCATGATCAAGGGCCTGACCGCGGTCACCACCAAGCTCCGCTTCACCCGCACCCCGGCCTGACGCACCGTCCCTCCGGGGGTTCCGGCACCGCGCGCACGTCCACGCTCGACAGCGTCTGCGGGGAGGCGGTGAAGGCCCGCAACCTGATCCGCACCCCGGCCCGGGCAGCCCCGAACCTCCCCGCGGGCGGCCGTAGTTCATAGTGGGCCGTCGTGTGGGCGGCGAGCGTGGCGGGACCCTCGGCGACCGACCAGTACGGATTCATGTCCTGCCCGGTGGCGAGGGTGAAGTGCGGCGCGAGCGCACGCCCCCCGGTGTTGTGACCCGCAGCGCCAGCCGGGAGACGAAGGCCGGCCCGGTCCGGTTCCGATCGACGGCCGCCGACACCACCGGCATGCGCAGCGGCGGCGACCCCGCCACCGCGACCGCCGCGCTCACCAGCGCCGGGGACAGCACGAGCGGCGCCGCGGCCGGACGGGCCGGACGGGCCGGACGGCGGCGGGGACCGGTCCGCCCAGGTCGCCGGCTCACGCACGACGAAGTACGCGTCGATCAGCAGCCATACGACGGCCGCGACCCCGACGAACCGCAGCAGCACCAGTCCGGCCACCCGCCGCCCCAGTTCCCCGCGCCGCGCGGCGTAGATCCTGACCAGCCAGTCGCGCCGGTGAACGGGCCGCCACCGGTGGTGAAGAGTCCGGTGTCAGGGCGGTAAGGCGCGGCTCTACGCCATCCCCCTGCGACCTCTGTGACGGTCGCGCACCGTGTCGCTGTTGGGCCGAACGGGTGACTTGGCGTAAGAATTGGCTGGTGCAGGCAATGAAGGCGAGTCAGTTCGGGGGGAGCCGGTGAACCGCTACGACGTCACCGATGAGCAGTGGGAAGGGCTCGCCCAGGTCGTGCCGTTGCGGGGCCGGGACGCCTGGCCGTCCGCCGTCGGCCACCGAGCCCTTCCGGAGGCCGAGACGGAGACCCGCCGTCGCTTCGTCGTCCTCCGCGTGAACGTCTTCGCGGACGCCCGCGACGTCGCCGAGACGCTCATGGCCGGCATCCCGGTCCTCCTCGACCTGACCGGCGCCGAGACCGAGGTCGCCAAACGCGTCCTCGACTTCAGCACCGGAGTCGTCTTCGGCCTGGCCAGCGGCATGCACCGGGTCGACCGCAACGTGTTCCTCCTGACCCCACCCGGCACGGAGGTCAGCGGCCTGATGGAGGGAGCGGGACTCCCGGGGGTCTGAGACCTGCGTGCCGGGGCGGAGAGCCCCGGTCGGCCGGGTTGCCGAACCCCCGTCGGCCGGGTTGCCGAACCCCCGTCGGCCGGGTTGCCGAACCCCCGTCGACCGGGAGTTCGGCAACACCCGTTGTCGCCCGTTCGTAGGAACCGTGGACTGGTGGAACGGTTCGGCCTCGTTGTGGAGGCCTACGGTCCGGTCATGGCTTCGCCGTCCACGCCCGCGCGTCCATCGCCCTCGTCCGAGGCCTCCGCGGCCTCCGCGGCTTCCGAGGCTTCCGCGGCTTCCGCGGCTTCCGAGGCTTCCGCGGCCTCCGAGGCTTCCGCGGCCTCCGAGGCCTCCGAGGCGCCCGCCGCGCGGCTCCCCGGCCGTCCCCACCTCACCGAGTTGCGGCTGTCCGCGTTCGCCGGGCATCGGCGGGCCGACTTTCCGCTGGGGCCGCTCACGCTGTTCGCCGGGCGCAGCGGCAGTGGGAAGACGAGCGCGCTGCGGGCCTACGCGGCGTTGGCGCGGCTGGGCGGCGGGGCCGCGCTGGGGGAGGCGTTCCCGGACGCGGCCGCGTGTGTGCCCGACGGCGCCCGGCCGGACGGCCAGCGCCGCCGCGGCTTCCGGATCGGCTGCACGGCCGACGGTCCCGAGGGACCCGTCCGACTGGACGTGGCCGTCCAGGCCGAGCCCCAACTGCGCCTCGTCGGAGAGCGGTTGACGGCCGACGGCGTCGTCCTGCTGGAGACGGCCCTGCGCGACCCGGCCCGGCGTTCCGTCGAGGCCGCCTGGCACACGGGCGGTCCGTCGCCGATGACCCGCGCGTCCCTGCCCGACGACCGGCTCGGCACCGCGCTGCTGCCGCTCCGGGTGGCCGGCCGCACCCGAGGTCAGCGCCGCGTCCTCGCCGCCGCCGAACAGATGGTCGTCGCCCTGCGCTCCGTCTTCGCCTGCGACCCACGTCCCGGCCGCATGCGCTTCCCCGTCCCCACCGGCACCGGTCGCCTGCTCGGCGGCTGCGACAACCTCGCCGACGTGCTGTGGCGCACCCGCGCCGAGTGCGGCCGGCGGCACGCCCAGCTGGTCGCCGCCGTACGGGCCGGATGCACCGGACCGGTCGTCGACGTACGCGCCGAACCCCTCGGGGACGGAAGGGTCCGCGCGCTGCTCGACCGGGGCCACGGCACAGGCACGGCCCTCGGGCGGCTCGGCGACGGCGAACTGCGCTACGTCGCCCTCGCGCTGGTGCTGCTCACCGGACCGGGGGTGCTCGAGGTCGACCCGGCCGGCGAGGTGCCGGCCGCCCTGCAGACGCTCACCGTGCTCGCCGACGGCCTCGACCGCAGCCTTGACCCGCGCCAGCGTGACGAACTGCTCCGGCTCGCGGCCCGGATGTGCGAGCGCGGCCACGTCCGCCTCGTCGGCGCGGTGAGCGACGCCTCCTGGGCCATCGGGGCGCGCGGGGTCACGGTGGTACACCTGGACCCGTGACAGAACACCTCGACGTGGCGAAGCTGCAGCGCAGGCTGGCCGAGTTCGCGGCCGCCCGGAACTGGCGGCCGTACCACACCCCCAAGAACCTCGTCGCAGCGCTCAGCGTCGAGGCGTCCGAGCTGGTCGAGATCTTCCAGTGGCTGACACCCGAGGAGTCGGCCCGCGTCATGGACGACCCCGGGACCGCCCACCGGGTCACCGACGAGGTCGCCGACGTACTCGCCTATCTGCTGCAACTGTGCGAGGTGCTCGGCATTGATCCGCTGGCGGCGCTGGACGCGAAGATCGACCGCAACGAGCGGAGGTTCCCGGCGCCGTGATGCCCGGCGGCGAGAAGACGGAGCCGCATCATCCACTATCACGCTCCGTGTCCGACTTGCCGTCCGAAACCGATTTGTTGTCCGCAGATTTCCGTCTTCCTCTGGCTTTTCGCCCCACATGCCTTCACTCTGGGTAGTGGACAAGGGAGTCGGGTGGACGTGCGAGAGCACGTCGGGACGGACGGGGGCAGCGCATGGACGCTGTGCGGCTCATCCTTACGAGCAGGCGCGCTCTCTCGGGCGGCGGCGACGTACCGGAGATCCTTACGGAGGTGTGGCAGGCCCAGGCCCTGGCGCAGGCGATAGGCAGTCGGCTGGCGGTCTCCGGACCACCCGAACTGCGCGGCGAGGCCCTGGGGCTGACCGAACTGGCGGGCAGAGGCTGCGGTGTGCTGGACGCACCGGCCCTCGACCCCGGGGACTTACGCGCCGCCCAGCTCACCGCCCTGGACGACGCCCGCCAAGCTCTCCTCGACCTGGGGGGCCTCCTCGGCGAAGTCGGCATCGCCCTCGTCGGAGTCGCCAGCGCGGCGGACGACGAGCGTACGTACTGGCAGTGCATGGAGGCGATCGACGCGGCGGACGAGTCGCGGGACCGGGTCCTGGAGATGCTGCGGAAGCTGGCGGACCGGGACCAGGTGCTGCCGGAGCGGTGAGGCCGGGCAGGGCCGGCCGGCACAGGGGGCTCCGGCTCCCTGGACCCCGCTCCTCCGGCACCGGAGGGGCTGATTGCTACTCGCGGCCGTCGGCCGGCCCTCCGGCCGACTGCAGATCCGTGTCCAGTGCCGACAGGTCCGCGTTCAGGGCCGCCATCAGCTCCTCCATCTGCCGCAGCAGCCCCTTGGGCTGCCCCACCGGGCCCCCGCCCTGCTCCGGCACGGTCTCTTCCGACATGAGCGGCCTCCTCGGCCTGGCCCCCGGGGAGGCCGATCGGGTGACGCCCCGGCGCTGACCTGCCGGGGACGGGCGCCGGGCGGTCCGGCACCGCCCGACCAACGATCACCGCAGGACCCGGTCACCGGCCCCGGGCAGCGCCCGTGTGCCCGGTTGACGCTTTTCACCCGGCCGTGGAGCGCTGGGGGGCGAGGGGGACCGGTGAGGCTGACGGGAGAGACGGAGTGCAGGATGGAAGACATGGATCTCCGCATCTTCACCGAGCCCCAGCAGGGGGCCACGTACGAGACGTTGCTCGCCGTGGCCAAGGCCACCGAGGACCTCGGCTTCGACGCATTTTTCCGGTCGGATCACTATCTGAAGATGGGGTCGGTCGACGGCCTCCCCGGTCCCACCGACGCCTGGATCACCCTGGCCGGCCTCGCCCGCGACACCCGGCGCATCCGGCTCGGCACGCTGATGACCGCGGCCACCTTCCGGCTGCCCGGCGTGCTCGCCATCCAGGTCGCCGGGGTCGACCAGATGTCCGGCGGCCGGGTCGAACTCGGTCTGGGCGCGGGCTGGTACGAGGAGGAGCACACCGCGTACGGCATACCGTTCCCCAAGGAGAAGTTCGCCCGCCTCGAAGAGCAGCTGGCGATCGTCACGGGACTGTGGAAGACCGAGGCCGGCAAGACCTTCGACTTCCACGGCACGTACTACGACCTGAAGGACTCGCCCGCGCTGCCCAAGCCCGCGCAGGCGAAGATCCCGGTCCTGATCGGCGGCCACGGCGCGACCCGCACCCCGCGGCTCGCCGCCCGCTACGCCGACGAGTTCAACCTGCCCTTCGGCTCCGTCGAGGACAGCGAGCGCCAGTTCGGCCGGGTGCGGGCGGCCGCCGAGGAGATCGGCCGCAGCGCGGACGAGCTCGTCTACTCCAACGCTCTCGTGGTCTGCGTCGGCAAGGACGACCAGGAGGTCGCCCGCCGCGCCGCCGCCATCGGCCGCGAGGTCGACGAACTGAAGGCCAACGGCCTGGCCGGCACCCCCGCCGAGGTCGTCGAGAAGATCGGCCGGTACGCGGAGGCCGGCTCCCGGCGGATGTACCTCCAGATCCTCGACCTGGACGACCTCGACCACCTGGAGCTGATCTCCGCCCAGGTCCAGTCGCAGCTGTCGTAACGGCGAGACGCCCGCAAGACCCCGGTCGCCTGCCGGTCGGCGGCCGGGGCGCCACCACTGTGACAGGCCTGTGACCGGAACTATGGCCTCCACCACAGTGGGAGCGGTCCCGCGCTGATGAGGTGGCCGGATGCGAAGAGTCACCCCCCTGCTTCCCGTCCTCGCCGCCGCCGTCCTGCTGGTCGCCGGCTGCGGATCCGAGAGCGCCGGTTCGCAAACGGCCGCGAGCGGCGGTCGTGGCACGGCCGACGGGCAGACCCCCGTCTCCGACCCGGGCAAGAACGGCGTGCGGATCACCGCGATGAGTGTCCCCTCCCCGGCCCGTGCCGCCTCCGAGCTCTCCGCCACTTACGAGGTCACCAACGACGGCACGCAGGCGCTGACTTACACGATCGTGTTCAGCTTCCTCTCGGCCGACGGCGGGGCGGTGAGCAACCAGCGGGAGACCGTGCGGAACGTCGGACCGGGCCGGACCGTGACCCGGAGTCTCACGATGGGGGAGTTGCCGGCGGCGGCACCCGCCGTGACCCGGGTGAAGGTCCTGGAGGTCACCAGCGTCCCCGCCGACGAGGCGCCCGCCGCCCCCGGCGCGTGCCCGTCCTCGGGGATCCGTGTGACGGCCGATCAGGGGGACGCGGCCATGGGGCTGAGGGTCGTGGGGCTCTGGGTGGAGAACTGCGGAACCGGCGCGTACAAGATCGAGGGCTACCCCGAGCTGACCCTCCTCGACGAGGCCCACCGGCAGGTCGACGGCGTGAAGATCCTCCACGGCAGTGGCGGGATCTCCAGCTCCGACGACATGGACCGCCCGCCCCAGCCCCTGACCCTCAAGCCCGGTGAACGCGCCCGGTCCGTCATCCAATGGCGTAACACCACCCAGTTCGGCACCCCGGTCAACGCCCCCTACGTCCGTGTCGTGGCGAAGCCGGGTGCCACACCCGTCACGGTGACCCCGCACCTCGATCTCGGCACCACCGGAAAGCTGGGCGTCGGCCCCTGGCAGACCGTGGACGAACAGCCGCCCCAGCAGGTCGAATAAACGAACGCACCGGTCGGCCGGGGTGTGCGATCGTAGGACGGTCGTCCTGCCGAGCCCCCAGGATCACCGTCCTGGGGGCTTTCGCGCGCACGGCACCCGAGCACCCGTCCACCACACCGACCCGCCGGAGAGGCCCTCCGCATGTTCCTGACCATCAGTACCACCGGCACCCCCGAACGCCCCGCCACCGACCTCGGCTTCCTGCTGCACAAGCATCCGGACAAGGCGCAGGCGTTCTCCACGTCCTACGGCAAGGCGCACGTCCTCTACCCCGAGGCGGATGCCGAGCGCTGCACGGCGGCGCTGCTGCTGGAGGTGGACGCGGTGGCACTGGTCCGGCGCGGCAAGGGCAAGGGCCGTGGCGGCGCACCGGACGCGGCGCTCGCGCAGTACGTCAACGACCGTCCGTACGCCGCCTCCTCGCTGCTCGCCGTCGCGCTGAGCAGCGTGTTCTCCAGCGCGATGCGGGGCGTGTGCAACGCCCGTCCCGAGCGCGCCGAGCAGCCGCTGCCGCTGCGCGTCGAGGTGCCCGCGCTGCCGGCCCGGGGCGGCCCCGACCTCGTACGCAAGCTCTTCGAGCCGCTCGGCTGGGCGGTCACCGTCGAACCGGTGGCGCTGGACAGCCAGTTCCCGGAGTGGGGCGACTCGCGGTACGTACGCCTCGTCCTGGAGTCCTCGCAGCGAACCCTCGCCGAGGCCCTGCGTCACCTCTACGTCCTGCTCCCGGTCCTGGACGACGCCAAGCACTACTGGGTCGCCCCCGACGAGGTCGACAAGCTGCTGCGCGCCGGTGAGGGCTGGCTGCCCGCCCACCCGGAGCAGAAGCTGATCACCAGCCGCTATCTGTCCCGCCGTTGGTCGCTGACCCGGCAGGCCATGGAGCGACTGGAGCTGGTGCGGCTCGCGGAGGCGGACGACAGCGAGGTCGAGGAGATCGACAACGCGGTCGAGGCCGAGGCGGAGACCGAGGAGAAGCCGACCCCGCTCGCCGAACAGCGCCGGGACGCGATCCTCACCGCGCTGCACGCGTCCGGCGCGAGCCGGGTGCTCGACCTGGGCTGCGGGCAGGGCCAGTTGGTGCAGGCGCTGCTCAAAGACGTCCGGTTCACCGAGATCGTCGGCGTGGACGTGTCGATGCGGGCCCTGACCATCGCCTCCCGGCGCCTCAAGCTGGACCGGATGGGCGAGCGGCAGGCGTCGCGCGTGAAGCTCATGCAGGGCTCGCTCGCCTACACCGACAACCGGCTCAAGGGCTACGACGCCGCCGTGCTCAGCGAGGTCGTCGAACACCTCGACCTGCCCCGGCTGCCCGCCCTGGAGTACGCGGTGTTCGGCTCCGCCCGCCCGCGCACGGTGCTGGTGACCACCCCGAACGTCGAGTACAACGTCCGCTGGGAGAGTCTCCCGGCCGGGCACGTCCGGCACGGCGACCACCGCTTCGAGTGGACGCGCGAGGAGTTCCGCGCCTGGGCGGAGACGGTGGCCGAACGGCACGGGTACGGCGTGGAGTTCGTACCGGTCGGACCGGACGACCCCGAGGTGGGGCCGCCCACCCAGATGGCCGTGTTCGTGATGAAGGACCTGAACGAGAAGGAGGCGAAGGCCGCATGACCGAGGCAACGAACGGACGGGTCCTGCCCGTCACCGACCTCTCCCTCGTCGTACTGATCGGCGCGTCCGGCTCCGGCAAGTCCACCTTCGCGCACCGGCACTTCAAGCCCACCGAGATCATCTCCTCCGACTTCTGCCGGGGCCTCGTCTCCGACGACGAGAACGACCAGAGCGCGACCAAGGACGCCTTCGACGTCCTGCACTACATCGCGGGCAAGCGCCTCGCGGCCGGCCGGCGCACGGTCGTCGACGCGACCAGCGTGCAGCAGGACTCCCGCCGTCAGCTGGTCGACCTGGCCAAGCAGTACGACGTGCTGCCCATCGCCATCGTGCTCGACGTGCCGGAGGAGGTGTGCGCCGAGCGCAACGCGGCCCGCACCGACCGGGCCGACATGCCCCGCCGGGTCATCCAGCGCCACACCCGCGAACTCCGCCGCTCCCTGCGGCACCTGGAGCGTGAGGGCTTCCGCAAGGTGCACGTGCTGCGCGGGGTGGAGGACGTCGAGAACGCCACCGTCGTCACCGAGAAGCGCTTCAACGACCTGACCCACCTCACCGGCCCCTTCGACATCATCGGCGACATCCACGGCTGCGCCTCCGAACTGGAGTCGCTGCTCGGCAAGCTGGGCTATGTCGACGGCGTCCACCCGGACGGCCGGACGGCGGTCTTCGTCGGCGACCTCGTCGACCGCGGCCCGGACAGCCCCGCCGTACTGCGCCGTGTGATGGCCATGGTCGGTTCGGGCAACGCGCTCTGTGTGCCCGGCAACCACGAGAACAAGTACGGGCGTTACCTGAAGGGCCGCAAGGTCCAGCACACCCACGGCCTCGCCGAGACCATCGAGCAGATGGAGGACGAGAGCGAGGAGTTCAAGAAGCAGGTCCGGGAGTTCATCGACGGTCTGGTCAGCCACTACGTCCTCGACGGCGGCAGGCTCGTCGTCTGCCACGCCGGTCTGCCGGAGAAGTACCACGGCCGCACCTCGGGCCGGGTCCGCTCGCACGCCCTGTACGGCGACACCACCGGCGAGACCGACGAGTTCGGGCTGCCGGTGCGCTACCCGTGGGCGGAGGACTACCGCGGCCGGGCGGCCGTGGTCTACGGCCACACCCCGGTCCCGGAGGCCTCCTGGCTCAACAACACCATCTGCCTGGACACCGGCGCCGTCTTCGGCGGCAAGCTGACCGCGCTGCGCTGGCCGGAGCGGGAGCTCGTCGACGTACCGGCCGAGCAGGTGTGGTACGAGCCGGCGAAGCCGTTGAAGGCCGAGGCGCCCGGCGGGCACGACGGGCGGCCGCTGGACCTGGCGGACGTGCACGGCCGTCGGGTCGTGGAGACCCGGCACGCCGGCCGGGTGTCGGTCCGGGAGGAGAACGCGGCCGCGGCGCTCGAGGTCATGAGCCGTTTCGCGGTGGACCCGCGGCTGCTGCCGTACCTCCCGCCGACCATGGCCCCGACCGCCACCTCACGCGTCGACGGCTACCTGGAGCACCCTGAGGAGGCGTTCGCCCAGTACAAGGAGGACGGCGTCGAGCGGGTCGTGTGCGAGGAGAAGCACATGGGCTCGCGGGCGGTCGCCCTGGTCTGCCGTGACGCGGAGGCGGCGCGCAAGCATTTCGGCGTGGAGAGTGGCCCCACGGGGTCCCTCTACACCCGTACCGGCCGGCCGTTCTTCGACGACGAGGCGGTCACGGAGCTGATCCTCGGCCGGGTGCGGACGGCCGTCGGCGAGGCGGGCCTGTGGGACGAGCTCGACACGGACTGGCTGCTGCTCGACGCCGAGCTGATGCCGTGGTCGCTGAAGGCGTCCGGGCTGCTGCGCTCGCAGTACGCGGCGGTGGGCGCCGCGTCCGGGGCGGTGTTCCCGGGTGCGCTGGCCGCGCTGGAGGGGGCGGCGGCCCGCGGTGTCGAGGTGACCGACCTGCTGGCGCGCCAGCGCGACCGGGCGTCGGACGCGGCCGCCTTCACGGAGGCGTACCGGCGCTACTGCTGGGCCACCGACGGCCTGGACGGCGTCCGCCTGGCCCCGTTCCAGGTCCTCGCCGTCCAGGGCCGCAGCCTCGCCGCTCTGCCGCACGACGAGCAGCTGGCCCTGCTCGACCGGCTGGTGGAGCACGACGCGAGTGGTTTGCTCCAGACCACCCGGCGCCTGTACGTCGACACCGGTGACCCGGAGTCGGTGCGGGCGGGTGTCGACTGGTGGCTGGAGATGACCGGCCGCGGCGGCGAGGGCATGGTCGTCAAGCCGATCGGCGCGCTGGTCCGCAGTGAGCAGGGCCGACTGGTGCAGCCCGGCATCAAGTGCCGGGGCCGGGAGTACCTGCGGATCATCTACGGTCCCGAGTACACCCGCCCCGACAACCTGGCCCGCCTGCGCCAGCGCTTCCTGAACCACAAGCGCTCCCTCGCGATCCGCGAGTACGCGCTCGGCCTGGAGGCCCTGGACCGCCTGGCCGAGGGTGAACCGCTGTGGCGGGTGCACGAGGCGGTGTTCGGGGTGCTGGCCCTGGAGTCGGAGCCGGTGGACCCGCGGTTGTGAGCGGGTGAGATCGCCGCCGGGGGCGGATGCCGGCCGACGCCCGCCCCCGGCCGACGTCCGCCCCCGGCCGACGTCCGCCCCCGGCCGACGTCCGCCCCCGGCGGCGCGGGCGCCGCCGTCCGCTTCTCGTCATCGGGATGAAAACAAGCCGTCCGGAATCCTCCGGGCAGGGGGTGAACCGGCGCCCCGTTGGTCAGGATGGAGGCATGGGATTCCATGTCGACTCCGAGGCCGGGCGGCTGCGCCGCGTCATCCTGCACCGGCCGGATCTCGAGCTCAAGAGGCTCACCCCCAGCAACAAGAACTCCCTGCTCTTCGACGACGTGCTGTGGGTGCGCCGGGCGCGCGCCGAGCACGACGGGTTCGCCGACGTGCTCCGCGACCGCGGAGTGGACGTCCACCTCTTCGGCGACCTGCTCGCCGACACCCTGGAGATCCCCGAGGCCAGATCGCTCGTCCTGGACCGGATCTTCGACGAGAAGGAGTACGGACCGCTCGCCACCGACCACCTCAGAGCCGCCTTCGAGAACCTGCCCGCGCGCGAGCTGGCCGACTCCCTCGTGGGCGGGATGACCAAGCGGGAGTTCCTGGACGAGCACGCGGAGCCGACCTCCGTGCGCTTCCACGTGATGGAGCTCGACGACTTCCTGCTCGCCCCCCTGCCCAACCACCTCTTCACCCGGGACACCTCCGCCTGGATCTACGACGGCGTCTCGATCAACGCCATGCGCTGGCCGGCCCGGCAACGGGAGACCGTGCACTTCGAGGCGATCTACCGGTATCACCCGGTGTTCCGTGCGGAAACGTTCCGCGTCTGGTCCCAGGGGCAGGCCGACTACCCGTCGACCATCGAGGGCGGGGACGTGCTGGTGATCGGCAACGGAGTCGTGCTGATCGGCATGAGCGAGCGCACCACGCCCCAGGCGGTGGAGATGCTCGCCCACAAGCTGTTCGCGGCCGGCTCGGCGCGGACGATCGTGGCGCTGGACATGCCGAAGGCCCGTGCCTTCATGCACCTCGACACGGTGATGACGATGGTCGACGGCGACACCTTCACCCAGTACGCCGGGCTCGGCATGCTCCGCTCGTACACCATCGAGCCGGGCGTCGGCGACAAGGAGCTGAAGGTCACCGACCACCCGCCGGAGCACATGCACCGGGCGATCGCCGCCGCCCTCGGGCTGAGCGAGATCCGGGTGCTGACCGCGACCCAGGACGTGCACGCGGCCGAGCGTGAGCAGTGGGACGACGGCTGCAACGTCCTCGCGGTGGAGCCGGGCGTCGTCGTCGCCTACGAGCGCAACTCCACGACCAACACCCATCTGCGCAAACAGGGCATCGAGGTGATCGAGATCCCCGGCAGCGAGCTGGGGCGGGGGAGGGGCGGGCCGCGCTGCATGAGCTGCCCGGTGGTGCGGGATCCGGTGTAGCCGACCCCGCACGCGAATGGTTCTGTATATAAATGCTGAGCATCGTATAGACTTCCAAGGTCTTTCCTCGCCCCCGTGACCCTGGAGCGCCCCATGGCGACAGTCCCGACCGCCCTCGCCGGCCGCCACTTCCTCAAGGAGCTCGACTTCTCCGCGGAGGAGTTCCGCGGTCTGGTCGAGCTGGCCGCCGAGCTGAAGGCCGCCAAGAAGGCCGGGACGGAGACGCGGTACCTGCGGGGGAAGAACCTCGCGCTGATCTTCGAGAAGACCTCGACGCGCACCCGCTGCGCCTTCGAGGTCGCGGCCGCCGACCAGGGCGCCTCGACGACCTACCTCGACCCCGTGGGCTCACAGATCGGCCACAAGGAGTCAGTGAAGGACACCGCGCGGGTGCTCGGCCGGATGTACGACGGGATCGAGTACCGCGGTGACAGCCAGGCCAAGGTCGAGGAGCTCGCCGCCTTCGCGGGCGTGCCCGTCTACAACGGCCTCACCGACGACTGGCACCCCACCCAGATGCTCGCCGACGTGCTCACGATGACCGAGCACTGTGCCAGGCCGCTCACGGAGATCGCGTTCGCCTACCTCGGCGACGCCCGCTTCAACATGGGCAACTCCTACCTGGTCACCGGCGCCCTGCTCGGCATGGACGTGCGCATCGTCGCCCCCCGGGAGTACTGGCCCGCCGAGGACGTCGTCGCCGACGCCCGCAAGCTGGCCGAGGGCAGCGGCGCCCGTATCACCCTCACCGAGGACGTCACCGAGGGTGTCCTGGGCGCCGACTTCGTCGCCACCGACGTCTGGGTCTCCATGGGTGAGCCCAAGGAGGTCTGGGCCGAGCGCATCGGCGCCCTCGCGCCGTACGCCGTGACCATGGACGTCCTGCGCGCCACCGGCAACCCCGACGTCAAGTTCCTGCACTGCCTGCCGGCCTTCCACGACCTCGGCACCAAGGTCGGCCTGGAGATCCACGAGACCTACGGCCTGGACTCCCTGGAGGTGACCGACGAGGTGTTCGAGTCGGCGCACTCCGTCGTCTTCGACGAGGCCGAGAACCGCCTGCACACCATCAAGGCGGTCCTGGTCGCGACCCTGGCCTGAGCCGAAACCGGGCGTCCTACGAGGGCCGCCGCTGGTGCGGCACCACCGGCAGCCGGAACCACACCGCCTTGCCCGTCTCCGTGGGCCGATGGCCGCAGGACGAGCTCAGGGCGCGGATCAGCAGCAGACCGCGCCCGTGCTCCTGCCACGGGTCGGGCGGTCCGCCGTGCGGGCGGGTGAGATCGCCGGGCGGCGCCGGGTCCGGGTCGTGTACCTCGACCTGGCAGCCGGTCGGCAGCAGCTCGACCACGAGCTCTATGGGGGACCGGCCGGCCGTGTGCTCCACGGCGTTCGCCACCAGCTCCGCGGTGAGCAGTTCCGCGGTGTCGCTGTCGGCCGCGTGCTCCAGCTCCGCCAGCGCCGTACGGACCAGGGCGCGCGCCACCGGGACCGCCGCGGCGGAGTGGGGCAGCGCGATCCGCCAGGAGGCGGGGGCGGAGGGGCGTTCTTGCAAGGCGGGTCCGTTCATGGCGCAGGCTGTCCTGCTTTCAACTTTATGAATGGTACGGCGCCGGTGTCCGACCGACTCGACGGGCGTCGTCCCGGGATTCTCGCCCCCGGTACCGGCGGCTTACCCACGCCGACGATCCGCCGCGCCCGGCTGCGCCCGCTGTTACCTCCCTGTCGACGATCTGACGGGGTTCGGCCACATCATCACAGGCGCTATCGCGCACTCCTGACGACAGTCACATATGGGTGATAACTTCATGGGGTAGAGCTCCGTGAGGCAGTGCCCGCGCCACCGTCCGAGGAGGCCGCCACGTCATGAGTCCCTTCGCCGGCTCAGCCCCCCGTACCTCCGACTGGCACCATCTGCGGGTCGAGCACGCCGACGGCGTCGCGACCGTCACCCTGGCCCGCCCCGAGAAGCTCAACGCGCTCACCTTCGGCGCCTACGCCGACCTGCGCGACCTGCTCGCCGAGCTGTCCCGCGAACGGTCGGTGCGCGCCCTGGTGCTGGCCGGCGAGGGGCGCGGCTTCTGTTCCGGCGGCGACGTCGACGAGATCATCGGCGCGACCCTGTCCCTCGACACCGCCGAGCTCCTCGACTTCAACCGGATGACCGGGCACGTCGTGCGGGCCGTACGGGAGTGCCCGTTCCCGGTGATCGCGGCCGTGCACGGGGTCGCGGCCGGGGCGGGGGCCGTCCTCGCCCTGGCCGCCGACTTCCGCGTCGCCGACCCCACCGCCCGCTTCGCCTTCCTCTTCACCCGCGTCGGCCTCTCCGGCGGCGACATGGGCGCGGCCTACCTCCTGCCCCGCGTGGTCGGCCTGGGCCACGCGACCCGGCTCCTCATGCTGGGCGAGCCGGTACGGGCCCCCGAGGCCGAGCGCATCGGCCTGATCAGCGAACTGACGGAGGAGGGTCAGGCCGACGAGGCCGCACACCGTCTGGCACGCCGCCTCGCGGACGGCCCCGCCCTGGCCTACGCCCAGACAAAGGCCCTCCTGACCGCCGAACAGGACATGCCCCTGGCAGCGGCGGTCGAACTCGACGCCGCGACCCAGGCCCTCCTGATGAACGGCGAGGACTACGCGGAGTTCCACGCGGCGTTCACCGAGAAGCGCCCTCCCAAATGGAGGGGACGGTGACTGCGCCCACCAGAGGGGCGCGGGGAACTGCGCGACCAGCCACGTCGAACCCGCAGTCGCCGGAGACGACCAGCCACCCCCACCGCATAGCGATCATCGGCGGCGGCCCCGGCGGCCTCTACACCGCCGCCCTCCTCAAACGCCTCGACCCCACCCGCGAGATCACCGTCTGGGAACGCAACCCCCCTGACACCACCTTCGGCTTCGGGGTGGTCCTCTCCGACGAAACCCTCGGCGGCATCGAACACGCCGACCCAGTCGTCTACCAGGCACTCCAAAACGACTTCGTCCGCTGGGACGACATCCACATCACCCACCGCAACACCCGCCACACCTCCGGAGGACACCGCTTCGCGGCCCTCGGCAGGCAGCGCCTCCTGGAGATCCTCCACACCCGCTGCCGCTCCCTCGGCGTCGACCTGCGCTTCTCCACGGAGGCGCCCTACCCGGCCTGGCTGGCGGAGACGTACGACCTCGTCATCGCCGCGGACGGCGTCCACAGCTCCACTCGCGAAGCCTTCGCCGACGTCTTCAAGCCCCAGATCAGTCCCCACCGCTGCCGCTACATCTGGCTCGCCGCCGACTTCGCCTTCGACGCCTTCCGCTTCGAGATCGCCGAGACCGAGCACGGCGTGATGCAGTTGCACGGCTACCCCTACTCGGCCGACGCCTCCACAGTGATCGTGGAGATGCGCGAGGAGGTGTGGCGCGCGGCCGGCTTCGACGCCATGGACGAGCGCGAGTCCGTCGAGCGCTGCGCCAAGATCTTCACCGACGCCCTCGGCGGTCGCCCCCTGAAGTCCAACAACTCCGCGTGGACCACCTTCCGCACGGTCGTCAACGAACGCTGGTCGCACGGCAACGTCGTCCTCCTCGGCGACGCCGCCCACACCGCCCACTTCTCCATCGGCTCCGGCACCAAACTCGCCGTCGAGGACGCCCTCGCGCTGGCCGCCTGCCTGAAGGAACAGCCCACCCTGGCCGAGGCGTTGACGGCCTACGAGGCGGAACGCAAACCGGTCGTCGCCTCCACCCAACGCGCCGCCCGCGCCAGCCTGGAGTGGTTCGAGAACGTCGGCCTCTACCTGCGCCAGCCGCCCCGCCAGTTCGCTTTCAACCTGCTCACCCGCAGCCGCCGCGTCACCCACGACAACCTCCGGCTGCGCGACGCCCGCTTCACCACCGCCGTGGAGCGCTCCTTCGGCTGCCCGCCCGGCACACCCCCGATGTTCACCCCGTTCCGGCTGCGCGGACTGACCCTGCGCAACCGGGTCGTCGTCTCGCCCATGGACATGTACTCCGCCACCGACGGTGTCCCCGGCGACTTCCACCTCGTGCACCTCGGCGCCCGCGCGCTCGGCGGCGCCGGTCTGGTGATGACCGAGATGGTGTGCGTGAGCGAGCAGGGCCGCATCACCCCCGGCTGCGCCGGCCTCTACACCGGGCGTCAGGCCGAGGCGTGGCGGCGGATCATCCGCTTCGTGCACGCCCAGGCTCCGGGTACCGCGATCGGCGTGCAGCTCGGCCACTCCGGCCGCAAGGGCTCGACGAAGCCGATGTGGGAGGGCATCGACGAGCCGCTCGTCGAGGGCAACTGGCCGCTGGTGGCGGCCTCCCCGCTGCCGTACAAGCCGGGCAGTCAGATCCCCCGCCAACTTCCCCGGGCCCAACTCACCGATATGCGCGAGCAGTTCACATCTGCCGCCTGGCGGGCGGCGCGGGCCGGGTTCGATCTGCTCGAACTGCACTGCGCTCATGGCTATTTGCTGTCCGGATTCCTTTCCCCGCTGACCAACCTGCGCACCGACGCCTACGGCGGCACGCTGGAGAAACGGCTGCGCTTCCCGCTGGAGGTCTTCGACTCCGTACGCGCGGTGTGGCCCGAGGAGCGCCCGCTGACCGTGCGCGTCTCCGCCACCGACTGGGCCGAGGGCGGCACCACCGCCGACGAGGCCGTCGCGATCGCCCGCGCCTTCGCCGCGCACGGCGCCGACGCGATCGACGTGTCGAGCGGGCAGGTGGTGGCGGAGGAACGGCCGGAGTACGGGCGGTCGTACCAGGCGCCGTTCGCCGACCGTATCCGCCACGAGGCCGGCGTCCCGGTGATCGCGGTCGGCGCGATCTCCTCCTGGGACGACGTCAACTCCCTGATCCTGGCCGGGCGTACGGATCTGTGCGCGCTCGCCCGTCCCCACCTCTACGACCCGCACTGGACCCTGCACGCGGCCGCCGAGCAGGGCTACGAGGGGCCGGGCGTCGTCTGGCCGGCGCCGTACCGGGCGGGCAGCAGACGTCCGCAGACCGGGCGGACGGACGCCCCCAAACCTCGTCTGCAACTGGGGAGTTGATGGCTGGGCCGGCCCAGGTCACCCCTCCACGAACACCGCGCCCGCGTCCCTGAGCCGTTCGTGCAGCGCCAGGAACACGGTGGCCGAACGCACGCCCGGCCAGTTCGCGGGGAGCAGCCGGGCGGGCAGGCCGGGGTCGGCGTAGGGGAGGTGGCGCCAGGTGTCCAGGGCGAGGAGGTAGTCGTGGTACGCCTCCTCGGGCGGGGTGTCCGGCCGCCGCTCCCAGGCGTGCAGCACGGGCGCGTGGCGGTCGAGGAACGCCTCGTGCTCCTTGGCGATCGCCGCCAGGTCCCACCAGCGGGCGACCGCCTCGGCGGTCGGCGCGAAGCCCAGGTGCTCGCCGCGGAACAGGTCGACGTACGGGTCGAGGCTCAGCCGCCGGAGCGTGTGACGCGTCTCCTCGTACAGCCGCGCCGGGGCGATCCACACGCCGGGCGCCGCCGTGCCGAAGCCGAGTCCGGCCAGACGCGAGCGCAGCACGTGCCGCTTCTGCCGCTCCGACTCCGGTACCGAGAACACCGCCAGCACCCAGCCCTCGTCCTCCGACGGGGCGGTGGCGTAGATGCGCCGGTCCCCGTCGTCGAGCATCTGCCGCGCCTCCTGGGACAGTTCGTACCCGGCGGCGCCCCGCGCGGTGCGGGCCGGCAGCAGCAGACCGCGCCGTTTCAGCCGGGACACCGAGGAGCGTACGGAGGGCGCGTCCACGCCGACCGCCGCGAGCAGCCGGATCAGCTCGGCGACCGGCACCGGGCCGGGCATGAAGCGGCCGTACGCGCCGTAGAGCGTGACGATCAGAGACCGTGGAGCATGCTGGTCGGACACGTTGATCATCTTAAGTCGTCGACATCACCGCTGGTCACCTTCGGTCCGTGGAGGGGACCGAAGGAGTCTCTCCGGTCCGCAGACGGAAGCGCTGGAGCTTCCCGGTCGCCGTGCGCGGCAGCGCGTCCAGGAAGACGATCTCGCGCGGGCACTTGTACGGCGCCAGCTCACCCTTGACGAAGGCCCGCAGCGCCTCCGTGTCCCGGGCCGCGCCCTCCCGCAGGACGGCGAACGCCACCACCGCGTGCCCGCGTGCCTCGTCGGGCCGCCCGACCACCGCCGCCTCGATCACGTCCGGATGACGCAGCAGCGCCTCCTCGACCTCGGGTCCGGCGATGTTGTATCCGGCGGAGATGATCATGTCGTCGGCGCGGGCGACGTAGCGGAAGTAGCCGTCTTCCTCGCGGACGTAGGTGTCGCCGGTGATGTTCCAGCCGCCGCGCACGTACTCGCCCTGGCGGGGGTCGGCGAGATAGCGGCACCCGACCGGCCCGCGCACGGCGAGCAGCCCCGGCTCGCCGTCCGGCCGCTCCCGCCCCTCCTCGTCGACCACGCGCGCGTGCCACCCCGGTACGGGCACCCCGGTCGTGCCGGGTCTGATGTGCTCGTCGGCGGCGGAGATGAAGATGTGCAGCAGCTCGGTGGCCCCGATGCCGTTGATGATCCGCACCCCGGTCCGCTCCCGCCAGGCCCGCCAGGTGGCGGCGGGCAGGTTCTCGCCGGCCGAGACACAGCGCCGCAGGGACGACACGTCGTGCGCGTCGAGCTGGTCGAGCATCGCCCGGTAGGCGGTGGGGGCGGTGAACAGCACGGAGACGCGGTGCGCGGCGACCGCGGGCAGCAACTGCCGCGGCCCCGCCTCTTCGAGCAGCAGCGCACTGGCGCCGGCCCGCAGCGGGAAGACGACCAGCCCGCCGAGTCCGAAGGTGAAGCCGAGCGGGGGACTGCCCGCGAACACGTCGTCGGGGCGCGGCCGCAGCACGTGCCGCGAGAAGGTGTCCGCTGTCGCCAGCACGTCCCGGTGGAAGTGCACGCACCCCTTCGGACGCCCGGTGGTCCCCGAAGTGAACGCGATCAGCGCCACGTCGTCGGCGGCGGTGTCCACGGCCGGGTACGGCGTCCCGGGCGCCGGACGCTTCAGCAGGTCGTCCGGGGCGTCACCGCCGTACGGCGTGATCCGCAGACCGGGTATCTCCGCCTTGGCGAGGTCGTCGACGGCCCGGATGTCGCACAGCGCGTGCCGCACCCGCGCGATCTCGCACATCGTGGTCAGCTCCTGCGGGCGCTGCTGGGCCAGTACGGTGACGGCCACCGCGCCCGCCTTCAGCACCGCCAGCCAGCAGGTGGCCAGCCAGGGGGAGGTGGGGCCGCGCAGCAGCACCCGGTTGCCGGGTACGACGCCCAGGTCCGCGGTGAGGACGTGCGCGAGCCGGTCGACGCGGGCACGCAGCTGCCCGTACGTCCAGGTCGTGGCGGCGGTGCGGAAGGCCACCCGCTCGGGGTCGGTCTGCTGGTCGAGCAACTCGGCGGCGCAGTTGAGGCGTTCGGGGTAGCGCAGCTCCGGCAGGTCGAAGCGGAGCTCGGGCCACTGCTCGGGTGGCGGGAGGTGGTCGCGCGCGAAGGTGTCGACGTGGGCCGAGACATTCATGGCGGTTCGCCCCCTGTGTGGTGGTGGGCTCGCGCAAGGAGCGTATCGCGTTGGTGACGACAGTCAACGGGGCGCGATAAGGTCGAGGGGTGGCCGTCGTACGGCTGCGGGGAGAGAGGACCGGCGATGCCCGCATTCTCGCTCGAACCGGAACGGATCGCCTGGGGCGCGCGGCTGCGCGCGCTGGCGGCGGAACGGCTGCGCCCGCTCGCGGAGAAGGGGGAGCCCGGCCGCGTCAACCGCGCGCTCGCCGCCGAACTCGGCCGCCTCGGCCTGCTGTCCCGCGTCTTCACCTCGGGCGCCGTCGACCTCTGTCTGATGCGCGAGTCCCTCGCGCACGCCTGCACCGAGGCCGAGACCGCCCTCGCCCTCCAGGGCCTCGGCGCCCACCCCGTCCATGCCCATGGCACCCCGGCCCAGCGCGAACGCTGGCTCCCCCGCGTCCACGACGGCACCGCCGTGGCCGCGTTCGCCCTGAGCGAGCCGGGGGCGGGCTCGGACGCGGCCGCGCTGGGCCTGCGGGCGGAGCGGGCGGACAGCTCGGACCGCCACAGCACATCCACCCTCGCCGAACCCGACGGGCAACGGCGTTGGCGGTTGAGCGGGGAGAAGCGCTGGATCTCCAACGCCCCCGAGGCGGACTTCTACACCGTCTTCGCGCGCACCACCCCCGGTGTCGGCGCCCGGGGTGTCACCGCCTTCCTGGTCCCCGCCGACCGCCCCGGCCTCACCGGAACCAGCCTCGACATGCTCTCCCCGCACCCGATCGGCGCCCTGGACTTCGACGCCGTGCCGGTCACGACGGACGACGTGCTGGGCGAGGTCGACCGTGGCTTCCGGGTCGCCATGGGGACCCTCAACCTCTTCCGGCCCAGCGTCGGCGCCTTCGCCGTCGGCATGGCACAGGCGGCCCTGGACGCGACCCTCGCCCACACCGCCCGGCGCGACGCCTTCGACGGCAAGCTGCGGGACCTCCAGACGGTCGCCCACCAGGTCGCCGAGATGGCCCTGCGGACGGAGGCGGCCCGGCTGATGGTGTACGCGGCGGCCACGGCGTACGACACGGGCGCCCCGGACGTGCCCCGGCGCGCCGCGATGGCGAAGCTCCTCGCCACCGAGACCGCGCAGTACGTCGTCGACACGGCCGTGCAGCTCCACGGCGCGCGGGCGCTGCACCGCGGCCACCTCCTGGAGCACCTGTACCGGGAGGTACGGGCGCCCCGCATCTACGAGGGGGCGAGCGAGGTGCAGCGGGGCATCATCGCGAAGGAGCTGTACAAGGAGTGGGAGGCCGCCCTGTGACCGCCGAACGGGTCAACCCACCGGAGCTGTCGCCGCCCACCGGCTTCTCCCACGCGGTCGTCGCCACCGGCTCCCGTGTGGTCTTCCTGGCCGGCCAGACCGCGCTCGACGGCGACGGCAAGGTGGTCGGGGAGACACTGCCGGAGCAGTTCGAACGGGCCCTCATCAACCTGCTGACCGCACTGACGGCGGCCGGTGGCACGGCGTCCGACCTGGCCCGGGTCACCGTCTACACCACGGACGTCGCCGCGTACCGCGCCCACGCCCCTCGACTGGGCGGTATCTGGCGGAGGCTGGCGGGTCGGGACTACCCGGCGATGGCGGTCGTCGGGATCGTGCGCCTGTGGGACGAGCAGGCGCTCGTCGAGCTGGACGGTTTCGCGGTGCTGGGGGAGTGACCGACCGCTGCCGGTGTACTCCCCGCACCGTGACTCAAGCCGCGGCGGCCAGCTGCTCGCCCGGCGCCCGGTGCGGTGCGACGACGCGGCCGTCGGGCAGCAGCTCACCGGTGTCGTCGAAGGCGATGGTGCCGTCGCACAGCAGGCTCCACCCCTGCTCGGGGTGGCCGGCGACGACGTGCGGCGCGTGGGTGTCGGCCGAGGGGCACGAAGGCTGGTGAGAACACATGGCGTACCTCCACGTCGGGGAAGGCCGTAGATGTCCGTATCCCTGTGAACGAACCCTGAGCGATCCCTGTGAACAGACCATCCCCCCTTCGCGAAGCCCCCGGAACGGCCGGGCGCCAAGCGTGACAACACCCGGACAACTCCCGGACGGTTCGACGACGCCCGTGGCGGACTCGCCACCGAAAGAGTGATGATCACACAAGTCGGCGAACCCACCAGGTACCAGTGGAACCCCCACCCAGGAGGTCTCCCATGCCTTTGCGCTCGCTGCACTCGCCGCACCCCACACGCCCCGTAAGCCGCGCCCTCGCCACGGCGGCCGGTGCGGCCCTGCTCCTGCTGACCGCCCCGGTCTCCGCCGCCACCGCGGCCCCGGCCCCGGACGAGACCGCGACACTGACCGTCGCCCCGATCGCCACCATCGCCTCCGACGGCACCGTCACCCTGTCCGGCACCTACCGCTGCCTCCCCGGCACGGGACCGGTCTTCATCAGTTCCTCCGTGTCCCAGGGCTCCTCGGACGTCCGCTTCGGAATCG
Organism: Streptomyces griseus subsp. griseus; assembly: GCF_000720255.1. Lineage (GTDB taxonomy): Bacteria > Actinomycetota > Actinomycetes > Streptomycetales > Streptomycetaceae > Streptomyces > Streptomyces griseus_I. Next base: position 393,499 of record NZ_JOJE01000005.1, on the reverse strand, counting down.
GCGGCAGCCGCGCGGTGTGCGACGGCGCGAAACACACCTGGCAGAACACCGGCCGCCTCGAACCCGACACCCTGGAGCCCGGCCCGGCCCGAGTCGAGGCCACCGTGCTGGAACTCCACCCGCTGGGAGGCCTCCCGCTGCCCATCCTGCATGCGGTACGGGAGCAGCGCATCACGCTGACGGCGGCCTGACGCACATGTGCCGCCGCACCCCCGGCCGGGAGGTGCGGCGGCATCACCCTGCCCGGACCGGACCTCCTGCCGGGGGCAGGGGCCCCTGTTCACCCGGCTGCGCCCGGCACAACGCGGGCGGCCGTCGGGGGTGCCGAGGTGGTCAGCTCACCGATAAACCCGACGATCTCACCGCTGCGTGTGGCCAGCTTCGACTGTGGTCGGCGCCCCAAGCGGCGGGTGCGACGGTATCGGCGGCTCAGATGTCCCGGAAGAGACCAGCGAACGCGGTGACCTGCCGCGATGAGTGACCTGCGGTCGCTGACCTGCGCGAATGGCCTTTCGGCTGTTTCACGCTCGTACCCGTTGGTGTCGCCGGAAGTCCCAGAAAAGTCCCAGGGGACTCCGATTGCCCGTAGGCGCTCTCTCGGCTGGCGCAGGGTGTACGGGCGCGGTGTGGACTGATGTTCGTGCATCGGTGGTCCGCCCTGGATGAACGGCAACGCGCGCTCCTCGAACGGGCCGCGCCCAGTGAGGATGACGCGGCCGCGGAGCCGGGTGGTTGGCGGTCGGCTTATGCTCCACTCGACCGTGGGCTCGGGCGGCAGGTGCCCTGGCGGGAGCGTGCGAGGTCACCAGGCCGACCGCTTCTGCCCTCGGCATGGCCGTCATCCCGACGACCCGACGTTTGCGGGCAGTGGCGACCAGGCGGTGTCCCGCCGACACTGTGCCTTCGGCGGCAGGCGCCGGGTGGCGCGATTCCACAGGACGTCGGAGGCGCATTCCGATGCCTCACAGCGAACGGCCTGTGTCCGCTGCAGCCGGTCGCAGGAGCCGCACGCTGAGGGAAGGCGTTCGCCTGCGGTCGGTGGCCTCGGCGAGGGCGATGAAGCAGCGCGCTTGAATGCGAGTGGAGCAGCGAGAGCGGCCGGGTAGCTGTGTGCAACTCGATGCGGAATTCACCAGGAATCATGCCCCCGCATTCGGTTGGATGTCACTGCCAGGAGGCTTCTGGCAGGCGCAGGGCTGTGCACGAACGAGGGGGAACAGCCATGACATCGAAGCGGGATGCCGAGGGGTGCGATGGATTCCGGTCGGCCGTACTCGACCTGACCCGGCGGCGAGTCGAGATCTACAGGGACGCGGGCGAAACATGGCGGTTCGCCGAGAGCCTGAAGTCCGTGAGCGAGGACACCGCCCAGGAGTACGAGGGCCGCACGATCCTCGAACTGGTCCAGAACGGCCACGACGCACTCGGTCAGGCGGACCCGGGAAGGATCGCTGTCTTGGCGGTAATCCGGGAGGACGGCGGCGTTCTCTACGTCGCCAACGAGGGGACGGTGTTCGCCGAGGAGAACTTCCGCGCCATCACTGAGCTGGCTCTGTCGAGCAAGGCGGCCGGTGAGGGCATCGGAAACAAGGGCCTCGGCTTCCGCAGTGTGCTGCAAGTGACGGACTGGCCGGAGATCTACTCGAAGTCCTCCTCCGACTCCCAGGTATTCGACGGCTACTGCTTCCGCTTCGCCAGACCGGAGGATGTGCGTTCCCTGGTGGAAGACCCGGCGCTCGCCACCCGGGTGATCGAGGACATCTCCCCGCTGGCGCTGCCGGTACCGGCCGACGTCACCGATCCCCTCCTCAAGGAACTCGCCGAGGACGGGTACTCCACGGTCGTACGGCTGCCGTTGCGCGACCAGCACGCCTGGGGACTCGCCGTGGCACAGACGGAGGACGTGGTGAACGGTGAGGCGCCGCTCCTGCTCTTCCTCGACCGGGTGGCCGAACTCCTCGTCGAGGTGCGCGACGGCTCCGACACTGTCTTCCGGCAGGTTCTCTCGCGTACCGAGCGCACATCGGACCTGGTCACCGCGGGCGAGGACGACTGGGTACGGGAGGTCGACCTCGCCGAGGCGGGCCGCTACCTGCTGGCGCGTCGCACCCTCGCTCCCGAGGCCCTGGGCGGAGCGATCAGCCGCAGCGTTCAGGCGCGTGAGATCGACGCCGCATGGGAGAACTGGGACGCCGAGGCATCGGTGGCGGTCGCGCTGCGCCTCGACGTACCGCTCCCCAACGGCCGCATGTACACCTTCCTGCCGATGGCCGAGGGCGTCCACGCCCCGTTCCCTGGCCATGCCCATGCACCGTTCTTCACCAAGCTGGCTCGCCTCGACATCAGCGAGACGGTCGCCCTGAACGCTTTCCTCCTCGACCAACTCGCCCTGCTGACGGTGGAACTGAGCAGGCGCATTCGTTCGGAGACCCCGCACCTTCTCGCCGCGGACCTGGTGCTTGACCTCATGTGCTGGGACGTACCGGACCGGTTGGACGCGGCCCTTGACGGGAGGCTCGCCGCTGAACCGATCGTGCCCCTGCACGGCAGGGAGAGGTGGGGCTCGTTGCAGGACTCCTACGGATGGCCCGACGGCAAGCGCTCCTGGCGCGTACTCACCACCGAGGCACTCACGGCGGCCGGAGCCGACCTGCTGACCCCGTCTGTCGGCCCTGTCCGCCACGCGCGTCTGGACAAGCTGTGCAGAGCCGTCATCTCCAGGCCCTTCCGTCCGCCGGCGCTCCTGGCCGCTGGGTGGGCAGAAGCCGTGGCCCGGTCTCTGCTCGGCGGTACGGAACCGGAAGGGCAGGTATGGGCGGACTTCTACAGCGACCTGTCCCATGCGTTCGCCCGGGACCAAGGGGTGCTGCGAGGCCGACGCATCATCCTCGACCAGGACATGCGGCTGAGAAGCGCCCTCGGCGGCCGGACCGATGCCGGCAGGCAGGACGCGACCGTCTTCTTCCACCCCGAGCCCGACGACATGGCGGACGGTGAGACCGCCACCCGGGTCCCGGGTGATCTCAAGGCACTCCGGCGCCGTATCTCCTTCACCCACCCGGCGATCGCCTGGGACGGCGTTGGGCGCGGGTTCCTCGAGCGCAACGAACTGGTGCGCCCGTACCAACTCGACCGGGTCTTCGACGCACTGGAAGACCTGCTCTGCGGCCACCCCTCGGAGGCGCTCGGCCGCGACGCCCTCACCTTCGCGTTCCGGCAGTACCCGCTGCTCACCCAGGCCCAGCGCCGACGGCTGGCCCGTATTCCCTTCCGGCTGCCACTGGCCGACACCGGCCGGTGGGGCAGAGCCGCACGCTGCTCCTTCTCACCCGCATGGGGCACCGAGGGAGCGCGGCGGCTGGAGCGGTTCCTCGCCGAGGGAGGATCCGGGATCCCGGCCCTGGCCGCGCAGCGGGACCAGTGGATCAGCGGACCCGACGACTGGCCCGCGCCGGTACGGGACCGGGCGGCCTACACCGAGTTCCTGCAATCCCTCGGTGTGTGCGACGGCCTGCGGCCGGAAACCGTCGGGGAGCGACTGGGAGCCCGCCAGGGACACGAACTGCGCCTCACGGGACTGGCCACGGGCTTCGGGCTGGGGGACGCGCTCACCGATGCCTGGTGCGCCGATGTCAGGAGCGACTGGACCCGATTCCAGCACCCCTACACGCCCTACGAGTTCACACACCCGCCTGCCCACCTGGCGGGAGCGACCGAAGTGGCCGGGCTCGGCCCTGCCGCCCGGCGCGAGTTCGCCGAGCTGTTGATGCACGGGCTGCGTACCTGGGGCGAGGAGGTCTTCACCGTCACCGTGCACAGGCCCACCTACTCCTTCAAGGACGCGCACACCTGGCCCACTCCTCTGGCCTCCTACCTCCGCGGCATGGCCTGGCTGCCCGTGGAGGAGCCGGATGGTCCCTCCTTCGTCGCACCCCGGCGGGCCTGGTTCAGTACCGACGGGGAACTCCCGGCCTTCGTCCCTGCGCTCCCCCTGTCGACGCGCCGCATGCTCACCGACAGGAATGTCGTCGAGCGGATGCTCCGGCTCGGCCTGCGCAGGTGGGAAGATCCGCTGCACGCAGGGGCGGCGGTGAGTCAGCTCGCTGACGTGCTAGACAAGGGCGAGGTGCCCGAGTACCTCAGCGTGTCCTTCAAACGGCACTACGAACGGGCCTGGTCGAACATCGTACGGACGGGCCAGTGGCCCTGGGCGCCGAGCGAAGAGGTCCGCCTGGTGGTCAGCCGCACCCACGTGCTCGGCACCTTCACCCCGTCGGCCGACGAAGCAGACGAAGCACCAGTCATCGTCTGCGACGAGGCGGATCCCCTGAAGGAGGCGCTCATCGAGCCGGCGGGGCATCCCGTCCTCGTCGCCCCGGCGGAGTCCGGTGACGCCGTCGTCCGCCTGGCAGAGGCGAACGGGCTGAGGGTACAGCGCACGTCGACCACGAACGTGCAGGTACGTCATCGCGACGGCGCCCCCATCACGCCGTCGAGTCAGGCGGCGGTGTTCATCCGGGAACGGGAGTGGCTGGTCACCGTGGTCGCCCTCGCCATGGAACTCAAGTCCGGGGCATTCGTGCGCCGCAGCGAGCGCGGTGTCCGGGCCGCGCTCGAACGGCTCCGCGGCCTGCGCGTCGTACACGCCGAAGACGTGGAGATCACCGTCTCCGGGACGCCGGCCGAACCGCCGTCGTCGACGCGCGCCCTGCCGTTGCCGGACGACGAGTACCCCACGGTGGTCGTCTGGAGAAGCGACGAGGGGTGGGACGAACTGCAGGCGGCGACACCTGCCGTCGCACAACTGCTGGGCAGGCCGTGGTTGCAGGACGCGCTGGAACTGGTCCTCGTCAAACTCGAGCGGAGCTTCGGCGGCAGCAGCCCGACGCTCGTCGACGACGGCGTCCTCGCCGCCGCACTGGACACGACCCAGGCCAGGGTCGCCGAGATCCGGCGCAACCTCACGGGTGACGTGCAGGACACGGTGAGACTGCTCCGCCCCGTGCTGGCGTGCCTGGCTGCCGACGCCTGGAACGAGGAGGCCGCCCGCCTTCTCGGTCGTGCGGCCGGCGAACGGGAACTCGTCGGGATCATCGACCGGCTCGCGCCCGGTCTGCCGCTGCCGTCGGCGGAGCTGGTCGCCCTGGCCCGCTCCTGCACGAGGCCGGCGGAGCTCAGGGACGAACTGGGACTCGACTTGCAGCAGTTCAACACCGCACTGGTCGCCCTCGGGTACTCCCCGGAGTACTACCCGGACCGCCACGAACAGGCCTTCGGCGACTTCGTACGCGCTCGCTTCGGAATCCTTCTGGACCGGCTCCGCGAGCGATACGCCGTCGCCGCGCAGCAGGATGAGGACATCTCCGGCTACGCCGCGGCCCGCGGTCTCCACGACCTCCAGCCGGACCCGGACTGGCTTCCCCGGTTCATCACCCCGCCGGAGGAGGCGATGCGCGACAGGGCGCGGGAATGGCTCCGATCGCACGGAGCTGACGACGACCTCGAGCGGCCCACCGAACTCGAGCCCCTCGACCGGCTCCGGGCACGCAACACGGCCGCACTGGACGCGCTCGTGCCGGTGCTGCCCCCACTGGTGACCGCCTGGTGCCGCCGTCACGGCATCCAGGTGCCTGCGGGGTGGCACGGGGCGGTGCTGATGGAATGCAGGAGTTACATCGACGGTACCGGGCTGGGTGACCTGCTGCCGCTGAGCGAGAGCCATCTGCTCGACGCGGTGGGACGAGCCGTGGGGTGGCCCGCCGGGATGCCGCACGCCGCGGACCCAGCGGCGCTGGGCCTCACCGACAAGGATCTCGCGCAGACGGAGGCACGGGCCCGGGATTCCGGTGTCTCCACGATCGTCGCTCCACGCACGATCACCATCGGGGACGCCGAGGTCAGGGTCGGAAGCGACCAGCTCTCCACCATCGCGGACATCGCATCGAGAACCATCGACGAGGCTTTCCTCGCCCAGTCGGGCAGGGTGCGCCTGGACACCGTGGTCGACGTGCCCCGGCCACGCAGCGGGGGCGGATCCTCCGTCAAGCCGCGCATCGTCGTCGCGAAGGCGAAGCGGACTACCGAGGACCAGCGGTCCGCCATCGGTCTCGTCGGGGAGGTGGCCGCGCGCGCCTGGCTCCAGCGCCACTACCCCGATGTGCGGTGGACCTCGGGCTATGCGGCCGTCGTCAACGGAGACGACGAGGCGTCCGATTCCCTGGGCTACGACTTCGAGGTCACCTGGCGTGACACCACCCGGCTGTACGAGGTGAAGGCACTCAGCGACCCGTGTGCCGAGCGGGTGGAGTTCGAACTCGGACCGTCCGAGGTGGAAGCGGCCCGCCGCCACGCCCGGGGCAACCGCTACCGCATCCTGTTGATCACCTCTGCCCTCGTCCCGGAGCAGCGCCGCGTCTTCGACCTGCCGAACCCGTTCTCGGCCCAGGGGCGTGACCGCTTCAGGATGGTCAGCCGGGGGGTGCGCTATCAGTGCTCGCCGTTGGGGAGGGGGTAGCGCGCGGACGGCACCGGAAAGGCTCAACCGGCCGACGAACGACCAGGCGAAGCTGCCGTCTCCACGCATCCCGATGCCGGAGCTCGGTGACGGCGGCTCACAGCCCGCCCTGCAAGCATGTGACGCTGCGTCAAGTGATGTTGACGGCGCAAGATTCCCTTGGTGCAATGCCTTGTCCACGAAGACACGAGGGTGGGGAACGGGGCACGTGGCAGGGCTGGACAGTGCAAATCTCAAGACGCTTCTCGGTGACGTCGCTTCGGGACGGCTTCAACTTCCCGACTTCCAGAGGGACTGGAAGTGGGACGACGACCGCATTCGGGCCATCATCGCGACCGTGACGCTCGACTACCCCCTGGGTGTCACGATGACGCTGGAGACCGGTGGCGCCTCCCGCTTCCGTACCAGGCCCCTCACGGGTGCGGAGTCGGTCGCCGAGCGGGATCCCAGTCTCCTGCTGCTGGACGGCCAGCAGCGTCTGACATCGCTCTTCCAAGCTCTGTACGTGGCCGACGCACCGGTTCGGACCGTGGACACTCGGGGTAAGTCGGTCCGCCGCTGGTACTACGTCGACATAGCGAAGGCGACCGGTTCACCGTCCGACCGCGACGAGGCGATCGTCTCTGTGCCGGAGGACCGCATCCTGCGCAGGGATTTCGGGCGGAAGGTCGTGCACGACCTCAGCGACACCGCGGGTGAGTGCGCCGCGGGACTGTTCCCCCTGAGGATCGTCTTCGACACCCAGAGGGTCAACGCATGGCGTCGCGAGTACGAGAGGGCGGACGAGGCGCAGAACTTCGATCTGTGGATCAAGTTCGAGGACGAGGTGCTGCACCCCGTCAGGTCGTTCCAAGTGCCCATGATCAATCTGTCCTCGTCGACGTCCATGGACGCCGTCTGTGCTGTCTTCGAACGAGTCAACACGGGAGGCGTCCCGCTCAACGTCTTCGAATTGCTGACCGCCACCTATGCCGGGGATCGTGAGTACACGAGTCGCACGGGCGACTACTACGACCTGCCCTCCGTCTGGCGTTCGATCAAGGAATATGTGGCGGAGCGGTACACCGTGCTCGGCCGCCTGGAGGTGGATCTCGACGACGGTCTGACCAACAGCGACTTTCTCCAGGCAGTGGCCCTGGTGAGGACATGGAACCGCAAGCTGCTCGATGCCACGGTGGGCGTCTCCTGCAAGCGGCGGGATCTGCTGGAGCTCCCATTGGAGGACTTCCAGGAGCTGGCCCCCCGTCTTCGAGACGCCTTCGAATGGGTCGGGGAGTTTCTGTTCACACAGTGCATCGTCCAGGCGGCGGACCTGCCGTACCGGACGCAGGTGGTTCCATTGGCCGCGGTCCGGGCGATCCTCGGTGAAGAACTCGACAACCCGGGCGCGATTCAGAAGATCACGCAGTGGTACTGGTGCGGCGTCCTCGGGGAGATGTACGGCGGCTCTACGGAGACCCGTTTCACCCGTGATGTGGAGCAACTGATCGCGTGGATCCGTGACGACGGCGAAGTCCCCGACACGATCGCAGACTCCCTCTTCGACCCCCAGCGCCTGTTCACCCTCAAGACCCGCAACAGCGCCGCGTACAAGGGCATCTTCGCGCTCCTGATCCGTCAGGGTGCTGTGGACTGGCACTACACCGAGAGCCCGATGGCTCCGGGCCGACTGGTGGAGTACGGCGTCGACGTGCACCAGGTCTTCCCGAAGAACTGGGTGCGCCGAAATCTCGACGAGCGTTACCCGGCCAGCTCCATCATCAACAAAACACCGTTGTCCCTTCGGGCGGCCCAGGCCCTCAGCGGTGCCCCGGCCGCGTACTTGGAGCCCCTTGCGGCGGCGGCCGACATGCGCTCCGAGTGGTTCGACGACGTGATCTCCACCCATCTCATCGACGCCAAGGCGCTGCGGGCCAACGACTACGTCGCGTTCTTCGAGGCGCGCGCCTCTGCGCTGGAGGACCTGGTCTTCCATGCCATGGGCAAGCGCACCACGGTCGTCCGCGGCACTGCTGACGAGGAGGGGGAGCGCTGATGAAGAAACCGACGACGGCGGAGCTGATCGCCCTCAAGGGGGCCGAACTCGCGCTGTCCGAACTGCTGGCCCTGTACGACGTGCGGGTGCGGCAGACCGGCATCATCCGGGAAATGAACGAGTCACTGGCAGCTGCCGGACTGACGACGCTTCCCGACTTCTCCACCTGCCCGACCCTCGCCCGGGTGCGGCTCGTGCCGGTCGCGGCCACCACGGCTGTGGCACCCGAGGAAGATCCCGCCGTGCCGGCCGATCCGCTGCCGCCGGGCGCGCTGCCTCAGCGCCTGCTGCTGGGGGAACTGCCCTCCGCCGTGGTCGGCCTGGAGTGCGTCCCCCCTGGTGCCGAGCTGAGCCAGGCCACCTATCTCATGCGCTATGAGGGCTACAACCAGATCCCCGTGGTCAGCAACATGACCGAGCTCCACGGAGTGGTCACCTGGAAGTCGATCGCCCTCATGTATGAGAACGGCTGGGAGACGACTCTGGAGAACGCCATGCAGCAGGAGTCCCTGCCGGTGTTCGACAGCAGGGAGGACCTGTTCAGCTGCCTGCCCATGCTCGTGGATCAGGGCTACGTGCTGGTACGGGGACAGGACGGCCGAATATCCGGCATCGTCACGTACCAGGAGATCGTCCGCCGGTTCCAGAACACCGCCCGGCCGTTCTTCCTTCTCGGCGAGATCGAGTCGCTGCTCCGCCGCTGGCTGGGCGCCCGTCTGGACGCGGAAGCGGTCATCGCCGTGCAGGCGACCAACCGTAAGCCGGAGCAACGCACCGGCAAGGTGGAAGACCTGATGTTCGGCGACTACGTCATGCTCCTGGACGGCGCGCAGAGAAGGACCGCACTGGCTCAGCGTGCCGACGCCAACTGGGTCGCGCTGGGCCGTCCCGCACTGGACCGCGGCCAGTTCGTCCACCATCTCCAGCGGGTGCAGGCCATCAGGAACCGGATCGCTCATTTCGACGACGATCCGCTGCCGCCGGAGGACATGAGGGACCTGACCTCGTTCGCCCGGCAGCTTCGGGACTGCGTACGGTGAGCAGGGGTCGAAAGCGGGCGTCACTTATGGCCCGGCCCCGCGTTCGCCGATGTCAGAGGCCGTGAACCCGATGACGGCATTCGGCCGCAGCGATAAGGTGATCCTTCGGTGAAAGTGTGACGTGCCTGGACAGGTGGGCACGAGAGGGTGACGCGGCAGAGATGACTGAGGTGCCCGCGCAGATCGGCCGGTACACGGTTGAGCGCGAACTGGGCGCGGGGGGCATGGGACAGGTCTATCTGGCCTACTCGCCCGGCGGCGACCCGGTCGCGGTGAAGGTGATCAGGAACGACCGGCTCGATCAGGCGACTCGGGCGCGCTTCGAGAGAGAGGCGTTGATCGCCCGGACGGTCGTCGGAACCAACCGGGTGGCCCGTTTCCTCGACGCCGATCCCTATGCCGACGAACCGTGGATGGCTGTCGAGTACGTGCCAGGCCGGACCGTCCAGGAGCAGGTGGACAGCGCCGGTACCCTCCCGGTGCCGCTGGTTGCCAGTCTCGGCGCGCTCCTCGCCGAAGGCCTGGGGGCGGTGCACGCCGTCGACCTCCTGCACCGCGATCTCAAGCCGCAGAACGTCATGCTCGGCGAGTACGGTCCGATCCTGATCGACTTCGGGCTGGGCGCGTTCCTGGACGCGGGCAAGGACACTCTCACGCACGACGGCATGATCATCGGCACGGTTCGCTGCATGCCGCCGGAGCAGGCCCTCGGCCGTTCCCGGGTGAAGACCCCGGCCGATGTGTACGGCCTGGGCACGGTCCTGCTGTACGCCGCCACCGGCCACTACCCGTACGACGGCCGGGGCTGGCCGGCGATCGTCGCCCAGGTGACCGACGAGACCCAGCCACCGGACCTCTCGGGACTGCCCGAGGCGCTCGTCCCGTTGGTCACGGCGATGCTCGCCCACGCCCCGGAGGAGCGGCCCGCCCTCGCGGAGGTCACGGACCGGTGCGTGGCGCTGATGAAGGACGCGGGACTCACCCCTGTCGAGGCGCGGTACGCACTGATCGACGTAGCTGCTCCCTTCCCCGGAGGGGAGGGGCGCACCGGGCCCTCGCCATCGGTGTGGGAGCGCATCGCGGTCCAGTACGGCGATGCGCCCGACGTGCACACGCAGGTCGTGGACGAGGATGGTGTCGACAGTCCGCTGGACCGCCCTGCCCGCCCCGACCCCGTCGAGGACGGAGCGGAACCCGAGTCCTCCGGTGCGTCAGGGGTGGACGAGAGCCACACCGGGGCCGCGGTCGTACCGTCGGACGACAGTACGGATCGCGGGGACGCCTCCTCCCGCCCTACCGAGCGGGCGCCTGCCGATCCGCCCCGCAGACCCGGCCGGAAACCGGCATCGCAGAAGGTGGCCGAGGAACTGAGAGCCCGGTACGCGATGCAACCGGCCCTGTGACATGCGGTGAGCGGGCAGGGCGATTCCCACGAGTGCCGAGGCGGCGCGTCAGTGCCGGCAGCGGGCGAGAACACCGGAAAGCGGCAGTGAGAACGGTATGCGGGACGTCAAGGACGACGAGGGAACGGAGCGTTTTGTGAGCGGTGCGGGGGCGGGCGACAGCACGACGGTGGCGGGCCAGGGGACCTTCGATTCGGTGGACGGCTCGTCGGTTCCAGAGCAGACCGCACCGGACGCCCCCTCCGTTGTCGGGCCGCGCTCGCGCCGTCCCAGGTTCGCCCCCGGGTCCCAGGTCGTGGTGCGCAACGAGCAGTGGCTGGTCAAAAAGGTCGCCGACACCAGGTACGACGGCTGGATGGTCGAGGTCACCGGAGTCTCCTCCCTGGTGCGCGGCATGGACGCCGTCTTCTACGAGAAGCTGGACCACATCGAGCCGATCGACCCCGACAAGACCCGTCTGGTTCCCGACGCCTCGCCGAACCACCGCAAGGCGCGCCTCTACCTGGAGGCCGTCATCCGTAAGACCGCGCTGCCGCAGACCGAGCACGGACTCGCGCTGGTCGGCAACTTCCTGATGGACCAGCAGACGCACCAGCTCCGCCCCGCCGAGCTGGCCCTGTCCAAGGACAACCCCCAGCCGCGCGTGCTCATCGCGGACGTGGTGGGTCTCGGCAAGACCCTGGAGATCGGCATCCTCCTCGCCGAACTGATCCGCCGGGGCCGAGGCGAACGCATCCTCGTGGTCACTCCGGCGCACGTCCTGGAGCAGTTCCAGCGCGAGCTGTGGACCCGCTTCTCCATCCCGCTCGTCCGCCTCGACTCCACCGGCATCCAGCGCATCCAGCAGGACATCCCGGCCGGCCGGAACCCGTTCGCCTACTTCAAGCGGGCGATCATCTCCGTGGACACCCTCAAGAGCGACGTCTACGCCCACCACCTGGAGAACACCGAGTGGGACGCCGTCGTCATCGACGAGTCGCACAACCTGGTCAACCGGGGCACGAAGAACAACGGCCTGGCCCGTCTCCTCGCCCGCCGCAGCGACGCCTTCGTGCTGGCCTCCGCCACCCCCCACAACGGGGACGGCGAGTCGTTCGCCGAACTGATCGGCATGCTGGACGACGCGGCGATCGCCGACTCGTCGTCGTACGACGTGAACGACCTCAAGCACCTGTACATCCGCCGCACCAAGACGGATCGCGAGGTCCGCGACTCCCTCAAGGGCGAATGGGCGGACCGTGGTCCGTCCAAGCCGGTGTTCGCCAAGGCGACCGAGAAGGAAGAGGCGGTCCTGGCGGAGCTCGCCGCGCGGTGGATCCCGCGCGACCCGGCGGCCTCCTCCGTGTGCGTGGACTCGATGGTCGCCTACAACCTGCTGAAGGCGTTCCTCTCCTCCCACCGCGCCTTCCAGGTCTCCGTCGCCGCCCGGACCAAGACCCTCGAGAAGCCCCTGAAGGGCCGCAAGGGCCAGGACCCTGCCCAGCTGGAGGCGGCGCGGCAGATCGAGCGGAAGGCGATCGTCGACCTGGCCCGCCTCGCCGACGACCTCGGCGACGACGACTCCTCCAAGCTCGACGCCCTGGTCGAGGTCCTGAAGGACATCGGTGTCGGCCCCGGTTCGGACACCCGTGTCGTGGTCTTCTCCGAGCGCATCCCCACCCTGAAATGGCTGGCCGAAACCGTCCCGGCCCGGCTCGGATTCCCGCGGGTGAAGCAGTCGGACCAGGGCGAGAAGGAATCCAAGCCCTGGAAGGCGTACGGCGGGGTCGTCGAGGTCATGCACGGCGACGCCACCGGCGAGCAGGAGCAGCAGCGCATCGTCGAGGAGTTCGGCCTGGCCACGAAGCCCGTCCGGCTCCTGTTCACCGGCGACGTGGCCTCCGAGGGCGTCAACCTGCACCAGCAGTGCCACGAGCTGGTCCACTACGACCTTCCCTGGTCGCTGATCCGCATCGAGCAGCGCAACGGCCGTATCGACCGCTACGGGCAGAAGAAGAACCCCCGGTTCCGGGCCCTGGTGCTCACCAGCGGCGTGGAGTGGCGCACCGACGACGCGACCGGTGAGCCCCTGCCGCTCGACGACCGCCTCGTCGGCGCGAAGCTGCTCGCCCGCGAGGAGGAGGCCCACCGCATCGAAGGCACGGCGGAGGCGGTCACCGGGATCTACAAGGCGAAGGAGGAGGAGGACCGGCTCACCCGCGACCTCATCGCCGGACGCACCGTCGAGGAGTCGATCGAGCAGTCGTCGTCGACGTCGGGCGGCGGAGTGAAGGCCATGCTGGCCAGGGCGATGGGCAACGTCGGAGCGAAGAAGCCGACGGACGACGTGCCGCGCGCCACCGTGCCCGGCCTGTTCGGCACGGTCGGCAGCGGCACCGCCACCGCCGACTACTTCGACGAGGCCCTCCGCCAGGTCTGCCACCCCAACAGCCCCGAAAACGCCCTCAAGCTCCGGCGCGAAGGGGACGGCACCCTCGCCTTCCAGCCGCCGCCGGACCTCCTCCACCGTCTGAAGGCCCTGCCCAAGTCCTATCTGACCGAGCAGGAGATCCTCCCCACGGCGAACAAGGAGGCACGCATCCGCCTCACGTTCGACAAGGGCCTCGCCGGCAAGCGCCTGAAGGTGGCCCGCGAGGAGTCCGACAGCCAGTGGCCGAACGTCAGTTACGTCTCCGACGTGCACCCCGTCCTGGACTGGGTCACCGACAAGGCGCTCGCCGCGCTCCGCCACGACGAGGCGTTCGTGCTCGCCTTCGACCCGGACCGCGGCAAGGCGGCCGCCATCGATCCGGAGCTGCCCGCCGCGCTCGACGGCCCGGTCTACCTCCTCCAGGGCATCTACTCGAACAAGGCCGGACGTCCCACCGTCGTCGAGTGGATGGCCGTCACCGGCCTGCCCGACGCCCCCCGCACCTACCGCCTGGACAACGCCTTCCTCGCCGCCTGCCGGGTCGGCCCGAGCATGCCGGGGCGTAAGGCTCCGGTGAACAAGGACGCGCTCCAGCGCTGGGTGCCGTCCGCGGTCGCCGAGGCGCGGCGCTTCGTGGAGGGGCGCGAAGCCGAGTACGCGCAGCAGATCGAGGCCGTGCTCGCACCGTTCGAGAAGCGCGTCACCGAGTGGAAGCAGGCCGCGCTGTTCACCGCGGAGGCCCGCCGCTCCCAGAAGAAGAAGAACGACGTGAACCTCACGGCCGAACGGCGCCGGACGCTGATCCGCTCCCTGCGCACCTCGGGCGCCCCACTGCTGCGGCTCCTCGCCGTCCTCGAACCGCTCGCCGCCACCCCCGCACCGCCCACCACCGGTTCCGCCGCGACCGACCTGACTGACGCCGGAGAGACGAGCGCCCGATGAGCACCGACTTCGACTCCTTCTCCAACCGCGGCGAGTACCTGTCCGCGCACTACTTCGCCGAGCAGCTCGCCGACGGCCTCAAGAAGGGCGTGTTCGCGGCCTGGACGGACCGCGAGTCCGACGAGAACGACAAACGCACCACACCGCGCGTAGCCCTGCGCGGCCTGCGCTCCGTCTACCTCGACGAGAAGTTCCGGGGGTTCTTCGCCGAGCAGGCCAAGGCGGACGCGGAGGACGACGAGCACCCCGACAAGGAGGGCTTCGAGGAGCGCCTCAACACCTACGAGGACGAGGAGTGGTGCGGGCGCGTCGCCGCCTGGCACCGAAAGGTGCTCGCCGCCCTCGGCTACCCGGGTGCCGACGCCGCGGACGGTCCGCTCGAACTGACCGTCCACCGTGCCGGACGCGACCACATGGTCAAGGTCGCCTGGCACGGTGACGGCATCGTCGCCGTCGACTGCGGCTGGTCCGCGAGCAACGACACCGCCCTGGACGCCGAGGGCTACGGCCGTCTGCTCCACCCGCTGCGGACGGTGGGCAACGGCGAGACCTACGAGTCGGGCCACGCGCTCGCCACCTGGCTGTTCCAGAGCGAATTGGGCGGCGAGGGAGGCAGCGCCCCCCGCTTTGTCCTGCTGCTCTGCGGCGGCGTGATCGTCCTCGCCGACCGGCAGGCATGGGGCGAGGGACGCTACCTCGCCGCCAACGTCGATGCCGCCCTGGAGCGCTACGACCGGCGTCAGACCGGCGAACTCGCCACCATCGCCGGTCTGTTCAGCCACGACGCGCTCGTGCCGGCCGAGGACGGCAAGGGCCCCGCCATCGACGCCCTGGTCAAGGCGTCCCGTGACAACGCGGTCGGGGTCTCCGGCGAGCTGCGCCAGGGACTCCAGAAGTCCGTCGAGATCATCGCCAACGAGGTCCTTGACCGGCTGGAGGAAGCCGGTCTCGAACCTCGCGACCTCGAGAAGCCGGGGGAGCCCTTCGCCCGGCAACTGACCCGCGAGGCGCTGCGCTACCTCTACCGCATCCTTTTCCTCCTTTACGCGGAGGCCCGCCCCGAACTGGGCATCCTCCCCGCCGACGACGGCACGTACGAGGCCGGCTACTCGGTGGCGCGGCTCCGGGAGATCGTCGAGCGGGACGCCCAGCTCACGGACGAGACCGCCCGCAACGGCACCCACCTGCACGACTCCCTCGACCTCCTCTTCAACAAGGTCAACTACGGGCACCGCGAGTACGGCACCGAACCGTGGGACGAACAGGACGGCGACGACGCCGAGACCCGCAAGAAGAAGGCCAAGCAGCGCAGCGAGGGGCGCGGGCTGCGCTTCGAACCGCTGCGGAGTGAACTCTTCGAGCCGGGGGCGGTCCAGCTCATCGGCCGCGGCATCCGTGATCCGCGCCGTGACGAGGACAGCCCTGAGGGCCCGGCATGGCTCGATCTGCGTCTGCGTAACAGCGCCCTGCACGAGGTGCTGCGACTGCTGACCATGAAGAAGGCCAAGCGGCGCGGTGAGCGTGGCGGCTTCATCTCGTACCGCAACCTCGGCATCAACCAGCTCGGTGCGGTCTACGAGGGCCTGATGTCGTATACCGGCATCATCGCCGAGGAGGAGCTGAGTGAGGTCGCGAAGGGCGGTGACCCGGAGAAGGGGTCGTGGCTCGTCCCAGCCCACCGGCTCAAGGAGTACGACGAGAAGACCTGGGTCGAGTACGACGAGCGGGACCGCGAGGAGAAGGGCCTGCGTGGCCCGAAGAAGTACCCGGCGGGGACGTTCGTGTACCGCCTCGCCGGACGTGACCGGGAGACCTCCGCCTCCTACTACACCCCCGAGTCGCTGACGAAGGTCACCGTCGAACTGGCCCTGAAGCACCGCCTCGACCAGGATAAGGACGAGGCGGGTAACGTCGTCAAGACGCGGGCTTCGGAGCTGCTGAAGTACCGCATCTGCGAGCCGGCGCTCGGCTCCGGGGCGTTCCTCAACGAGGCGATCAACCAGGTCGCCGAGGAGTATCTGCGGCGACGGCAGGACGAGTTGGGCCGCTCGATCCCGACCGCGCAGGCGCTGACGGAGAAGCAGAAGGTCAAGGCGTACGTCGCCCTGCACAACGCGTACGGTGTCGACCTGAACCGGACGGGTGTGGAGCTGGCGGAGGTCTCGCTGTGGCTCAACACCATGCATCCCGGGATGCGGGCGCCGTGGTTCGGGCTGCACCTGCGGCGCGGCAACTCGCTGATTGGCGGGCGGCGCGCGGTGTACGCGGGGGAGGATGTCTCGCCGCAGAAGGGCAAGCCCGGGTGGCTGAAGGACAACGGCACCCAGGCGCCGACGCGGCTGCCGTTCCGCGACAACGAGGCAGGCGGACAGGAACTGCCGCTGCCGGACGGTGCGGTGCACCAGTTCCTGCTGCCGACGCCGGGCTGGGCCGCGGTGACGCGGGCGGGCGGTGACGCGAAGAAGCTGCTGGGGCAGCTGGCCGGGGACGGCGTCGAGCAGCTGAAGGAGTGGAAGAAGGGCATTCTCCAGAAGCCGGAGCGGAAGTACACGCAGGCCGGTACGCCGAGGATCGACCGGAAGACCGGTGACGAGGCTGCCTCCCAGTACACGCGGCTGCGGGACGCGTCGCGGCGCGCGGAGTTCCTGTGGAAGCTCGTCGTCAAGCGGATGGAGCTGTCCGAGCGGGAGATCGCCCGCAGCATCGACGTCTGGGAAGCCGACCCGCAGGACGAGGAGTTCGGGTTCCTGCGTCGGGCCGAGAACGGTGTCGGTGGGACGCGGCTGTCGAAGGAGAAGGTCTACGCGGACCTCTTCAACGCCGTGGACACGCCGTACTGGCGGCTGAAGCAGGTGATGGACGCCTGGTGCGCGCTGTGGTTCTGGCCTGTGGACAAGGCCGGTCTGCTGGATGGTACGGACGGCGAGTACGCGGCGGAGTCGATCGACGTTGAGGAGCTGCTGGGCGGGTTCGGGGAGCCGCAGACACCCCAGGCGGCCCCGGAGGAGGCGCGGCTGAGGAGCGTGCCTACACCTGCGTCTGCTCCTGCGGCGAGCGGGCCCGTGCCCCGGTTCGCTCAGGCGGGCCTGCTCTTCCAGATGGACGGTGACCAGCCCTCCCTCGACGACGCGGACATGGAGGCGGAGGGGGAGTACTTCTACGAGGTGCAGAAGGCCGGCGGCGTACCGAAGCAGCGCAAGAAGCCGACCGGTTCGGCTCCGAAGCGCCGCCGCCCCGTCATCCCGCTCAAGGACCTGAACGACTGGCTGGACTTCCTGGAGTCCATGCTCGGAGTGGGCCCGGTTCCCGAGGGCAGCATTGGATCTGACCTTGACACCCTCCAGGACTTGGGGGAGTACGAGAAGCTGCTCCTGGACGAGATGTGGATGGACCGCACCGATCCGGAGGGGCGGTACCCCTGGATGGGGGTTGTGAGGGAGATCGCGGAGGAGCAGGGCTTCCTGCATTGGGAGTTGGAATTCGCGCTCGCCTTTGCGGAGGACGGTGGGTTCGACCTTCAGATGGGGAACCCGCCTTGGGTGCGGCCCCGGTGGGACGAGGCTTCGGTGCTTGCGGAGCGAGAGCCTTGGTTCGAGCTGGAGGAGCGGGCTTCCACTGTCGCCAAGGTCAAACGCCGTGAGGAGGTGCTCAACGCCTCCGCAGCTGCGGCGTACGTGCTGGAAGAACTTACCGACAACGTCGGTCAGGTCGCACTCTTTAGTGCACCGCAGGTCTACCCCTTGTTGGAGGGAACCCAGCCCGATCTGTATCGGGCCTTCATGTGTCAGGTGTGGGACCACGCTTCGGCCCTGGGGACGACCGGATTCCTCCATTCCGGCACGCACTTCACTGGGGACAAGGAGGGAGCGCTTCGCGGAGCAGCGTATCGCAGGCTGCGAATCCATGGGGACTTCGTGAACTCGGGTCAGCGGTTCTTCCCTCTCCCCGTTGGGCACGCCACGCACTTTGGTGTGAATATCTACGGTCACCCCCAGGAGATTGACTTCGATCACCTCTCTTGGCTGGTCTCGGCCGATTCTCTACGCTTGTCGGCGGATCACGATGGTTCGGGGGAGGTTCCTGGTATCCGTTACCAGAACGCAGAGTTCGATGAACGTCCACACCGGACGCGAGTCGTGCGCATCAATAGTGAGCTACTCGCGATTTGGAGGCGGCTGCTCGGCGATACTGGGCCAGTTGAGGAAGCTCGTCTGCTGTTTCCCGTGAGCACGGCAGAGACATCCGCCATTGAAGCCCTGGCGGACTATCCACTGCGCTTGGAAGCTTTCAAGCCGCAGATCACCCGGGGGTTCGAAGAGAGCGGAGCAAAGAAGGATCGCCTGATCGACTACAATCGTCGGGACCCGGCGACCGGCAGGGAGTACGAGCCTGACCGTTGGCGTCACGTAATCCTCAAGGGCACGCAGATCAGCGTCGCCACACCGGTGTTTAAGCGGCACGACGCCAACTCCAACGCACCCTACGGTGCCGACCTTGTCTCTCTCCCTTCGGACTTCGTCCCGGACACGGAGTATGTGCGGGTGGCCGGCCGCACTCAGGAGTACCTCAAAGATCAGGATCGATGGATCGATTACCAGGCACTCGAACGGCTCCGCGCGAGCGACAAAGCTGTAGAACGTGCTCGTGCTCAGGTGGCGGCGAATGAGCACGTAGTCCTGGAGGAGGCTGATCCTGCCAAGGTGGATGCGCTCCTTGTGCAACGAGCGCGGCGACGGTATACGGCATTTTATCGAGTTGCATGGCGGAGAATGATTGCTCCAAATACGGAGCGAGCGCTTTTTGCCGCATTGATTCCACCCGGTACTGCGCATGTCCACGTAGTGAACTCGTTGGCCATGGCTAATGATCACCATTCGGCACTTGTAGCTGGTTTCTGGTCATCTCTGCCGACTGACTACTACCTCCGTATCACGGGGCGCAGTGACCTACTCGGTCGCAGCGCTCGGGCGATGCCAGCCCCAACCTCGGACCCCAAGCACCCGCTCACGTCGGCCCTCCTCCTCCGAACTCTCCGCCTCAACTGCCTCACTACCGCTTACGCCGACCTCTGGCAGGAGCTTCACGACCCCACCTGGTCGGTCTGTGAGCCCTGGGCTCTCACATGGCCTTCCATGAGGACGGAACTCCATGCCGTGACCCCGACCTGGCAGCGCGACACCCCTCTCCGCACCGAGTATGCCCGCCGTGCTGCCCTCGTCGAGATCGACGCCTTGGTGGCCGTCTGGCTCGGCATGGATGCCGACGCCTTGATCGCCGCCTACCGAGGCCGTTTCCCCGTCCTCCAGAAATACGAGGCCGCAAGCTGGTTCGATGCCGAAGGCTGGAAGCTGGCCAGCTACGCCCGCACTATCGGCCAGCGCCAGACCAAGGAAACCTGGAAGCAGTTCGAGGCCTACATGGCCGACCCCGCCTTCAAAGCCCACCAGGCCGACCCGGAGAACAACCCCGCCCCCCAAACCCCCACCCCCGACGGCTACACCGCCCCCTTCTACAAAGCCAACCGCGAGACCGAAATGCGCGAAGCTCACGCCTACTTCCAGAAGCGGCTGGATGACGCCGTGGCCGCAGGCGAGTGGGACCCGGTCAAGCAGGAGGTGCCGAAGCGGTGAGGCCGACGCTCGAAGCGGAGGGGTTGAAGGAGAGCCTGCTTCAGTACCTCTCCACTACCTACGCGCTGACCGACGAGGGTGCACGGAAGGCGCTGCACAGGTTCCTCGGGGACGACAACTCCGGCATGTTCAGGGGGCCGTTCCTCCGCCTGCGCACGCCCTTCGTCCCGGCGGACCCGTCGTGGGAGACGTACCTCGACTGGCGACGCACGGACGGCTGGACGCCGTACGCCCACCAGGCCGTGGCCTTCGATCGGCTGTCGTCCGCAGGCGGGCGGACCCCCCGGCCGACCCTCGTCACCACTGGTACCGGATCCGGTAAGACGGAGTCCTTCCTCTACCCGGTACTCGACCACTGCGCCCGCGAGAGGGCGGCCGGCCACGCCGGTGTCAAGGCCGTGTTCCTGTACCCCATGAACGCCCTCGCCACCGACCAGGCGCAGCGCATCAACGGGCTTCTCATCGACCACCCGGAGCTGAACAGGGTCCGGGCAGGGCTCTACATCGGTGAGCGCGCAGCGACCCGGTACAGCCACGTGTACACCGACCGGTACGACATGCAGGTCACGCCGCCGGACATCCTGATCACCAACTACAAGATGCTGGACCTGCTGCTCCAGCGTGCCGACGACGCCGCGATGTGGGCGGGGTCCGACATCCGGTACGTCGTCGTTGACGAGTTCCACACCTACGACGGTGCGCAGGGCACCGACGTGGCGATGCTCCTGCGCCGGCTCGCCTCCGCAGTCGGGGCCTCGGAGACGGGGCGTCCGCTCGGCCGTATCTGCCCGGTCGCCACGTCCGCGACCCTCGCCTCCGGGACGGACGCCGACGGAGCGCGGCAGTTGCTCGACGTGGCGACCCAGGTGTTCGGCACCGAGTTCACCGCCGATGCCATCGTCGGCGAACAGCGCCTGACCGTGGACGAGTTCGTGCCCAGCGACGACTTCGATCCGATCCTGCCCGTGCCGACCCCCGACGAGCTGGCGGCCCTGCCCGACCCCACGCTCGGCGAGGAGGAGTTCGCCGCTCTCGCCGAGGTCGTCACCGGGAGCCGCGACACCGATCCGTTCGCGCTCGGCCGGGTGCTGATGCGGCATCCGCTGACCGCCGCCGTGCTGCACGCCCTCGACGGGCAGGTGCGTTCCATGCCCGAGGTACTCGACCTGATGTGGCGCCGCGGTGCCCAGGCGTGGGGCCGCACCATCACCCTGCGCCCCGAGGTGGCGGCGAAGGCGCTCGCCCGCTTCGTCGCGCTGCTCTCGGTGGCCCGTCACCCGGGGTCGACGACCGAGGAGCCGCGTCCCTTCGTGCAGGTCGAGGTTCACCAGTGGGCCCGGTCGGTGTCCCGTCTCGTGCGGGGCGTGCTGCCCTGGCCCAAGGCCGAGTTCCAGTGGGACACGGCTGGCGCGCCCGAGACCTCCGAGGAGGCGGCGGCGCGCACCGCGCCCGTCACCACAGCCACCGAGGGGCAGTCGGCGAACCTCTTCCTGCCCGCCGTGTACTGCCGTGACTGCGGACGTTCCGGGTGGGCGGTCTTCACGCCGGAGTCCGACGACCTGGACGTCGAGGTCGACACGCACAAGGTCCGGCGGGCCTCGGTCAGCCAGGACAAGATGCGGGTGCGCAATCTCATCGCCGCCACCGACGGCGAGGCACGGGAAGGTTCCGGAACCGCGCCCATGGAGGGCGCGGGCCGCGCAGCCGGGCGTGCCGACGCCAACGCGCTCAGTGTGGCCGGAGCGGGTCAGCTCCGCGTCCTGGACGGGCCGAAGCGCAGGCTGCGGCTGCCCGACCCGGTCGCCGACTACGAACCGGAGACCGGCAGCCCCCGGCTCGCCGGCGCCGACTCGGCGTTCGTCCTCGTCTACCTGGGGGAGACCGCGACCACCGCCGCCGAGGAGGACTGGTGTCCGGCGTGCGGCTCGCGCAACACGATCCGCTTCCTCGGTACCGGCGCCGCCGCGCTCGCCGCCGCCTCCGTCACCCAGCTGTTCACGGGCGGGGAACTGGACGACAAGCAGGGCGAGACGAAGACCCTGATGTTCAACGACTCGGTGCAGGACGCCGCGCACCGCGCCGGCTTCGTCGCCAGCCGGTCGTACACGTTCTCCCTGCGCGCCCTGTTCAAGAGCCACCTCTCCGAGGACGCCCCGACCGCGCTGAACGACCTGATCGCCGACGTGGTCGCCGCGACCACTGACCGCACGACGCTCGCCGCCGTCGTCCCCACCGACCTGCACGACATCAAGGGCGTCAAGAAGCTCCTCTCCGGTCAGGGCCGGGGAGGGGACTACAAGACCTGGCAGCTGATCGGAGAGCGGTTCGCGTTCGAGGCGCTGATGGAGTTCGGGTTCCGCTCCCGCAACGGCCGCACCCTCGAACTCACCCGCACCGCCGCCGCCCAGGTCCGCATAGCCGACCCGACGGCCGCCGTCGACATCGTCCGGGCCGCGCACACCGCGCCGTACGGCAAGGGCGGCCAACTGCCCGTCCCCGACGCACTGGACGACGACCGCTACCTCGGGTTCCTGCGGATCTTCCTGGAGCGGCTGCGGACCCGCGGCGCCATCGGCCACCGCTGGCTGGACGGCTACCTGAAGGAAGCCGGAACCAGCCGCTACTTCATCTGGGGCAAGCGGCCCGTCGGCATGAGGGCCTTCCCCAAAGGCATCGCCGCGCCCGTCTTCCTGCTGAGCGCGCCGAAGTCGAGGAGCGAATTCGACTTCGCCACCGGACGCCTCTCCTGGTACGAGCGGTGGGCCCAGCGCAGCCTCGGCCTGCCCCGTGAGCAGGCCGCCGAGTTCTGGTCGCGGCTGCTGCCCGAACTCGTCGCCGCCGGACTGCTCGCCGCCCGCACTCCCGAGGACAGCAGCTTGCGGATCTACGGGCTCAAGCCGGGCGCCGTCGACGTCCAGCTCCTGAAGGACGCCGAGGTCAACGAGGCGTTCGTGCGCTGCCCGTCCTGCTTCTGGGAACAGACCGTCCACCCGTCCCTGCTCGGCCAGTGGGACGGCCAGAAATGCCCCGCCTACCGCTGCCGCACCGGCCGTCTCGTCGCCGGAACCCGGCCGGAAGGGCTCGGCCGGCACCAGCGCGACCGGGACCACCGCGAGGACTACTACCGCAGGCTGTACCGCAAGGCGGGCACCTACCAGGTGATCACCGCCGAGCACACCGGCATGCTCACCCGCCCGGAACGCGAGCGGGTCGAGGCGGCGTTCCGGGACGGCAGCGGGTTCAAGGACCCCAACGTGCTGTCCTGCACGCCCACCCTGGAGATGGGCATCGACATCGGCGACCTGTCGGCCGTCGTGCTCGCCGCGCTGCCCCGCCGCGCCGCCAACTACGTCCAGCAGGTGGGCCGCGCGGGACGACGTACCGGCAACGCCTTCCTCCTCACCATCCCCGACCGCAGCCGCCGGGACCTGTACTACCTCGACCAGCCCCGGGAGATGATCGCCGGGCAGATCGTGCCGCCGGGTAGCTACCTGTCGGCCATCGAGATCCTGCGCCGCCAGTACCTCGCCCACCTCCTCGACCTCGCCGCGCAGGGCAGGCTGAAGCGCGCCGACGGGCGGACGCTCGCCGCGATCCCCCGGGAAGCGCCCGCCCTCTTCGGCCCCACCGGATACCTCGAAGACCTCGTGGAGGCCGCCCTGGCCGGTGCCGCCGAGCACGTGGAGGCCTTCCTCGGCCTCTTCCCCACCGGCGTCAGCCCCCAGGCCGCCGACGAACTGCGCGCCTACGCCCGGCGCGAGCTGCGCGGCGCCGTCGAGGAGGCCGCTCGGCAGTGGAAGCGCGGGGAGGAGGAACTGCGGCGCAGGCTCACCTTCATCGACGAGGCCGTCCGCGAACTGCACGAGGACGACGACGAGCAGCGCGTGCGCAAGGCCGAACTGGAGGCGGAGCACCGGGCTGTCGGCCGACGCCTGATGAAGCGCGGCAACGTGACCGCCCAGCAGGCCCTCTGCGACCTCGGCCTGCTGCCGAACTACGCCCTCCTCGACGCCGTCACCACGCTCAACGCCACCCTCTACTGGTTCGACGGCCCCGACCCGAAGACCGGGCGGGAACGCTTCGACTCCAAGGTGCGCCCGTACGAGCGGCCCCAGCGCTACGCCCTGTCCGAACTCGCGCCCGGCAACACGTTCTACGTCAACGGCTACAAGCACCAGATCACCGGCATCGAGATCGGCAGCTCCACCCGGCCCGACTGGACGCCCTGGCGCTTCTGCCGCGAGTGCGGCTACGTCCGTACCGAGAACGCCGCCGAGGACCGCAGTCCGTGCCCGCGCTGCCACAGCACCGGCATCGCCGACGACGGCTCCTGCCTCCACCACGTGATCGAACCGACCGTGGTCACGTCGCGCGACAAGCGCGACGACGCCCGTATCGGAGACGACAAGGACGACCGCGAGCAGCGCTTCTACACCGTCGTCGACGCGGTCGACTTCCCGACGGAGCACATCCAGGCCAAAGCGTCCTGGCGGCACTCCCGCGAGACCTTCGGCGTCGACTACTCCCGCAAGGCGGTCATCCGGAGGATCAACGTCGGCCCGATGCGGTTCGACGCCCGCGCCGAGGAGGAACTGGCCGGACACGACGTCCGGTTGGCACCCTTCTACGTCTGCACCGCCTGCGGGGCGGCGAGCGCCGACGGCAAGCCCGTCTTCGACCACGACACCGACGCGCTCGACACCTCCGCCGTACGCAACCCCGCCGTCAAGCACCACCAGCCCTGGTGCCCGCTGCGCCGGGGCAAGAGGGGGCCGGACGCGCCGAAGCAGGAACCGGTGCTCCTCGCCCACCAGCTCACCACCGAGGCCCTGCGCATCCTGCTCCCGGCCGCGACCGTCCTCGTCGACGAGAAGGTCCACTCGTTCCGGGCCGCCCTACGGCTGGGCGTCGACCGGCACTTCGGCGGCGACCCCGTCCACCTGGACACCACCCTCGCCACGATGCCCGACGCGTCGACCGGTGAGAGGCGGCACTTCCTCGTCCTGTACGACCGGCTGCCCGGAGGCACCGGCTACCTGGACCGGCTCAAGAAGCCCGACGCCTTCCGCGACACGCTCGCCGAAGCGCGGCGGATGCTGATCGCATGCCCCTGCAAGGAAGAGGGACGGCGCGCCTGCCACCGCTGCCTGCACCGGCACGCGGAGGAGCGGCACCAGGACGCCGTGTCGCGCAAGGACGCGCTGGAGATCATCAACAGTCTCCTCGGTCCCGTCGACGAGGACGGCCGTCCGCTCACCGACGACGAGGGAAACCCGGTCAGCCACTGGGCCACCAAGGAGATTCCGACGACCGCGGCGATCGGCCTGGACCGGCAGGTCGAGTCCGACCTGGAGGCCCGCTTCCTCGCCGCCCTGCGCACCTGGAGCACCGGTCAGGACGACGCCGCTCTGGAGGAGAGCGGCGCGCACAGCGGCCTCCTGCGGTTCGCGGGGACCGCGGCCTGGCGCATGACCGCCCAGCGCGACGAGGAGTTCACCCGGACCGACTTCACCTTCGAGCGGACCGACGGCGCACCCCAGAAGGTGCACGTCTTCCTCGACGGTCACCGCTTCCACGCGACCCGCGCGCACAACCGGATCGCCTCCGACTGCAGGAAGCGGGACGAGCTGCGCGCAGGTGGAGCCCTCGTCTTCCAGGTCACCTGGGACGACCTCGAACTCTTCGAGAAGGGCGAACGCGCCAAGGCCCGCCCCGTATGGCCGCCCTACCGGCGCACCGGCCAGGACACCGCCAAGGACTGGTACGAGGAACTGGGCGGCGACCGCGCCGACCTCGCCGACGCCGTCTTCACCAACCCCGTCGACACGCTCCTCGGCTACCTCCGCGACCCCTCCCGGGCCCGCTGGGGGCGGCGGGCCCAGGCGCTGGTCGGCGGACTCCTCAGCGCGCCCGAACCGCTGGCCCAGAACGTCGACCCCGCGCAGGCCCGCGCGACCCTGCGCAGCGCCCTGGGCTCCCTGGCGAAGAGCGGGAACCCGGTCGCCGACGTCGAACCCGTCGCCGGGAACGGCGAGATCCTCGTCCTGTCCGCCACTGACGAACACGGCCTGCCGCTGCTCTACACGGTCGACCCGTCCGGCGGACCGGACGGCACCGCCGGGGTCGGCTGGGGCGCCCTCGCCGTACTCGACGACCAGAACGACGACGAACTCGGCACCCCCGCGCACAGACTCCGGTGGCGCTCCTGGCTCTACTGGTCCAACCTCCTCCAGTTCCTGGCCTTCACCGGCGGCGACGGCGTGCAACTCGCCGGCAGCATGGCCGCCGACTTCGCCGTGGAGGCGCTGCGGGTCGGAGGCGGCCCGGGGGAGCTGGAGACGCTCATCGCGCGGCTGCACCCGGAGACGGCAGCCCCCGGTGCCACGGCTCCCGCCGACGTCACAGAGCCGACGACGACGGACCGGTCCTCGACCTCCTCCTCGCTGGAGCAGGCGGTCGAGGGACTGCTCCGGGACGCGGCCTGGGACGAGGACATCCTCGAACTCCTCGAAGAGGACGAGCCCGACTCCGACCTCACACGGCTGGCCAAGGCACTCGCCGCGCGGGGGAAGGCAGCCCCGGTCTTCGGCTACGAGCTCGGCGACCGCGGCTGGCAGGCCGACTTCGCCTGGCCCGGCGCCACCAAGGTGGCGGTGTTCGTCGACTCCGACGCCCACGACAGCGAGGAACGCCAGAAGCGGGACGACGCCTACACCGGCGACGGCTGGACCGTGCGCACGGCACCCGACTGGCTCGACCACCTCGACACCCTGCTCACCCTGCTCCCGGACACGGAAGGCGCCACCCACCGATGACCGCACGGCTCAGCCTGTACGAGAAGGCCGAACAGGAGCTGTACAAGCTCGACCGCTCGGTCAAGGGCAAGTTCTACGACTTCTGCCACCGCTTCCGGCAGAATCCCGACCACCCCGGTCTCGACCTCAAGCCGCTCAAGGGCGACGGCCGCGTCTACCGCGCCAAGGTCGACCAGTCCTACCGCGCGCTCCTCGCCAAGATCGGCGTCGACGGCGCCGGCCGCGAGAAGTGGCTGGTCGTCGCCGTCCGGCATCGCAAGCACGTCTACGAAGAACTCTCCGTCGCGATCAACCGCATCACCGGAGAGATCGAATTCGTCGACCTCTCCGTAGTGGGTCAGAGCGTTCTGCAGCGGGCCGGGATGACGCTCACCCCGGCCGAGCAGCCGGAAGCCTTGGACGAGCCGGAGACGCCCGCCCCCGTACCGGCCACCGCCGAACACGCGGACACCTCGACCGCCGTTCCCCAGGCCGAGCCGCTCCTCGCCAGCGTCACCGCCGAAGACCTCCGTGACCTCGGCGTCGCCGAACAGCTCATAGACCTCGCCCTCGCGGTCACCGAGAGCACCGAACTCGACGCTCTCGTCTCCGGTGCCCCCCTCCTCACCAAGGACATCCTGTACGGCCTCGCCGCCGGCCTGTCCATCGCGGACGTGCGCAAGGAGATCACCGCTCCCGTCGACGTCGAACTCGACGAATCGCAGCGGAACGACCTGGACGCGGCGCTCGCCCGCACCACGGTCACCACCATCGACGACGCTCTCAAGGACATCATCGAAGAGGGCGACTTCCGCGCCTGGAAGGTCTTCCTCCACCCCGCCCAGGCCAAGCTCGTGGGCCGCCGTTGCAGCGGTCCGTTCAGGGTGTCCGGCGGCCCGGGCACCGGCAAGACCATCGTCGCCCTGCACCGCGTCAAGCACCTCGCCGAACAGCTGCCCCCCGGGCACAACAAGCCGATTCTGCTCACCACCTTCACCAAGAACCTCACCACCGACCTGCGGGCCCGCCTGGCGTCCCTGCTCGAACCCGAGCAGCTGGCCCGCGTCGACATCACGCACATCGACCAGCTCGCCGCCCGCGTCCTCAACGAGAACACCGTCGCCGGCGCCGGGAAGCAGCGCATCTACGACAGCGTCGCCCTGAACACCCTCCGCCAGGTCCTCGTCGAACTCGACGAGAAACGCTGGGACGCCGAATTCCTCTACGAGGAGTGGGAGCAGGTGATCCTCGGTCAGTCCCTGGGCACCCGCAAGGCGTACTTCGACGCGCGGCGAGCCGGACGGGGGCGGTCCGTCAGCCGGCCCGACCGGGCGCAGATCTGGAAGATCCTGGAGCAGTTCACCACCCGCCTCGACAAGGAAGGCCGCGAGACCTGGGGCCAGGCCGCCGAGCGCGCCGCCCGCTTCGAGATGCAGCGCGCCGCCAAGATCGAGCAACGCCAGGAGTACAAGGACGAGATCGGCGGCAAGGACCTCATCCACCGCGACGACAGCTCCGGCATGTACTACCTGAGCCACCGGTACAAGCATGTCGTCGTGGACGAGGCACAGGACCTCAGGCCCGCCCACTGGAAGATGCTCCGCGCCATGGTCGCGCCGGGCGAGGACGACATGTTCATCGCCGGCGACACCCACCAGCGCATCTACGATCAGCAGGTCACCCTGGGCACGGTCGGCGTCAACATCCGCGGTCGTGCGGCCCGCCTGACCCTCAGCTACCGCACCACCCGCGAGATCCTGAACCGGGCCATGGAGGTGGTGAACCCCAAGAGCGACCAGATCACCTTCGACGACCTCGACGACGGCACCGACACCCTCGACGGCTACCGCTCGGTTCTGCGCGGTCCGGCCCCCGAACTCGTCCGCTGCGAGAGCTGGGACGACGAACTCGCCCAGCTCGCCACCACCCTGCGGGCCTGGCGCCAGGAACTCGCCACCGGCGGAGCCGACGGCAAGGTCCGCGACCCCCGCGGCAACATCGCGGTGTGCGTCGCCGACCGTGAGGCCGTCAACCAGGTCATGTACTACCTGGCGACCGAGGCCGAGCTGACCGTCGCCGAACTCACCAAGGAGGGTGTCAAGGGAGACGGCGACATCCACGTCGGAACCATGCACCGCTTCAAGGGCCTCGAATACCAGAGGCTCGCCATCGTCGGTGCCCGCGACGGCGTCATCCCCCGCGCGTCCGTCGTCCAGCGTTACCGCGACACGGACCCCCGGCGCCTCGCCCGTGAGGAACTGAAGGCCCGGTCAGTGCTGTTCGTCGCGGCCACCCGCGCCCGCGACACCTTGCGGATCAGCTGGTACGGCAAGCCGAGCCCGTACCTGCCCAGGTAGGGGTGTGCGTGAGCCCTGCCGTCCTTGAGCGGGCGGCAGGGCTCTTCGCTTGACGTACGACCGTCAGGCCTCCTTGACGAACTCCGCCCACGCATCAGGCGACACATGGATGACGGGTCCGGTCACGGCCTTGGAGTCCCGGACGTGTACAACTCCCGTACCGGCCGCGACCTCGACGCACTGGCCGCCCTCGGCTCCGCTGTAGCTGCTCTTGAACCAAGCGAGGCCGGAGGCTACGGCTGAGGACTCAGAGCTGTTCATAGCGATCTCAGCAACCTTTCCACGAAGTCGAGCGACTCTCGCGATGGGAGAGCCTGCGATCGGATGATCCCATAGCGGGCGGCGGCGAGAGTCGTCTGCTCCGGCTCGGTTTGAAGGGCGCTGGTTCCTTGAACTTCGGTGTAGACGAACCTCATTCCGTCCTTGCGTGTGATCACCGTGAACGCGCCGTCTACGCCAGCGTTGTACTCGCGATCTGTTGGCATGACTTGCAGCTCGACGTTCTGCTTTTCGCCGATCAGGAGCAGATGTTCCAACTGACCCCGATGCACGGCCTTGCCTCCCCAAGGGTGCCGCAGTGCCGCTTCTTCGAGTACGAAGCTCAGTAGCGGCGCGGGCCAGCGGCTGAAGACGTCCTGCCGGGCTAGCCGGGCCGCCACGCGCTGCTCGACGGTCTCCTGGTCCAGGACCGGGCGCCGCATGTCGAGTACCGCCCTCGTGTACTCCTCGGTCTGCAGCAGACCGTTGAGAACGTGGCTGTCGTACGCAAGCAGCTCCAATGCCTCCTTCTCAAGGGTCGCCATCCCCTGGAAGAACACCGGATACTGAGCCCGCTCCACCTGCTCCTTCCACACCGTCAGCAACCCGCCCGCGTCCAGAACCTCGTCCGCCCGCTCGATGGTCCTGGGTGACGGGATCCGCCGTCCCTGCTCGTACGAGGCGACCGTGGACGCCGAGTATCCGATCCGCCTTCCGAACTCCTCGCGCTCCAGGCCCGCCCGCACCCGCAGCGTCTTCAACGTCTGCCCGAACGCGATGACCACGGCCTGGCCGGACGTGTCCGCCGTCGCCTGTCCCGCGTCGTCTGCCACCACGGTCTTGGCCCCCTCGCCCGTACCCTCGGTCATCGCTACCGCCTCCATGGCTCAACGCCGTCCCGGCGGCCTCGTCACGCCGCGCACCTCGTACTCGTATCGCCACGGCGCGTACAACCGGCCGCGTCGGTGCGTCACCGCTGGTCACGCTACGCGACCACGGACACCGTTGTCGGCATGACGAGCAAACTCCCCAGACCCATCAGCGCCTCACAATCCATGTGTCCCAGCGCTGACTTGAGCCACACCTTCGAGATGCGTTTCACCTCCACCCCACGGGGCGCCCGCCTCGCCCGCCGGCTGGCCGCGCACCGGCTGGACACCTGGGGCATCCCGTACGGCACCGGCCCGCACGATGGCATCGTGCTGGTCCTCGGCGAGCTGACGGCCAACGCCGTACGGCACGGCCATGTCGCAGGCCGGGACTTCCACCTGCTCCTGTCCGTCCTCGCGCTCGCCCGTGCGATCCGGATCGAGGTCACCGACACGCGTACCGAACGCACGCCGCCCGACCCGGAAGCGCTGTCCGCCCCGGGCTCCGAAGACACCGGCGGCCGAGGACTGCTGCTCGTCGCGGCGCTCGCCACCCGCTGGGGCTGGCACCCCCGGCCCGGAGGCCCGGGCAAGACCGTCTGGGCGGAGTGCGTGTTCGCAACTCCCACGTGAGCCCGTGACCGGGGTGGAAGAATGTGCGGAGATGACCTCCAGCGACTACTCTCCGTTCGCCCACCTCACCGCCCCCAACGCCCCCCTCTACCGCCAGGTCATGCGGGCCTTCCTCGGCGCCAAGGAGCGGTTCGCGGTGCATCTGCGGCCGGAGGACGTGTACGCAGTCCTGGACGTGGGGAGTCGGCCCGCCGACCTCGAAGCGGTGACGCAGGCGCTGGACAAGCTCGTGG
Organism: Streptomyces griseus subsp. griseus; assembly: GCF_000720255.1. GTDB lineage: Bacteria > Actinomycetota > Actinomycetes > Streptomycetales > Streptomycetaceae > Streptomyces > Streptomyces griseus_I. The sequence continues at coordinate 362,381 of NZ_JOJE01000005.1, read as the reverse complement.
AGTGGGGCAACCTTCGGGCCGATCCGGACCACGCGCGGGTGACGGCGGTCGAGGACTTCTACCGCAGGCGGTTCATCTACCAGCTCACCCGGGCCGGTGAGGCGGCCGAGGCGGCGCTGGGGACGTATGACGAAGTGCTGGGACGGCGCGGCGAACTCCAGGCGGTCGCGCTGCACGACATCGTCACGCAGCTGCGGGCGCTGCTGGTGATCGCCGCGGAGGACGAGCCCGACGCGGCCAAGACGTACGTCGCCCTGTCCGTGCTGACGGCGCGGTTCACCGACCTCGCCGACAACGCCCGCGCCTTCATGGGCTCGCTCCAGCGCACCATCGACCTGCACGACATCGAGGTCGAGGCGTTCCTCGCCTACAAGGACCGGCTGATCCAGTACCTGGAGCGCTTCATCCAGGACCTCATCACGCTCGGCGGGCGCATCGCCCTGCTGATCGGGGAACTGGAGGAGCAGGAGCGGGTCGGTCCGCTGCTGCGGCTCGCCGCCGCTCGTGAGGCCGCCGACGCCGCTCCCGAGGACGCCGGGCGGGCGGAGGCGGTGGCGTACGAGCGGTGGGCCGCCCGGTGGTCCGGGCTCGCCGAGTGGTTCGTGTCGGGGGAGGGGCGGGAGTCGCAGGCCAGACTGTTGCGCGGGCGGGCACTCGGCGCAATCCCGCAGCTCCTGGCCGTCGTACGGCAGCTCAACGAGCGGCGGGCCGGACGCTCGGACCGCTCAGCCGACTTCCGCACCCTGGCGCGGTGGTTCGCCCAGGCGCCGGACGACGAGGCGCGGCACCGGCTGTGGCGGGTGGCCTTCGGGCTGCACTCCTCCCGGCACCTCACCGTCGACGCCGACACCCTCGCCGAACGGACGGCCACCCCGGAGCCGGCCTCCACCCCGTGGAGCGAGGCGCGACCGCTGAGGATCAGCCCCCAGTTGCGCCGCACCGGCAGCTACGAACGGCGGGGCAAGCCGCGCCGGGTGGCCGACCGGGGCGAGGCCAAGCGTCGGCTCGCCGAGATCGCCGCCCGGCAGACGGAGGAGACCAGGCGGGCCCGGGACTGCCTCGTGACGGACGGACCGGTGCGGCTGTCCCGGCTCGGCGGACTCGACCCGCATGCCTTCCAGCTATTCCTGCGGCTGCTCGGCGACGCGCTCGCCACCTGGCGGCCGGGCACCATCACCACCGTCGCCACCAGCGGGGACGGTTCGATGGAGATCCGGCTGACCGCCCTCAACGACGGATCGACAGCCGAAGTGCGCACTCCCGATGGTGTGTTCAGCGGTCCCGACCACCTGATCGACATCGTCGACCTCACGGCGGGGCACGACGACCGCGCCGCGCCGGCACTGGTTCCCCTCCCCGCCCCGCGACGGGACACCGCTCCCCAGCTCACGGAGGACCGATGAGCGGCCCCCTCGCCGAGGTCCTCGACGGCCAGCGGCAGGCCGACCTCCAGAAGGCCGCACGCGCCCTGCTGAAGGAGCCGCTGCTCACCGCCGACGGACCGTACGCCGACGAGTTCAAGCTGGTGCGCCGGCACAGCGCCGAGCTGCGGGAGTGGTTCGAACGCAACGTCGGCTGGACGCTGCGCACGGACGCCGACGCCGCACGGCTGCGCAAGACGCCGGGCATCCTCACCGACGCCACGCACCCGGCGCGCGAGGCCGCCCGCAGCGCACTGCCCTTCACCCGCCGCCGCTACGTCCTGCTCTGCCTGGCCCTGGCCGCGCTGGAACGGGGTGAGTCGCAGGTGGCGCTCGGCCGCCTCGCCGAGCAGGTCGTCGTGGCCGCCGCGGATCCCGAACTCGTCGCCGCGGGGATCACGTTCACCCTGGAGCGGCGCGACGAGCGCCTCGACCTCGCGGCCGTCGTCCGCCTGCTGCTGCGGCTCGGGGTGCTGCGGCGGGTGGCCGGCGACGAGGACGCCTACGTCAGCGGATCGGGCGACGTCCTGTACGACGTGCGGCGGCGCGTGCTGGCCGGGATGCCCGCGTCGCTGCGGGGTCCCTCCATGGTCGAGGCCGAGGGCTTCGAGGAGCGCCTGGTGGAGATGACCGCGTGGACCGTGCTCGACAGCGACGAGCTCAGGTTCCGGGCCGTCCGCTGGAAACTGACCCGCATCCTCTTGGACGACCCGGTGCTGTACTACGACGACCTGACCGACGACGAACTGGCCTACCTCACCCGGCAGCGCGGCTTCATCACCGCCCGCATCAACGAGCTGACGGGACTCGTCCCGGAGGTCCGGGCCGAGGGCATCGCCATGGTCGACCCGATGGACGACCTCACGGACGTGCGCATGCCGGAACAGGGCACCCACGGTCACATCACGCTCCTGCTGGCGGGATACCTGGTCCGGGCGGCCGGGCCCGTGGAACCGGCGGAACTGGCGGCCCGCGTACGTGAACTTGCGGTGGAACACGGCGGGTTCTGGTCCAAGTCGGCGAGGGAACCGGGAGCGGAGCCCGAACTCGTCGAGCAGGCGCTGAGCAAGCTGGTGGCGCTGGGACTCGTCGAGCGCACCGCACGAGGCGTCGTACCGCGGCCGGCCCTTGCGCGGTACGCGGTCGGCGAACCCGTCGTCAGGGAACCCGGACGGGCCCGCCGGTCCGCCACGACCGAGCAACCCCTGCAACCCGGGCAGCCCACGCAACCCGTGCAGCCCGTGCAGGACGAAAGGTGAACCGCCCCGTGACCGCGCTCCCCGGACCCGAGTCGCCCGGCCCCACGCTGCCCGCTCCCGCGCCCGGCCGGTGGCGGCCCCTGCGCATCGGACTCGTCGATCTCTTCCACTACGACGTCGAGGAGTTCTGGTTCCGCGACGGCCGGTTGCTGCTGCGCGGCAACAACGGCACCGGCAAGTCGAAGGTGCTCGCCCTCACCCTGCCGTTCCTCCTGGACGGCGACCTCTCCGCCCGTCGCGTCGAACCAGACGGCGACCCCGGCAAGCGCATGGAGTGGAACCTCCTCCTGGGCGGCGCGCACCCGCATCCCGAGCGGCTCGGATACACCTGGATCGAGTTCGGACGACTCGACGCCAGCACGGGCGAGGCGCACTTCCGCACGCTGCTGTGCGGACTCAAGGCGGTCGCCGGCCGGGGCATCGCCCGCCACTGGTTCGCGGTCACCGGCCAGCGGGTCGGCGCCGGCCTCGACCTGCTGGACGCGACCGGGACGGCACTGTCCCGGGACCGGCTCGCCGAGGCCGTCGGCGGCCACGGCATGGTGTACGACACGGCGAAGGCCTACCGCAGGGCGGTCGACGAAGCCCTCTTCGGGCTCGGGGAGCGGCGCTACGGCGCTCTCGTCGACCTCCTGATCCAGCTGCGCCAGCCCCAGCTGTCCAAGCGCCCCAGCGAGGCCGCCCTGTCCCGGGCGCTCACGGAGGCTCTGCCTCCGATGGACCAGGCAGTCGTCGCCGACGCGGCGGAGGCCTTCCGGTCGCTGGACGAGGAGAAGGAGGAACTGCGGGCGGCCCGCGAGGCCGAACAGGCGTCGTCGGCGTTCCTCGACCACTACCGGCGCTACGCCCGCCTCGCCTCCAGGCGCCGCGCCCGCCTGCCGCGCCGCGAACACGCCCGGTACGAGAACCTGCAACGGGAACTCGCCAGGGCACAGGCGGACCGGGACCGCGCCCTGGTGGACCGCGAGGAGGCCAGGGAGAGGGGGGCCGCCCTGGACGAGCGGGCCGCGCGGCTGGCCGCACAGGAAGCCACGCTTCGGTCCCGTCCCGAGATGCGTGATGCCCGTGCGCTCGACCGGGCGGCGGAGGACGCCTCCCGCACGGCCGCGGAGCTGAAGCGGGCCGAGGCGGACCGGCGTACGGCGGCCGAGGCGCACACCCGGGCCCTGGGCCGGCTCGCCACCGCGGACAACCGGCTCACCGCCGCCCGGGAGGCGCTGGACAGCATTCGGGACCGGGTGGTCGAGAGCGCCGCGGCCGCCCGGCTCGACGTCCCCAGGACGGAGGGAGCCCCCGACACGGTTCTGCGCCGGGAGGCGGACGACGCGAACGCGAGCAGGCGGCGCGCCGTCGAGCACGTGGCGGAGCTCGTCACGCGGGCCGAGCAGGCCGCGGAACGGCACCGGGCCGCCCGGCTGCGCGCCGACGAGGCCGACGAGGAGGCCGTGCACGCCGAGGAGCGGCTGACCGAGGCGGAGGAGGACGTCGCCCGGGAGGGGCGGGCGCTGGTCACGGCCGTGCGGGAGCGTCTTTCCGTGTGCGTGGAGCTGCGGGTGCCCGGGCTGCCCGGGGTCCTGGACGCCGTACAGGACTGGGCGAGCTCTCTGGACGGCGCGATGCCGGCCCGTACGGCGGCGAGCGAGGCGCATCGCGCCGCCGCCTCCCGCCTGGCCGACCGGGCGGCCGGACTGGCCCAGCGTGAGGCGGCGACGGCGGAGCGGCAGCGGCTGGCGGTGGAGGAACTGACCGCCCTCGAAACGGGTCGGCAGCGCGGCCCTGCGGCTCCCCCCACGCGCACACCCGGCGTGCGGGACCGTGGCCCCGGCGCTCCGCTGTGGCGGCTGGTCGACTTCCGCCCGCACGTCACCGGGGCCGACCGCGCGGGACTGGAAGCCGCGCTGGAGGCGTCGGGGCTCCTTGACGCGTGGGTGCGGCCGGACGGCTCCGCGGTCGCGGCGGACGGCCATGACGTACTGCTCGATCCGGTCGGACTGCTGGGCGGGACCGGCCTCGACCGCGCGCTGTGCCCGGCGGTCGACCCCGCAGCCGTGGGGGCCGCAGCCGTGGGGGAGGAGACGGTCGCGCGTCTGCTCGCCTCGATCGGGCTGGCCGCGGTCGGCGATGACGGGCCGGGCGAGGCCTCCTGGGAGGCCGGTGGCCACGACACCTGGGTCTGCGCGGACGGGCGCTTCCGCGTCGGGGCGCTCACCGGGAGCTGGGCCAAGGACAGCGCCCAGTACGTGGGGGAAGGCGCGCGGGAACAGGCACGCCGCGTCCGCATCGGGGAGCTGTGCGCCGAGATCGACAACCTGACGGCGGAGTGGGAACGACTGGCCGAGGAGTCCCGGGCCGTGGCCGGGCGCCGTGCCACGCTCGACGCCGAACTCGCCGCACTGCCCGGGGACGACGACCTGCGGCACGCCCACGCACGCGTCACCGCCGCGGCCGAGGCGGTCCGTCGCGCCCGCGCCCGGCGGGACGAACGGGCCGCGGAACTGGCTCCGGCCGCGGAGCGCGCCGAGCGTGCGGCGGCCGAACTCGCCGACACCGCGGCGGCCCTGAACCTCCCCGCCGACCACACGGCACTGGGCGCCGTGCTCCAGGCGCTCGCCGACCACACCGCCCTCCTGGCGGCCCTGTGGCCCGCACTGCGCGAACGCGCGGAGGCCGAGCGCGCGGTGACCAGCGAACAAGAGGAGACCCAGCGGGCCGACCTCCTCGTGTCCGCACTCGCGGAGCGCGCTGCGGAGGCGGCTCGGGTGGCCGCGGCGGCGGACGAACACCTCACGACGCTCCGCTCCACCGTCGGAGCCGCCGTCGCCGAGTTGCAGAGGCAACTGGAGGAGACGGCCGAGGCGGCCCGGGTCTGCGAGCACGAGCAGGGGCAGGCCCGGGCGGCGCACGGTGACGCCGACCGGCGGGCCAGCCGCGCCGAGGGACGCATCGAGCGGCTCGCCGAGGACGTCACCGAGGCGACCGCCGCGCGGGAGGAAGCCGTCGCGGCGCTCCAGCGGTTCGCCGCGACGGGACTGCTCGCCGTCGCGCTGCCCGACATCGACGTACCGGACGACGGCGCGGGGAGGTGGGCGGCGACCCCCGCCGTCGCCCTCGCGCGGGCCGTGGAGTCACGGCTCTCCTCCATCGACGACACCGACGCGGCCTGGGAGCGTGTACAGAAACGGCTGAGTGAGGAGTTCGGCAGGCTCCAGGACGCGCTGTCGCGGCACGGCCACACCGCCACCGCCCGCCCGAGCGAGGACGGTATGCGGGTGGACATCGTCTACCAGGGCCGGGAACGGGCCGTGCCTGAACTCGCCGAGGCACTGACCGTGGAGGTCGCGGAACTGACCCGCATCCTGTCCGCACGCGAACGCGAGATCCTCCAGACCCATCTCATCACCGAGGTCGCCGGGACCCTCCAGGAACTGATCGGGGCCGCCGAACGGCAGGTGGCCGCCATGAACAGGGAGCTGGAGGAGCGCCCGACCTCCACGGGCATGAAGCTGCGGCTGGTGTGGAGGGCGTCCCGCCGGGCCCCGCAGGGACTGGCCCAGGCCCGCGAACGGCTGCGCCAGTCCGCCGACGCATGGTCGCCCGAGGACCGGGCCGCGGTCGGCGCGTTCCTCCAGGAGCAGATCGCCCACCGGCAGGCCGACGACAGCGCCGGCAGCTGGCTGGAGGACCTCACCGCCGCCCTCGACTACCGGTCCTGGCACGAGTTCGGCGTCGAACGCCACCAGCACGGCAAGTGGGTACCGGCCACCGGTCCCGCCTCGGGCGGGGAGCGGGTACTGGCCGCGTCCGTGCCCCTGTTCGCCGCCGCGTCTTCGCACTACGCGAGCGCGGACGGCGCGCACGCCCCGCGCCTGGTCACCTTGGACGAGGCGTTCGCCGGCGTCGACGACGATTCGCGTGCCAAGTGCCTCGGTCTGCTGCGCGCCTTCGACCTCGACGTCGTCATGACCAGCGAACGCGAATGGGCCTGCTACCCCCAGGTGCCGGGCATCGCCATCGCCCAGCTCTCCCGCGTCGACGACATCGACGCCGTACTGGTGACCCGGTGGGAATGGGACGGCAGCGAACGGCGGCGCGGCACGCAGCCCGGTGCCCGGGCGAACGCGTTCGCGGCGGCCGTCGGCGCCGGCGACTCCGGAGAGGGGGCCGACGGACCGGTGAGTCCTTCCGGTGAGCCAGGGCGGACCGCCGTCGTCGACAGCTCCGGCGGACAGGGGGCCCTGTGGAGGTGACCCCTTCGGCGACCCCGCCTGACCACGACGGCGGCTGCACGGCGGCCGGACGCACGACACCGCCTGCCGCCACCGTGGACGCGGTACCGGCCGTGCCGCCACCGGCAGAAGCCCGGACCGACGTCGATACCGAGCGCCTCGGACGCCTGCTCGGCGATCCCGGCCTTGTCTGGTTCGTGGACCGCGTGCGGCAGCGTATGGCACGCGGCCGGCCGCTCACCGGCTCCGTCACCTTGCCCGATCCCGATGAATTCCAACGACGCGCCGCCGAACGCCTGCTGGGACGGGCACCACGATCCAGCGGCTCCCTGAGCATTCGCCTCGCCACCGTGGACGAGATCCTGCGGCGCTCCGGCATCAGCCCCGACGGACTGGCGGCGGCCGTCGTCGCCCTCACCGGCCCAGTAGTACTCCACGCCGAGACACGGAACAGGGAGGAACGGGCCTGGGAGGAGGCGTACGCCCCGCTCGGCATCCTCGACGGGGAGCTGGCCCGCTGGGCCGAGCGGATCCGCGGTGACGGCCTCGTACGGCGCCTCGCTCGTACACCGGAGGCTGCGGGCCCTCTGGTGGAGAGTGCCGTGCGTGCGTTGCGTGCGCTGCCCGCGTCACCGCCGACCTCGCGGGCGACGTTCGCGGCACGGAACCTTTCGGGCGCCCATGCCCTGGACGAGGGGACGCCGCTCGCCACTCTCGTTCTCTCCGGAATCCGTTGCCTCACCGGCTTCCCCGACGGCTCCGGTGCGCGGTGGCGGCGGGAGGCGTGGGCCTCGGTGGGACTGCTCAAGGACGACCTGTCATCGACCGTGCTCACCCTCAACCTGCGCGGTACGCCGGCCCTCGACTGGATGGCCGACGCGGGGGAGCCGGCGGTGCTGACGCTCCGCTCCCTCACCGGTCGTGCACCGGTTGCCTCCGTTCCGATGGCCGGCAACGTCTACATCTGCGAAAACCCGGCCGTACTGTCCGGCGCCGCCAATACCCTCGGCCCGGTGTGCCCTCCCATGGTGTGCGTTCAGGGGCAACCGTCGGCCGCCGCGCTCACCTTGCTGCGCGACCTGTCGATGCGGGGAGCCCACCTTCTCTACCACGGCGATTTCGACTGGGGCGGTGTGCGCATCGCCGCAGCACTGGCACGAAGCGTTCCTTGGCGGCCATGGCGTTACACGGCCGTCGATTACCGAGCAGCGGTGACCGCCGTGGCCGAAGCCCCGGAATTGACGGGCCAGCCTGCCGCGACTCCCTGGGACCCGGCCCTGGCCATCGCTCTCACCGAGTGTGGTGTCCGGGTCGAGGAGGAAACGGTGTTGGACGACCTGCTCACAGACCTTGAACCGGGGTCCCGCTGATGCGCATGTGAAAGCGCAGCGGGCGCAGAATCGGACGGGTACCGAGTCAGAGCTCTGTCACCTCGGAAAGTTCCGGGGACGTACGATGGGGAATCGCGCGGTGACGGGAGGTCTTTGGTCCCGGCCGAAATCCCGTCAAGTCCCACAGGCGCCGCCACCTCCCGTCTCACCGCACGTTTATGCAGGTCAGTAGGGGTGTGGCGGCGCCTTTTCCGTAGAACTCTCAGATGTCCCGGAAGATCTCGATCTGCGCCCCGATCGTGTTGAGCCGCTCCGCGAGGTCCTCGTAGCCGCGGTTGATGACGTAGACGTTGCGCAGGACGGACGTGCCCTCGGCGGCCATCATCGCCAGCAGGACGACCACGGCGGGCCGCAGGGCGGGCGGGCACATCATCTCGGCGGCGCGCCAGCGGGTCGGGCCCTCGACCAGCACCCGGTGCGGGTCGAGGAGTTGCAGGCGCCCGCCGAGGCGGTTGAGGTCGGTCAGGTAGATCGCGCGGTTGTCGTAGACCCAGTCGTGAATGAGGGTCTTGCCCTGTGCGGTCGCCGCGATCGCCGCGAAGAACGGGACGTTGTCGATGTTGAGGCCGGGGAACGGCATGGGGTGGATCTTGTCGATGGGCGCCTCCAGCTTGGAGGGGCGCACCGTGAGGTCCACCAGCCGGGTGCGGCCGTTGTCGGCGAAGTACTCGGGTGTGCGGTCGTGGTCGAGCCCCATCTCCTCGAGGACCGCGAGCTCGATCTCCAGGAACTCGATCGGCACCCGGCGCACGGTCAGCTCCGACTCCGTCACGACGGCCGCGGCCACCAGGCTCATCGCCTCGACCGGGTCCTCGGAGGGGGAGTAGTCCACGTCGGCGTCGATCTCCGGCACGCCGTGCACGGTGAGGGTGGTGGTGCCGATGCCCTCGACCCGGACGCCGAGCGCCTCCAGGAAGAAGCACAGGTCCTGGACCATGTAGTTGGAGGAGGCGTTGCGGATGACGGTCACCCCGTCGTGCCGGGCGGCGGCGAGCAGCGCGTTCTCGGTCACCGTGTCGCCGCGCTCGGTCAGCACGATCGGGCGGTCCGGCTGCACGGCACGGTTCACGGTGGCGTGGTACTGGCCCTCGGTGGCGGCCACCTCCAGGCCGAACCGGCGCAGCGCGATCATGTGCGGCTCGATGGTCCGGGTGCCGAGGTCGCAGCCGCCGGCATAGGGCAGCTTGAAGCGGTCCATGCGGTGCAGCAGCGGGCCGAGGAACATGATGATGGACCGTGTGCGGACGGCGGCCTCCGCGTCGATGGCCGCCATGTTCAGCTCGGCCGGCGGCACGATCTCCAGGTCGACGCCGTCGTTGATCCAGCGGGCGCGCACGCCGATCGAGCCCAGGACCTCCAGCAGGCGGTAGACCTCCTCGATGCGGGCGACCCTGCGCAGCACTGTGCGCCCCCTGTTGAGCAGGGTGGCGCACAGCAGGGCCACGCAGGCGTTCTTGCTCGTCTTGACGTCGATGGCGCCGGAGAGGCGGCGGCCGCCGACGACCCGCAGATGCATCGGTCCCGCGTAGCCCAGCGAGACGATCTCGCTGTCCAGGGCCTCACCGATACGCGCGATCATCTCAAGGCTGATGTTCTGATTCCCGCGCTCGATGCGGTTGACGGCACTCTGGCTGGTTCCGAGCGCCTCCGCGAGTTGGGTCTGAGTCCAGCCACGGTGCTGTCGGGCGTCACGGATGAGCTTGCCGATGCGTACGAGGTAGTCGTCTGCCATGAGGCTGAGGTTATCTCAGATATGAGATGGCGCCTCTTGGGGGGTCCATTCGGGTGACGGGGTGTCAATGGCCCCTGGTGGTGCGCGTGCGACGCCATCCGAAAGGTCCGGGCAGATCCATCGATGTCGTACGACGTCCCGTGCTGCTGTGGGTGTGGCGCGGCCCGTTCCTCCCGCCGGTGGTGATGGACCAGGAGCGCTTGTTGATGTTCAGGCGCACCCCGGGGAGGATGCGGAAGCTCTTGCGGAACGTGAGGGGCATCGTGCCTCCTTTCGAAGAGCCCTTTTCGAAGAACTCGGTGTGCGTTCCCTCCCGTGTCGGCTACCCCCACTTGGCGAACTGATGGGCGAACAGGACGACTTCCTCGAAGGTGACCACCGTCCTCGCCCCGCTCGCATACGGCGGCACGACGGGCCCGACGCGGTATCGGTGCCGCGCTCCGAGGTCTCCATCACCCCGACGTCGAAGGGGGCGCTGCTCCACTGGCCGATCAGTGCCGGGTCGACGTCCATGAAGAGAGATCATCCGTCACCGGGAACCGGGCACCGGGCACCGGGAACCGGGCGCCGGGCACCGGGCACCGAGTCCGACTTCGCCTCGCGCGCCGGGTCCGGAGACTGCTCGTCGGCCCTTACCTGGGGTGGGACTGCCCTGACAAGAGAGCCGCCAAAGTCCGTCAAAGGATCTTCAGTCACTCCTGCTGGGACGCCGCTCCGCCGAGGAAGACGTCGTCGATGACGATCCGCTCACCGGGCCGTCTGCGGCGAATTCGATCCCCGCATCAGGACAGCCTGGAGGCAGCGGACGATCCCGGACTTGCCAGCGCTGGAGCCACCGTTCGACACGATCACCTGAGACGTCACCGCGCCCCGGTAGAACCACCGCCCGCTACGAACGAAGCGATCTTCGGCAAGCCCTGATCTCCTCGACCGGGCGGGGCCTGTGACCCAGGCAGCCGCCCCGGACCCGGTGGTGTCTCCGGGCTCTCGGTCAGGCGTTGACCGTGAAGCCGTGCCGTCGGCCGAGCTTGGTCAGTGATGGCTGGTCGGGGACGCCGTCTGCCGCGGCGCCCTCGTAGCCGAGGCGGCGCTGCCACGCCGCGTACGCCGTGACGGTGAGGCACTCGAAGTGGCCGTCGTCGCTGAGGTTGTCGAGCAGGCCCTCGGCGTGCAGCGCGCCCTCGATGAGGCGGACGCCGTCGGGGTAGGGCGGGAGGTCTTGTGCGGCGCCCGGATCGGAGGGGTCCAGGGTGACGAGGCGAGCGAGGTCGACGCTGGGCTCGCCGTCCATGTCCATCGCCAGGATCTCCTTCGCTCGGTCGATGATCCGGCCGCGCTGCGCCTTGCGCTTGTCACCGGGGCAGTGCGGGTGCCCGCCCCAGGCGTCGCCGCCCACTCCGTGCCAGGTCAGGCCGGGCTCGGTCGTGCTGTCCACGACCTGCAGCGGCCAGCCGAAGGTGGAGTTCCCCCAGGCGTAGATGTGCGCCACCCCCTCCACCTGGGCGGTGGTGAGCGCGGTGTTCGGGTGGCCCTCGGTCTCCACGCTGGCGTAGTACGGATTGCCCAGGTGCTGCGCGAAGGCGTAGTCGCGGCCGGTCTCGACGTACTGCTCGATCCGGCCCACGGTGCTGACCCAGAAGTCGGAGCTGGCCTGGTTGGCGGAGTTGTTGAAGTAGCCGAAGGGGCTGTTGGTGCCGTCCTGGACGTGCAGGACGAGGCCGCGGCGTTCGATGACACCGTTCTTGTGGGTGTTGACGACGGGCCGCCAGACGGCGCCGGGCATGCGTGCCACAGGTTCTCCAGGACATGGCCGAGGCTCCGGCCGGGACGGCACCGGAGCGGGAAGGGGCGGGACGGCTCTGTTCATGACGGTTCGAGCGTCCAGCCGGGTGCAGCTCAGAATGTGCACGTCCCGGCCGCGAATCCTGGGGATGACACGGACCGCATTCGGGTGGATGGAGGCGCGACCGGCGAGACGACTGTCCCGCGGGAAACCTCACGCGGGAAACCACTGCGGTGCCGGACCGGCCTGCCTCGCCTGAATTGGTTACCGCCGAGAGCGATCCGGCGATGAGCGCAAAGGCACGCCGGACGCTCGACCGCATCCTGGAGTCGGTGGAGTGACGAACGGCGCGGTCGCCGAGCCCGCTCGGGTGCCGGCGGCCGGCTGGTCGAACGGCGTACGGCGGCCACGTCCTCGATGACCTCTCGCAGTGAAGGTTGAGCTTTCTCATCGAAGGTTGAGTGGCGGGTCTGACGTGCACGGCATCCTGCTCCAGCACCCCTGTGGCCCGCACATCGACGAGCGAGCGGCGTTCGAGGCCATCGCTCCGGAGAAGGACGTCGACGGGGTCACGATGCATTCCTTCGCCGCGATGAGCTTCGCGCTGCCGGGCTTCGTGTCCTGCACGCCGGGCGGGATCATGCGGTTGCTGGAAGCGTACGACGTCGACCTCGCCGGCAAGCACGCCGTCGTGGTGGGCCGCAGCGCGATTCTCGGCAAACCGGCCGGGATGCTCCTGCTCGCCAAGGACGCGACGGTGACGTACTGCCACTCCCACACGACCGACCTGTCGGCGATCGTTCGGGAAGCGGACGTCGTGGTAGCCGCCGTGGGACGGCCCCGGCTGATTAGCGGTGAGGACATCAAGCCCGGCGCGGTCGTGATCGACGCCGGCTACAACCCGGGCAACGTCGGCGACGTGGACTACGACACCACCCTCACCCGAGCTCGCCTGATCACGCCAGTTCCCGGCGGCGTCGGGCCGATGACCATTGCCATCCTGCTCGCGCAGACCGTGGAAGCCGCCGCGTACCAGCTCGGAATGCAGCGCCAGTGACCACCTCGCGAGCATCTCGCTGACGCCGTGCGAGATTCCTGCTCAGAACGGAAGGCCACACTCTCAGCCCAACTGCTCCAACGGTTTCCCCACTGTCTCCCCAGACAGCCCGTCCGCAGCGGCCACTCAACTGTCCTTTGACAGCGAAGTTGGTCGGGCCGAAGTCGCTGACCTGCGCGGACTAACTTCGCTGTCAACGCAGTCGCGTGACGCTTCCTTCGGCCCGGACCCCCTGGCCGCCTGCGCCGACTGGGTTGGGTGGCAAGGAACGTCATGTGGAAGGCCAACCTCTTGCAGTGAACCTGCGTCGGCCGCCCGCGGGCCGGTGTGGGCCTTCCCCCTTTGCCGGGGCGACGTACCTCCCGGCAGCGGTAGTTCCGCGCGATAGCAGGCTCACGCGGCGCTACGAGGTTCACGGCGCCGGTAGGGAACCGATCTGCTGCATCACCCCGAGGAGGTCGGGCTGGCCGCGTTCGCCGACGATCCGGCCGTCGGCCAGGTAGTAGAAGTTCATGGCCTGCACCGAGATCTTGTTGCCGCTCGCCGGGATCCCGAAGAATTCACCGTCGTGGGTTCCCCGCATGGTGAACCGCGCGGCCACGGTGTCGCCTTCGGTGACTGTCTCCTCCAGCGTCCACTGGACGTCGGGGAAGGCGCTGCGCATCATCCCGAGGACTTCCATGTACCCATCGGGCCCCCGCAGTGGTTCCGGGTGGCTTGGCGCGTGGAACACCGCGTCCGGAGAAATGACCTCGTGGGCGAGATCCTCGTTGCCCGTGTTTATGAATTCGACGAAGCGGTTCATTACTGACTCGGTGGACTGCGATGGCATCTTGCTGTGCCTCTCCGGAGACGTTTGGGCGGGTGCCTGCGAGCGTAACATCGAATCGATGTTCACATCGATTCGATGTTCGCGTGCGAAGATGGACTCATGCTGGAACTCGCGATACTCGGCTTCCTCGCCGAGGCCCTCTTGCCCGGACACGAGCTGCGTCGCCGCGTCTCACAGCTGACCGGTTACACGCGGCCGGTCAGTGACGGCAGCCTGTATCCGGCGATCAACCGTCTGACCAAGGCGGGCTTGATCGAGCGGCGCGCCGACCCGGCCGCAGGAGCAGCCCGGTATGTGCTCAGCCTGACCGCGGCCGGGCGGGCCGAAATGCTTCAGCGCCTGCGCGAGCCCGCCGACCACGAGATCACCGACTTCACCCGGTTCTACGTCGTCCTGGCATTCCTCTCCCACCTGCCCGACGTGGCCGAACAGCACGCGGTGCTGCGCAGACGGTTGGACTTCCTGGAAGAACCGGCGAGCTTCTTCTACGACAACGAGCGGCCCCTGCGTGCCGAGGAGATCGCCGACCCCTACCGGCGGGGCATGCTGCTCACCGCCCGCGCCACCAGCCGCGCCGAACGGACCTGGCTGCGCGAGACCCTCGGGGAGAAGCCGCCCGCATTCGACACCGCATGCACCGACAGCGATCCACATGCGCCCGCCGCTCCCGCGAACTGACCGCCCCCGGAGGAACCTCGATGCTTGCTTCCTGGTACGACGACCAGGGCCCCGCCGCCGATGTCCTGCACGTCGGTGAACTCCCTGATCCCGCCCCCGGCCCCGGCGAGGTCCGCGTCCGCGTCACCGTCTCGGGCGTCAACCCCGGCGACACCAAGAAACGGCGCGGCTGGCTCGGCTCGTCCATGCCCTACCCGCGGGTGATCCCGCACAGCGACGCCGCCGGAGTCATCGACGCCGTGGGCGCCGGAGTCGACGCCCACCGCGTCGGACAACGGGTCTGGGTATACGGCGCCCAGTCCTACCGCCCCTTCGGCACCGCCGCCCAGTACACCGTCGTACCCGACCACCAAGCCCCACCCCTGCCCGACCACCTCAGTGACGAGCTGGGCGCGAGCCTCGGCATCCCCGGCATCACCGCCCACCGCACCGTCTTCACCGACGGCCCGGTCGACGGCCAACTGGTCCTGGTCCACGGAGTCCTTGGCGGCGTCGGCTCCCTGGCCGCCCAGCTCGCCCACTGGGCCGGCGCCACCGTGATCGCCACCGTCCGCCGAACCGCGGACCTCGACCACGTCGACCCGGCCGTCGTCTCCCACGCCGTCGCCCTGGACACCGGCGACCCCGCCGCTGCCATCCGCTCGTACGCCCCGCGGGGCGTCGACCGGATCATCGAGGTCGCGCTGTCCGACAACGCCGACCTCGACAACGCCGTCGCCGCCAACAATGCCGTCATCGCCGCCTATGCCACCCGCGCGGACCGCACCGAAATCCCTTTCTGGCCTCTGCTGTTCAACAACGTCACCCTGCGGCTGCTCGGCAGCGACGACTTCCCCGCCGAGGCCAAGCGCCAGGCCGCCCGCGACCTCACCTCCGCCGCCGCCGTCGGCGCCCTCACCGTCGACGTCCGCGACCGCTACCCGCTGGACGACATCACCAAGGCTCACGATCACATCGACACCGGCGGTGTCCACGGCCGCATCCTGGTCACCCTCCCCCAATAGCGCAGACTCGGAACACCGGCCCGTCACCAGCAACCCCCGTCTCATTGACGGCTACTGGATCGCTCACCTCACACGACTGAGTTCACTGTCAAAGAAGCCGAAACGACTGGGTTCGCTTCAAACGACTCGATTGGATGACAAGGGACATCAACCTGCGCTGCGAGCGATCAGCCGATCATGAGCTTTCTCATCGAAGGTTGAGCGGTTTCAACTCGGTCGTCTCCTTGAGCGCTTTCAGTCTCTGCTTCCGGCGGCGCCGGTATCCCCGTGATCGACAGGCATCCGAGCACCAGGGGTGGGGAAGCCCGTGCCGATCAGAGGGTGTGGGGTTTCCGCATCGTCTGCAGCCTGCTCGCTGTCGGATGACCAGGCGGCAGTCTCGCGAGCACCATCGCTCGGAAAGTGGTGAAGTGAAGGTGCTTTTGCATGCTTCACACACGTTTTCAACTGGCGGCTTCGGTGCTGGCCGGTATCGCTCAGGGTTGCGCAGGCGGTATGCCTTCTCTCGGAGGGAGTTCTCCAGGGTGGCGACCAGGCCCTGCCACTCGGTGTTGTAGGGCAGTGGGGCGGTGGGGACGAGGGTGAAGCGTCCGGCGATCTGCTGTCCCCGGGTGCCGTCGAACAGGCCCTCGCGTTCGACGTTGATTCCGGCATAGACGAACGTCGCCGGGATGCGCTCCGAGAAGTACTTCAGCGTGTCGGCGACCTCTGCTCCGGACCGGGTCATCAGCGAGATGTTGTGCAGCTCGTCAACGAGGACCAGTCCCACCCGGGCGTCTGTCAGCACGCCGCAAACCGACTCCAAGATGTCGGTGATGTTCCAGCGTCGACGGCTGGGAAGGCCGAGGAACCGGGCGAACTCGACCGCCACCATCCGGGCTGTCGCGGCAGGTGGGACGGTGATGTGGACGACCGGGATGCGATCGCCGACGCCGGGATGACGGGCCCGGTCGAGGAGCTCGTGAGCACGTCCGAGCTGAGTGATCGCCGTGGTCTTGCCCGTGCCGGCCGGGCCGGAGATCATCAGCCCGCGGCGGGCACTGACCGCGTGCCGGTTCAGCAGCACCAGACGGCGCCCGCAGGTGACCGTGTGCTGGACGGTCGAGGTGGCAACCACCAGCAGCCGGGTGTGGTGGTCGAGCCGGTCCTCGTCGTAACGGGTCCGGGCCGCGGGAGCGAGCGCATCGCGTTCGCCGTCGCTCAATAACCCGGGTATGACGGGCTGGTCATCGACGAACGCCCGCCAGCCAGCAAGGGTCGTCAGATGGCGATCCGGCTCCTGCGGGTCGTCGGCAGACTGGGCGAGGGGGCCGTGCGGTTGTGTCATCGGGTCTTCCAGGGGTCGGTGAGCGGATCGAACAGGCCCAGCGGGATCACCTTGGCCAGCGGATCTTCCTCCTCCGGCTGCGGCGGTTCGGGATCCAGCGCGGTGTTCGGGGCCCGCGGAGGTATCACCGTGGACGGGGTGGCCTTGGTGCGGGCGGCGACCTGCTTGTCCGGGCGGGAGCGCTTCCTCGGCTTCGACTCCGTGCCTCCGGGCCCGGCGTGTGCGCGAGTCAGCAGGGCCGAGGCCGCCTCCGCAATTTCCGCCTCGGTGCCCTCAGGCAGGCCCTGGGCGGCATGGTCCCAGGCCAGCTCACCGAAGGGGACCGGGGTGTGGCGCAGGTGCTTCCAGGTGGCTTCGATCCACTCGCCATCGCCGTCGCGCCAGCGGAGCCAGAACGGCTGGGAGGAGATCCCCACCACGTCCGGGGCGAAGTCCAGCAGGATCAGCCGGTCCCGCTCCAGCCACGACTCATAGCCCACATGGTCGCTGGTGGTCACCGCGTAGTACCAGCCCGGGAAACTGCGGGCGCCCTTGTTCCAGCGGAACCCGCGTACGGGTGCCACACCCTCGAACCGGACATCCCACCCGGCGCCTAACGCGACACGCCGACGTTGCCCGCCATCGAAGAAGTCCAGGTCGAAGGCGCTCAGCACAGGATCGCCGTACGCGCGTAACGGTTTCCCCACCGTCACCCCAGACAGCCATGTCTCGGCGACCACTCAACCTTCGCTGAGAATACCGAGCTGTCGTCAGCCTTCGCTGGGAATGCTCAACCTTCGCTGCGACGGATCATCCTCGAACCCGGGCATGACCAGCCCGGCCCCATGTACTAGAGTTATCTCGACATCGAGATATCTGCCGAGGCGCACCGCAGCCGTACGCACCATCGGTCTGGCAGTAAGGGTTGCCTAACTTAGCCTTACCTTAGCGGATCGGCCAAGCCCGCGTGGCGGCAGGATGCGGTGGTACGCGCACATCAATGAAGGAGACCGTCGTGTCGGCGAACAGCTTCGACGCCCGCAGCACGCTGCAGGTGGGCGACGAGTCGTACGAGATCTTCCGCCTGGACAAGGTGGAGGGCTCGGCCCGACTCCCCTACAGCCTCAAGGTCCTGCTGGAGAACCTGCTCCGCACGGAGGACGGCGCGAACATCACCGCCGACCACATCCGTGCCCTCGGCAACTGGGACTCCCAGGCCCAGCCCAGCCAGGAGATCCAGTTCACGCCGGCCCGCGTGATCATGCAGGACTTCACCGGCGTTCCCTGTGTCGTCGACCTCGCCACCATGCGCGAGGCCGTCAAGGAGCTCGGCGGCGACCCGGCGAAGATCAACCCGCTGGCCCCGGCCGAGCTGGTCATCGACCACTCCGTGATCGCCGACAAGTTCGGCACGAACGACGCCTTCGCGCAGAACGTCGAGCTGGAGTACGGCCGCAACAAGGAGCGCTACCAGTTCCTGCGCTGGGGCCAGACCGCCTTCGACGAGTTCAAGGTCGTCCCCCCGGGCACCGGCATCGTCCACCAGGTGAACATCGAGCACCTGGCCCGCACGGTCATGGTCCGCAACGGACAGGCGTACCCCGACACCCTGGTCGGCACCGACTCCCACACCACCATGGTCAACGGCCTCGGCGTCCTCGGCTGGGGCGTCGGCGGCATCGAGGCCGAGGCCGCGATGCTCGGCCAGCCGGTCTCCATGCTCATCCCGCGCGTCGTCGGCTTCAAGCTGACCGGCGAGCTGAAGCCCGGCACCACCGCCACCGACCTCGTGCTGACCATCACCGAGATGCTCCGCAAGCACGGCGTCGTCGGCAAGTTCGTCGAGTTCTACGGCGAGGGCGTGGCCGCCACCTCCCTGGCCAACCGCGCCACCATCGGCAACATGTCGCCGGAGTTCGGCTCCACCGCCGCGATCTTCCCGATCGACGCCGAAACGATCAACTACCTCAAGCTGACCGGCCGCTCCGAGCAGCAGCTCGCGCTCGTCGAGGCGTACGCCAAGGAGCAGGGCCTCTGGCTGGACCCGAAGGCCGAGCCGGACTTCTCCGAGAAGCTCGAGCTGGACCTCTCCACGGTCGTCCCCTCCATCGCCGGCCCGAAGCGCCCGCAGGACCGCATCGTCCTCGCGAACGCCGCCGAGCAGTTCAAGCAGGACGTCCGCGCCTACGTCAGCGACGAGTACGAGGCCAGCAAGGAGTCCTTCCCCGGCTCCGACGCCCCGTCGACGATCCCGAACGGCGCCCCGTCCAAGCCGGTCACCGTGACCGCCCCCGACGGCTCGACCTACGAGATCGACCACGGTGCCGTGACGGTCGCCGCGATCACCTCCTGCACCAACACCTCCAACCCGTACGTCATGGTCGCCGCCGCGCTGGTGGCCAAGAAGGCGGTCGAGAAGGGCCTGACCCGCAAGCCGTGGGTCAAGACCACCCTCGCCCCGGGTTCCAAGGTCGTCACCGACTACTTCGACAAGGCGGGTCTGACCCCGTACCTCGACAAGGTCGGCTTCAACCTCGTCGGCTACGGCTGCACCACCTGCATCGGCAACTCCGGCCCGCTGCCGGAGGAGGTCTCCAAGGCCGTCAACGACCACGACCTCGCGGTCACCTCGGTCCTCTCCGGCAACCGGAACTTCGAGGGCCGTATCAACCCCGACGTCAAGATGAACTACCTGGCCTCCCCGCCGCTGGTCGTCGCGTACGCCATCGCGGGCTCCATGAAGGTGGACATCACCAAGGACGCCCTGGGTGTCGACCAGGAAGGCAAGCCGGTCTTCCTGGCCGACATCTGGCCCTCCGAGGCCGAGGTCAACGACGTCGTGGCGAACGCCATCGGCGAGGACATGTTCAACAAGTCCTACTCCGACGTCTTCGCGGGCGACGCCCAGTGGCAGGCGCTGCCGATCCCGACCGGCAACACCTTCGAGTGGGACGCGGAGTCGACGTACGTCCGCAAGCCCCCGTACTTCGAGGGCATGGCCCACGAGCCGTCCCCGGTCACCGACATCGCCGGTGCCCGCGTGCTCGCCAAGCTGGGCGACTCGGTCACCACCGACCACATCTCCCCGGCCGGCGCGATCAAGGCCGACACCCCGGCGGGCAAGTACCTCACCGAGCACGGTGTGGAGCGTCGTGACTTCAACTCCTACGGCTCGCGCCGAGGCAACCACGAGGTCATGATCCGCGGCACGTTCGCCAACATCCGCCTGCGCAACCAGATCGCGCCGGGCACCGAGGGCGGCTACACCCGCGACTTCACCCGGTCCGATGAAGGCGCCCCGGTGAGCTTCATCTACGACGCCTCCCGCAACTACATCGAGCAGGGCATCCCGCTCGTCGTGCTCGCGGGCAAGGAGTACGGCTCCGGCTCGTCCCGCGACTGGGCCGCCAAGGGCACCGCGCTCCTCGGCGTCAAGGCCGTCATCGCCGAGTCCTACGAGCGCATCCACCGCTCCAACCTCATCGGCATGGGCGTCCTGCCGCTCCAGTTCCCGGAGGGCCAGTCCGCGGCGACCCTCGGCCTGACCGGCGAGGAGACCTTCTCCTTCACCGGCGTCGAGGAGCTCAACAACGGCACCACCCCGCGCACGGTGAAGGTCACCACCGACACGGGCGTCGAGTTCGACGCGGTCGTCCGCATCGACACCCCCGGCGAGGCCGACTACTACCGCAACGGCGGCATCATGCAGTACGTGCTGCGCAGCCTGCTCCGCAAGTAGCGGATCCGGTACGGCGGTCAGGGCCGCGTCCTCCGAGCGGGGGCGCGGCCCTTCGCCGTGCGAAGCCGTTTACAACTGGACCGCTCGGCGCTACCTTGCCCAACAGGTGGGGTGGGAGCGCTCCCATCCCGGTGGACCGGAACCCGCCGAGGGAGCGCCCCACCCTCCCGTCCCTCCTGTCCGCACGTTCGCCCCCACCGTCGAGCGAAGGGACGTATCTCTGTCATGTCTATGACAAGATCGACGACCCCCCAAGGAACACCCCGATTACCGCACCCCACCTCTCGCGGCGCCCTCTTCCTCGTCCTGCTGGCCCTGCTCACGACGATCCCGGCCCTCGGTCTGATCGTCACGGCCGGTGGCAAGGCGGAAGCCCACGGCACCCCTATGAAGCCCGGCAGCCGCACCTTCCTGTGCTGGCAGGACGCCCTCACCGACACCGGTGAGATCAAGCCGATCAACCAGGCCTGCAAGGCGGCGCAACAGGTCAGCGGAACCACGCCGTTCTACAACTGGTTCTCCGTGCTGCGCTCGGACGGTGCCGGCCGCACCCGCGGCTTCGTGCCGGACGGCGAGCTGTGCAGTGGCGGCAACCCCAACTTCACCGGGTTCAACAAGCCCAGCAGTGAATGGCCGCTCACCCACCTCACCTCGGGCGCGACCGTCGACTTCTCGTACAACGCCTGGGCGGCGCACCCGGGCTGGTTCTACGTCTACGTCACCAAGGACGGCTTCGACCCGACCAAGACGCTCACCTGGAACGACATGGAGACCCAGCCGTTCCTGAGCGTCGACCACCCGCCGCTGCACGGCAGCCCGGGCACGGTCGAGGCCAACTACTCCTGGGCGGGCAAGCTGCCCGCCAACAAGTCGGGACGGCACATCATCTACATGGTGTGGCAGCGCTCGGACAGCCAGGAGACGTTCTACTCCTGCTCCGACGTCGTCTTCGACGGCGGCAACGGCGAGGTGACCGGCATCCACGACCCGGGCAACCCCCCGACCGAGCCCCCGCCCGGCGCCTGCACGGCCACCCGCAAGACGACCGGCAGCTGGAGCGGCGGCTACCAGTCCGAGGTGACCGTCACCAACACGGGCAACGTCCCGATGCTCGGCTGGATGGTCAACTGGACGCTGCCCGGCGGTCAGAAGGTCGACAGCCTGTGGAACGGCAGCGCGACCTACACGGGTCAGGACGTGATGGTCCACAACGCCGGCTGGAACGGATCACTGGATCCGGGGAAGAGCGCGACCTTCGGGTACGTGGTCACCGGTTCCGGCGGTGATACCGCGACGACCCTGCCCTGTCGGGTCGGCTAGGGCCGTTCAGCCGTTCAGCCGTTCAGCCGCGTGCCGCGGACCCGGTGGGCAGGAGCCGTCTGCCCGCCGGGCCCGTGGTCGTTCCGGGTTCAGATCCCGAACACCCCGCGCAGCCAATCCAGTTGGCGGCGGACCTGTACCGCTTCGCCGCCCTCGTGGCCGTTGAACGGATACGCGTGGATCTCCTTGCGCGGGCTCGCGCCGGTCAGCTCCCCGTAGCGGTTGAACGCGGCGTACGCCCCGCTCGGCGGGCAGACCGTGTCGCGCAGGCCGACTCCGAAGTGGGCCGGGGCGTGGGCGCGCCGGGCGAACGAGACGCCCTCCAGATAGGACAGCGTGCGGTACGCGTCGTGTTCGGCGCCGCGGTGGACGGAGAGGTACGCGGCGATCTCGCCGTAGGGGCCCGCGTCGGTGAGGTCCAGGGCGCGCCGGATGCCGCACAGCAGTGGGGCGGTGACCACGGCGGCGGCCAGGTCGGGCACCAGCCCGGCGACGGCCAGCGCGAGTCCGCCGCCCTGGCTGTTGCCGACGGCGGCGGTGCGTGAGGCGTCGACGCCGGGCAGGGCACGGACCGCGGCGACCGCGCGCACCGCGTCCGTGATGAGCCGGCGGTAGTGGTGGTCGTAGGGCGAGAGCAGGCCGCGTACGGCGGGGCCGGGGCCGCCCGGCGCGGTGGCGTGCGGGTCGGGGGTGTGACCGCCGTTGCCGTACTGGTCGCCCTGGCCGCGGTTGTCCATCAGCAGATGCGCGTACCCGGCGTTCACCCAGGTCAGCCGCTCGTGGGGGAGGCCGCGACCGCGCCCGTAGCCGGCGTACTCGACGACCGCCGGGAGCGGGTCGCGGACCCCGGCGGGCCTGCTGAACCAGGCGCGCACCGGGTCGCCCGCGAAGCCGCGGAACGTGATGTCCCAGCTGTCCGTCAGGCGCAGGCCGTTCTCCACCGGCCGCACCGACACCAGGACCTCCGCCGGAGCGGCCTCCTTCAGGGTGGCTTGCCAGAACTCCGTGAAGTCCGGGGGCTCCTGGGGGTCGGGCCGGTGGTCTTCCAGCTCCCTCAACGGCAGGTCGAACGCGGGCACGGCACCTCGCAGGAGTCGGTCGGAACGCGGAAACTTGCGATGGAGAAGGGAATGCGACGGGTGTCATACCCAGTCGCATGCGTATCTCAACGCCCCGCGGCCACCTGAACGGATCGCCGCAACACCCATTGACAGCGGTTTCTCACTGCCCTTAAGTTGCCGCGAGTTACCGGTAAGCGCTCGAAAGTTTCGGTTGTCCATCCGTCCCCCGGGAGGCCCGAGCATGAGCACCACCACGTCGGCTCCACCCCCCGGCACCCAGGACCCACCCCCGGCGAAGGCCGCCACACGTCCCGCGCGCGCGGCCCCGCGCCCCGGCTGGCGGCGCGCCCTGCGCCGGGACTGGCAGCTGTACTCGCTGGCTGTCCTGCCACTGCTGTTCTTCCTGGTCTTCCGCTATCTGCCGATGGTCGGCAACGTGATCGCCTTCCGCCGCTTCCAGCCGGGCGGCTCGATGTTCGGCGAGCAATGGGTGGGGCTGCGCTATGTGCGCATGTTCCTCAGCGACCCCACCTTCTGGCAGGTGTTCCGCAACACCCTCTGGCTCGGCGGGCTCACGCTCGTCTTCTGCTTCCCGATCCCGATCGTGCTCGCGCTGCTGCTCAACGAGGTACGCCGGCACTCCCTGAAGCGGTTCGTGCAGTCGGTGTCGTATCTGCCGCACTTCCTGTCGATCGTGATCGTCGCCGGCATCACCCTGCAGATGCTCGCCTCCGACGGCCCGGTCAACCACGCCCTGGGTTGGCTCGGGCACGAACCGATCCGCTTCATCCAGGAACCGGAGTGGTTCCGCACGGTCTACGTCGGCTCCGAGATCTGGCAGACCGCCGGCTGGGGCACGATCCTGTATCTGGCCGCGCTCACCACGATCGACGAGGACCTGTACGAGGCCGCACGCATCGACGGTGCGGGACGCTTGCGGCAGATCTGGCACGTCACCCTGCCTGGCATCCGCCCCACCATGATCACGCTGCTGATCCTCAACGTCGGCACGTTCATGGCGGTCGGCTTCGAGAAGGTCCTGCTGCTGTACAACCCGCTGACCTACCCGACCGCCGACGTCATCTCGACCTATGTCTACCGGGCCGGTGTCGAGTCCAACAGCTTCAGCTACGCCGCCGCCATCGGGCTGTTCGAGGCGGTCATCGGGCTGTTCCTGATCACGTCGGCCAACCTGCTCTCGCGCCGCACAGTGGGGACCAGCCTGTGGTGAAGCCGAGCCGTTCCCGCCGTGTCTTCCAGGGCGTCAACGGGGTGATCCTCACTCTCGTCGTGGTCGTGACCCTGTATCCCTTCGTCAACATCGTCGCGAAGTCCTTCAGCGGTGAGCGCCAGATCAGGGCCGGTGAGGTCACCCTGTGGCCCAAGGGGTTCAACCTCACCACGTACAAGATCGTGTTCCAGGACTCGATGTTCTGGCGGAACTACGGCAACACCGTCTTCTACACGGTCGTCGCCACCGCCGTGGCCATGGTCCTGACGACCTGTTACGCCTACGTCCTGTCGAAGAAGCACCTCAAGGGGCGCACCGCGCTCGTCGGCATCGCCGTGTTCACCATGTTCTTCACCGGCGGCCTGATCCCGAACTACGTCCTGGTCACCAGCCTCGGTCTGAAGAACAGCGTCTGGGCGATCGCCCTGCCCAACGCGATCAGCGTCTTCAACCTCCTGGTGATGAAGGCATTCTTCGAGAGTCTGCCGACCGAGCTGGAGGAGGCCGCGCAGATCGACGGCCTCAGCACGTACGGCACCCTCCTCAGGATCGTGCTGCCGCTGTCGAAGGCGGTCGTCGCGACGATGGTGCTCTTCTACTCGGTGTCCTTCTGGAACTCGTGGTTCAGCGCCTTCCTCTACATGGACCGGACGGACCTCATGCCGGTCACCGTCTATCTGCGCAACATCATCCAGGGCGCCACCGACGGCGCCGGCGCCGGCGCCGCCAACGAGCAGCTCAGCCAGGTCGGCGCGAGCATCCAGGCCGTCACCATCGTTCTCACCGCGCTGCCGATCCTGTGCGTGTACCCGTTCGTCCAGCGCTACTTCGTCTCGGGCGTGATGCTCGGCGCGGTCAAGGGCTGATCCCCTCAACTCACCCATGGAACGAAGGAGTTCCCGTGAAGAACGCAGGTGCGCTGTCGCGGCGTCAGATGCTGGCCGCCGCCGGTTTCATCGGTCTCGCCACCCTCACCGGCTGCGGCAGCGGCGACGACGGAGGGGATTCCAAGGACCTGTCCAAGAAGCAGAACGGCGCGATGAAGGAGTACCGCGCCGGCCAGCAGTTCAAGGCAGCGAAGCCGCTGTCCTTCTCTCTCCTGCACAACAACAACCCGGTCTATCCGACGAAGAGCAGCTGGCTGTTCTGGAAGGAGGTCACCCGGCGCACCGGGATCACCCTGAAGCCGGTCGACGTCCCGCTGGTGGACTACGAGAAGAAGCGCAGTGTCCTCATCGGCTCGGGCGACGCCCCCTTCCTGATCCCCAAGACGTACCACCCCTCCGAGGTCGCCTTCGTGTCGTCGGGCGCGATCCTCCCGGTGAGTGAGTACGTGCACCTGATGCCCAACTTCCAGGCCAAGGTGAAGAAATGGAGACTGGAGCCCGAGCTCGACTCGATCCGCCAGTCCGACGGCAAGTACTACCTGCTGCCCGGCCTGCACGAGAAGGCCAAGGCCGGCTACTCGCTGTCCTTCCGCACCGACGTCCTGGCCAAGCACGGCCTGACCCTGCCGACCAGCTGGGACGAGGTGTACGACGTCCTGAAGGCACTGAAGCAGGAGTACCCCGACAAATACCCCTTCACCGACCGCTGGAGCACGAACACCCCGTTCCCCTGCGGTGCGTTCTTCAGCTATCTCGGTCAGGCGTACGGAGTCAGGGCGGGCTGGACGTACGACAACATCAGCTTCGACACCAAGGCCCAGAAGTTCGTCTTCACCGCGGCGACGGACGGCTATCGCCAGATGATCGAGTACGTGCGGAAGCTCGTCGCCGAGAAGCTGCTGGACCCGGAGAGCTTCACGCAGCAGGACGACCAGGCCGTGCAGAAGCTGCTGGCGGAGAAGTCCTATGTGATCAGCGCCAATCCGCAGGAGCTGGTGCAGAAGTACCGCTACCAGCTGGGCAAGCAGGTCAAGGGCGCGACGATCGAGATGATCCCGGTGCCACTCGGGCCGGCGGGACCGGTGGTGCTGGGCGGAGCCCGGCTGGAGAACGGCGTCATGATCTCCAGCAAGGCGCTCAAGAGCGACAGCTTCGTCGCCATGATGCAGTTCGTGGACTGGCTCTGGTACTCGGACGAGGGCCAGCGCTTCTGCAAGTGGGGCGTCCAGGGCACCACGTACACCTACAACGGCGGCCAGTACGAGCTGAAGCCCGGCATCAGCCTCATGGGCTCCGACCCGGACGCCCCTAAGGACCTCCAGAAGGACTTCGGCTTCTTCAACGGCGTCTTCACCTACGGAGGCAGCTGGGACCTGGTCTCCTCCTCGTTCAGCCCGGACGAAAAGAAGTTCCAGGACGCCATGACCCAGCGAAAGCAGTTGCCGATCGATCCGGCCCACCCGCTGCAGTCCATGGAGCAGGAACAGGCGACGCTCTGGGACACCCCCCTGAAGGACCACGTCATCCAGAACACGCTCAAGTTCGTCCTCGGCAAGCGCCCGCTCTCCGAATGGGACGCCTACGTCGCCGAGTTGAAGGCGAAGAACATGCAGCAGCTCGTCGACATGCACAACAAGGCCTACGAACGGTTCAAGAAGGAGAACGGGTGATCCGCGTCCCCGCCACCGAGACCGGCCGGCTCTCCGAGGCCTGGCGAGCCTGCGTCGGCACCGGCCGCATCGAGCTCGCCCTGCGCCGCGACTACCAGGACTCCCTCGCCCTGCTCCAGCGCGAGATCGGCTTCCGGTACATCCGCGGCCACGGCCTGCTCAGCGACGGCATGGGCGTACACCGCCCTTACGACCGGGAGGGCGCCCGGCACGTCCACCACTCCTTCACCTACGTCGACCAGGTCGTCGACGCCTACCTCGATCTCGGCATCCGCCCGTTCCTCGAACTCGGCTTCATGCCCGCGGGGCTGGCCTCCGGCGAACAGACGGTCTTCTGGTGGAAGGGCAACGTCACCCCTCCCCGCTCCCACCAGGAGTGGGCCGCCCTCGTCCGCGCCACCCTCGCCCACCTCGTCGACCGTTACGGCCTCGACGAGGTCCGCACCTGGCCGATCGAGGTGTGGAACGAGCCCAACCTGCCCGACTTCTGGCAGGGCGCGGACGAGGCGGCGTACCACCGGTTGTACGAGGTGACCGCGCACGCCGTGAAGGAGGTGGACGCGAGCCTCCAGGTCGGCGGTCCCGCGATCTCACCGGGCGCCGACGAGTGGCTGGTCCGCTTCGCCGAGTTCGCCGAACGCCGGGACGTGCCCGTGGACTTCGTGTCCAAGCACGCGTACACCTCGGGACCGGCCCAGCGCGTGCCGTTCGCTTCGTACCAGACGCTGGCGCCCGCGCGGCACCTCCTCGACCAGTTCGCCACGCCGCGCGACCTCCTCAAGGACACGCGGCTCGCCGGACTCCCCGTCCACATCACCGAGTTCAACTCCTCGTACTGCCCCGACAACCCCATCCACGACACCGCCTTCAACGCCGCGTACCTGGCCCCCGTTCTCGCGGGCGGCCACGAGCACACCGACTCCTTCTCCTACTGGACGTTCAGCGACATGTTCGAGGAGGCCGGCGTTCCCACCGCGCTCTTCCACGGCGGCTTCGGGCTGCTCACCCACCGCCAGGTGAAGAAGCCGACGTACCACCTGTACGCGTTCATGGCGCGGATGGGGGAACAGCTGCTGGCGCGCGGCGAGGACCACCTGGTGACGCGGCACGCGGACGGCCGGGTCACCGTCCTGGCCTGGGCGCCCGTGGACGCGAGCGGTGAGACGCCCGGCCCGCAGCGCCATGCCGTGCGGCTGTCCGTCCCGGTGGGCGGGGCGGAGGCGTTCGTACGCCGTTCCACCGTGGACGAGGAGCACGGCAACGCCCGTACCGCGTGGCAGCGGATGGGCAGCCCGCGCTCGCCCCGCCCGCACCAGCTCGACGTCCTGCACGAGGCCGCCGAGCCGGCGCGCGGTCACCTCCGGCTGCCCGTCGAGGACGGCCGGGTCGCCCTGGACCTCACGCTCACCCGCCACGAGGTCACCCTGGTCGAGATCAGCCCGGTCGAAGAGGAAGCCCTGCCCTGGTCGGACGAGCGCCGGCTGCTCGGAAAGGACCCTCGATGAGCACCCCTTCGGTCGCCTTCGGCGCGGGCCCCCTCTCCCGGGCCGCCGCCCTGATCCACACCCTGGTCACCGTCGAGGCCCTGCTGCTCCTGACCGCCGCACCCGGCCTCGCCGGTCTGCTGTTCATCGGCACGGACCCGGCCAACCTGCCGCTCGCCGCGCTCTGCCTGCTGCCGCTGGGCCCGGCCCTGTCCGCCGCGCTCTACGCCCTCCACCACCGCAGCCGCGAGCTCACCGAACTCCATCCGGCCCGTGCCTACCTGCGCGGCTGGCGGCTCAACGCCCTGCCTTCCCTCGAGCTCTGGGTACCGCTGGTGGCCTGGCTGACCGTGATCGCCTTCACCCTCACCCACTTCGCCGCCACCGGTCTGCCCGGCTGGTGGGCGGTGCTGCTCGGGGCCATCGGCTGCGCCTCCCTCCTCTGGGGCGCGCACGCGCTCGTCCTCACCTCCCTGTTCGCCTTCCGCGCCCGGGACACCGCCCGCCTCGCCGGGTACTTCCTGCTCCGGCACGGCCGCGCCACCCTCGCCGCCGCCTCCCTGCTCGTCCTCGTCGGCGGCCTGACCGCCCTGCTGACCGAGGCCGCGCCCGCACTGCTCGCCGCCCCCCTGCTGCTCTCCCTGCTGCACACGAGCCGCCCGGTGATCGCCGAGACCCAGGAGGACTTCACCGCATGACGCCCAAGATCCTCTACGGCGGCGACTACAACCCCGAGCAGTGGCCGGAGGAGGTATGGGACGCGGACCACCGCCTGTTCACCGGGGCCGGCGTCGACACGCTCACCGTCGGCGTCTTCTCCTGGTCGCTCACCCAACCCGCCGAGGACACCTACGACTTCACCGTCCTCGACCGCGTCCTGGACCGTGCCGCCGCCGAGGGCCGGGGCGTCTGCCTCGCCACCGGCACCGCCGCCCTCCCGCCCTGGCTCGCCAAGAAGTACCCGGAGGTCAACCGCACCGACTTCGAGGGCCGCCGCCACCGCTACGGGCAGCGGCACAACTTCTGCCCCAGCTCACCCGCGTACCGCCGCCTCGCCACCGGGATGGCCGGGCGCCTCGCCGAACGGTACGCCGAGCACCCGGCGCTGCTCGCCTGGCACGTCAACAACGAGTACGGCGGCGCCTGTTACTGCGACCTGTGCGCCACGGCCTTCCGGGGCTGGCTGCGCGAGCGGCACGGCACCCTCGACGCCGTCAACGACGCCTGGTGGACCACCTTCTGGTCCCACCGCTACACCGACTGGGACCAGATCGAACCGCCGAGCGCCCTCACCGAGCACTGGCGCGGCCCCGACCACACCGCCTTCCAGGGCATCACCCTGGACTACCAGCGCTTCATGACCGACGCCCTGCTCGGCTGCTTCACCGCCGAGAAGGAGGCCATCCGCGTCCACGACGAGGACACCCCGGTCACCACCAACTTCATGGGCGCCTACCGCCCCCTCGACTACCACCGCTGGGCGCCCCACCTCGACTTCGCCTCCTGGGACAGCTACCCGCCCCTCGACGCTCCGCCCACCCGGCCGGCCCTCGGCCACGACCTGATGCGCGGCCTGAAGGACGGCGCCCCCTTCTGGCTCATGGAACAGACCCCCTCAACCACCGCCTGCCGCGACGTGAACCCCCTCCGGCGCCCCGGCGAACTCCGCATCGCCACCTGGCAGGCCGTCGCCCACGGAGCCGACGCAGCCCTCTACTTCCAGCTGCGCGCCTCACGCGGCGCCTGCGAGAAGTACCACGGCGCGGTCATCGGCCACGCGGGCCGCGACGACACCCGCGTCTTCCGCGAGGTGGCCGCGCTGGGACGGGAGTTGGCGGAGCTCGGGGACGTCACACTCGGCGCCCGCACCCCGTCCCGCACCGCGTTGCTCTTCGACTGGGACAGCTGGTGGGCGCTGGAGATCTCCGACGGGCCCTCCCGGCTGGTCCGCTACCAGGACGCGGTGCACGCCTACTACCGGGCCGCCCGCGAGGCCGGCGCGGACGTGGACGTCGTCCCGGTCACCGTCGACCTCACCCCGTACGACGTGGTCCTCGCCCCCGTGCTGCACCTGGTCAAGGGGGACCTCGCCGAGCGCCTGGAGGCGGTGGCCCGGCGCGGTGGCAGCGTCCTCGCCACCTTCCTCAGCGCCCGCTCCGACGAACACGACCGCGCCTTCCTCACCGACGTGCCGGGGCCGCTGTCCCCGCTGCTGGGCATCCGCGTCGACGAGTGGGACGCCCGGCCGGAGGACGTCGTACAGCCCATCACCATCGGCGACTTCCGCTGCGAGGCCCGCCTCCTCTTCGAGATCGTGCAGCCGCGCGGCGCCGAGCCGGTCGGCACGTACGGCACGGACTTCTACGCGGGCACCCCCGCCGTCACCCGGCACGCCTTCGGCGCGGGGGAGGGCTGGTACGTGGCCACCGCCCTCGACCAGCGGGGCGTCGACCACGTCGTACGGCGCGTCCTCGCCCGCCACGACCTGATCGGCCCGTACGCCGGCCATGCCACGGTGGAGACCGCGACCCGCGTCGCCCCCGACGGCACCCGACTGCTGTTCCTCCTCAACCACGCGGCCGACCCTGCCCACCTGACCGCCCACACCACAGCCACCGACCTGCTCACCGGCAAGCGGGTCGAGCGGGGCGAGCCCCTGT
Organism: Streptomyces griseus subsp. griseus; assembly: GCF_000720255.1. GTDB lineage: Bacteria > Actinomycetota > Actinomycetes > Streptomycetales > Streptomycetaceae > Streptomyces > Streptomyces griseus_I. The sequence goes on along the minus strand of NZ_JOJE01000005.1, from coordinate 331,640 downwards.
CCCTCGATCCGCTGGGGGTGGCGGTCCTGCGCGCCGAGTAGACCGTCGCGCCGACCGGGTCAGCCGATGGTGACGACACGTGCCCAGGCCGGCGGTGTGTCGGGGACGTAGTCCGGGTTCCGCTCGTTCGTCCGGGCGGGACGGGAGAAGAGGCCGACGACGGTACGGCACGGCGGCGCGGTGGGCCATGGTGTCTGGCCGTCCGTCAGGGCGACGATCACATCCGGGCGGGGCCGTGAGCGCAGGGCACGGGCAAAACCGGAGCGCAGATCCGTCCCCCCGCCGCCGATCAGCGCGATGTCCTCGGCGCGGCAGAGCGGGGCGGCGATCCCGGCCGCCGCGTCACAGGAGATCACCGAGACCAGATCACGGCGCCCGCCCACCGCCCGGGCGATCGCCGCCACCTCCAGCAGTGCGCTGCCCAGCTCCGCGTCGCTGACCGACCCGGAGGTGTCGATCACCACGCAGACCCGGGGCGGGGTACGCCGCAGGCTCGGCAGCAACACCCCGGGGACGGCGGCCGAGCGCCGGGACGGACGCCGGAGGGTGTGGTCCTCGCCCACGCCGGGCGCACTCGCCGCGGACCGTAGCGCCGCCCCCAGCAACTGCCGCCACGGCTGCGGTGGGTGGAACGCCTCGTCGGCCCATCGCCGCCACCCGTCCGGGGCGTCGCCCGGCCGCCCCTTGATCCCCTCGGCCACCCGGAAACGCACCGCGTCCCGCTGCTGCCTGGTCAGCCCCTGGGCCCCGTCGGGCCCCAGCTCCCACGGCCGTTCCTGCCCGTCGGCCCCGCTGCCGCAGTCCAGCCAGGCCAGGTCGGCGGCGAGCCCGGACAGGGACGCCCTGCGCAGGTACTCCTCCATCAGCAGCCCGTCGGGAAGCCCCAGCAGCGACGGAAGCAGCGCCCCGGCGGGCCGGGGCAGACCATCGCCGTAGATGTCGTCGTTGATCTCGAAGTCGGCGGCGATGTTGCGCCGCAACCTCCCCCAGCTCCCGGCCTGGGGGGCCTCCGCCCCGCCCCGCCCGCCCGGCCCGTGCTCCTCGTTCTCGCGCGCGTAGCGCTCGCCCCGCGCGTGGTGGTCCCGGAGCAGATGGGAGACCTCGTGCACCCAGACGCCCGCCAGCTCCTCCACCGGGGTCCGCGCCACGAAGCCGGGTGAGACATAACAGCGCCAGTGCGCGTCGACCGCCATCGTCGGCACCGACCGGTCCTCCACCACGTGCAGCGCGAAAAGGGCGTCGGCGAGGTAGGGGCGGACCTTGACCGCGTGCAGCCGGGCGGCCAGCAACTTCTCCATGTCCAGGGGGAGCCGGAGGTCGCCGGCCGCCGGCCCGCCCGCGCCGGCCGGCGGTGTGGGCAGCGTGGCCCGCACCGGGCGCGGCGGCGGAGGCGGGGACATCGGCCGCGGCAACGGCCGCTTCGCGGGCCCCGTCATCGGTGCCCACCCTGGACCGGTCCGGCCACGGCCCGCTCCACCGACCGGTCCGCGCGGTCGGCGATCCCGACGATCGCGGCCAGCCGGTCCACCGCGTGCGGAACCTCCCAGTCGTCGCGCCGCAGCGAGGCCAGTGCCTTGGCCGGGGCGACCAGCAGGTCCGGGGCACCGGTCTCCAGCGCACGGACCAGCACCGCCCAGCCCGCCTCCCACCGGTCCCGTTCGGGCCGTGCTCCGACGGCGGCCACCACCGCCTCCAGCGCGGCCTGGCGCAGATCGCCCCGCTCCGGCAGTTCGGCGGAGGCCGGGTCGGACAGGAGCGACTCCGGGTCCGGCAGGTCCATCCGGTCGAGATGGGCGAGGAGTTCGAGCCCTGGTCCGTCTCCCACCGCGCCCCGCACCAGCAGAGCCAGCACCTCCCGGGAGACCGCGGCCGCGGTGCCGAACGCGAGCAGGGTCAACGCGGTCTCCCAGCTCCGGGGCGAGGGCCAGGCTCCGCCGCGCCGTGTCTCGCTGCTCGGCAGCCGGTGGATCAGCGTCGGCCGGGCCTTCAGGAAGCCGCAGACCACCCGCCGCGCGAAGGCCACCGCCTCCGGCAGCCGCTCCGGCCGGAGGAGGGGCAGCTCGGCCCGGGGCCAGACCCCGCCCAGCCCTCGCACCACCACGTCCTGGTCGTGCACCCAGTACAGGTGCACGAACCGGTTGGCCAGCGGCGGGCTCAGCTCCCACCCGTCCGCCGCCGAGGCACGCGGATTGGCGGCGGCCACGATCCGTACCCCCGGCGGCAGTTGCAGGGCACCGACCCTCCGCTCCAGTACGACCCGGAGCAGTGCGGCCTGGACGGCCGGGGTGGCGGTGGAGAGTTCGTCCAGGAAGAGCAGCCCCCGCCCCGCTCGGACGAGCTGCACGGCCCACTGCGGCGGTGCCATCGGCACGCCCTGCGCCGCCGGGTCGTCGCCCACGATGGGCAGTCCCGAGAAGTCGGTCGGCTCGTGGACACTCGCGATCACAGTCGTCAGCGGAAGGTCGAGGGACGCGGCGAGCTGGGTCAGCGCCGCGGTCTTGCCGATGCCCGGCTCTCCCCAGAGCAGCACGGGCAGGTCCGCCGCGACGGCCAGGGTGAGCGCTTCGAGCTGGTCGTCGGGGCGGGGTTCGGTGGTGGAGGTCCGAAGGAGCGTCAGGAGGTCGTCGGCGAGGGTGAGTTGGGTGCTGGACGTCATGAGGCATCACCTGGGTGGCATAGGGGGCACGGGACAACCCGGGCCGGATGGCGTGGTGCGTGCGGCGAGGAATGCGCGCGAGAGGGTGTCGGGGGACGCGGTCAGCCGGCCAGGCCTGTACGGGGCCGGCCCCGGCTGCTCCGCTTGAGGCGCATCGCGTGAGGCATACGGCGGTCGATCCGGGGGCGGTGGGCCGGCTCCGTCCGCCCCGCGCCCGCGGCGTCACCGCCCGCTGCCGCGCCGGCGGCGGGGTGCGTGGTGACCAGCCCCGAACGGAAGAGTCCGTGGTCGATACGGCGGGCCGCGGCCGACTCCAGTTCCTCCCGGAGCGGACCGTCGCGCAGGACCGCGGCCGGACCGAGCAGCCCTTCGACCACGGCCAGCGCCCCGGCCACGTCACCGTGGCCGAGCCGCTCCCGGACCGCGGGAAGCGCCTCCGGGTTGCGGTGCGCCGTGTCGATCGCCCGCAGACAGGGCAGCCCCGGCCCGCCGAGCGCCACCAACAGCTCCTCCCGGCGCAGTTGGGCCGGATCGTGGTCGATCGCGGTGAGCACCCCGCCCCGCAGCGCGATCCGGTGGACCTCGCCCCGGCACTCCACCCGGTGCGGATCACCCGGCGCGGCGGCGGGTTCCGAATCGTGTGCCGCCACCGAGCCGCACGCCGTCAACGCGGCGGCGACAAGAGGATGCAGCCGTTCGACCGCGACCAGCCCCGCCCGCACCAGCTCCAGATCCGGAAGGACCCGGGCCGCCGCCTCCGGCAGCACCGGAAGCGCGGCGACCTCCTGCGGCGGCAGTGCCTCCCGCAGCGGCCGGAATGTAGGGGCATGGCTGTCGTCGGGGGCGACGAGCTCGAGCACGGCACGGCTGCGCGCACCGAGCCGCACGGTGAAGGCACCGCGAGGGCGGCCCTCGGCCCGTAACAGCGTCTCCGCCTCGGCGGCCCAACGTACCACCGCCCACGAGGAGTCGGAGCCCCCGTCGCATCGTCGTGCCAACTCGCCGCTCCGCCCGGCGTCCCAGAGGTGCCGGTGCAGGTCGAGCCGGAAACGCCGGTCGGGATGCGGGTGGGGATGGTGCCCGGGGCGGCCGCGGAGGCTGTTCCCGGACTCCTGCCACAGGGACAGGGACATCCGCTGCCCGGCGTCGGCCCAGGCAGGCGGTGTCCGCACCACCAGATGGAGCGAACCGGCACCGGAACGCCGGTAACGCGCAAGGGAGAGGGTGAGACCGGGCCGGAGCCACCCGTCGGGGGCGATCCGGGGCATGTGCCAGCGCAGCAGGTCCGGCGCCAGACGGCGCAGATCCGCACGGAGCCGGGTGGCGAGATCGGTGCCGTGGCGGTCGCGCACGGCGCGCAGATCGAGATCGACGTCGATCCGGGCGGCGGCGCAGGCCCCCGCCCAGTCACCGGCCGCACGCCGCGCGGTCGCGGTCTCGATCATGGACAGTGGCACGGCGTACTCGCGCACGCGCTGCCACATCAACAGGTGGGTCGGAATCCCGTTCGCGAAGTGATGTGCCATCAGCACTCACCTTGCGCGGACGATTCCCCCAATCCGAGCGAGGAGAAGTTCATCATCGGCGGCATCATAAGCATCACGATCAGGATCTGTCAGCACGGTTTCCGCGGCCTCAGTGGATGTGCCGCCCCCGCGCGTCGGGCACGCCCGACTTCCGGAAGAAGTAGCTGTTGACCTGGTCGCGCCACTCGCGGGCGCCGCGCAGCTGTTCCTCGTACCGCTCGGTCGCCCGCGCGTGGCGCGCCGGCGTCACCAGGTCCGCGAGCGAGGCCCACACCCGCCGGGCCTCCTCCACCTCGGCCACCCCCGCGAAGTGCGTGTCGTAGATGTGCTGGATCACGGTCGTGCCGCTGTGCAGCACATGCCCGTAGGGCACGTGGTGGAAGAACAGCAGCAGCTCGTCGGGGCAGGTCCGCACGGACTCGTACAGCTCGGCCCAGGGCTTGGCGTACTGCGCCGCGTACCCGGTGCCGGTGGCCGCGGTGCGGTCGACGCCGACGCCGTCCCGGTCGGCGAAGTGGTAGGTGCCCCACGGGCTGTACTCGTAGCCGTCGACACTCGGCCCGTAGTGGTGCCCCGGCTGCACCATGAAGCCCACGCCGAGCGGCGCGGTGTACTTCTCGTACGTCCGCCACGATCCGTCGAGGACCGCGCGCAGCCCTCCCCGCAGCCGTCCGGGGTCGGCGCTCTCCTCCGGCGTGAAGGTGAGCCGGATCCACTCGTCGAGCAGGTCGTGCGGGTCGGCGTCCGGGCGCCAGCCGAGCCGGCCGACGGTGTACAGGTTGGCCTGGGCGAGCGGGTGTCCGGTCCAGAACGGGTCGTCGCCGGCGTTGGACACGGCGACCAGACCGCCGGCCAGGTCACCGACGGCGGGCCCGCCGTCCTCGGCGTCCGGCCGGAACCGCAGTACCTCGCTCCACATCGGTCCGAGCCAGCACACGTGCCGCTGCTGCCCGGTGTACTCCTGGGTGGCCTGCGCCTCCAGTGCGAGCCGGGTGCGCGGCATGGCCCCGAGCACCGGCGAGACCGGCTCGCGCACCTGGAAGTCCATCGGCCCGTGCTTGACCTGGAGCACCGCGTTCGCCGCGAACTGCCCGTCGAGCGGTGCGAAGTGGTCGTGGGCGGCGCGCGCCCGGTCCGTCGAGCGGTCCCGCCAGTCCTGCCGGTGGTCGTAGACGAAGGCCCGCCAGCGCACGGTGCCGCCGTGCGGGGCGAGAGCGGCGGCCAGCATGTTCGCGCCGTCGGCGTGGCTGCGCCCGTAGGTGAACGGTCCCGGCTGTCCCTCGGAGTCGGCCTTCACCACGAACCCGCCGAAGTCCGCGATCGCTTCGTACACCCGAGCGACCGCCGCCGCCCACCAGCGGCGCACCCCCTCGTCCAGCGGGTCGGCCGTGGGCAGTCCGCCGAGGACGACGGGCGCGGCGAAGGTGACCGACAGATGCGTCCGGACGCCGTACGGCCGCAGCGCGTCGGCGAGGGCGGCGACCTCGCCGATCCGGTCGGTGAGCAGGCGGGCCTCGGTGGCGTGCACGTTGACGTTGTTGACGGTCAACGCGTTGATACCGCAGGCCGCGAGGAGCCGGCCGTACGCCCGGACCCGCTCGGTCTCCCCGCGGGCCTCCCCGTCCCGCCAGAACAGCGACCCGCCGGCGTAGCCGCGCTCCACCTGGCCCATCACCGGGTGAACGGCCACGTTGTCCCAGTGGTCCAGGATCCGCAGCGCGAGCGCCGGGCGGTGCGCCTCGCGCGGCCGCTCGGCCCCGAACGCCTCCTCACCGAGCCGTACGACGTGGAACAGCCCGTACAGCAGCCCGCGGCCCCCGGTGGCGGTGACGGTCGTCGTCGCGCCGTCGCGTGTGTACGCGAACCCCTCGTCGCCGAGGTCCGGGGCGTCGGCGAGCTCGAACACCAGGTCGTACGACCCGCTTCCCGCCCCCCGTGCGACCTCACCGCCGAACCGGGCACACGCGGCGGCCACCTCACCGTGCACGGTGCCCACGAGCGGGTCCTCGCCGCGGATCAGGGTCCGGCGGCGGCCGAGTGGCCGGAAGACCTCCGGTGGCAGCCACGCGGGGTCGACACCATCGGGCAGGACGGGCGGCGGCACGGGCGACACGGAACCCCCTCGGTGATGACCGGACCATTGTGGGACAGGGGACACGGATGGGTCTGCGGTGCCGCGGGGGAATGGCCGAATAAGAGCTGCGGAAAGCCCTTTCCCGCGCTTTTCCCGAGGTCTCAACTCGGAAAAGACCGGTGGTCAACCTTGCATTCGATCTTGCTCAGTCGGCGGGAAGTGGACTATACCTGTCGGCACTTCATTCGACGCGCGTTTCCTGCACGACCCTGCTTGACTGACCGCGGTGCCCGGGAGGTCCGGTTCACCGCCTGAGTCCTGGAGAAGGCGAGGACTTGAGCATGGGATCCACCTCCGCAGACAACCACGGTTCCGAAGGCGTCGGCCGGCGCGATCTGATCAAGCGGTCCGCCGCGCTCGGCCTGGTCACCGTCCCCACGATGAGCTTCCTCGCCGCTTGTGCCAGCGGCGGCGGGGGAGACGAGTCGAACGACAACACCTCCAAGGGGAAGGCCACCAAGGACAACCCCTTCGGCGCGGAGAAGGGCAGCAAACTCGACGTCGTCGTCTTCAAGGGCGGCTACGGCGACGACTACGCCAAGGCGTGGGAGGCCGACTTCGGCAAGAAGCTCGGCGTCACGTCCACCCACACCGGCACGCAGGAGATCACGGGCAAGCTCCAGCCCCGCTTCAACGCGGGGAACCCGCCGGACATCGTCGACGACTCGGGCGCGCAGCAGATCAAGGTGGACGTCCTCAACAAGAACGGCCAGCTCCTCGATCTGGCCGAGGTCCTGGACGCGCCGTCGGTCGACGACCCCTCCAAGAAGGTCCGCGACACCCTGATCGCGGGCACGCTCGACCCGGGCACGTTCGAGGGCAAGGTCGTCGCCCTGAACTACATCTACACCGTGTGGGGCCTGTGGTACTCCGGCAAGCTCTTCAAGGAGAAGGGCTGGGAGGAGCCGAAGACTTGGGCGGACTTCCTCGCCGTGTGCCAGGACGCCAAGAAGCAGGGCATCGGCGGTCTCGCCCACCAGGGCAAATACCCGTACTACATCAATGTCGCCATCATGGACATGATCGCCAAGAAGGGCGGTCTGGACGCCATGAAGGCGATCGACAACCTCGACCCCAAGGCGTTCGTCGGCTCCGACGCGGCGCAGGCGGGCGTCGAGGCGATCTACGAGGTCGTCGAGAAGGGCCTGCTGATGCCCGGCACGAACGGCCTGACCCACACCGAGTCGCAGACCCGCTGGAACCAGTACAAGGCCGCGTTCATCACCTGCGGCTCCTGGCTGGAGAACGAGCAGCTCAAGACGACGCCGACCGACTTCGACATGAAGTTCATGCCGATGCCGCTGCTGCCCGACAGCAAGCTGCCCTTCGAGGCGATCCGGGCAGGCGCCGGCGAGCCCTTCATCATCCCGACGAAGGCGAAGAACCTGCCCGCGGCCAAGGAGTTCATGCGGCGCATGCTGTCCAAGGAGTGGTCGACGCTGTTCGCCAAGGAGGCGAACTCGCTGACGATCCTGAAGGACGGCGTGGACCCGAGCGTGCGGCTGCGGCCGGGCACGCAGTCGACGGTCGAGGCGTCCAAGGCGGCGGGCGACAACACCTTCCGCTACATGTACGTCGACTGGTACAGCGAGATGGGGGCGGCGCTGGAGGCGGCGTCCAACGAGCTCATGGCGAAGCGGATCCAGCCGAAGGAATGGCTGAAGCGGGCCCAGGCGGCGGTGGACAAGCAGGCGAAGGATCCGGCGTCCAAGAAGAACCACCGGGACTGACGAACCACCTACGTATGCCGTATCCCGGGCCGGAATCCCTTCCGGCCCGGGGGAGGACACCAGGGGCAGGAATAGCCGATGCGCAAAGGGCAGTACCGGTTCGTCGCGGGTTTTCTGTTCGTTCCCGTGGCGCTTTATCTGATCTTCGTGATCTGGCCGTACATCCAGACGTTCGGCTATTCACTGACCGACTGGAAGGGCCAGTCGCAGACTTTCAAGTTCGTCGGCCTCGACAACTACCGGGCGTTGTTCCACGACGACGTCTTCCTGAAGGCCATCTGGCACAACATCCAGTTCCTGGTGTTCATCCCGGTGGTCACCATTCTGCTGGGTCTGTTCTTCGCCTTCATGGTGAACGCGGGCGGCCGCAGCCGGGCCGGCGGGGTCAGCGGGGTGGCCGGGTCGAAGTTCTACAAGATCGTCTACTTCTTCCCGCAGGTGCTGTCGCTGGCGATCGTCGCCGTGCTGTTCAACGCGGTCTACCGCAGCGACGGCGGCGGCATGCTCAACGGCCTCCTCATCAAGCTCGGACTGGTCGACGCGGAGAACCCCGTCGAATGGCTGAACGAACCCGGCTTCGTGCGCTGGGCTCTGATCCTGGTCGTCGTCTGGCACGGCGTCGGCTTCTACCTGGTGCTGTTCTCCGCCGCCATGCAGTCGATCCCGAGGGACATCTACGAGGCCGCCCTCATCGACGGCGCGAGCCGCACCCAGTCCTTCTTCCGCATCACCCTGCCGCTGCTGTGGGACGCCGTGCAGACCGCCTGGGTGTACCTGGGCATCGTGGCGATGGACATGTTCGTGCTGGTCGCCTCCATGACCCAGAACATGGGCGCCTACGGCGGCGGACCCGATCACGCCAGTGACGTCATGTCGACCGTGATGATGCGCAACTTCCTCTACTTCGGGAAGAGCGGCTACGCCTGCGCCATGGGCGTGGTCATGCTGCTGCTCACCCTGGTCCTTTCCGTGGTCACGCTGCGCGCCACCCGCCGCGACCGCATCGAGTTCTGAGCGGGAGAGAGACGACGATGAGCGCACCCATCAAGGAGACCGCGGCCGTCCCCGCGGTCCGGCCCGTGGCCAAGACCCGGCCCGGCCCCGGCGAACGCAAGGGCGAGGGCGTCGTACTGAACGTCTTCTCGCACGGCTTCCTCGCCCTGTGGGCCCTGCTGATCGTGCTGCCGTTGCTCTGGCTGGTGCTCAGCTCCTTCAAGACCGACGCGCAGATCGGAGGTTCCGCCTTCGGCTGGCCGCAGCACTGGTCCCTCGACGTCTTCTCGCGCGCCTGGAGCAAGGGCATCGGGGACTACTTCCTCAACACCGTCATCGTGCTGGTCTTCTCGGTGCCGCTGACGATGCTGTTGGGCTCGATGGCCGCGTACGTCCTCGCCCGCTACCCCTTCTGGGGCAACCGCTTCCTGTACTACTTCTTCGTCGCCGGCGCGATGTTCCCGGTGTTCCTGGCGCTGGTGCCGCTGTTCTTCATGGTCAAGCGCCTCGACATGCTGAACACCTTCCAGGGGCTGATCCTGGTCTACATCGCGTACTCGATGCCGTTCACGGTCTTCTTCATGCACGCCTTCTTCCGGACCCTGCCCACGGCGGTCTTCGAGGCGGCCATTCTGGACGGTGCTTCGCATACGCGTACGTTCTTCCAGGTGATGCTGCCGATGGCGAAGCCCGGTCTCATCAGCGTCGGCATCTTCAACACCCTGGGCCAGTGGAACCAGTTCATCCTGCCGACGGTCCTCATGCAGCCGCAGAGCGGCGACGATCCGGAGCGCTATGTCCTCACCCAGGGCCTCATCCAGCTCCAGCAGCAGATGGGGTACGCCTCCGACCTGCCGGTCCTCTTCGCGGGCGTGACCATCGCGATGATCCCCATGCTGGTCGTGTACCTGTCCTTCCAGCGGCAGGTACAGGCGGGCCTCACCTCGGCCACGCTCAAGTAGCGACGCACTTGTAGCGTTCCGCAGCCGCTCGAACGCGCGCCGTCCCCGGCCTGGGGTGGTGCGCGCAGCCGTGTGCAACCCCGTGGAAACCGTTCAACCTCTTGACGGGAGGCGACCCGAACGGCTCAGCTTAGAGTTCACTAGTTGGACATAGACGGGGCCCCATCGCTGCGGCCCCGCGCGCAGGAGGTCGTCGTGGAGACTCCGGGGTCGCAGTCGTCGCTGCACCGAGCCAACCTGGAGCGTGTCGTACGAGCCGTGCGGCTGGCCGGGTCCCTCACGCAGGCCGAGATCGCCAGGACGACGGGGCTTTCGGCGGCGACGGTCTCCAATATCGTCCGGGAGTTGAAGGACGGCGGGACGGTCGAGGTCACGCCCACCTCGGCGGGCGGCCGCCGGGCCCGGGCCGTCTCGCTGAGCGGGGACGCCGGCATCGTCATAGGGGTCGACTTCGGGCACACCCATTTGCGCGTCGCGGTCGGGAACCTCGCCCACCAGGTGCTGGCCGAGGAGTCCGAGCCGCTCGACGTGGACGCCTCCTCGACCCAGGGCTTCGACCGGGCGGAAGAGCTGGTCAACCGCCTGATCGCGGCGACCGGGGTGGACGAGTCCAAGATCGCCGGAGTGGGCCTCGGCGTCCCCGGCCCCATCGACGGCGAGTCGGGCACCCTGGGCTCCACCGCCATCCTGCCCGGCTGGACCGGCAGCAAGCCGGCCGAGGAGATGCGCGGGCGGCTCGGCGTGCCCGTGCACGTGGACAACGACGCCAACCTCGGCGCTCTCGGTGAGCTGGTCTGGGGCAGTGGCCGGGGCGTGCGTGATCTTGCCTACATCAAGGTCGCCAGCGGTGTCGGCGCGGGCCTGGTGATCGACGGGAAGATCTATCGCGGCCCGGGTGGCACCGCAGGAGAAATAGGACATATTACTCTTGATGAGTCCGGTCCTGTCTGCCGCTGTGGAAACCGTGGCTGCCTGGAGACCTTCGCGGCCGCGCGCTACGTGCTGCCGCTCCTCCAGTCCAGCCATGGCACCGATCTCACCATGGAGGGTGTGGTGCGGCTGGCCAGGGACGGCGACCCGGGTTGCCGTCGGGTGATCGCCGACGTCGGCCGACACATCGGCAGTGGAGTGGCGAACCTTTGTAACTTGCTGAACCCGAGCCGAGTCGTCCTGGGCGGTGATCTCGCCGAGGCCGGCGAGCTCGTCCTCGGTCCGATCAGGGAGTCCGTCGGCCGCTACGCGATCCCCAGCGCGGCGCGTCAACTGTCCGTTCTCCCGGGGGCACTTGGTGGTCGCGCGGAGGTGCTCGGAGCGCTTGCCCTCGCACTCAGCGAGATGGGCGATTCGACCCTTCTGGACGGGACGCTGTCCGCCGCGACACCCGCCTTCACCTAGAGAACGAATAAGCCGTTGCCATCTCGTTAAGTATTTACTTCTTGACGTCGCACGTGCGGCCGAGTTGACTTCCAGCCACCTCGGCCGCAGCGCTGCGGCCCTGTCAGGGAGGTACACCCCCAAATGAACGCAACGATGCGTAGAGTCGTGATCGGTACGGCCGCGGTTTCGCTGGCCCTCTCCGTCGCCGCCTGTGGCAAGGCCGGCGACGACAACGACTCCGGCAGCGGCAGCAGCTCGGGTGGCAGCGGTGGCAAGACCATCGGTCTGCTGCTGCCGGACAGCGTCACCGCGCGCTACGAGAAGTTCGACAAGCCGTACTTCGTGGCGAAGACGAAGGAACTCTGCCCGGACTGCACGGTCGAGTACGCGAACGCGGCCGGTGACGCCGCCAAGCAGGCCCAGCAGGTCAGCAGCATGATCACCAAGGGTGTGAAGGTCATCGTGATCTCCGCCCAGGACTCCGCCGCGATCAAGTCCTCGATCCAGTCCGCGGTCAACAAGGGCATCAAGGTCGTCGCCTACGACCGCCTCGCCCAGGGTCCGGTCTCGGCCTACGTGTCCTTCGACAACGTCAAGGTCGGCGAGCTCCAGGGCCAGGCGCTGCTCGACGCGCTGGGCTCCAAGGCCACCCCGAAGTCGAAGATCGTCATGATCAACGGTGACGACGCCGACCCGAACGCCGGTCAGTTCAAGGAAGGCGCCCACAAGGCCCTCGACGGCAAGGTGAACATCGCCTACGAGCAGTCCGGCCTCTGGAAGGACACCGTCGCCGCCCAGAAGATGTCGGCCGCCATCACCCAGCTGGGCGCCAAGAACATCGTCGGCGTCTACGCCGCCAACGACGGTATGGCCGGTGGCATCGCCAACACCCTCAAGGGTGCGAAGATCAGCGGCATCCCGCTGACGGGTCAGGACGCGGAGCTCGCGGGCATCCAGCGCATCGTCGCCGGCACCCAGTCCTCCACCGTCTACAAGGCCTTCAAGCCGGAGGCGGACGCCGCCGCCGTGCTCGCGTTCAACCTGCTCGAGGGCAAGGACATCAAGTCCCTCGCCACCGAGACGCTGACCAGCGGCTCCGGCGACAAGGTGCCCTCCCAGCTGCTGACCCCGGTGTCGGTCACCAAGGCCAACATCAAGGACACGGTCATCAAGGACAAGCTGTACACGGTCCAGGAGATCTGCACCGCCGACTACGCCGCCGCCTGCAAGAAGGCCGGCCTGGAGTAGGGCTCGCCCGGCGAGCACCGGCCCGAGCCCCAGGCGGGGCTCGGGCCCCACGACCGCTCGCGGTCCCTCGAAGCCCCTCCGGCGTCCGTCCCACCTTCCACCCCGCTGCGGGGCGGGCGCCGGAGCATTCACCTTATTAACCTTGTGCGCGAACGCGGGGCGTTGCGCACATCCCTCCGCGCATCACCCCAGCGCGGCATCCCCGCCGGTCAGGCGGCGAAGGAGATGGTTCACGTGTCCGCTACGCCCGTGCTGGCGTTGCGCGGAGTCTCCAAGCGATTCGGTGCGGTCCAGGCACTCACCGACGTCGAACTGGAGGTCCACGCCGGAGAGGTCGTCGCGCTGGTCGGCGACAACGGCGCAGGAAAGTCCACCCTGGTCAAGACGATCGCGGGTGTCCACCCCATCGACGAGGGCGTCATCGAGTGGGAGGGCAGGGCGGTCAGCATCAACAAGCCGCACGACGCCCAGGGACTCGGTGTCGCGACGGTCTACCAGGACCTCGCGCTCTGCGACAACCTCGACGTGGTCGGCAACCTCTACCTCGGGCGCGAGCTGCTGCACCGCGGCGTCATCGACGAGGTGTCGATGGAGAAGAACGCGCGCGAGCTGCTCAGCACGCTCTCCATCCGCATCCCGAGCGTGCGCATTCCGATCGCCAGCCTCTCCGGCGGCCAGCGTCAGGTCGTGGCGATCGCCCGCGCCCTGATCGGCGACCCCAAGGTCGTCATCCTCGACGAGCCCACCGCCGCCCTCGGCGTGGAGCAGACCGCGCAGGTCCTCGACCTGGTCGAGCGGCTGCGCGAGCGCGACCTCGGCGTCATCCTCATCAGCCACAACATGGCCGACGTCAAGGCGGTCGCGGACACCGTCGCCGTCCTGCGCCTGGGCAAGAACAACGGCTCCTTCTCCGTGAAGGACACCAGCCACGAAGAGATCATCGCCGCGATCACGGGTGCCACGGAGAACGCCGTGACCCGTCGTGCGGGGCGTCGCAGCGCGGAGGCGGCAAAGTGAGTGACACGTCCAAGACCGTGAAGTCGGACGTCCAGGTGGACAAGCAGGCCACCGTGGCGCCCGCCGACGACCCCACGGCCGCTCCGGTCACCGTCGTCGATCCTCGACTGCTGGTCCGTGAAGAGGGCCTCAAGGGCTACCTCACCGAGTTCAAGCGCAAGGTGAAGGGCGGCGAGCTGGGCTCGCTGCCGGTGGTCATCGGCCTCATCGTCATCTGGACGATCTTCCAGCTCCAGAACGACCGCTTCCTCAGCGCCGACAACCTGTCGAACATCAGCTACTTCATGTCGGCCACCGGCATGCTGGCCATCGGCCTGGTGTTCGTGCTGCTGCTCGGCGAGATCGACCTCTCCGTGGGCTCCGTCAGCGGCCTGGCCTCCACACTGTTCGCCGTGTTCGTGGTGGACCACACCATGAACGCCTGGCTGGCGCTGGCGCTGAGCGTCCTGACCGGTGCCGTCATCGGCGCGCTGCAGGGCTGGTTCTTCGCGAAGATCGGCGTCCCCGCGTTCGTGGTGACCCTGGCCGGCTTCCTCGGCTGGAACGGTCTGATGCTGTGGCTGCTGGGCTCCAGCGGCACGATCAACATCCCGTCCGACAAGGGTCCGGTGCACCTGCTCGGCCAGAACTCCTTCTTCATGGACCAGGCCATCATCGGTGCCTACATCCTGGCCGGTCTCGGTGTGCTGTCCATGCTGGTCGGCTCGTTCGGCGAGCAGCGCCGCCGCCGGGCGGCGGGTGTGCCCTTCCGGCCCACCAGCGAGATCCTGATCCGGGTGGGTGCGCTGGCCGTCGCCTCGTTCGTCGCGGCGGCCGTGCTGAACAACGCCTCGGGTGTGTCGAACGCGCTGGTGATCTTCCTGGCGGCGCTGGTGATCGTGGACTTCGTGCTGCGCCGTACGACCTACGGCCGGAAGGTCTTCGCGGTCGGTGGTGGCATCGAGGCGGCGCGGCGTGCCGGTATCAACGTGCCGATGGTGCGGATCACCGTGTTCGCGATCTCGGGCGGGTTCGCCGCGGTGGGCGGCATGTTCTTCGCCGGGCAGACGGCCAGTGCGACGCTGAACGCCGGCGGCGGCAACACGCTGATGCTGGCGATCGCGGCGGCGGTGATCGGTGGTACGTCGCTGTTCGGTGGGCGGGGGTCGGTGTGGTCCGCGCTGCTGGGCATGCTGGTGATCCAGTCGATCCAGACGGGTCTGGACCTGCTGAACATGAACACGTCGATCCAGTACATGATCACTGGTGCGGTTCTGCTGGGTGCGGTGGTCATCGACTCGGTGTCCCGTAAGAGCCAGAAGGCTGCGGGGCGCGCGTAGCGCGGAGCGCCGTCGGGGGTGCGGTGGTCTTGCGGGTGCCGGTCCGTTTGTGGCTGGTCGCGCAGTTCCCCGCGCCCCTGGGCAAGCTGCCGTGCCGCACGTTGAAAACAAGACTGTGCCCGGTGCCCCATGGGGTGCCGGGCTTCGTCGTGTCCCGGGAAACATTAGACTCGACTGGCCCGGCGAATGCTCGAACAGCTCTATTGCAAGGAGGCACGGGTGCCGCTGCTGACCCGCATCAGGGGACCGCGCGATCTGGACCGACTCAGCCTGGAGGAGCTGGACCAGCTGGCCGAGGAGATCCGGGGCTTCCTGGTGGAGGCCGTGTCGAAGACCGGTGGGCACCTGGGCCCCAACCTGGGCGTGGTCGAGCTCACCATCGCGCTGCACCGGGTCTTCGAGTCGCCCAAGGACAAGGTGCTCTGGGACACCGGTCACCAGTCCTATGTGCACAAGCTGCTCACCGGGCGTCAGGACTTCTCCAAGCTGAAGATGAAGGGCGGCCTGTCGGGCTACCCCTCGCAGGCCGAGTCCGAGCACGACGTCATCGAGAACAGCCACGCCTCCACGGTCCTCGGCTGGGCCGACGGCATCGCGAAGGCCAACCAGCTGCTCGAACGCGACAGCCACGTCGTCGCCGTCATCGGTGACGGCGCCCTCACCGGCGGCATGGCCTGGGAGGCGCTCAACAACATCGCCGAGGCCAAGGACCGTCCGCTCGTCATCGTCGTCAACGACAACGAGAGGTCGTACGCCCCGACCATCGGCGGCCTCGCCAACCACCTCGCGACGCTGCGCACGACCGACGGCTACGAGCGCTTCCTCACCCGTACGAAGGAGATCCTGGACCGCACGCCGGTCGTCGGGAAGCCGCTGTACGAGACCCTGCACGGCGCGAAGAAGGGGCTGAAGGACTTCATCGCCCCGCAGGGCATGTTCGAGGACCTCGGGCTGAAGTACGTCGGCCCGATCGACGGACATGACATCGAGGCGCTGGAGTCGGCGCTCGCGCGCGCCAAGCGCTTCGGCGGCCCCGTCATCGTGCACTGCCTCACCGAGAAGGGCCGCGGCTACCAGCCCGCCCTCCAGGACGAGGCCGACCGCTTCCACGGCATCGGACCCATCCACCCCGACACCGGCCTGCCGATCAAGGCCTCCGGCGCCGACTGGACCTCCGTCTTCGGCGACGAGATGGTCCAGCTCGGCAAGGAGCGCGAGGACATCGTCGCCATCACGGCGGCCATGCTCCAGCCCGTCGGCCTGAAGAAGTTCGCGGACGCCTTCCCGGACCGGATCTACGACGTCGGCATCGCGGAGCAGCACGGCGCCGTCTCCGCGGCGGGCCTCGCCCACGCCGGCGTGCACCCCGTCTTCGCCGTGTACGCCACGTTCCTCAACCGCGCCTTCGACCAGGTCCTCATGGACGTGGCCCTGCACAAGTGCGGTGTCACCTTCGTCCTGGACCGCGCCGGCGTCACCGGCACCGACGGCGCCTCCCACAACGGCATGTGGGACATGTCGATCCTCCAGGTGGTACCGGGGCTGCGGCTGGCCGCCCCGCGCGACGCCGATCAGGTGCGCGCACAGCTGCGCGAGGCCGTCGCCGTCGAGGACGCGCCGACCGTCGTGCGCTTCTCCAAGGGCGCCGTCGGCCCCGCCGTACCGGCCGTGGGACGCGTCGGCGGGATGGACGTGCTGCGCGAGCCCGGGACCGACCGGCCCGACGTCCTCCTGGTGTCCGTGGGCGCGCTCGCGCCGATGTGCCTGGAGATCGCCGGACTCCTCGACCAGCAGGGCATCTCCACCACCGTCGTCGACCCACGCTGGGTCAAGCCCGTCGACGAGGCCATGGCCCCGCTCGCCGAGCGCCACCGCGTGGTCGTCACCGTCGAGGACAACTCCCGCGTCGGCGGCGTCGGCTCGGCGATCGCCCAGGCCCTGCGCGACGCGGGTGTCGACGTCCCGCTGCGCGACTTCGGCATCCCGCCCCGCTTCCTCGACCACGCCTCCCGCGCCGAGGTCATGGCGGAGATCGGCCTGACGGCCCCCGACATCGCCCGCCAGGTCACCGGTCTGGTCTCCAAGCTGGACGGCAGGTTCGACCGTACGGCCGCCGAGGTGGACTCCGTGCAGCCCGCGCGCGACTGAGGCGACCCGGCACGTCCGGATGGGCCGGTCCCGCCACTCTTTGCAGTGGCGTGACCGGCCCGTTCGCGTGAATCCACCCACCTCGGGGCATACGCAGTACGCCCCCTCTCGATCATGTCGAGGACGACAAGCGTGGGAGGTTCCCGTGAGCAGCACCCTCTTCCGGACGAAGAAGGTCGAGCAGTCCATCCTCGATACCGAGGAACCAGAGCACGCGCTCAAGAAGTCCTTGTCCGCGCTGGACCTGACCGTCTTCGGCGTCGGCGTCATCATCGGCACCGGCATCTTCGTCCTGACCGGCACGGTCGCCAAGAACAACGCCGGTCCCGCCGTCGCCCTGGCCTTCGTCGCGGCCGGGGTCGCCTGCGCGCTCGCCGCGCTCTGCTACGCCGAGTTCGCCTCCACCGTCCCGGTGGCCGGCTCCGCGTACACGTTCTCCTACGCGTCCATCGGTGAGTTCCCCGCCTGGATCATCGGCTGGGACCTGGTCCTGGAATTCGCGCTGGGCACCGCGGTCGTCGCCGTCGGCTGGTCCGGCTACATCGCCTCGCTCCTCGACAACGCGGGCTGGCACCTGCCCGCGTCACTGAGCGGCAGAGAGGGCGCCGACGGGTTCGGCTTCGACATCCTCGCGGCCGCCCTCGTCCTGGTGCTGACCGTCATCCTCGTGGTCGGCACGAAGCTCTCCGCGCGAGTCACCTCCGTCGTCGTCGCCATCAAGGTGACCGTCGTCCTCACCGTGATCATCGCGGGCGCCTTCCTCGTCAACGGCGACAATTACGAACCGTTCGTCCCGAAGGCGCAGGCCGTGGAGGCCGGCAACAACCTCCAGGCACCGCTCATCCAGCTGATGTTCGGCTGGGCCCCCTCCAACTTCGGCGTGATGGGCATCTTCACCGCCGCCTCGGTCGTCTTCTTCGCGTTCATCGGCTTCGACGTCGTGGCCACGGCCGCCGAGGAGACCAGGAACCCGCAGCGCGACATGCCCCGCGGCATCATCGGCTCCCTCATCATCTGCACCGTCCTGTACGTCGCCGTGTCGATCGTCGTCACCGGCATGGAGCACTACACCAAGCTGTCCGTGAGCGCCCCGCTCGCCGACGCCTTCAAAGCCACCGGGCACCCCTGGTTCGCGGGCTTCATCAGCTTCGGCGCCGCCGTCGGCCTGACGACGGTCTGCATGATCCTGCTCCTGGGCCAGACCCGGGTCTTCTTCGCGATGAGCCGCGACGGACTGCTGCCGCGCTTCTTCTCCCACGTCCACCCCCGCTTCAAGACCCCGCACCGGCCGACCATCCTGCTCGGTGTGCTCATCGCGATCCTGGCCGGCTTCACCAGCCTCAGCGAACTCGCCGAACTGGTGAACATCGGCACGCTCTTCGCCTTCGTGGTCGTCGCGATCGGCGTGGTCGTCCTCCGCCACACCCGCCCCGACCTGCCCCGCGCCTTCCGTACCCCCTGGGTGCCGGTCATCCCGATCCTCTCGGTGTGCGCGTCCCTGTGGCTGATGCTGAACCTGCCGGCCGAGACCTGGCTGCGCTTCGGCATCTGGATGGTGGTGGGCTTCGTCGTCTACTTCCTCTACGGCCGCTCCCACAGCCGCCTCGCCCGGCACGAGGAGACCGTGGCCGCCGGGACCGACGGCCCCCCGAGCGGCGGCGCCCGCTAGCTCGACGCGTCCCGCGGGCCCATCCGTCCCGCAGGCCCATCCGTCCCGCAGGCCGATCCGCCCCTGGAACCGGCCCCGCACCTCCCGCTCCGGCGGGGACGTGCGGGGCCGGACGCGTGGGTGGGGGCGCGTGCACTAGGCTGCCGACTCCACGCAGTGACCCCGTATTCGGAAAGGGCCGGTCATGACACTCGGCATGGTTCTCGGCGACCGCCGCTCCCGCGCTTCGACGCGGACGCGGTAGCCGCCACCATCCCCTTTCCCTGACGCCCGGCCCGCTCAGCCGTCCGGGCGGTGGTCGAACCTGCTCCTCGTCCCGTCGAAGTGCTCTTCGTGTCCTTGCACTCACGACCACGAGGAGTACCCCCGTGTCCACCCTCCACTGGACCGAGGACCACACCACCCGTTCCGCCCGCTGGCACTCGGAGAACGGCACCCCCGCGCCCCGCCGGACCGTCCTCGCCGACGACCGGACGAAGGCCGCCACCGCCCACCGCCTGGCCCACGAGGGCACCGGTCTGCTCTGGCGGGGCGACTACCACAACGCCCGCCGTCTGCTCGCGGCCATGGGCCGCCGGATCGACCCCACACCGCCCCGACCCGGCGCCACCCCCGCCGACGCCTTCCACCTCGAGCGCCGGGCCCGCCGCCACCGCGCCCGCGTCCTCGGCCGGCTGCTGGTCCTCCTGGAGCACGACCACACCCTCGCCCTGCGCCGGGCCCCAGACGTCCGCGAGGCCTGCCACCAGGCCTACGGCCCGCCGAGCGGACCCACGGTGGTCTCCCTCAGGGAACTGCTCGGGGTGATCGGCGCCCATCAATGGCGTACGAAGGGAGTCGACGTACCGGCGCTGGGCGCCCGGATCCATCCGCACTACGGGGTGTTCTCCCCGGTCAGGGGCGAGTACGTCGACCTCGTCGCCCGGGCCCCGCTGCCCCCGGCGCTGCGGCGCGGCCCCGGGACCGCGTTCGACCTCGGCACCGGGACCGGGGTGCTCGCGGCGGTGCTGGCCCGCCGGGGCGTACGGCGAGTGGTGGCGACCGACGTCGCTCCCCGGGCGCTCGCGTGCGCCGAGGACAACGCCCGGCGGCTCGGGCTGGGCGGCCGGGTCGACGTGGTGGGTCCCTGCCTGTTCCCCGAGGGACGGGCCGGGCTCGTGGTGTGCAACCCGCCCTGGCTGCCCGCCCGTCCGAGCAGTGCCCTGGAGCAGGGGGTCTACGACGCCGAGGGCGCCATGCTCCAGGGCTTCCTCACGGGGCTGTCCGACCGTCTCCTGCCCGGCGGTGAGGGCTGGCTCGTCCTGTCGGACCTGGCGGAACAGCTCGGGCTGCGTACGCGCGCCCAGTTGCTCGGCGCCTTCGAGGCAGCCGGGCTGCGGGTGGTGGACCGTCTCGACACCGCCCCACGCCATCCCCGCGCCCGCGACACCACGGACCCCCTCCACACCGCCCGCGCGGCCGAGGTCACGTCCCTGTGGCGACTGGTGGGGGCCACCTGACGGGTCCTAGCCGCGCACTGCGCGCGGGCCGGTGACCTCCGCGCCCAACTCCGTGACACGGCGGCGCAGTTCACGGTCCGCTGTGACCACCAGGCAGGCACGGTCGGTGGCGGGGGCGCGGGACACCAGGGTGACGATGTGGTCATCGCCGCTGCCGGGCGCGGACTCGACGTGGAGGCCGGGCACGGACTCCACCCCGCGGGCCGCGCCCTCGACCACGAGAACGATCTCCATGGGGCCGGACCGGCCGGGCAGTCCGTGGGCCGCCAGCCGGTCCCGCAGCCGCTCCGCGGCTCCCCGCCGGTCCCGCCACCACCCGTCGGGCACCGATCCGACGACGTTCGCCGCGTCGACGATCACCAGGAGCGGAGTGTTGTCGTCCATGGGGTCAGGGTGTCACGCCCGTCGGTCAGCCCGCGGAGCGCGGCTCGTCGAAACTGGCGTAGTACGCGGCGACCATGTCCTCGTCGGCGTGTCCCTGCTCGGCGGCGCGGCTCAGGCGCTCGGCGCTCGCGGCGGCCACGTCGAGGCGCACGCCGCTCCGCTCTCCGGCCTCCACGATCAGCCGGGCGTCCTTGGCGGCGGTGGCCACCGCGAACTGCGGCGGGGAGAGCCGGCCGTCGAGGACGAGGCCGGCCTTGGCACGCAGGTAGCCCATGTCGAGCGGACCGTCGGCGATCACCTCGAAGAACGACGCCGGGTCCACGCCGAGCGCCTGCGCCAGCGCCAGCACCTCGCCGGTCGCCGCGGTCGCCGCGATGACCCAGCTGTTGGCGACGAGCTTCAGCCGGGTCGCGGTGCCGGCCGAACCGTCCTCGCCGGTCCACACCGTACGGGCGCCGACCGCGTCGAAGACCGGCGTGACCGCGGCCCGCCCCTCGACGGGACCGGCCGCGAGGACGGTGAGCTGTCCGGCCTCGGCGGGCTGGCGGGTGCCCAGCACGGGGGCGTCGTAGAAGAGCAGGCCGTGTTCGCGGGCGAGGGCGGCGAGGTCGTCGATCGCCTCGATGCCCGCGGTGGTGGACTGCACCCAGGCGACGCCGGGGCGCAGTGCGGGGGCCGCCTGCCGGATGACGTCGAGGGCGGCGGCACCGTCGTAGAGCATGGTCAGCACGACGTCGGTGCCCTCGACCGCCTCGGCGGGGTCGGCGGCGACCCGCACTCCGTCGGCGGCCAGCGGTTCGGCCCTGTCCCGGCTGCGGTTCCAGGCACGGACGGTGTGTCCGGCGCGGGCTAGGCTGCGGGCCATCGCGGCGCCCATGATGCCGGTCCCCAGCACGCTCACGGTGAGCTTGTCGGTCATGTTCGTCAGCTTCCTGTTCGTCGTGCGTGTGTCACTGCCTACGACCGTATGCGTACGTCCCGTCAGGAAACCAACGGACACCATGGTCTGTGCAATGACCCTTTAAAGTGATCCGGTGAACGGCGACTGGCTCATACGCGGCAGTGACGGGCTGCTCAGTGTCTATCTGCCGGTGGACGACGGCGTGATGTGCAGGGCGGAGCGGGTACCCGGCGGCCCCTTCGACGCACCCCGGAAGGTGGGCGGCGAACAGAAGCTCCACCCCGTCCTGGCGATCGGTCAGGGCGCGGACGGCTACGCCCACTTGGTCAGCTGGCGGCCGACCGTGCCCCGCGAGTCGGGCCTGGTGCACTCCACCCACTTCCGGCCCCGGCTCGCGGCGCTGGACTGGCACCCGGTCGGCCACCCCAACCGCACGGGGGACCGCACCGGCACGCCCGCGGTGGCCGTCGACGCGCAGGGGCGGGCCCATCTCTTCGTCCCGAACCGGGGCGGCGGGGTCAGCATGCTCGGGCAGAAGGAGAAGGGCGGCTGGGGGCCCTGGCGCGACCTCAAGGGGCGTGGCGTACGGGACGGTCTGGCCGCGGTGACGGGGGAGTCGGGGCGGGTCGAGCTGTACGCGGCGGCGCCGGACGCCGTCCTGTACTGGCGGCAGGAGGAGCCGGGGACCCCGCCGGTGCTCCAGGAGACGATGGAGGCGGCGGTTCGCCCGGGCACGCTACGCGCGTTGGCGACGTCCCCCGAGAGCACGACCCTCTTCTTCACCGACGACTCCGGCGACCTGTGTGCCTGGCGTCCCGGCACCAAGCCCGTCCCCGTCCTGGCCTCCGCCGGGCCCGGCCCCGTCTCCGCGATCCGCTGCGAACTCGACGGCCACGACTGCACGTTGTTGGCGCAGCGCTCCGCGAGCGGCCGCGTCGCCTTCGCCGCGTACCCGACCGAGCAGGAGGACGCGGGCGCGTGGTGGACCGAGTCCGGGCCCGAGCTCGCCGATGACGCCGGACTCTGCCTGGCCCGCGACGCCGACGACCGCGTGGTCGCCGCGACCCTGTCCCCCTCCACGGGTCAACTCCTCCTCACCCGCCGCAAGAAGGAGCCGGGACTCGCGCTGACGGCCTGGCTGGAGGTGTGAGAGGCCGACTCAGCAGCGCTCCGCGAGCGGCCGCGTCGCCTTCGCCGCGTACCCGACCGAGCAGGAGGACGCGGGCGCGTGGTGGACCGAGTCCGGGCCTCAGCTCGCCGATGACGCCGAACTCTGCCTGGCCCGCGACGCCGACGACCGCGTGGTCGCCGCGACCCTGTCCCCCTCCGTCGGTCAACTCCTCCTGACCCGCCGCGAGAACGAGCCGGGACCCGCCCTGACGGCGTGGCAGGAGGTCTGGGACAGTCGGCGGTGGTGTCGGTGCGGGCGTGTTCGACCTCGTCGGCACCGAGCGTATTTCTGCTCCAGCAGCTTTCGCGCGGTGCAGTAGCTTTCCATCGCCGTCCGTCACCCCCAGCTGCCGCGCAGCAGAGCGATCGGAGAGTCGCCCATGCCCCGAGAAGCGCCGTACCTCGCAGTGGCCGAGGCGCTGCACGTGCGGATCCGCGCGGGGGAGTGGGCGGTCGGGGAGCGCCTGCCGTCACGGGCGCGGCTCGCCGAGGAGTACGGGGTCGGGCGCAACGTCACCCAGCGTGCCGTGGACCGTTTGATCGCCCAGGGCCTCCTCGAAGGGCGCGCCGGGTCGGGGACCTACGTCCGTACGCCGCGCGAGCGCCTGCGGATGGTCCGCTCGCGGCACCGCCTGCCCTCCCGTGCGGTCGCCCCGGAGCGGGGCAGGGCCAACGCCTGGGACGCGCACAGCCAGGTGCGCGTGCCCGCCCCGGCGGAGATAGCCGAGCGGCTCGCCATCGGTCCCGGCGACCTGTGCGTCCACACGCGGTACGAGTTCCTCGCGGACGGCCGGCCCGTCCAGCTCTCCGCGTCCTGGGAGCCGATGGCCATCACGGGCGGCACGCCGGTGGCGCTGCCCGAGTCGGGCCCCCTCGCGGGAAAGGGCGTGGTCGTGCGCATGCGCTCCATCGGCGTGGTGGTCGAGAGCGTGACCGAGCTTCCGCGCCCGGCCCGGGCCACCCAGGAACAGGCGAACCTGCTGGGGATCAGCGTGGGGGACCTGGTGCTCCGGATCGAGCGGACCATCTACGACACCGGGGGGCGTCCGGTGGAAACCGCCGACATCGTCATTCCGGACGCACGCCGCGAAGTGGCCTACGAGTTCGTGGTCGAGCAGCCGTAGCCGCCCTACCTGTCAGAGCGATACATCACAGCCGATCCGAGGGGACCCGTATGTCGACAACCGCCCGGCTCGGGCTCTTACGCGATCCGGACTTCGCGCGGCTGTTCGTCGCCACCGCGCTCGGACAGCTGGGCGACCGCATCAATTTCCTGGCGCTGCCGCTGGTCGCCATCGTGGCGTTGGACGCCGACGAGTTCCAGGTCGGAGCGCTGACCGCGATGACCACGGCGGGCTCGCTGCTGGTGGGGCTGCCGGCAGGCGCCTGGGTGGACCGGATGCGGAAGCGGTCGGTGATGATCAGCACCGATCTGGTCAGGGCGCTGGTCGTCCTGACGGTACCGGTGGCGTGGTGGGCCGGCCTGCTGACGCTCTGGTGGCTGTACGCGGTCGCCCTGGTCCATGGGGTGCTGACCGTGTTCTTCGATGTCGCGTACGCCAGTTGTCTGCCACATCTCGTGGGGCGCGAGAATCTCGTCGAAGGGAACGCCAAGCTCTCGGCGGTGCGCTCGGTGACCAGTATCAGCGGTCCCGCCACCGCAGGCCCCCTGGCCGGCTGGGTCGGAGCTCCCGCGACCCTCCTGGTGAGTTCGGCCGGGATGGCGTTGTCGGGTCTGATCGCGCTGGGCATCCGGATACGCGAACCGCAGCGGGAGGCGGTCGGGCACGCCCGGCTGGGGCGCGAGATCAAGGAGGGGCTGCGGTTCGTCCTCCGGCATCCCGCCCTGCGCGCGACGGTGTGGGGGGACGCGACGTTCAACCTCTTCCTCGTCCTGTACCAGACGATGTTGCTGGTCTTTCTGAAGAGGGAGCTGGGCCTCGGCCCCCTCGGGATCGGCCTCCTGCTGTCGGGCATGGGCTGCGGTGCCCTGCTGGGCGCGCTGTCGGCGACCCGGGTCGCGCGGTGGGCCGGACAGGGGACGGTCATCTGGCTGGCGCCCCTGGTCACCTGTCCGCCGTGCGTCCTGATGCCGTTGGCGCGGCCCGGCGGTGCGAGTGTGTACTGGGCGGCGATCGGACTCGCGGCCCTGTCGGTCGGGGGAGTCGTCCGCGTGGTGGCTCAGTCGAGCCTCCAGCAGGCCCTCACCCCGGACCGGCTGCTGGGCCGGGCGGTCGCGACGGCCCGCTTCGTCTCCTGGGGCGTCCTGCCCCTGGGCGGCGTCCTCGGCGGAGCCTCGGGCTCCGTGTTCGGGGCGGCCGCCACCCTGTGGATCGGCGCCGCCGGCATGACGCTGAGCTTCCTCCCCGCCTTCCTGTCACCGCTCGGGCTCCGGCGGTCCGCACGGACGGGCGCACCGGTCTGATGTCCGACGCGGGGGAGACGCAGGTCACATCCGTTCATGTCACAGGGCGTCGGGCCATCTCGTCTCGGGGGTGTAGCCACCGACCACCACGGAGGAGCACACCATGGACGCGCGACTGAACCTCTTCACCGGCCCGACCGCGGGCAGGGCCCTCAAGTTCATCATGTCGGCGGGCAGGGAGCTCAAGGGCTCGCCGCTGCCGGCCGCCACGCAGGAGCTGGTGGCGCTGCGCGTCAGCCAGATCAACGGGTGCGCCGTCTGCATCGACATGCACACCAAGGACGCCACCGCGGCCGGCGAGACGGCGGTGCGCCTGCACCTGGTCGCGGCCTGGCGGGAGGCCACCGTCTTCACCGAGGCCGAGCGGGCCGCGCTGGAGCTGGCGGAGGAGGGGACCCGGCTCGCGGACGCGGCCGGCGGGGTCGGCGACGAGGTGTGGGCGCGAGCCGCCAAGCACTACGACGAGGAGCAGCTCACCGCCCTGGTGATGCTCGTTTCATTCATGAACATGGCGAACCGGCTGAACGTCATCACGCAGCAGCCGGCCGGTTCCTACGAGCCCGGTCAGTTCCACTGAATGGTCGTCACCGACCCGCCCGGAACCGGTCGTGGGCTCCCGGGCGCGGGAAGGGCATCAACCCACAGGGGAAGGGGAAACCGGCGTGAACAAGGTCGAGGAGTTCGAGGAGCTGCGGCCGCTGCTGTTCTCGATCGCCTACCGGATCCTGGGCAGCGTGGGGGAGGCCGAGGACGCGGTGCAGGAGACATGGCTGCGCTTCGACGGCTCGGCGACCCGGCCCGCGTCGACCAAGGCCTTTCTGTCGGCCACGGTGACGCGGATCTCGATCGACGTGCTGCGTTCCGCGCGGGTACGACGGGAGGAGTACGTGGGTCCGTGGTTCCCCGAGCCGCTGCTGAGCGATCCGTACCAGGATCCGGCCCGGGCGGTGGAGCTGGCCGACTCGGTGTCGATGGCGGCGCTGCTGCTCCTGGAACGGCTCAGCCCGCTGGAGCGGGCGGTGTTCGTGCTGCGGGAGGTGTTCGGCTTCGGGTTCGACGACATCGCCGTGGCGGTGGGGCGTTCGGAGGCGGCGTGCCGGCAGCTGCTCGTGCGGGCGCGGCGGCACATGGACGCCGGGCGGCCGCGGTTCGCGGCGGACCGGCGGGAGCGGCAGGAACTGGCCGCGCGGTTCTTCGACGCGCTGAAGGACGGTGACGTGGGCGCGCTGCGGGAGCTGCTCTCCGCCGACGTGCAGCTCGTCGGCGACGGCGGTGGCAAGGCCCCGCAGTTGGCCCGGGCCGTCGTCGGGGACCAGAACGTGGCCCGGCTGCTCGCCTCGGTGCTGCCCCCGATGGCCCGGGTCGGCGTGACATGGGAGCCGCGCGAGATCAACGGCCAGCCGGGCGCGATCTTCCGCGACCGGGACGGCAGGGTGCTCCACACGCTGGCGCTGGACGTGCTCGACGGGCAGATCCAGGCGATCCGCTCGGTCCTCAACCCGGACAAGCTCGGGCACGTGGGCCCGGTGGCGGACGCCTGGGCCGTCGACCGGGAGGTGAGGCAGGAACGCCGGCGGCGGACCTGACGACGAAGTGGGCCGGGGTGACGACGGACGAACGGGGCCGGGCAGCGACTTCGCTGCCCGGCCCCGTTCGACGATGTAGCCCGTCCGGGATCAGGAAGTGCCGCCCGTCGCCGGGGACTTCTTGGCCGACTCGGGGATGTCCGAGTCCGAGCGGATGGCCTTCCAGAGGGTGGAGGCCTGGGGCTCGGCGGCGACCACGCGGTTGGGGTCGACCTTGTCGTACGCCACCGGGAGCATGATCGTCTCCATGTTGGCGGGGTCGATGCCGTTGAGGCTGCGGCCGAAATCGGTGAGCTTGGTGAGGGACGCGAGGTCGGAGTCGGTGGTGAGGGCCTCGGTGAGGCTGTCGGCGATCTTGTAGGCCTTGGTGGGGCTGCCCAGCAGGTCCTGCTTCTTGATCTCGGCGAGCAGGGCGATCATGAACTTCTGCTGGAGGCCGATGCGTCCGAGGTCGCTGCCGTCGCCGTAGCCGTACCGGGTCCGCACGAACTTCAGGGCGTCCGTGCCGTTCAGCGTGTGCGTGCCTGCGTCCAGCGTCAGCCCGGTCTTGCTGCCCTTGATCGGCTTGTCGAGGGTGACGGGCACTCCGCCTATCGCGTCCACCAGCCCCTTGAAGCCGGCGAAGTCGATCTCCACGTAGTGGTCCATGCGGACCCCGGACATCTGCTCCACGGTCTTGACCGTGCAGGCCGGACCGGCCAGCGAGTAGACGGAGTTGAACATCACGCGCTTGGCCGAGGGGACCTTGCCGCCGTCGGACTTGGTGCACTCGGGCCGGGTGACGAGGGTGTCGCGCGGGATGCTGACCGCGACGGCCTTCTTGCGGCCCTCGGGTATGTGCACCACCAGCGCGGTGTCGGAGCGCGCCCCGGAGACGTCGGCCTTGTCCAGCTCGCCGTTGGCGCCGGCGCGCGAGTCGGAGCCCAGGATCAGGATGTTCTGCCCGGAGGTGGGCAGCTTCTCCGGCCGGTCGTCACCGATCGCCTTGTCGATGTCGACGCCCTTGATGTTGTCGTTCAGGTCGCTGTAGAGCCAGTAACCGGTACCGGCGGCGGCCACGACGACAACGCCCAGGCCGATCAGGATCTTCCGGCCGATACGGCGGCCACCGGCCTTCTCGCGCTTGCGTCCTCGGCCGCCGCGGTGCCGGGACGGGGACGGTGCGTCGGAGTCGTCGCTGCGCTGGGGCGTCGAGACGTGGCTCATCCTGGTCCGAGTCCTTGTTGGTCGAGCCCCGCAGGGCGGTAGGTGTGGCGCTGGGGACTCGGGTGGGGGGATGCCGGTCCGTATGCTGCCCCGATCAGTCCCGCACTATAGGCAGCCGCACTATAGGCAGAGGATCGACCGATCATGCACGTAACGTGATGCATTTGTAAACATGAACCGAACAAATAGGATGCGCCTGCGTCTTGACCGATCGGCCTGACCGATCGGGGCGCGACGGTCGGCCCCGGCCCGGCCGGAGCGCCTTCAACACCCTCAGTATGTCCGGGGAAAGGACGACGACGGACCATGCGGGCCAGCACCGCGCGTGACGACGGACGACGGCAGCGGCCGGCGAACGGCGAGGCCACGGACCTCACCGGCCGGCCGCCCGCCGTGCTGTCCGGTCCGTGGCTGCTGCCCGGACACGACGGCCGGCTCGTGGTCTACGCACATGTGGACCAGGCCGTGCTGCGCTGGACCGAGAGCCGTCCCGGAGGCCCCGACTGGCTCGGCCCGGACGTCCTGCCCGCCAAGAACGTGACCCGTCTCACGGTCGCCCAGGGCCGCAACCGCTACGCCCATCTCCTCGGCCGGCGGGTGCGCGGCGGCGCCGGACCGCTGACCGTGGACCTGACCTACGCGATCCAGTACCAGGCGGGCCGCCCGATGAGCGAGTGGCGCTCGGCCGGCAACCCCCTGTCGGGGCCCGGACGTTGCGCGGAGATGGGCATGCCGACCGCCGTGGTGACCACCACCGGCACGCTGTACGTCGTCGCGCCGACCGCCCACGGCCACCTCGCCCTGCGCCGCGAGGACGCCCAGGGCCGCTGGGAGCCGTGGCTCGACCTCAAGGTCGCCGCCGCCCTGGACACCCCGGCCGCGGTGGCCACCTCCACCGGGCATGTCGAACTCCTCGCCCCCGCCCGGGGCGGCGCACTGACCTGGTTCCAACGGCAGCCCGGGGCGGCCCTGGAGCGCGGTCACGACCTCGCAGTGGTGCCGCTGCCCGGCTCGGTGACCGGTCTTGAGACGTCTCCGGGCCGGGTGACCTACTACCTGACCGACGTCCAGGGCGGCCAGGTCGTCGCCGTGCGCCCCGGCGAGTGGCCCGTACCGGTGGGCGGCAACCCGGGTGACGGACGCCACGCGGCGCTCGCCGCCACCATCGACGGCTACGCCTGCACCGTGCTCGCCCACCGCGACGCCGAGGGCCGGGCCGTGATCGGTCTGTGCCCCGCGGAGGACGAGCGGTACGGCGTGTGGTGGACCGACACCGGCACCGCGTGCCTCGGCGACCCGGTGCTCGCCCTCGACGCCTACGGACGCGTCGTCGTCCTCGCCGTGGCCACCGACGGCGCCCTGACCCTGGCGCGCCAGGACGACGGCCCCGGCCTGACGCTCGGCGAATGGGTCCGCATATGACCGGGTTGTGGGGGGAATCGGACAGGCCGGCGGTCCTGGTGACGGTGAGCGGCGCGTGGCCGTGCGCGTCGGCCAGGATGGGGCGCATCGCCCGGGGGACGCGGGGGACCGTCCCCGCGCGAGGCGGACGTGAGGGGCGCGGAGGGGTGCGGGCATGAGCCGTAAGCCGGACCGAAGAACCGGGGCCGGGGCCCGCGTCGACTCCGCCGACGGGCGTACGCATGTGGTCGCCGTCGTCGTCCCGGAACCCGCGGACGCCGTGCCGTTGGTCGCGCTGGAGCCGGCCGGGGCCGAGATCGCCGTCGTGTGTCTGCGGGCGGGCGGCAAGGACGGGCGGGCGGCGCTGGACCGCGCGCTCACCGCCGCCGCCGACCGTGGCTGCCGGGTGCTCGGCGGCCCCAGGGTGCTCGGCGTCGAGGGCACCGACGACCCCGCCACCGTCGCCGCGGTGCTCGACGCGTTGCGCGACCTGGAGCCGGAGCGGCTGCACACGCTCGACCCCGACCCCGCGCACACCTCGTACGACCAGGCGAGCGGTATGCCCACGTACGACGTCCCGGCCGCCCACGGTGAGACCGCGGCCGGTGCGCTGGCCGCGGCCCGGGCCTGGCAGGCGGAGTCGGGACGGCCGCTGTCCGTGGACTGCCATCGGGCCCACGGCGACCCCGAGTCGGGCGTTGCCGCCTGCCGCCGCTATCCGGCGCCCGTCAACTGGCTGTCCGCCGGGTTCGACGGCCGGCTCACCGCGTTCCTGCCGACCGCCGCCGGGGTGGTGCGCCGGCACCAGGACGCCCAGGGCCGGTGGAGTGCCTCCGAGCCGGTGGAGGGGGCGGACCTGCTGCCGGGGCTCCTCGTGGTGCCCGACCCGCACGGCTTCCCGCACCTGTTCGCGCTGCGCAGGAGCGCTCGCGACGACGGTGGGGTGGACGTCGAAGTCGTGTACGCGGCGCACTACCGCACCTCGGAGCCGCCCACCCCGTGGCAGTCGATCGGCGGACCGAACGCCGTCGACTGGCGCCGGGGCCGCGCGGTCGGGTTCCCGGCGGCCGCCTTCGACGCGGCCGGCAACCTGTTCGTCTTCGCCCGCAACTTCGGTAACGGCATCAGCTGGCGCTGCCGGCCCGCCGACGGCGACTGGACGGCGTGGCAGCACTTGCGCGGCGTGCGGGTCGCCGACGACCTCGTCGCGGTGACCGGCGCGCACGGCGGGGTCGAGGTCTACGGCCGCGTCCGCGACACGGCCGGCGTGGTCCGCTGGTACCCGGGGCAGGGCGGCGCCTGGACCGAGGACCGGACGGTTCCGTTCGCCCCGCGCCCCGGCACCCTGGCCCCGGCCCCCGAACCCGGCGCCGTCCTCTTCCGTGACCTGCGCACCAACGAGGCCTGCGTCTGGCGTCCCGGTGCCCAGGCACCCTTCCCCCTCGGCGACGCCGAGGGGAGCGGACCGCTGGCCGCGGTGCGGGGCGTACGGATGGACGGCTGGACGTACTCGGTGCTGGTGGCCCAAGGGGCGGGCGGTGCCTGCGCGGTGGGCGCGTATCCCGAGGGGCGGCCGGACACGGGTGTGTGGTGGCAGGATCTCGGGGCGCCGTCGTACGACGCTCCGGCCGCCGCCGTGACGCGGGCCGGGCTGCTCACACTGTCGTCCCGTATGCCGGACGGGCAGCTGCTGACCGCCGCCCGTGAGGAGTCCCCGGGGGCCCTCGCCTTCGCCGCCTGGCGTGCCGTGAGGGACTGAACAACGGGCCGCCAGGGGCGTCCGTTGGGCGGAATCGAGCCATCCGATTTCCGTGATCACGGCTCTGACCACGGGTGATCCGTCCGGAAAAGGGGCACGACAAAGGGTTGTAAGGAAATTGTGTGATCAAAGTCGCGGTCGGGTGCCAGTCAATGCGCGTCGACACGACAATGAAGCATTGTTAAAGTTCAGCTCGCTCTTGTGATCGGCCTGTGAAAGTAACCGTTCATCTTCGAGCACCCGGGGGCGTACCAAGGCGGCCACGGGGCATTGTGTCCTGTCTTGTGTGTGACTGAGGGGTTATGGCGAGGCTATCGCTGCGGGCTGTCCAAAAACTGACCTGCAAGAAGCGCGATGCCTGGTGGACCGTATTCCTGGTCGACCCCACCGCCACGCGCATGCTGCTGCTCTTCGCCCGCTTCCGCTTCATCACCCCGAACCGCGTGACCTGGGCCGCCCTGTTCATCGGCCTGGGCTCGGCCGGCTTCTTCCTCCAGGGTGACCGCCAGTCCCTGCTCATCGGCGCGGGGCTGTACCACCTGAGCTTCATCCTCGACTGCATCGACGGCAAGCTGGCCCGCCTCAAGGGCAACGGCACCGTCTTCGGCGGCTGGCTCGACTACGTCTTCGACCGCATCCGCGTGCTGTTCTGCGCCCTCGCCCTGATGGGCGGCCAGTTCCTGCGCACGGACGACGAGCGCTACCTGCTGGCCGCCCTCTGCGTGGTCTTCCTCGACATGCTCCGCTACGTCGACGCGCTGCAGATCTACAAGATGCGCATGTCGATGCGGACGAAGATCGAGAAGGTCACCAAGGAGCGCGCCGACGCCGAACGCGCCGAGCGGGAGGCCGAGGCCAGGGAACAGGCCCAGACACAGGGGGAGTCCGAGGGTCCGCAGATCGTTTTCATGGAGGACCTGCTCCGCGACAACCCCGGCACGCCCGCCGAGGTGCTCCGCGAGGAGGCCGGCGGGGACAACGTCGTCGACCTGCACGAGCAGTTCCGCGACCAGTTCCCCTGGTATACCCGGCTGCGCCGGGCGATGCTGCGCACCCGGATCCGTCCGCACCTGATCAGCGGTATCGAGTTCCAGATGTTCATCTTCATCGTGGGCCCGATCATCGGCCAGATCCTGTGGACCACGGTGGTCTCGGCGGCGCTGCTGATGCTGTTCGAGCTGGTGATCATGTACAAGTTCTGGCTCTCCACGCGTGACTTCACCCGCGTCATGGAGGAGATGAACGCGACCTCGGACACCGCCGGGACGATCGCCCCGCACCTCTACAAGGGCCGCCACCGTCCGGCCGTGCAGGAGGCGCTGCTGGCCGACGAGCGCTACCGGGCTCCCGAGCCCGAGGAGGATCCTTTCTTCCAGCCGTATCCACAGCCGCAGTTCCACCAGCTCGACGAGCAGGACAGCTTCGACATCGTGCAGGCCGAGGGCATCCCCAGCCCGCGGGTCGTGACACCCGAGCCGCTGACCCTGCCGATCCGGATCCGGCGCTTCGACGACGCGCAGGAACGTGCGGAGCAGGAGGGTCGCTGGCGATGACCAAGCCGACCGGCTCCGACGCTTTCGACGAGGCGTCCGGGTACGGCGAACCGTCCGGCCGCGACGAGCGCGCCGGACACGACGACCCCTCCGGCCTCGACGACCCCGGCTACGACGAGCAGTCCGAGTACGACGACCAGTCCGGCTACGACGACCGGCCCGCGTACCCGGCCTCCGCCGCGCGCGGCGACGCGATCTCGTACCCCGACCCCTCGGCCTACACCGTCACGATCGTCGTCGCGGCCTACAACGCGAGCGCCACCCTCGACCGGGCCCTGCGCTCCACCCTGAACCAGACCCACCGTGGCGTCGAGGTCCTCGTCGTCGACGACGCCTCCACCGACGGCACCCTCGCGGTGGCCCAGGGCTACGCCCGGAAGGACCCGCGAGTACGGATCGTCAGCCGTCACCAGAACAGCGGCGGCGTCGGCGCGCCCCGCAACAACGGCATCGAGGCGGCCACCGGCGAGTACCTGATGTTCCTCGACGCCGACGACGAACTCCCGCACAAGGCCTGCGAACTGCTGCTGGCCTCCGCGCTGGCCACCGGCGCCGAGATCACCGCGGGCCGGGCCCTGCGGGTCAACCTCGCCAAGGACGAGATCACCGTCTGGCAGCCGCAGCTCTACGGCACCGACCGCACGGTCACCGGCGGCCTGTCCGCGGCGCCCGAGCTGTTCGAGGACCCGATCGCCGCGGCCAAGCTGTACCGCGTCGACTTCCTGCACCACAACGGCATCCGCTTCCCCGAGGGCGTCTTCTTCGAGGACACCTACTTCTCCACCGTCGCGAACCTCTGCGCGCAGACGATCACCCTGCTCACCGCGCCCGTCTACCGGTGGATCTGGGAGCGCGAGACCGACACGCCCTCCATCACCAACCGGCGCGGCGAACTGCGCAGCATCCGCGACCGGGTGCTGGTGCACCAGTGGGCCGACGAGTTCCTCGCCCAGCACGGCGCCCGCGAGCTCGTCGCCCACAAGGCCGCCAAGTTCCTCTCCCACGACCTGAGGCTCTACGCCCCCGAACTGCGCGCCGGCGACGACGCGTTCCGGGACGGCTTCGTCGGGATCGTCGCGCCCTACCTGCGCTCGCTGCCCCAGGAGACCTACGACCTGTGCGGCGTGCTGGAGCGGGTGCGCGCCTACGGCCTGATGCACGGCCGGATCGACGTGGCCCTGTCCGTCGCCGACTACACCCAGCGGCGCAGCGTCCTCAGCTCCGACGTGGTGGAGAAGGACGGCAAGGTCTACTGGTCCGGCTCGCTGCTCGGCCGCCCGCACGCCGAGCGCTTCCTCGACGTCACCGACCTCGACCTCACCGGCACCTCGCTGTCCGACGCCCGGCTGTTCAACCAGGCGACCCGCGTGGAGATCAAGGGCAGCGAACTCCACGTCACCGGCTACATCCGCAACCAGTTCGGCCGGGTCGGACCCAAGGACAAGCTCGAACTCACCGCCGTACTGCGCCGCCGCAGTCCCAAGACCGACCACTCCTTCAAGGTCACCGGCGTCGAGGTCGACGAGGAGTACATCCGCTTCCACACCACCGTCGACCTCGACGGCACCCTCGGCAAGGCCGGCCGCGCCGCGATCTGGAACCTCTTCGTCCAGATCCGGCACGCCGGACAACGCGCGACCACCACCGTGTGCGTGCGCGGCCTCGACCTGGAGCGCGAGCGCTACACCGGCGGCGGCACGACGTACGAGATCTACGAGACCGTCAGCGGCAACCTCGCCCTGCGCCCGGAGACCACCGAGCAGCGCGCGAAGGCCGACCCGCGCGGCGAGCCGTGGCTGTGGTGGAAGGACCGGCAGCTGCCGGAGGCGTTCGCCCCGCCGGAGACGTACGGCGCCGCCGTCGTCGTGCACTGCCACAACGACGAGTACAACCTGTACGAGTTCCTCCGCTCGCTCGCCGCCCAGCGCGAGTTCGAGCAGACGCAGGTGATCCTCGTCGACGACGGCTCGACCGACTCCACCGCCGGACAGCTGGAGAAGTTCGCCGCGCACTACCCCAACACCCGGGTCGTCCCGCAGGTCCCCATGGGCATGCGGGCCGCCTTCGACCACGGGCTGCGCTTCGTGACCGCGCCCTACGTCATGTTCGCCCGCGCCCGCGACATCCTCGGCCCCGACAGCGTCAGCCGTCTGCTGGCCGCCGCCCGCAAGGCCGACGCCGACGTGGTGGTGGGCAACCCCGACAACTTCCCCGGGCCGCGCAAGGGCGCCGACGAGCCGTGGAAGCGGTACTTCGGCAAGAAGCCCACCGCCGTGCAGCGGCTGCACAAGGCCCCCTACCTGATCTTCTCCACCAGCCTCGGCGCCAAGCTGCTGCGGACCGAGCTGGTGCGCGAGCACCGGCTGCGGGCCGGCGGCGGCCCCGGCTTCGAGGACGCCTGGCTCGCCGTCCCCGCGCTGCTGCACGCCGAGCGCGTCACCACGGCGCCGCGCGCCACCTGCTACGAGCGCGACCTGGAGCAGAGCGACTCCCTGTTCGACCTGCCCTGGAACGACCCGGTCAAGGCACAGGAGCTGATCCGCCTCGCCCGGCACCTCCTGCGGCGCACCGCCCCGCTGGACGAGCGCACCCGCCGCCTCGCCCAGCGCTTCGTGGTGCGCACCCTCCAGCCCTACCTGCGCAACCTGCACCGCATCATGAGCCGGGTCGAGCTGGCGGCGATCTTCCCCACGCTGCACGAGGTCTACACCGAGATACCCGACGACCTCGTCCTCCAGTACGCCGCCGCCCCCGGCTCCCGGCTCCAGCACCACGCCGTACGCACCGACAACCTCGACCTGTTCTGCGAGCCGCACGGCAAGCAGGCCTACCGGCCCCATCTGCACATCGACGACGAGGGGCTGCACCGCAGGCTGAACGTCGACCGGGTGGACACCGCCCTGCTGCGCGTGGAACGGCAGAAGTTCGTCCTGGAGACCTGTCACGTCGACGCCCAGCGGGTCACCTTCGAGGGCCTGATGGTCCTCACCGGCGCCGACATCGACCAGGTCTTCGACAACCGCATCGAACTCGTCCTGAGCGACGGCCGCACCGAGCGGGCGCTGAGGGTCGAGCAGGTCTACCGGCGCGACCGCTGGCGTACCCGCAAGGAACAGGACTGGTACTCCGGCTGGCGTGCCGTCGCCCGACCCGAGGACTTCGCGTCACTCAACAACCGCGACCTCACGCTCACCCTGCGCATCCACGACGGCGACAGGACCCTCGACACCCCCGTCGACGCCCGACAGATGCTGCACCGCTTCAAGGGCGTCCACCGGTCCGGCCGCGCCCGGGTGATCCTCTCCATCGACAAGAACGAGAAGATCACCGTGCGCCGCGTCGCCGGGATCGTCAGCCGCTCCACGCACAAGGTGCGGCGCTTCTTCAAGGAGCTGCGGGCCGCCCTGCCCGGCCGCCCCGGCTGGCGCACCCGGCTGCTGTACTGGCTCTTCCACCTCTGGCTGCGCGGCAAGGACATCTGGATCATCGGTGAGCGCGAGGACACCGCGCAGGACAACTCGTACCACCTGTTCACCTGGATCAGGCAGAACGAGCGCAAGCGCAAGGTCTACTACGCGATCAACGGGAACGCCGCCGACCGCAAGAAGATCGACCACCTCGGCAACGTCATCGACCGCCTGTCCTGGAAGTACCGCGTCTACCTGCTGCACGCCACCCGGCTCATCAACGCCTACGACCTGGAGGCCTACCTGGGCTTCCCGGGCCTGTCCAAGCGTGCCTTCCTCACCGGCTACGGCGACCTGATGCGCTACCAGCGGGTCTTCCTCCAGCACGGCGTCGTCTACAACGACGTCGCCCCCTCCATCCACGCCCAGGTCACCAACGTCGACCTGGTCCTCACCACGGGCCGCAGCGAACGCGCCTACTACGCCGAGCACTGCGGCTACGGCTACGACCGGGTCGCGGCCACCGGGCTGCCCCGCTTCGACGCGCTGGAACCCGTACCCGGGCTGCGCCGCATCCTCGTCATGCCGACCTGGCGACGGGACATCGTGGCGCCCTCCTACAACAAGGCGGCCAAGCCGGAGATCCCCTTCGCGGCCTCCGAGTACTACCGCTTCTTCTCGGCGCTGCTGCGCGACGAACGGCTGCTCAAGGCGCTCCAGTACCACAACGTGCAGCTGGAGTTCATGCCGCACTACGAGATCCGGCCCTACCTCAAGCACTTCCGGATAGACCACCCGTCCATCACGGTCTCCACCACCGGACGCGACGTGCAGCTGGCGATGCGCGAGTGCTCGATGCTCGTCACCGACTATTCCTCGGTGTTCTTCGACGTCGCCTACATGGGCAAGCCGATCGTCTACACCAACTTCGACGACGAGGCCTTCTACAGCAAGCACTACAAGCGCGGCTACTTCGACCTCGCCCGGGACGGCTTCGGCCCCACCTGCGGCACGGTCGACCAGGCGGTGGACGAGATCATCGCCTCCATCGAGCGGGGCTTCCAGGTCGAGCCGCGTTACCGGCAGCGCGCGGAGGAGTTCTTCGTGCTGCGCGACACCCACAACTGTGAGCGGGCCTTCGACGTGATCGACACCATGGACGTGTCCGTCGTCGGCGACCCGGGTCCGCCTCCCGCGCCCCTCGTCATGGGGCGGCCGGGCGAACAGCAAGGAAGGGGCTGACGCCGTGCAGCACACGAGGATCTTCCTGGCCGGCGACTCCAGTGTGACCAGCCGGCCGCACAGCATGGCCCCCATGGTCGGCTGGGGCCAGGTGCTCCAGTTCTTCGTCCAGGGCGCCGAGGTGGTCAACGCGGCCCGCGCCGGATCCAGTTCGCGCAGCTTCCTGGAGCGCGGCCGGCTCGCCTGGATCCTGGAGAACACCACCCCCGGCGACCTGCTGCTGATCTCGTTCGGCCTGATCGACATGAAGCCGGGCGACGGCCGCTTCACCGAACCGTTCGGCGACTTCCAGCACTTCCTGCGCCAGTACGTGCACGGCGCCCGTGAGCGCGGCGCCCACCCGGTGCTGGTCACCAGCCACGAGCGGCGCGTCTTCGACGACTTCGGCAACATGCGCCGGCCGCTCGGCCTGTACCCGGCCGCGATGCGGGAAGTCGCCTTGGGGCTGTCCGTGCCGCTGATCGACCTCAACGAGTGGAGCGTCGCCTGGTGGCGCCAGGCCGGGGCCCAGGGCACCAAGGAGCTCTTCCTCTACCTGGAGCCCGGCGAGCACCCCAACTACCCCGACGGCATCGCCGACAACACGCACCTGCGCGGCCACGGCGCCCTGGAGTGCGCCCGGTTCGTGGCGAGCGAGATGCACGGCAAGGGGCTGCTCACCCCGCCCTACTTCCGCAACCTCGACGCGCACATCCCGGAGACCGCCATCGAGTTCCTCGAC
The DNA here is from genome assembly GCF_000720255.1 of Streptomyces griseus subsp. griseus. Classification (GTDB taxonomy): domain Bacteria; phylum Actinomycetota; class Actinomycetes; order Streptomycetales; family Streptomycetaceae; genus Streptomyces; species Streptomyces griseus_I. The sequence continues at coordinate 293,607 of NZ_JOJE01000005.1, read as the reverse complement.
GACCACGTCTTCGAGCAGCTCACCAAGGAACGCGTGGGCGGCCGCGGCGCCCTCGCGGGGAGCGGGGCCCTGCGATGAGCGAGTGGTACCCGATCGCCCGCGCCTGGGTGACCCACCCGCAGGCCCCCCAGATCGGCGGCACGCTGGACCTGTACGCCGACACCGACCCCACCCATCCGGTGGCGCCCGGCCAGGAGATCACCTTCACCCTGGCCGTCACCCCCACCGGCGGGGCCTACCGCACCTACGGCTACCTCCTGGACGACTTCCTCGGCGACATCGCCACCATGGCCCGCCACCAGGGCATGAGCCACCTGACCAACGGCCGCTACGCCACCTACGCGAGCGACGCGGCACCCCGCACCGTCACCTGCGCGGTCAAGGTCAACGACGACGCCGAGGACGGCGCGGTGCTGCTGCCCCGCATCATCATCGGCCTGATGCCCGCCCAGGGCGACAAGCTGATCCCCTCGACCGCGATCTCCGACGCCGGCTACCGGATACGGCGCCACTGGCTGCCCGGCCAGAGCCTGACCCTGCACCCCGGCGGACACGCCGTCCTGCCCCCGGGCCAGGTCCACGCCCCCGGCCTGCGCTTCATGGGCGTCGGCATCGCCCGCCACGGCGTCCTCACCTGCACGCCCGACGGCAGCGTCACCTACCAGGCGGACCCCGCCCACCTCGGCTACGACCGCTTCGAGCTCGCCTTCGAGGACGAGCGCGGAAACCGGGTGTGGTCCGAGGTGACGGTCCACATCGGCGACTTCGGGGCATCACCGGGAGCGCTCGCGACGTATGGCTAAACCTTGGGGGGCCTTCGTGGCCGCCGTGCTCTGCCTCGCCCTGACGGGCTGCACCTCGTCGTCGGACTCCACGGACGAGCCGACGCGTTCGGCGCGGGTGACGCCGAGGCCCACACCCGCCCTGCCCGCCGGGGTGAGCTACCAGGAGCTCACCCGCAGCGTCGGCTCCGACGACCCCGTGCGGCTGAACGTGCTGCGGGTCGCGCCCGACGCGCGGGTCCGGGTCGCCGGTGTGCACGGCACGACCATGACCAAGGCGAACACCGTCCGTTCCCTGGCGAAGTCGGCGGGGGCGATCGCCGCCGTCAACGGCACGTACTACGACATCCGCACCGGCCGCGACACGTCCGGCTACGAGGGTGACCCGATCGGGCTGTACGCCGAGAACGGGCGGGTGCTGAGCGAGGCGCTAGCCGGCCGCCCCGCCCTCCTCCTCGGGTACGCCGGCAACGGCGGGCTCGTCGCCCGCGTCGCCGAGGTCTCCACCAACGGTCGGCTGCGCGCAGCCGACGGTGCCCGGCGCGAAGTCGACGGCGTCAACCGGGTCGCGGGCCGCATCCTCGGCTGCGGGGGAGTCGGCGGCGACCGGCTCGCCACCACCGGCAAACTGCAGGGGAGGCCGTCCACCGGGCTGTGCGTCGACCCCGACGAGGTCGTCTCCTACGGCAAGGAGTGGGGCGCGAACACCCCGCCGGGACCGCCCGGCAGCACCGAGGCGCTGCTCGCCGCCGACGGGACGGTCCGTGGGACGCGTTCCCCGGCCGGCGGCCCGCTGCCCAAGGGGGGCAGCTCCCTGTACGGCATCGGCACCGGCGCCACCTGGCTGCACGCCCACGCCGTGCCGGGCACCCGCATGGCCGTGTCCCTGCGGATGACCGACCCCGACGGAGGAGTGCTGAGCGGCCCGGTGCAGACGGCCCTCGGCGGCAGCGCACGGCTGCTGCGTGACGGCGCCGTCGACCCGGACGTGAGGCAGATCGGCACCGACCGCGAACCGCGCACCATCGCCGGCATCACGGCGAACGGCACACTGCTCCTGATCACCGTCGACGGACGCGACAAGGGCGTGAGTGTCGGCGCGACCCCGACCGAGGCGGCCAGGCTGGCCCAGTCCCTCGGCGCGGTCGACGCGGTCAACCTCGACGGCGGCGGCTCCACCACGTTCGTCCTGGACGGGGAACTCCGCAACGCGCCACGGGCCATCGACGACGAACCCGTGACGGAACGGCAAGTGGCGGACGCGATAGCGGTTCTTCCGGAACTCAGGAAAGAGTGATTCCCCCGGCCGACGCCGAGAACAACGACCCGCCCGTGCTCATCGAGATGTACACCTCGTAATCACCCGGAGCCGCATTCGGCAGGGCCACTCCCTTGTATCCGGAGGTGGCGAAGTAAGCGAAGTCGTACGTTCCGAAGTCACCGCGCCGGACATGCGGACGCACCGCCTGCGGCTTGCGTGACATGCCGAGCCGGAAGGAATACGTCGACTGGCCGCGCAGCACCAGGTAGTAACTCGCGTGACCGTGCGCGTCCGCCTCGATGCCATGGACGAAGAACACGCCCTCGACGTGCAACGTGCGGTCCTTCAGCCAGTTCTTCTCCAGCGAGAAGGCCGTCTCCTGGGAGAAGTGCCCGATGATGGGGCGCCGGATCAGCCGTACCCGCTTCTCGTCCCCGATCAGGGAGATCTCAAGACCGCCGAACGGGCGCCGCAGGTCGAAGGGCCGTCGCGCCACGAGTTTCGTCCGCCGGTCTATTCCCTCGGCGGGGCTGCTCACCCGCACGGAAAGCTCGTAGACACCCCCGGACATGCCCGCCATCGATATCCCGGTCTTCTCCTGCGGTTCGAATCCGCCGTCCGCGTAGTCACGGGCGAACCGATCGAAGTACAGGCTGTAGGTGTGCTTCGCCGGGGCCGTGGCCAGTGGGAACTCCCAGTGACGTCCGCCGCCTTCGGCGACCAGCGTCTTGATCGACTGGAATTCCCCGTGCGGTGACTCGCCCGGTATGAAGGCGTGCCCGCTGAGAATCAGGTTGTTGCCACGGATGTCCTGCTTGTTCAGTACGGCGGTGAGTGCCTCGGTGCCGCGCAGTTCCGCCAGATAATGCTGCCGCTGCACCGGGTCGACCTGGCCGTCCCCGTTCTCGACGAAGCCCAGCCGGGGCTGCGCCCCGTCGGACAGCGCGGACAGGAGGCCCAGGACGAGGGGGAGGTTGTAGCCGGAGACCTCGCCGTGCTGGCGCACCAGTTCCGACCGGGTCCTGATCAGGTTGAAGTTCTCGCACGCCCAGAACAGCTGGAGATGTGGATTGATCTCGGTCAGGTACTGCTCGTCGGCCTCCGACGTGAACAGATAGATGTTGCGGCCCTGTCCGCCGTAACTCTTCAGCAGTTCCGGAATGGCGCCGTCCAGCAGATCGACGTGGTACTGCGGCATGTCCGGGCCCAGCATGTAGCGGCCGGTTTCCGCGCGGTCGCGCACATAACTTCCGACGAGGAACTGCGGAACCACGGTGACGATGTTCCGGAATCCGTACTTCAGCCCGAAGTACAGTGCCGCGCTGCCGCCTTTGGACACTCCGAGCAGGCTCACCTGTTCGTGCGTCAGCCCCAGTCGGCGCATGGTGTTCTCGATGAGCGCGTGCACGGAGGCCTCGATGTCGAAGTTCATCGAGCGGCACATGTAGTAGCTGTAATGCCCGTCGAAATCGTCGCGGATCCACAGCACATTGGCGCGGAGATCGTTCAGCGACTTACCGGCGAAGTGATAACCGTTCGGTGCCGCGAACCCCGAGAAGACGACGATCAGATGACGCACATCACCTTCGGCGGCCCGAAAGCGGTACTCCACCGGCACGGCACCCGTGGTGTCGGTTCCCGTCACGACGCTCCGCCGGTCGACGGCCGCGAGGTTCGGCGCGAGTACAGGGAGTTCCGTATTCATGAATCGTCGAGCCCGCTTCTGTGTGATGTCCGCCCCTGCTTCCCCAAGATTCGAGGAAGCCTCGAAAGTGTATCCGGCACCTGTTCGTGAGGCGACAGTGAAAAGAGCCACGGGCACGGGACGACAGAGGGCCCCCGCCGGTCGGCGGAGGCCCTCCTGAGACGCGTACGACGGTTACGCGGGCACCGACGCCACGCCCGGCGCCAGGAACTTCTTGCCGTTCACGCGCTCCGAGACGCCCTCGCGGTCCAGGTACGGCGTGATGCCGCCCAGGTGGAAGGGCCAGCCGGCACCGGTGATCAGGCAGAGGTCGATGTCCTGGGCCTCGGCGACGACGCCCTCGTCGAGCATGATCCCGATCTCCTGGGCGACGGCGTCCAGGACGCGGTCACGAACCTGCTCCTCGGTCAGGACGACATCGCCCTGCTTGAGGAGCGCGGCGACCTCGGGGTCCAGCTCCGGCTTGCCGGAGTCGTAGACGTAGAAGCCGCGCTTGCCCGCCTTGACGACGGCGGCGAGGTTCGGGGACACCTTGAAGCGGTCCGGGAAGGCGCCGTTGAGGGTCTCCGAGACGTGCAGACCGATGGCCGGGCCGACCAGCTCGAGGAGGACCAGCGGGGACATCGGCAGACCCAGCGGCTCGACCGCCTTCTCGGCGACCTCGACCGGCGTGCCCTCGTCGATGACGTTCTGGATCTCGCCCATGAAGCGGGTCAGGATGCGGTTCACGACGAACGCCGGGGCGTCCTTCGTCAGCACCGCGGTCTTCTTCAGCTTCTTGGCGACGGCGAAGGCCGTGGCCAGCGAGGCGTCGTCCGTCTTCTCGCCTCGGACGATCTCCAGGAGCGGGAGGATCGCGACCGGGTTGAAGAAGTGGAAGCCGACGACCCGCTCGGGGTTCTTCAGCTTCGACGCCATCTCCGAGACGGAGAGGGAGGAGGTGTTGGTGGCGAGGATCGCGTGCGCCGGGGCGACCGCCTCGACCTCCGCGAACACCTGCTGCTTGACGCCGATCTCCTCGAACACGGCCTCGATGACGAAGTCCGCGTCGGAGAAGCCCTCCGCCTTGTCCAGGACACCCGTCACCAGCGCCTTGAGGCGGTTGGCCTTGTCCTGGTTGATCCGGCCCTTGCCGAGCAGCTTCTCGATCTCGGCGTGGACGTAGCCCACACCCTTGTCGACGCGCTCCTGGTCGATGTCGGTCAGCACGACCGGCACCTCCAGGCGGCGCAGGAACAGCAGCGCGAGCTGCGAGGCCATGAGGCCCGCGCCCACGACGCCCACCTTGGTGACCGGACGGGCCAGGTTCTTGTCCGGGGCGCCCGCGGGACGCTTGCCGCGCTTCTGCACCAGGTTGAACGCGTAGATGCCGGAACGCAGTTCGCCACCCATGATCAGGTCGGCGAGCGCCTTGTCCTCGGCGTCGTAGCCCTGCTGGAGGTCGCCGTTCTTGGCGGCGGCGATGATGTCGAGGGCGCGGTAGGCGGCCGGGGCCGCGCCGTGCACCTTGGAGTCCGCGATGAAGCGGCCCTTGGCGACGGCCTGGTCCCAGGCCTCACCGCGGTCGATCACCGGGCGGTCGACGACGATCTCGCCCTTGAGGACGGACGCCGTCCACAGCAGGGACTGCTCCAGGAAGTCCGCACCCTCGAACAGCGCGTCGGCGATGCCCAGTTCGTAGACCTGCGCGCCCTTGAGCTGCTTGTTCTGGTTGAGCGAGTTCTCGATGATCACCGAGACGGCCTTCTCGGCGCCGATCAGGTTCGGCAGCAGCGTGCAGCCGCCCCAGCCGGGGACCAGACCGAGGAAGACCTCGGGGAGCGAGAAGGCGGGCAGAGCCGCGGACACCGTCCGGTACTGGCAGTGCAGACCGACCTCGACGCCGCCGCCCATCGCGGCACCGTTGTAGTACGCGAAGGTCGGGACGGCGATGCCGGCGAGGCGCTTGAAGACCTCGTGGCCGCCCTTGCCGATGGCGAGCGCGTCCTTGTGCTCCTTGAGGAGCTCGACGCCCTTCAGGTCCGCGCCGACGGCGAAGATGAACGGCTTGCCGGTGATGCCGACACCGACGATCTCGCCGGCTGCGGCCTCCTTCTCGACCTGGTCGATGGCGGTGTTGAGGTTCGCCAGCGACGCCGGGCCGAAGGTGGTCGGCTTGGTGTGGTCGAAGCCGTTGTCGAGGGTGATGAGCGCGAAGCGCCCGGCACCGAACGGCAGGTCGAGGTGGCGTACGTGCGCGGACGTCACGACCTCGTCGGGGAACAGCTCGGCCGCGCCCTTCAGGAGTTCGGTGGTGCTCACTTGTTGCCTCCGTCGAAGTGCGGGTTCTCCCAGATGACCGTCGCGCCCATGCCGAAGCCGACGCACATGGTGGTCAGGCCGTAGCGGACGTGCGGCTGCTCCTCGAACTGGCGGGCCAGCTGCGTCATCAGGCGGACGCCGGAGGAGGCCAGCGGGTGGCCGAAGGCGATGGCGCCGCCGTACTGGTTGACGCGCTCGTCGTCGTCGGCGATGCCGTAGTGGTCCAGGAAGGCGAGGACCTGGACGGCGAAGGCCTCGTTGATCTCGAACAGGCCGATGTCGGAGATGGACAGGCCCGCCTGGGCGAGCGCCTTCTCCGTCGCCGGGATCGGGCCGTAGCCCATGACCTCCGGCTCGACACCCGCGAAGGAGTAGGAGACCAGGCGCATCTTGACGGGGAGGCCGTGCTCCCGCGCGAAGTCCTCGGAGGCGATGAGCGAGGCGGTGGCGCCGTCGTTCAGACCGGCCGCGTTGCCGGCGGTGACCCGGCCGTGGACGCGGAACGGGGTCTTCAGGCCGGAGAGGTTCTCCAGCGTGGTGCCCGGGCGCATCGGCTCGTCGGCGGTGACCAGGCCCCAGCCCGTCTCACCGGCCTCCGGGTTGGTGCGGCGCACGGAGATCGGCACCAGGTCGGCCTGGATCTTGCCGTTGGCGTACGCCTTGGCGGCCTTCTCCTGCGAGCGCACGGCGTATTCGTCGGCGCGCAGCTTGGTGATGTGCGGGTAGCGGTCGTGCAGGTTCTCCGCGGTCATGCCCATGAACAGGGCCGACTCGTCGACCAGCTTCTCGCTGACGAACCGCGGGTTGGGGTCGACGCCCTCGCCCATCGGGTGGCGGCCCATGTGCTCGACACCGCCGGCGACGGCGATGTCGTAGGCGCCGAAGGCGACGGAGCCGGCGACCGTGGTGACGGCGGTCAGGGCACCGGCGCACATGCGGTCGATGGAGTAGCCGGGGACCGACTGGGGGAGACCGGCCAGGATCCCGGCCGTGCGGCCGATGGTCAGGCCCTGGTCACCGATCTGCGTGGTCGCGGCGATGGCGACCTCGTCGATCTTCGCCGGGTCGAGACCGGGGTTGCGGCGCAGCAGCTCCCGGATCGCCTTCACGACGAGGTCGTCGGCACGGGTCTCGTGGTAGATGCCCTTCGGGCCCGCCTTGCCGAACGGGGTGCGGACGCCGTCGACGAAGACGACGTCCCTGACGGTACGAGGCACGATGGCTCTCCTCCAGGGTGCGGGAATCTGCACTGCTGCTGCGATGCGCTGAGCGCGCGCTCAGGACCCATGCTACTTATGGGTAACGTAGCTGCCCAGTCCTGCCCCGTACAGCGGCGAACGTCACACCGATGGCGGAGCCGTGGACCCCCGCGGAGTCAGCACGGGCGTGGGCACCGGATGCGACCCCGGTCCCTTTCTCATGATCACCCCGAACAGCGTCCGCGCGGCCTCCGCCCCGAAGCCGTGCACGTCATGGCTCATGGCGGACAGAGGCGGATGGGTGATGCGGCACAGCTGCGAGTCGTCCCAGGCCAGCAGGGAGACGTCGTCCGGGACCTTCAGGCCCATCTCCGCGGCCACCGCGAGACCGGCCACCGCCATGATGTCGTTGTCGTAGACGATCGCCGTGGGCCGGTCCGGCGGTGCGGTCGCGAGCAGCGACCGGGTGGCCCGGGCACCGGCCTCCCCGGAGTAGTCCGTGGCGACCTGCCAGGCCCCCGCCAGCCCCACCGAACGAGCCGCCCCGTCGAACGCGGCGGTCCGCATCACCGTGTGCCCGAGCCCCGCCGCGCCGCCCACCCGCGCGATCCTGCGGTGCCCGAGCGCCGCCAGATAGCGCACGGCCTCCCGCACGGCCGTGGCGTCGTCCGTCCACACCGAGGTCAGCCCGCCGGTCAGCGACGGATGCCCCACGGCGACCACGGGCATCCCCAGCCGCTCCACGGCCGCCACCCGCGGATCGTCCGCGCGGAAGTCCACGAGTATCGAGCCGCCGACCTGCCGCCCCCGCCACCACGACTCCTGCAGCCCGATCTCTTCCTCCAGGTTCCGCACCAGCCGCAGCAGCAGCGAGCAGGAGTGCTCGGTCAGCACGCTCTCCACGCCCGAGACGAACTCCATGTAGAACGGCTCCAGGCCCAGCATCCGGGCCGGCCGACAGATCGCGAGCCCCACCACGTCCACCCGCGAGCTCGACAGCGACCGGGCCGTCAGGTTCGGCGACCAGCCCAGCTCCCGCGCCGCCGCGAAGATCCGCTCCCGGGTCGCCTGCGACAGCCCCGGCTTGTGGTTGAAGGCGAGCGACACGGCACCCTTGGACACGCCGGCGCGCGCGGCGACGTCCTTGATGGTGACGCGGGGTGTCGTCATCCGGTGGGCTCCACGCAGTACAGGGCGGCACGGGCGGCGGCCGCGTCCGGAGTCTTCCAGCCACCGACCCCGATGGTCACCCACTCCCCGGGAAGCAGGGTCACCAGCCCCCGGTCGGCCCGCGCCTCAGGGCCCAGCCGGTCGGCCTGCAGCAGCAGATCCCGTACCAGGGTCCGCGCCGTCACCGTGACCTCGCCGGGCGCCACGGTCACCTCGAACTCGGGCCGGGGGTAGGGGATGTCCCGGTCCGGCGCCGGGAAGTGCAGGGCCCGCAGGCGGTCCGCGTCGGCGACCAGGAACTCCTTCGGCCCGGCCGGCACCAGCTCCCCGGGCACGCGCACCTCGGCCACGGCCCGTCGCCCCGCGGTGAAGCCGGTGCTCGCGTGGCCGATCACCTCACCGTCGACGGACATCCGGCGCAGGACCAGCGCACCCGTCCACTCCTCACCCGTCTGGTTCACGGCCGCCAGCACCAGGTCCCCGCCGCGGGACTGGACGGTGAGCAACCGGTCCGCGTACAGCCGCCGCAGCTCGTGGTACAGCGGCTTCTCACGTCCTTCACCGTCGATCGCCGCCCAGGACGTCACCGGCCAGCAGTCGTTCAGCTGCCAGACGACCGTGCCCGCGCACACCGGCCAGTGCGACCGCCAGTGCTCGATCCCGGCGGCCACCGCCCGGGCCTGGTTGACCTGCGTCAGGTAGTGCCAGCGGTCGAAGTCCCCCTCGGGGAACGTGAAATGCCGTTCCAGACCCCGTCGGAGCTTGCCGTTGCCGTCCTCGGCCTTCTGGTGGTGCAGCATGCCGGGGGAGTCCGCCGCGAGCTCCTCACCCGGCAGGGCGCGCCGCAGGGTGGAGTACGCGGGCGGCGCCTGCCAGCCGAACTCCGCCACGAACCGCGGCACGTTCGCCCGGTACTCGGCGTAGTCCTCCCGGTTCCACACCTCCCAGGAGTGGTGCGTGCCGTGGGCCGGGTCGTTCGGGTGATGGTCCCAGGACCCCGACCAGGGACTGCCCGGCGTGTACGGCCGCGTCGGGTCCGACTCGGCCACCACCCGCGGCAGTACGCCCAGGTAGTACCCCTCGCCCCAGGAGTCCGAGCCGAGCCCTTCCTCCCAATCCCAGTCCCGGAAGCCCCACAGGTTCTCGTTGTTGCCGTTCCACAGCACCAGCGACGGATGCGGCATCAGCCGTACGACGTTCTCCCGGGCCTCCGCCTCCACCTCGCCCCGCAGCGGCTGTTCCTCCGGGTAGGCCGCGCACGCGAACGGGAAGTCCTGCCAGACCAGCAGCCCAAGCTCGTCGCAGGCGTCGTAGAAGTCCTCGCTCTCGTAGATCCCGCCGCCCCAGACCCGCACCAGGTCCACCCCGGCATCGGTCGCCTGCCGCAGCCGTTCCCGGTAGCGCTCGCGGCTGATCCGGGACGGGAACACGTCGTCCGGGATCCAGTTGACGCCCCGCGCGAAGAGCCGCTCGCCGTTGACGACGAGGGTGAAGCCGGTGCCGTACGCATCGGGCGAGGTGTCCAGTCCCACGGTCCTGAAGCCGACGCGCCGCCGCCAGGAGTCGAGCGGACCGTCACCGTTCACCAACGTCAACTCGACGTCGTACAGCGGCTGTTCTCCGTATCCGCGCGGCCACCACAGTGCCGCGTCCGGTACTTCGAGACGTACGACCCCGTGTGTGCGGTCGATCTCCGCGCGCGCCCGCACCCCGGCGACCCGGGCCTCGACGGCGAGTTCGGCCTCGACGCGGCTGCGTTCGACGTCGACGTGCAACTCGACGGTCCCGGTGGTGCCTTCCACGGTGACGAGGGGGCGCACCCGGGCGATCCGGGCCGTCGACCAGTGCTCAAGACGGACCGGCCGCCAGATCCCCGCCGTCACCAGGGTGGGCCCCCAGTCCCAGCCGAACGAGCAGGCCATCTTGCGGATGTACTGGAACGGCTCGGCGTAGGCGGCCGGGCGCTCGCCCAGCCGCTCGCGGACCGCCGCCGCCTCGGCGTACGCGGAGGCGAACCGCACCGACAGCCGCCCGCTCAGCCCCGTCACGTCGAAGCGGTAGGAGCGGTGCATGTTCCGCACCCGGCCCAGGAGCCGGCCGTCGAGCAGGATCTCCGCCGCCGTGTCCAGCCCGTCGAAGACGAGATCGGTCTGCTCGTGCCCGTTCGGCACGGACCGCAGCTCCGTCTCGTACGTCCACTCCCGCCGCCCCACCCAGGCGACGTCGGTCTCGTTCCGGTCGAGGAAGGGGTCCGGGATCACGCCCGCCGCCAGCAGATCGGTGTGCACACAGCCCGGCACCACGGCCGGGAGCGCGTCCCGCCCGTGCCGCAGGGTCCATCCCTCGGTGAGCGGTGTGGCCTCCAGCATGCGCACTCCCTAAACCGGTCAAGGGGCAGTATTCAGCGCCATCGCTGCATCGTTGGCGGGAATCGGACTTTACCGGTTGAGGAAAGCGCTGTCAGAGTGCCGAATCAGCCATCCCGCAAGTGCTCGTCCGTCCCTCCCGTGAACGGAGCTGATGCACATGAACCGCCGTACAGTCCTCGCCCTGGCCGTCGGAGCCGCCCTGTTGCTCCCCGGCTGCACCGGTACCGGAGGCACCTCGAAGGGCGCGGACGCCAAGGCGCCCGACGACCCGGCGAAGGTGAGCGGAAACATCACGGTCCTCACCGTGCGGACCGACCTCGTGCAGGACGGCACGATGAAGAAGTACGCCGCCGAGTTCAACAAGATCTACCCCAAGGTGAAGGTCGAGTTCCAGGCCCTCACCAACTACGAGGCCGAGATCAAGATCCGGATGAACACGGAGGACTACGGCGACGTCCTGCTGATCCCGGGCGTCATCAAGAAGAGCGACTACCCGAAGTTCTTCGCCTCCCTGGGCACCCAGGCCGAGCGCAGCAAGAAGTACCGCTTCACCGACTTCACCACCGTCGACGGCAAGGTCTACGGGCAGACCCCGGTCGGCGTCATGCCCGGCTTCGTCTACAACAAGAGAGTCTGGAAGGAGGCCGGGGTCACCAAGTGGCCCACCACCCCGGCCGAGTTCCTCGCCGGCCTCAAGGCGATCAAGTCGAAGACCGACGCGATCCCCTACTACACCAACTTCGCAGCCCAGTGGCCGCTGACCTCCTGGACCTTCGTCAACGGCTCCGTCCACTGCGACCCGCAGGCCACCACGAAGATCGCCGAGGGCGACCCGTGGGCGAAGGGCTCCGACCTGCGCGTCGGTGACACGCTGCTCTACGACATCGTCAAGCAGGGCCTCGCCGAGAAGGACCCCACGACCAGCAACTGGGAGGAGTCCAAGCCCCGTACGGCCAAGGGGGAGATCGCCACGCAGTGGCTCGGCACCTGGGCGATCGTCCAGTTCCAGGACGCCGCGAAGAAGGCCGGGGTGAACCCGGACGACATCGGCTTCATGCCCTTCCCGGCCCAGACGGACGGAAAGTACTGCTCGACCATCGGCCCCGACTACAACCAGGCCGTCAACGTCCACTCCAAGCACAAGGAGGCGGCCCGCGCCTGGATCGACTGGTTCACCGACAAGTCCGGCTACGACAAGGACAACCTGGCCATCTCCCCGCTCAAGGACGCCGCCATGCCGGAGGTCCTCGAGCCGTACGAGGAGGAGGGCGTGAAGCTGATCGAGTTGGACGACTCGGCGGGCGCCAAGGTCAAGCTGATCGACGACGAGTCCGAGGTCGGCATCAACAAGCCCGAGTACCGCCAGGACCTCGTCGACCTCGCGCGCGGCGCCAAGAAGGGCAGCCTGGACGACTTCCTCGCCGGCCTCGGCAACAAGTGGACCGAGACGCAGAAGACCGTGGGCGACTGATGACGGACACCACCGAGAAGGCGACCCTCGGGGCCACCCCGGCCACGAAGGTCGCCGCCCCCGCACCGGCCCCGCGCGGCGCCCGCGTGTGGCGTCTGCTCACCCCCTGGCTGTTCCTGCTCGCCCCGCTCGCCCTCCTGATCACCTTCACCTACGCGCCGATCGCCAACATGGTCGCGTACAGCTTCACCGACTGGGACGGCGTGAGCCCCGAACTGCACTACACCGGCGGCGAGAACTACGAGGAGATCTTCACCAGGGAAGACCTCTTCCAGGTCTTCTTCGTCAGCGGTTACTACCTGGCCGCCTCCGCCGTCCAGATCGCCGCCGCCCTCTACTTCGCGACGATCCTCAGTTTCAACGTCCGCTTCCGGAACTTCTTCAAGGGCGTGCTCTTCTTCCCGTCGCTGATCAACAGCGTCGCGATCGCCTTCGTCTTCCTCTACTTCTTCCAGGACGGCGGCACCTTCGACACGGTGCTCGGCCTGTTCGGCTACCACACGGACCACGCCTGGCTGGGCACCCCGGTCTCCGCGAACGTCTCCCTCGCGAGCGTCTCCGTCTGGCGCTACATGGGCATGAACTTCGTCCTGTTCCTCGGCGCGATCCAGTCCATCCCCGGGGAGGTCTACGAGGCGGCCGAACTGGACGGCGCCAACCGCTGGCACCAGTTCCGCCACATCATCGCGCCCGGCATCAAACCGGTCCTGACCCTGACGGTGATCCTCTCCGTCTCCGGCTCGCTGTCCGCCTTCGAGATCCCGTACATCATGACCGGCGGGGCGACCGGCACCGAGACCTTCGTGATCCAGACCGTGAAGCTGGCCTTCCAGTTCAACAAGACGGGCCTCGCGTCGGCGGCCGCCGTGGTCCTGCTGCTGATCATCCTGGCGGTGACCTGGCTCCAGCGGCGCATCGTCCCCGACGACAGGGTGGACCTCGTATGACACGCCGAGCCGTTGCCCGCACCCTCGTGTACCTGTCGCTGGTCCTCGCGTCGCTGGTGGTCCTGCTGCCGCTCGGCGTCGTCTTCCTGACGTCGCTGAAGACCCCGGAGGAGACGGCGAAGGGCGGCGGGGCGCTCACGCTCCCGCACGACCTGCTCAACTTCCACAACTACGTGACCGCGTTCCAGGACGGCCGGATGCTCGCGGCGTTCGGCAACACCGCCTTCATCCTCGTCGTCGCGATCGGTGGCACGGTCCTCATCGGCTCGATGACGGCCTACGCCATCGACCGCTTCACCTTCCGCTTCCGGAAGCTGGTGCTGGCCCTCTTCCTGGTCGCCGCCCTGGTCCCGGGTGTGACCACCCAGGTGGCCACCTTCCAGATCGTCCACAGCTTCGGCATGTTCGACACCCGCTGGGCCCCGATCGCCCTCTACATGGGCACGGACATCGTCTCGATCTACATCTTCCTGCAGTTCGTCCGCTCGATCCCGACCTCCCTGGACGAGGCGGCCCGCCTCGACGGCGCCAACGCCTTCACCATCTATCGGAAGGTCATCTTCCCGCTCCTGAAACCGGCGATCGCGACGGTCGTGATCGTGAAGGGGATAGCCGTCTACAACGACTTCTACATCCCCTTCCTCTACATGCCCTCCCAGGACCTTGGCGTGATCTCGACGTCCCTCTTCCGCTTCAAGGGCCCCTACGCGGCCCACTGGGAGACGATCTCGGCGGGAGCGGTCCTGGTGATCCTGCCGACTCTGATCGTCTTCCTGTGCCTCCAGAGGTACGTGTACAACGGCTTCATGAAGGGTGCGAGCAGGTGAGTTGCCTTCAGGGGCGCGGGGCTCTGTCGATGTGCGGCTCCGCCGCGTGGGCGCGACAAGCCACGACCAACCCGCAGCCGCCGTACGACACAACGCTCTACGGCGGCTAGGCCCCCTTCGCGGACAGCGCCTCCACCAGCACCGGCGTCACCAACTCCACCTGCCAGGCCCGAGCCCCGTACCCGGCAAGGGCAACCCCCACCGACTCGGCGTCAACGAGTTTCGGCGGCTCCCAGCAAACCCGCCTCACCGTGTCCGGCGTGATCAGGTTCTCCTGCGGCATGTTCAACCGCTCGGCCAACCCCGACACCCCGGCCCGCGCAGCGGACAGCCTCGCCGCCGCCTCAGGGTCCTTGTCCGCCCACGCCCGCGGCGGCGGCGGCCCCGTCACCGGCTGCCCCGGCTGCGGCAGCTGACCGTCGGACAACGCCTTCGCCCGGTCGACGGCCGCCTGCCACTGCTCCAGCTGCCGCCGGCCCGTCCGGTGCCCGAACCCGTTCAACGCGGCCAGCGCGTGCACATTGGCCGGCAGCGCGAGCGCCGCCTCGACGATCGCCGCGTCGGACAGCACCTTGCCGGGCGACACGTCCCGCCGCTGGGCGATCCGGTCGCGCGCCTCCCACAGCTCCCGCACGACCGCGAGCTGCCGGCGCCGGCGCACCTTGTGCATACCGGAGGTCCGCCGCCAGGGATCCTTGCGCGGCTCCGCGGGCGGCGCGGCCGCGATCGCGGCGAACTCCTGCCGGGCCCACTCCAGCTTGCCCTGCCGGTCCAGCTCCTTCTCCAGCGCGTCCCGCAGGTCGACGAGGAGCTCGACGTCGAGCGCGGCGTAGCGCAGCCAGGGTTCGGGCAGCGGCCGGGTCGACCAGTCGACGGCGGAGTGCCCCTTCTCCAGGACGAAGCCGAGGACGCCCTCGACCATCGCGCCGAGGCCGACACGGGGGAATCCGGCGAGGCGTCCGGCCAGCTCGGTGTCGAACAGCTGGTTGGGCACCATGCCTATCTCGCGCAGGCACGGCAGGTCCTGGGTGGCGGCGTGCAGCACCCATTCGACGCCGTCGAGAGCTTCGCCGAGGCCGGACAGGTCGGGACAGGCCACGGGGTCGATCAGTGCCGTCCCCGCGTTCTCGCGGCGCAGCTGGACGAGGTAGGCGCGCTGGCCGTAGCGGTAGCCGGAGGCGCGCTCGGCGTCGACGGCGACGGGGCCGGAGCCGGCGGCGAAGGCGGCGATCACCTCGGCGAGCGCGGCCTCGTCGGCGACCACCGGCGGAATGCCCTCGCGGGGCTCCAGCAAGGGGATCGGATCGGGAATCGGCGCCCCCGTAGCAGTAGATCCGCCGTCGTCCGGAGGGGCGCCTCCGGTGGTTCGCAGTGAACTGTCTGCTGCGGTGTCTTGGGCGTCGGTCACCTGTCAAGGGTATCCGTCCGAGACGAGCTGTTGACCTGCGCTTTCAGCCGAGCTGTGAGTGACCTGCGCAAACGAGCGGCCGGAGGTGCGCGTGGTGCCACCGATCGGCGTGCACTCCGCCTGGGATGCCTGGTTCATTCCTTTGCTCTTGACTTGCGAACGAAACGGCGTAAACGTGTATGTATACGACGTAAACGTGCGGGCGGTGACGAACGGGAGCCATCATGGATCACGATGTGCCCGCGCTGCTGGTGAACGCGGTCCACTGCCCGCAGCAACACGGCAATCTGGGCGCCCTGCGCACTCTGGGCAGGGCAGGGGTGCCCGTCTACGCCATGGTCGAGGACCACTTCGCCCCCACCGCTGTCTCCCGTCACCTGGCGGGCGGGTTCGCCATGCCGGCGAGGGGGCTGGTGGAGCCACGGGAGTTCGTGCCGACGCTGCTGGAGTTCGGCCGCACGATCGGCCGCAGGACGGTGGCCGTCGCCGCGGACGACGAGGCCGCCATCCTGCTCGCCGAGCACTCCGAACGCCTCGCGAAGTGGTTCCTGCTGCCCGAGGTACCTCCCATGCTGCCCCGCGTGCTGGCCAGCAAGGAGGCCCTGGACCGGATCTGCGCCGAGCACGGCGTGGCCACCCCGCGGTCCCGCGCACCCGCCGACCGTGTCGAGCTCGTCCGGCTGGGACGCCGCTGGGGGTACCCGATCGTCCTGAAGAACCGGGAGGCGTTCACGCGGCTGCGGGCCCCGGTCGTGACCCACACCACCGTGGTCCACGACGAGGGAGAACTGCTCGACCTCCTGGGATCCGTCCGCGCCCCCGCCGTGCTGGCGCAGGAGTACATCCCCGACGACGTCGCCGAGGACTGGATCACCCACCTCTACTGCGGCGCCGGAGGTGTCCCCCAAGCGGTGTTCACCGGCTACGAGGTCCGCTCCTGGCCGCCGTACAGCGGAGCCACCACCCGGGCCTGGAGCCGCCCGAACCCCGAACTCGCCGAGCTTGCCGGTGAGCTGTGCCGGCGGATCGGCTACAGCGGGGTGGCGGATCTCGGCTGGCGTTTCGACCGACGGGACGGCCGCTACAAACTCGTCGACTTCAACCCCCGGATCGGGGCCCAGTTCCGGCTGTTCGAGACCTGGCACGGAGTCGACGTGCTCCGTGCGATGTACCTGGACCTCACGGGCCAGCCGATACCCGACGCGCCGCAGCGCTACGGCCGGATGTTCGTGGTCGGTCAGCTCGATGTGCTCTCGGCCGCCGCCACGGCCCGGCGCGAGCACCGGCTGCCACAGGCGCTGCTGCCTCGGCGGGGCACGGAGCGGGCATGGCTGAGCCGGGACGATCCGATGCCCGCCGTGGCCGAGGCGGTGCGTTTCGGCGGCACGGTGACGCGCCACTTCGCCCGTGTCACCGCCGACTCATGGCGCTCCTGCGCCCGCCGACGGAACGTTCCGTCGACGGGCGTCAAGGTGGTGGTGAACCGGTCGGGTCGGTGAGCAGATGGTTCATCGTCAGGGGGTGACGCGGGCGGGGCGTGGCTGTCGGCCCCGGTCACGTCGGTGAACAACTGCAGGGAATCGAAGGTACGCGCAGGGAAACGAAAAGACGCGCAGGGAATCGGACGGAGAGGGAGGGGAGAGGGGAGGGGCAGGGGTGGGGGTCAGTGGATGATGCCGGTCCGCAGGGCGACCGCGACCATCCCGGCCCGGTCGCCCGTGCCGAGTTTGCGGGCGATGCGGGCGAGGTGGCTCTTGACGGTCAGTGCGGACAGGCCCATCGAGACGCCGATCGCCTTGTTGGACTGGCCCTCGGCGACGAGCCGCAGCACCTCCACCTCGCGGCCGGACAGCTCGCGGTAGCCGCCCGGGTGGCTCGGGGCACCCGGGGGGCGGCGGTGGAGGCGGGCGGCGGCCGCGCCGATGGGGGCGGCACCGGGTCGGGTGGGGAGCCCGAGGTTGGTGCGGGTGCCGGTGACCACATAGCCCTTGACCCCGCCCGCGAGGGCGTTGCGTACGGCGCCGATGTCGTCGGCGGCGGAGAGGGCCAGCCCGTTGGGCCAGCCCGCGGCGCGGGTCTCCGACAGCAGGGTCAGACCTGAGCCGTCGGGCAGGTGGACGTCGGCGACACAGATGTCGCGGGGGTTGCCGATGCGGGGACGAGCCTCCGCGACGGACGAGGCCTCGATGACATCGCGCACACCGAGCGCCCAGAGATGACGGGTGACGGTGGATCGAACGCGCGGGTCGGCCACGACCACCATGGCGGTCGGCTTGTTCGGGCGGTAGGCGACCAGGCTTGCGGGTTGCTCGAGGAGAACGGACACCAGGCCTCCTGGGGTGAGGGACGGGGCCGGCTGCTGGGGATGAAGCCGGGACGAACCGTGCTTTCAAGGTCACAGTCGTCTTCGGCAGCAACCCCCTCCGCCTTTAGAGAATGATCACGATCTGGTGAGTAACAATCCGTGCAATTCGGACACGCGATCGATCATCCGAAGATCGAGTCGGTTCGGTCGGGTCCTGTTGGGGTTCGGAAAGTGGCCGTATCGACAAAGAGATGGTCAACGGGACACCCGGAAGGCCCTCAATGGGGTGATCGTCGGATGGTCCGTCAGGAGTTCGGCGCACAAAGAAGCGCCCGGCGCGAGGAGCGCCGGGCGCGACAGGGGCGGTTCGGACGGTCAGCGTGACTGGGGCCCCCGCCGTTGCGGCAGGCTCACCACCGAGGCGTCGCCGGGGCCGGCCGGTGGCAGACCGGCGACCTGGGCCAGCAGATCGCACCACGCGGAGAGATGGGCCGCCGTGTCCGGGACCCCGCCCAGCCCCTCCCGGGGCGTCCAGGAGGCACGGATCTCGATCTGCGAGTTGGCCCCACGCTCCGCCAGCCCGCCGAAGTAGTGCGAGCTCGCGCGCGTGACGGTGCCGCTGGGCTCGCCGTAGGCCATGCCGCGCGCCTGGAGCGCACCGGTCAGCCAGGACCAGCACACGTCGGGCAGCAGCGGGTCGGCGGCCATCTCGGGCTCCAGCTCCGCGCGCACCAGGGTCACCAGCCGGAAGGTGCCCCGCCAGGCCTCGTGCCCGGCCGGGTCGTGCAGCAGCACCAGCCGGCCGTCGGCCAGGTCCTGGTCGCCGTCGACGACCGTGGCCTCCAGCGCGTGCGCGAACGGCGCGAGCCGCTGCGGGGCCGGAGTCGCCTCGACCTCGATCTGCGGCCGCAGCCGCGCCGCCCTCAGCGACTCCACGGCGGCCCGGAACGGCGGCGAAGCCGCGTCGCCCGCATCCCGCTCCCCCTCCCCGGTGTCCTTCGCGTCGTCCATTCCGCCAGCGCCGTCCGACAGTCGTCCCTGAGCCGCAGCCATGCGGGGAAGAGTAAGGGGAACAGGGCCCGAGCGCAGGGAGGGACACCCCCTGCGGCCCCACCTGCCCGCAGCCGCGTCGGCTTTCGGGCCGTGCGAGACTTGCCGTCGTGAGCGTGAACGAGGGCCCCGCGGGCCGGCAGCCGACAGCGACGTACGACAGCCCCTTCCTGAAGGCGTGCAGGCGCGAGCCCGTGCCGCACACGCCCGTGTGGTTCATGCGTCAGGCCGGGCGCTCGCTGCCGGAGTACCGCAAGGTACGCGAGGGCATCCCGATGCTCGAGTCCTGCGAGCGGCCCGAGCTGGTCACCGAGATCACGCTGCAGCCGGTGCGCCGGCACAACGTGGACGCGGCGATCTACTACAGCGACATCGTCGTCCCGCTCAAGGCCATCGGCATCGACCTCGACATCAAGCCCGGCGTCGGCCCGGTCGTCGAGCACCCGATCCGCACCCGCGCCGACCTCGCCCAGCTGCGCGACCTGACCCCCGAGGACGTCTCCTACGTCACCGAGGCGATCGGCCTGCTCACCCGCGAGCTCGGCGCCACCCCGCTCATCGGCTTCGCCGGAGCGCCCTTCACCCTCGCGAGCTACCTCGTCGAGGGCGGCCCGTCGCGCACGTACGAGAACGCCAAGGCGATGATGTACGGCGACCCCGAGCTGTGGGCCGACCTGCTCGACCGCCTCGCCGACATCACGGCCGCGTTCCTGAAGGTCCAGATCGAGGCGGGCGCCTCCGCCGTCCAGCTCTTCGACTCCTGGGCCGGCGCGCTGGCCCCGGCGGACTACCGGCGCTCGGTACTGCCCGCCTCCGCGAAGGTCTTTCGCGCGGTCGAGTCCTACGGCGTCCCGCGCATCCACTTCGGCGTCGGCACCGGCGAGCTGCTGGGCCTGATGGGCGAGGCCGGCGCGGATGTCGTCGGCGTCGACTGGCGCGTCCCGCTCGACGAGGCCGCCCGCCGCGTCGGCCCGGGCAAGGCGCTCCAGGGCAACCTCGACCCGACCGTCCTGTTCGCCGGCACGGACGCCGTCGAGGCCAAGACCCGCGAGGTCCTCGACTCCGCCGCCGGTCTGGAGGGCCACGTCTTCAACCTCGGCCACGGCGTCATGCCGTCCACCGACCCGGACGCGCTGACCCGCCTCGTGGAGTACGTGCACGCGCGCACGGCCCGGTAGGGGCGGCCCGCACCCGGGCCCTCGGTTCGTCCGCAGCCTGCCTGCTCCCCGGTGGTGACGACGGTGGGCCCGCTCGGGGCGGGGCCACCGTCATCGCGCCGTCCGGTGCGAAGGCACGGTCCTCGCCGCACACGATGTACGTCGACGACAGGTGCCGCCGGACGGCCGCCCGCACCTCCTGCTCGGCGCGCGCCGGTCCGCGGCTGCGGCGCCCTCGGGCATCACTGCTTCCTCGGTACGAGGCCCGCTTCGAGTGACTCCCACCATGCGCGGTGCTCCCGGTACCAGCGCACGGTTTCGCGGAGCCCCTCCGTGAAGGGGACCTGCGGCCGGTAGCCGAGCTCGGTGCGGAGCCGCCCGGCGTCCAGCGAGTAGCGGCGGTCGTGGCCCTTGCGGTCGGCGACATGGCGCACCCGCTCCCAGTCCGCGTCGCACGCCTCGAGGAGCAGCGAGGTCAGCTCCCGGTTCGTGAGTTCCGTACCGCCGTCGATGTTGTAGACGGCGCCGGGGCGACCGGACTCCAGGACGAGCTGGATCGCCCGGCAGTGGTCATCGACATGGAGCCATTCGCGGACATGCAGGCCATCTCCGTACAGGGGTACGTCGGCCCCGTCCAGAAGCCGGGTCACAAAGAGCGGAATCACCTTCTCGGGGTACTGGAAAGGGCCATAGTTGTTGGAGCAGCGAGTCGTGCTGGTCCACAATCCGTGAGTGCGATGGAAGGCTCGGACAAGCAGATCACTGGCCGCTTTCGACGCCGCATAAGGCGAATTGGGTTCCAGTGGGTGTTCCTCGGTCCAGGAACCGTTCTCAATGGAGCCGTACACCTCGTCCGTCGAGACGTGAATGAATCGGGACACTGAAGTCGCCAGGCAGCACTCGAGCAGGTTCTGGGTGCCGAGAACGTTCGTCCGGATGAATTGCTCTGAATTCTCGATGGACCGATCGACATGTGATTCGGCGGCGAAGTGCACGACCGCATCGTGACCGGGAAGCACATCCATGAGGAGATCCCGGTCGCATATGTCGCCGCGGATGAACGTCAGCCGCGGATCATCGAGGGGCAGCCGGTCCAGGTGCCCCGCGTACGTCAGCTTGTCGACCACCGTGATATCGACGCTCGCATATTCTGAACGGCGTCCGTCCAGCAGTCGGCGCACATAGTGGGAGCCGATGAATCCCGCGCCCCCCGTGACCAGGATCCGCACAGTCGCGCCCCCGCCGCCTATGGACGCCAGCCCGCCGGCTCCGGCCACGGATCACCGAGCTGGCGCAGCGTGCCTTGGAAGTCGGGCCAGTCCCGGTGGTCGCGGATCTTCCCGTCCACGAAGCGCAGCAGGTGGATCTGCTCACCGGCGAACCGCCGCCCGGTCGGTGCGATGCCGACGAGCGTGCCGACGTGGCGGCCGTAGAGCACCAGGTGCGCCCGCACCCAGTCACCGCGCTCCTCGAGCCGGACCTCCTCCAGGTGGGCGTCCTCGGAGAACGTTCGCTTCACCCACTGCACCACCATTCCGAATGCGGTCGGCCCCTGGTTGATGCCGTGCTCCAGGGTGGCGGGGTTGAGGTATTCCTCGTGGATGTACTCATCGGCATCGTCAATCTTGCCCGTGTTGAAGGCGTTGATCATTCTACGGGCAGCCTCGATCTGCTGGCTCATGGACACTCCTTTTCCTCATCGCTGATGCCAGCCTCGCTGCGCTCAGTCGCCGTGCCCTTGACGACGGCTCGACGTCCGGCGGTAGAGACATCCAGAGATCGTCGAGTTGGATGCGAGAGCCGGCGCGCACCTTGGAGCAGATAGTCACCGGATTATCAAGACGCGATCGGACAGGGGGAATTCGAAGAGTGTCGGAGAATAAGCCGGACAGTCCGACGGAGATCACGTTCGTCAATAGATTTACCTTGCACGCCGCCCCCGAGGAGTTCGAGCGGATATTCGCGGAGACCTCTGCTTTCATGGCGCGCCGGCCGGGTTTTGTACGCAACACACTGCTGCGTCATGTCAACGACGAGACGATCTACATAAATATCGCGCACTGGCAGAGTGCGGATGCGCTCAGGCAGGCCATCGCGCACCCCTCGTTCCAGCCGCACGCCGCCGCACTCCGCGCGATCAGCACCAGCGATCCCCACAGCTATACGCCCCGCCAGGCCTTCTCGGCGGACGGCCCGCCCACCCCGGGCGAAGCGGAGGACCCATGGACCGTCGGGTAGTGATCACCGGCATCGGCGTCATCGCGCCCAGCGCACTGGGCACCAAGCTCTACTGGGAGCTGCTCACCAGCGGCCGCACGGCCACGCGGCGCATCAGCTTCTTCGACCCCTCGCCCTTCCGGTCGCAGGTGGCCGCCGAATGCGACTTCGACCCGGAGCGTGAGGGCCTGTCCCCGCAACAGATCCGCCGGATGGACCGGGCGGCGCAGTTCGCCGTGGTCAGCGCGAGGGAATGCCTGACCGACGCGGGCTTGTCGCCGCGGTCGCTCGACCCCGCTCGCACCGGTGTGGTGGTGGGCAGCGCGGTGGGCTGCACCATGGGGCTCGAGGAGGAGTACCGGGTTGTCAGCGACGACGGCCGACAGTGGGAAGTCGATGGCGACTACGCCGTTCCGCACCTCTTCAACTACCTGGTGCCCAGCTCGATCGCCGCGGAGGTGGCGTGGGACATCGCGGCCGAGGGCCCGGTCTCACTCGTCTCCACCGGGTGCACCTCGGGCCTCGACTCCGTAGGCCGAGCCGTGGAGCTGATCCGCGAAGGAGCCGCCGACGTGGTCCTCTCCGGGGCCACGGACGCGCCCATCTCTCCCATCACCATGGCCTGCTTCGATGCGATCAAGGCCACCACACCCCGCGTCGATGATCCGCCGGCCGCCTCGCGGCCGTTCGACCGGTCACGCAACGGCTTCGTCCTCGGCGAGGGCTCAGCGATGCTGGTCCTGGAGGAGCGGGAGCACGCGCTGGGACGCGGAGCGCACATCTATGCCGAGATCGCCGGCTTCGGATCGCGCTGCAATGCCTTCCACATGACGGGTCTGCGCCCGGACGGCCGGGAGATGGCGGAAGCCATCAGGGCCGCGTTGGCCGAGGCGGGCCGCAACCCCGAGGACGTCGACTATGTCAACGCCCATGGTTCCGGCACCAAGCAGAACGACCGGCACGAGACGGCGGCGTTCAAGCGCAGCCTCGGCGACCACGCCTACCGCGTCCCCGTGAGCGGGATCAAATCCATGATCGGGCACTCGCTGGGCGCGATCGGCTCTCTGGAGATCGCGGCCTGCGCGCTCGCCCTCGAACACCAGGTCGTTCCGCCCACGGCCAATCTCCACGAGGCCGATCCCGAGTGCGACCTCGACTATGTCCCGCTGGAGGCGCGCGAGCAGCGGCTCGACACGGTGCTGACGGTGGGCAGCGGATTCGGCGGTTTCCAGAGCGCCATGGTGCTGTGCGGCCCGGAAAAGGCCACCCGATGACCGTACGTACTGTGGTGACGGGCTTGGGCGTCATCGCCCCGACCGGGTTCGGTTCCGACGCTCACTGGGAGAGCACCACCCGGGGCCGGTCGGCCATCGGGCGGATCACCCGGTTCGACCCAGGCACCTATGCGAGCCGGCTGGCCGGTGAGATCCGGGAGTTCCAGCCGGAGAAGCATCTGCCCAACCGCCTCCTCCCTCAGACCGACCACATGACGCGGCTGTCCCTGGTGGCCGCCGACTGGGCCTTCGCGGATGCCGCTGTCGAGGCCGGGGCGGTGCCCGAGTTCGGCGTCGGTGTCGTCACTGCCAGCTCGGCCGGGGGCTTCGAGTTCGGGCAGCGGGAACTGCAGAAGCTGTGGAAGGACGGGCCGGAGTACGTCAGCGCCTACCAGTCCTTCGCCTGGTTCTACGCGGTGAACACCGGGCAGATCTCGATCCGGCACGGCCTGCGGGGGCCCAGCGGAGTGCTGGTCACGGAGCAGGCCGGCGGCCTGGACGCGCTGGCCCAGGCCAGGCGGCACATCCGCAGGGACACCGCGATGGTGATCGCCGGCGGGGTGGACGGCTCGCTGTGCCCCTGGGGCTGGGTCGCCCGGACGGCGCAGGGCACCACGAGCACCTGTGAGGATCCCGCGCGGGCCTATCTGCCCTTCGACGCGCGGGCCTCCGGCTCCGTGCCGGGCGAGGGCGGGGCGCTCTTCGTCGTCGAGTCCGAGGAGTCGGCACGCGCCCGGGGCGTGACCTCCGGCTACGGCGAGATCGCCGGCTACGCGGCCACCTTCGATCCGCCGCCGGACTCCGGCCGCGAGCGGACCCTGCGGCGCGCCGTGGAGCAGGCGCTCGACGAGGCCGAGGTCGCCCCCGCCGAGGTCGATGTCGTGTTCGCCGATGCCGCGGGGGTCCCCGAGCTGGACGCCGCCGAGGCCGAGGCCCTGAAGGCTGTGTTCGGACCGCACGGCGTGGCGGTGACGGCCCCCAAGACGATGACCGGACGGCTGAGCGCCGGCGGCGCCGCCCTGGACGTTGCGACCGCCCTGCTCGCCATGCGCGAGGGGACGATCCCGCCCACCGCCAATGTGTCCGCGGCCGCACCCGAGTACGAACTCGACCTCGTGCTGGAGCCGCGTCGCCGCCCGATCACCACGGCACTGGTGGTCGCCCGGGGCACCGGTGGCTTCAACGCCGCGATGGTCGTCCGCAAACCCAGAGGGCAGGCAGGCCCGGAAGCAGGAGGAAGAGATGGCTGACCTGACGCTGATCCGGCTGATGGAAGTGATGAAGGCGTGCGCGGGGGAGGGCGAGGGCCTCGACCTGAACTCCGACTTCGGTGACCGGACGTTCGCGGACCTGGGCTACGACTCGCTCGCCGTGATCGAGACCGTGACCCGCATCGAGCGGGAGTACGACGTCCACCTGGACGAGGGGGAAGTGATGGACGCCCCGACCCCCGCGGCGCTCCTGGGTCTCATCTCACAGGCATTCGGGACGGCCGTCGAGCCGTCCAGCGGCCGCTGACATTCAGGAACTCGAGGGAGAGAACATGTCCAGCCAGGACAACAGGCACGCCATCGTCACCGGCGGCACCAGCGGCATCGGGCTCGCCGTCGCCCGACTGCTCGGTGCACGTGGCATGCGCGTCTTCATCTGCGCCCGGGACGAGGACCGGCTCGACGCGACGGTGAAGCAGCTGACCGAGGAGGGGCTCGACGTGCACGGCCGACCGTGCGACGTGCGCTCCCCGGACGAGATCCGTGAGCTGGTGCGGTCCGCCGTGGACCGCTTCGGACCCGTGGACGTGCTGGTCAACAACGCGGGCCGGAGCGGGGGAGGGCCGACCGCCGGGATCCAGGACGAACTGTGGCTCGATGTCATCGAGACCAACCTCAACAGCGTCTTCCGGATGACCCGTGAGGTGCTGAACACCGGCGGGATGCTGGCGCGTGAGCAGGGCCGGGTCATCAACGTCGCCTCGACCGCCGGCAAGCAGGGGGTCGTGCTCGGCGCGCCCTACTCGGCGTCCAAGCACGGGGTGATCGGGCTGACCAAGGCGCTCGGGCTGGAGCTCGCAAAGAGCGGAATCACCGTCAACGCCGTATGCCCGGGCTATGTCGAGACCCCGATGGCCCAGCGTGTCCGGCAGGGCTACGCGCAGGTCTGGGACACCACCGAGGACGACGTGCTGACCCGCTTCGAGGCCAAGATCCCGCTGGGTCGCTACGCGACTCCGGAAGAGGTCGCCGGACTCGTCGAGTACCTCATCACCCCCGCGGCCACGTCGATCACCGCCCAGGCCCTGAACGTCTGTGGCGGGCTCGGCAACTACTGATCCGGTGATCACCGGCAAGGAGCCCATACATATGCCGTACCCCCATGAGACCGAGCATCAGATCCGTGTCCGGGCGGACGCGGACACCGTCTTCGGCCTGCTCGCCGACGTCTCCCGCTGGCCGTTGATCTTCCCTCCCACGGTGCACGCCGAACAGATCGAGCGGGAGGGCGACACCGAGCGGATCCGGATCTGGGCCACCGCGAACGACAAGGTCAAGGGCTGGATCTCACGACGCACCCTGGACCGCTCGGGCTTGCGCATCCGCTTCCGGCAGGAGGCCTCCCAGGCGCCGGTCGCCGGCATGGGCGGGACTTGGCTGATCGAGCCGGTCACCGACGACGAGGTCCGTGTCCGGTTGCTGCACGACTTTCGAGCCGTCGGTGACTCGGCGGAGAACATCGCCTGGATCGAGCAGGCCATCGACCGCAACAGCGATGCCGAGCTCGCGGCCCTCAAGCGCGCCGCGGAGAGCGCCGGCGAAGCGCACGAGCTGGAGCTGTCCTTCAGCGACGCCGTGCGCATCGCCGGCCCGGCAGAGGCGGTCTATGACTTCATCAACGAGGCGGACCGCTGGCAGGAGCGGCTCCCGCATGTCACCGGGGTCGACCTGACCGAGGAGGTCCCCGGGGTGCAGATGCTGACGATGGAGACCAGGACGGCCGACGGCAACAGCCACACCACGACGTCCGTGCGCGTGTGCCGACCGAGCAGCCAGATCCTCTACAAGCAGCTCAAGACGCCTGCGCTGATGGCCGTGCACACCGGCGAGTGGCGGCTCGAGGAGGACCAGGGCTCGACCCTCGCCACCTCCTTTCACACCGTGGTCGTCAAGCCGGAGGCCATCGCCGACATCCTCGGCCCGCAGGCCACGGTCGGCGACGCGCGGACGTATCTGCGCGACGCTCTCGGCCGCAACAGCACCGCCACCCTTCGGCACGCCAAGGCGTACGCCGAGGCATCCGTGACATCCCGGCTGCCCTGACCTGAGGACGTGACGTACATGAGCGACACCAAGTCGTCCATCCTGGAGGCGGTCGAGCGGTATCACCTGGAGCAAGCCCCGGAGATGGAGTTCGTCCCGGGTGAGACTCCGGTATGGCCGTCCGGTGCGGTGCACACTCCCGAGGACCGGGTCGCCCTGGTGGCGGCCGCCCTGGACATGCGGATCGCGGCCGGCGGCATCTCCCGGGAGTTCGAGCGGCGGTTCGCGAAGACCGTAGGACTCCGCAAGGCCCATATGACCAACTCGGGCTCGTCGGCGAACCTCCTCGCCCTCTCGGCGCTGACATCACCGCAGCTGGAAGATCGCAGGCTCCGTCCTGGAGACGAGGTCATCACCGTCGCGGCAGGGTTCCCCACGACCGTCAACCCCATTCTGCAGAACGGGCTGATCCCCGTCTTCGTGGACATCGAGCTCGGCACCTACAACACCACCGTAGAGCGGATCGCCGAGGCGATCGGCCCCCGGACCAGGGCCATCATGCTCGCGCACGCCCTCGGCAACCCCTTCGAAGCCGAGGAGGTGGCCTCGCTCGCGGAGGAGCACGGCCTCTTCCTCATCGAGGACAACTGCGATGCCGTCGGCTCCACATACCGGGGGCGGAACACCGGTACGTTCGGGGATCTGTCGACCGTGAGCTTCTACCCGGCCCATCACATCACCACGGGAGAGGGCGGCTGCGTGCTGAGCGACAACCTCGCGCTGGCCCGGATCGTGGAGTCGCTGCGGGACTGGGGCAGGGACTGCTGGTGCGAACCGGGCGAGGACGACACCTGCCACAAGCGCTTCGCGTACAAGCTGGGCGCCCTGCCGCTCCGGTACGACCACAAGTACACCTTCTCCGAAGTCGGCTACAACCTGAAGGCCACCGACATCCAGGCAGCACTCGGGCTCAGTCAGCTCAACCGGATCGAGGAGTTCGGCGAACTTCGGCGGCGCAACTGGCAGTTGTTGCGGGATGCCATGGTGGACACGCGCTACCTGCTGCTGCCCGAGGCCACGCCCGAGAGCACTCCCAGCTGGTTCGGCTTCGCCCTGACCCTCACGGACGACGCGCCGTTCGAACGGTACGAGCTGCTGAAGTTCCTCGGTGCCCGCATGATCGGCGCGCGGCTGCTGTTCGCCGGCAACCTGACCCGGCACCCCGGGTATCTGCACCGGGACTACCGGGTCGTGGGCGATCTGACCAACAGCGACATCACCACCGAGCGGACCTTCTGGCTCGGCGTCTATCCCGGTCTCACTCCGGTGATGATCCAGTACGTGGCCGATTCGATCAACGAGTTCGTGGCGTCGAAGGGCCTGCGGGGTGCCTGACCTCCGGGTTCTGTTCAGTGTCTCCTCATGGCCGACGCATTACGCCGCGATGGTGCCGCTCGGCTGGGCACTTCAAGCCTGCGGCCACGAGGTGCGGGTCCTGTGCACGCCCTCGCAGGTCGGTCCCCTGACACGGGTGGGCCTCATCCCGGTCCCCGTGCTGGACGGCATGCCGGACGTCGTACGTCTGCGGCTGCAGTACCACGCGGAGGCGGTCAGCGGCGTCTGGCCCAATCCGTGGCTTCCCCCACATCCGGTCGACGGCGTCCCCCTGCGCAAGCTGGGGGACTTCGACCGGGAGCGGTACGAGCGGGAGCAGGCTCCCGAGTACGCGCGGCGGGCCGAGCGCAGCTTTGACGCCGCCGTCGCCTTCGCGCGCCGCTGGCGTCCGCACCTCGTGCTGCACGACCCGGCGAGCCTGGAGGGGCTACTGGCCGCCCGAGTCCAGGACGTGCCCGCGGCGCTGTGTCTGTGGGGGCCGGTCGGCACGCACGAGCGCGAGCACATGCGGATCGTCCCCACCGACCACAGCGGTGCGTTCGCGCGGTACGGGCTCGGCGACTTCACACTCGAGATGATCGACACGGTCATCGACCCCTGCCCCGCCGGGCTGTCCCCGCCGACGACCGCACGTCGGCTGCCCGTCCGCTACGTTCCGTACAACGGCTGCGGCCCTCTGCCGCCGTGGCTGACGCGTCCGCCGAATCGTCCGCGGTTGTGCGTGACGTGGTCGACCGCGCTCTCGACGATGTCGGGGCCGCGGGCCAATGCCCTGCCCGAACTGGTCCGGGCCCTTGACGGTCTGGGCCACCAGGTCGTCGTCACGGCCACCCGGCAGGACGCGGCCGCGCTGCGCGGCATCCCGCCGACGGTCCGCGTGCTGGAGCAGGTGCCGCTGCGGCTGCTGCTGCCGGGCTGCGCGGCCGTCGCCCATCACGGCGGCAGCGGCAGCACCATGACATCGGTGTGGGCGGGAACTCCCCAGCTGGCGCTGACGTTCGCGTCCGAGCAGGCGGTCGCCGGCGAGCGCGTGGCGGGGACGGGGGCGGGTGTGCACATCCCGGGCGGATACGCCGATCCCGACGCGCTCCGCGCCGCGATGCGTAGGCTCACTGAGGAAGCGTCGTTCGTCCAGGCGGCCGCGGCGCTGCGCGCGGACCTGCTCGACCGCCCGAGCCCTGCTCGCCTCGTGATGACTCTGGAGGAGCTGGCGGCCGCCTGACCGACTCATCGAGCCGAGGAGAACCATGGATGCCCAGGAAGAGATCGTGGACAGCCCGGTGGGCTGGGTGAACAAGCACATCAAGCAATACGTGGACAGTGGCGGTACCGAGGGCCACCGCTTCCAGGGGCAGCAGACGCTGCTCCTCACCGTCCGCGGGCGGAAGTCCGGTGTCCTGCGCAGAACGGCCCTGATCTATGCCCGGGACGGCGAGCGCTACGTCGTGGTCGGTTCCAACGGCGGCAAGGACGGACACCCGGCGTGGTATCTCAACGTGCTGGCGGAGCCGTCCGTGTTAGTCCAAGTGGGTACCGAGTCCTTCGCCGCCCGTGCCTGTCCGGCTGCGGCGGAGGAGCGGGAGCGCCTGTGGCAGCTCCTGGTCACCATGTTCCCGTCGTACAAGGGGATGCAGAAGAAGACCGACCGGGTACTGCCCGTGGTGGTCATCGAGCCGGCGGCGTGAACCCGGCGAAGTCTCCCGCGTGTTCGGTGAGCCATTCCTGGTAGGTGCGGGCCCGGCGGCCGAGCAGCCGCTCAGTCGCCGGGTCCGGCCCTCCAGGGTTGTCATGGAAGATCTTCATCGCCCACAGGGACACATCGATGGCGGAGTCGGACCAGCCTCGAGTGCGCCAGTACCGACGGGCCTGACCAGGCGTCAGCTCCTCGAAGGGGATCTCCCTGCCCAGCGCCGCACCGATCAGACTCAGTCGCTCGATGGCGCTGACCGGCGTCCCGGTGACCTCCACGACGGACCGGGCGTGCTCATCGGTGAGCAGTGCCGTGACGGCTACGGCCGCCAGGTCGTCCTCGTGCAGGAACGGGTAACGGGCGTGTCCGTACGGCTCGCGGATGACCTCTCCGGCGCGGATGAGTTCGGCCCACGACGACCCGGATGGCGGATAGCCACCCACCACAGTGCTGGCCATGAGGGGCGACGGGCGCAGATGTGTCCAGATGGCGCTCGATGCCTCGGCGGCGCGCTCGATGGCCAGCCAGTGCCACGTCCGTGGTGGCTGGTGGATCTCGAACTCCGGCCCGTGCGATGACAGCACCACGATCCGGCGGGCCCCACCGTGCTCGGCCAATCCGATGGCTTCCGCCGCCGTCCCCGGGGCCGCACCGGCCAGGAACAACCCGTCGATACCGGAGAAGGCGGAGGGGAATTCCCCTGGGCGGGTGACATCCCCTTCGATGAGCTCGACGCCGTCCGGCCAGCCGTCCGGATCGGCGGCGAGCACCCGTACCGGTTCGCCGGCCGCCAGCAGCCGGGCGGCCAGACAGCGGCCGGCGGGCCCGGTGGGAACGGCTCCGAGGAAGGCGACAGGAGGGACGGAAGTCACCATGATTGTCACATTCCGGAGCCTAACACGGGAGCACAACGGACCTTGACTGACCATCAACTCCCTTGATCAGCAACGGTGTTCGACCGTCAGTGCCTCCAGGGTGGGCACGATGTCGTTGGGCGCCGGGGCGGCGAGGATCTCCTCCCGCAGGTGGCCGGCGTTCACGGTGAAGGCGTCGTCCTTGAGCAGGCGCACCAGTTTGCCGCGCAGCCCTTCGGCGGTCAGTTCGGCCGACCCCAGGTGCAGT
This sequence comes from Streptomyces griseus subsp. griseus, assembly GCF_000720255.1. Taxonomy (GTDB): domain Bacteria; phylum Actinomycetota; class Actinomycetes; order Streptomycetales; family Streptomycetaceae; genus Streptomyces; species Streptomyces griseus_I. The sequence continues at coordinate 262,703 of NZ_JOJE01000005.1, read as the reverse complement.
CCGGCCCCCAGCTCCTCGAGTCGCCGGGCCCGGTAGACGGCGTCCCAGATCCAGCCGAGCGCCACCTGGGGCACCCCGTGGGCGGCGGCGGTCGCCCAGGTGCCGGCACCGCCGTGGTGCACGATCGCGGTACATGTCGGCAGCAGTGCGTCGAGGGGGACGTGCTCCACGATGCGGACGTTGTCGGGGACGGTGCCCACGTTCTCCTGCTCCGTCGCGTCCAGCGTGGCGACGACCTCGACGTCCAGGTCGGCGATGGCGTCGCAGACCTCATCCACCGAAACGGCGTTGGGGAAGTCTGTCTTGCGTACGGTCAGCCCCAAGGTGACGCAGACGCGGGGCCGGCCGGGATCGTCGCGGAGCCAGTCGGGGACGACGGTGGGGATCAGTCCGTTGTAGGGGACGTACCGCATCGGGACGGTCAGCCCCGTGGGCGTCAGACGGATGCTCGGCGGCATCTGGTCGATGGACCAGTCGCCGGTCGTCATGGTCTCGTCGTAGGAGTGGCCGAAGCGGGCGAGCGTCCAGGTCAACCACTCCCGGATGGAGTCCTCATGGTGCTCCGCCGGGCCGCTCGACAACCGGTCGAAGAATACCTGTCGGGCCCTTTGGAACAGATCCGGGAAAGAGAGGATGCGGGCGTGCGCGGCGCCGGTGACACGGGCCGCGACCGCGCCCGCGAAGGTGAAGGGCTCCCAGATGACGAGGTCGGGCTGCCAGAACCGGGCGAAGTCCACGAGATCGTCGATGAGCGCGTCATCGTTCATCTGGGAGTAGAACAGCCCGGTCATGATGGTGTCGTGGCCCTTGAGGAATTCGAGATCGAGCCGTTCGTGGCGGTTCTCCAAGTAGTCCGGGTCCTGGTGGAAGGCGAAGATCCCGGCGCCCGCCCGCCGCAGCATCGCGTCGTGCGTGTGGTCCCGGCCCACGGCGACGGCGGTCAGACCGGCTCCGGTGATTCCGTCCGTCATGGCCGGATGGCTCGCCACCCGCACGTCGTGGCCCGCGTTGCGCAGGGCCCAGGCCAGGGGCACGAGGCCGCCGAAGTGGGCGTCCATGGCGAATGATGTCAGCAGTACCCGCATAGGTGTGTCCGTCCGTCCCGGTGAGTGCGAAGGATTCAGGCCGCGACCGGCATGCGGAAGGCGCGCCTGAGCACGGGAGATCGCGGGTGCCGCAGGAGGGGGCCGGTGGACCGCAGGGCGGGCAGGGCGGCGGCGACCGCCGTCAGGGCCGTGGTGGCCTGCAGCCGGGCCAACGGGGCGATCAGTCCGGTCGCCAGGTCGCCGGAGCACGCCAGAGGCTCACGGTCGGTGGCGCGGGCCGGGACGAAGCGCTCCGGCTCGTCGTACGCGGCAGGGTCGCCGCCGGCGGAGTCGAAGAAGACGACCACCTGGTCACCGGACGCGATGGTCTCGTCGCCCAGCCGGACCTCCTCGGTGGCCCAGAGGTTCTCACAGCGGACGGGCGGTGCGGCGCGGAGGGTCTCCGCCACGGCGCCCGCGGCGAGCCCTGGCTCCTCAACGAGGCGCGCCCACTCCTGCGGACGGTCCAGCAGCGCTGCGAACGCGTTGACGGCCAGGCTGACCGCCACCTCCGTGCCGGCGATCGCGACGAGCAGGCACAGTACGGCCACGTCCTGCGGCGTCGAGCCGGGCTCCCACACCAGCCGCCCGATGAGATCCTCGCCAGGAGCCGGAGACCGTTCGGCGATGAGCTTTTCGAACAGCTCGGACATGCCCTCGACCGACTCCAGCAGGAGCCTGCCGGTGGCCAGTTGCGGAGGGCAGACACGTGCGTCCAGCGCGGGCGCGGTCCCGGCGCACAGTTCGGCGAAGCGCGCGACCGCCTCGCCCCTGAGGCCGAAAAGACCGGCGGTCGAGGTGACCACAGCGGGGCGGACGACGTCACCCACCAGGTCGAAGTCACCGCTGATGCCTCGCAGCGCGGCCTCGTGGTCGCGCCGCAGGTCCGCTTCCCGGGCGCGGACGGCCTCCGCGCCCAGGGCCGGTTCCGCCAGCTCACGCAGCCGGGCGTACTCGGCGCGCGGCAGCCCGAGACCGGCCCGGCCGAGCGGCAGCAGGTCGGACAGCGTTGGAGCCGCCCATTCCTGCGCATCGTCCTCGTTCCCCACGGCCTTCGGCGGACTCGTATCCAGTCGGGGGTCACGCAGCGCGGCCTCGGCCGCGGCGTAGGTACCGGTGACCCAGGCGTCGGCGGCGCTGCGGTGCAGCGCTCCGCGCTCACGCGCCTGCCGGCCGAGTTCCCGGGGATCGGCGCTCTCCGCGCGCAGCAAGAGCGCGTACGGATCGCCGCCCGTGCCCAGGATCCACTGGAAGCCCCGCAGCGTGAGCAGGCCTCGCCCCAATTCACTGTCAGTCACATGTGTCGTCACACGCCCAGTGAAATGCCCGTCGTTCAACAGCCTCTCGAATTCGTCTGTAAGGGCCGTTCGAGTCACGGTCCATCGAAAGTCGGCGAGCGTGCGGGTGAATGGGCGAACGTCTCTCCCCAGGAGGATCAGTGGACAGCGGGGCATACAAACTGCAGGTGGCCGAGGCCTTCGACGAGGCGGCGGCCGCCTACGACCGACTGGTCGGCTTCTTCACGCCCATGGGCAGGCAGCTCGTGGAGCGGGCGGCACCGACGGCCGGTGAACGGGTGCTGGACGTCGGATGCGGCAGGGGCGCGTGCCTCTTCCCCGCCGCGGCCCGGGTCGGCGCGTCGGGGCGCGCCGTGGGTATCGACATCGCGCCGGGAATGATCGAGGAGGCGGGCAAGGAGGCGCGGCTGCTGGGACTCGACCAGGTCGAGTTGCACGTCATGGACGCCGAGCGCCCGGAGTTCGCGGACCGGACCTTCGACGTGGTGATGGGCAGCTACAGCATCATCTTTCTGCCCGATGCCCCCGCCGCGCTCGCCCGGTACGCCCGGCTGCTCGTCCCCGGCGGGCGGATGGCGTTCACCAGCCCGGTGTTCGTCGCCGGCACCTTTCCGTTCCTGCCGCCGGTGTTCACTGATCTCATTCCGATGTCGCTGCTCAGCAAGCTCCCGCAGGAGTGGCGTCCCGAACGGCTGCAGGAGCGTTTCAACAGCTGGCTCGAGGACCCGGCCGAGCTCGCGGCGACCGTGCGGGGCGCGGGCTTCACCGATGTCGAGGTCACCGATGTGCCGATCGACATGGTCGCTCCGTCGGGGGAGACCTGGGTGGAGTGGTCGCACACCCAAGGGATGCGGCTGCTGTGGCAGCACCTCCCGGCGGACGAGGCCGCGGCGCTGCGCGAGCGGCTCATCCCGGCGCTGGACGCCATGCGGACCGACGGGGGACCGCTCCGGATCCCCACGCCGGTCCGCTTCGTCACCGCCGTGCGATGACCGTCGGCAGGCTGTTCAGGTGAGGGAGAGGCCCCCGTCCACGGGTATCACCGTTCCGGTGACATAGCCCGAGGCGGGGGCCGCGAGGCGGGTGATCCACCAGGCGATCTCCTCCGGATCGCCCACCCGCCCGACCGGCGTGCGCTCACCCATCTGCGCGAGGAAGCCGTCGTAGGCCTCCCGCGTCATGCCCGAGCGCACTCCGATGCCGGTGTCGGTCACGCCGGGGGCGACGCCGACCACCCGGATGCCGCGCGGCCCCAGCTCCGCCGCCCACGTCCGGGTGAGGAAGTCCAGGGCGACCTTGCTGGCGCCGTACACGCCGTTGCCCGGCCAGGGACGCAGGCCCAGTGAGCCGGCCGTGCTGATGTTGATCACCACGCCCCGGGTCTCCTCGAGCGCGTCGAGCGCGCGTCGAGTGAGCATCAGCGGTGCCAGCAGATTGGTGGCGAACTGGGCCTCTGCCTGCGCGCGTTCGGTCTCCGCCAGCGTTCCGAACCCGGACACGGCGGCGTTGTTCACCAGCACGTCGATCCGGCCGATCTCCGACAGCGCGGTCTCGACGATGAGGTCGGCCGCGCGAGGATCGGTGACGTCGGCCTCCAGCGGGACGATGGCCGGATAGTCCTTGGCCGCCTCGACGAGCGTAGAGGCGGTACGGCCGACGATGAGGACTCTGGCGCCGTCGTCTGCGAAGGCGCGGGCGGCAGACCGGCCGATGCCGGTGCCCCCGCCGGTGATGATCACGCCGCGGGGCGCTGATGCGTCAATAGTCATGGGCGCAGGCTAGGCAGCGGCACTCGAAGGCCGGACGAATCCGCCACGGCCGTCGCGCACCTCATGGCCGGTCGTCCCGGGTGACCCGGCGCTCCTTGACGAGCAGTCGGCCGCCCTGCCGCACGAGGATGTCCTCGCACACGCACATCAGGAACAGGGCGGGCGTGCCCCCGTGCGGTGTGGCGACGATCTGTGCGTAGGACCGTACGGCCAGCGAACCGTCGGAGCACGTCCGCACAGCCAGCATGGTGAGGATGTGACGGCGCGTCTCGCCTGCCTCGGCCAGCTCCTTCACCGCCTCACGCACGCCCTGCGCCAGGGCCGCCCGGCCGCGGACCGGCTCGGGCGCGGACGGCGGTGCGAAGACACCGTCCGCCGTGAACGTCGCGGCCCACTCCTCGGCCTCGCCGCGGTCCAGGTGGTGCATGTGCTGGGCGTAGAACTGCTGGACCTCGGCGTAGAGCGCAGCGAGATCCGTCCGCTCGGCGCGCTGGGTCATGTCCTCCACCGACATGTGAACTCCCCTGTCTTCCGGACGGGCGGCGCGCATGCCGTCCGCTGCCGGTGACGATGGCCCATCGCGCTCGATTTCCGCTCAGGCGCCGTACGCGCCCGCGCCACCGTCCGCTAGCCATGCTCCAGCGCTCTGCGGGACAGGGAGGCGAGGATCTGGCGAACCGTAGGTCGACCAGGGAGGGCCCCGGATGAAGATCATCGATCTGTCGGCACCGATCGACGCGTCCGGCTGGGAGCCGGACCCCGTCGTGCACGAGGTGCTGACACCACGTGAGGGCGCTCGGCACATGAGTGCGGAGATGCGCGAGCACTTCGGGATCGAGTTCGATCCTGACGAACTGCCCGACGGAGAGTTCCTGTCGCTCGACACGCTCACCCTGACCAGCCACACCGGCACACATGTGGACGCGCCCTCCCACTACGGATCGCGCGCCCAGTACGGCGACGGAGTGCCGCGGAACATCGACGAACTCCCCCTCGAGTGGTTCTTCCAGCCCGGCGTGGTCGTCGATCTGACCGGGGCCGGGACCGGTGCGGTGGGGGTGCCGGAGCTGGCGAAGGAGTTCAGCCGGATCGGTCATGTGCCGGGACCTTTGGAGATCGTGCTGCTGAAGACCGGCGCGTCGGACCGGGCCGGGACGCCGTCCTACTTCACCGAGTTCACCGGGCTGGACGGTGCGGCCGTGCACTACCTGCTGGATCTGGGTGTCCGGGTGATCGGCACCGACGCCTTCAGCCTCGACGCGCCGTTCGGCGACATCATCGCGCGCTACCGCGCCACCGGGGACCGCTCGGTGCTCTGGCCCGCCCACTTCGCCGGCCGTCAGCGTGAGTACTGCCAGATAGAGCGCCTGGACCAGCTGGACGCGTTGCCGGACACGGGTTTCCGCGTCGCGTGCTTCCCGGTGAAGATCGCCGGCGGGGGCGCCGGCTGGACCCGCGCGGTGGCGCTGATCGAGGAGGAGCATTCCTGATGTACGGAGCGGAACTCGCCGAGGTGTACGAGCTGATCTACCGCAGCCGCGGCAAGGACTGGGCGCAGGAGGCCCGGTTCGTGACGGACTTGATCCGATCGCGCTGCCCGGACGCCGACTCACTGCTGGACGTCGCGTGCGGCACCGGAGCCCATCTGAGCGCGCTCGCCGGGATGTTCAAGGTGGCCGAGGGGCTTGAGCCGGCACCGGCGATGCGGAAGCTGGCAGCGGAGCGGCTGCCCGCCGCCGCGCTGCACGACGGGGACATGCGCCGGTTCCGACTGGGCACCCGCTACTCCGCCGTGACATGCATGTTCTGCGCGATCGCCTATCTGGGCACGGTCGAGGACCTGCGCGACGCGGTCCGCTCGATGGCCGGGCATCTCCTTCCCGGTGGCGTCCTGGTGATCGAGCCCTGGTGGTTCCCGGAGGATTTCATCGATGGCTACGTCGCCGGAGACCTGGCCACCGAGGACGGGCGAACGGTGACGCGGATCTCGCACTCGACGCTGCGGGGCAGGGCCACGCACATGGAGGTGCGCTACATGGTCGGGGACGCCATGGGCATCAGGGAGTTCACCGAGCACGATGTGCTCACGCTCTTCACCAAGGAGGAGTACCTGTCGGCGTTCGAGGACGCCGGGTGCCCGGCGGAGTTTCTCCCCGGCCCGCCGACGGGCCGGGGCATCTTCGTGGGTGTCATGTCCTGACGGTGCCGGTCAGGCCGGGAGAGCGCCCAACTCCTCCGCGATCTCCATGACATACCGGCCGTAGGCCGATGACGACATGGAGATGCCGAGCCGGTAACAGGCCTCGGCGTCGATGAAGCCCTTGCGCAGAGCGATCTCCTCCACACAGGCGATCCGGACCCCCTGTCGCTCCTCCATGGTGCGGACGTACTGACCGGCCTGGAGCAACGATTCGGGGGTCCCGGTGTCCAGCCACGCGTATCCGCGGCCCAGTTCGATCAGCCGTGCCTGGCCGAGCCTCACATAGGCCCGGTTCACATCGGTTATTTCCAGCTCGCCGCGGGCCGAAGGGCGCAGCCCGGCTGCGATGTCCACGACCGAGTTGTCGTAGAAATACAGCCCTGTGATCGCGCGATTGGAGCGCGGCCGCATGGGCTTTTCCTCGATGGCGACGAGCCGGCCGGCCGCGTCGACTTCGCCGACGCCATAGCGCTCGGGATCCTGCACCGGGTATCCGAAGACAACGCAGCCGACGAGATCCCGCGAATTCTCCGTAAGTATCTCGGAGAATCCGTGCCCGTGGAAAATGTTGTCGCCGAGCACCAGGGCCACGGAGTCGTCTCCGATGTGGTCCGCTCCGATGACGAGTGCCTCGGCGATTCCCCTCGGCTCGGACTGTTCGGCATAGGTGATGGTCAGCCCCAGCGAGGAGCCGTCGCCAAGCAGTCTGCGGAACTGCGGCAGATCGGTCGGCGTGCTGATGATCAGGATTTCCGTGATGTCGGCGAGCATGAGCACCGACAGCGGATAATAGATCATCGGCTTGTCGCCCACGGGAAGTAGCTGCTTGGAGACGGTTCGGGTAATCGGGTAAAGCCGAGTACCGGAGCCGCCCGCAAGGACAATGCCTTTCATCCGCAACCCCCAAGATACGGTGAGGTTGACGACGATAACCAGGCTGACGGTCGGGATACAACCTGGGAATCCCCGGCTTGAGGAATGTTCGAGGTGCCTGCGAGCGCACTACGCTGTGATTTTATCGCTGAACTCTGGAGCCAGGAGCAATAGGGGGTGCCCTCATGACTATTAACGTCTGGGACTATCTGCCGGAATACGAGAAGGAGAGGCAGGACATTCTCGATGCCGTGGAAACGGTCTTCAGCTCCGGCCAGCTCGTTCTCGGCGAAAGCGTGCGCTCGTTCGAGCGGGAGTTCGCAAAACGCCACGGAATCAGCCACTGTGTGGGCGTCGACAACGGCACCAACGCCGTCAAGCTGGGGTTACAGGCCCTCGGCGTCGGCCCCGGGGACGAGGTCATCACCGTCTCCAACACGGCGGCGCCGACGGTCGTCGCCATCGACTCCACCGGGGCGACCCCGGTCTTCGTCGATGTGCACGAGGACAGCTTCCTCATGAACACGGACGCCGTGGCCGACGCCATCACCCCGCGCACCAAGTGCCTGCTCCCCGTCCATCTCTACGGTCAGTGCGTCGACATGGACGCGCTGGGGGAGCTGGCACGGAGGCACGGCCTGACGGTCCTGGAGGACTGCGCACAGGCCCACGGGGCGACCCGGAACGGCCGGCCGGCCGGGACGATGGGCGATGCCGCGGCCTTCTCCTTCTACCCGACGAAGGTACTGGGCACATACGGTGACGGCGGGGCGGTCCTGACCTCCGACGAGCGCGTGAACCAGAGTCTGCGCAGGCTGCGGTACTACGGTATGGAGGAGCGTTACTACGTCGTCCAGACCCCCTGTCACAACAGCCGGCTGGACGAGGTGCACGCCGAAATCCTGCGGCGGAAGCTTCGGCGGCTCGACGCGTACGTCGCCGCGCGACGGGCCGTGGCCGACCGGTACGCCGAGGGCCTGCGCGACACCGGGCTCGTCCTGCCGCAGCCCACGACCGGCAATGATCACGTGTATTACGTGTACGTGGTGCGCCACCCGCGCCGGGACGAGATCCTCGATGCGCTCAAGGCCCAGGACATCGTGCTCAACATCAGTTACCCCTGGCCGGTGCACACGATGACCGGGTTCGCTCACCTCGGCTACGCGGAGGGGGCGCTCCCGGTCACCGAGGCGCTCGCCAAGGAGATCTTCTCCCTGCCGATGTACCCCTCGCTCCCCGTGGAGGTGCAGGAGAAGGTGATCAGCGCGCTGCGTGAGGTCCTGTCGTCCCTGTGATGCCGCCCGCCACCAGACTGTGCAGGCACGCGACCAGACTGCGTGCCTGCACATTCAGATAGTGGCTGTGACGCAGCAGTGCCGCGAGCTGATGAACGGCCATCCAACGGAAGTCCGGGTCGTCCCGGGCGACGTCCGTGTCCGTCTCCACGATCATGTACCGGTTCAGCGCGTGGAAGAAGCGGCCGCCTTCCTCGGACAGAACGCTGTCGAATCTGATCCGTTCCGGGTCTGCGCCCAGGACGTCGTCGAGGAAGCGGGGTCGGGCCCCGGCGGGCAGGACGTCGTAGTTCTCGGGCACGCACTGCACCGTGGGGCCCAGTTCGACGGCGTCCGAGAAGCCCACTTCCTCGCGGGCGCGCACCAGGACGTGCAGGACCCCGTCGAACTCGCGCACCAGGAAAGCGATCACACCGGTGCCGTACGGCTCGATCATGGGCTGGCCCCAACTCGTCACCTCCCGGCCGCCGGCGGTGACCTGCACGCCGATGACCGAGAAGAACCTGCCGCTGTCGTGGACCATGGCGTCGGCCGTGTCGTGCCACCCGGACAGCCCCCGCAGCGGTGTCCACCGGGTGCGCAGCTCGCAGCGGGTCCGGGCCTCGGTCACCCAGCTCTGGATCTCCCGTTCCGTCGACAGCGCACCCGAGTGTGCGTCGAGCGAGCGCAGCAGCGCCGCCTGGAACGAGTTCCGCCCGGCTCCGAAGCCCCGCTCCACACCGAGCCCGGCGAAGGGCAGGCAGGACAGCACCGTGCGGGCGTCCATGTTCACCAGGTCTTCCTCGGCGAGGAGGTCATGGATCTCACCCAGCGTCAGCCAGCGGAAACCGTCCCGGACCTCAATCTCCTCGTTCACCTGGACGATCATGTTCCGGTTGCGCTTGCGATAGAACCAGGAGCCCTGTTCCGACTGCCGGACATCGGCGACGACGCGCCGGGACGGGGTGCGCTGGAAGTACTCCAGGTAAGGGACAGCACGTCCTCGGTGCACTCCTGTGTAGTTGCTGCGGGTGGCCTGGACCGTCGGTGACAGCTGCAGTCCATTGCGGTTGCCCGGCTCGACCTTGGCCTGCATCAGCAGATGCGGCACCCCGTCGAAGTCTTTGATCAGGATGCCGAGGATGCCGACCTCCGGCTGATGGATGATCGGCTGGTTCCAGCACTGGTCCGGGGATTCGACGGCCAGGCCCTTCACACTGAAGAACTGCCCGCTCCGGTGCCGGAGTTCACCGGTGCCGGCGTCCCGTTTCCAGCCGTCTATCGCATGCAGTGGCATCCGTTCCACCGTGGTGTAGGCGCGGACGCGGAAGTCGGTGAACCAGGCGAGGAAGTCGGACACCTTCCCCTCACGGGCGACCGCCGACCTGGCGAGCGCCTGGGACAGCGCGTCATGGGCGCCGGTCGTAACGTCCAGCATGGGTCCTCCGTCTCAGGGGGTTGCCGCTTCCCACATCGCTCTCATCGAGTCGCGCAGGGTGATGTGGGGGCGCCAGCCCAGCAGTTGGCCGGCCAGCCGGATGTCGGCCCTGGTCCAACCCGCGCCCTTGCTCTGGACCGGCGCCTCCTTGAGGGTGAGCGCTTCGGGCGGGAAGCCGGAGGCCTCCGCGAGCAGGTCCACCAGCTCACGGATCCCGACCGCCTGCCCCCTGCCGATATTGATCACCTGGCCGGCCACGGGGGCCCCGGCGGCCAGCACCACGGCGTCGGCCAGATCGCGTACGTCGATGTAGTCGCGCCGAGCGTCGGCGACGGCGAGGGTGATCCCGGTGCTCGGGTCCGTGTCCCTCAGTCGCGCGAGCACCATGCCGAGAAAGCTCGCCTCGGTGGTGTGCGGTCCGCAGACGTTGACCGCCCGCAGCACGACACCCTCCACCCGGCCCTCGCGGTCGGCCCGGAGGATGGCCTCGCTGCCCGCCAACTTGGTCCGGGCGTACGGCGTCTCGGGCCGGGGGACCACGGCCTCGTCGATGTCCTGTCCGGGCGGGACCGCGCCGTACTCGTGAACGGAGCCGACCTGGACGATCCGCGGTGGGCGATCCATCAGACGAACCGCTTCCAGGAGGCGGTCGACCAGCCGGACATGGGAGTAGACCATCGCCTCCTCGGTCGTGTCCCAGCCTCCGGTGGCGTTCACCACCACCTCCACGCGCCGGGTGTCGAAGAGCTGCGCGATCTCGCGCACCTGCGCACCCGCCACGTCCAGCGGGACGAAGTCGGCCTCGCGCACATGTGGGGCCGGGTGCCGCGCGACGCCCAGCACGGAGTGGCCCGCCCGGGCGAAGGCCGCACTGACATGCCGGCCGACGCATCCGGTGGCGCCCAGGACGGCGACGCTCCTGCCCGGCGCCGGGCGGGCGCTCATGTGCGCACCCGGGTGTGGCCGTACAGGGCGTCCTCCAGCCGGAGACACTCCTGGTAGTCGGGCAGCATGCCGCCTGACAGGGCCTGCTCCAGCGTCGGCGCGGCCCGGTCGCGGTCGGACATCACGGGCTCGATGTCCTCGGAGATGGGCAGCCCCAGGGCCGGGTCGAGCGCGTCGAGGGCGAGTTCGTGCTCCGCGCGGTAGCGGCCGGACAGCATGTACGACACGACCGTGTCGTCCTCCAACGCGACGAAGGCATGCCCGACGCCGACGGGGAAGTACATCGACCTGAAGTTCTTCTGGTCCAGCAGGACGGAGTCCACCGCGCCGAAGGTCGGGGACCCCCGCCGGATGTCCACCACGATGTCCAGCGCCCGGCCGCGCGCGCAGTAGACGTACTTGGCGACCCCTGGCGGCGTCACGGTGAAGTGCACCCCTCGCACCACCCCCCGCTGTGACCTGCTGTGGTTGGTCTGGGCAACGGGGAACAAGGGGTGGCCGAGCGCTTCTTCGAAGGCGGCTTCCTGGAAGGGTGAGACGAACAATCCACGCCGGTCGCGGAATATCTCCGGGCTGAACTCGACCGCTCCGGCGACGGCTAGGGTGCGTGACTGCATGACAGACCTCCGAACGTCCGTGGAGATGCGCTGGTAGGGGGGCGGGCGCCGCTCAGGCGACGGGCCGGCGGTGCTCGGCAGTCAGCCGCTCCAGCACCGGGACGATGTCGTTGGGCCCGGGTGTGCCGCGCATCTCGGTGCGCAGCCGGCCGGCGTTCTCCGCGAACGACGGCTCACGCAGCAGCCGGAGAAGAAGAGAGCGCAGTTCGCCGTCGGCGAGTCGATGGACGTCGCGGACGTACAACCCGGCCCCGCGGCGCTCCAGAGCGTATGCCTTGTGGATGGTGTCCCAGACGAAGTCGGGGACGATGAGCTGCGGCACGCCGTGGGCCAGCGCCGTCTGGAATGTCCCGGACCCGCCGTGGTGGACGATGGCCGAGCAGGTGGGGAGCAGCACGTCGAGCGGGACGAAGTCCACGGCCCGGACGTTGTCGGGCAGCTTGGGCAGCGACTTGAGCTGACCGGTGTCGAGTGTGGCGACGACCTCGATATCAAGGTCTGCGACCGACTCGAGCAAGCCGACGATCGGCGCCTTGTCCACGCCCCGGACCTCGCGCTTGGCCAGGCCCAGGGTCAGGCAGACGCGGGGGCGTTCGGCCGGTTCCCGGAGCCAGTCGGGCACGGAGGCCCGGCCGTTGTACGGGATGTAGCGAACGGGTACCGAGGGCAGGTCGACGGCGAAGCGCAGGGAGGGCGGCACCGGATCCACGGTCCACTGCCCCACGACCGCGTCCTCGGTGAAGTCCAGACCGAAACGGCGGAATTCCGCGCCGAGCCACTCAGCCAGGGGATCGTCACGCAGCTCGGGAGGGCGCTCGGCCAGCAGCTGAACATGGGTGGCGCGCATCCGGCCCACCTGGTCGAGCGCGAACAGCAGCCGGGCGTGCGCGGCGCCGCTGGCCCGCGCGGCGACCGGGCCGGCGAAGGTCATGGTGTCCCAGAGCACCAAGTCGGGCTTCCACCAGCGGGCGTAGGCCACCAGATCGTCGACCATCCTCGGCGGGCAGATGTTCTGGAAGACCATCGAGGTCATGACGGTGAAGACGCCGCGCACGTACTCGTCGGTCAGCCGGTCGGGACGGATCTCGCTCATGTCCGTCCAGTACTCGAAGTCCGCCGCGCCAGGGTGCCCGCCGTCGGCGGCCTCCTCCCACGCCTCCGCCTCAGCGCCCTCGGGCGCGTGCGACGGTGTCTCGTCCTGGCGTCGGCTCTCCTGCTCGTCGAGCTCCAGCGGGTCGCCGACCGGGACCGCGGTGAGCCCGGCCTGCGTGATCGCTTCGGCAAGGTCCGGCTGGCTGGCGACACGCACCTCGTGCCCTGCCGTCCGCAAGGCCCAGGCCAGCGAGACCTGGGCGTGCATATGTGACTTCGCTGCGAAGGTGGCGAACAAGACTCGCATGCAGTGCTTCCCGTCCCGTCAAGTGCCCGATGGCCGCGGCCAGCGTCGCAGGGGGTTCTCGCACTCGGGTCGAACGCAGTTGAGGTCTGGGTTGACTGCGGCTGGAGTGCGTCGGGGGCCCGGCCACCGCTCGGCCGGGCCCCCGCGTGCCGTCCTGCCGCCCCTTGTCAGCGGGCGCCCTTGCTGCGGTACAGGTGCATGGTGAGCGGGGCGAAGATCCCGGTGATCACAGCGCACAGCAGCAGCAGTGCGGCGATCTGTCCGCCGGTGGCGTTCCCGTGGGTCAGTCCGCGGGCGGCGGTGGTGGCGACACTGATCGGGTTGACCTTGACGATCGCCTCGAGCCAGCCGGGCATCGTCTCGGGCTGGGCGAAGATGTTGCTCGTGTAGATGAGCGGGAAGAGCACCATCATGCTCGAGCTGGAGATGGTCTCCGGCCGTCCGGCCACGACGCCGAGCGCGGCGAAGATCCAGCTCACCGAGGATGCGAAGACCACCAGCACCAGGACGGCGAGGAACATGCCGAGGGCTCCGCCGTCCGGCCGGAAGCCCATGAGCAGGCCGACCGGGATGGTGATCGAGACGGCCACGAAATAGCGCGGCAAGTCCGACAGGAGATTGCCGACGACGGTGGACGGCTGCCAGAACGGCATGGCCCGGAATCGGTCGTAGATCCCCTTGGTGATGTCGACGTTCAGCATCGTCCCGGTCCACACGGTCACGATCACCACCGCCTGCACCATGATGCCCGGCAGGACGTACTGCAGATATTCACCTGTGGAGCCGGAGAAGGCTCCGCCGAAGAGGTAGGTGATCGTCACCAGGGTGATGATCGGCATGAACGAGACTTCCATCAGCGTGGCGATCGCGTAGTGGCGCATTTTCCGCATGCCTCGCCAGGCGTGGGCCAACGAGGCGCCGACGGCTCCGATGCGCGCCGGGTGCTCGCGCTGGACGAGGACCGCGGCCATCGCCTCGCTGATCCCCTCGCGCGGTGCGTGAATGGTGGAAGTGCTCATGCGACCTTCTCCCCTTCCCTGACGTCGGTGTTCTCGGAGGCGGAGTGCCCGGTCAGGGCGAGGAACACCTCGTCCAGGCTCGACTGGCCCACGGTGAAGTCGGTGACCAGCACGCCCTCGCTCGCGAGTTCGCCGAGCGCGTGTGCGGCAATGGCCGGGTCGAAGATCGGCGCGGAGAGCAGGGCGGGGTCGGAGTGCAGGCGGATGGGCACGTCCAGGACGCGGGTCAGGACGAGCTTGGCCGCGGGGCGGTCGGATGCGGAGTGCACCCGCACGCGCAGCGTGCCGGGGCCGACCGACGCCTTCAGATCGCCCGGAGTGCCCTCGGCGATGACCTTGCCGCGGTCGATCACCGCGATGCGGCCGGCGAGCTGATCCGCCTCTTCCAGGTACTGCGTGGTGAGGAGCACCGTGGAGCCGCCCTCCACCACGGCTCTGATGATCTCCCACACCTCATTGCGGCTGTGCGGATCCAGCCCGGTGGTCGGCTCGTCCAGGATCATCAGCTCCGGGCTGGCTATCAGGCTGACGGCGATGTCCAGCCTGCGCCGCATCCCGCCGGAGTAGGTCTTGACCTGACGTCCGGCGGCCTCATCGAGGCCGAACGGGCCGAGCAGCTCGGTGGCCCTGCTCCGGGCCCGTTTCCAGGTGTAGCCCATCAGACGGGCGAGGAGGGTGAGATTCTCCTGTCCCGTCAGATCCTCGTCGACGGAGGCGAACTGGCCGGTCAAACTCACTTTGGCGCGCACCGCGTCGGCCTCGCGGACGACGTCGTGGCCGAGAACGCTGGCGTGGCCCGAGTCCGGGCGCAGCAGGGTCGAAAGAATGTGGATGGTCGTGGTCTTGCCCGCCCCGTTCGGGCCGAGAATCCCGTACACCATGCCCCGGTTGACGGCCAGGTCGATCCCGTCGACCGCCTGCACTTCGCCGAACGCCTTCATGAGACCCGAGGTCTCGATCGCTAAGGACGCGCGTGTCTCCAAAGTCCCGCTCCCCTCCGTTACTCAAGTTTGGGTACCGAAGGACCATACCCCTCGTTACTCAAGTTTGGGTACCGGTGGGCCGAACACGGCGCGAGGGTCTACCGGTCAATCGTGAGTGCCGAGGCTCGAAGGGGCCGTCGAAGAGCGCTCGAGGGCCTGTCAGCCCGTGTGTTCCTCGTCGGCCAGGTGGTACTCGCCCGCTTCGAGCCGCTCGATGAGACCCCGCGTCCAGGCGATGGCGGAGTCGGCGTTGTACGCCCACAGCACCGTCAGCTCACGTAGGTGCGTGCCCGGTTCGGCACCCTTGCCCAGCAGATCGAGCCGCTCGAGCGTCTGCGCGCGCTGCTCTTCGAGGGCCGCCAGCCGCTCGTTCAGCAGCGCGACCGCCTCGTCCCGCGGGAGTTCCGGCAGCAACGCGAGTCCCGCCGCCAGCATGTCCTGCCGCTGGGCCGGCTGCCGGAGGGCGTCCCGGAGCAGAGTGCGGAACTCCTTGCGGCCTTTCTCGGTGATCTCGTAGTCCACCCGGCCCGGCCAGTCCGGGCTGGTCGTGGAATCCAGGAAACCCATCTCGGCGAGCTTCCGCAGCGCGTGGTAGAGCGAGCCCCATTTGACGTTGGCCCACTCCTCCGCACCCCAGGACACCAACTCGGAGCGAACCAGATAGCCGTGTGCCGTGCCGAAGCGCAACACCGCGCCGAGCACGAGCAATCGCGTCGCGGACATCCCCGTCGTCCTCCCATCGCTTCGTCCTGGCTGCCGAGCGGCGCCCGGGCGGGGACATCCCCCTCGCTCATACGCAGGTGACCGACTCTAGCCTCGATCTTGGCAGCCGCATCACCTGCTCCGGTACGCACGGGCTGACGAGCGCTCAGGGGAAATCGAGACCGGCTTGAGAGCCGATCGACGACGCCTCGAAGAACCCCGTAGACCCAGGTGACCAGCCTGCCACGCGGCGGCAGTCGGCGGCCGAGGGCTCTCCTCGGGGATGAGCGGGGCTAACGGTCTACGAGGGAGATCCCAAACGCGGCTCATAGTGTCCCGCCTGGAACGTCCAGATGAGCATGAGAAGGGTGTGCTGGCATTGAGCAATACATCACGTCGCGCTTTCCTGGGGGCCGGGACCGTCGTCGGCGGGGCCACCGTGGCCTTGGCGACCGGGGGGCTGGCGGAGGCGCTGGCGGCGCCGACGACGAAGAACGCAGCATGTGGCCCGGTGGCGGACGCCGTGACAGTCGGCCCTGGCGACCCCCGCTACGTGGAACTCACCACGCGCGGCGACAACGGCAGATTCATCGGCAGCCCGGACAGCGTCCACGTAGTCCACTCCACCGAGCAGATCGCCCGCGTGGTCCAGCAGGCGGTGGCGGAGAACAAGCGGGTCGCCATACGCAGCGGCGGCCACTGTTTCGAGGGTCTCGTCGACGACCCCGCGGTGAAGGTCCTCATCGACGTCTCCGAGATGAAGGGCATTTCCTACGACCGGGGCCGCCGGGCGTTCTGTGTCGAGGTGGGTGCCACCCTCGGGCAGATCTACCGGACCCTCTACTTCGACTGGGGCGTCACCCTCCCCGGCGGCCTGTGCCCGCCGATCGGAGCCGGCGGTCACATCGTGGGCGGAGGTTACGGCCCGCTCGGCCGCAAGTACGGCCTGACCATCGACTATCTCTACGCCGTCGAGGTCGTGGTGGTGACCCGCAGCGGCAAGGTGCGGAGTGTCATCGCCACACGCGAGGCGGACGACCCCAACCGCGACCTGTGGTGGGCGCACACCGGAGGCGGCGGCGGCAACTTCGGCGTCGCGACGCGCTACTGGTTCCGCGCCCCGGACGCCACCGGCAGCGACCCCACCCAGCTCCTTCCCAAGCCGCCCGGCTCGCTGCTGAAGACCCACATCGAATGGCCCTGGCGGGAGCTCGACCAGGAGTCGTTCAGCCGCCTCGTCCGCAACCACGCGCGTTTCTACGAGCGCAACAGCAATGTGGGCAACGCGTACGAGTCGATGTGGAGCCAGCTCTTCCTCAACCACAACTCGGTCCTGGACGGGCTGTTCGTCGAGTCGCAGATAGACAATGGTCTGCCGAACGCCAGGCAGCTCATCGACCGGTACATCAGCGAACTCAACGAGGGGGTGGGCTTCGCGCCGTCGGTGACGCACTCGACCGGGCCCTGGTTGAAGGTCACGCTCTCCCCGACGTACGACCACGGCATCTACACCCGCAGCAAGTCCAAGGGGGCGATGATCCGCAAGCCGTGGACCGACCGCCAGATCGGCGTGATGTACAAGCACCTCAACAACGAGGGCTACTACTACGGGCAGTACTACGTCGCGTCCTACGGCGGCAAGATCAACGACGCGGACCCCGGGGACACCGCGTACCACGCCCGCGGCTCGATCATGCGGACCTGGATGTCCACCTACTGGGCGGACAAGGCCGACGACGAGGCCCAGTTCAAGTGGGTTCGTGACTTCTACCAGGAGCTCTTCGCCGACACCGGCGGCATGCCGCTGCCGGGTGACCGCTACGAGGGCACAAGCATCAACTACGCCGACGTGGACGTCAGGGACCCGAAGTGGAACACCACGGGCAAGCCGTGGATGTACATCTACTACGGGGAGAACTACAAGCGGCTGCAGCAGGTCAAGAAGCGGTGGGACCCCACGAACTTCTTCCGGCACCAGCTGTCCATCCCGCTCCCCGACTGACGCCGGCCCGGCATGACGAAGGAGTCCCGAAGATTCTTCGGGACTCCTCTCGCATGTCCGCCGAGACGCCTCAGCGGAAGTCGGCGACGTGGTCGGCGGCCCACCGCGCCAGCGACAGCGCCGGACGGCCGATGAGGTCCGGCACGGTGGTCGCCGCGACCGGTGGCTCGTCGACCCAGCGCGCCTGGAACGCCAGGATGTAGTCGGCCACCGGAGGCGGACACCCCTGCTCGACCATCCCCTCGCGGGCCTCCTCCGGCGTGAGCTCCTCGAACGCGATGTCCTGTCCGATGCCTTCGGCGATCGCACTCACCTGCTCACGGACCGTCAGCGCCTGCGGCCCGGTGACCCTCAGCGCGGCCCCGGCGAGCCCGTCCTCCCGCAGCGCCGCCACGGCCACGGCGGCCACGTCGATCTCGTGCACGGGAAGGCCGCGGGAGGAGGCGTAGGGGGCCCGCACGACGCCTTCGGCCGCGATGGACGGAGCCCAGACATCCAGCTTGTTGAGCGCGAACTCGCCCGGGCGGACATGCGAGTAGTGCAGCCCCGACATCTCCACCGCGCGCTCGACGACGGTGTGGTGGCCGCTGTCGGTGCCGTCGGTCACCGCGTCCGACGACAGCACCACGATCCGCTGGACACCGGCCTGCTTGGCCGCGTCCACGAACTCAGCCGCTGTCTCCGGGACGGGGAAGAGATAAAGCCGCTCGATGCCCTTGAGGGCCGCCGCCCAGGTCTCGGCGCGTGTGAGGTCCCCCTCTCGCACCTCCACTCCGTCCGGCAGGTGCGCGGCCGCGGGATCGCGGGTCAGCGCGCGTACTGTCGCGCCCGCCTCGATCAGACCGTCGACCACGTGCCGACCGACATGGCCCGTGGCACCGGTCACCAGAAACGTCATCAATCCTCCTACTGGGCAACGGAATCCTGTGTGATGGGAGGGGCCGGCCCGGTCCCTCAGCGACTGCGGGGGCGGTGCTGGGCGGTGAGCCGCTCAAGAACCGGAACGATGCTGTTCGGGCTGGGCGAACCGAGCGCCTCGGCGCGCAGCCGCGCCGCGTTGCGGGCGACGGCAGGGTCATCGAGGACCCGGCGGAGATGGCCGCGCAGCAGCTCGGTGGTGAGCGCGGTGCCGTCGGGCACGTGGACGCCGGCCCCGAGTGCGTCCAGGCGGCGTGCCTTGTGGACGGTGTCCCAGATCATGTCCGGGAAGATGATCTGGGGTACGCCATGGACGAGGGCGGTGCCGAAGGTGCCCGCGCCGCCGTGGTGGATGATGGCGGAGCAGGTGGGCAGCAGCGCGTCCAGTGGCACGAAGTCCACCACCCGGACGTTTTCCGGGATCTCCGGCAGCGATGTGCGCTGCCCCTCGTCGAGCGTCGCCACGACCTCGATGTCCAGCCCGGACACCGCGTCCAGCAGGTGGGCGATCGGAGCCCGGTCGTCCCCGATGATCTCCCGGTGCCCGAGGCCCAGACTGATGCAGACCCGTGGGCGGCCGGGATCCGCGCGCAGCCAGTCCGGAATCGTGGCCGCCCCGTTGTACGGCGTGAACCGGACGTTCACGTAGGGAAGTTGCACGGGAAGGCGGAGTGAAGGGGGCACGGAGTCGATCGTGAACTGGCCGACCGCCACCTCTTCGTCGTAGGAGGAGCCGTACCGATCCAGGGACCAGCCGAGCCACTCGGCCAGCGGGTCCTCGCGCAGCGGCGCCGGGCGGCTTTCCAGGAGCCTGCGGTAGGTCTGCCTCATATGGCCCACCAGGTCGAGCCCGAAGAGCAGCCGGGCCTGAGCGGCACCGCTGGCCCGGGCGGCCACCGGACCGGCGAAGGTCATCGTGTCCCAGATCACCAGATCCGGTCGCCACCACCGGGCGTACGAGACCAGGTCGTCGACCATCGCGTCGTCCGACGCGCCCTGATAGACGAACGGGGTCATGGTCGTGAACATGCTGAGCATGTAGTCCCAGGTCAGAACCTCCGGGCGGATTTCGGAGGGGTCGGTCTCCGGCTCCTCCATGACTCCCGCGGCGTCTTCGCTCATGCGCTCTTCGAGCAGCAGCGGCGCACCGACCGGCACGGCAGTGAGGCCGGTGCGGGTGATGTCCTCGGCCAAATCGGGCTGACTGGCGACGCGCACCTCGTGCCCCGCCGTGTGGAGCGCCCAGGCGAGCGGCACCTGAGCGTACATGTGCGACTTCGCGGCGAACGTCGTGAACAGGACGCGCATGGGGGCTCACTCTCCTCGGCGTGCGATGGACGGTTCTGAGGCGTCAGGCGGTCGCGATGAACAGGCCTCGGCCGTCCTGGAACTCGGGCAGGTACTCGACGTCGAGGCCGGCGGCGGCGAACGCGGACTCGTACTGGGCACGACTGAAGAGCGAGATGAGATGGGTCTCGCTGAAATGGCCGATGCCGGAAGCCGCGTCGGCCACCAGATAGTGGACCTGCATGCGGGACGCGTCGCCCTCCCGCGCCGAGTGGGACACCCGTGTCACCGTGCGGCCTTCCAGCGTCACCACGTCGGCGGAGACATGACCGTCGAGGAAGTTCTCGGAGAACCACCACGGATCGACGACGACGGCTCCCCCGGGGGAGAGGTGCCGGGCGACGCGGCGCAGGGCGTCCGCCAGCTCCCGTGTCGTCGCGAGGTAGCCGATCGAGCCGAACATGCACGTGATGACGTCGAAGCGACGGCCCAGGTCGAACGAGCGCATATCTCCTTGATGGCAGCGCACCCGGGGCAACCGAGCCCGGGCGACCGCCAGCATCGGCTCGGAGAGCTCGAGACCGGCGACCTCGCTGAACAGCTCCGCGAAGCAGCGCAGATGCTGTCCGGTGCCGCAGGCGAGATCCAGCAGCGAGCGGGCGCCGGGCATCCGCGCCCGGACCAGATCGGCCACCTGCTCGGCCTCGACCCGATAGTCCTTGCCCCGGCCCCGGTGTACGAGGTCGTAGATCTCGGCGAGTTCGGCACCGTACATGTCCATCTCCCCTTCGGCGGGCCGTTCGGATCACCCTCTCCGGCCCGCCTGGAGGATCTGGCGACGCGGAGTGGATCCCTCACCGAGTGCCTCTAGCCGGACTGTAGAGCCCTTCGAACGGCCGGTGTGAGGCTCGGGCCGAAGCAGAGGCGGAGTGGGAGGAGGCAGGGTGCACCTGGCGAGGAACAAGGAACGATGCCTGCAGATGGTCGCCGCGTGGAATCGCGCCGACCCGCAGGGCGTCATCGCACACTGGGCACCGGAGGTCGTGCACTACGACGAGGACGGGCAGCCCTACGAGTCGGCCGACATGGTCAAACTGATGGAAGGCGGGATGGCGGCCTTCCCCGACCTGCGCCTGGAGGTCAAGAGCATTCTCGCGGAGGGGGATCTGGTCAGCCTGCGCATCACCTGCACCGGCACCCACCAGGGGACGTTCGCCGGCATCGAGGCCACCGGGCGCAAGCTCACGTGGCACTACGTCGAAGAACTGCGGTTCAACGAACAGGGCATGGTCATCGAGCACTGGGATGTCATGAACTGGATGCCGCTGCTGCGCGAGCTGGACTTGGTCTCGGCAGAGCTCTGACAGCGATGACGGTCGTGGTGACGTCAAGGCGAAGTCCGACCCGGACTCGACGTCACCACGCACGCGGGGGGACCCACACGGGGTGGATCAGGTGTGGACCGTGGCGGCGGCCCGGATCTGCTCGATGACGAGGGCCTGGCGCAGCGTGGTCTCCTCGGCCTCCCTGGAGGGTGTCATGGTGAGGGCCATGTGCACGAAGGCTTGGACGGCATTGCGGACCTGATGGTCGGCGGGGAGTGCCAGTTCGGTGAGCCGGTCCTGCTGTTCGATGCGGACCAGGGGCTTCATGTCCTCGGGTGGGGTGAAGGCCCGGGTGACCGTCAGACGCCCCCGGGAACCCCACAGGGTGTAGGTGGACTGGTAGGAGTGCTCGAAACCGAAGGCCAACTGGACGGCCACCCCGTCGGGGGTGGCGAGCAGAGCGCTGCCCGCCACGTCCACGCCCGTCGCGGGATCCACCCGAAGCGTCGCGGCCAGCACCTCCAGTTCGCCCGCCAGGTGGAGGTGTGCGGCCCGCAGAGGGTAGACGCCCACATCCAGCAGGGCACCGCCCCCCAGCTTGGGGTCATAACGCCAGGTGGCGGGGTCCAGTGGGGGGATGGCGAAGGAGCTGGAGAAAACCTGGAGCCGCCCCACGGAGTCCTCGTCCAGCAGCGTACGGACGGCGTTGTGCTGGGAATGGTGGAGGAAGATGAAGTTCTCCTTCAGCACCAGACCGAGTTCGCGGGCCAGGTCCATCAGCTCCACCGCCTGCGCGTAGTCCGTGCACAGTGGCTTTTCCGCGAGGACGTGTTTACCGGCACGGAGCGCCTTCGTGATCCACTCGTAGTGCAGTCCGGGCGGGAGTGGAATGTAGACGGCATCGATATCGGGCCGGTCAAGCAGGTGATCGTAGTCTACCGTGGCCTCACAGCCGAAGCGCTCACCGATACGTACCGCCTTCTCTTCGTTCCTGCTCGCCACCATGACCAGTTCGGCTGCATCACTTGCTCGAAGGACGGGCAGCAGCCGCCGTACGGCGATATCGGCACAGCCGATGACGCCCATGCGCAGGGAGCGCTTCGGGCCGCTCTCAGACATCGGTCACCTCATTGCTCAAGTACGGGTCGTTCCCGTGCGGATCGGTGTCGGTCAAGCGGTGAAGGCCGTCTCGCGCCGCTCCCGGGCGTACATCCAGAGCAGTGCATGGAACCCATATCTGGCGCCCGATTCCTCGTAGCCGGCGATTCTGAGCAGATGGTCGTCGGTGAACTTCTCCACGGTGCTGCGGACCGACGCGATATTCAGACCGGTCAGTTCCACCGCGGCAGGCAGGGTGAACTCGGTCGAGGGTGCACGACTGAGCCGTCGAAAGACGCCCTGCTCGAAACTGGTGAGATTCTCGTAGCTGGCGTCGAAGCGGGAGCGCACGTCGAGGTCCCCCAGCCGAAGGCTGTCCAGAAGGTGCGGCGTCTGCGCGAGCTCACACGCCAGAGTCTCGATCGGAAGGCGGGGCTGCGCGGCCAGCCGGCTCCCTATGCTCCGCACCGCGAGCGGGAGTCCGGCGCTGACCGCGGTGAGCCGCTCGGCCGCGAGCCGGTGGTTCCTCACCCGCTCGCTGCCCGCGATCCTGGACAGTAGCTCCATGCTCTCCGTCGGCTCGAACACGTCCAGATCGACGGTCCGGGTCGCCGCGATTCCGTGCAGCCGACGCCGGCTGGTGACGATGACGGCGCAGTGGGGGCTGTTGGGCAGCAGCGGGAGGACGTCGGCCACGGACGAGACGTCATCCAGGAGCAGGAGCAGCCGCTTGCTGGAGGTCACGGAACGGAAGAGCTTGCTGCGTCGCTCCAGTCCCTGTGGGATCCGGGCGCGTGGCACGCCGAGATCCTCCAGGAGGGCGAGGAGTTGGCCCGAGAGGTCCTTGGGCCGGCGGAGGGAGACGGCGTACTCGATGAACAACTGGCCCTCGTCGTACAGGTGGCGCAGTTGATGAGCCAGACGCACCGCGAGTGTCGTCTTGCCGATGCCCGGCATGCCGCTGATCAGCACGACCCGGGGAGCGGACCGGTGCGACACCGGCTCGCCATCGAGGAACCACGTCTGTGCGTCCTTGACGACATCGGACCGGCCGGAGAAGTCGGCGATGTCCGCCGGCAGTTGCGCTGGAATCGTCCCGCGGGAGGCTGCGACCCCGATGCCCGCGTTCGGCGCGGGAGTGGGGGAGTGCGCGGGAGCGGGAGCAGGAGCAGGAGCAGGCGCGAGAGTGGCAGCCGACGCGGGGGCCGACGCGGCGACCAGTGACGCCGGGGCAGGTCGGCCGGCGCGCTCGGCGCCTGCGGAGCGGCCGGCCCCCATGGCCACATGGCTCGCGGAGAGCGAGGCGCGCCGGCGGGACGGCAGGTTCTCGCCGGAGGAGAAGGGGTGGTCGAGCGGCGCGTCGGCGAGCAGCGCACTGTGCAGATCCTGCAGCTCCTTGCCCGGCTCCAAGCCCAAATCCTCGATCATGTTCGACCGCAGAGTCTGGTAGGTCTCCAGGGCCTCGTGCCGTCGGCCCGACCGGTGCAGCGCGGTCATCAGGAACGCGTGCAGACGCTCGTGCAACATGTGGGTCAGGACAAGGGATTTCAGCTCGCTGATGAGCTCCCGGTGATGGCCCAGCAGCAGGTCGGCCTCGATGCGCTGCTCCAGGGTGCGGACCCGCAGTTCCTCGAGACGGGTGACGTAGGACGACAACCGTCTGCCGGGCGTCAGGTCGGCGAGGACCGGGCCGTGCCACTGCGACAGGGCCTGACACAGCGCCTCGCGCGCACGCTCCGGATCACCACCCAGGAGTAAATCGTTTCCCTTCCTCGCATTCTGCTCGAACCGATGAAGGTCGATCGCGGAGTCCGGAATGGAGAGCGTGTAGCCTCCCGGCCGCGTGAACAGCATGTCGGCAGCGCTGTGCCTGATCAGCATTTTGCGGAGCTTGTAGACGTACGTTTGCATGGTGGTCATGGCGCTCGCCGGTGGCCCACCCTCCCATAATTCATCGAGAATTTCGGAGGTTTGAACCGTGGCATTTCGGCGAAAGATCAGTAAGGCCAGGACCTGTCGTGGTTTGGGTGCGGTCGGCGCGATGTTCAGTTGCCCCGTCATTACAGCCAAAGGGCCCAGAACTCGAAAATCCATGAATCTTCCCCAGTCCCCCGTAGACGCGACCGACGCTACCAAGCCACTGCCCGGCCTCGCAAGAAGGTTCTAAGGCTGAAAATTACGAGTACGCGGGCTGAATTTTTGATTCCGGTGAGTCGATCGTTCCTGATTCAAGATCAGGCTGTGGGCGGGGCGCGTCTTTCGATCACATGGCGCCGGTAAAGGATCTTCTTTATTTCCCACGGATGACACGGGTCAAGTGGGAGGCCGGCGGTGAAGTCGGCTGGGTGCGCTTGCCTGCGGATCGAATGCGGGTTCCCTGACGTGCCGTACGTTCAGGTCGTCCGGGCGGCGGACAACCGGGATGCCGAGCCGCATGCGGGTCATGGCGATCAGTCGTGGTACCGGCGTGAGGGGACGGCTTCGAAGAAACCTGTGAACGCGGCCGTCCCGGTGTGCGTATGAGTCGGCAACCGCCCGCGGCGCGGGGAAGGCGTATCGCGGGGACGACGTGAGGACAGGCGATGAACGACCGAGTTACTCCTCCGATGCACGCCCTGCCCGACGGCGAGGCTGAGCTCTCCCTCGTGGTGCGACTGCCGTGGGAGGACGTGGCGCGGCTGGGCCAGGAGGCGGGGCGGCTCGCTTCACAGATGCAGCGGCCGGTGACGCTGGACGAGGCGGTGAGCCACCGGTTGAGGTCGGCTCGGGCCGCGGCGGCTCATGCGCGGCCCTCCGGGGGGTCGGGTGAGCAGCCCGCTGCCGCGCCGGCCGCTTCGAGCGGTCCGTCGGTGACTTCTTTGCCGCGGCTCACCGGGACGGCTTAGCCCGTCGCGGGGGGCGCGGGTCGACTGTGGCTTGTCGCGCGGTTCCCGCGCCCCTCGGGTGGGTTTCCCTGGCGCCTGCTACACGTTCCGCACCTTCGCTGCCGCCTTTCTCGCGGCTACCAGGATCGGGTCCCACACCGGGGAGAACGGAGGGGCGTAGCCGAGGTCCAGGGCCGTCATCTGCTCGACCGTCATCCCCGCCGTCAGGGCCACCGCCGCGACGTCGACGCGCTTGCCCGCGCCCTCCCGGCCGACGATCTGGACGCCGAGGAGGCGGCCGGTTCGGCGTTCGGCGAGCATTTTCACGGTCATGGGGGAGGCGCCGGGGTAGTAGCCGGCGCGGCTGGTGGACTCGATGGTGACGGTTTCGAACTGGAGACCGGCGCGGCGGGCGTCCTTCTCGCGGAGGCCGGTGCGGGCGATCTCCAGGTCGCAGACCTTGCTCACGGCGGTGCCGACGACGCCGGGGAAAGTGGCGTAGCCGCCGCCGACATTGGTGCCGATGACCTGCCCGTGCTTGTTGGCGTGCGTCCCGAGAGGGATGTGGCGCTCCTGGCCGGAGACCAGGTCGAGGACCTCGACGCAGTCGCCGCCCGCCCAGATGGCCCCGTCGGCAAGGGGCCCGCGGACGCGCATCGACAGGTCGGTGAGGAGCCCGCCGTGGGCGCCGAGGGGCAGACCCGCGGCCTCGGCGAGCGTGGTCTCGGGGCGGACGCCGATGCCGAGCACCACCACGTCCGCCGGGTACTCGGCGTCCTCGGTGGCCACCGCCCGCACCCAGCCGTCCTCACCGGTGAGCAGCTTGGTGACCGTGGAGTCGTCGACCATGGTGATGCCCAGGCCCTCCATGGCCTCGTGGACGAGGCGGCCCATGTCGGGGTCGAGGGTCGACATGGGTTCGCTGCCCCGGTTGACGACCGTCACCTCGTAGCCGCGGTTGATCAGCGCCTCGGCCATCTCCACACCGATGTAGCCGGCGCCCACGACGACCGCCCGTCGGCCACGCGCGTGTGCCAGTGTGTCGAGCAGCGCCTGGCCGTCATCGAGGGTCTGCACCCCGTGCACCCCGGCCGCGTCCATGCCCGGCAGGTCCGGCCGGATGGGCCGGGCGCCCGTGGCGATCACGAGCCTGTCGTACGACGTCCAGGACTCGGCGCCGGAATCGACGTCACGCGCGCGTACCCGACGCCCGGCCACGTCTATCTCCACGACCTCCGTGCGCATGCGCAGGTCGATGTCGCGCGCCCGGTGCTCCTCGGGAGTGCGGGCGATCAGCCGGTCCCGCTCGGGGACGTCGCCGCCCACCCAGTACGGGATGCCGCAGGCGGAGAACGACGAGAAGTGACCGCGCTCGAAGGCCACGATCTCCAGTTCGTCGGAGCCTTTCATCCGGCGGGCCTGCGACGCCGCGGACATGCCCGCGGCGTCACCGCCGATCACGACCAGCCGTTCCACCCCGGTGTCCACACGGTTCGCACCACTCATGCTCATGCGAACACGCTACGGGCCTGGGGCATTTCAGTCCCGCGCATCAGTGCCGCGCATCAGCCCGGCGCATCAGCCACGCGGACCTCCCTGCTCGCCTCCCTGCTCGCCTTCCTGCTCGCCTTCCTGTTCCGCCTCCCCGCGCGCGGGCTGCGGGGCGGGCCGCGCGTGGGGCAGCGGACCCAGGGTGCTCGCGACGGGCGGGGCGGCCGGACGCGGGGTGCGCCGAGGCTTCACCACGCGCAGCCACACCAGCAGGATCAGGGCCGCCAGGGCGGCGAACGGCAGGACCGCGCCCAGCGTCATCGCCAGCCAGCGCAGCATGGTGACGAACGCGTCCCAGCCGCCCTCCAGCGCGTCCATGAACCCGGGGTCGTCGTCCTCGGCGGCCTTCACCACCGGCTTCTGCGCCAGGGAGAGGGTGATGGTGGCCATGCTCGTGCGGTCCTTCAGGGAGGACTGCTGGGCGAGGAGCGCCTCCAGGTCGGACTGACGGCGGCTCAACTCGCCCTCCAGCTCGACGACGTCGCTGAGCCTGGTGGCCCGGTCCATCAGCTCGCGCACCCGGGCCACGCTGGCCCGCTGCGAGGCGATGCGGCTCTCCACGTCGACGACCTGGTCGGTGACGTCCTGCGCCTTCGCCGTGCGGTCGAGGAGCTTGCCCGCGCCCTGGAGATCGGTGAGGACCTCGTCGTACTTCTCGGTGGGCACGCGCAGAACCACGCGCGTGCGTTCGTCGCCCGCGTCGTCCCGGGTGGTGGTCTCGTCGCCGACATAGCCGCCCGCGTTCTCGGCGGTGGTGCGGGCCCGGTCGAGGGCCTTCGGCACGTCCTTGACCTGTACGGTCAGGGAAGCCGTGCGGATGATCCGGTTGGCAGTGATCTTGGTGGGCGCGGTGGCGGTGCCGCTCTTGCCGCCGTCGGTCCTTCCGGCGGCCGCCTTTTCGCCGCCGGCACCGTTCCCGGCGACCTCCGGGGCGGCGGCCCCGGCCCGGTCGTCGGCGGCCGAGGCGGACGCGCCGGAGTCGTCCGCCGCACTGCAGCCGGTGACGGCGAGGGCGGCGGCGAGCAGGAGCCCGGCCAGGGCCGTGCCCGGCCGTGCGGAACGTCGTGTGCGCATGTGGTGTACCCCCGAGGGTCGTGACGACTGACACTCCTTCGACGCCGGACCGGGGCGTGCTGACGACAGCCCGGGGCGTGCTGACGACAGCCCGGGGCGTGCTGACGACAGCCCGGGGCGTGCTGACGACAGCCCGGGGCGTGCTGACGGAAGTCCGGGGCGGCGAGGGGCTGTCAGTGAGGTCTGAGAGAGTGGGGACATGAGCGCAACGGGTACGGGCACGGGGCATGTCGTCGTTGTCGGAGCCGGTGTGGCGGGCCTGGCCGCGGCCCATCGCCTGCTGGGGCACGGCACGCGGGTGACCGTCCTGGAGGCGTCCGACCGGGTCGGCGGCAAGCTGCTTCCCGGCGAGATCGCGGGCGTCCGGGTCGACCTGGGAGCCGAGTCGATGCTGGCCCGCCGCCCCGAGGCCGTGGCCCTCGCGCGCGAGGTGGGCCTCGACGCCGCCCTCCAGCCGCCGGCCACCGCCACCGCCTCGATCTGGACCCGCGGCGCCCTGCGCCCCATGCCCAAAGGCCACGTCATGGGCGTTCCCGGCAGCGCCGCCGCCCTGACCGGCGTCCTGTCCGACGAGGGCCTCGCCCGCATCGAGCGCGACGCCGACCTGCCCCGCACGGAGGTCGGCGACGACGTGGCCGTGGGGGAGTACGTGGCGGCCCGGCTCGGCCGCGAGGTCGTCGACCGGCTCGTCGAACCCCTGCTCGGCGGCGTCTACGCGGGCGACGCGTACCGGATCTCGATGCGCTCCGCCGTCCCCCAGCTCTACCAGGCCGCCCGTACGCACACCTCCCTGACGGAGGCGGTCCGCGAGATCCAGGCCAAGGCCGCGGCCAACCAGCAGACCGGCCCGGTCTTCATGGGCATCGAGGGAGGCGTGGGCCGGCTGCCGCTCGCCGTGGCGGAATCGGTCCGCGCGCGGGGCGGCGAGATCCTCACGAACACGCCGGTGACCGAACTGCGCCGGGAGGCCGCCGCGGGCTGGCGGATCGTCGCGGGCGACCGCGTCCTGCACGCCGCCGCCGTCGTGGTCGCCGTCCCCGCCCCGGCCGCCGCCGCCCTGCTGCGCCCCGAGGCCCCGGCCGCCGCCGCCGAGCTGTCCGCCGTCGAGTACGCCTCGATGGCCCTGGTCACCCTCGCCTACCGGCGCGCCGACATCCGCCTCCCCGAGGGCAGCGGCTTCCTGGTCCCGCCCGTCGACGGCCGCACCATCAAGGCGTCGACCTTCGCCTCCCAGAAATGGGGCTGGATCGCCGAGGAGAACCCGGACGTGATGGTCCTGCGCACCTCCGTCGGACGGTACGGCGAGACGGAGGTCCTCCAGCGCGAGGACGCCGACCTCGTCGACGTCTCCCGGCACGACCTGCGCGAGGCGACCGGCCTGGACGCCACGCCCCTGGAGACCCGCGTCGTCCGCTGGACCGACGGCCTGCCCCAGTACCCGGTCGGCCACCACGCGCGCGTGGCCCGCGTCCGTGAGCACCTCGCGGGGCTTCCCGGCCTCGCGGTGTGCGGCGCCCAGTACGACGGCGTCGGCATCCCGGGGTGCATCGCGAGCGCCCACGCGGCGGTGGACCAGATCCACGGCGACCTGCGCGCTGTGCAGGAGCTCACCGCGCACCCGGTGCAGAGCCTCCACGGCGGCGCGGGAGAATGAGAACCATGAGTGACGACGCCCCCACCACCGAGTCCGGCAGGGTCCCGAACAAGGGCAAGCTGGCCAAGGACCTCAACGAGGTCATCCGCTACACGCTGTGGTCGGTCTTCAAGCTGAAGGACGCGCTGCCCGAGGACCGCGCCGGTTACGCCGACGAGGTCCAGGAGCTGTTCGACCAGCTCGCCGCGAAGGACGTGACGATCCGCGGCACCTACGACGTGTCGGGTCTGCGGGCCGACGCCGACCTCATGATCTGGTGGCACGCCGAGACCAGCGACCAGCTCCAGGAGGCGTACAACCTCTTCCGCCGCACGAAGCTGGGCCGCGCGCTCACCCCCGTCTGGTCGAACATGGCGCTGCACCGCCCCGCCGAGTTCAACCGTTCGCACATCCCGGCGTTCCTCGCCGACGAGACGCCCCGCAACTACGTCAGCGTCTACCCCTTCGTGCGCTCCTACGACTGGTACCTCCTGCCCGACGAGGACCGCCGCCGCATGCTGGCCGACCACGGCAAGATGGCCCGCGGCTACCCCGACGTCCGCGCCAACACGGTCGCCTCCTTCTCCCTCGGCGACTACGAGTGGATCCTCGCCTTCGAGGCCGACGAGCTCTACCGCATCGTCGACCTCATGCGCCACCTCCGCGCCTCGGAGGCCCGCATGCACGTCCGCGAGGAGGTCCCCTTCTACACGGGCCGCCGCAAGGACATCACGGAACTGGTAGCGGGCCTGGCCTGAACGCCCCAAGGGGCGCGGGGAACTGCGCGACCAGCCATACACGGCCCGCGGTTCCCCACAGCCTCGTCACGACGTATCCGGCTCCGCACGCGCAGCGCACGCCGCGTGCCGAGCCGGAAGCCGCCCCTCCAACAGGTACGCCTCCACATACCCGTTGACACACGCGTTGCGTCCGCCCACAACCCCGTGCGTACCGGCGTCCCGCTCCGTCACCAGCACCGCCCCCGACAGCCGCCGCCGCAACTCCAGCGCCCCGGTGTACGGCGTGGCCGCGTCCCGCTCCGCCGCCACGATCAGCGTGCCCGGGACCTCCCCGGGCCCGGTCCGCACGTCCAGCGGTTCCCGCCGCGGAGCGGGCCAGTACGCACACGGCAGATTGGTCCACGCGTTGTCCCACGTCTCGAAGGGCGCCACCCGCGCGAGCCGCGTGTTGTCGCGGTCCCACACGGAGAAGTCCGTCGGCCAGGGCGCGTCATTGCACTCCACGGCCGTGTAGACCGCCCTCGTGTTCTCCGCCTCGGCGGCCGCCTCCGTGACCGGCGCCGCCTGCTCGACCAGCGGCTGCGGATCGCCCTTCAGGTACGCCGACAGCGCCCGCGCGCGGTGCGGCCAGTAGAAGTCGTAGTACCCGGCCTGGAGGAACGCGTCCTGCAGCTGTCGGGGCCCGACCTTCCCGCCCGCCGGCCTCCGAGCGAGCCGCGCCCGTGCCCGCTCGTAGCTCAGCAGCACCTCCTCGGGGGTGTCACCCAGCCCGTACACGGCGTCGTGCCGGGCGACCCACTCCCGGAAGTCCGCCCAGCGGTCCTCGAACGCGACCGACTGGTCGAGGTTGTTGCGGTACCAGACACGCGCCGGGTCCGGGTTCACCGCCGAGTCGAACACCATCCGCCGCACATGGGAGGGGAACAGCGCCGCGTACAGCGCCCCGAAGTACGTGCCGTACGACGAGCCCACGAAGGTCAGCCGGTCCTCACCGAGCGCGGCGCGCAGCACATCGAGGTCCCGGGCGTTGTTGAGGGAGGTGTAGTGCCGCAGCGCGTCGCCCGCCCGCTCCGCGCAGCCGCGTGCGTACGCCTTCGCCTCCGCGACGCGCTCCCTCTTGTACGGCTCCGAGGGGTACGTCGGGGCCTGCGCGGGCCCCTTGAAGAAGTGCCGGGGCTCCTGGCAGGACAGGGGCGCGGAGCGGCCCACCCCGCGCGGGGCGTAGCCGACCAGGTCGTACGCGGCGGCGACGCGCCTCCACTGGGGAAGCCGCCCGGCCAGCGGGAAGAGCATCCCCGAGGCGCCCGGCCCGCCCGGGTTGTACACCAGGGCACCCTGCCTGGGCACGCGCCGCTTGCTGTTGTGGGGGTCGCCGTGGGTCGCCTCGACGCGGCTGACGGTGAGCTTGATCTGCTTGCCGTCCGGGCGCGCGTAGTCGAGCGGGACGGTCACCGTGCCGCACCGCATGCCGTCCGACGCCTCGGGCTCCTCGGCGCACGTGCCGAAGTCGATCCCCTCCTCCTCGGCGCGCGCCGCGGCGACCGCGGTGCCGTGCCGCTCGGCCGCCGCGCTGGGAACGCCGGTGGAGCCGGGCGCACCGCCCGCCGGGGCGGTGGTGAGGGTCGTGAGGAGCAAGGACCCGGCGGCCGAGTAGAGGGCGGCAGCTCTCATCGCGTATCCCTTCGATGCACGGCGGCGACAGAAGGGATGGTTGGCTCGCCCGCCGGGGAAGGCAAGCACCGCCCGCGGGTGTCGGCGCCAATGCCCCTGTGCGCCCCCCGCGGTCCGTCAGTCGCGCGGCTCGGGGTACTCGCGGTGTGCGAACGCCGCCCGCAGGTTCGGCTCGCCGATCGCGCGGACACCCCGTACGGCGACGGAGGTGAGGAACCCACGGTCGTCCCCGGCGCCCTCGGTGCGCCGGGACAGGGCGCCCAGCAGCCGCTGTCCGGCGGGGGAGGCCCAGCGCGAGTACGGGTGCACCTCAACCCGCGTGATCGCCAGGCAGCTCAGGGTGAGCGCGAGGGGCAGTGCGAACCAGACGGCGATCAGGTCGCGCGGCATGTCGGACGGAACGGGCGCCAGCAGCGCGGCCGCGCCCAGCGCGAGGACCACCACCGCGGCGAGCCGCACCTGGCGCACCCCGGCCCCGACCGTCGTACGCGCCCCGTCGGGCACGGCGAGGCCGGCGCTCACGAGCCGGTCGGCGAGGCCGCGCACCGCGTCGGCGGCGGCCGCGGCGGCCCGCACCGGCGCGATGCGGGACTGTCCCTCCGGGCCGATGGCCCCGATGACCGACCGCTCCATGTCGTCCTGGCCGCGTGGGTCCACGACGGTCGCCCACCCGGTGTGGGCGAGCAGCAGCCGGCACTGCCGCGCCATGGACACCAGCGTCAGCTCGGCGACCCGCGCGGGGCCGCCGGACAGGAAGGCCGCCTCATACAGCGTCAGGTCGTGGGCCGGGCCCGTGCTCTCGTCGACGGTCGCCGCGCGTACGGCGGCCAGGCACAGCCGCGTAGACGCCGTGCCCGCGACGGCCCAGGCAAGCAGCAGGAGAAGGACCCAGAACATGCCGTGTTTCTATGTCAAGAACCCATGTGAGCGCCATGCGTTGTTCACAATCCGGACGGAGCGTTGCCGGTATGTGATGTGACGTTCCGCGGGGCGGGTCAGCTCGGCGGCGGCCCGGACGCGGCCGGCGGAAGCGTGTAGGTCGGTGACACGGACCCCGCCGGGGCCGGCGTCACCGGCACCATCTCGCCGGGGTTCGCCCCGAAGCCGGGCGGTGCGGGGGAGTCGGCGGCCGTCGGCGTGCTCGGCGCGGCCAGATCGCGGGCCAGGGCGCCGTAGTCGACGTACCCGGTGGCCTCCAGGACCTTGATGTGGTCCAGCACGGTCGTGTTGGCGTCGTCGGCGAGGTCGCGCACCAGCGAGTTCTGGGTGCTCGCCCGCACCTGGGCGACGACCGAGAACACCCGGCCGTGGGCCAGCCGCAGGATGTTGGCGAAGGCGCGGTCGTAGTCCACGCCCTGCGCCGCGTCGAGCTCCCGCAGCCAGCCCCGCTGCTGCTCGTTGGGTTCGTCGGGCAGTGTCAGCCCGAGCCGTGAGGCGACGTTGCGCACGCGCTCGTCCAGGAACGTGTGCCCCTCGACGAGGTGCTGCCCGGCGATGCGTACGGCCTCGGTGGTGCCCTTCTGCTGCGCCTGCCGGCCGGCGGGCAGCTCCCAGAGCCCGGCCAGCCGCACCTTGGTGATGAAGTCCTGGTCGAGCGCGGACATCGGCCCGTACTGCGTCGCCACGGTCTGCGCGTTCAGTACGTCGACGTCCGTGCCCGGGCGGTCGCCGTACGACCAGATCGGGAAGGCCAGGGCGGCGAGGGTCGCCGCCATGCCGGCGATGATGAGTCCGGTGCCACTGAAGATGCCTCGGCCTCGGACGGGGGGTCGGGGTCGCATGGTGCCTCCTGCTCGCGGCACCGCACGCTAGTGCGCTTCGGGTGCGGCGTTGGCATATTACTGCGGGGTTTACGCCAACTTCCGTACGGGGGCGAAGCGTTGTTTATGTGGGGATTCGGGGCGAACAGGGGGGTGGGGGCGGGCGGCAAACGGGGGCAACGCGGCCGAACCGGGCGCGGGCCGGCCGGCAGGTGGCCGCCGTGTTAACCCGAGCACACCGGACGGTGGACGAACGCGTCGCCGAGTCCGGTCACCTCCGCAGCAGGACCCGCCGGGTGGCCCGGGCGAGACGGGCCGCCGGTCGCGGCGCGTGCGGCGCGGGACCCGACCGCTCCGTCCACCACTCCCACAGCTCGCGCCGGACCCTGCCCTCCGGCAGCCGCCCGTCACGCAGCGTCCGCTCGGCGAAGTCCAGGGCGTCCTGCCGGTAACCGCCGGTCATCGCGTGCCGGTGGGCGTACGCGAGGAAAGTCGGCCGGTATCCGTCGCCCAGGATCTCCGGCAGCTCCGGCGCCACCTTCGCCACGACGTCCGCCCGCTTCCCCGCCAACGCCCGTGCCTGCACCGCCAGCCGCGCCCGGTCGAACCCCTCCGGCACGGGCGTCCCGGCGACCAGCGCGGACAACAACGCGGCCTGCGCGAGACCGAGCCGCTGGCGCGCGGGATCAGTGCCGTCCGCCGGGTGCCCGGGAGCCGAGCGGTCGTCGAACGCCCGGAGTTCCCGGCTCGACACACCGCCCGCCACAGCCCCCCGCTGCACCTCCGCGACTCCCGCGGCCTGCCCGGCTTCCGCGGTCTGCGTGGCTGCGGCGGCTGGCGTGGCTGCGGCGGCCTGCCCGGTTTCCGCGGTCTGTGTGGCTGCGGCGGCTGGCGTGGCTGCGGCGGCTGGCGTGGCTTCCGCGGCCTGCCCGGCTTCGGTCTGCGTGGCTGCGGCGGCCTGCCCGGCTCTCGCGGCCTGCGTGGCTTCCGCGGCCTGTGTGGCTCCCGCCGCCTGACCGGCTTCCGCGGTCCTGGCAGTTGCCGCCGTCTCTGCGGTGCCCGCCGTCCCCGCGGTCCCGGTGGCTCCCGTGGTCCCGGTGGCTCCCGTGGTCCCGGTTGCTGCCGCCGCCTCCGCGACCTCCGTCCCGACCGTCTCCGCGGTGCCCGCCGTCTCCGCCGTCCTCGCCGTCCTCGCCGTCCCCGCGGTCCCGGTGGCCCCCGTGGTCCCGGTCGCTGCCTCCGCGACCTCCGTCCCGACCGTCTCCCCGCCTGCCCCCTTCTCCCAGGCCCCCGCCCTCTCCTCCGCTCCCGCCCTCCTCGCTTCCGTCCGCCCCCTGGACACCGCGTCCCGAATGGCGTCCAGCTCCTGCTCCAGTTCCCGCGGCTCGGGGAAGTTCTCGTCGCGTTCCAGGAGGACGCCGGGCGGGGAGACGCGGGACGCCAGGTCGGTCAGGACGTCCAGGACCGGCTGAGGGACCGGGTGGGCGTGGCTGTCGTGCCAGACACCGTCCCGCTCGAAGCCGCCGGCGACATGGACGTAGGCGATGGCCTCCAGCGGCAGCTCGGCGAGCGCCTTCGCGGGGTCCTCGGCGCGGTTGACGTGGTTGGTGTGGAGGTTCGCCACGTCGATCAGCAGCCGCACCCCCGTCCGGTCGGCCAGCTCGTAGAGGAACTGTCCCTCGGTCATCTCCTCGCCCGGCCAGGAGATCAGCGCGGCGATGTTCTCGACGGCGAGCGGCACGGGCAGGGCGTCCTGCGCGATCCGGATGTTCTCGCACAGCACGTCTAGGGCGTCCCGGGTGCGCGGCACGGGCAGCAGATGGCCGGCCTCCAGGCGCGGGGAGGCGGTCAGCGGGCCGCCCGCCCGGACGAACGCGATGTGCTCCGTGACCAGTGGCGCGCCCAGCGCCTCGGCCCGCTCGGCGAGGGCGGTCAGCCGCCCCTCGTCAGGCCGCTCCGCGCCCCCGAGGCCCAGCGCGACACCGTGGGGGACCACGGTGGCCCCGCGCTCGCGCAGCCGGAGCAGCGAGTCCGGGAGGTGGCCCGGGCACACGTTCTCCGCGACGACCTCGACCCAGTCGATGCCCGGCATCCGTTCCACGGCGTCCGCGATCTCCGGCCGCCAGCCGATTCCCGTCCCCAGTCGCTTCATGGTCCCCTCCCTTTGTGACGGGGGTATGGCCCCGCCCACCGGGACCGAACCGCCTGCCGGGCACCTTCAGAGCAACATTTGAGGTTCGGCCGGCGGCTTCAGCAGCTGCCCGCAGATACGTACGGGAGCCCCCAGGTGTTCAAAGGGAACACATATGTCAGGTCCGGAGGTCACACCTTGCGGGCCACCCCGCCGAAGCTGTCCACGTCCCCGCGTCCGCCGGTGGCGGCCGGGTCGGCGCGCCACTCGGCGACCGGGACCAGGCCCGGCTCCAGCAGCTCGAAACCCTCGAAGAACCCGGTCAGTTGCTCGGGGGTGCGGTTGACGCGGGGGTTGTCGCTCGCCTCGTTCCAGCGTTGGACCATCGCGCGCATCTCCACCGGGTGGAACACCTCGGTGCTGTCGCAGAACACGAGGTAACTCCCCACGGGCAGCGCGTCCTTGAGGCGCTCCACGGCCGCGTAGGCGATCTCGTCGGGCACGTGGGCGGCGATGCCGAGCAGCATGAGCGCGACGGGCCGGTCGAAGTCCAGCGTGTTCCCGGCGCCGCTCAGGATGGTCTCCGGTTGGCGCAGGTCGGCGTCGATGTAGGCGGTGGCGCCCTCGGAGGTGCTGGTGAGCAGGGTGTGGGCGTGCTGGAGCACCACCGGGTCGTGGTCCACGTACACGATCCGCGCTTCCGGGGCGATGCGCTGGGCGACCTCGTGCGTGTTGTCGAAGGTGGGCAGGCCGGTGCCGACGTCGAGGAACTGCCGGATCCCGGCCTCCGTCGTCAGATGCGTCACCGCACGCTTCAGGAACGCCCGCTGGGCGCGCGCGATGTCGACGATCTCCGGGTTCAACTCCCGTATCTGGTCGCCGACCTGACGGTCGATCTCGTAGCAGTCCTTCCCGCCCAGCCAGTAGTTCCAGATGCGCGCGGAGTGCGGCACATGGCTGTTGATCAGCGGACGGTCCAGTGACATGGCGACTCCCGGGAAGCGAACGGCCCTGCGTGGTCAGTGCGTTGCCGCTCACACCGTAGCCCCATGATCCCCGGATCCACCCCGCGACCCCCACCGCTGAGACGCACCAGACACCGGACGCTCCCCGCCACGCCGGTGGCGGGATGGGCCGGGCGGGTTGTGGTGGGGCGGCGCGCCGGGGGCCTGAATCACCGGGGGCCGGGGACACGGTATGCCGGGACCCGCGACCGGCGGGTGCCTCGGTGGGTGCGCTCGCCGTCGGCCCGACACGCGGGGGAGGACGCAGACCATGGGGACGGCCGTACACGTTCCGCAGACGCGGGACATGATCGGGGAAGAGCTCTCCGGCGACGAAGCCCTCACCGCGCTGCGGCGCTACGGAGGACTGCGGCTGCTGGTCGACGCGTTCTCGCGGTTCCGGTACGCGGACGGCTTCACCAACGCACGCGCCCTCGGCTTCCAGGTCGTGCTGGGCATGGTGCCGTTCACGATCGCCCTCGTCGGCGTCGCCACCGCCGCGCACACCGAGAGCGTCGGACGGATCATCGAGCTGACCCTGGGCAGGATCGTGCCGGGCGCCAGCGCGGACGTGGTCGGGGAGGCGCTGCGCGGTACGCGTCGCACCGCCCACTCCGACGTCTGGAGCACCGTCGCGCTCTGGCTCGGCCTCGCCTTCTCGGTCCTCAACCTGGCCTCGGCCATGGGCCAGGTGGAACGAGGCGCCAACCGGATCTACGGCATCGAACGCGACCGGCCCTTCCCTCGCAAGTACGGCCGCGCCCTGGTGCTCGCCTTCGCCGCGGGTCTTCCCATGGTGCTGGGTTTCCTCGTCCTCGTGGCGGGTGAGGCCGTCGGCCGCTCGACGGCCGAGGCCTTCGGCTGGGCCGACGTGCCGGCGTGGTGGGGCGCCCTGCGGATCCCGCTGGGCACGGCCCTCGCCTGGGTCGCCTCCGCCGTCGTCTTCCGCTGGTCACCGCGCCGGGACCAACCCGGTTACACCTGGCTCGCGTTCGGCTCCGCCGTCCACCTGGTGCTGTGGGTCGGCGCCACCTGGCTGCTGACGCTGTACGTCGCCAAAAGCGGTTCCTTCGGAGCCGTGTACGGGCCCCTCACCGCGTTCGTCGCGCTGCTGCTGTGGGCCAACCTCACGGGCGTGGCGCTCTTCCTCGGCATCGCCTTCGCCGCGCAGCTGGAGGCCGCCCGGGCCGGCCTGTCCTCCGCCGTCGAACCGGACCCCGGACCCGGCCCCTGATGCCGGTCCACGGCGCGCTGCCGCGGCGCCGGACGACGTCACCGCCGTACGACCGCCCTACCGCAGCGCCGGATGGTCCGCGACCACCGTGCAACTGCCCGGCGCGATCTCGGTGAAGCCCGCGTCCCGCACCACCGGCAGCCCGCTGCCGGTGAGTCCGGCCCACCGGTCCGGGGCGGCGGTGAGCACCGCGAGCGGGAACCCCGCGTCCCGCCAGGCCGTCCGCTCCGTCTCCGACAGCTCCCACCACGCGAGTTGGGCACCGTGCCCGGCCTGCGCCATCGCCTTACCGGCCGACATGTCGAGGTCCGGACTCATCCACAGCACCGGTGTGCCCGGGTCCGCCGCCGCCGGAGGCTCGGGATCGTCGAGGTCGGTCCCGGACACCTGGAGCCGCGCCAGGTCCTTCGGCCACCCGTCCAACGGGACGGGCGGGAACACCCGCACGTCGGCCGCCTTCCCCGTGACCGTGATCCCGGGCAACGCCTCGGCCCGCCGCCACTCGGCGCCCCGGGCCCGCCGTACGACCTTCCTGATCCGCGCGTCCTGCCAGTCCCGCACGGCCTGCGCCCACTCGCCGTCGCCGATCGACCGCTCGTCGCTCAGCATCACCAGCACGGCACGGGCGGCGGTCTCCAGGGCGTCGGTGCGGGCCGGAGGGGCACCCCGCTCGATCCGGACCACCAGGGGCAGGACGAACTGCGGTGCCTCGTCACGGACACTGACTTCGGACTGGAAGGGACTCTCACTCACGGGCGCAGAGTACTTGACCCACCGGGAGATGATGACTCCATGCATCGCGATCTTCGGCTGGACAACGTGGGCCGGCGATATGCCCTCCGCGGCCCCTGGGTGTTACGCGGCGTCGACCTGACCGTCGCCCCGGGCACCCTCATCCGCGTGGAAGGCACGAACGGCACCGGCAAGTCCACCCTTCTCCGCCTGCTCGCCGGCATCGACGCCCCCACGGAGGGCCGCATCACCGGCCGCCCCCGAACCGCGTACGTCCCCGAGCGCTTCCCCTCCGCCCTGCCCTTCACCCCCCTCGGCTACCTCACCCACCTCGGCACGGTCCACGGTCTGGCCCGCCCGACCGCCGAGCGCGCCGCGGGCGACTGGCTGGAGCGCTTCGGGGCCGCGGCGTACGCCCGCACCCCCATGGCCCAGCTCTCGAAGGGCAGCAGCCAGAAGGTCGCGGTCGCCCAAGCCCTCCTGGCCGACTCGGAGTTGCTGGTCCTCGACGAGGCCTGGACCGGCCTGGACGAGGATGCGCGGGCCGAGCTGGAACGTGCGGTCGCCGAACGCACCGCGGCCGGCGGCGCCGTCGTCTTCGTCGACCACGACCCGCGTCGCCTGGCAGGCGCCGCGGACGCGACATACGCCGTGCGCGAGGGCACCGTCGTGCGCCGCGCGGAGGAGGGACCGCGGACCGCGCCGGCCGGCCCCCAGGTGCTGGTCGAGGCGCGGGCGCCGGTCGCCGGCCCGCCGCCCGCCGAGGCGGCCCGGTGGATCAGCGCCGCCGAGGAGCCGACACCGGGTACGCACCGTCTCACCGTCCCCGCCTCCCACTCGGACATCGTTCTGCGCACCCTTCTCACCGCCCACCCCCCGTGGCACGTGATCGGCGTCGGCCCGGCCGCCGCCGCCGACGACGGGGAGGCCGGATGACCACCCCCGACCCGTCCCGCCCCGCACCCACGTCCGCCCCCTCCGCCCCCACCTCCGACGAGAGCCGCAGATGACCGCACTCCTCCGTTACCAGGCCGCCCTGCTCGTGCGTTCGCAGCGGTGGTTGCCGCCCGTCATCCTGTACGCGGCATTCCTGGCCGTGGGGGTGCAGGGCGGGCAGCCGGTGCTCGACTCGCTGGGCTACTCGGCCGCCGCCGTGCTGCCCGTAGCGGCCTGGCTGGTGCGGATCTGTGTCACGGGCGAGCCGCCCGCCGCCCGGGCCGTGGTCGCCGCGGCGGCGGGGCCCGCGCGGGCGCACCTGGCCGCCCTGCTGGTGGCGGCGGGCGCGGCGGCGCTGCTCGGCGCGGTCGCGACGGTCGTGGTGACATCGATCAGCGACTGGGTCAGCGCCGACCACCAGCGGCGCGTCCCGCCCCTCGAAGCCGGCGGCGCCGGTCTGCTCGCCGCCCTGACCTGCGCGCTGCTCGGCACAGCGGTCGGCGCGCTGACCGCCTGGCCGGTGCTGCGCTCGCCCGGCCGGGCGGTCCCTGCGCTGCTGCTCGCGGCCCTGCTGACGCTGGTGGTGTCGGGCTCCCCCGCGCAGGCGGCGGTCAGTGGCCTGGTCACCGGCTCGCGCTCGGGCACGGTCCCGCTGCCCCTGCTGCCCACGGTTGCGGCCGCCCTGCTCGGGACGGCGGCCTGCGCCGCGGCGTGCGCGCTCAGCTCCCGCAGATCAGCCTGAGCAGGCCGTGCGCTGGGCCTCCTGCCACTCGCACACCGGGCACAGGGTGATCCCCTTGTACGACTCCGGGTACTCCGTCGGCTTCCGGCACAGCACGCACTCGGCGTACGGCGGCCCGTCGGCCTTCGGGGGCCTCGTCGCGTCGATCAGGCAGTAGGAGGTGTCGCTGTCGTCGCTCATACCTCCAGCGTACGAGCCTCAGCGCCGCCCGCCCGAGGCCCCGATCAGTTCGGACACCTTGACGAACCGGAACCCCCGCGCCCGCAGCTCGGGCACGATCGTGCGCACGGCCCGCTCGGTCGCCGGGGCGGCGCTGCGGGTGCAGTGCAGGACCACCACGGACCCCGGCCGCACCCCGTCCAGCACCTGCTGTGCCACCGCGTCCGGGTCGGTGGCGAAGGCGTCGCCGCCGACCACGTCCCACTGCACCGCGGTCACCCCGGTACCGGTCAGCGCACGCAGCGCCCGTTGGTCGTAACAGCCGCCGGGAAAGCGGAAGTACGGCATCGCGTCCGGCACCCCGGCCGCGCGGAAGGCGGTGTACGCCCGCTCCACGTCCGACCGCATCCGGTCCTCGGAGACGGTGGGCAGGCCGTAGCAGTCACCCGTGAAGGCGTAATGGCTGTAGGAGTGGTTGGCGACCTCGAAGAGCGGGTCCCGGCCGATGGAGCGGGCCTGGACGGGGTACTGCTCGGCCCAGCGTCCCGTCATGAACACGGTGGCCGGCACCTGGAGTTCCCGCAGCGCCGCGATCAACTCCGGGTTGTCGAAGTGCTCGCCCGCCGCCGCCCGGGGCCCCTGCGCCGCGGTCATGTCGGCGTCGAAGGTCAGGGCGACGGCCTTGTCCGGTGTCCGCGGCCCGTTCTTGAAGACGGGGATCAGGCCGGCGGGCCCCGGCGCCAGGGTGGGAGGCCGGGGGACGGTGACGGAGGGGGACGGAGAGGGGGAGGGGGAGGGGGCGGCCGTGCGCGGGGCGCGCGGTGCCTCCGCGGCGATGTCCGAGCCGCAGGCGGTGAGCGCGGCGCCGCCGAGGGCGCA
Source organism: Streptomyces griseus subsp. griseus (assembly GCF_000720255.1). Lineage (GTDB taxonomy): Bacteria > Actinomycetota > Actinomycetes > Streptomycetales > Streptomycetaceae > Streptomyces > Streptomyces griseus_I. Next base: position 221,361 of record NZ_JOJE01000005.1, on the reverse strand, counting down.
GACGGCGATGAGGCGTCGTACGAGTGGGATCACCGTACGAAAGTATGGCTATCCGTCTTATCCGTCCGGCATTCGGCGCCGCCAGGTCACCCGCTCGGAGTCACCGGGCCGGACCGGCGAACCGCGGGTAGCCCCGCGCTCACGGCTCCCGCCGCTCCAGCGGGCTCGTCGCCGGGCCCTGCACCACCTTGCCGTCCGTGTCGAAGCGGGAGCCGTGGCACGGGCACTCCCAGGCGCGCTCGGCGGCGTTGAAGGCGACCAGACAGCCCATGTGCGTACAGCGGGCGGACAGGGCGTGCACCTCGCCCTCCTCGTCGCGGTAGACGGCCGCGTGCTTGCCGCGGACGCGGACGACGGCGCCCTCGCCGGGTGGTACGGCGTCCACCTCCGGAGTCGTACGCAGTCGGTCGCCGACGAAGTGCCGGGCCACCTGTGCCTGGTGCTTGAGGAACGCCGGCGCCTCCCGTACGGCGGACAGCACACGGCGCGGGTCGTACAGCTCGCTCCACGCGCACTTCTCGCCCGTGATCAGCGCGGTGAGCAGGCGGCCCGCCATCACCCCGCCGCTCATCCCCCAGCCACCGAAGCCGGTCGCGACGTAGGCGTGCCGGGTGCCGGGGTGCAGCGGGCCGACCAGGGGCACGGTGTCGGTGGAGTCGTTGTCCTGCGTGGCCCAGGCGTGGGTGAGGCCGACGCCGGGGAAGTGCTCGGTGGCCCAGTCCGCGAGCCGCTCGAAGCGGGCCGGGGTGTCGCCGGTGCCGGGCGTGAAGTGCTCCCCGGTGACGACGAGCAGCCGTCGGCCGTCCTCGCCGTAGGGAGCGGTCCGTACCGAGCGGGTGCCCTGCTCCGGCGTGATGTACATGCCGTCCGGGTCGTACTCCGTGTCCAGGGCGCCGGCGACGACCAGCTCGCGGCGCGGGGAGAGCCGGGTGAAGAGCATGGCCCGGTCGAAGATCGGGTAGTGCGTGGCCACGACCACGTCCCGGGCGGTCACCGTCGCCCCGCTGTCCGTCGCCAGCCGGCACGGCTCGCCCTCGTCCAGCCCCACCACGGTGGTGTCCTCGTACACCAGCGCACCCCGCGCGGCCAGATCGTCGGCGAGGGCGAGCAGGTACTTGCGCGGGTGGAACTGCGCCTGCCCGGCCACCCGTACCGCGCCCGCCACGGGGAACGGCAGCCCGGTCTCCGTCACGAACGACGCCGGCAGCCCCGCCTCCCGTGCCGCCTCGGCCTCCGCCCGTACCTCCGCGACCCGGCTCGGGTCGTGGACGTAGGTGTAGGCGTTCCTGCGCTCCCATTCGCAGTCGACGCCGAGCTCGTCCGCGACCTCCGCGATGTGCTCGACCGCCTCCGTCTGCGAGCGGGCGTACAGCCGCGCCCCTTCCGCGCCACGGGTGCGCCGCAGCCGGTCGTAGATCAGCGTGTGCAGCGCGGTCAGCTTGGCGGTGGTGTGCCCGGTGACCCCGGCGGCCACCCGTCCGGCCTCCAGCACGGCCACGGAACGCCCCGCCCGGGCCAGCTCCCACGCCGTGCTCAGCCCCGCGATCCCGGCGCCGATCACGGCCACGTCCACCCTCAGGTCCTCCGCCAGCACGGGACGCGACGGCCCGGGAGCCGTCTGAAGCCAGTACGAACCCTTGACGTGCCGGTAGTCGGTCATGTCGGGCGAGTACCCCTTCAGCCGCCCTTCAGCAGCCGTTCCCGGCACGCCTCCACGTCGAAGCCGGCCTCCGGGTAGCGCGGGTCCAGTTCCTCCAGGTGTTCGAGGAGGAGGGTGCCGACCGCCCAGTTGCGGTACCACTTGTGGTCGGCGGGGATCAGGTACCAGGGGGCGGCCGGTGTCGAGCAGCGCTCCATGGCGATCTCGTACGCCTCCCGGTACGCGGGCCGGCGGGCGCGTTCGTCGATGTCGCCCGGGTCGAACTTCCAGTGCTTGCGGGGGTTGTCGAGACGCTTGAGCAGGCGGCGCCGCTGCTCGTCGTAGGAGATGTGCAGGAAGCACTTGAGCAGCGTGATCCCCTCGTCGGCGAGGGACCGTTCGAAGTGGTCGATCTCGCCGTAGCGGTGGCCGACCTCCCCGGGCGGGGCGAGGCCGTGGACACGGGCGATGAGGACGTCTTCATAGTGCGAGCGGTCGAAGATGCCGAGCTCGCCCGGCTGGGGGAGTTCCTTGCGGATGCGCCACAGGAACGGGTGCTCCCGCTCCTCCGGCGTGGGCGCCTTGAACGCCTTGATGCGACAGCCGGCCGGGTTGAGCCGGCCGATGACGTGCTTGACCGTGCCGCCCTTGCCGCTGGTGTCCATGCCCTGGAGCACCAGGAGGACCCGGCGGCGGTCACCGGCCGAGCCCGCCGCCCACAGCCGTTCCTGCAGTTCGGCCAGGCGCTTGCCCGTCCGGGCGGTCGCCTCGCGTCCGGCCGCCTTGTCAGGTGGGCCGCCGGGGGTGCCCCCGGCGTCGTACGCCGACAGGTCGACCGGTTCACCCGCGGGCAGCCGCAGCAGCTCCCGCAGGCCGGCCGTCCCGTTCGGCGCGTCCTCGTCGGTCATGGGGGCACCCCCCGTCGTCACGGTGTGCTGCTACCCCCGCCACGGCCCCCTCACCGCGAACGTCGTGCCCGGGGTGTAGCAGTTGACGTACATCGTCCCGCCGTCGGGGGAGAAGGTGACGCCCGCGAACTCGCCCCACTCCGGTTCCTCCGGCGTGCCGATGTTCTGGCGGCCGCGGGCCATCGCGTAGACCTCGCCCTGCCTGGTGACGCCGAAGACGTGCTGGGCGCCGTTGCCGTCCTCGCAGACCATGAGGCCGCCGCCGGGTGCCAGGCAGATGTTGTCCGGGGACTCGCCGGGGAGCTGCACGTCGGTGTCCGGGCCGAAGACGATCACCAGCGTCAGCCGACGGCGGGCCGGGTCGTAGCGCCACACCTGGCCGAAGTGGTCGGCGGCCGAACCGTCCGCGGCGATGGCGAACGACGACACGAAGTACACGCAGGCGCCACCCCAGTAGCAGCCCTCCAGCTTCTGCGCGTGGGTGATGCCCTTCGGCCCGTAGTCCTGGAGGCGGGTGGGCGTCTGCGCGGCCAGCGGGTCCGGTACGTCCACCCACTCGATGCCGTCGAAGGTGGCGCCCGTCTCCTGGATCGAGGACAGGTCGGGCACGCCCGGCACCCGCATCGCCTGGAGTCTGCCGCCCGCGCGCAGCGATCCGACGCCTCCGAGCGGCCTGTTCGGCAGGAAGCGGTAGAAGAGGCCGAACGGCTTGAGGAACGCGTCCTCCGTCTCGTACACCACCCCCCGGTGCGGGTCGATCGCGATCGCCTCGTGCTGGAAGCGGCCCATCGCGGTCAGCGGTACGGCACCGGTGCGCCGGGGGTGCGCCGGGTCGACCTCGAAGATGAACCCGTGGTCCTTGGTGTAGCCGTTGGTGCCGGCCTTGTCCTCGGTCTCCTCACAGGTCAGCCAGGTCCCCCAGGGGCTCGGGCCGCCGGCGCAGTTGACGGCCGTACCGGCGATCGCGACCCGCTCGGAGAGCACGTCGCCGTCGGTGTCCAGTGTCAGGGCCGTACAGCCGCCCTTGCCGGCCGGGTCGTAGGTGAGGCCCTCGACGGTCGGGACGGGGATCCTCGCCGTCGGCCGGTTCTCGTGGTTGCGGACCAGATGTACGACGCGAGCGCCGTCGCGGCGGCCGGGCAGCGCGGTCATGCCGTCGTGGTTGGACGGGACCGGGCCCTCGCCGGAGCGCAGTGGGTCCCCCTCACGGGACAGCACCCGATAGCGGAATCCTCTCGGCAGATCGAGCAGGCCCTTGGGGTCGGGCACGAGGGGGCCGTAACCCGTGTGGCCCAGGGTCCGTGCGGCGGCGGTGTTCGCGAAGAGGTCGGAGAGGTTTCCGGCGAAGGCGATCGAAACGCCCAACGCCCCGGTACGGGCGAACAGTTGACGCCGTGTGGAGCCACTGAGGGTGGACATGGGGCAACCTTCCTGCTGGCGGACAGGACTGTGACCCCGCTGTGTGTATCACGGGCCGACGATCACCGGAACCACGCGTGGAGCACGTGTCACGGGTCGAGGCCCTTCAGCTTCGGCGGCCGGGGCGGCTCCGGCGGGGGCTGCTGCTGCGGTGTCTGCGGCGCCCGCTGTGCCTCCTCGTGCGACGTCTGCTGCGGTGCCTGCATCGAGATCTGCGGTGCGCGCTCCAGGAACCGCAGCAGCTCCACCGGGAACGGCAGCACCAGCGTCGAGTTCTTCTCGGCGGCCACCGCCACCACCGTCTGCAGCAGCCGCAGCTGGAGCGCGGCGGGCTGGTCCGACATCGCCTGCGCCGCCTCGGAGAGCTTCTTCGAAGCCTGGAGTTCGGCGTCGGCGTTGATGATCCGGGCCCGTCGTTCACGGTCGGCCTCGGCCTGCCGGGCCATGGACCGCTTCATCGATTCCGGCAGTGACACGTCCTTGATCTCGACCCGGTCGATCTGCACGCCCCAGCCGACGGCCGGGCTGTCGATCATCAGCTCCAGGCCCTCGTTGAGCTTCTCCCGGTTCGAGAGCAGGTCGTCCAGCTCGCTCTTGCCGATGATCGAGCGCAGCGAGGTCTGCGCCATCTGCGAGACGGCGAAGCGGTAGTCCTCGACGTTGATGATCGCGGCGGCCGCGTCCACGACCCGGAAGTACACGACGGCGTCGACCCGCACGGTCACGTTGTCGCGGGTGATGCCCTCCTGGGCGGGAATGGGCATCGTCACGATCTGCAGGTTGACCTTGTGCAGCCGGTCCACGGCGGGGACGACGAGGGTGAACCCCGGCGCGCGCACATCGCCGCGCGCCCGTCCCAGCCGGAAGACCACCCCGCGCTCGTACTGCTTCACGACACGCGCGGCGGCCCCGATATAGACAACGCCCGCGGCGCAGACCGCCGCGGCCGCTCCCAGCAGCTCCTGGAGCATGACGACCCCCTCGTCGAGAGGCCCTGTATGTCTGCTCCTGTAACGATATGCCCAGCCCGAGATCCTGGTCGAGCGCAGGGTCCCGGGCCGGGCATCGGCGTGTGGGGTGTGCCTAGGCCGGTTCGGTCACCTTCACCGGCTCCGTACCGACCGCGCTGTGCCGTTCGGCCCAGTTCTCCAGCGCCGTACGGCAGGCGTGGTCCAGGTGGTGCAGGCCGGACAGGTCCAGCTCCACCGGCCGGTCCTGGGGCAGCGCCTCCAGGCTGTCGAGGATCTTCGGCAGCCGCAGGAAGGTCGCGTTGCCCGACAGGTACGCCTGGACGGGGCCCGCGCCCTTGTCGACGACCTCCAGCCTGATGTGTGAGGCCTCCCAGGCCGTCTTGACGACGGCCAGCGCGAGACCGATGAGCACACCCTCGAACATGCTGACCGCGACGATCGCCACGGCCGTGACGACGAGTATCAGCGCCTCACCGCGGTGCTCGCGCCACAGCGTGACGATCTGCCCGACGGGGATGAGCTTGGCACCGGCGTGCACCAGGATGCCGGCCAGGGCCGGGAGCGGGATGTACGCCAGCACGTCCGGCAGCAGGGCCGCGAACAGCAGCAGCCACACGCCGTGCATCACACGGGACGCCTTGGTCCGCGCACCCGCCCGGACGTTGGCCGAGCTGCGCACGATCACCGCGGTCATCGGCAGCGCGCCGAGCACACCGCACACCGCGTTGCCCGCGCCCTGTGCCACCAGCTCCTTGTCGTACTCGGTGCGCGGACCGTCGTGCAGCCGGTCCACGGCCGCCGCGCTGAACAGCGACTCGGCGGACGCGATCAGCGTGAACGCGACGACGGTGCCGATCAGACCGACGTTCGCGAGCTCACCGAACCCGCCCAGTGACGGCGGCTGGATGGAGCTCAGCAGGCCCTTCACCTCGACGGTGGCCACCGGCAGGCTGAACACCAGCACGGCCAGCGTCGCGAGGCCCACCGCGGCGAGCGGACCGGGGACCGTGCGCAGCTGCTTCGGCATGCGCGGCCACAGCACCAGCACGGCTATGGTGCCCGTGCCGACCGCCAGCGAGGTGAGCGCCTCGGTGTTGCCGAGGGCGCCGAACAGCGCCTGGGGCAGGCCGGCGATCTTCGCCAGACCGGACTCCGGGGCCTTGTCGCCGATCACCGAGTACAGCTGCCCGGCGATCAGCACGAGACCGATTCCGGCCAGCATGCCCTCGACGACGGAGACCGAGATGGCCCGGAAGTAGCGCCCCAGCTTCAGGACGCCCATGAGGATCTGGAGGGCGCCGCAGAGGAGCACGATGACTCCGAGGACGGGCAGCCCGAACTCCTGCACCGCTTCGAAGACCAGCACGGTCAGACCCGCGGCCGGGCCGGACACCTGCAGGCTGCTGCCGCGCATGAGTCCCGTGACGAGGCCGCCCACGATGCCGGTGATGAGCCCGAGCTCGGCCGGCACACCGGAGGCGACGGCCACGCCGACGCACAGCGGCAGCGCGACCAGGAACACCACGAGGGAGGCCAGGAAGTCCTGCTTGAGATGGGGGAACTTGCTCTGCTTGGTCGCTTGCTGAATCGTCTGCTCGCTCATCGGGGCGCTCACAGCGCCTCGAAGACGTCGGTGTCCGTGCTGTGTTCGCGCACGGCACCGGTGTGCACCTCGTAGTACCAGCCGCGCAGCCGCAACTGGTCGTTGGCCAGCCGCTTCTCCACGCAGGGGTAGGAACGCAGGCGCAGCAGCTGGGCGAGCACGTGGTTCTGGACGGCCGCGGCGACGGCCGGGTCGGCCGCGTCCACCTCTCCCGGCTCGTCGGCGGCGTGCGCGAGCCAGTCACGCACGGCGGGTACGGCTTCCAGGTCGTCGCCGCGGACCAGGGCGCCGACCGCGCCGCAGTGCGAGTGACCGCAGACGACGATGTCCTGGACGCCGAGGACCTCCACGGCGTACTCGATGGTGGCGGCCTCGCCGTAGCAGCGGTCGGAGCCGTACGGGGGGACGATGTTGCCCGCGGTGCGCAGTTCGAAGAGCTCTCCGGGACGGGCGCCCGTGATCAGGGCGGGGACGACCCGGGAGTCGGAACAGGTGATGAACAGAACCTGGGGGGACTGGCCATGGGCGAGCTGGGCGAACTCCTCAGGGCGCTGTCCGAACGTACGGGCGTTGTCGATGAGGGGCTGCATGACGTAGTGACTCCTCCTGGCGCGCCGTGGGGGCGCGTCGGACGTGCAGGACAGGGTGGGGGGGGACTGCTCTGCTGTCTCAGCAGCGGAAGACCTGGAGTGCTGCCGGAGTGTGGGCGGTCGAGGATCTCGACTCGCCCTGGTACGCGACGCCGGGCACCGCTTGTCGGCGGTCGGGCGCGGGGTCCTCCGCCCGCAGGGGGCGCTCGGGCGCCTGGGACGTCGAGTCGGCCGTGCCGCGGAAACGGTCGCGGGTGCGCGCCGGGCTGGTGGTGCCGCCCGAGTGCGCGCAGTTGCCGGATGTCACCCGTTCGTCGCGCAGCGTCTTGCCCTTGGGTTTGATTCCGGGCTCGGCGGTGGCCTCGACGTGACGCGATGAGTGCGCGGGTGCGAATGACGGTGCCAGAGTGAAGAACGGGAGCGCGAGCAGGACGGCGGCGAGGATCCGGACCAGCGTCCGGGCTGTCGTACCTCGGAACATGCGCCCCCCTTCCGGAACTTCACGTCTCTAGTCCAGACCATCGGTTGGTCAACGACTGGTCAAGAAACACGTTAACCCTGCGAGGCCGTTTGCAGGGTTAACACGACGTTTCGAGTTCAAGAGAGCGTGAAAAGCACAGGTTTTCTGGCGTGATCTTACCCTTGACCCGAGGTGGCGTATTCGGTTATTGGCTCGATCGTGCGTTCGAATTACGAGGGTTCGGCGAGCCGCTTGGCGTCCCGGGCCAGCGCGGTGAGCCGCGAGATCGCCCGGAAGTACTTCTTGCGGTAGCCGCCGTTCAGCATCTCCTCGCTGAACAGCTGGTCGAAGGGCAACCCCGAGGCCAGGACGGGCACCTCGCGGTCGTAGAGCCGGTCCGCGAGGACGACCAGCCTCAGGGCCGTCGACTGGTCGGGCACCGGCCGCACGTCGGTGAGGCAGACGGCCTTCAGTCCGTCCGTCAGCGCGCCGTACCGGCTGGGGTGGACCCGGGCGAGGTGCTCCAGCAGGTGCGGGAAGTCGTCGAGCGAGGCGCCCCCGGTGGCGTACGCCGCCTTGGTCACCGCTTCGTCGGAGTGCGGCGCCGGAGCCTCGGGCAGCCCGCGGTGGCGGTAGTCCTCGCCGTCGATGCGCAGCGCCCGGAAGTGCGCGGACAGGCCCTGGATCTCCCGCAGGAAGTCGGCAGCCGCGAACCGGCCCTCGCCGAGCTTGCCCGGCAGCGTGTTGGAGGTGGCGGCGAGCGCGACGCCCGCCTCCACCAGCTTGCCCAGCAGGGTCGAGACCAGGACGGTGTCCCCGGGGTCGTCCAGCTCGAACTCGTCGATGCACAGCAGGCGGTGCCCGGAGAGGGTGCGCACCGTCTGCTGGAAGCCGAGCGCGCCGACGAGGTTGGTGAGCTCGACGAACGTGCCGAACGCCTTCAGCGCCGGCTCGGCCGGAGTGGCGTGCCACAGCGAGGCCAGCAGGTGGGTCTTGCCGACGCCGTACCCGCCGTCGAGGTAGACACCGCGCGGCCCGGCCGGGGCCTTGGGCGCCCTCGCCTTCCCGAACCCGAACCCGAACAGTCCGCGTTTGCCGGCGCCGGTGGCGTGCGCCCCGCCGAGCCCGCCCGCGAAGCCCTCCAGGACCCGCACGGCCTCGGTCTGGCTGGGCTGATTCGGGTCCGGTATGTACGTGCCGAAGCGTACCGAGTCGAACCGCGGGGGCGGCACCATCTCGGCGACCAGCCGGTCCGCCGGGACGTACGGCTCACGGGAGCACAGGGACACGGGGGCCGCGTCGGCCGCGGGGCCGAGGCCGCCGGACGACGGGGCGGAGGTGGAGGAGGACACGCTTACCCATGCTAGAGGCCGTGCCACACTGCACGGATGCGACGCCTGTTCCCTGTGACCGACCAGACAGCGACGAGGGCCTCCGGCGAGAGCGGCGGGGGCGGTGCGGGAGAGACGGTGGGGGCACCCGGTGGGGTCTCCGGCAGCGAGGGTTCCCGTGCGGTCCCGGCGGTCGATTTCGGCCACGGCGGCCTTCCCGCCGGTGACCTCGTCGACCGCGAGTGGAGTCTCGACGAGCTCGCCGCCGCGTACGCCTATCCCGAGCCCGGCCCCACGGGGCGTGAGCCGTGGCTGCGCGCCAACATGGTGTCCACGCTCGACGGTGCCGCCCAGCACGACGGCCGCTCACAGCCCATCTCCAGCGCGACCGACATGCGCGTCTTCGGCACCCTGCGCGGACTCGCGGACGTGATCGTCGTCGGCGCGGAAACCGTCCGCCACGAGGGCTACCGCCCGGCGCGCGTGCGTGCGGAGTTCGCCGAGCTGCGGGAGGCGGCGGGGCAGACCCCGGCCCCGGCGATCGCCGTGGTCAGCGCGAGCCTGGAGCTGGACTTCACCCTCCCCCTGTTCACCTCACCCGTGACCCCCACCCTCGTCCTGACCGGCGCGGCCGCCGCCCCCGACCGGATCGCGACCGCGGAGAAGGCCGGCGCGCGCGTGGTGATCGCCGGTGACGGCGTCGGCGTCGACCCGGCCCGCGCCGTGCGGGCCCTCGCCGACCTCGGCCACACCCGGCTGCTCACGGAGGGCGGTCCGCGGCTGCTCGGACAGCTCGTGGCGGCCGGGGTGCTCGACGAACTCTGCCTGACCGTCGCCCCCCTGCTCACCGCCGGTGACGCGCAGCGCATCGCGGGCGGGCCGTCGGTGGGGGTGCCGCGACACTTCGAGCTGGTGTCGCTGCTGGAAGAGGCCGGGTTCCTGTTCAGCCGCTACCGTCGGTCCTGAAAACGACGGGCTCGAGTTGGAGGCCTGCTACGGCTCACGGAGGGAAGAGGGTCCCCCACGGGATCCTCGGAGGAGAAGGGGCGCTGGTGTTCAGAAGCGTTTTGATGATCGAGAAGGCCCTGACGTCCGCCGACGTGGAGTTCGTCACCACCTTGCACGGGGAGGAGCAGGTCTACTTCCACGTGCTGCTCCAGCCGCGCGGCGACCAGGCGGACCGGCTGCTGCGGGCCATCGACGACGTCGCGCTCGGCGAGCTCGACGAGGCGGCGCGGGAGCGGGAGACGCCGGAGGGGGAGGAGGCCAAGGGGTTCGGAGAGAGAGCCCTCGATGTGTCCCTCCAGGCGCTGCACGCGTCGGGGAGCGAGGCGGAGGGGCGGCTGGTCGAGGACCATCCGCTGGATGCGCTGAAGTCCCTGGTGGGGGAGGTCTCGGCGGACGAGGTGATCGTCCTGACCGATCCCCATTACGTGGAGGAGTTCTTCCATCGGGACTGGGCTTCCCGGGCTCGGCACAAGGTGGGGGTGCCGGTGCTGAAGCTGTTCTCGCACAGCAAGGCGTAGGGCTCCGCCGGTCGGCGGGTGCGGGTTCGTGGGGGTTGCCCGCGCCCCGCGGCGGAGCCGCGGATCGACCCAGCCCCGCGCCCCTTGGGTCGGCCCCCTGCCCCGCGCAATAAAGTGGGCCTTTCATCGTCGTAAGCACCCTGGGAGACACACACATGGCACCCGGCCTTCCTACCGCCATGGAACGACCGCACTTCATCGGGATCGGTGGGGCCGGAATGTCCGGGATCGCGAAGATCCTGGCTCAGCGTGGGGCCAAGGTGGCCGGCAGTGACGCCAAGGAGTCGGAGACGGTCGCGGCGCTGCGGGCGCTGGGTGCGACCGTGCACATCGGGCATGCCGCCGCGCACCTCGCCGACGACGCGAGCTGTGTCGTCGTGTCGTCCGCGATCCGGCAGGACAACCCGGAGCTGGCCCGCGCGGCCGAGCTGGGCATCCCGGTGGTGCACCGGTCGGACGCCCTGGCCCGGCTGATGGACGGGCTGCGGCCGATCGCGGTCGCGGGTACGCACGGCAAGACCACGACGACGTCGATGCTGGCGGTCTCGCTCAGCGAGCTGGGGCTGAAGCCCTCGTACGCCATCGGCGGCGACCTGGACGCGCCCGGCTCCAACGCGTTGCACGGCGAGGGGGAGATCTTCGTCGCCGAGGCGGACGAGTCGGACCGCAGCTTCCACAAGTACGCCCCCGAGGTCGCCATCGTCCTCAACGTGGAGCTGGACCACCACGCCAACTACGCCTCGATGGACGAGATCTACGAGTCCTTCGAGACCTTCGCGGGCCGGATCGTGCCCGGCGGCACCCTGGTGGTCTCGGCGGACCACGAGGGCGCGCGGGAACTGACGCGGCGGCTGGCCGGCACGGTGCGGACGGTGACGTACGGCGAGGCGGAGGACGCCGACGTACGGGTGCCGTCGGTGCTGGCACAGGGCCTCAAGAGCCAGGTCACCGTGGTCATGGACGGGCGGGAGCTCACCTTCGGGGTCTCCGTGCCCGGCCGCCACTACGCGCTCAACGCGGTGGCCGCGCTGGCCGCCGGTGCGGCGCTCGGCGTCCCGGCGGACGAGCTGGCGCCCGCGCTGGCCGCGTACACGGGCGTCAAGCGGCGCCTCCAGCTCAAGGGCGAGGCCGCCGGCGTCCAGGTCATCGACTCCTACGCGCACCACCCGACCGAGATGACGGCCGACCTGGAGGCGATGCGGGCGGCGGCCGGTGAGGCGCGCATCCTGGTCGTCTTCCAGCCGCACCTCTTCTCGCGCACCCAGGAACTCGGCAAGGAGATGGGCCAGTCCCTGGCCCTGGCGGACGCATCGGTGGTCCTGGACATCTACCCGGCCCGCGAGGACCCGATCCCCGGGGTGACCAGCGAGCTGATCATCGAGGCGGCGCGCGCGGCGGGCGCCGAGGTGACGGCCGTGCACGACAAGGACGAGGTGCCGTCGCTGATCGCGGGAATGGCACGGCCCGGTGATCTCGTTCTCACCATGGGCGCGGGCGATGTCACCGACCTCGGCCCGCGGATCCTGGACCGTCTCGCGAAGTAACAGCAGTAAGGGGTTGGCCTTCATGTCGTACGACGTCGAAAAGCCCGACGAGCAGTGGCGGGCGGAGCTGACCCCGGCCGAGTACCAGGTGCTGCGGCAGGCCGGCACGGAACCCGCCTTCACCGGTGAGTACACCGACACCAAGACCACGGGCGTCTACTCCTGCCGCGCCTGCGGCGCCGAGCTGTTCACCTCGGACACCAAGTTCGAGTCCCACTGCGGCTGGCCGTCGTTCTTCGACCCGAAGGACAGCGACGCGGTGGAACTCCTCCAGGACCGGTCCTACGGCATGGTCCGTACGGAGGTGCGGTGCGCCCGGTGCGGCTCGCACCTCGGGCACGTGTTCGAGGGTGAGGGGTATCCGACGCCGACGGACCAGCGGTACTGCATCAACAGCATCTCGCTCAGGCTGACACCGCGGGAGGGGTGAATCGGCAAGCCGGGGGCTTGTTGACTTTCGGCTCGATCAACCAGAGTATTCCGGGGGTGACCCACACCGCGCACGAGTCCGTCGGTCCCTTCCTTCCCTCCGCTCTCGACGAGGCGGCCCACCGCTGCCTCGTCGCGGGCTTCGACGGCACCACGACCGTCCCCGACACCCTGAAGCGGCTCATCGACCGCGGACTGGGCGGCGTCATCCTGTTCACCCGGAACGTGCGGGACGCGCGGCAGGTCCGCGAGCTCACCGACACGCTCCGGGCGATCCGCCCGGACCTGCTCGTCGCCATCGACAACGAGGGCGGCGGCATCGGGCACCTGGTCGGGGCGGGCGCGCCCGACGTGCCCGGTTCCTGGGCGCTCGGTGTCGTCGACGACCCGGCCCTCACCGCCCGCTGCGCCGACGCCCTCGCCGGGCATCTCCTCTCGCTCGGCATCACCGCCTCGTACGCGCCCGTCGCCGACGTCCAGCGGCGGCCGGAGAACCCGATCGTGCGGACCCGGTCCTTCGGCGCCGACCCTGAGCTGGTCTCCCGGCACCTGTGTGCCTGGATCGCCGCGACCGAGGCTCGCGGGGTCGCCTCCTGCGCCAAGCACTTCCCCGGCCACGGCGGTACGGTCACCGACAGCCACCACGAGATCGCGGTCGACCCGCGGCCGTACGACGCGCTCGACCTCGCGCCCTTCCGGGCCGCCGTCGACGCGGGCGTGCCGATGCTGATGAGCGCGCACGTCGTCTTCCCCGCGCTCGACCCCGACCGGCCCGCCACGCTCAGTCCCGGCATCCTCGGCGGCCTGCTGCGCGACGAACTCGGCTTCGACGGGGTCCTGGTCAGCGACGCGCTGGAGATGCGGGCCATCGCCGACCGGTACGGCGAGGCGGCGGGCGCCCGGCTCGCCCTCGGTGCCGGAGCGGACCAGGTCATCGTCGCCGTACCGGACCTGTCGACCACCCTCGCCTGCCGGGACGCGGTCCTCGACGCGCTCAGCGCCGGGGAGCTGGCGGCGGAGCGGGTGGAGGAGGCCGCGGGGCGGGTACGGCGGCTGGCGGAGCGGTACGCGGTCCGGGCGGGCGTGGGTGTCGTGGCGGCTGGGCCGGCGGGCGTGGGCGGGGCGGGCGTCGGGTCGGTCGGTGCCGGGGTGCTGGGCGTGGGGGCGGTGGGCGGCGGGCCGGGTGCCGCGGTGTCCTGGGACGTGGACGCCGGGCTGACCGCGGCGCGGCGGGCCGTCCGCGGTCGCGGGCCGCTCCCTGCGCCCGTACCCGGTGCGCACGTGGTCGACCTCTTTCCGCCGCCGCACCCCGCCCTCAACTGGGGCGGCGAGGACCTGCTGAGCGAGCTGCGCGCCCTCGATCCGACGGCCACGGGGGCGGCCGTCCCCGGAGAGCCCGCCGATCCGGCCGGTGTGGCGGAGGAGGTGCTGCGTCTCGCCCAGGGGCGCCCGCTGGTGGTCGCGGTGTGCGACGCCGGGCTGTATTCCTGGCAGCGGCGCCTCAGCGACACCCTGATGGCCGCGCGGCCGGACGCGGTGCGGGTCTCGACAGGCCTGCCGGAGGCGTCGGAGGGCGCTGAGGTCCTCTGCTCGTACGGCCGCGGGCGGGTCAACCTGCGGGCGGTGGCGGAGGTGCTGGCGGGGGCGTGAACCGCCCCCGGCGCTCACTCCGGCCGTAGTACCTCCTTGATTCCGCGGGCCGTGAGGTGGTCCTCGTCCTCCGCGTGTCGGGCCAGGACGACGGCCGGACGGGCTCCCTCCGTGCGCAGGCGCATCCAGGTCTCGAAGAAGCTGCCGCCCGGGCCGGAGACGGAGCGGGTGGACGGGGTGCAGTCCAGGACCAGGGCCGTCTCGCGTGCGGGGGCCGGGCGGGGGTCGGCGCGGAGGTCGGCGACCGTGCCGGCGAGGGCCTCGGCGATCGGCTTGGGGCGGCCCGCGGAGTCGAAGAGGCCGAGGGTGTACTCGAGCTCGGGGTAGTCGGCCAGGGCGCGGTCCACGTCGTGGGAGCACCACCAGGTCACGCCCCACACGTCCGCGCAGCCGGCCGCGTTGCGCAGGGTCGCCCGGGCGAACTCCGGGGCGTCGGCCGCGGGGATGTGCGGTTCGGGCGCGCCGGTCTCCTGGACCCAGACGGGGCGGCCCGGGGCGGTGGCGTAGGCGTTGGCGAGCTCGACGCCGTACTCGGCGAGGTGCAGCACCTGCGGGGAGCGCGGGCCGTAGCGGCGGGCGCAGTCGCCGGAGAACACCCAGGGGTGGACGGTGGTCAGATCGCCCTTGCGGGCGGACGCCTCGGGGGTGAAGGGGTGGTCGTCGCCGTACCAGGCGGCGTCGTACGCGGAGTGGGTGACCAGGCCGCCGCCCTCGCCCAGGCCGTCCCGGGCGGCGGCGAGCAGGGTGTCGAGGTAGTGGTCGACCTGGTCCGTGGTGACGGGGTTGTGCTCGACCAGGTTGTTCAACTCGTTGCCGAGCTGGAGCCCGAGGACGTTCGGACGGCCGGCGAGGGCGCGGCCCAGCGTGCGCAGGAGGGTGGCCTGGGCCTCGATCGCGTCCGGGTCGGTGAACACGTTGCGGTGGTGCCAGGAGCGGGTCCACTCCGGGTAGAAGTCGAAGCTCGACAGATGGCCCTGTACGCCGTCCACGAGTACGTCGAGATCGAACTCGGCGGCCAGGTCGACGAGTTGTACGACCTGGTCGACGGCGGTGGCGCGGACGAGAGTACGGTTCGGCTGCAGGAGCGGCCACAGGTGGAAGACCCGGACGTGGTCCAGACCGAGTCCGGCCATCTGCGCCAGATCTTCACGGGCGTGTGCCGAATCGAAATCGTGCCAGGCGTGGAACCAGCCCCGTCGAGGCGTGTAATTGACGCCAAACCGGAGCGGCGGTGCGGGCACGGTGGACGCGTGGGGAGCGGCGATGGGGTCCTCCTCCGGTCAGGCTTGTCTCCGCCGAATGTATCAACCACCATGGGCGCCAATGAATAATGATTTGAACCAGGATTTCGTCGCCGGTGAGTACGTCGTGGGGATCGACGCCGGCGGCACCCGTACCCGCGCCGTCGTGGCGGCCGTGCGGGGCGGTGATCCGCTCGGGGAGGGCGGCGGCGGGCCCGGGAACGCGCTGACCGTCGCGGTGCCGCAGCTCACCGAGCACCTCGTGGAGGCGTTGGGACGGGCGGTCCCGGAGCGGCTGCGGCGCGGTGTGGTCGCGGTGGCGGGCGGGTTCGCCGGGGCCGCGCGCACGGCGGACGAGCCGGGCCGGACCAGGGCGCGGGCCGCGCTGACCGAGGCCCTGCGACGGCTCGGCATCCCCGCCCGCTCGGTCGAGATCCACAGCGACATCGAGGTCGCGTTCGCCTCCGCGCCCGGACACCCCGCCGACGGGCTGGCGCTCGTGGGCGGGACGGGCGCGGTCGCGGCCCGGATCGAGGACCGCGTGTGCGGGGCGATCGCGGGCGGCGACGGATGGCTCCTCGGCGACGACGGCAGCGGCTTCTGGATCGGCCGGGAGGCGGCCAGGGCGGCCCTCCGCATGGCGGACGGACGCGGACGGCCCACGGCACTGGCCGCCCTGGTGGGCCGGGAACTGGGGGTGCCGGGAGAGGTGTTGCCCGGCGGGGAGCCGCCGGGCGGCGGCCGGGTGCCGGGGATCGGACCGGGCGGCGTCCTGCCGGGCGAGGTCTCGCTGGGCGACTCCCTCATGGGGGAGGCCGACCACGGGGGAACAGGACTCTCCTACGGTGATGAGGGTGGCCCCGGCTGGACGCGTGCGCAGCGATCGGCGTACCGCATGTACGTGCTGCCCGCCGTCATGGACCGGCCGCCGGTGCGGCTCGCCGGCCTCGCCCCCCTGGTGACGCTGGCCGCGCAGGACAAGGACCCGGTGGCCGAGGCGATCCTCCAGGAGGCGGCCGACCATCTCGCCGACACGGTGGAGGCACTGGCTCCCCGGCCGGGTGAACGGCTCGTCGTCACCGGCGGCCTGCTGGGCCCCGACGGCCCGCTCCTCGCCCCCGTCGCCGAACGCCTGCGCGTCCTCGGCCTCACGGTAGACCGCGTGACCGACGGCTGCCCGGGAGCGATGGCCCTGGCCCGCCTCGCCCTCGCCGACGAGGACTGACCCCCGAACAAGAACAAGCCCCTCAAAGAAGGGACCGGCCGCATGCCGACCCCGCACCCCACGGCCGGCCCGGCCCGGTCCTCACCCCCGCACGCGGCCCCACCCCCCTACCGCGACCCCGCCGCCCCCCTCCCCGCCCGCGTCGCCGACCTCCTCTCCCGTATGACCCTGCGCGAGAAGGTCGGTCAGCTCAACCAGCGGATGTACGGCTGGGACGCCTACCGGCGCACCCCCGACGGGGGCTTCGAGCTCACCGAGGCCCTGTACGCCGAGACCGACCGTTTCGAGGGGCTGGGGGCCCTGTACGGGCTGATGCGGGCCGACGCCTGGTCCGGGGTCGACCACGGCAGCGGGCCCGGGGCACGGGACGGCGCCGAACTCGCCGACCTCGTGCAGCGGCACGTCGTCGAGCGCAGCCGCCTCGGCATCCCCGCGCTGTTCGTCGAAGAGGTACCGCACGGCCACATGGCCCTGGACGGCACCGTCCTGCCGGTGAACCTCGCGGTCGGCGCCGGCTGGGACCCGGCGCTGTACGAGCGGGCGGCCGCGCACGCCGCCGCCGAACTGCGGGCCCGCGGCGGCCACGTCGCGCTCGTCTCCGCCCTGGACATGTCGCGCGACCCGCGCTGGGGCCGTACGGAGGAGTGCTTCGGCGAGGACCCGTATCTCGCCGCCCGGCTCACGGAAGCCCTCGTCCACGGCATGCAAGGTGAGCCGGGGGAGCACTTCGCCCCCGACAAGGCACCCGTCGTCCTCAAGCACTTCGCCGGCCAGGGCGCCACCGTCGGCGGCCGCAACTCCGCCGAGTCCGAGCTCGGCCCGCGCGAACTCCACGACATCCACCTCCCCGCCGCCCGGGCCGGCGTCCGTGCCGGAGCCGCCGCGGTGATGGCCGCGTACAACGAGGTCGACGGCGTGCCCTGCTGCGGCAACCGTGCCCTGCTCGACGGGCTGCTGCGCGGGCGCTGGGGGTTCGAGGGGCTGGTGATGGCGGACGGCCTGGCCGTGGACCGGCTGGCCCGGATCACGGGGGACCAGGTCTCCGCCGGTGCGCTGGCCCTGAACGCCGGTGTCGACCTCAGTCTGTGGGACGAGGGGTTCACCCACCTGGAGGAGGCCGTCGAGCGGGGCCTGGTCAGCGAGGAGACCGTCGACGCGGCCGTGGCCCGGGTACTGCGCCTGAAGTTCCGGCTCGGGCTGTTCGAGCGGCCCCACGGCCCGCACCCGAAGCCTCCGTCGGCCGAGCTGGGGCGTGAGGTGAGCACCGCGCTCGCCCGCGCCGCCGTGACGCTCCTGCACAACGACACCGGTGTGCTGCCGGTCCGCCCCGAGGTCACCCGGATCGCCGTCCTCGGCCCGCACTCCGACACCACCGCCCACCAGCTCGGCGACTACACCGCCCCGCAAGGCCCCGGCACGGGCACCAGCGTGCTCGACGCCCTGCGCCACCTCGCCCCGCCCGGCCTCGACATCCCGCACGCTCCCGGCTGTGCCCTCACCGGCGACGACCGCACCGGCATCCCGGAGGCGGTCGCCATGGCCGCCGCCTCCGACCTGGCCGTGCTCGTGCTGGGCGGCAGCAGCGCCCGTACGCCGGACACGGAGTTCGACGCCAACGGGGCCGCGCGCACGGCCCTCTCGCACATGACCTGCGGCGAGGGCGTCGACCTGGCGGGACTGCGCCTCGGCCCCGCCCAGCACGCGCTCCTCGACGCGGTCACCGCGACCGGTACGCCCACGGTGGTCGTCCTGGTCCAGGGCCGCCCGCACGCCGTCCCGGAGGCCGCGGACCGTGCGGCGGCGCTGCTCACCGCCTGGTACCCGGGGCCGTGGGGCGGCGAGGCGATCGCCGAGGTGCTGCTCGGCCAGGCGGAACCGACCGGCCGGCTGCCCGTCTCCGTGCCCCGCTCGGCGGCCCAACTGCCCGTCTACTACAACCACAAGGACACGGAGTACGGCGGCTACGTCGACGACAGCGCCGAGCCGCTGTACTCCTTCGGACACGGGCTGGCGTACACGACCTTCGAGTTCGGCACGCCACGCGTGTCGGGCCGCGAGGTCGCCGTCGACGTCACCAACGCCGGGGAGCGGCACGGGCGTACGGTCGTGCAGGTCTATCTGCGGCGCCTGATCACGCCGGTCTGGCCGCGCACCCTCGAACTGTGCGCGTTCGAGGCTGTCGCCCTCGCGCCGGGTGAGCGCCGCACGGTCACCATGACCCTGTGCGCCGAGCCGGCCTGCGCCGCCGCCGAGATCCGGGTCGCTGAGTCGGCGCGGGCCGCGCTGTCCGCCGCACCCGTCGTCCTCGACCTCAGAACTTGACGGCCCCCGCCGACACTCCCTTGTAGAACCACCGTTGCGTGATCACGAACAGCAACAGCACCGGGATGATGGAGATCACCGACCCGGCCATGACCATCCGCTGGTCGTAGCCGAACGACGAGCTCTGCAGCCGCGACAGGCCCAGCGTCAGCGTCATGTGGTTCTCCGAGCGCAGCACGATCAGCGGCCAGAGGAAGTCGTCCCAGGCGCTGATGAAGGTGTTGATGACGACCACCATGATCGCGCCCCACGCGGACGGCAGGTACAGGTACCGGAAACGCTGCCATTCGCTCGCGCCGTCGAGCATCGCCGAGTCCTCGATCTCGCGCGGCACCGCCAGGAACGCGCCGCGCATCAGCAGCACGTTGATGGCGCCGACGAACCCGGGCAGCCACACGCCCACCAGGTTGTCGACCAGTCCCAGGTCACGGATGCTCAGGAAGAGCGACACCATGATCGACTCGAACGGGAACATCATGGAGGCGGCCAGCACGATCCAGACCGCCTTGCGTCCCTTCCAGCCCGGCTTGGAGAGCATGTAGCCGGCCATCGTGGAGAACACCAGCTGGCTGGTGATGGACAGGACCACCACGATCAGGCTGTTCCTGATGTACGTGGCCACCGGCACCTGCTCGAAGATCGCCTCGTAGGCACGCAGGGTCGGGTGGCGCGGCAGCAGGGTGGCGCTCGCCCCGAAGACGTCCTCGCTGGTGCTCTTCAACGACGCCAGGAGCTGCCAGAGCAGCGGTCCGACGGTGATGACCAGCACGAAGAGCAGCAGCAGGTAGCGGACGACGAGTTCGCGGGGGCGGCCGTAGTCCCTCCAGCGGGGCATCAGGCGCCGGCGCCTCTCCACAGCGGTCGTCATGACTCGTCCTCCTTCGTCAGGCGCTGCGCCAGCAGGGTCAGCCCCAGGGTCAGCAGGAACAGCGCCACACTGACCGCCGAGCCGTAACCGGCGTTGCCGGTCATCGGGTCCAGGCCGACGTCGCGGATGTAGAAGGGCAGGGTGCGGTCGGCGCCGCCGGGGCCGCCGGTGTAGCTGCCGAGCATGAAGATCTCGGTGAACACCCGCAGTGAGCCGATGCCGGTGAGCGTGCCGACCAGCATCATGGCCTGCCGCACGCCCGGCACGGTGATGTGCCAGAAGCGCCGGATCGCCCCGGCGCCGTCCATGGCCGCCGCCTCGTGCAGCTCGTTGGGCACGTTCCCCAGGGCGGCCAGGTAGAAGACCATGTACCAGCCGAGCCCCTTCCACAGGGTCAGGCCCATCGCGCACAGCAGGATCAGCCACGAGTCGGACAGGAACGGGATGGCCTGCTTGATCAGATGGGCCTTCTGCAGCCAGGTGTTGATCAGCCCGTCGTCGGCCAGCAGCCACTGCCAGCTCAGGCCCACGACCACGCTGGAGGCCAGCACCGGCGTGTAGAAGGCCGATCGGAAGAAGCCGATGCCGGGCAGCTTCTTCTCCACCAGGACGGCGAGCATCAGCGGCAGCAGCACCATCAGCGGCACCACGATCACCGCGTACAGCACGCTGTTGCGGGTCGCCAGCCAGAAGTCGGAGTCGCCCAGCATCCGCCGGTAGTTGGACAGCCCGACGAAGCTCGCGGCGCCGCCCAGCGGTTTGGCGTTGGTGAACGACAACAGGACGGTGTTGAGGAACGGGAACACGCCGAAGACCGCAGCACAGAGGATGGCAGGGGCGGCCCACAGCCAGGGCAGCCACCAGCGGCGGTACAGCGCCGCGCCGTTGGCGCCGGCGGCGGGGCCGGGCAGGAGGGCCCGGCCCAGTCGGCTCAGGCGGGACGGGGTCGTGCCCGGTACGGAGGTCGTGCGTTCCGTACCGGGCACGGGCACCGGCTTCACGGTGTCGGTCACCACGGTCAGCCCTGCTTCAGCAGTTCGTCGGCCTTGGCCTGGGCGTCCTTCACGGCCTGCTCAGGGGTCTTCTTGCCCTGCATGGCCAGCTGCACCTGGCTCACGATGGCGTTCTGCACCGCCGGGGAGAGGTTGGTCTGGTTGGTGTCGGCCCTCTTGAGCTGGTCGGCGACGAGCTTGCGGGCCTGCGAGAAGGGATCGTCACCGGTCACGTTCTGGAAGAACGGGTCTTCCAGCGAGGCAGAGGTGGTCGGGAAGATCACCACGTTGGGGTCCTTGCACCAGGCCGTCTGGTTCTCGGCGTTGGTGAGGAACTCGGCGAACGCCAGCGCCACCGGCGCGTGCTTGCTGGTCGCGGCGACCGAGATGTACTGCGGGGCACCGGCGGAGGCGCGGCCGAGCGCGTCGTAGGGCTGCTGGCCGACGGCCGTCTTGGCGTAGATCGACGGGCTGTTCTGCTTCACGAACCGCACGAAGCTCGGGTTCGTCGAGCCGTAGGCGACCTTGCCCTGGCTGTAGAGCGTGGAGGGGTCGTTGCTGGAGGACAGCGAGTCCTTCGGCATCGCGCCTTCCTTGTACAGCTTCGCCATCCAGGCGACCCACTGGGTGGTCCTCGGGTCGTTCGCGAAGGTGGCGGTCTTGCCGTCGGCGGACAGCGTCTTGATGTTCATCTGGTCCCAGTCGGCCGGGATGCGCCAGATCGGGTTGGCCATCGTCGCGTAGAACTTGCCCTTGCCCGCCTTGGCGATCTTCTCGTAGTCGGCGAACAGTCCGAACAACGTCGTCGGCGGCTTCGCCGGGTCGATGCCGGCCTTGTTCAGCAGGTCCTTGTTGTACGTCAGCAGGACGCCGCCGGTGTACCAGGGGAGCGTGGCGTGGATCGCCTTCCCGGAGGCGTCCTCGAAGGTGGCGGACTTCCAGAACGACGGGACGAACGGCTTGGCGACGGCCGGGTCCTTCACGCTCAGGTCGAGCAGGTAGCCGGCCTTGGTGAGGGCGGTCGCGGTCGGGGCGTTGACGTTGATGACGTCCGGCAACGTACAGGCCTGCGCGTCGGCGACCGTGCGCTGGGTGAAGGTGTTGTCGCCGGGGTCGTCGATCCACTTGACCTGGGCGCCGGGGTGGGCCTTCTCGAAGGCCTTGATCACTCCGTTGAAGAAGCCGCCGAAGTCTTTCTTCAGGTTGGTGGTCTGGAAGGTGATCTTTCCCTTGACCTCGCCGGTGAGCTTCCCGGACCCGACATTGCCCTTGGCCACCTTGCACCCGCCCGCGGTGGCGGAACCGTCGCCGTCGGACCCGCCGCCGGACAGGCCGCACCCGGCGGCCGTCAACGACAGGACGGCGAGACAGGTGAGGGATCCGGAAAGTCTTCTCGCACGCATGATTGCTGCCTCCTGCTGGTTCCAGCCTGCTGGTTCAAATCACCAACTCTGACCCCGGTTGATGAAAATGTGGACCAGAATTAATCGGAGGTCAATGGTTTGCCGTGTTGCGTTTCCGTTCCGTGCGTCGCACGGGCGCGATCAGTGGCGGTGTTCGTGGTCCGGGTGGGACGGATCGCCCGGGTGCTCGTACCCCGCTGCGTACACCACCCCAGCGCGGGCCCGGTCCAGCCAGTCGAAGAAGGCGCGCTGCCCCGCCACCCGCCGCAGCTCGCGCGCGATGCCCTCGCGGGCGCGTTCGTACGGCAGGAAGTGCTCCGGGGCCGCCCCGCCGAAGGCGTCAACGCCCTGCCGTAGCGCCTCGGGGGTGAGGAAACGGTCCGGGTTGCGGTCGTAGTAGTCCCGTACGGCCGTCTCCGGGACCTCCTGCTCGCGCTCCAGCTCGGCCAGTAGGGCGCGCGCGGCCGGGGAGTGGGCGAGGGACGCCGCGACGATGCTGCCGAGGTCGGCGACGTCCGTCCCGGCCACCGCGAGCACCCGGATCGGCGAGACCTCGTCGGGCGGTGCCAGTCCGCGTTCGGCGCAGGTCCGGCGGGCGAGTTCGTCGGTGACGACGACCTGGGTCGCCCACCGCCGCCGCTGCCGCTCGGCGCGGGCCGGCACCTCGGGGCGCGTCTCGTGGTCCCGGGCCGGCACGGCCGTGAGCAGGGCGTCCACCCGCTGCCTGGGAACGGCCTCGCCGTGCACCAGGGCGGCGTGCCCCGCGTGAGCCGGCCCATGGGCCCCCGGTTCCCTCACGGCGTCACCTCCAGCGCCACGGCCTCCGTGTACGCCACACAGCCGTGCCAGGCGAACTTCGCCATCAGCCAGTACGTGCCCGGCGGCACCGCCGCGCCCTCCACCTCGATCGCGCACTCCGCCTGCTCCCCGGCCGCCACCGTGAACCCCTGGCAGCCCGGTGCCACTCCCGCCCAGGTGCCCCAGGACGACACGGCCCACAGAGTGCCGTTCACCGGACCCCTGGTGGGATTGCGCAGGCTCACCGGGACCCGCGCCCGCTCGCCCCGGCGTACGGTCACCCGCTCCACCCCGAGCCCGCACACCAGCGACGGCCCGGGTGGCTCTCCCGGCACGTCGAGCGCGACCACGTCCTCGTACGTCTGCCCGCCGTACGCCAGCCGCGCGGTCAGCCAGTGCCGGCCCGGCACCGCGTCCGGCGGCGGCACCACCGTGACCTCGCCGAGCGTGAAGCCGCCGGGGCCCAGCGCGTACGGCAGCTCGGCCGGCTCGACCGACCAGCCGGGCGGCGCCTCCAGACGCACCGCCCCCGACACCGGCGCGTCGGTCAGCTCCGAGCCGACCCGCACCGTGGCCGTGACGGGGCCGGACGCGGTGAGCGCGCTCGGGGAGAGGTACACCGCCACGGGCAGATTGCCACGGGGCGCGGGGCCGGAATTGTGCAGCCAGTAACGCGTGGCGACGGGCTGGGCGGGCTCGTGGGCGGCGACACCCGGGGCCGATCCGGCAGCAGCGGGCGCATCGGGTGTCGCGAGGATCGTGGCCACCTCGAAGCCCGTCAGCTGTACGTCGAGCCCACCGTCCCCCCGCGGCGACAGGGGCTCCCCGGGCCGTTCCAGTACGTCCGACCGGGCGCCGTCCGTCCAGCCGTGCGGCCCGCGCAGCCGGACCCGCGCCGGGCGGCCGTTGACCTCGTGCATCCGGACCACGACACCCCGCCCCGGGTCCACCGGTGCCGCGCCGCCCCGGGCGAGCGGTGAACCGGCCGGCTTGAGGGCGTCGAGCAGCACCGTGTCCGCCGTCGGGTCCGCCGGCTCCAGGTGCAGCAGGGTCGCGGCCCTCGGCAGCAGCGCGGCGTCCTCCGAAGTCCGCCTCAGCCGTGCTGTGAGCGGGTGGTTGAACGCATGCCCGGCCTGCGGCAGCCGCAGCCGACGCCAGTCGCCCTCGCCCGCGACGACGGCGTACTCGAACGTGTGGGACCAGCGCTGGAGCTGGAAGGCGGACCCGTCGGGGGCGGTGCGGCGGGGCGGGTCGACCCAGATGCCGGACGGCCAGCCGGTGCAGGAGCGCATCAGGGACATGTAGAGGTCGCCGGAGGAGGTGACGACACAGCCCGGAGTGCCCCGGTTGAGGAGGGCGAAGCTCCGGCCGTCCCAGGCGTCGCCCGGCGGCAGCGCCTCGCCGCCGCCCGCCGCGACGGCCCGCACGGTCGCCGTCTCGTCGAGCCGGCCCACCAGCGCGTCCACGGCCTCGGCGTCGTCCTCGGGCCGGGCGCCCGCCACCACGAGCAGCGGCAGCCGCTCCAGATCGCGCAGGTCCGCCCCCGGCACCCACTCCTCCCGCAGCGAGGCGCGCGGTGCCACCCACACGGCCGCGACCCCGCCGTCCGCGAGCTGGCGGCGCAGCTCGCGCGCGGCGGCCGGGTCCCAGCCGAGCGCCTCGGCGACCACGGGGTTGCGGTCGGGGCCGCCGACGGCCAGGCGGATGTCGGGGAGGTTGGAGTCGACCTCCAGGTCGCCGTACCGGGGGCCGCCCGCGATCGTCGAGGTGGCGGTGACGCCCGCGCGGACCAGGGCGGCCGCGAGCGGGGTGCCGAGGTCACCGGCCTCCTCCCAGGAGGCGAAGACCAGCTCGGCGACCCCGATCGCCCGGTGTCCCAGGAGCCGTTCGGTGTCGTCGTGGACCGCTACCCGTGCCGTGCAGCCCAGCCCGAACCAGGTGTTCGCCGGGTTGTCCAGCGTCCACGGGAACCGCTCGCTGTCCACGTCCACGAAGCCGAAGCCGCGCCCGATCACCGCGTCCGCCACCTCGTGCACCGGCAGCCCGCCCCGCACGTCCGACGGCCACCGCACCCGGATCAGCCGGTCGGAACCGTCATAACCGTCGAGGGTGGTGGACACGTCGAGGCGGTCGACGCCCGTCCACAGGGTGAGCCGCTGGGTGTAGCGGAAGAGGCCGAGGTCGGCGCGGACGGTGATCCGGGACCCGGCGGGGGAGTGCTCGACATCGATGTCGGCGCTCACGTCACGGCTGCGGGCGACGGTGGTGCCGGTCGGGGTGAGGTGCCAGGGGCCCTCGCCGAAGCGCGGGTGCCTCGGGTACTCCTCCTGTACGACGAGCTCGTTGCCGACGTCCCCGGCCCGCAGCAGCTCCCGGCCGCCACCGGCTTCCTCGAGTGCCCGCAGGCTGCTGACGGCGCCGCCGCGTCGCGGGTCGACCGTCACCTCGTAGAACTCGTTGCGGATCGTCGTCCCCTCGCCCCGGGTCCACCCGGGCACGGGACCTCTGGCGAGGGGGAGGGCCCTCAGGCCCGTGCCCGGTGTCTTCGGGGTCACGACCCGCACGCGTCCGTCGTCGTCGAGCACCGCGGGCAGCGGCTGGAAGCCGTCGTCCAGGGGGACGAGGTCCGGGTCGTCGACGGTGAGCACGTCCCGTCGTTCCCAGGTCGCCGGGTTGAAGACGACCAGGTCGGGTCCGCTGCCCGGGGTGACGCGGTCGGCGAGGGCCTGGGTGGCGTCGGCGTGCACGGTCCGCGCGAGGTCGTACAGCTCCCGCCAGCCGGTCAGCAGGTCGATGTAGACCTGGTCGGACTCGGAGCCGGTGATCGCGTCGTGGTGGGCGCCGTAGATCAGCTGCCGCCACGCCTTGTCGAGTGCCGCGTCCGGGTAGGGGTGGCCGGTGACCAGGGAGGCGAGCGTCGCCCAGGCCTCCGCGTCGGCGAGCAGGGTCTCGCCGTGGCGCTGGGCCTGCTTGGTGTCGATGTAGGAGACGTCCTTGCCGGTGTAGACCGGGTTCATGTCCCGGGTCTGCGGCGAAGCCGTGCGGCCCTCCTCGGCGAGTTCGCCCCGTACGGCGGCGAAGAAGTCGCGCGGGATCCCGCTGACGAAGCGGGGCCAGACGTAGCGGGCGTTCCAGTCGCGGTGGATGGCCATCACCCAGCGGCACGGCGGTGCGTAGTCCCCGCCGACCGGGAGCAGTACGTTGCGGGTGAGTGCGACCTTCTTCAGCCCCCGGAACAGCTTGAGGGCGGCCGCCTCCGCCTCGGGCAGGGCCGGCGCGTTGTCGATCGCCCAGCCGGCGCCGTAGTGGTTGACCATGTACGCGGTCAGCAGCCCGCGTCCGGAGGGGGCGATCCACTCGAACTCGGCCGGGAACTGCATCCGCTGCGGGTCCCTCGGTTCCTCGCCGAAGACGGACAGGGTCGGCCCCCACTGGTGGAACGGCCCGCGCGCCCACGAGCTGGAGGTGACCCCCGCGTCCGCCATCAGCCCCGGGAACTGCGGATCGTGCCCGAACGCGTCCAGCTGCCAGGCGGTCTCCGGGGACGCCCCGATGATCCCGCGCTGGAACCCGTCGCCGTACAGCGCGTTGCGTACGGTCGCCTCGGCGCCGGTGAGGTTGGTGTTGGGCTCGTTGTAGGTGCCGCCCATGATCTCGACGCGGCCGGTGCGGATCAGCTGGCGCAGGAAGGCGCGCTCCTCCGGGAAGGCGTCCCAGTAGGGCTTGAGGTAGTCGACCTCGGCGAGCACGAAGGTGTACGCCGGGTCGCGCCGGGCCAGGTCGCAGTGGGCGCGGACCAGGCTCATCCCGGACTGGCCGCGCGAGTCGAAGGTGCGGGCGGGCAGGCCGGTGAGGGCGGGGTCGTCTGCGACGTCCCAGGTCTCGGTGTAGGCGGCCTGGGTGTTCCACCAGACGGGGTCGTAGTGGAAGTGGCTGACCATGAACATGGTCCAGCCGGGCTCGGCGGCCGTGAACTCGGCGCTGTGCCGGACCACTCGGGTGCCGTCCTCCGGGTCCTCGGCGGTCACCGTGACAGGGCGGCGGTCGCCGGGGGCGAGGTGCGGGGCGGTCACGGGGACCTCGGCCCGTACGGTGCCGTCGTCGTCCGCCGTGGCGCGGACCTCTCCGGTGACGCCGGGACCCTCGACGGTGAGGCGGACGCTCCGGCCGGGGGCGTGGCTCAGCTCGACGGCCAGGACCTGGCGCGGCTGTTCGGCGGTTCCGACGAACAGCTCGGTCGACTCGACAGAGGTGACGCGCATGGGGCTCCTACGAGGGATGCTCGGCGGGGCCCCATCGTGCACCGTGCGGATGATTCAAACAACCATCCTCACAATATTTGGTTGGCTCAACCATACGCGGGTGAGTGGATCACCTGGCGCGCCGACTCCTCACCGCGTGCTGCCCCGCGATGTGGTCGGTCAGCGCCAGCGACGCGCTCGCACGCTGGTAGGAGAGCTGGGCCACCCGGACGTACAGGCAGTCGATCAGCACCAGGACGGAGTGGCGGGCGCCGATGCTGCCGGTGCGGAAGCTGGTCTCCGAGGAGGAGGAGATGAGCCGGACGTCGGCGGCGCGCGCGAGCGGCGAGCGAGGGTCGGCGGTGATCGCCACCGTGGTGGCGCCGCGCTCCTTGGCCAGTTCGAACGGCTCGATGGCCTCCCGGGTCGCCCCGGAGTGCGAGATGCCGATGGCGACGTCCGCGGGGGTGAGCAGGGCGGCGGAGGTGACGGCGGCGTGCACCTCCGTCCAGCCGCGCACCGCGCAGCCGATGCGGAACAGCCGGGTCTCCGTCTCCTGGGCCACGGCGCCACTGCCGCCTACGCCGTAGACGTCGATACGCCGGGCGCGGGCGGTGGCCTGCGCGGCCCGCTCGATCGCGTCGAGGTCGATGCGGTCGATGGTCTGCTGGACCGCCCGCAGGTCCGCGCTGCCGACGACCTGCACGACCCGTTCGAGGTCGTCGTCGGGGGAGATGTCGGGGCCGATCTCGGCGCTGCCCCAGTCGGACGCCTCGCCGCGGCCACGCTCCTGGGCCAGCTCGATCAGCAGGTGCTGGTAGGAGTCGAGACCGATGGCGCGGCAGAAACGGGTCACCGTGGCCTGCGAGGTGCCGGTGCGGCGGCCCAGTTCCGCGGCCGAGCAGTGGGTGACGGCGGCCGGGTCCTCCAGGATCAGCTCCCCGACTTTGCGGAGAGAGCCGGCCAGTCGTGGCAGTTCCGTGCGGATCAGGGTGGTGACGTCGGTCGAGGGCATGGAGAGAAGGTACCAGCCACCCTATGACGCGCTGATTGAATACCAGGACCGCATATGATTTATTGATTCATCGATAGCATGGCAGAGGGTGGTTCAATCCACCACCACCGCAGCACCGGCACCAGCCTCTGCCAGGGTCAGTGATCAGTGTGGGGAGTGGCGTGTGTCCGTCGAGCCAGTCGAGCCCGTCGAGTCCGTGAGTGCCGAGAACTTCGCGCGGGAGGGCCTGGCCGTCCTGCACCGCGTCACCGAGTCCGCCCGGGACGACGTGACCCGGGCCGCCGGACTGATCGCCGACTGCGTGCGCGCGGACGGCGTGGTCCAGGCGTTCGGCACCGGCCACTCCCAGGCCCTCGTCCTCGAACTCGCGGGCCGCGCGGGCGGTCTGGTGCCCACCAACCGGCTGAGCATCGCCGACCTCGTCCTCTACGGGGGCGATGCCCCCAGAGTCCTGGACGACCCGCTCCTGGAACGCTCGCCGGGTGTCGCCGCGCGGCTCTACGACCTCGCCGCCCCGCGCCCCCAGGACCTGTTCGTCGTCATCTCCAACTCAGGCGTCAACAACGTGATCGTCGAGATGGCCCTGCACGCCAAGGAGCGCGGCCACCGCATCCTGGCCCTCACCTCCCTCTCCCACACCCGGGCCGTCCCCGCCGGCCACTCCAGCGGCAAGAAGCTCGCCGACATCGCCGACGTCGTCCTCGACAACGCGGCCCCGCCCGGCGACGCCCTCCTCGAACTCCCCGGCGGCGGCTCGGTCTGCGCCCTGTCCACCCTGACCGGCGTCATGCTCGTCCAGATGACCGTCGCCGAAACCGCCGCCCAACTCCTCGCCACCGGCGACCGCCCCCCGGTCTACGTCTCCGCCAACGTCCCCGGCGGCTTCGAGGGCAACCTGGAACTGGAGCGGCGGTACGCGGGGCGGATCAGGCGGACGGCGAGCTGAGGGGGCGAGCCGACTGGTGCGGCAGCCGTGTCTCCGACGACCGAGTTCACGCGCCGGGGGAGCGGAAGGTGACCTGCCGACGGGCGGCCTCGTCGATCTCGTCGAGGGTGAGGAGAGGGGTGGCCCGGGTGCGGAGGGCCCCACTGGCCTTCACGGTGAGGCTGACGGCGGCCATGGAGACCGGGTCGGGAAAGTCGACGATGAGGACGATGTCGTCCTCCCCGAAGGCGAAGTACATGGCCTCGACCTTCCCGCCGAGGCCGGTGACGACCTGGTCGACAGCGGCGCGACGGCCACTCGCGCCTTCCTCGAGCAGACCCTTGGTGCCGTCGGGCGTGTAGCTGGCCTGGATGAGGAACTTCGGCATAGGGATCTTCCTGCCCATCGGTGGTCCGGTACGCGAGATGGCCTTCCCGCTGTCCCCCCGGCCGCTACTCGCGCGACGGCTGTATTCACTCGTTGGAACGGGAACACCGTTGGGCTGATCGCGGCGTAATGCTCACGAAATGAGATGCCGTGCCGGGCGTCGCGGGCGTCAGAGGCCTTCGACCTGTGATCATCGAGCGTTCATGGAAAGTGTTCGACGAGGAGCTACAGGTCGCTGGGCCGGATGTGCCGCCGCTGCGTGGCGCTCGCGGTGACGCGCTGGAGGTGATGCGGTGGGCTGGCTGACCTCGCTGCCGGCGGTGGTGCTGGTCGTGGGCTGGCTCTCCCTTGCCCTGCTGGTCGCGGCCGCCGCGCGGATCGGCGTCCGGGCGCTCGTACCGGTCGAGGAACGGGATCGGGTGCCTCAGATCGCCACCCCCCTGATGCCGACACTCGGCGCCGCCTTCGCGATCTTCGCGGCACTCACACTGGCCAGCGAGGCCGGCTACCTGCGCGCAGCCGAGGGGCTGGTCAGCGACGAGGCGGCCGCGGCCTCCCGGCTGGCATGGGCGGCGACCAGTCCGCGCGTCCATACGAAGCCGATCCACACGGCACTGCGTGAGTACTTGCAGAACACGCGTGCCAGGGAGTGGGAGGGTGCGGCAGCTGCGTCCGGTGACGATGCCGCGACCGCTCGCGCGATCGCACGACTGGAGCGGAGTGTGCGTGCCGAGGCGG
The DNA here is from genome assembly GCF_000720255.1 of Streptomyces griseus subsp. griseus. GTDB lineage: Bacteria > Actinomycetota > Actinomycetes > Streptomycetales > Streptomycetaceae > Streptomyces > Streptomyces griseus_I. The sequence goes on along the minus strand of NZ_JOJE01000005.1, from coordinate 191,136 downwards.
CCCGACCGGAGGTGGGAACCCCGACAGGCACGGAGCTGGTGGTGTCCATGGACGCTGTCACCAGCAGTCGCCGCGCCCGTGTCGCGGCAGCCTCCCGTGACGTTCCCGCGCTCTACGTCGTCACGCTCGTCGTCAGCGGACTGGCCCTGATCGCGAACTCCGGCGCACTGGTCTTCCGCAGCAGCCTGCGAACGTCACTGCTGATCGTGGGTGTTGCCAGTGTCGTCGGACTGAGCCTGGCACTGCTCTTCGCACTCAGCGCGCCCTGGAGCGGACCGTTCATCGTCAGTGGGCGTCCACTCGACACCATCATCGGAAACCTGCAGTCCGGCTTCTTCGACGGGGGGACGTAGCGACGCGGGCGACGACCGGCATCGACTGGGGGTTCGAGCGCATGCCCTTCGGCCGGAACCTGGCGCCCGGCATGCTCCAACCGGCACGACTCCCACCATCAGGCCGTCGCCCGCATCACCTGGTGCATCACCTCGCGCCTGGACAACATCGGCGGCGGTACCGGGAAAGTCAATGTGTGAGCCGTGGATGAATGTGGATCAGCATCATCTGGCAGGTGCTATTGACAGGGGCGGTCGCGCCACCGTTCCATGTCAAGGCCCCTGTGCGACGACCTCAGGAGGGTCTGCATGCACGCCGTGTCCGGCGGTGTCAGCGGAACGGCTCTGGGGCTGCGGCCATCGGTCCTGGTGATGCAGCCGACAACCTTGTGCAATCTCAACTGCGGATACTGTTATCTGCCAGACCGGGGAAAGCGCCTCGGCATGCCGGCAGCTGTCAATCGTGCGGCAGCGGAAGCCGTGGCCCGCTGGAGGGATTCCGGACATCAGGTCGAGGTCCTCTGGCATGCGGGAGAACCGCTCGCGGTCGGGGTCCATAAGTTCGAAAACCTTCTTGCTGACTGGCCTCCAGGTACCGTCCACCACATCCAGACAAATGCGACTTTGATCGATGAAGCCTGGTGCGACCTATTCCACCGACATCATGTTCGGGTGTCCGTGAGTATCGACGGGCCAGAGCATATGAATTCGGGCAGGGTCACACGCGGCGGTGCCCCTGCCTGGCTGAGGATCACAGCAGGGATCGCGGTGCTGCGGCGTCAGGGCATTCCCTTCCACATGCTTTCCGTCGTGCAAGATCCTGCACCTGAGGTCGCCCAGTTGGTCTATGCTCACGCATGCGATATCGGAGCAGAAGTACTGGGGATTCTGCCCCAGGAAACGAAGGGCACTCACGGTGAATGCTCGTCAACAAGAAAAAGCCAATGGGTAAGCTTCTTCGCCGAACTCTTCACGCTCTGGCGTGCACATCCCGTGGTGCGGCTGCGAGACCTCGAGTCGGTGGCGAACTGCTACGACGCGGTGCGCTCGGGGATCACCGTAGATGACCTTCTGGACATACCCGTGGAGCCCATTCCCACCGTGTCGTACGACGGGGAGGTGACAGTCATGTCCCCGGATCTGGCGGGCTTCGCACACCCCCAACACGGGGCGTTCACCGTGGGCAACGTGCTGCGGCACCCCCTTGAGGATCTGCTGAGCAGGGCGGGTTCGGTTCCGTGGGTCCGTGAGGCGCTCGCCGGTGTGGACGCCTGCCGCCGGATCTGCCGCTATGCGGTCGGCTGTGGTGGAAGCTGGCCGGCGAACAAGTACTTCGAGCTTGGACGGCTCGATGGTACCGAGACGAATTTCTGCCGAAACCTCCATCAAGCGAAGATCGAAGGAGCGCTGTCGTGTCAACCCTGAACAGCGAACACACCTCGGACAAAAACCTCGACGAGGTTCTGCTCGCCAACGCAGAGCATTTCGAATGGCTTCTGAGTCCGATGCCCCGGAGCAGTACGCCGCCCGGCCATGAAGGTGGCCTCGTCTTCCACAAGTTCAATTCCATGAGCCAAACGTGGAGTCGCTCAGACGCCTGATCAAGTCCGGGAGAACGCACCCCGCGGAAATTTTCCGGCGAAGACCAGGGCGCTGGACGGAGACCGACGCCCCTCCATCGATCCGTCGTGCAGTGCGAGTCCGGCAGGCAGGACGACCAGGTCTCCCACCTCGATGGTCCAGACGACACAAACGATTTTGGTGACCTCCGCCGGGTGAGCAGTGAGGAATTCACGGAGCTGCTGCGTAGTCGGGATGTGGCGGTCGTCCCCGGGACTGACCAGGTCCGACACATGCAGGGCGGACATATTGAGCGCGAAGATCAGTGACCGGGTGCCCGGTCCAAGGTTGTGAATGACGCGCCGATCCGCACACGCGACGCGAACGCCGCGAGGATAGCGTTCGCCTTCGCCCTGACTGGTCCAGGCGTTGTCGTAGTGCATGCCGACCCAGCGGGCCACATCAGGCTCGGAATATTGTGTGATGCGCGGATCCATTGCCGTGGTGGTCCGCGTGCCGCCCTGCGCCGTGAGTACGTCCACGAGCCGTCCCGAATGCGGGCCGAGCTCGTAGCGGGAACCATAATGGGGTACGAAGTTCGGTCGGGCGGCCTCCGCGGCGGCGGCCGCCAGTCGGTTGTCGGAGCGCTCGAATTTCCCGAAACCGACACACAGGCCCGCGGGCGTTTGCGGGGATGCCAGGAACGGCGTGATGCGCTCGAACTGCCCGGTGGTCAGCGGTACAGGCGCATCCGGCACGATCGCATGCTCCGCGAATCCCCCAAGCGACGCCTCGTCCTCTGTCGCTACATGGACGCTGCACAACGACAGTTGATGATGGTGCCTCTGCAACCACTCGCTCGAGCAGTCGAGTCTGATCGACCTGTCGTCGATACGCAGAGAGTCCAATGTGGGCTCCACAGAAACCCTACTCATACCACGTCCTCACGATCGGCAATGGATGGTGCGGAACCTTGCCATTCAACGGTCATGGACCAACCGCAGTTTCGAAGGGGTCGGAGTGGGAAGGGGAGATGGTCGATGATGCCACGGTCTTCGGGCATCGGGGGCTGGTCACCGGGACGTGCGGTGCCGGCTCGACTCCTCGATGACCTACCCCCGGGTGACGGGGAGCTGACTGCCTCGTCGGCTACGCGGGTGGCCGCACCCACGATGCGAAGCGCTGACCAGGGAACCCCGGAACACGAGACTGGGACAGTCTGACGGATCCCGGACGCCGTACGGTCGCCCGGCTGAGGAGTTGATGACGGATGCCGACGGAGGCCTCACTCGCCGTTGATCTCCGGAGCCTGGGTTGTCCGGAGGCCGGCACGCTGCTGGTCCATGCCTCGCTGGCCGCCGTGGGCGCGGTACCCGGCGGTGCCCCAACGGTGGTGCGCGCCCTGCGCGCCGCGCTCGGCCCGGACGGCACTCTCGTCGTTCCCTCCTTCACCGCGGGCAACTCTCTGACGTCCCCGGCTTACGTGACTCGGACGCGCGGAATGACGGACCGTCAATTGCGCGCATATCACGACACCATGGAGCCCTTCAGGACGCTGTCCACACCCACCCAAGGCATGGGAAGGCTTGCCGAGGAGGTGCGTTGTACACCGGGGGCCCGACGCAGCGGCCATCCGCAGACCTCCTTCGCCGCACTCGGCTCCCGCGCGCAGTGGATCACCGCGCAGCACGCACGCGACTGCCTACTGGGAGAACGATCCCCGCTGGGCCGCCTGTACGAGCTGGGTGCTCACATCCTGCTGCTGGGCGTCGGATTCGACGTCTGTACCGCGTTCCATCTTGCGGAGTACCGTCCGCCCGGTTCCACCCGCCGATATGACTGCAAGGTCATGCTCGACGACGGCACTCCCGGATGGGCGAGCTTCATCGACGTGGACCTGCACGACGAGGATTTCGGTCGCTTGGGCGGTTGGCTGGAGACCCGGTCGGGCGACGACGGCCGGGTCGCACGCGGCCGGATCGGAGACGCCGAGAGTCGTCTGCTGCCGCTGCGCTGGGCGGTCGACGCCGCCGTCGAGTGGATGAACCTCAACCGTCTGTCACGCCCGAGGGGCCGCGGCCCGGCCACCGGGAGGGCGCGTCCCTGACCATGACACGAACACGCCCAGTGCGTCGGTGAGAAGCGGGGAGCCTGCCGAGGCCCGACCGGGGCCTGCCGACACCCGCCGAACGACTGTCGTCCGCCCCGGCACACGCCCGGTGGGAGGGCGGTGACGACGTGGAACCGCTGGTTCGCAGCCCTGCTCCCAGCCCGGTAGGGCCAGGCATCATGCGGCTCTCCGGTGCGGTGGTGGTGGCTCCCACGGGTACCTCTCTCACATCCCGGCGAGGAGGTCACGGACGTCCGCGCTCTGCGGGGCATTGAGCTGGGTGTAGAGCGTCAGAGCCGCATTGAGGTGGTTCCGTGCTTTTGCGAGGTCTCCCCGGCTGAGTTCGAGTCTGCCCAGCTCCAGCTGGACCCGCGCGTCACCGGAACGGTCACCTATGTCCTCGTAGACCCTCTGTGCCCGCCCGAATCTGCCGGCCGCCGAGATCAACTGGCCCTCCGCGGCATCGAGCGCCCCCAGTTCCAGCTCCGCCCATGCTTCACCCCGGCGGTTGCCCATACCGGCGTACATGTCGTGCGCGGCCTGAGCGTGCGGGCGTGCAGCGGCGAGGTCGCCCATCGCCCGGTGCAGGGAGCCGAGTTCGACCCGGGCGTCCGCCACGTTCCTCGGGCTGCCCAGGTCTTCGAACTCGCGCAAAGCCGCTTCGAGCAGAGAGCCGGCTTCGGCGTAGTGCCCGAGGCTCCTCTGTACGATCCCCATCTCGCGGCGGGCCCAGGCGCAGCCGTTGCGGTCCGCGGCGTCGGAGTAGATGTCCAGAGCCTCGGAGAACTGCGCCAAGGCGCGGTGCTGGTCTCCGGTGAGCCGGTCGATGGTGCCGAGTTCGATGAGGATCCATGCCCTGTTGCGATGGTTCTCCATGGCGGCGAAGATCGCATATGCCTCCGTGAGGGCCTCGCGGGCTCCTTGGTAGTCGCCGGTCGCTCTGCTGATCAGCCCGAGGTTACCGAGTCCGTTGGCCTCTCCACGCTGGTCGGACGTGTCGCGGTAAAGATCGACTGCCTGCTGCGTGAGGACGCGAGCGGGCACGTATTTCGCCAAGTGGTAGAGAATTACGCCCAGTTCGCTCGCACAATACGCCTGGTTGCGTGGCTCACCCGTCCGTAGATCGGCGAAGATGCTCATCGCCGTACGACTGTATTCCTCGGCCGAGCTGTACCGGCCCGACACCCGATGCAGGGTTCCCAGCTGGGCGCGGCAGTTGGCCTGACCGGACAGGTCTCCCGACACGAGGGCGATCTGCAACGCCGCCTTGTTCAGCTCCTCGGCCTGGACCAGGTTTCTCCGGATCCGCATGAAGTAGGCGAGCCCGGCGGTCAGCCACCAGCTCTTGGGCCAGGCGCACTCGATGGCCAGTCGCGCCACCGACCGCAGGTCGTCGAAGTGGTGGTCCAGCCACTCCAGGGCCTGTTGCTCCGTCATCGGGACAACAGGCCCCGCATGGACGCTGTCCGGCACAGGCAGCTCCATGGGCGCGGAGATGCAGGTGTTCGCCCGCTTCAGCAGGCACGCCATCAGTTCGAACAGCCTCCCTCGGGCCTGGGCGGACGCCTCGTCGTTCTGCACCGTGTCCTCCGGCTGAGCCAGCGATTGCATCAGATCGTGGAATCCGAAACCATGCGGGTCGGGTCTCACGAGCAGGCCCTGACGGTGGAGCACGGTGAGGGAGCGTTCGGCATCCCTGATGCTCAGGCTCGCCAGGGCCGCCGCGATCTCGGCCGTCACATGGGGCCCTGGGTGGAGCGCGGCCCGTCGGAAGACCAGACGGTGCGCCGGCTCGAGGGCCTGGATCGTCGCCAGCATCGGTTCGAGCCCGACACCGTGAAGGTGGCGGCCACCCGGGCCGGTATGGGGGCCTGACGGCACATGCTCGGCGACGATCCGGTCCGCGATGTGCCTCACCGTGAGCGGCAGCCGGTACGTCGCGACCAGTCCATCGATCATCGTGTCGTCGACGGTGTGAGATCCCCGCCGCAGGATGGTGCGGAGGACGGAGCGTGCGGCTTCCTCGGGCAGCGTGTCGATCGCGATGTGCACATCCGCATCGATTCCGGGAATCATGTGCCGACTGGTGAGCAGGACGAGGGAGTGGGGGGATCGGGGAAGGACCTCCAGCACCTGGGAGGTGTGGTCGACGTCGTCGAGCACGAGCAGGAACGGCTTGTGTCCCACTACGGACTGCCATTGCCCGCTCATGCCGGCCGGCCCCAGGCTCGCGGCGGTCTGGGCGGCCCCGACCGTGACCAGGAGCGCGGCGAGGGCGTCCAGCGGGTCGAGCCGGCCGGCCGAATCGGCGTGGCTGCGGTAGCCGACGAAAAGCTGCCCCGCCGGGTACCGCGCCGCGAGCAGGTGCGCGGCCTGGACAGCCAACTCCGTCTTGCCGCTCCCCGACCGGCCCGTGATGATGCAGACAAGGGGACGGGAGCCGCTTCTGGGCGGGCGAACGTCGAGGAGTCTGCGCAGTTCCCGGTCACGCCCGGCGAACACCGCGGCGCTCGGGGGGAGGGTGCACGGAGGGTTCTGGTAGGTGGAGCCGGCGCCGCCGGAACCGTTGCCGGGCACCAGAGCGGCGCCGGCGGAGGCGAGGGAGATCAGCACCAGAAGCGCGCCGAAGAGCCACCAATTCCAGGTGGAGGTGACCAGGTTGGTCAGCGCGCCTACGGCGGCCCCGAGGACAGGGCCCGAGGAGAGGAGCAGCGCTTCACGTCGTCGACCGACGAGGCTGGCCATCGACCCCCATTTCGACCCTGCTTCCGCTGAGCAGACTGTGTATGCCCACGGAGACGGTGCCGCATTCCCAGCCGCGCACTCCGAGTCCGGCGCGTCCTCATCCGCTCCGAGTCGACAGGGACTCCAACCGTGATCTCAGGACGGTCATGGTGAAGTCTGGAGTCCCGGCTCGTGGCTCTCAGATCGGGTGCGGCTCAAGGTCGAGACAGCTGAGTTTCCACTTCTGCAGGGCCAGCACGCGGGGGTGCTCCCCGCCGATGCGCTTGCTCAGCGAGGCCAGGGTGTCGTGGTGCTTGGTGCGGGCCTCTTCGGTCCGGCCCAGATGACGCAGGAGGACAGCGAGGTTTCCGGCACAGGTCAGCGTCGACGGGTGAGTCGGCCCGAGAACCTCCTTGAGCAGTTCGTAGGCGTCATGACTGCTCTTCCGGGCTTCCTCCCACTTGGCGAGCGCTGCCTCCGCGACGGCCAGGTTCGCACGGCAGATGAGCACATGAGGATGGTGCTCGCCATGGAGTTCACGGAACATCGCCCGGGCTCGGCGCAGCGCCTCCCACGCCTCGCCGGCCGCTACCGGACGGATGGATCCCATGTCGCCGAGCTGAAGGACCGCGTAGTTGACCGAGCAGGCCACAGCGTGGGGGTGCCTCTCTCCCAGGCTGTCTCTCAGATCGCCCAGAACCCTGCGGATCAGGCTCAGCGCCTCGTCGGCGCGGCCCTGGGCTGCCATGTCGCCGGCCAAACTCATCTCCAGCAGCAATCCCTCCGAGCACGATCCCCGTTCTCCCTCGGCTGTGCTCCTCAGCACATGGCGCACGAGCTCCTCGGCCTCCACCGGCCGACCCGCCTTTCGCAGCGAACCGGCCAGGGCCTTGGCCGTGTTGAGCACAGTCGGCGAGCCCTGGGTGAGGCGGGGGTTGCGCAGACAGCGCTCGTAGGCGCGCTTCAGCAGGGTGACAGATTCCTCGTAGTCACCGCAGTCCCGCAGATCGCGGCCCAGGTTCACCGCGGACTCGATGGTCAGCGGGTGATCGTGGAGCTGGATCGCCTCACGCAGTTCCAGCGTCTTGCGGTCCAGCGCGCGGGCCTTGTAGTAGTCGCCGGAGAGTCGCAGGGCGACGGCGAGGTTGTTGGCCGCGCTGAGGGTGCGCGCGTGATCCTCACCGTAGATGAGCTCGTACCTCCGGTACGTCTCCTCGTCGTACCGCAGAGCCTCCGTCAGCCGGCCAAGGCCCCGCAGGTCGGCCGCGATGCTACTGGTGGTCATGAGGACGTGCTGGTCGTCCACATCGTCGAGTACGGCGAGCTGTCGCTCCAGGACCTCCTGGTCGAGGGCGAGCGACTCCTCGTACCTGCCCTGGGCGCGCAGGATGTTGGCGATCTGGAAGCGCATGTGCAGCGTCCAGCGTCCTTCCGGCGCGCCCTCCGCGGACCAGGCGGCCACCCGCCGGAAGCTGTAGTCCAAGGCCTGGCTCAGCTCTCCCCGGCGGCGCAGCTGGCGAACCCGGTCCACGAAGAGTTCCCTGACGCCTTCGTCGGGCGCGGTCTCGGTCCACGGTGTGCCGAGGTGCGGCCAGATGATGCGGTACTTCTCCCAGGTGTCGGGGTTCTCGGGGTCGTCCCCGCTCGGTCTGGCGGCGATCAGCGAGCGATGGACCACTTCCTGTGCGGCCTCGCGCTCCGCGTCGGTCATCTCCTCGCGCATGGCGATCTGCACCATCCGGTGCATCATCACGCGCCGGACCTTGCGGTCCACCGTGACCAGGGAGAACTTGCTCAGCTCCTTGTAGGCGCGGGAGACCGTGTGGACACCGCCGAGTGCCCTGGAGACCTCGAAGCCTTCCAGCAGGTCCATGGAGATCGGATCGGAGCTGTAGTACGAGCAGATCTGCAGGAGCTTCACCGCCGGCGGAAACTTCTCCCGCAGCTGTCCGAGGGCGAACTCCCAGGTGTTGGTGCTCGACTTGACGACTTCGCCGACCGTGTGGTCGTCCAGGGCTCCGGTGGCCTGGGGCTGGAGCTGTTCGATGTAGCTGCGGACGTCGACTCTGGTCTGCTCGATGTAGGCCGCGGCGCGTTCGATCGCGATCGGCAGGTCGCCCAGGGCCTCCGCGATCTGGTCGGCCTCCGTCCAGCCGCAATCGGGCAGTCGGCTGTGCAGGTGGGCGATGCTCTCGTCCCTCTCGAACACGGGGACGTCGAGGGTGTCCACGAACCGTCCCCAGCCCTCGGCGCGCTGGCTGGTGATCAGGATGTGGCCCCGGCCGTTCATCATGAACTCGGGGAGGGAGTCGGCCTCCGTCACATTGTCCAAGATCAGCAGCCAACTGGCGTACCGCTCATCCTGGTTGAGCGCTTCGTACGCCGCCTTGGCCATGTCGGTCGGATTCGGGCGCATCGGCAGGCCGAGCTCCTCGGCCAGGGCCGCGTACTGCTCGACGGCCAGGATCTTCTGCTCGGCCTGGATGTGCCAGACGACGTCGTAGTCGCTCTTGTAGCGGTACGCGAACTCCTGGGCCAGCAGGGTCTTCCCGACCCCGCCCATGCCCTTGAGCACGAGGGCGCGGTTGTCCTCCTTCCACAGTTTCTCCCGGATGCCCTCCAGCAGCTCCGTGCGTCCGGTGAAGGACGAGGTGCGCAACGGGGCCGCGTAGACCTGAGGTTCGGCACCGGGGTAGCGGGGCAGCTTCTGCTCGCCTCCGGTGAACTGACTGCGGGTCAGCGACTCGGGGGTACGGCCGAAGCCGGCCAGCAGGGCCTCACGGGCCTCCTCTCCGGTGTCGCAGCGGGTCATGTCGGCCAGTCGTTCCGTGAAGGGCGCGTCCAGTGACAGCTTCCGGTCGACCTGTATCGAGACCAGCTGGTGCGAGCGCCGGTCGCCCTCCGCGTAGACCGCCTCCCAGGTGGTGCGGAAGCGGGACGACCTGACATAGGTCTCGGAGATGATGACCAAGGTGTGCGAGGCCGACTCGACGCCGCGCTCGATCTCGTCCCGCCGCTGAGCGCCCTCGGCCGTGCCCTCGGCCGCCAGGTGGACCTTGAAACCGGCCTGCGCCAGGACCGCACCCGCCCAGTTGGCCCAACTCCGGTCCTGGGGAACGAAGCTGACGTATACATCGGAGATGGGCGGCGGGCGGTGGCGGGTGTACCGGTCGAGGGTCTTGCGGCGCAGCGTCTCGTCGATGCGGGGCATCGAGTCGACCTGGCCGTCCGTGATGACCTCGGTGAGTCTCTCGTAGGCGGCGAGCAGGCTCTTGGGGTCCCCTGTCCGCTCGCGGAACGGGGCGAGCGTCTCCTCGTAGGAGTAGATGGGCCGGTAGGGGATCTCCACATTGCCCCAGTAGTCCTCAGGGGCCCGGTCGGTGATGTGCTTGCGCACGATCCGGTCGAAGCGGTACTGGATCTGCCCACGGGCGACGTCCAGCCGATCGGCTTCGGCGTTCTCGACCCGCATGGGAACCGGCAGGATCCGGATGTCCCGGTTGCCGTACATTCCGTCGATGCGCTCGGCCACGCCTGCCGCGCCCTCGATGCTCTGGCTGCTCGGGGTGAAGCAAGTGACCAAGGTGTGCGGCAGAATGACGGTGCAGATGTCGGAGATGTCGTTGAGTCCGGTGCGGCTGTCGATGAGGACGTAGTCGAAGTTTTCGACGAGCTCGCGCTTGAGCCCTTCCAGGAACCTGGTCGCCAGCGGCCCGTCCATGAAGGGCTTCCAGTCGAATTGGGAGAACGCCGGGAGGTAGCCCTTGTTCTTTGTGCCGGCCGGGAGGTAGTAGAGCTGGCCGCCTGCGGGGAATTCCCAGTCGACCTGGATGAGGCAGCTGTTGAGAGCGATTCCGTCGCTCGTCCAGGCGTCGGCCGCGGCCGACGGTGCGGAACCCAGTTCGATCTGGCGCGTCTGCTCGACCCTGTTCAGCGCCTGGATCATGGACTGGGTGGACCGGCTGATCAATTCGAGCACACCGGGTGTGGAGCGCAGCCGGCTCTCGCTCAGGAAGGGGTGCAGGAAGCGGTCCAGACCCGGAGCGTCCAGGTCCCAGTCGACCACCAGGACACTCTTGCCCGAGGAGGCCAGGATCCAGGCCGTGTTGGCCAGTGCCATCGTCCGTCCCGCACCGCCTTTGTACGAGTAGAACGTGATGATCCTGCCCGCGTCGTCGCCGGTCATGGCCTGCCCTCCATGAGGTCACGGGTTCGCTTGAGAAGCCGGATGAATCATGGAGTCGCGTGCCCCTCCCCGTCGGGGTCGGCCAGAGCGGGATGTACCACCCACCTGAACATGGAGCGGGAGTTGGACCCCATTACACCCCGAACGGCCCTGATCGGGCCACACCATCCAGCGTTTTCGCCTCGCTGGGGACGTTCGCTCGGACGGCCGCACCCGCTGCGCCGACGCCCGCGGCCTGAAGGCATACGCCGGCTCCTCGCCCATCACCAGATCCTCCGGCAAGAATCCGGCCATCACCCGACGGCATCCACCCGAGCCAACGCCCACTACCGGCGACGACGCGAGCGCGGCGAGTGGCACGCCGCAGCCCAGCGCGACTCGCGGCCGCAGCCGCGATCAGTGCACCGGTGCTGCCCATGCGTATAAGGATCGCGCCTGCGGGCCGTTCGGGCGATGATCTGTGGTGTGACAGGGATGGCGGGCTCGGGCGTCGACGACGGCCACGGGTGGACGGAGCGTTTGGCGTGGGCTTACGGACTGATAGCGGCGGACCCCGACGAACGTGCCGCTGCCCTCGCCCGACTGGCCAGTGCCCGACGAGAGGTTGAGGCTGCTCTTCTCCGGATCAACAAGGCGTGGCTCCCGACGCCCCGGTTGCGGTTCAAGGCACGGGACCGGAGAGCTGCCCACAAGGCATACGACGAGGCCGCGAGCCACTGTCTGCCCGAAGCCTTGTGGAGCAGGCATGCCTCCGGGGAGATCAGCACGTGGGCGGGGCTGCCTCTCGCCCTGCTGTTCCTGGAATGGGAGGCCCGGTACCCACAGGAGTGGACACAGCACGCGAAGGCGTGGGGTACGAAGCAGTCTCTGATCAGAGAGCTGGCCACTGCTGACCACGAGGACGAGGTGAGAGCGAAACTCGTCGATCTGGTCGACCTCGCTGTCCAGCGGGTCTATCGGTGCAAGGACCGTGAGTACGTGCGTGTGGCCCGGGCGGTGGACGGAGCCGAGCTGCGCGGCAGGCTCCACAAGGCTCATCGCTCGGGAAACCCCTGGGCACAGATCCACGCGGGCTACGTTCTCTGGCTCCTGGACAATCCCGAGGTGCCGAACACCCGGCATGTCTGGAGAACATGGCTCGCCGGTACCCGCCCCCGCTGATCACCTTCAGTGGCCCGGTCGGGGCACCGGGCAGCTATTCCGCACCGCTCCGCTCTCCCACGGGTCGGGCCGCTGCCCGTACCCGTCCGCATCTCGCCGCCGCCCGCGCTCCCGGACCTGCGCCGCGCGGCGGACCCGGTGCGGACGGCCGCCGGACAGCCTCCCAGGCCTGGTGCCGTACGCCATACGCGGGCGGACCGCGCGTCCAGCAGGGGCCCCGGCGCCCGCAACGCCTGTTCCGGCATCTGTCCGGGCGAGCACGCGACTGCCTCACATCAGGCCGTTGCTCCGGTCGCTCCGTCAGGGCGGGCCGTCCCACCGATCAACCCGGCAGCCCGCGTTCGGCGTCAACCGCATCGAAGGGGCACGCGGTGCCCTTTGACGACCAGGAGGCACACCATCATGAAGCAGCGGGCTGCACGCACCGTCTCACTCGCGCTGGCGTTGGCATCAGCCGCGGGAACGGTGGCACTCGCCCCCTCCGCACACGCGGCGTCGGAGCACGGCGGCCACGGGGCGACCCGGACCGCATTACGTGATCTCGTCGAGAAGGGCGGACTTCCCGGCGTGGCAGCCAAGGTCCAGGACCATAGGGGAAGTTGGTTCGCGACATCCGGTTACGCGGACACCAGCACGGGCCGCAAGCGTTCCCCCGGCGATCACTTCCGCGGGGCCAGCATCACCAAGACGTTCGTCGCGACCGTCCTGCTCCAGCTGGAGGCGGAAGGGAGACTGAGCCTGGACGACACGGTCGAGGCGTGGCTGCCCGGCTTGGTGCAGGGCAACGGCTACGACGGGAACAGAGTGACTCTCCGTCAGCTCCTCAACCACACCAGCGGCATCGCCAACTACACCGATGACCCCGCATTCCTGCACAATGCCGCCGGTCCCGGGTTCCCGGAGCACCGGTACGACACCCATACGCCCGAAGAACTCGTGGGGACAGCGCTGAAGTACCCACCCCGGCCCGCTCCGGAGAAAGCGCCGCTCTACTCGAACACCAACTTCGTGATCGCCGGGATGGTGATCGAGAAGGCGACGGGCCATTCGTACGGGCAGGAGGTCACGCGCCGCATCGTGAAACCGCTGAAGCTGACCGGGACATCGTTTCCCGGCACGGCACCAGGCTTGCCGAAACCGCACCCCGTCGGCTACTCCCGGCTCCACCAGGAGGACCCCGACGCCGAGATCCATGACGCCACCGAACACAACATGACCTGGCTGGGCGCGGCCGGCGACGTCATCTCGACCAGCGGCGACCTCAACCGCTTTCAACGTTCCCTGTTGGGTGGGCGGTTGTTGCCCGCGCGGCAGATGAAGGAGATGCTCGAGGAGATCCCGGTGGGGGACGGGACCGGGTACGGGCTCGGTGTCGAGTTCGCGCAGCTGTCCTGCGGAGTGAAGGTGGTGGGCAAGAGCGGCCGTACGAACGGCTCCTTGTCGGCTATGGTCGGCACGCTGGACGGGAAGCACCAGTTGACTTTCAACGCCAACGGTGACTGGTTGCGGGACGGATCGCTCTACGTGAACGTCATCGAGGCGGAGTTCTGCGGCAAGGCCCCGTCCCGGCCGGCGAACCGAGCCGGGGACGATCTCCGAACCGTTCCTCATGACTGAGCGGGAGTAAGTCCTGTCGTCAGGATTCGTGCTCAGCCGAACGCCCCGAACGGTGTTGGGTGTTCTGGTCCATCGCGTTCGCTCCGCCTCCGGCGCGTACGGATCGTGTCCGCGGTCCGGGGATGCGCGTGGATGCGGTGGGCGACGGCGCGGTGGGCGGTGACGCGGTCGCGCCAGGTGCGGTGCGGGCGTAGTCGTCGGTGGAGGCGCCGGCCGTCGCGTTGCCGATCGGGACCTACCGCTCGGAGCCCGGGCGTTTCCCGAGATGACCGCCGCCTGTCTCCGCCTTCTCTGGACGCCCACGACTACGGCTCGATGTCACCTGTGCCGGACGGTCGGCATATCGCACACTGTTCGACAGCATGCTTTGTCATGTTCGCGCCTCGATGGAGAGGATGCCCGGTGGAGAGATGTACGTTCACGCGGCGCGCGGCGTTGGCCGCGGCGGCAGGGGGGATCGCGGCGCTCGGTACGGGGGCGCTCGGCGGCACCGCCCAAGCGGCGACGGGATCGGCAGAGCGGACGGCCGCCGACCCGCCGACCGGGACAGTTCGAGTGTTCTGGCTCAAGCCCTCGGATGTGGCGAACGACTCGCGGTACCCCAACGGCATCACCGGGGTGATGCGGGAGTCACAGCGCTTCTACCGGCAGGAACTCGGTGTGACGTTCCAGCTGAACAACCCGGCGGTGGAGGTGGTCCAGGGCAACCACCCGCGGTCCTGGTACGAGAACACGCCGAACGGCGGTGAAGCGTACTGGTGGGTGGTCTTCAACATGCAGCAGGAACTGATGGCCAGGTTCGGTCTCGGATCCCCGGACCCGCGCTGGCTGTGCGTCGGCGAAGTCAGCGCGGAGAAGGCGGGTGTCTCCGGCGGCGGTGGAGGTGGCGGCTGGGTGATCCTCAGCGGCCATGACGCCGACGGCGCCGCCGGGATCAACGGCGCGATGAACCGGTGGTACGGCGGCATGGTGCACGAGTTGGGCCATGCCTTCGGTCTGCCCGATTCCACGCGTACCGACGGCACACCGATGTCCGCCTCGTTCTACGACTACCCGAACTGCCACTTCAGTCAGCAGCAGAAGAACGGGATACGGAACGGCCCCTACGGCCGCTTCCTGTCCTGAGCCGCCGGGCGCCCGCCCCAGGAACGGCACGGGCTCAACCGGCGGAGGCGTGGGCTGGGGAGGGCGTACTGGCCGGGCATGGCCCGGCGGCCTGCTCCGGCTGCTCCGGCTGCTCCGAGGGCGTCGACTCCGGTCGGTTGTCCGCAGACTCCAGGCTGAGCATGGCCGTCTCATCCGGGGTGCCAGGGGATGCCTGGTAGACCACCATGCGCTGGCCCCCCGTCCGGGCCAGTCGCATGACCTCGTAGGTCAGGGTCATCGGGCCGGCCTTCGGATGCCGGAAGGACTTCTGTCCGCCGCCGCGTTCGCAGACGTCGTACCGCTCCCAGAGTCGCGCGAACTCCGGTGATTTCAGGAGCAGTTCACCGACGAGCGCGGTCAGTTCGGGATCGTCCGGGTCGGCCCCGGCGACTGCCCGCAGATGCGCCACCGAGAGGGCGACGGTGTCCTCCCACGGCTCGTAGAGCGCCCGGCCGACCGGGTGGAGGAAGACGTAGCGGGTCAGGTTGCGCCGGTCCTCCGGCCAGTCCCAGAGCCCGGGCATCAGCCGTCGGCCGGGCAGGTTCGCGGCCAGTACGCGGTTGTAGCGACTCACCACGTAGGCGGGCAGCGGGCGCACGGACTCGAGCATCCGCAGTACAGACTCGCGGACGGTGTGGTCGGAGCTGGCCGGCAGCTCGGAGGACCGGCCGGAGGCCAGTTCCGCGAGCTCGTGCAGGCGTTCGTAACCGTCGCCACGCAGCCGTAGGGCACGGCCTAGGGCTTCCACCACGGCGGGGGAGGGGTTGGTCTCCCGGCCTCGCTCCAGGCGGATGTAGTAGTCGACACTCACTCCGGCCAGCGCGGCCAGCTCCTCCCGGCGCAGTCCGGGGGTGCGGCGCAGGCCCGCGCCGGCCGGGAGGCCGACATCCTCAGGGCGCACCTGCGCCCTGCGGGCCTTCAGGTACCGGCCGAGCTCCGTGCCTCTCGTATCCGCTGCTGCTGACATTCGGCCATTGTCGCAGGCGGTCAAGGAGCGTGGGGGGCCGTGTCATTGCCTGGAACGCCGCACCCCGGGTACAGCGTGGTCTGCCGGGCGGCCACGAGTTGGCGGAGAGTTGATGCCGGAGCGGGCGGCCGGGCCGCCGGGGCCCAGGGGGTGCGAGACACCGGACCGCGGCCTCCGGCGGGCTGCGACCGCCCGCCCGCCCGGTCCTCTCTGATGAGCCGTCACCCGCAGTTGCCGAGGAGTCCCCCATGCCGGCCACCCCTGCTCCGTCCCCGTCCCCCTCCCCAACCACGGTTTCCGTCCCCGGGCAGGCCTCGCAGCCGTCGACGCCCGGCCCGTGGCCACGACAGCCGGACCGGGCCCGACCAACCGCGCCGTCCGCGGAGGCCCCCGCCGCACCGCACCGGAGCGGTGTCGCCCTGGTCGCTTCGCTGCTCGGCTTCACAGTGATCACCATCGACGTCTCGGCCGTGAACATCGCGCTGCCTGCGATCCGGGACTCCCTGAGCGGTGGGATGGCCGGGCTGCAGTGGGTAGTGGACGCCTACACCCTGATGTTCGCGGCCCTGATGCTCTCCGCGGGCGCCCTCGCCGACCGCGCCGGGGCCCGCCGTGCCTACGCGTGGGGTATCGCCCTGTTCACCCTCGCCTCCCTCGGCTGCGCGCTCGCACCCGGCATCGGCGTGCTGGTCGGCTCGCGCGTGGCGCAGGGCGCCGCCGCGGCGATCGTGATGCCGGCCTCGCTGGCGCTGATCCGGCAGGCGTACGAGGACGCCCGGGCGCGTGCCCGCGCCATCGCGCTGTGGACGGTCGGCGGCTCGGTGGCGATGGCCGCGGGCCCGGTGCTGGGCGGACTGCTCACCGACTCGGCCGGCTGGCGGGCGGTCTTCCTGCTCAACCTCCCCGTGGGCGCGGTGACCCTGGGCCTGCTGGCCCGCGTGCAGCGTTCCCCGCGCCGGCCCGCCGCGCTGGACGGCGGCGGCCAGCTCACCGCCGTGGTGGCCCTCGCCGGTCTGGCCTTCGCGGTGATCGAGGGCGGCCATCTGGGCTGGACCAGCGGCCCCGTGCTGACCGCCGCCGCGCTGGCCCTCGCCGCCGGGTACGCCTTCCGCGTGGTGGAGGCCCGGCACCGCCAACCCATGGTCCCGCCGGGCATGCTGGCGGACCGCCGGGTGGCCGTCCCGCTCGCGGTCGGCTTCGCCGTCAACGCCGCCTTCTACGGCGGGATCTTCCTGCTCGGGCTGTACTACCAGCAGCTGCGTGGGATGTCGGCCGTCGCGGCCGGGCTCATGTTCGTCCCGATGTCGGCGGTGGTGACGGCGACCAACCTGGTGTCGCCGCGGCTGGCGGAGCGGATCGGGCGGCGGTCGGTGATCGTCGCCGGCCAGCTGATCTTCACGGGAGCGATGCTGGCCATGCTGCCGCTGGCCGCGCACACCCCGGTGTGGCTGGTACTCGTCCTGCTGCTGCCGCTGAGCGTCGGCGGGGCGCTCGCCGTGCCCGCCCTGACCGCACTGCTGATGGACGCCGCCCCGCAGGAACGCGCGGGGACCGCGTCCGGACTGCTCAACTCCCTCCGTCAAACCGGCGGTGCGCTCGCTGTCGCCCTCTTCGGCAGCTTGCTCTCCGGCCCGGGCGGGGGCTTCTCCCTGCCGGGCATGCGTATCGGCCTCCTCACCGTCGCCGCCCTCCTCCTCGCCACCGCCGCGCTCTCCCGCCTCCTCCTGCCCCGCGGCTGACCCCGACGACCGGCCGCACCCGCCCGCCCGCAGCCGCTTCTCGTCTACGAGCCCGACCGCGTCGTGCCGCCCCGACTCACGCGGCTCAAGATGGCCGTGGCGACGATCTCGTCCTCCGCGCGGGAGGGGTCCGTCGTCACCCCAGCGCGTAAGCGAGATCCGTCCTCCCTCACCCCGCATATGAGCGAGATCCGTCCCCCCACCCCGCATGTGAGCGGGATCCGTCCTCCTCACCCCGCATGTGAGCGAGATCCGTCCTCCCTCACCCCGCATATGAGCGAGATCCGTCCCCCCACCCCGCATGTGAGCGGGATCCGTCCTCCCCACCCCGCATGTGAGCGGGATTCGTCCTCACGCCCCGCGCGTGAGATCGGGGTCCGTTCTCACCCCCCGAGCGTGAGCGGGACCCGCCGCCACCCTCCGAGTCAGCCCACCCCGCCCTCAACTCCCCCGCGTAAGCGGGATCCGCATCGTGAACACCGTCGCCCCCGGCCCCCCGCCCAGTTCCAGCGTGCCGCCGTGTGCGTGGACGAGGGAACGCGCGACGGAGAGGCCGAGGCCGCTGCCGCCGCGGTCGCGGCTGCGGGCCTTGTCGACGCGGTAGAAGCGGTCGAAGACGCGCTCGCGGTCGGCGGGCGGGACGCCGGGGCCGGCGTCGGTGACGCGGACGACGGCAGCGTCGTCCGCGACGGCGATCTCCACGAGCACCGGGGTGCCGGCCGGGGTGTGGACGGCCGCGTTGGTGAGGAGGTTGTCCAGGACCTGGCGGACGCGCTGTGGGTCGACGCGCAGCAGGAGCGGGCCGGGGCCGGTGTTGACCTTCAGGGGGCGGTCGGGGCGGCTCGCGCGGAAGGCATCGGCCGCCTGCTGCGCCAGCTCCACGAGGTCGGTGTCCTCCATGCGCAGTGGTGTCTCCACCTCGGCGGCGTCCAGGCGGGCCAGCAGCAGGAGGTCGTCGAGGAGCACCCCCATGCGCGCGGCCTCGGCACGCAGCCGGGCCAGGTGCTTGTCGCGTTCCTCGGGGGCGTTGGCGGCCGCGTACTGGAAGAGGTCCGCGTACCCCCGAACCGACATCAGCGGGGTGCGCAGCTCGTGGGAGGCGTCGGCGACGAAGCGGCGCAGCCGCTGCTCGGCCTCCGCGCGGACCGCGAGGGAGGCGTCGATGTGCTCCAGCATGGTGTTGAACGCGGTGCGCAGCTCCTCCACCTCCGGGCCGCCGCCCGGGCCGTCCGCGCGCAGCGGCAGCCGTGCCGCCGACTCGGTGAGGTCGTGCGACGTGATGCCGTGCGCGGTGTGCGCCATGTCGCTCAGGGGCTTGAGGCCGCGCCGCAGCATGGCCCGCCCGAACACCACGAGGGCCAGCAGGGCGAGCCCGAAGGTGACGGCCTGGATCGTGATCAGCCGGCCCACGGTGTCGTCGATGTCGTCCATGGGCGCCGCGCTGACCAGCACCACGCCGGGCTTCACCTCACACGCGCGCAGCCGGTACGTGCCCTTGCCCTGGATGTGCTCGGTGCGCAGGACCTCCGTGTCAGCGGCGGTCTGCGCCCGGGCCACGGAGGTGAAGTCGTCGACGTCCTCCGGCAGGTCGGCGGGGTCGTCGGGCTTGCGGAGCTCGGCCTTGCCGTCCGACACGTCGTACACGGCGTAGAACCAGCTGTAGTACTTCTTCCCTGTCAGCGTGCCGTAGTCCGCGATGCTCTTGGACTGGGCGATCTGGCCCTGCGCCAACGTCGTGTCGAGCTGGGCCGACAGATAGTCGCGCATATAGGTCGTCAGCGCGGTGCCCACGACCGCGAACACCAAGAGCGACAGCACCCCGAGGCCCAGCGCCAGCCGGGTGCCGAGCCGCAGCCTGCCGTACGACCGCCGCAGCCGCCGGATCACTCGGCCGCCGCCTGCCGGACCACGTAACCGAACCCGCGCACCGTGTGGATGAGCGGCGAGCCGGTGGCGTCCAGCTTGCGGCGCAGCCGGCTGACGACCAGCTCCACCACGTTGGAGCGGCCCCCGAAGCCGTACTCCCACACGTGGTCCAGGATCTGCGCCTTGGTCAGCACGGTCGGGGACTTGCGCATCAGGTAGCGCAGCACCTCGTACTCGGTCGGCGTCAGCGTCAGCGGCTGCTCGCCGCGGCGCACCTCGCGGGTGTCCTCGTCCATCGTCAGGTCCGCCACCCGCAGCACCGAGCGCTGGAAGCCCGGCCCGGCGCTGCGCCGCAGCACGGTCCGCAGCCGGGCCATCAGCTCCTCCACGGCGAACGGCTTGACCAGGTAGTCGTCGCCACCCCGGGTCAGCCCCGCCACCCGGTCGGCGACCCCGTCGCGCGCGGTCAGGAACACCACCGGAACCATCGTCCCGGAGCGGCGCAGCCGGTCCAGGACGCCGAAGCCGTCGATGTCGGGCAGCATCAGGTCGAGCACCACGATGTCCGGGTGGAACTCGGCGGCGCTGCGCAGCGCCTCCTCACCCGTGTTCGCCGTGACCGCGTCCCAGCCCTCGTAGCGGGCGACGGTCGCGACCAGGTCGGCGATGGGCGGATCGTCGTCCACGACCAGGAGTCGTACTTTTTCCACCCGCTCATACTGCGCCACGCACCCGCTCCCGCCACCCCCGGGCACCTCACCCATGTGCTTCGATAAGCACTTGAAAGTTGTACGACAGGAAAACGACAGCTTCCAGCGGCGAAGCTCGGAGTCCTGAGGACCCGATCAAGGAGTTTCGTCCGTGACGACCGTCCAATCGCCACCCGCAGCACCCACGGCGATACGTCCCAAAGTCGTGGCCCGCACCGGCCTCTACGCCCTGCTCGCCGCCAACGCGGCCGTCGTGGCCTTCTTCTTCGTCCAGGCCGGCTTCGACTCGGGCGCTCTGATGGTGCTCGGCCGCTTCACCGGCCTGTACGCCGCTCTGCTCATGGCGTTCCAGCTGCTGCTGGTGGCCCGGCTGCCCTGGCTGGACCGCCGCATCGGCATGGACCGGCTGACCTCCTGGCACCGCTGGGTCGGCTTCGGCCTGCTGTGGACTCTGGTCGGGCACGTGGTCTTCATCACCTTCGGTTACGCGCAGCTGTCGTCGATGGACCCGGTCAGCCAGCTCATCGACCTGGCCGAGACCATCGAGGGCGTACTGCGCGCCCTCGTCGCCTTCGCACTGATCCTGGTGATCGGCGCGGTCTCGGCCCGCTGGGCACGGCGCCGGCTGGCCTACGAGACCTGGCACTTCGTCCACCTCTACACCTACGTCGCCGTGGTGCTGGCCTTCACCCACCAGGTCGCCGTCGGTACGACGTTCACCTCGTCGTCCGCCGCCACTGCGTACTGGTACGGGCTGTGGGGCTGCGCCCTCGGCGCGGTGGCCGTGGGCCGGCTCGTCCTGCCGCTGTGGCGCAACTGGCGCCACCAGCTGCGCGTCTCGGCGGTCGTCCCCGAGACCGACCACGTGGTCTCCGTCTACATCACCGGCCGCGACCTGGACCGGCTGCCCGCCAGCGCCGGCCAGTTCTTCCTGTGGCGGTTCCTGACGAAGGACCGCTGGTGGCATGCGAACCCGTTCTCCCTGTCGGCCGCCCCCGACGGCCGCACCCTGCGGCTCACCGCCAAGGCCGCAGGCGACGGCTCCGCCGCCCTGCGGCACCTCAAGCCCGGCACCCGGGTCTTCGCCGAGGGCCCCTACGGCGCCTTCACCGCGATGCACCGCACCCGGCCCGAGGCCGTGCTCATCGCGGGCGGTGTGGGCGTCACGCCCATCCGGGCCCTCCTCGAGGAGCTGCACGGCCACGCCGTGGTCATCTATCGGGTCGCCACCGACCGGGACGCCGTCCTCTACGACGAGCTGCGCGAGCTCGCCCACGCCAAGGGCGCGGAGCTGCACCTGGTGACCGGCCCGCCCGTCCCCGACCGGCTGGCCGCGGGCGAGCTGGTCCGGCTGGTGCCGGACATCGCCGACCGGGACGTGTTCCTGTGCGGACCGCCGCCGATGATGAACGCGGTGCTGGGCAGCCTGCGCGAGCTGAACGTGCCCAAGCAGCAGACCCACTTCGAGCGCTTCAGCCTGGCGGGATGAGGAGGACGACATCGTGAAGCGAGCCCTGCCCGTCCTGGTCCTCTCCGTCGCCGGCCTCATCCCCGTCTGGCGCTACGAGCCGTCCACCGGCTCGACCGCCACGGAGGCCACCGCCCCCGCCTCCACGCCGTCCGTGTCCTCGTCCCCCGGATCCTCCTCCAAGGTGGTCACGGGCACGCTCGTCCCCACCGAGAAGGGTGACGTACAGGTCGAGGTGACCTACGCGGGCGACAAGATCACGTCCGTGCGCATGCTGAAACAGCCCAACCATCCGCAGACCACGGCCGCGGTGCCGAAGCTGATCGCGGAGACGTTGGAGGCGCAGAGCGCGGACATCGACACCGTCTCCGGGGCGACGATCACCAGCGACGGCTACAAGGAATCGCTCCAGGCCGCGATCGACGCCAAGGGCGCCTGAGGTGCGGCGCGTCGAGCACGTCATGGGGTTCCCCGTGTCGCTGCGGGTCGACGACGAAGACGTCCCCGCGGAGGCCGGGGACGCCGTCTTCGCGTGGCTGCGCGAGGTCGACGAGCGGTTCAGCCCCTTCAAGGCGGGCAGCGAGGTGTCCCGGTTGGACCGGGGCGAGCTGTCCCCGGACGGGCTGAGCGCCGACCTCACCGAGGTGCTCCACCTGTGCGAGGAGTACCGGATCGCCACCGGCGGCGCCTTCGACGTACGGCTGCCCGGACGCGGCCTCGACCCCTGTGCGGTGGTCAAGGGCTGGTCCGTGCAGCGGGCGGCGGAGCTGCTCACGGCGGCCGGCGCGCGGCGGTTCTGCCTGAACGCCGGAGGTGACGTCGTCGTCTCCGGCGGCCCGTGGCGGGTCGGCGTACGGCACCCCGAACACGCCGACAAGCTGTGCACCGTCCTCGCCCTCACCGACGGCGCGGTCGCCACCTCCGCGTGCTACGAGCGCGGCGATCACATCATCGACGGCCGCACCGGCCGCCCCGCCACCGGCCTCCTCGGCGTCACCGTCGTCGCCCCGACCCTGACCGAGGCGGACTCCGTGGCCACCGCCGCCTTCGCGATGGGCCCGGAGGGCATCGACTGGGCGGCCGCGCGGGAGGGGTGCGAGGTGTACGCCGTGGACGCCGGGCGCCGGGTACTGCGGAGCCGTGGGTTCCCGGTGTCAGGTACGTGATCGTCGTCGACGAGACCTCGGTGGCGCCGCCCATGTGGACGCCCACAGCCTGGCCTGCCCGGACGCCGAGACTCGGCCACAGCGCCGCAACACGGGCGGTCTAGACTCACCCGCAACGGCCCGCCCGATCACGGCCAGGGGCGCGGGCAGCGGCTCTGCCAGACCCGAAGGGTGTTCGGCGCTTTGATACGGATAGATTCAGTCACCAAGCGGTATCCGGACGGCACGGTGGCGGTCGACCGGCTCTCCCTGGAGATACCGGACCGCTCGATCACCGTTCTCGTGGGCCCCTCGGGCTGCGGGAAGACGACGACCCTGCGCATGATCAACCGGATGGTCGAGCCCAGTGAGGGCACCATCCTCATCGACGGCAAGGACATCACGCAGCAGCCGGTCAACACCCTGCGCCGGTCCATGGGTTACGTCATCCAGAACGCCGGTCTCTTCCAGCACCGCACGATCGTCGACAACATCGCCACCGTGCCCCGCATGCTCGGCTGGGGCAAGGAGAAAGCGCGGGAGCGGGCCCGTGAACTCATGGGCCGGGTCGGGCTCGACGCCTCCCTCGCCAAGCGGTACCCGTACCAGCTCTCCGGTGGCCAGCAGCAGCGCGTCGGTGTCGCGCGGGCGCTCGCCGCCGATCCGCCGGTGCTGCTGATGGACGAGCCGTTCTCGGCCGTCGACCCCATCGTCCGCAAGGGACTCCAGGACGAACTCCTGCGGATCCAGGACGAGTTGGGCAAGACCATCGTCTTCGTCACGCATGACATCGACGAGGCCGTCAAGCTCGGCACCATGGTCGCCGTGATGCGTACCGGCGGCAAGCTCGCCCAGTTCGCGCCGCCCGCCGAGCTGCTGTCCGACCCCGCCGACGCGTTCGTCGAGGACTTCCTCGGCGCCGACCGCGGCATCCGCCGGCTCTCCTTCTTCCCGTCCTCCGGACTGGAGTTGCTCACCTCCCCGATCGTCGCCGTCGACTCCACCGCCGAGCAGATCGCCGCGCGCGCCACCGAGGACGTCCCCTACCTCCTCGTCACCGACCTGGAGGGCAGGCCCCTCGGCTGGGGCGAGCCGGACGAACTGACCGCCGGGGAGATCGCGCCCGAGCGGCTGCTGCCGTACGGGCGGCCCTTCACGGCCGGTTCGGGCACGCTGCGGGCCGCGCTCGACTGTGCCGTGCTGTCACCCACCGGGTGGGCTGTCGCCGTGGACGGGGACGGCCGGGCCACCGGGGTCGTCTCGCAGCAGACCATCGCCGAGGCGATCCGCGGGGCGCACGCGGAGGGCCGTACGGACGCCAAGGCCGCCCGATGAGCGGCTTCTTCGACATCCCCAGCGACCTCCAGCACAGCTGGCTCGGCCTCGTCGGGCTGCACCTGCGGGAGGCCCTGCTGCCGGTCCTGGCCGGCCTGGTGGTCGCGCTGCCGCTGGCTCAGCTGTGCGTGCGCTTCCGCTGGCTGTACCCGCCGGTGCTGTGGGTGACGACCGTGCTGTACGCCATCCCGTCCCTGGCCTTCTTCGTGGTCCTCATCGACTACACCGGCCAGACCGAGCTCACGGTGATGATCCCGCTCACCGTCTACACCCTCGTCGTGCTCGTCCCGGCGATCGTCGACGGCGTCCGCTCGGTGCCCCAGGAGACCCTGGCCGCTGCCACCGCCATGGGCTTCGGGCCCGTACGCCGTTACGTCCAGGTCCAGTTGCCGATCGCGGTGCCCGCCATCGTCGCCGGTCTGCGGGTGGCGACGGTGTCGAGCATCTCCCTCGTCAGCGTGGGCACCCTGATCGGCAACCAGGGCGCCCTCGGTAACCTGCTCAACGACGCGACCATCTACAACCGGCCCGAACTCGCGTGGAACGCCGTGATCACCATGGCCGTCCTGGCGATCCTCGCCGACGCCGCGCTGGTCCTCGTACGGGTCCTGCTGACCCCCTGGATGCCGAGCGGCACACGCCGCCGCAAGACCGGGGCCCGGCCCGAACCGGCCGCGCCCGCCCTGGAGGACGCAGCCCGGTGATACTCAACTTCGTCAACGCCTTCTTCAGCGACCACGCCCACTGGACCGGTTACGACGGCATCCCCACGCGCGTGGGGGAGCACGTCGGGTACACCCTGCTGGCGCTCGCCCTGGCCGCCGCGATCGGGCTGCCCGTCGGCCTGCTCACCGGTCACTACGGGCGCGGCGGCAACGCCCTCTCCCTCATCGCCACCGCCGGACGGGCCCTGCCCACCTTCGGTCTGCTGGTGCTGATGACGCTGCTGCTGGGCTTCGGCCTGGTGAACGTGATGATCCCGCTGGTCGTTCTCGCCGTCCCGCCGATCCTGGTCACGACGTACGAGGCGATGCGCTCCGTCGACCCCTCCCCGGTGGACGCCGCCCGCGGCATGGGCATGAGCGAGGCGGGCATCCTCTTCCGGGTCGAACTCCCGGTCGCCCTCCCGCTGATCCTCAGCGGCCTGCGCTCGGCGGCCATCCAGATCGTCTCCACGGCCACCATCGCCGCGTACGTCTCCCTCGGGGGCCTCGGCCGCTACATCGTCGACGGCCTCTACCAGCGCAACTACGAGAAGGTCATCGGCGGCGCCTCCTGCGTCGCCGTACTGGCCCTGGCGACCCTGGCCCTGTTCTGGGCGGTCGCCAGGGTCGCGGTCTCCCCGGGGGTGCGCCGGAGCGCCTAACCCCTTTCGACGGTGTCCTGCGGCCGTACGGCGACGGCGTCGACCTCGAACAGCATGCCCGGGAGGGCGAGCGAGGCGACACCGCTCAGGGTCTGGGCGGGCAGACGGTCACCGAAGCGGGCGTGGAGAGCCTTGCCCAGAACCTCCAGCTTGGCGGAGTCGTGGTCGACCACGAACGAGCCCAGCCGGACGACGTGTTCGAAGCCCAGACCCACTGCGCCGAGCGCCGCCCGCAGCCGCTCGAAGGCCAGCTCCACCTGTGCCGCGAAGTCACCGGGGACGGGGGCGCCGGTGGCGTCGGACGCGTACTGACCCGCGATGAAGACGAGTTCGCCGGGCGCCGACACGGCGTGGCTGTAGCCGAAGGGGGTCGGGTCGTGCAGCGTGGGCGGGTTGGTGATCGTGCGCGCGTCGAGGCTCATGGCAGGTGCCAACACCGGTGCCGGGCCGCCCATTCCGGGCCGCCCGCCCAGTGCCGGCTCACGCCTCCGAGCGCGCCAGCGCCAGTTCCAGTACGACCAGCAACGCGTCCCGTACCGAGCCGCGTTCGCGGGCGTCGAAGACGATGACCGGGACGCGGTCGGCCACGTCGAGGGCCCAGCGGACCTCGTCGAGGCCGTGCTCGACCTTGCCGTCGAAGGCATTGACGGCGACGGCGAACGGGATCTGCTT
Source organism: Streptomyces griseus subsp. griseus (assembly GCF_000720255.1). Lineage (GTDB taxonomy): Bacteria > Actinomycetota > Actinomycetes > Streptomycetales > Streptomycetaceae > Streptomyces > Streptomyces griseus_I. The sequence goes on along the minus strand of NZ_JOJE01000005.1, from coordinate 165,032 downwards.
GTGCTCGAAGTAGTCGACGGCCGCGTAGCAGTCGTCCAGGCGGCGGGTGTCGACGATGACCAGCCCGCCGACCGCGCCCTCGACGATGTCGTCCCACATGAACCCGAACCGCTCCTGCCCCGGCGTGCCGAACAGGTACAGCTTCAGGGTGGGGTCGATGGTGAGACAGCCGAAGTCCATCGCGACCGTGGTGGTGGCCTTGCGCGGGGTGTGCGTGAGGTCGTCCACGCCCGCCGCGACCTCGGTGATCGCCGCCTCGGTGGTCAGCGGCTCGATCTCGGAGATCGCGCCGACCGCGGTGGTCTTGCCCACCCCGAAACCGCCCGCGACCACCATCTTCACCGGCAGCGGCGGCCGTACCGCGGCCCGGTCGGCCGCGACGGTGGCGAGCGGTTCAGTCGGAGTCACGGAGTACCCCCCGGGAGTCGGGAATCGCGCGCAGGCCGTCGATGAGCCTGCGCAGTACGGAAGCGTCGTGGGTGACGTCGGCGTCGGGCACGTGCACCGTCAACTGCCCGGCGTCGCGCAGGTCCTCGGCGAGGACCCGTACGACGTTCAGGTGCAGCCGCAGCCGGGCCGCCAGCTCCGCGAGGGACTGCGGCAGGCGGCACGCGGCGACGATGTCGTGCTGCTCGAAGGAGAGCCCGTCGAGCGCGTCGAGTCCGGTGACCGTGGCCACCACCTGGGTCTCGACGGGCATCGTCCGACTGGAGGCGGTACCCGCCACCCGGCCGGCGGTGACCAGGAACGGCCGTACGGCGGGGGCGGGACCGACCTGGGCCGGTACGGGGGGCGGCGCGGAGCCGTCCTCGCCGGCGCCGCTCGCGGTGCGGCCGTCCGCCATCGCTGGTCGTCTTCCTCTCTCGGCCGGCGGTGAGCGTCAGCGCCGCGGTGTGTTCGTGGACTTCGTGGCACCCACGCTGTTCTTCAGCTCCAGCACGAGCTGCGGGTTGAGCGCGGAACCGGCCCGGTTGGCGAACACCGTCATCTCGTAGGCGATGTTCCCCAGCTTGGCCTCCTTGTCCGTGACGACACCGAGCACGGCGCCGCTGCCGATCGCGGAGACCAGGAGGTGGCCGCCCTCCAGGTCGATGATGACCTTGTTGAGACCGCCGAGGCCGTAGTTGCCGGAGGCGCCGGCGGCCAGGCTGGTGATGCCGGAGACGATCGCGGCGAGGCGTTCGGAGTCGGCGGGCTCACGCAACTCCGACACGGCGATGAGCAGGCCGTCGGACGACACGGCGATGGCGTCCACGACGCCCGCGGTCTCGGTGGCGAAACGGTTGAGCAGCCAGGTGAAGTCGGCTGCGGCGGCCTGCAGGTCGGTCGGCGTGGTGCCTCCCGTCGAGGTGTCACCTGTCGACGTGCTCACTGCTCGGCTCCTTCCGGGAGGTGATTCTGGTGCTGCGGTTCACGCGGGCCGGGGTGGTCGTGTCCGTCGCGTGGGGCGGTGGGTCGGGGGTGGTGCGGGTGGTCCTGGACGGGTGGGTGGTCGCCCGCCGAGGGGCGGTCGGCCGTCGTGGGTCTGCCGTCGGCCGTCGTGGGTCGTTCGGCCGTCGTTGTGGGTCTGTCGGCCGTCGTGGGTCGGTCGGCTTTCGTCGGTCTGTCGTCGTCCGTCGCGTGCCGGTCGTTCGAGGCGTGCCTGTCCTTCGGGCGGGGCGTGTCGTGCGGGTCATGTGCGTCCCGCTCGTCCCGCGGGCCGCCGCTGTCTCGGTGCGCGCGCTCCACGGCCGCCTCGAACTCCTCCAGCGCCTGGCGTACGGCGTCGGCGTCGGCGGGGCGGGCTGCCTGGCGCGCGGTCTGCTCGGCGGCACCGGCCGTCGTACGCAGGGTGGCTCCCCGGACGCGTCGGCGCAGGGGGCGTGCGCCGCCGTCGCAGGTGGGGGCGGGCGGGGGAGGCGCCGGGGTGTCCTTCGCCCAGGACGGGGTCGCCCGGATCGGGCCCTCGCTGCGGGGCTGCGGGACGGACGGCGTCTCCCCGGCGGCGGCAGCGGGCGGCAAGGGCGCCTGCGGGCCACCTGCGGCGTCGTCCCGCCTGGGCACACGGCGGGGGAGGGCGCCGGGCTGCTCGCCGGATCCGCCCCGCCCGGCCTGCGCGGGTACGGCCGGCAGGGGGCCCTGGGCCACGGCATTCGCCGTGCGTCCGGTGTCCCGCGCACCGACGGTCGGCTCGGAGACCGTCGCCACCCGCGCGCCGTCGACGTCCGCGTCGGCACCGTCGGCACCGTCGGCCACGGAGGTCACCGGTGTCACGGGCGAACCGTCGGCGGCCACCGTGCTGAGGGTCAGGAGCAAGGTCGACGGGATGGTGATCTCGGAGGTCACACCGCCGCCCGGGGTGCGGGAGAGAGCGACGGCGACATCCCAGCGGCGCGCCAGTGCGCCGACTACGAAGAGGCCGAGGACCTTCGTGGGTACGAGGTCGAGACGCTCGCGGCGGATGAGTCGGGCGTTCTCCTCCTCCAGCCGCTCGGCGCTCATGCCCAGGCCGTGGTCGGCGATGGTGATCAGCGCGCCGTCGGCGCCGTCCCGCACGCTCACCTCGACGGTGCTGTCCGCCGGGGAGAACGACACGGCGTTCTCCAGGAGTTCGGCCACCATCAGGGTGAGGTCGCCGATGATGTCGGGCTCCACCATGACCTCGGCCCGGGCGGACAGCCGGACCCGCTGGTAGCCCTCGATCTGGCCGAGCGCGGCCCGTACCACGTTGGTGAGCGCGGTCGGGCCGGAGTCCAGGACGGTCTCGCGGATGCCGGCGAGCAGCATCAGGCTGTCCGCGTTGCGGCGCAGCCGGACGGCGATGTGGTCGATGCTGTAGAGCCGTTCGAGCAGGGCGGGGTCGGTCTCCCCGCGCTCCACCGCGTCGATCAGCGCCAGTTGGCGGGTGGTGAGGTTGCTGACCCGGCGGCCGACGTTGCCGAACATCTCGGCGGTGTTGCGCCGGCTGAGCACCTGCCGGGCCAGCAGCGCGACCGCGGTGGCCTGCACCCGGTTGAACACCTCGGCGAGCTGGCCGATCTCGTCGCGCGCGGTGACCGGTATCCGGCGCAGCCGCGCCGGCCCGTCGTCCTCGGCGTCGTCGTCGGCGACCCGCGCGAGTTCGCGGTCGGCGACGTCGGCGACCTGCTGGGCGGCGCCGGTGAGGGCCAGCACCGGGCGGACCACGGAGCGGCGGACCAGCACCGAGAAGGCGATCCAGAGGGCGAAGCCGACGAGCGCGAGGGTCAGCAGCAGGCCGGCCCGCCACTGGGCGTCGTCGGCGGCGGAGTCGGCCCGGCCGGCGATCTCGTCGATGAGTGAGGTGGTGATCTTCAGCCGGCTCTCGGCCTGGTCGCGGTAGACGCCGTAGGAGGCCAGCGCGTCCTGGAACGCCTTGCGGGCCTCGGCGGGCGAGTCGGCCTGCAACCCGCTGGGGTCGACGGTGAGTTCGGCGTAGTGCCGGCCGATGGTGGCCTGCGGGACGCTGTGCTCGATGTCACCGAGGGTGTCGGCCTGCGCTTCCGTGGCGAACCGCGCGAAACGTTCCGCCTGGTAGGTGTAGACGGCGTAGTTGCCGACCGCGCCGGTGAACTCGATGAGCGCGTTGGAGTCACCGGTGCGGGCCGAGAACACAGCGGTCTCGTAGGCGGCATGGGCGGCGTCGGCGCGCAGCAGCGAATCGAGCAGGTTGCCGGTGAAGGTGGCGGCGAGGGCGGCGTTGCGGTCCAGGCCGAGGCCGTCGATGACACCCTGGGCGGCGTTGGTGTACGCCGGGTCGATGTTGTCCGCGGGCAGATAGCCCTGCTCGATGGTGTCGCGCAGGCTGTCCAGCCCGGTGATCTCGCGCAGGGCCTGCGCCTCGCCCTCCGGCAGCCGGTCACCGAAGGTCTCGCGCACCGCGCGGACCTGGGAGTCCACCATCACCTGCGCCACCCGGTACGCCGACTGCGAGGGAGTGCCGCCGTCGTTGGTGGCCTCGTGGCGCACGGAGAGCAGGATGGCCTGCTGGTGCTCGGCCTCCAGCCGGTCGACGAGCTTGGCCACCTCGGCGCTGTCCCGGACGAGTTGGGCCGCCGACTCGGCGCTGTCGGACTCCTGGACGAGGTCGGTGATGAGGTAGGCCAGCAGCACCGCCACCACGGCGAGCGGAACGCCCAGCAGGACACTGAGTTTGCGCCGGAACGGCCAGCGATCGGCGAAGGTGTGCATGCCGTGCAGCCGACGGGTCCCGCGCCGCGAGGGCCGTGCGGGCGCGTCCACCTCGTTCGTGGACACCGGACCTCCTTCATGGGGTACGTGACCGGATCTGATCGATGCGGACTGGAACCCCCGTGACCGCTGTGACCGATGTCAACGGTCGTGAGCCTACCGGCTCGTGGAACGGCCGATCGTGTTGCCCTAAGTCAAGAATCCATCACGAAGCGCCGTCGGCCCGATCGGGTTCTGTTTGCTTTCCTTTTACAACCGGTCATGTTTCGAAGCCAATCAGTAACCAGACTGCTCTTGACTGGGCCAGAACCGGCTGGATTGGATCAACTCTGTGATTCCTACCGCGAAGAGCACCTGGCCCACCCCGAAACACCCCGGCGTCGCTGCCGTCGCCGTCGCCGCGGCGGTGCTCGTAGCGGGATGTTCGTCGTCCTCCGGCGACACCAAGGACCCCCTCTCCGGGGGCAAGGCGGACGGCAAGACCGTCGTCGTCGGTTCCAACAACTTCGCCGAGAGCATCCTGCTCGCCGACATCTACGGCGAGGCCCTGAAGGCCAAGGGGGTCGACGTCACCTACAAGCCCAACATCGGCAGCCGCGAGACGACCTACGGCCTGCTGAAGAACGGCTCCATCACCGTCCTGCCCGAGTACAACGGCTCGCTGCTCGCGTACCTGGACGCCAAGGCGGAGCAGAAGTCGAAGGAGACCGTGAACGCGGCGGTCAAGGCCAAGCTCGACAGCAAGCTGACGCTGCTGGAGTCGGCGCCCGCGGAGAACAAGGACTCCGTCACGATCAACGCGGCGACGGCGAAGAAGTACAGCCTGACCTCGCAGTCCACCCTCGCCGACCTCAAGGCGGCCGCGCCGGACCTGGTGATCGGCGGCTCGCCCGAGTTCCAGACCCGGCAGCAGGGTCTGCTCGGCCTGAAGTCGCAGTACGGGCTCGAGTTCAAGTCCTTCAAGGCGCTGGACGCGGGTGGCCCGCTCACCCAGGCCGCGCTGAAGAAGAACACGGTGCAGGCCGCGGACATCTTCACCACGGACCCGACCATCACCAAGGAGAAGTTCGTCGTCCTGCAGGACCCGAAGAACCTCTTCGGCTTCGCGAACGTGACCCCGCTCGTCTACAAGAGCGGACTCTCCCAGGAGGGCGTCGACGCCCTGAACGCGGTCTCCGCGAAGCTCGACACGAAGACGCTGCTCGACCTGGACACCCAGGTGCAGCTGGAGAACAAGGACCCGCTGGACGTGGCCAAGGCGTGGCTGAAGTCCGCCGGTGTCGGCTGACCGTGCCGTGAGCACCACCGCGGACGACCCGACGCGACCGCCCCCGGCCTCCGGGGGCGGTCCCGTCACTCTGGACGGCACCGGCCTCACCGTCGACGAGCTGACACGGCTCGCCGAGGGTGAGGCCGTTCCCGTCGTCGCTCCCGAGGCGTACGAACGGGCCCGCCGCTCCTGGCACTCGGCACAGCGGCTCGCCGCGTCGGGGCGCCTCTACGGCCGCGGCACGGGCGTCGGCGCGCACCGCTCCGTCACCGTCGACGCCGACGACGAGGTCGCGCACGGGCTGCGCGTCCTGCGCAGCCACGCCGGTGGCGCCGGGCCGTTGCTCCCGGCCCGCGAGGTCCGCGCGATGCTCGCCGTCCGCGCCAATCAGCTCCTCGCCGGCGGCTCCGGCATCCAGCCCGCCTTCGTCGACGCCCTCACCGAGGCCCTGACCCTGGGCGTCCACCCCGCCGTCAACACGTACGGCGGCCTGGGCACCGGCGACCTCACGGCCCTGGCCCAGACGGGCCTCACCCTGCTCGGCGAACGTCCCTGGCTGACGGACGCGCCCGCCGGTCTGCCCACCCCCGTCACCCTCCACCCCGGTGACGCGCTCGCGTTGCTCAGCAGCAACGCCCTGGCGCTCGGACAGGCCGGGATCGTCTGCCACGAGGTCGGGGTGCTGTCGCGGGCGACGCATGCCGTGGCCGCGCTGGCGCTGGTCGCGGTGGGCGGGTCGGGGGAGGCGTACGCCGCGTCCGTGCACGCCGTGCGGCCGTACCCGGGGGCGGCCCGGGCGGCCGCGGAGGTGCGGCGGCTGCTGGGGATGGCGGACCAACCGCAGGGCACCGGACGGCGGATCCAGGACCCCTTCGGCTTCCGGGCGTTCCCGCAGGTCCACGGCTGTGCCCTGGACGCCGCCGACATGCTGCGCCGGATCGTCGAGGTGGAGGTCAACTGCCCCTCCGAGAACCCCCTCATCGCCCCCGACGGCAGCACCGCCCACCACCACGGCGGCTTCTTCGCCGCGCCCCTGGGCCTCGCCCTGGACGGACTCGTCCTCGCCCTGCTGCAGACCGCCCAGCTGTCCGTCGCCCGCCTCACGGCCCTCGGCGACCCGGACCTCACCGGCCTGCCCGCGTTCCTCGCGTCGGGTCCCGCGAGCAGTTCGGGCACGATGATCCTGGAGTACACCGCCAACTCGGCCCTCGCCGAACTGCGCGCCTGCGCCGCTCCCGCCTCGGCCGGCCACGCCGTCCTCTCGCACGGCCTGGAGGAGGCAGCCAGCTTCGCCTCCCAGGCCGCCCGTCAGGCCCTGCGCGCGGTGGATGCCTACGCAACCGTCCTGGCCTGCGAACTCGTCACCGCCGTACGGGCGTTGCGACTGCACCCGGTGCCTCCGCCGGCGCCGGTCCTCGCCGTGGCGGCGGCCGCCCTGCCCGAGGGCACGGACGACCGGCCGCTGACGGCGGACGTGACCGCGGCGACGGAACTGCTACCCGCACTCGCCGCGCTGTGAGGCGGGCACGGGCGGGCGGTACCTGAGTGGCCCGGGCTCAGTAGCCGACGTAGAACGTCGCGTCCTGCTTCTCCGTCGTCGTGGAGATCGGGTCGATGCGCAGGACGTAGTTGGAGTGGCGTATGTAGCGGGTCGGGAAGTTGTGCGAGCGGAACGACGACCAGGTCGCGTCCGCCAGGCCCGCCGTGCGGTGGAAGGTCGCGTCCGAGGCGAAGGTCGACGTGCCGTCGTTGACGTCGAGGCGCAGCTCGTAGTCGTAGTGCCGCAGGTACCGGGTCGGGTTGTTGACCGACTGGAAGGAGACCCCCGTGCTGTCGGCCAGCCCCGGCACCAGCTTCCACTGCGAGTCGGGGTACGGGTCGAAGGGGTACGGGTCGATGCGGCCCACGTAGTTGCTGTGCCGCACGTAACGGCCAGGGAAGTTGTACGACTTGAGCCGGTTCCAGGCCGGGGCGCCCCACGCGGCGACCAGGTTGTCGTACTGCGCCGAGGTGATCGGCTGGATGCCGCAGTGCTTGGAGTTGAGCGGCTGGGTGTAGAGGCGCTGGTCGACCGGCGTCCAGGTGCCGGCCGCGAGGTCACTGCTCTGCCAGGCGTAGAAGACGCCGTTGGGGGTGTAGGTGTCTCCCCAGAGGTACCAGGTGCCGGACGACAGCGACTTGACCAGGGTCGGGGCCTCGGTGCCGCCGTGCGAGACCGCGGTGCTGAACGGAGTGAAGCTGCCGGGGTTGAGAGAGGTGGACTTGGTGCCGATGAGGGTGCCGTTCCTGTTGTTCTTGAAGTACAGGTAATTGACGCCGTTCACGCCGACCGCCATGTCACCGTCGATCGCGTCGTAGCCGGGGTCGAAGAAGACCTGCGGGGCCGACGCAGTGACGAAGTCGGTCGTGTAGTTGACCATGATGACGTTGTGGCCGCTGCTGTTGACCGCGGAGTAGATGAGCGCGTACTGCCCGCGGCCCGCGTCCCAGAACGCCTCGGGCGCCCAGCTGTGGGTGTTCATGTCGTGCAGCTTCAGCCGGTGGTAGCCGGTGAAGGTGCGCAGGTCGGTGGAGTTCCAGACGTGGACGTACTGGCTGACGTAGTTCCAGTCGGTGCCCTTGAGGTCGGTGGCCAGCACGACGAACGTGCCGTCCTGCTTGCGCAGGATGAACGGGTCACGCAGCCCGAGCGCCCCCTCGGTCGGCGTGACCACGGGGTTGTTCTGGTTCAGCGGCATCCACTGCAGACCGTCCCGGCTGACGGCCAGGTGCAGGCCGTAGTTGGCCTCGAGCATGGTCGTGGACTCGGTGAAGTACGCCATGACGTACGCCGAGTCGGCCGCCTGCGCGGAGCCGGACCCGAGGGCCAGGCTCAGCGGCACGGCGGCGGCCAGGCCGAGGATCGCGCGGCGGGAGGGTTGGGGGGCCGGGATCATGTGCTCTCCAGGGGGTGCGGGTGCCCTCAGGGCGCGCTCGACAACGAGCGATCGAAATACCGAACGTGGTTCGGTGGAGCGGTCAGAAGGTAGAGCTGGGGCGGGTGAGCGTCAATGAGACGGACGCGCTTGGCGGGAAACCGCCATGCGAAGAGGACGAGGTCCCTGCCCACTCGGGAGGGGCCTCGTCCTCGCGAACGTGGGTTGCCGCGTTGTCACGTCCCTCGGCAGCCGTAGACCGGATTTGATCCGTAGAACGTGGCGTCACCGAACGCGAAACTCCGCCGTCCGCCGTGGCCGGCCAGTACCCCTTGCCGCAGCTGTCTTCGTGCGCGGATCCGGGGGGAGGTGTGCGGACGGGGCGGAGGATCCCGCAGCCTTCAGACGGTGGCGATCAACCGGTCGATCAGCGCGATCAGGACGTCCCGGCACGACTCCCGCTCCCGCGCGTCGCACAGCAGCACCGGCACGTGCTCCGGCAGCGCCAGCGCGTCCCGGACGTCCTCCGGTGGATAGGGGTGCTGCCCGTGGAAGCCGTTGACGCCGACGACGAAGGGGATGCCCCGGCGCTCGAAGAAGTCGACCGCCGCGAAGCTGGCCTGCGGCCGGCGCACGTCCATCAGCACCACCGCGCCCAGCGCGCCCACGGCCAGGTCGTTCCACATGAACCAGAACCGCTGCTGCCCCGGCGTACCGAACAGGTACAGCACCAGGTCGTCGCCGATGGTGATGCGGCCGAAGTCGAGGGCCACGGTGGTGGCACGTTTCTCCTCGATGCCGACGAGGTCGTCGACGCCCAGGCCGGCCACGGTCAGCGGCTCCTCCGTGCGCAGCGGAGCGATCTCACTGACCGAGCCGACCATGGTGGTCTTGCCGACGCCGAAGCCGCCGGCGATGAGGATCTTCACGGTGTCGGGTGCGGCGGTGGGGTCAGAGCCGGCCAAGGCCGTCCCTCACTTTCTGCAGCAGGTCCAGGTCCGGTGTGCCGGAGACGGGATGCGGCGGACGGGCCGTGATCAGGCCCGCCTCCAGCAGGTCGCAGAGCATGATGACGACGACGCTCACCGGGAGGTCGAGATGGGCGGCGAGCTCCGCCACGGCGACCGGCCGCGCGCACAGCCGCAGTATCCGCGCATGCTCGGGCTGCGGCCGGGTGACACGGTCGGGCGGCGGATCCACCGCCGTCACCGTGGTGATGAGGGTGAAGTCGGCTCGGCTCGGCCGGGTTCGTCCGCCCGTGAGGGCGAACGGCCGTACCAGTCTGCCCGCCTCGTCGGCTCCGCTCACCTCACCCGCCGTTGCCGACGGCGGGGCCGACACCGGCCCGCGGGGCCGCGCTGAGATGCTCGCCGATCTTCTTCACCAGCATGTTCATCTGGTACGCCACCACACCGACGTCCGCGCCCGGCCCGGTCAGCACCACCAGATGGGCGCCGGGCCCCGCGGCCGTGAGGATCAGATAGCTGTTGGCCATCTCGATGAGCGCCTGGCGCACCGGACCGCCCCGGAAGTCCAAGCTCACACCCTTGCTGAGGCTCATCAGACCGGACGCCGTCGCCGCCAGCCGTTCGGCGTCGTCGCGCAGGAAGCCGGTCGACTTGCTGACCACCAGCCCGTCGTCGGAGAGCACGACGGCCTGGTTCACGTCGGCGACCCGGTCCACGAGTCCGGTGAGCAACTGGTCGAGAAGGGTGTTCGTGGCGGGGATGGGGCGTGTCATGGCGGTGTCCTTCATGAGCGGTCGGCGGGTGGGGTCGAGTTCGGGGAGGCGCCCGCGGCGGCCGGTTCCTCTACGTCGTACGGCGGTCCTTCGTCGGCCGGCTTCGTTTCGTCGTCTGCTGGAGCCCTTTCTTCGCAGGCCGGCTCCTTCGCTTGGTCGGCCGGCTCCCCTCCTTCGTCGTCCCGCGCCCGGAGCGTGCCGCGCTGGAAGCCGGCGAGCGAGGAAGCGGCGCGTTCCGCGGTGAAGTCGGCGGCGGAGTCGTCCTCCTCGGCGGGCCCGGCCTCCTCACGCAGCTCCACGGCCAGGCTGGTCTGCGGGACGCGCCGGGGCAGCGGGGTGAGTCCGTCGGCCCGGGCGGGCGCCGCGGGGGCGGCGACGGTGGCCGTACGGGCCGCGGCGGCACGGGACGGGAGCACCTCCCGGACGGGCCGCACCGACTCGGCCGCCCCGGTTTCCTCGGTCCCGGCCGGGGCGGCGGGGGCCTCCGGGACCACGATGTCGTGCGGGATCAGCACGATCGCCGTCGTCCCACCGTACGGCGAGGGGCGCAGCGTGACCGCGATGCCGTGTCGGTGGGCGAGCCGGGAGATCACGAACATGCCCAGCCGCAGGTCGTCGGCGAGCCCCACCACGTCGAACTGCGGAGGCTCCGCCAACTGCCCGTTGAGTGAGGCGTAGTCGTCGTCCGACAGCCCCAGGCCCCGGTCCTCGACCTCGATGGCGAGACCTTTGGCCACCACCGAGGCCCGCACCCAGACCGGGCTGGGCGAGGGGGAGTACACGGTCGCGTTGTCGATGAGCTCGGCCAGCAGATGGATCACGTCCGCGACCGCGGGCGGGGCGAGGCACACCTCCTCCTGGGTGTGCACCTCCACCCGCCGGTACTCGGCGACCTCGCCGACCGCGCCGCGCAGGATGTCGATCAGCGCGACCGGCTCGCTCCAGGTGCGCCCCGGCCGCTCACCGCTGATGATCACGAGGTTCTCCTCGTAGCGGCGCAACTGGCTGGCGGTGGAATCCAGTTCGTACAGCCCCTTGAGGACATCGGGGTCCTGGTGCTGGCGTTCCAGCGCGTCCAGCTTGCTGAGCTGGAGGTTCACCAGGTTCTGGCTCTGTCGGGCGATGCCGAGGATCACCTTCTGGAAGCCGCGCCGGATGTCGGCGAGTTCGACCGCGGTGTGCACCGCGGTGCGCTGCGCGGTGTTGAAAGCCTGGGCCACCTGACCCAGTTCGTCGTTGCCGTAGTCGAGCGGGGGTGTCGCCGAGTTCACGTCGACCTTCTCCCCACGGTCGAGCCGTGCAACCACGTCCGGCAGCCGTTCCTGCGCCAGGCCCAGTGTGGCCTCGCGCAGACCGCGCAGCCGGCGGGACAGTGACCGGGTGATCCGCCAGGACATGCCCACGCACAGCAGCAGCGCCATCAGGCCGCCGGCGCTCAGCGACGCGGCCTTCACCAGCAGTCCGTCGGCCCGGTCAGAACTACGTTCGAGGAGTGTGTTCGTCTGCTGCTGGATCAGGTTCGTGTAGTTCTCGGACAGCTTCTTCATCGCGGTGTGCCACCGCTTCGCCGCGTCCGGCAGAACGATCCTGCGGCCGTCACGGCTCGAGATGCGGGCGGCGAGCACCTGGTCCTCCACCGACTCCAGGGTCTGCCACTCGGGGCTCTGCAATATCCGTTCGGTCTGCGCCTTCGCGGCGCCGGTCAGGGCGGGGACGACCTGGTCCTGGACCAGCCAACGGCGTGCTTCCACGAGCTGCGCGTACTCGGTCCACGCCTGGCCGTCCATCTGCCCCGACGGCCAGGCAAGGGTGAGCTGGGCGTCCTCCTGGGACACCAGCTCCGCCGCGTGCTCCAGCGCGACCAGCGGGCCGGCCTGCGAGGTGAGGTCGCCGTCGTCGACCTGGGAGAGCTCCTGGAAGGCGTGGATCTGGTCGTCGATGATCGACGTGTACTGGTCCAGCGCCTGCTCGGCGGTGATGTCGGTGGGGTGGTCCACCTGCCCCCGGTAGTACTCCAGGCTGCCCACCGACGCGACGACCGAGTACATCCGGTCCGCGACCCGGTCGGGCGCCTTCTGGATGGCGTCGGACTGGCGCACCAGCTTCGCCACTGCCTCGTCGGTCTGCTTGCGGGCGGCGTCCAGGGCGGTCCGGGACCCCTTCGGCGAGGCCAGCCACGCCGCGGACAGGCTGCGTTCCCCCTGGAGCGCGAGCGTGGCCTCGGTGCCCATGGCCCCGGTCGACTTGCTCAGGTCCGTCTGCGCGCGCAGCCGCATGCCCTCCGAGAACATCTGGATCGTCGTCACACCCCACATCGCGGCGAGGGTGACGCTGGGGACCAGGGCCAGCAGGATCAGGGAGAGACGTATGGAGCCGAGACGGCGGCGCCGGGCACCTTTCCGTGGAGACATCGTCATCCTTGGGCGATCAGCGGGGAGCGAGGGGAGGGGACTCGGGGTGGGTGAGGTGAGGGACGGTGGGAGGAGTGAGGGACGGTGAGCGGGGGCCGCCCGGTCAGCGGGTTCCGTTGGAGGCGAAATGAGCGACCGCGGCGACGTTCGCCTTGGTGACGAACGCGGGGCCGGTGAGCACCGGCGCCACACCGCCGCCGCTGATATTGCCGTTGGTCTTGTACAGCCACAATGCGTCAACGGCCAGATAGCCCTGGAGATACGGTTGCTGGTCCACGGCGAACTGCACGTCCCCGTCGCGGACCGCCTCGACGAGGTCCTTGTTCAGGTCGAAGGTGGCCACGCGCGCCCTGCTGCCCGCCTTCTTGACCGACTTCACCGCGGCGAGCGCGAACTGCGCGCCCATCGTGACGACCTCGTCGATGCTCGGGTCCTGCTCCAGGCTCGTGGCGACGGCGGCGGACATCGCGTTCATGTCGGTGCCGTCCACGTAGAGCATGTCGGTCTCGCCGCCGAACGTCTTCTTCACGCCCGCGCAGCGCGCCTCCAGGCTGATGTTGCCCCGCTCGTGGATGACGCACAGGGTGTGCTTGACCTTCAGCCCGTTGAGCTTCTCGCCGACGGCCCGGCCCGCGACGCTCTCGTCCTGGCCGAAGTACTCCAGCGCCCCGGCGTCCTGCCAGGCGTTGACACCGGCGTTCAGGCCCACCACCGGAATGCCGGCCGCCTTCGCCTCGGTGACCGGTGCCTTCATCGCCTGCGGCTTGGCCAGGGTCAGCGCGATGCCGTCGACCCGGTCACGCACCGCGTCCCGTACCAGCTCAGCCTGCCCCGCCGGGTCGGAGTCGCTCGCGTACGTCAGGTCGATGTCGTCCTTCGCGGCCGCCGCCTCGGCCCCCTTGCGCACCAACTCCCAGAAGTCGTCGCCACGTCCGCCGTGGGCGACCAGGGCGACCTTGAGCCGTCCGGTGCCCGCCCGGCCCGCCGCGTCCGTGTCCGCGTCGGCCGACGTGCCACCGAACGCGGAACAGCCGGCGAGCAGCAGACATACGGCGGCTGCGAGAGCCGTGACGCGCATGGCTCTGCGGGGGGAGGGAGGCGGGAGGGGATTGTTCATCGGGGGGTGCACCTCGCTGTGCGGCAGAGCAGGAGGAAAGAGCGAGCGTGGCCGGAGCCGCGGGACGGACGCCGGCCGAGACACTTTCGCTGGCTCGGAGCCAACCGTGTGTGACCGGTGGTAGTCAAGTGAGCAACCACATGCAGTGAGTTGCCGCTGCCGCATCGTGATCTTAGCCTCGGAATCAATCCTCCTGTTCCTGGGGCGAGTTGGTGTATTCGCTCGATATTCGGACGTCAGTTTTCCTCAGCGGTGCGGGCACTGAGGCAGGGAAAGCCTCTTCCCCGGGCCTTGGCTGGAACCGATCGGTCCCGTGCCGGGGCCGGGGACCCCGTGCACGGCGCGCGGGCGGGGTGGGCGGGGGACCGGCGCCTAGACTGTTCCGGTCCCGTGACGGGACGCGGTCCGGGCACGGGAGGCGTGAGGCGGTGGCGGTCGGCAGGGGCGGCGGGATCGGCGGAGTCGGCGAACTCGGAGCGGCCGACGGGAGCTTCGCGGATCCGTCCGCCGACGTCCTCGCACGGGCGGCCGAGACCTTCGGGCTGCTGGCCTCGCCCGCCCGGTTGCACATCGTGTGGGCGCTGGCGCAGGGCGAGAGCGACGTGACCGGGCTCGCCGAGCGGATCGGCGGCGCGCTGCCCGCGGTCAGCCAGCACCTGACCAAGCTGAAGCTCGCCGGGCTCGTCCGCTCCCGCCGTGAGGGCCGGCGTCAGGTGTACTTCGTGGACGACCCCGACGTGGTCGACGTCGTACGGCTCGCGGTGGGCCGTCTGACCGGCCGTGCCGCGACCGGGGCCGAGGTCCCCGCGGCACGCCTGCGCGGCGTGTGAGACGTCCGTGGCGCCCGAGACGGCCACCGGGAACACGCCCTCCGCCCTCGGGGTCCTGCGGCGGCTGGAGAGCGGTCCGCGAGGGCTGACCGAGGTGGAGGCCGCCGCCCGGCTCACGGAGTTCGGTGAGAACGCGGTTCCCGTGCCGCGTGCGGTCTCCTGGCCCCGAGTCCTCCTGCGCGGACTGCGGGACCCCTTCACCACCGTCCTTCTGTGTCTCGGCGCCGTCTCCGCCCTCGTGGCCTCCTGGGGCACCGCGGCGGTGATCCTCGTCCTCGTCGCGGTGAGCTGCGTGCTGCGGGCGATCGGGGAGCACCGGGCCGACCGGTCCATGGCGGCTCTGCGCGAACTCGTCACCGGCACGGCCACGGTGCTCCGCCGCGCCCCCGACGGCACCGCACGCGCCCGCGAGATCCCGGTCACCGACCTGGTTCCCGGCGACGTGATCCACCTCGCCCCGGGCGACCTGGTCCCCGCCGACGTCCACCTCCTGAAGGCCCGCGGCCTCACGGTGCACCAGTCGGCGCTCACGGGGGAGTCGGCGCCCGTGCCCAAGGAGGTGGCGGAGGCGGACGTGGCCGCCGGGGTGGAGCGGGACGCCGGTGCTTTCGACCGTCCGTACCTCTGTTCTCAGGGGAGCGGTGTGGTCAGCGGGAGCGCCAAGGCCGTTGTCGTCGGCACCGGAACCCGGACGAGGTTCGCCGCCGGGCAGGGGGAGGCAGGGGCCGGGCGCCGGGAGGCCGGGGCGTTCGACCGGGCCGTGCGCGGGGTGTCCTGGGTGCTGATCCGGTTCACGCTGCTCATGCCGCCGCTGGTGCTGATGGCGGGCGCGGCGCTGGACGGACGCGCCCCGCAGACGCTGCCGTTCGCCGTCGCGGTGGCCGTAGGACTGACTCCCGCTATGCTGCCGGTGATCGTCACCGTCTGCCTGGCCCGCGGCGCGGCGGTCCTCGCCCGCACGCACGACGTGATCGTGAAGCGGCTTCCCGCGCTGCACGACCTGGGCGCGATCGACGTGCTGTGCTTCGACAAGACCGGCACCCTCACCCAGGACCGGCCGGTCCTCGCACGCTCGCTGGGCGCGGACGGACGCGACGACCCGGAGGCGCTGCACTGGGCGGGCGTCAACGCCTGGTGGACCCTCCAACTCGCGGAGGTGCCCACGCCCGACGCGCTCGACGAGGCGGTCCTGGAGGCGACGGGGGCGGTGGGCGAGGAGTACGACGGAGTGGGCGCCGTGCCCTTCGACGCGGTGCGGCGCGTCTCCACGGCCGTGGTCGGCGGCCGCCCGGGCACGCGTTTCCTCGTCACCAAGGGCGCCCCCGAAGCCGTACTGGAGCGCTGTGCGCTGGAGCCCGGCGAGCGGGAACGGCTCCTCGCGCTCGCCGCCCGGGAGGCGGACGCCGGGCTGCGCGTGCTGGCCGTCGCCACCGCCGAACGCCCCGCCCGCGCCCATGCCCGCACATCCGCCGACGAACGCGGGCTGACCTTCCGGGGCTTCCTCACCTTCCGCGACGCGCTCGCCCCGACCGCCACCGACGCCCTGAGGAGGCTGACGTCTCTCGGCGTCACCGTCCTGATCCTCACCGGCGACCACCCGGCCACGGCGGCCCGCACCTGCCACGACCTGGGCCTCGCCCCGGTCACGACGCGACTCGCCGCCGAGTGGAGCCCGGCCCCGGGGGCTCACGCCCCCCACACGCCCACCCTCGTCGCCCGCTGCACCCCCGCCGACAAGGCCCGCCTCGTCGCCGCCCTGCGGGACGCCGGGCACACCGTGGGGTTTCTCGGTGACGGGGTCAACGACGTGCCCGCGCTGCGGGCGGCGGACGTCGGGGTGGCACCCCGGGGTGCTCGGGGCGCGGCCCGGGAGAGTGCCGACGTGGTGCTCGCGGCCAAGGACCTCACGGCGCTGGGGCACGCGATCACCGCCGGCCGGTGCAGCAGCGGCGCCATCGCCTCGTACCTGCGCGTCACGCTCTCCTCGAACTTCGGCAACGTCCTGGCGATGCTCGCCGCCGGCCTGCTGCTGCCGTACCTGCCGATGCTGCCGGCCCAGGTCCTCGCCCAGAACCTCTGCTTCGACGCGGCACAGCTCGCCTTCGCCCACGACGATCCCGGCACCGCCGTACTCGGCCGTCCGACCGTGCTGCGCCCGCCGTCCCTCCTGCGCTTCCTGACCGGCTTCGGCGTGCTGAACGCGGCCGCCGATCTCGCGACCTTCGGCGTCCTGGTGCTGACCTCGTACGGGGCCCGCGCCGGTGACGAGCACACCGTGTTCCACTCCGCCTGGTTCACGGAGAACCTGCTCACCCAGGCGCTGGCGATGGTCCTGCTGCGGACGGGCCGCGCCGACCCCGACCGCCGTCGCACGTGGGGCCCACGGCCTGGTCCCGTCGCCCGGGCGGCGGCGGCCCTCGCCGCCGTAGGGCTCCTGTTGCCGCCCGGACCGCTGGGCCGTGCGCTCGGCATGACGGGGCTGCCGACGTCTTCCTACCTGCTGCTCGGCGTCGTCCTCGGTCTGTACGGGCTCAGCCTGAGGGCTCTTACCCGGCACATGTCTCGGAGTTGTACAGTTGCGCAACGCGGCAATCATTGCTGATGAGCCCGGGACGACCCGGTGAGAGGGAGGGTGCGGTCATGCTCCGCAACGGACTGGAACCCTGGCACCTGCTGGTTGTGGCGATCTTCGCGATCGTCCTGTTCGGCTCCAGGAAGCTGCCGGACACGGCACGGGCGCTCGGCAAGTCGATGCGCATCCTCAAGAGCGAGGCGAAGGCGATGAAGGACGACGATGCCGCGGCCGTCCCGGAAGCAATCCGTACGGCGTCCGCGGAAGCGTCCACGACGGGCACCGCCCCCACCGACTGAACACGCCGCCGCGCCGGCCCCGTCACAGGGGCCGGCGCGGCTGTGGAACGGTCAGGCGGGTCCGCCGGCCTGCTGCTCGAACGAGGACGGTACGGCGGCGGCCTTGGCCTCCCGCCGGGCGTCGTCCCTGCGCTGCCGGCGGCTCTGGCGCGGGTCCTGGTCGGGAACCCACCCGAAGGCGAGGCAACTGCCCACGACGCCGAGGAGCAGCCCGATGAGGAAGCCCCCGATGTTCGAGGTGAGCCACGTGCCCAGGGAGAGCAGGACACCGATGATCGAGTAGAAGAGGCGCTGTGCCGGGTTGAACAGGATCAGCAGCCCGATCAGCACCATCAGGGTAGGCAGGAGGTAGCCGGCCAGACCCTGCATGCCGACGTGCAGGATGACCGGCAGCGGTGCCTTCATCGTCACCAGGATCTCCGCGCCGCCCAGGGTGAGCATCAGCCCGCCGGGGAAGGGTCGGCGCGCGCTCCACTGCCGGAACCGGTTCATTACTTGCAACCCTCGCTGCTGAACTTCATGCGCAGGTCGGGCAGCTTGAACACGGCTGCGGTGGCCGCGTAGTTGTGCTGGTACAGGTCGGTGATGACGACCTTCTCGGCCTGCTGACCGTAGACGCCCGGCATGCCCTTGGTGTCGACCTTGTCGAAGGTGCTGGCGTCCCGGCCGATCTCGATGTTGTTGAACGCGGCGTCACCGGTGATCTCGTCCGAGTCGATGGCCAGGTTCTGGACGGCGACCTTGGTGCCCTTGTTGCCGGCCGTCAGGACGAGCTGGATGCCGCCGAGGTCGACGCTCTGGCAGAGGTTGGTCAGCTTGCCGTTCTTCACCACGGAGGTGACGACCAGCACGTCACCGCCGGTGTCGCCCTGGTTGGGGCTGTTCTCGATCATGTGGTCCAGTGAGCCGAACTGTGCGAAGCCCTCGCCTTCGAGCTTGTCGGCGGTGACGACGAACGGCATCCCGGAGATCGAGAACTGCACGCCGAGGGCTCCCTCGGCGGTGAGGATCGCGAGCCCCGCCGCGACACAGGTCGCGGGCACCGCCATCACGGCGGCCCGGCGCAGCCGGACCCGGCCGCGTCTCTCTGCGGAACCGCTTGCGGGGTTCTCGGGGGTGTTGTCGGCGGACGAGGTGACGTCCGAGGACGAGGCCATGTGTGCTCCCATGGGCATAGTCATGCGGGTTGGGCTTCAGATGGCGCGTTGTCCTGGCGCGGACAGCGGCTGTCGCGCACACCTCCTCACAACTCCCGGAAATCGCAAGGGCTTTCTCGTTACGCGTCAGTAGCCACTTCGGAAGTTACCGATGGTTACACCCAGGGGTCAAGGGCGTTGTGAAAAAAGGGTGTCCATTGTGTGTCACCCGTGGGTCACATGCCAAGCGGAGATCGACAGAGCCGCACTCTCCGCACAACTTTCCGCCGACTTCTTGACGCTGACGGAAGCTCAGGTCTACAACTCTCCCTGGTTCACCGGATCCGTGGCGCCGGATCCGCAGCGTGCCGGCCAACTGGGTGCGCGCTTCCCGGACTTACCTTTCTCACGGGCATGTTCTGCCCCCGAGTCCGCACCTTCCAGCACCACCCTGGCACCGGCACGGCCGCACTTCCCATCCAGGGAACCGTGTCCGGTCGCCCCTCCTGCCCGGCCCGGCCGGAGGCCACCCCCAGCGCCTCCGGCCGGTCACCGGCCGCCGTCGCTGCCGGTCCGTCACGTACGGAGAAGGCGTCACGGACCGGCGGCGGCGGAACCCGCGCCGCGCTCCCCATCAGCGCCCACCGGGCTTTCAAGCCCCTCAACCCGCACTCCGACCCCACGCCGCACGTCCCCACCCACCCCCCGCCGGACCGCACGACTTCTCACGCCGCGCGCCGCGCCTCCCCCACACACGCCGCACGACACCTCAAGCCACTCGCCGCGCCCCCACACCGGACGATCGGTCACACTCGCGCGCGACTCCCACCCCCCCCCCCCAGCCCGCGCGGCCTCCATGCCGCGCGCCGCGCCCCCAACCCCCCACACCGCACGACCAGTCACACCCGCGCGACACCCGAACACCACAAGTCCACATCCAGCCCCACCAGTTCAGCCCCCCACTCCCAGAAATGAGGCACCTTCATGCGTACGCGTTCCCTCCTCACCCTCGTCGGCACCGTCGCCGCTCTCTCGCTCCCCGCCGTCGCGCCCGCCGCGGCGGCCGACACCCCGGTGCTGACCGCGGGCGGCAACGCGGTCGCGGTCGGTGACGTCCTCACCGCGTCCCTGGCCAGTGGCACGGCCGCCACGCTCTACTCCAGCGCCACCGGTACCAGCGGCGTCTCCTGCTCGTCCTCGGCGTTCACCGCCACCGTCACCGACAACCCGACGGCGCCGGGCACGGCGACCGAGTCGCTCACCGGACACACCTTCGGCAGCTGTTCCGCGAATGTCATCGGCGTGCTCGGTGTCACCGGCGTCACGGTCAACAACCTGGCGTACACGACCAGCGTGTCCTCCGACGGCACCGTCCTGGTGACCCCGGCGGCCAACTCCACCATCCAGACCACGGTCGTGCTGCGCACCCTGCTGGGCAGCATCAACTGCGTCTACCAGGCGCCCAGCATCAAGGGTGTGGCGAACAACGCCGACAACAGCATCACCTTCACCGGCCAGGAATTCTCGAAGGTGTCCGGCTCGTCCCTGTGCTTCGCCAAGGGCTACTTCACCGCGAAGTACTCCCCGGTGACGGACGGCACCACGCCGGTCACCGTCAACTGACCCTCATAAAAGGGTAGTTCAGCGCCGACGCAGGCGCAGGAGAAGGGCGGCGCCGCCGGTGAGCACCAACACCGCCGCGGCGCCGCCCGCCAGCATGGGGGCCGACGGGCCGGACCCGCCGCCGGTCGTGGAGGCCACCGGCGCGCTGTCGGGTGCCGTGGAGCGGGCCCGGGCCTCGGCACTCGCCGGGGCCGACGCCGAGACGGGCGCGGAGCCGGAGGGCGTCCGGGTCGCAGTCTGCGCGGTGTCCTCGGCCGAAGCGGATGGCTTGCCCGCCGCCGGGCCCTTCGTCGCCGGCGGCGCCGCGGAAGCCTTCGCCTCCGGGAACACCACGTCGGAGCACGAGTAGTACGTGTCCGGCGTGCTGCTGTTCTGCCACACCGTGTACAGGACATGACGGCCCGTCCGGTCGGACGGCAGCTTCGCGCTCATGCGGTACGAGCCGCCCGTCAGTGCCGGGTCCGTCACCTGCGCGAACGGCCGTTCCGGCAGGTCGGACCAGGTCAGTGGCCTCGTCGGGTCGTAGCCGGGTTTCGTCAGGTAGAACCTGAAGGTGCCGGTGTGCGGGATCGTCGAGACGTAACTCATCTTCATCGTCCCGCCCGGGGTGAGGCGCGTCGACGGCCAGTCGGCGCGGGCGAGGTCGAGGCCCTTGTAGGCGGGCAGGCCTCCGCTGCACAGCTTCCCGTCGGGGATCGTCTGCCGGTCGCGGCCGTTCACGTTCGCCACGCGCAGGTTGTCCCAGGCCGTGAAGGGCGCGCCGTTGGATGCGACGGCGGCCTTGCACGCCGCCGTCCCGGCCCGTTCACCGCCGTCGGGGGAGCAGGCCACCACCCGGCTGACCGGGTTCGTGGGGGCGCCGTGCGCCTGGGCGGGCCCGGCCGCCCACAACCCGAGCAGGAGGGGGCTCGCGGCGGCGGCCGTCAGGGCGGCGGTGCGGTGTGCGGTCATCCGGGGCATCCGGAACGTCTCCTCGGCCGGCACGGAAATCGTCTGCTCCCAGGGAGTACGGGACGACGGCCCGGCGCGTTCAGCGCGTGTCACCCCGACCGCCAGGCGCCCGTCACACGGGCAAAGAAGGACATTCGCTGTCAACCGCCTTACGTCGAGGGTGGGTTTCCGGCCGGATCGAGGGTTTCCCCTGTATCCCTATGACCTCCGCTTTGCCTATCGTTCGAACACAGCTGACCCACAGGTAACCCCTGATCCGGTCGGCTCACGCGCCTGGCCGGCCTTCGCTCCGCTTTTCGACGCACCCCCTCTTCGACGCACCCCCCTCCGCTTCGACGACGAAGCGAATCGAACCGCGCCACTCCGTGCTGCCCAAGTACGGCCACGAAAGGCAAAAGCCCTTGCGTACCTCTCCCTCCCTCAGACGGAAGCTGATATCCGTCGCCGCGGTCTCCGCCGCCCTGTTGACCACCGGCACCGCGTCCGTCGCCGTCGCCCAGGAGTCCGCTCCCCGGGATGCCGCCGCCGTCCCGGCCGCGCAGACCGAGGCCGCCCCCGGCGCCCCCGCCGAGCGCCTCATCGTCGGCTACAAGTCCGACGCGGCCGAGGCCAAGTCGAACCAGGCCGCCGAGGCCGACGCCGCCGTCAAGGGCAAGGAGGCCGGCGAGGACGTCGACTTCCAGCGCCGCCTCGGCACCGGCGCCGCCCTCGTCGACCTGGGCTCGGACCTCACCCGGTCCGACGTCGCCGACGTCGTCGCGCAGTACAAGGCCGACCCGCAGGTCGCCTACGTCGTACCGGACCGCCTGAACCAGCCCAAGGCCGACCCGAACGACACCGAGTACGCCAAGCAGTGGGACCTGTGGGAGACCACGGCGGGCATGAACGTGCCGGGCGCCTGGTCCACCTCGACCGGCGCCGGGGTCACCGTCGCCGTCATCGACACCGGCTACGTGACCCACTCCGACCTCGCCGCCAACATCGTCGGGGGCTACGACTTCATCTCCGACACCGCCGTCTCGGTGGACGGCGACGGCCGTGACAGCAACCCGGCCGACCCGGGCGACTGGTACAACGCCAACGAGTGCGGCTCCGGCATCCCGGCCAGCAACTCCTCCTGGCACGGCACCCACGTGGCCGGCACCATCGCCGCCGCCACCAACAACAACAAGGGTGTCGCGGGCATCGCCTACGGCGCGAAGATCTCCCCGCTGCGCGTGCTCGGCAAGTGCGGCGGCTACGACTCCGACATCATCGACGCCATCACCTGGGCGTCCGGCGGCACCGTCTCCGGCGTCCCCGCCAACTCCAACGTCGCCAAGGTCATCAACATGAGCCTGGGCGGCGACGGCGCCTGCTCCTCGGCGACCCAGAGCGCGATCACCGCTGCCGTGAACCGGGGCACGACCGTCGTCGTCGCCGCGGGCAACGAGAACGACAACGTCGCCAACCACAATCCGGGCAACTGCAACAACGTCATCTCGGTGGCCGCGACCAACCGCACCGGCGCCAAGGCGTCCTACTCCAACTTCGGCTCCCTCGTGGACATCTCGGCGCCCGGCGGCCAGACCAGCACCGGCACCGCGAACGGCATCCTGTCCACGCTGAACTCCGGCACCAAGACGCCGTCGACCGAGAACTACGCGTACTACCAGGGCACCAGCATGGCCACCCCGCACATCGCGGGCCTGGTCGCGCTGATGAAGTCGGCGAACTCGTCGCTGACCCCGGCCCAGATCGAGTCGGCGATCAAGGCCAACGCCCGCGCGCTGCCCGGCTCCTGCTCCGGCGGCTGCGGCGCGGGTCTGGCGGACGCGGCCAAGACGGTGCAGGCGGTGGCCGGGGGCTCCGGCGGCTCCACGGGGGGCACCACCTTCACCAACACCACGGCCTTCTCCATCCCGGACAACGGCTCGGCGATCGAGTCCTCCATCGCCGTCAGCGGCCGCACCGGCAACGCGCCCTCGGCCCTCCAGGTCGGCGTGGACATCACGCACACGTACCGGGGTGACGTGGTCGTCGACCTGGTGGCGCCGGATGGCACGACCTACCGCCTGAAGTCCTCCAGCACCTCGGACTCCGCGGACAACGTCACCACCACCTACACGGTGAACGCCTCCAGCGAGGTCGCCAACGGCACCTGGAAGCTGCGCGTCCAGGACGTGGCCGCACAGGACACGGGCCGGCTCAACAGCTGGAAGCTGACCTTCTGATCCCGAGGTCGACCACGACGGTGACGCCATGAACGGGCGGGCCGGCCGGTGCGGATGGGCGCCGGCCGGCCCGTCTCGCGTCCTCGGGCGTCACACGTGCGTGGGCTCGAGCTCCGCGACCACCGGCTCGAGCGAGGCCAGGACGCGGGCGCCGCGGTCGGCGGCGCTGTCCAGGTGCGGCAGCAGACCCGGCACCGCGATGCTCGGCAGGATGTGGGACCACAGCACCGACAGCCGCTCACCGAGGTCCGCGCGCCCGGTCAGCGCCCGGGACATCAACTGGATGCCGGTGAATGAGCCGACGAGCATCTCCACCGTCTCCCGCGGCCGCACGGTCGGCAGCAACTCGCCCCGCTCCCGCGCCATTTCCAGCAACAGCGTCAGCCGCTCGGCCCACTGCCGGAACGGCTCGCCGTGATCCACGCTCGACGGGGTCTCCTGGTCCACCGCGAGCCGGACACTGCCCCGCAGCAGGGAGTTGCTCAGCAGCCGCTGACCGACCACGAACGTCATGTCGATGATCTCCTGCACCTTGCAGGTCTGCGGCGGCACGGCACCGAACGGCACCTGCTCGTCCAGCACCGCCTGGGCGAGGGACTCCTTCGACGGGAAGTGGAAGTACAGGGCGCCCTTGGTGACTTCGGCACGCTCGAGGACCATGGCGATGGTCGTGGAGGTGTAGCCGTGCTCGTCGAACACCGCGCCCGCGGCTTCCAGGATCGCCCTGCGCGTCCTGATGGCGCGCTCCTGTTTCGCCATAAGAGCCCCTCCGCGGCGCCGAGTCAGTCTGATTTTGCCTTCGTGTTCCCGGAACGGCCCGATCATAGGGGGTCTTCGAGTGATCTCCATTGAAAACAAACCGGTCGCCTCGTACTCTAACGCTCACCGGAGTGGACGGCTCACCGTCCGCCATGGCCTTCGGGGACCGTAGGGAGCGAGATGACTCGACCGCGGCAGGTTGCCGACGCCCCGCTCATGACGGCGACCGTCCCTCGTCAACTCGTACACCGCGCGGCGGTCGCGGAAACCTTTCTGACCGGCTGGAACAGAACCGGGGACGACCAATTCGTGGTCTCGGCGCAGTGGCCACGGTCCCACGGGTTACACGTGTCGTCCGACTGGTCGGCCTACGATCCGCTGCTCGTCGTGGAGACGGTCCGGCAGAGCGGCACGCTCCTCATGCACGCCTGCTACGACGTACCTCTGGACCATCAGTTCGTGCTGCAGGAGTTCCAGGTCGAGACGTTTCCCGCGTACCTGGCCGTCGGCGCGCTGCCGGCCGAGCTCGAGATCGAGGTCGACTTCACCGAGGTGGGCTACCGAGGCACCCGCCCGGCGTCCGCGCGCTACACGGCGCGCGTCCTACGGGCCGGCGCCCTGGTCGCGACCGCCGATGTGGCCTTCACCTGCGTCTCGGCCGCCGTCTTCCAGCGGTTGCGGGGCGGCCGCACACCGGAGGCCGTCTCCGCCGTGCCGCTCCCGCCCGCGCTGCCCGCCGCCGCCGTCCACCGCGTCCTGTCCCCGGACGTGGTCCTCGCCCCTTCCGGCCACCCCGACCGCTGGCAACTCCGCGTCAATACCGGACACCCCGTTTTCTTCGATCACCCCCTCGACCACGTCCCCGGCATGCTCCTTCTGGAGGCCGCCCGCCAGGCCGCCCACCTGCGCGGTGCCGACGGGGAGGTACCCGTGTCCTACCACGCGACCTTCCACCGCTACGCCGAACTGGATCAACCCGCCTGGATCGAGGCGAGCGGCGGTGACGGCGGCAAGGTTCAAGTCGTGGGCACGCAGGGTGAATCGACGGTCTTCGCATGTGTGGTCGGTACCAGCGCAGGGTGAGTTATGGTGTGCGGGGGGTAAGAAACAAACGGCACGACCCGTTCTTTAACGTCCCCAGGAGTGTCCAGCCGATGGCGAGGCAACTACGCGCCGAACAGACCCGGTCGACGATCCTCACGGCCGCCGCCGACCTGTTCGACCGTCATGGGTACGAATCGACCAGCCTGAGCGACATCGTTCAGCACGCCAATGTCACCAAGGGCGCGCTCTACTTCCACTTCGCGGCGAAGGAGGACCTGGCGCACGCCATCATGGAGCTGCAGTCCCAGGCCTCCCGGCGGCTGGCGGGCGAGGTGGACGACCGGGGCTGCTCCTCCCTGGAGGCATTGATGCGCCTGACGTTCGGTCTCGCCCGGCTGTCCGTCGAGGGCCCCATCACCCGAGCCGGCCTCCGGCTCGCCACCGGGGGAGTCGAGGCGCGCGCCCCACTGCGCCACCCCTTCACGGAGTTGCTCGATCTGATCTCGCGTCGGCTCGTCGGCGCGGTCAAGGAGGCCGACCTCCACCCGGACATCGACGTCGACGCCGTCGCCCACTCCCTCGTCAGCTTCTTCGTCGGCACCCGGGTCGTCGGCCGCACCACCGAACCCGTCACCCGGCTCCCGCGCCGGGTCGCCGAGATGTGGCACGTCCTGATCCGCGGCCTGGTCCCGGTGACCCGCCGCCCGCGCTATCTGACCCTGGCCACACGGCTGGAACGCGAGATCAGGGTGTACGAGATGCACTGAGGGACGCCGTGCCGGGCGGTTTCGTGGTCGCAGCGGACGCGGTGACGGACGCCCGGCCGACGGGCCGACCCGGGGCGGGTCCGGGCGGGCGGTACGGTGAGGCGTATGCCCGAGACTCCCTCCGCGCCCGTGATCCTCGGTGACCAGCCCGGCTCCTTCCCGCACGCGGTGCTGGCCGAACGGCACCCCGCGATCGTCCGGCAGGTGCGCGACGCCTTCCCGTACGGGCCGGAGCAGCACCGCGCCCTCGACGCGCTGCTGGAGAGCTGCGCCAAGGGCGTGATCGAGCCCCTGCCCGCCGACGCCCACGACGCCCGGCTGTGGCGGGACTGGGGAGTGGGGGAGCGGACGGGCCGGTCCTGGTTCGACGTGCCGTGGCTGTGGTCCGAGAGCTACTTCTACCGCCGACTCCTCGAAGCCGTCGGTTACTTCGGTCCCGGAGCCTGGCAGGGCATCGACCCCTTCCGCCCCTCCAAGCTCGCCGAGCTCGACGCCCGCGAGACGGACGAGGAACTGACCGCGCTCGACGACCTGGAGGGACGCCCGGCCGGTGAACGCGCCGCGGCTCTGCTGCACGGTTCCCTGTGGGGCAACCGGGCCGACCTGGGCTTCCGTCTCTCCGCCGAGGGCGCCGACATCGCCGCCCCCGCACCCGCCCTGGTCGCCGACGACAGCGACACCCTCTGGTCGCTGCTCCCCGCCTCCGGAACGGGCACCCTCTGCCTGATCGCCGACAACGCCGGCCGTGAGCTCATCCCCGACCTGCTCCTGGTCGCCCACCTCCTGGACCTGGGGCGCGTCGGCCGGGCGGTCCTGTACGTCAAGCCGTACCCGTACTACGTCTCCGACGCCACCACCGCCGACGTCGTCGACGCGCTGCGCCGACTCACGGCGGCTCCGGGCGCGGCCGCCACGTACGGCTGGCGCCTGTGGTCCGCCATGGCCGACGGCAATCTCACCGTGCGGGCCCACCCGTTCGCCGCCGCCCCGCTGCCGTTCGAGGAGATGCCCGCCGACCTCCGCGCGGAGTTGGGCGCGGCCACGCTCACGATCGTCAAGGGCGACCTCAACTACCGCCGCCTGGTCGGCGACCGATGGTGGCCGCCCACCACGAAGTTCGCCGAGGTGACCGCCCACTTCCCGGGCCCGGTCGCCGCCCTGCGCACCCTGAAGTCCGACGTGATCACGGGACTCGACGCCGCCACGGAGGCCGCGCTGGTGGCTGCCGAGGAGCAGCGCTGGCGAACGGGCGGGACGCATGCGCTGATCCAGGTCCGACGCTGACTTGGCATCAACTCCGCCGCGGAGTACGGAACACCGGGCCGATTCACGCGATGGTGTGATCATGTCCCGCTCGGCGGATGGCCGTCGGGAACCCCGGGTAGGGCCCGGCCATGACGCAGCCGTTCGAACTCCCGCACTTCTACCTGCCGCACCCCGCGCGGCTGAACCCCCACGTCGACGAGGCCCGCGCGCACTCGACGCGGTGGGCGCGCGGCATGGGCATGCTGGAGGGGTCCGGGATCTGGGAGCAGGCCGACCTCGACGCGCACGACTACGGACTGCTCTGCGCCTACACCCACCCCGACTGCGACGGCCCGGCCCTCTCGCTCGTCACCGACTGGTACGTGTGGGTGTTCTTCTTCGACGACCACTTCCTCGACATGTACAAGCGCACCCAGGACCGCGCCGCGGGCAAGGCACACCTGGACCGGCTGCCGCTGTTCATGCCGCTGGACCTGTCGACGCCGGTGCCCGAGCCGCAGAACCCGGTCGAGGCGGGCCTCGCCGACCTGTGGGCGCGCACGGTGCCGTCGATGTCCGTCGACTGGCGCCGCCGTTTCGCCGTGGCGACCGAACACCTGCTCAACGAGTCGCTGTGGGAGCTGTCCAACATCAACGAGGGACGGATCGCCAACCCCGTCGAGTACATCGAGATGCGCCGCAAGGTGGGCGGCGCCCCCTGGTCGGCGGGGCTCGTGGAGTACGCGACCGCCGAAGTGCCCGCCGCCGTCGCCGGCACCCGGCCCCTCCGGGTCCTCATGGAGACCTTCTCCGACGCCGTCCACCTGCGCAACGACCTCTTCTCCTACCAGCGCGAGGTCGAGGACGAGGGCGAGAACAGCAACGGCGTGCTCGTCCTGGAGACCTTCTTCGGCTGCACCACCCAGCAGGCCGCCGACACCGTCAACGACATCCTCACCTCCCGCCTGCACCAGTTCGAGCACACCGCGTTCACCGAAGTGCCCGCCGTCGCCCTGGAGCAGGGGCTCGCACCGCACGAGGTGGCGGCCGTCGCCGCGTACACGAAGGGCCTCCAGGACTGGCAGTCCGGCGGTCACGAATGGCACATGCGCTCCAGCCGCTACATGAACAAGGGCGCCAAGTCGACCGCGCCCTGGCAGAGCCTGACCGGCCCCGGCACCTCCGCCGCCGACGTCGGCGCCCTGCTCGCCTCGGCCGCCGCGGAACGTCTGCGGGCCTACCGGCACGTGCCCTTCCAGAAGGTCGGCCCGTCGCGCCTGCCCGACTTCCACATGCCGTTCGAGGTCGAGCTGAGCCCGCACCTGGAGGGCGCCCGCCGCCGCCTCACCGACTGGTCGCACCGGATGGGCATCCTGGAGGAGGGCGTCTGGGACGAGGGCAAGCTCGCCGCGGCCGACCTCCCGCTCTGTTCCGCCGGCCTCGACCCGGACGCGACCGAGGAGGCCCTCGACCTCAGCTCCCAGTGGCTCGCCTGGGGTACCTACGGCGACGACTACTACCCGCTCGTCTTCGGCGCCCGCCGCGACCTGGCCGCCGCCCGCCTGACCACGGCCCGCCTGTCCGACTGCATGCCCGTCGACGGCGGGGAGTTCCCCGTCCCCGTCAACGCCATGGAACGCGCACTGATCGACCTGTGGACGCGTACGACGGCGGAGATGACCCCCGACGGACGGCGCACCCTGAGAGCGGCGGTCGACGTGATGACCGAGAGCTGGGTGTGGGAGGTGTCCAACCAGCTCCACAACCGCATCCCCGACCCCGTCGACTACCTGGAGATGCGGCGCGCCACTTTCGGCTCCGACCTCACCCTCAGCATGTGCCGGATGGGCCAGGGCCCCGCCATCCCGCCGGAGGTCTACCGCAGCGGCCCGGTCCGCTCCCTGGAGAACGCCGCCATCGACTACGCCTGCCTCGTCAACGACGTCTTCTCGTACCAGAAGGAGATCGAGTACGAGGGCGAAATCCACAACGCGATCCTCGTCGTGCAGAACTTCTTCGGCTGCGACTACCCGACCGCGCTCGGCATCGTCCACGACCTGATGACCCAGCGCATGCGGCAGTTCGAGCACGTGGTCGCCCACGAACTGCCCGTTCTCTATGAGGACTTCGGGCTGTCGGACGCGGCCCGGGACGCCATGGGCAACTATGTGGCCGATCTGCAGAACTGGCTGGCCGGCATCCTGAACTGGCACCGGACGGTGGACCGTTACAAGGCGGAACACCTGGCGCGCCGCACCCACGGCTTCGTTCCGGACCTGCCCCCCGCTCCGGTCCTGCCCGCCCGTCACTGAGCCCCGTCACACAGGTTGCCCCGCGCGCCGCGCCGCGTGCTCGGCCGCGGCTCGCGCCAGTCCCCGCACGGCGGGGTGCGGGCGCGAGCCGTCGCCGTGCAGCTCCGGCTGGAAGAGCGTCGCCAGGAAGAAGGGGTGGCCGGGGAGTTCGGCGATCCGCACCTGCCCCTCCGCGTCCCGGCCGGAGAACCGCAGGCCGTGCGCGCGCAGGGTGTCGAGGTGCCGGGACGGCCCGTACCGGCAGGAGTAGCGCTCGACCGTCCGCTCCGTGCCGAACACGGAGTGGGCGAGCGAGCCCGCCTCGACGAGCACGACGTCCTCGTGGCCGGCCAGCGAGCAGGCGAGCGGCTCGATGAGGAAGTCGGCGGCGTCGGGATCGTTCTCGGCGTGCGCCACCCGCGTCAGCCCGCAGACACCGCGCGCGAACTCCAGCAGCGCGTGCTGGAACCCCCCGCAGGTCCCGAGGAAGGGGATGCCCTCCTCCCGCGCGGTGCGGATCGCGGCCAGCACCCCCGCCTCGCTGCGGTACGGACTGCCCGGTACGACCCACACGGCGTCGAAACCCCGTACCGCGCCTTCGGCCTCCGCGTCCTCGGACGGGACCCAGTAGGCGTCGAGGAGGAGCCGCTCGCGGGCGGCGAGCGCGTCGAGCAGCAGGGGGACGCGGGTGTGCGAGACGACGTTGGGGGAGTGGTCGCCGACGAGGGCGACCCTGGCGATCTGAACAGCGTTTTCCGTCATGGCCTCATCCTCGACGCGGCCGCGAGTTCACGTCCAACGATGATTCCTGCACCCTCGATAAGCGGAACTGATGCCGGATGGGACGCTGGTGCCCATGGACCCGCACCTGCTGCGCACCTACGTGACCGTGGCCCGGCTGGCCTCCTTCTCCGAGGCCGCCCGCGCGTTGGGCTACACCCAGTCCGCGGTCTCCCAGCACATCGCCGCGCTCGAACAGGACCTCGGCGCCCCGCTGCTCACCCGCCGCCCCGTCGCCCCCACGGCGGCCGGCGAGCGGCTCCTCGAACACGCGGGTCCGCTGCTGCTGCGTCTGGACGCGGCCCGCGCCGACGTCGCCCGGATCGCGAACGCGCCCGAGCACGGGCTGACGCTCGCGGCGACACCTACCGCGCTCGGCCCCCGAACCCTCGCCGCGCTGCCCGCCGCGGGTGTGACACTGCGCGTGCTGACCCGCGACGAGATCCCCGGGGCCGTCGCCACCGGAGCGGCCGACCTGGGCCTGATCGACGGCCTGGCCGCACCCCACGACCCGCTCCGGCTGCCGGACGTGGCACCGCTGACCACATACGCGGTGGCGGAGGAACCGGTCTGCGTCCTGCTGCCCGGCACGCATCCGCTGGCGCGGCGCCCCACACTGCGCCTCGGCGACCTCTCCGACGCCCGCTGGCTGGACGCCCCCGACGCGGGCCTGCCGCTCGCCCACCTGCGCGCCGCGAACGGCGGCCGCGGCTTCCGCCCCGCACTGCGCTACGACGGCACCGACATACGCACCCTCACCGCCCTCTCCGCGGCCGGCCACGGCCTCACCCTGCTCCCCTCCTCGGCGGCCGCCGACGTCCCGGGCGCCGTCGCCGTCCCCGTCACCCACCCCCGGCTCATCCACCGTGTCGAGCTCCTCCACACGGGAAGCCCGGGAGGAGCGGCGGCGGCTTTGGCCGCGGCGCTGTGACGGCTGCGGTCCGCGCCGCCCACCCGGCCCGTCGAGTGCCGTGACGGCTATGGCTTCCCGCTTGCGACGTCCGGTCAGTCTCACTCTTTCGTGGCACGTCGGGCGCCGGTGTGCCGGGTAGTGCACTCCGGCGGCGATCCGTATCCGCCGGAGGCGGCCCGCACGAGCCGGAGGCGATCCATGGAACAGACAGCGTTGCGTCCCAAGCCCATGCCGGGCGGCGAGCCCGGCACGGGCGGCGGCACGACGGAGGGACCCACGCGGCGCCCGCACGCCGCGCGCCGTCGCGGCGGACTGCTGACGAGCTCACTGTGCGGCCTGCTCGTCGGGACGGTCCTGCTGCTGTCCGGGGCCGGGCTCGGCGTGCTGGGCGCCACGGTGTTCGGCATGAGCGAGCTCACGGATCTGCGACGGCAGGCGGGGCAGGCGGTGTCGGGAGCGGCGGGGGCGGCTGGAGCGGCGGGGGCGGCTGGAGCGACGGGGGCGGCTGGAGCGGCGGGGAGCCGGTCCGGCTCGGCCGGGTCGTCCACGGCGCCGTCCGCCTCGCCGGTGCCCGTCCGCGCGACCCTGGGCCTGGAGGCCGTGGACGCGGAGAAGGTGGGGGCGCTGGTCGTCGGCGTCCACGTGCCCGGCCCCGGCTACTCCGCCGGGCTGGTCCGGGGCGACGTACTCCTCACGCTCGGCGGGACCCGTATCGACTCCGCCGCCGACCTCGCCCGAGCGGTCGGCCGGGCCCGCCCGGGAGCCGAGGTCGTCCTGACGGTGCGCCACCGCGGCGGCGGCTACCAGCAGCTGAAGGCCGTGCCCGGCGTCGTCACTTGAGTCCGTTGTCGCGTGAGGTCCCTCACACGGTCCGGAAGTGGCTCGTGAGCCGCCCCTCGTCGTCCAGGACGTGGAAGGCGAGGCCCACCGGAGTCTCCCGGTCGGCCACCTGCTCGCCCTCCCACGGCAGCTGCGGTGTCCACGTCACCCCGGGACCGGCCACCAGCGGCCGCCCGGCGAAGGAGGTGGCGGCGGGCGGGTGCGCGTGCCCCGTGACCAGCCCGGCGATCTCGGGGCGACGCCCCAGCAGCGCGGCCAGCCGGTCGGGTGCGCACAGTCGGCGGGAGCCGGGCCGGGGGTATCTGTCACACCCTTCGGGCGGCGGGGGAGGGTGGTGCAGCCTCACCGGCGGATGGTGGAACGCGAGCAGCGCCGGTACGGCCCCGTCGAGCTCGTCCAGCGTCGCCTCGATCCAGCCGTACGTCTCCTCGTCCAGCGCCCCCTCCTCCCTGCCGGGAACGCTGGAGTCGCACATCAGCACCGCGCCGCCGTCGAAGACCTGCACGGTGTTGACCGGTCCGTCCGCCGCGGGCAGGCCGAGCAGGGCCTTGCGGTACGGGGCGCGGCTGTCGTGATCGCCCGGGCAGGTGAGCACCGGGAACGGGGCGTCGCCGTCGTCCAGGCCCAGGACGCGGGCGGCCTCCTCGTACTCCGCCTCGGTGCCGTGGTCCGCGATGTCCCCGGTCACGACCAGTGCGTCCGGCTGCCCCGGCAGCTCCCGCAACCGGTCGCACACCCGCCGGGCACGCTCCGTCGCCCGCGCGCTTCCGTCCAGACGCAGATCACTGATGTGTGCGAGAACGAGCACGGCGGTGGCCTCTCTTGCTGTCAAGTAATGCTCAACCCGCATCAAACCATTAGGGCTAATGCCATGGCAATCTTCAGCCGTTAGGATCGCTGTCTCCAGCAGAGCGCACCGCGAACTCGATCGTCAGGAGTCCGGAAACCCCGCTCAACCGGCTCGCGCAGGCCCCCGTGTCCGGGCAGGATGCTGCCCGTAGTCCACACATCCGCTCAGGGAGGCCCGGATGACCGGCCGTACGCCCGCGCCCTTCACCGCCGACGACTACCGGGCCCGCATGGGGCGCGCCGCGCGGGCGGCCGCCGACGCCGGACTCGCCGGCCTCCTCGTGGCGCCGGGCCCGGACCTGGTGTGGCTCACCGGCTACACGCCCACCGCCGTCACCGAACGGCTCACCCTCCTCGTCCTCGCCCCCGGCCAGGACCCCGTCCTCGTCGTCCCCGCACTGGAGGCCCCGGACGCCGCCCAGGCCCCCGGCGTCGCCGCCCTCGCCCTGCACGACTGGACCGACGGCAAGGACCCCTACGCCGCCACCGCCGCCCTCCTCGACGGCGCCGGGCGTTTCGGCATCAGCGACAACGCCTGGGCGATGCACCTGCTCGGCCTGCAGAACGCGCTGCCCGGCACCTCCTACACCTCCCTCACCGACGCGCTGCCCATGCTGCGCGCCGTCAAGGACGCGGCCGAGCTGGACCTGATGGCGGCCGCCGGCGCCGCCGCAGACGCGACGTTCGAGGAGATCCGCGAGGTCCCCTTCGCGGGCCGCAGGGAGTCGGAGGTCGCGGCCGATCTCAGCAGGCTGCTGCGGGAACACGGACACGAGGTCGTCGACTTCACGATCGTCGCCTCCGGACCGAACGGCGCCAACCCCCACCACGAGGTCGGCGACCGCGTCATCGAACGCGGCGACATGGTCGTCCTCGACTTCGGCGGCCTCAAGGACGGCTACGGCTCCGACACCTCCCGCACGGTCCACGTCGGCGAACCGACCGACGAGGAACGCAGGGTCCACGACCTCGTGCGCGAGGCCCAGGAGGCGGGCTTCCGCGCGGTGCGGCCCGGCGTCCCCTGCCAGGAGGTCGACCGGGCCGCCCGCGCCGTCATCGCCGACGCCGGGTACGGCACGTACTTCATCCACCGCACCGGGCACGGCATCGGCGTCACCACCCACGAACCGCCGTACATGATCGAGGGCGAGGAGCTGCCCCTCGTACCCGGCATGTGCTTCTCCGTGGAACCCGGCGTCTACCTGCCCGGGCGCTTCGGCGTGCGGATCGAGGACATCGTCACCGTGACCGAGGACGGCGGCCGCCGCCTCAACGACACCACCCGCGAGATGGTCATAGTGGACTGAGCGACCCAGGAGCCCCCGCACACCCCCGAGCGACAACGGCGCGACCATGACCCAGGCACCGACACCCACCGCGGACACCGTCCACCGGCTCGTCCGTTCCCTGCTCCAGGACCCCCAGACGAAGGCCGGCCAGGCTGTCGGCAACGGCAACGGCAACGGCAACGGCGTGGGCGCCGCCCCCGGGCCGGAGATCCGGCCCGTCGCCGAGGGCGCCGAGCACTCCACCTGGTGGGTCGGCAGCCGCCACGTCCTGCGCCTCGCCCCCGACCGCGACGCCGCCGCGCGCCAGCGCCGCGAACTGCGCCTGCGCGACGTCGTCCGCCCGCACGCCCCGGTCGCGGTGCCCACCAGCGTGGCGCACGGCGAATGGGCACCCGGCCTGACCTACACCCTCGACACCAAGGTGCCCGGCGGCACGGCGGAGCAGTACGACGTGTCGGCGGTCGGCGAGGCCGATCTGGCCGGACTGCTGACGGGCCTGCGCGAGGTACCGGCCCGGCAGGCCGAGGCGCTCGGCGTCCCCCGGGCCGCGCCGCGCTCCCTCGAGGCGCTGCGCCGGATGGCCGTGGCCGCCTCCGCGACCCTCGCGGAGGCGGACGAGTTCGACGCCGGCCGCCTGACCCAGCTCACCCCGCCCGGCGCGGCCCAGCTCGCCGCCCAGCCGAGCGGCGCGGTCCTCGTCCACCACGCCCTCAGAGGCGAACACCTCGTGGTCAGCGCCGACGGCCGGGTGCGCGGCGTCCTCGACTGGACCGACGCCGTGCTCGGCGACCCCGCCGAGGACATCGCGGGGCTCGCCCTCGCCGTCGGGTCCGGTGCCGCCGTCCGCGCCGCCACCCTCGCCGGGTACGGGGCCCGCCCCTGCCTGCGCGGTCTGTGGCTGGCCCGCTGCGACACCGTCGTCCGCCTCGCCGCCCGCATCGAGGGCCGCGGCGAAAGCGGCTCCCTGCCCCTGCTGCGAACCCAGCTGCGCCGGGCCTGGGAGGCGATCCTGCTGGAACGGGTCACCGAACTGCGCGAGGAGGGCCTGGGGGACGAGCTGTGAAAGGTGCGGCACAGCGGAAGACGTGTGACGGGCCTCAATCCTGAATGAGTACCACGCACGACTCCCCGGGCAGCCGCAGCACCCCGTCCGCGCCCGGTACTTCCACCGGCTCCCACGCGGCCAGGACCCGGACGGGGCGGGTGCCCAGGGGGATCTCCGCCGGGTCCTTGCCGAGGTTCACGGCCACGCGTACGTCTCCGCGCCGGAAGCCGAACCAGCGGGCGACGGCGTCGTAGGCCACCTTCGTGTCGGCAAGGTCGGGGTCGGTGAGGTCGGCCTGCGCGTGCCGCAGGGCGATGAGCCGGCGGTACCAGTCGAGCACGCGCGCGTGGGGCTCACGCTCCGGTTCGGACCAGTCCAGGCAGGAACGGTCGCGGGTCGCCGGGTCCTGCGGATCCGGTACGTCCTCCTCGGCCCAGCCGTGCGCGGCGAACTCCCGGCGCCTGCCCCGGCGTACGGCCTCCGCCAGCTCCGGGTCGGTGTGGTCGGTGAAGAACTGCCAGGGCGTGCCCGCCGCCCACTCCTCGCCCATGAACAGCATCGGGGTGAACGGCGCGGTCAGCGTCAGCGTGGCCGCGCAGGCCAGCAGCCCCGGAGAGAGCGTCGCCGACAGACGGTCGCCCTGCGCCCGGTTGCCGACCTGGTCATGGGTCTGGCTGTAGCCGAGCAGCCGGTGTGCCGCCACCCGCGCCCGGTCCAGCGGGCGTCCGTGGCCGCGGCCCCGGAAGCTGGAGTACGTGCCGTCGTGGAAGTAGCCGCCCGTGAGTGTCTTGGCGAGCGCCGCCAGCGGGTCGCGCGCGAAGTCGGCGTAGTAGCCCTGGGACTCACCGGTCAGCGCGGTGTGCAAGGTGTGGTGGAAGTCGTCGTTCCACTGCGCCTGGAGGCCGAGGCCGCCCTCCTCGCGCGGGGTGATCAGCCGCGGGTCGTTCAGGTCGGACTCGGCGATCAGGAACAGCGGCCGGCCCACCTCGGCGGCCAGGGCGTCCACGGCCGCCGACAGCTCCTCCAGGAAGTGGCACGCGCGCGTGTCCTTCAGCGCGTGCACCGCGTCCAGCCGCAGCCCGTCGAGCCGGTAGTCGCGCAGCCACGCCAGGGCGCCGGCGAGGAGATAGGCGCGCACCTCGTCGGAGCCGGGCGCGTCGAGGTTCACGGCCGAGCCCCACGGGGTCTGGTGCCGGTCGGTGAAGTACGGCCCGAAGGCGGGCAGGTAGTTGCCGGAGGGGCCCAGGTGGTTGTGCACCACGTCGAGGACCACGCCCAGGCCGCGTTCGTGCGCCCGGTCGACGAAGCGCTTCAGTGCCTCGGGCCCGCCGTACGGCTCGTGCACCGCCCACAGCGAGACGCCCTCGTACCCCCAGCCGTGCCGCCCGGGGAACGGGCAGACCGGCATCAACTCGACGTGCGTGACGCCCAGTTCGACGAGGTGGTCCAGACGTTCGGCGGCCGCGTCGAAGGTGCCGTCGGGCGTGTAGGTGCCCACGTGCAGCTCGTAGAGGACGGCGCCCTGCAGCGGTCGGCCCGCCCACGGGGTCCGCCACGTGTAGCGGCCCTGGTCGACGACCGCGCTCAGCCCGTCGGGCCCGTCCGGCTGGCGGCGCGAGCGCGGGTCGGGCAGGACGGGGCCGTCGTCCACCGCGAAGCCGTACCGCGTGCCGTCCCGGGCCTCCGCCTCGCCCGTCCACCATCCCTCCCGCCGCGGATCGCGCTCCAACGCGCGCGTGGCGCCGTCGCACTGGAGCGTCACACGATCGGCCTGCGGTGCCCACACCTCGAACTGCACGGACGGTTCCCCTTCGTCTGCTCACCGTGATGTAGCCGGTCCATCGTCCTTCAAAACGAGATCGAACCGCTTCCGTATGCACCCTTTACCGGCGGATCCGTCGGCCACGCGTGCGTGGGCGCCGTTTCTCCGTTTTCTGGACACCCAAGGTCTACTGACCGACAATCAGCAACGTGACGTCGTCCTTCGAGTTCAACACGTATCCCGCTCGACTGTCCGACGCGGAGCGCGACAAGGCGCTGCAGGTGTTGCGTGACGGCGTCGCCATGGGCCGTCTGTCGCACGACACGTTCATCCGGCGCATGGAGCTGGCCCTCGCGGCCCGCCGCTCCGACGAACTCGTGGCGCTCACCGCCGACCTACCCCAGGAGAACCGTCTGGCGCGCCTGGTGTTCGGCACCGTCGAGGCGGTCTCCGGCTTCACCGTACGGCTGCGCAGGGCCTGGCAGGCCGAGCGGCTGCCCAAGCTGCTGCTGCCCCACCCCGGTCACGGGCACCCGCTGCGCATCGGCCGCGACCCGGCGAGCGGACTGCGCCTGAACCACGAGACGGTCTCGCGTGTGCACGCCGAACTCAGCCGCCAGGGCGGCATGTGGGTCCTGCGGGACCTCGGCTCGACCAACGGCACGACCGTCAACGGACGCCGGGTGATCGGCGCGGCCGTCGTCCGCGAGGGCGACCAGGTCTCCTTCGGGCACATGGCGTTCCGGCTCTCCACGGAGTAAGCGCACGACAGACGGGCCGGACCGCGGGTGCGGTCCCGTACCGCGGTGTTGACGTACCCCGCCAGTCGTGACTCACTGTGCGTACACCATGTACATCAGGTGAACCGACGGCACCACGGGGTGGAGGTGTGTGCGCTGCCGCCGCTCCTCCGCTACCCGACCGTCGACGAACTGGGCGCCCGCGCCGCCGCACTGGTCGCCCGCCGCCCGCGGGACGCCCGGCTGCGCCGCATCGGCACCTCCCGCGCGGGCACCCCGCTGTGGCTGCTCTCCGTCGGCCACGGCAGCCGGCACGTGCTCGTCGTCGCCGGACCGCACGCCAACGAGCCGGTGGGCGGCGCCACCGCACTGCGGCTCGCCGAACGCGCCCTCACCGACCCCCGGCTCACCGAGGGCGCCGACGCCACCTGGAACCTGCTGCTGTGCGTCGACCCCGACGGCCTGCGCCGCAACGAGGGCTGGCTCGCGGGCCCGTACACCCTCGGCCACTACTTCCGGAACTTCTTCCGGCCCGGTTTCCTCGAACAGCCCGAATGGCTCCCCGACGGCGCCGTCGGCGCCACCCTGCCCGAGACCCGCGCGCTGCTCGAAATCCAGGACGAACTGCGGCCCTTCCTGCAGTGCTCCCTGCACGGCGTCGATGTCGGCGGCGGATTCGTCGAGCTCACCCACGACCTGCCGGGCCTCGCCCAGCGCGTCGCGCACACCGCCGCCCGCCTCGGCATACCGCGCGAACTCGGCGCGTACGACACCCTGTACTGGCCCGCCCTCGGGCCCGCCGTCTACCGGATACCGCCGCCGCGGCGAGGCGACCTGGCCGCGGCCATCACCGAGGCGGCCGTCGAGTCGACGTGGTTCCACCCGCACCGGCACGGCACCGTCACCGCGGTCGTCGAGGCGCCCATGTGGGGTGTCGCCGCGGTGCAGAACGGCACACCGTCCGCCGACCGGGACGCGGTACTGCGTACGATCAGCCACACCCTCCGTCACGACACCCGTGCCCTGGAGGGCCTCCTGGCCCGTCTGAGGCCCCACCTCACCGATGTCCCGGACGCGGCACGCCTGCTCGCGCCGGTCGACGACTACGTCCTCGTCTGCCCCGGACTCGCCGACGCCTGGGACCCCGACGTCGGCGATCCGACGCGGCCGCTCCCGCCGCTCAGCTCCGCCCACCTGGTCGCCCTGCGCATCGCCGGACGGCGGCTCGCGCTGCGCACGGCGGGCCTCCTGCACCAGCTGGTGACCGGCGCCGGCCGCGATCCGGCCGGGGTGCTGCCGGAGCTGGACCGGCTCGTCGACACGTGGTGCGCCGACTACCGCGACGGCTGCGGGGCACGCTGGACACCGGTCGCACGCCAGGTCGAGTACCAGTCCCGGGTGGTGCTCGCGACGTTCGAACTGGCCGCGCGGCACACGCCCGCCTGCCCCCGTTCGGGTGAGCCGGGCTGGGGGAGCGGGGCGGCCGTGCCGATGCACCTGGAATGACGCGTTCCTCGAAGACGACGGCTGTACGGGGTGCTCTCCTCGCGGCGGCCGCCCTCCTCCTCGCCACCGCCACCCCCGTCGCGGCCTCCCCCGGCGACTGGCTCTACCTCACGCTCACCCGGGGCGGCGCCTCCGTCGACGACTCGCGCGGCACCCTGCTGCTGTGCGACCCGCCCCAGGGCCACCCGCGTGCCGCCGACGCCTGCGCGCAGCTGCGCAGGGCGGGCGGGGACATCGGCCGTATCCCCGCCAAGGACGCCATCTGCACCATGCAGTACGCCCCGGTGACCGTCCACGCGCGCGGGACGTGGGACGGCCGGCCGGTCGCCTACGAGCGGACGTTCTCGAACGGGTGCGTGCTGGCGGCACGTACGGGGTCGGTGTTCGCGCTCGAAGGGTGAGTGCGGGAGCGCTTCGCGGGTGAGTGCGGGAGCGGCTGACGAGTGTGAACCGGAGCGCCGACGCGTCAGTGCGGGAGTGGCTGACGAGTGTGAACCGGAGCGCCGACGCGTGAGTGCGGGAGCGCCCGACCGGTGAGGGTCGGGCGCCCGCCGCTCACACCGGCCTCTCGCGCGCGTGCAGCGCTGCCGCGACCACCGTGCGGGACTGGTGCTCTACCTGGTGTTCCAGGGGCACCCAGCGGGCCCGGAAGCGCTCGGCGAAGGCATCGCTCCAGGTCGCCACCAGCCGCTCCAGTCGGGGTGCCGCGCGGTCGTCGCTCTCCCGCAGGACTCGCAGCAGCATCGCCGCGGCCCGCAACGGCAGACGTCGGCCGAACGCGTCCACGCTGCCGACGTACGCCATCGTGGCGTCCGCCGGCGGCGTGCGCAGCCAGTCCGCGGCCAGCCCCGGGATCAGCTCCAGCGCCCACCGCGCGGACCGCAGCAGCGGCCCGTCCACGCCCTCCAGACGCGGCCGCGCGTCCGCGAGCGCCCGCTCCACCTCCAGCGCGTCCCGCAGCAGCCGGTGCGCGAGGCGCCGCATCGCCGCTGCCGGCGCGGGATGCGGCGCCGGGTCGTCCACCAGGTCGCTCGCCCACATCGGCACCTCGACCACCGCGGTCAGACCGCCGTAGCGGTGCGTGTGGTACCAGGTGCTCTGGCGGGCGTCGTCCGGCATGCTCGGGTGCACCGCGTCCGCGCCCGGCTCGGGCATCACGTGCACGCCGGGTCCCGACGCGGGCCAGCCCGCCGCGTCCGAGGCGCCGGTCTCCACCGGGATGTGCAGTTCGGCAGCCGACTTCGCGAACGGCTCGGCGAGACCGGGTATGTCCCGGGTCAACTGCACCCAGCTGCCGCCCAGGTCGGTCCCGTGCAGCGTCACCTGGAGGTAGGGCCGCAGTTCGTCGATGACCCCGGTCAGGGCGCGTGTCTCCGGGGGCAGCCGGTCCGGAGGCAGCACGGCGGGCGACCACTCCGGCTGCTCGGGACCCGCGGGCCGGAAGAACCCGAGGTGGTACTCCAGCAGACTGCGCGGCGCCGGCGTCACATGCAGGCTCGCCCCGTCGGGGTCCGCGCAGAGCAGGAAGTGCCAGGACGTGCCGTCCCGCAACTCCTCTTCGTGGAGCACTCGTTCGGCGAGGGCGAGGAGTGTGCGGCCGCCGGTCGGCTCGTTCGCGTGGGCGCCGGCGACGACCAGGACGGCCCGGCGGGCGTGGCCCACGGAGAGCAGGTGCAGGGGCCTGCCCGCGCGGGAGACCCCCACTTGTCTGAGCGTGCACAGGGCAGGCCCACGGGCGGCCAACGCCCGCGCGGAAGAGAACAGTTCGACGAGAGTGGGATAGCGCAGCTCCGGCAGTGGACTCACCCCCGTCATGTGTCCGTCCGGCCCCGCATCCGCAGTACCCCACGGTCCCGGTGAACTGTCAAGGACGCGCAGGGGGAGGCGGCCGGGGGCGTCGAAAGTGCTTCCGGGCCGGAAGAGGCATGACGGCCCCTCGCTTGCCAGTGGCGTTCAATGGCTCCACGAAGGCGACTTGGGTTCTACGGGTCGTTGCCCCGTCAGATCCGGCTTTGATCCGGTCTGCTCACGGCGCTTCGAATGGGACTAGTGGAAGGCCTGCGAGATGACCATGCACGATGACCAAGTGGACGTGACCACCGACATCGTCGCGACCTTGATCCAAGAACAGTTCCCTCAGTGGAGCGGCAGGGCGATCCGACGCCTGTCGTCAACCGGGACGGTCAACGCCATCTTCCGCATCGGGAACGACCTCTCTGCGCGTTTCCCACTGCGTCTGGCCGATGCTGCCGAGGCGCTGGCGGTTCTGGAACAGGAAGCCCGGGCGAGCGCGGAGCTGGCACAGGTGTCTCGGTTCCCCGCCCCGCAACCCGTCGCCTTGGGAAGGCCTGGAGCGGGTTACCCCATGCCATGGTCGGTCCAGACATGGCTGCCGGGAACGGTCGCCTCCGATGCCGACCCTAGTGGGTCGGACGCTTTTGCCGAGGACCTTGCGGCCTTCATCGCGGCCCTGCGGGACACCGAGACGCGGGGGCGGCGTTTCAGCGGCGAAAATCGTGGCGGCGTTCTCGCTCACCACGACGATTGGATGGCGAAGTGCTTCGAGGAGAGTGAGGGGCTGCTCGACGTGCCCCGGCTGCGCCAGGTGTGGAGCGACCTTCGGGAGTTGCCACGCACGGGTGCCGACGTGATGAGCCACGGTGACTTGATACCCGGCAATGTACTGGTCGCGGGAGACCGTCTCAGCGGCGTACTCGACACCGGCGGCTTCGGCCCGGCCGACCCCGCGCTGGATCTCGTCAGTGCCTGGCACCTGTTGCAGCCGGGCCCGCGGGAGGTGCTCCGGCGGACACTGGTCTGTGACGACCTGGAGTGGGAGCGCGGCAAGGCATGGGCGTTCGAACAGGCGATGGGTGTCGTCTGGTACTACGTCGAGAGCAATCCGACGATGAGCGGAATGGGGCGCCGGACACTCGACCGCATTCTGGAGTCGATGGAGTGATGTCGCCCGAAGTCCAGTCTCCAAGCTGGTCAACTCCCTCAAGGGCGTCAGCTCCCGCGGGCTCCGCCAGGAATGCGCCGGAAGGGCTCATGCACCATCTTCCGTACGCCGTCCCGCCCCATCCGGTCAGGGGCGGGAATCCGGGTCCCCTGACGGCGGCATGAGGTTCCGGGTGAGCACACCCAACGCCTCCGAGACCTCCCTCAGCCGGTGCGGGTCATCGGATCCGAGTGCCCTGGCGAGAGCATCCTCGATGCCGACGGCGCGAACCTGCGCCACTCGCTCGGAAACCGCGGCGGCCTGACGCACCAGCACACGGCGCCGGTCAACGGGATCCGGCGCCGTCCGCACCGATCCGGCTTCCTTCAGCCGGGCGATGGCCGAGGACACCTGGCTCTGCGGCAGACCGGTGCGGGAGGCGATCTCGCCGACCGCGGTATCGGGATGAGCGGCGATGTCACTGGCCACGATCAGCACCAGGCGGGCGCTGCCCGCATATCGGCCGCCGCCGGTCGGAGGCTCCGGCAAGGCCTCCTCGCCGATCTTCATCAGAGTGCGTCCCAGCAGGAACAGCTCGACTCCGTTCATGCCATCCAATATACATCGAACTCGATTCATCGAGATTGATGTATCTAGTTCGATGTATTACGGTGGTCGAAGGACGCGGCGGAAGGACCGCCCGCCCACAAGGGGGATCACCATGCCCAAGACCACCGGCACACTCACCGTTCCTGGCGCCGTCCTGCACTACCAGGTCCGTGGCGCCGGCCCGCTGCTGCTGATCTCGCAAAGCGGAGAGGGCGACGCCGACCGCAGCACCGACCTCGTCGCCCAACTCGCGGATTCCTACACCGTGGTCACCTACGACCGCCGCGGCCTGTCCCGCAGCCGACTCGACGCCCCCGAGCTGGGCGCCACACTGGCCGAGCACGCCGACGACGTCCACCGCCTCCTGGCCTCTCTCACGGACACCTCCGCACTCATGCTCGGCTGCAGCCTCGGGGCCGTCATCGGCATGCACACCGCCGTGCGGCATCCCGAACAGATCCGTACCCTCATCGCCCACGAGCCGGTCGCCCCACGCCTGCTGCCCGACGATGAGCGCGCCCGCCACGAGCACGAACTCGCCGCCCTTCAGGACCTCTACCTCCGCGACGGCCTCGGCGTCGCCCTCCCGGAGATCGCCAGGACCCTGGGCATCGACCCCGCCGCCACGGACACCGAACCCGATCTGACGCCCCAGCCGATGACCGCCCAGCGCACCGCGAACTTCGACTACTTCATCCGGCACGACTTCACCGCGGTCATTCACGACACCCTCGACACCGCCGCGCTGAAGGACGTCAGCACACGCATCGTGCCCGCTGTCGGGCGCACCACCGCGCGAACCGTCTTCGACCACCAGTGCGCGACAGCCCTGGTCGCACTGCTCGACTGTGAACTGCAGGAGTTGCCCGGCGGCCACAACGGAAACACCAGCCACCCCCGGGCCTACGCCGCGCGTATCCGGCAGATCCTGGACACCGTCGGATGATGCCGAGCGGCCAGGCCCGGCAACCCGCCAGAAATCCGGGCGAGACTGGATTTCTCATGAATCATCCGCGAACCGGGGCCACTTGAAGTCGCGTTGCAGGGCCCACTGAACGCCGCCGTGGCCACCCTCGCGGAGCGCTCACTCACCCACCCGCTCCAGCAGCGTCACCGGCAGCCCCGCGAACAGGTCCGCCACGCGCGCGTGCCCCGTGTACTCCCGCTCCGGAGCGAGCACGTCGACCCAGCGCCCCGCCGGCAGCGCCAGCCGCGTCTCCCGCCAACCGCCCGCCTCCGACAGCCGCAGCGACAACCGCGTCACGGCGGCCACCACCTCACCCGAGCGCGCGAACGCCAGACAGTGCGCCCGCGCGGGGCCTTCCGCGGCCAGCGGCTCGTACGTCGCCGACTCCCCGAAGACACCGGGCCGCCGCCGGCGCAACCGCAGCGCGGCCGCGGTCACCGCGCCCTTGTCGCCGGCGTCCCGCGGCGGGAAGTCCACCGCCCGCCGGTTGTCGGGGTCCACCAGCGCACGGCACTCGCCCTCCGTGCCCTGGTAGACGTCCGGCACCCCCGGCATCGTCAGATGGAGCAGCGCCGCGCCGAGCACGTTCGCCCGGACATGCGGTTCCAGCGCCTCGCGCAGGGCTGCCACCCGGGCGCCCGGCGGCCCGCACGGGCCCGCGGCGAGGAACGCGGCCACCGCCTCCTCGTACGACGGCTCCTGCTCCGTCCAGCTCGTGTAGAGACCCGCCTCGCGCACAT
This sequence comes from Streptomyces griseus subsp. griseus, assembly GCF_000720255.1. Classification (GTDB taxonomy): domain Bacteria; phylum Actinomycetota; class Actinomycetes; order Streptomycetales; family Streptomycetaceae; genus Streptomyces; species Streptomyces griseus_I. Next base: position 120,679 of record NZ_JOJE01000005.1, on the reverse strand, counting down.
GCTTCAGCAGCGCCTGCTCCACCCGCTCCGCGGCGGCGGGCCCGAGCCCGAACACCGTCTGCCAGGCCGCCCACGCCAGCTGCGCGTCCGGCACGCCCTCGCCGGTGCGGGTCGCCTCCGCCAGGGCGTCCGCCCAGCGCTCCGGGCACTCGGTGAGCACGGCCAGCGCGGCCCGTACGTCGGCGCTGCGCTTGGTGTCGTGGGTCGACACGACGGTCCCGGTGGCGGGCCAGTCGCGCTGCACGCGCGCGCAGTACGCGTGGAACTCCTCCGGGGGCAGGGCCGGCCGCCCGGGATCGCCGCCGACCTCGGTGGCCGACAGCAGCGGCACGTACCGGTAGAACGCCGTGTCCTCCACCGACTTGGCCCGCAGCGCGGACGCCGTCTGCGCGAACCGCGTCCGCAGCTCCACCACCTCCGGCCCGTCGCCGCCCGCCCGCCCGAGCAGCAGATTCCGTACGACGTCCACCGCGCCGGCCTCCTCCGGCACCACGAAGGCGAGCCGGGCCTCGGCCGCGGCCTCCTCGGTGAGGACCGCGGCCGCGTCCTGGGAGACGTACGGGCGATAGACCTCCAGCCGGACCAGCAGCTCCTCCAGCGCGGTGCGCAGTGCCCAGGGCGCGCGGTCGCGCAGCGCCGGGTCGGGCGACGTCCCGCACAGCCGGTGCGCGACCCGGGTCAGCCGGTCCACCTCGGCGGCCAGCTCGTGCGAGAGCACCCGGTACGCGGCGCGCCGCACCGTCGCCTCCCACTGCCCGCCCCGGTCGGTCTGCGGCGCCGCGAACCGCCGGTACCGGCCGAGCAGTTCGCCGGCCCCCGCCGGGTCCGTGAGGACGCCGTCGACGTGCCGCAGGGCGTCGTAGCCGGTGGTGCCCGCGACCGGCCAGGAGGCCGGCAGGTGCTCGCCGTCCGCGAGGATCTTCTCCACGACCGTCCAGCGGCCCCCGGTCGCCTCGTGCAGCCGCCGCAGGTAGGCGTCGGGGTCGGCGAGTCCGTCGGGGTGGTCGACGCGCAGCCCGTCGACCACGCCCTCGTGCAGCAGCTGGAGGATCTTGGCGTGGGTGGCCTCGAACACCTCCGGGTCCTCGACCCGCACCCCGATCAGCTCCGAGATGCTGAAGAACCGCCGGTAGTTGAGCTCCGTACGAGCCAGCCGCCACCACACCGGCCGGTACCACTGCGCGTCCAGCAGCCGCGGCAACGGCAGCCCCGCGGTGCCCTCACGCAGCGGGAACGCGTGGTCGTGGTAGCGCAGCACGTCCCCGTCGACGCGCAGGTCGCCGAGCACCGAACCCAGGGGCCCGCCGAGCACCGGGAGCAGCACCTGCCCCTCCTGCGCCTCCCAGTCGATGTCGAACCAGCGCGCGTACGGCGACTCGGAGCCCTCGCGCAGCACTTCCCACAGGGCGCGGTTGTGCCGTGGGGCCATGGCCATGTGGTTCGGCACGATGTCCACCACCAGGCCCAGACCGTGCTCCCGCGCGGTCCGCGAGAGCGCCCGCAGCCCCTCCTCGCCGCCCAACTCCTCACGCACGCGCGCGTGGTCCACGACGTCGTAGCCGTGCGCCGACCCCGGCACGGACTCCAGGACGGGGGACAGATGCAGGTGCGAGACCCCGAGCGAGGCCAGATACGGCACGGCCGCCGCCGCGGCCGTGAAGGGGAACTCGGGCTGCAGCTGCAGCCGGTAGGTGGCCGTCGGAACCGCCGTGTCCACTCGCTCAGATGTCATGCAGACCTACGTACCCGCCCCACCGCCTTTCCTGTCATCGGCCCCGCCACCTGCCCGGACCCTGGCCCATACGAGTGACGCCGACGGCTAGTCCGGCCGTCGCAGTACCGTCATGCTCCGGTCCACCAGCGTCAGCTTGTCGCCCGCCTGGACCTTCGCCTCCGTGCCCGGTGCCACGCCCTCCGGGAGCGCGGTGTCCACCACCACCTGCCACTGCCGGCCGTGGTCGACCGGGACGACGAACTCCAGGGTCTGCGGTGAGGCGTTGACCAGCAGCAGGAAGGAGTCGTCGGCGATGCGCTCCCCGCGCGCGCCGGGTTCGGAGATCGCGTTGCCGTTGAGGAACACCGTCAGTGCCGACGCCGGCGCCGAGTCCCAGTCCCGCTGGGTCATCTCCTTGCCCTCGGGCGTGAACCAGGCGATGTCGGACAGCTCGTCGTGGGTGCCCTCGACGGGCCGGCCGTGGAAGAAGCGCCGCCTGCGGAAGACGGGGTGTTCCTTGCGCAGCCACACCAGCGCGCGCGTGAAGTCGAGCAGCTCGCTGCCGTCCTCGGGCCAGTGCACCCAGGCCAGCTCGCTGTCCTGGCAGTAGGCGTTGTTGTTGCCGCGCTGGGTGCGCCCGAACTCGTCGCCGTGGCTGATCATCGGCACGCCCTGGGAGAGCAGCAGCGTGGCGATGAAGTTCCGGGTCTGCCGCCCGCGCAGCTCCAGCACGCCCGGGTCGTCGGTCTCGCCCTCCGCACCGCAGTTCCACGAGCGGTTGTGGCTCTCGCCGTCCCGGTTGTCCTCGCCGTTGGCGTCGTTGTGCTTGTCGTTGTACGACACCAGGTCGTGCAGGGTGAACCCGTCGTGACAGGTCACGAAGTTGATCGAGGCCAGCGGACGGCGGCCGTCGTCCTGGTAGAGGTCCGACGAACCCGTCAGCCGGGAGGCGAACTCCGCGAGCGTGCGCGGCTCGCCCCGCCACAGGTCCCGCACGGTGTCGCGGTACTTGCCGTTCCACTCGGTCCACAGTGGCGGGAAGTTGCCCACCTGGTAGCCACCCTCACCGACGTCCCACGGCTCGGCGATCAGCTTCACCTGCGAGACGACCGGATCCTGCTGGACCAGGTCGAAGAACGACGACAGCCGGTCGACCTCGTGGAACTGCCGCGCCAGCGTCGCCGCGAGGTCGAAGCGGAACCCGTCGACATGCATCTCGGTGACCCAGTACCGCAGCGAGTCCATGATCAGCTGGAGCACGTGCGGGGAGCGCATCAGCAGGGAGTTGCCGGTCCCCGTGGTGTCCATGTAGTAGCGGGGATCGTCCGCGAGGCGGTAGTAGGACGGGTTGTCCAGGCCCCGGAAGGACAGCGTCGGGCCCAGGTGGTTGCCTTCGGCGGTGTGGTTGTAGACGACGTCCAGGATGACCTCGATGCCGGCCTCGTGCAGCGCCCGCACCGCCGACTTGAACTCCAGGACCTGCTGCCCGCGGTCGCCCCAGGAGGCGTAGGCGTTGTGCGGGGCGAAGAAGCCGATCGTGTTGTAGCCCCAGTAGTTGTTCAGGCCCATGTCGACCAGCCGGTGGTCGTTGACGAACTGGTGCACCGGCATCAGTTCCAGCGCCGTGACGCCGAGCTCCACCAGATGCTCGATGAGCGCTGGATGCGCGAGCCCCGCGTAGGTGCCGCGCAACTCCTCCGGCAGCCCGGGGTGAAGCATGGTGAGGCCCTTGACGTGGGCCTCGTAGATCACCGTGTGGTGGTACTCGGTGCGCGGCCGCCGGTCGTCACCCCAGTCGAAGTACGGGTTGACCACGACCGACGACATCGTGTGCGGGGCCGAGTCGAGGTCGTTGCGCCGCTCGGGCTCGCCGAAGTGGTAGCCGTACACCTCCTCGCCCCAGCGGACCGAACCGCTGATGGCACGCGCGTACGGGTCGAGCAGCAGCTTCGCCGAGTTGCAGCGCAGCCCGTGCTCGGGGGCGTACGGCCCGTGCACCCTGAACCCGTACCGCTGTCCCGGCATCACGCCCGGGAGATACGCGTGCCGCACGAACGCGTCGCTCTCCCGCAGTTCCACCGCCGTCTCCGAGCCGTCGTCGTGCAACAGACACAGCTCTACTCGGTCCGCGGCCTCCGTGAAGACCGCGAAGTTCGTGCCGGCGCCGTCGTACGTGGCACCGAGTGGATACGCCTCTCCAGGCCAGACCTGCATGTACACGACTCTTCCAGGTGTGTGGTGCCCCCGGTGGCACCTTCCTCCGAGTCTCCCCAAAAGTGAGGGAACCACCTACGACTTACGTCCCTCTTACCGGCCGACCAGTGCATACCCGGTATGCCGAATCTGTGGGGCAGAAACGAATACTCCCAAGGGACACAGGGGGAGTAGGGAGAAAACGTGCGCAAGACAGTGCACCGCCACCTGGGAAAGGTGGTGGCCGGCGCGGCCATAGCGGTGGCGGGGACCGCCGCGATGGTCGCGGTCACCCTGCCGGGCACGGCGGGCGCCAAGGAAACGGGCGGGACGAGCGGCGCACCGGCCGCTGAGCAGGCGGCACAGCAGCAGGGCGGCCCGCTTGCCGCGCCGCGGCCCGGCGTCGTCGAGGAGGCGCCCGCCGAGGGGAAGAAGGGCAAGGGCCTCGACCCGCTGACCGACGACGAGACCAAGCGCGTCGAGCAGCTCGCGCTGAACCGGCAGATGCTCACCTCCGGCGAGAACGTCGAGGGCGCCCGCGGCCCGCAGCGCCTCACCGTCGACATCGCCGAGCCGGAGGCCGGCGAACTCGACGCCACCGACGCGCCCCGGCGCGCGGTCGTGACGTTCTACGACTACAAGAGCGACGAACTCGTCACCAGGACCGTCAACCTCGACACCGGCAAGGTCGAGGAGACCTCCCGGCAGCACGGCGTCCAGCCGCCGCTCAGCCGCGACGAGAACACCGAGGCCGCACAGCTGCTGATCGCCGACAAGCTGGGCGCGGACCTGAAGGCCGACTACAAGGACGCCACCGGCAACGAGCTCACCTCGCCGGACCAGCTCCAGCTCAACGCAGCGATCTACCGGGCCACGCCGGGCGCCCAGCCCGCCGCGCTCGACAAGTGCGGCGAACACCGCTGCGTGCGGCTCTTCCCCAAGGTGAAGAACGGGCCGTGGATCGACGCCCGCCACCTCATCGTCGACCTGAGCGCCCGCAAGGTCGCCGTGCTCGACCGCGGCTGAGCCCGCACTCCATCCACTTTTCCACCCTTCCCTCCTGCAAGGGAGTCACTTCTTCATGCGCGTGAACAGTTCCAGCCGTGCCCGCGGGCGCACGGCGGTCGGTCTCTCCCTGGTCGCACTGGCCGCCGGTGTGACGACGGGCGCCGGACCGGCCACCGCCCAGCCGAAGGCCGCCCCCGCACCCGCCGCCGAGTGCAGCGCGGCCTACCGCATCGAGCAGAAGCTCTCCACCGGAACCACCTGGCGGATGTGCTGGCGCTACGACAGCAAGGCCGGCCTCGTCCTGGACAACGTCTCCTACCAGCCCAAGGGCGAGACCAAGCCCATCAAGGTGCTGGAGAGCGCCAGACTGGGTCAGATCGACGTCCCCTACGACGACGGAAGCGTCGAGTACGACGACCTGACGGGCTTCGGCTTCGCGCAGGGCCTGGTGAACATGGCGCCCGCCGAGTGCCCCGGCGGCACCATCAAGACCGTCAAGGTCCAGGACGCCTTCTACTCGGACAACCCCAACATCAAGGGGCTGTGCACCACCACCCGCGCGCGCGGTCACGCGTACCGCATGCAGGCCGACAACAACAAGGTGTACCAGGAGCAGGGCAAGGACCTGCTCGTCTACACCGTCAACAAGGTCGGCTGGTACGAGTACATGACCGAATGGCGCTTCCAGGACGACGGCACCATCAACATGAACGTCGGCGCGACCGGCAGCCTCTCGCCGGGCGACTACGACGCCGGCGACGGCCGCGGCTGGCCCATCGGCAACGGTGCCCGCTCCAAGGCCACCAGCCACGCCCACAACGTCTTCTGGAAGCTCAACTTCGCCCTCGACGGCTCCTCCAAGAACACCGTCGAGCAGTACGACTCGGTCGTCAGCCCGCCCGCGCGCGGCCAGGAGGCGCCCACCAACAAGACCACCCGCACCAAGGTCACCAAGGAACTCGCGGGCGACGCCAAGAACATGCGCTGGTGGCGCGTGGTCAGCGCCACCGGAAAGAACAAGGACGGCCACGCGCGGTCGTACGAGATCGTCCAGAACGCCACCAGCAAGTACCCGGGCCGCAGCTTCACCCGGCACGACGTCTACTTCACCGAGTACGACAAGTGCGAGCAGTTCGCCAGCAACAACCCGGGCTGCGCGAACGGCCATCCGCGGTTCGTCAACCAGTGGGTGAACGGGCAGACCCTCACCCGGCCCGTGGTCTGGGTGAACGTGGGCTTCCACCACATCGCGCGCGACGAGGACCAGCAGCCGATGCCGGTGCACTGGCAGGGCTTCTCCATCGCCCCCCGCGATGTGACCGCTATGAATCCGCTCACTCCGGCCGCCCTCGCCGACCAGAACGGCCGGCCCCGCAACGGGTAGTCGATAAATGCCATGCCCATCCGGCTGCACCGTCGACCGCTTGCGGAGTACCCTTCCTTGATCGTTGGGACGGGGAGTGCTCGGGGGAGCGGAAGGCGGTGCGCGGGTGGGCTCGGGAGGGCTGGAGCTGCCCCCTGGTGACGAGGGTCACGAGGGGAGCTCCACAGAGGTCCCGCCCGGCACGGTGTCCCTGGCCCGGCCGATGGACGTGGGCGCCATCGGACCGGAGCTGGACTGGGACGCCGACGCCTGGCGCGAGGTGCGTACCCGCGCCCAACGGGCCGGCCGGGCCTACATCTGGCTGAACCTCGTCGAGCAGCGGCTGCGCGCGGTCGTGGCCGCCGTCCTGCGCCCCATCTACGAGCCCGTCCATGGCGACGAGTGGGTCGTGGCCGCGGCCGGCCCCGCCGGACAGGAATGGGTACAGCGCGCGGTCGCCGTCCGTGAGGTCAGCCGCCGCAAGGGCTACCTGCTCGACCCGGCCGACGACAACGTGATCAGCTTCCTCACGCTGCCGCAGCTGCGCGAGCTGATGGTGCAGCACTGGCCGTGCTTCGAGCCCTACTTCGACGAGCGCCGTGACCTCGAACTCGCCTTCGACGAGCTCGAGGTCACCCGCAACGTCGTCTCCCGCAACCGCGCCCTGTCCGAGGCCGTCCTGAACCAGGCGGAACGCGCCTCCGCGCACCTGCTGGAGATGCTCGGCACGGGCGGCGACGTGCCCTCCGCCCGCCGGCTGCCCGTCGACGCGGTCGAGGACCTCGTCGGCGACCGCTACGCCGACGTCGTCGCCGTGCACTCCGACCGGGTGCGGCTGATGCGCCGGTTCCCCGCCGAGGACATCTTCGGCGGCGCCCGCAGGCTCGACGCCATCGGCATCGGCCTCAACCTGCTCGTGCAGAACTTCTCCGGACGCCGGATGATCCGGCTGGCCGAGGCGGGCGCCCGCGTCCGGCTGCTCTTCCTCAACCCCGCCTCCAGCGCGGTGAAGCGGCGGGAACGGGAGCTCGGTCTGAAACGGGGCGAGCTGAGCCGCTCCGTCGAGATGAACATCCTGCACATGCGCCGGGTGCGCTCCCGGCTGCGGGACCCGGACGCCTTCCAGATCCAGGTCTACGACGAGACCCCCCGCTTCACCGCCTACCTCGTCGACGGCGACGGCTCCGACGGCGTCGCGGTCGTGCAGTCCTATCTGCGGCGGGCGCGGGGCATGGAGGCGCCGGTGCTGGTGCTGCGCAACGGGCACCGGGTGCTCAAGTCGGACGAGATCGACGAGGGCGGGCTGTTCGCCGCGTACCGCGAGGAGTTCGAGCTGGCTTGGGTGGATTCGCGACCGGTGTCCTGAACCGCGCCCGGGCGTGGGGCGGCGGTGGGCGTGGCGCGACGGAGGGCGGGCAAACGGAACGCGGACCTCTGATTGTCAGTGGCGCATGCGATGGTGAAGGCCACTGGGGGAAAGCACCACCGAGAAGGGGGGCCGCATGGCCTGGCACCGGGAGCTGCTCATCGGCTTCGACCTGGAGACGACCGGGACGGATCCGCGGCAGGCGCGCATCGTCACGGGCGCCGTGATCGAGGTCAGAGCCGGGAAAGTCCTCGGGCACCGCGAGTGGCTGGCGGATCCGGGCGTGGAGATCCCGGCGGACGCGGTCGCGGTGCACGGCATCAGCAATGAGCGAGCGGTCACCGAGGGCCGGCCGGCCGACCAGGTCGCGGACGCCATCGCCGACGTCCTCGTCTCGTACTGGAAGACGGGCGTCCCGGTCGTCGCCTACAACGCCGCGTTCGACCTCACCCTGCTCTCCGCCGAACTCCGGCGGCACGCCCTGCCGTCCCTGCGCGACCGCCTCGGCGGCCCGGATCCGGCGCCCGTCATCGACCCGTACACCATCGACCGCTGGGCCGACCGCTACCGCCGTGGCAAGCGCAACCTCGAAGCCGTCTGCGCCGAGTACGGCGTCACCCTCGACACCGCCCACGACGCATCCTCCGACGCCCTGGCAGCCGCCCACCTCGCCTCCGCGATAGCCACCCGCCACCCGAAGATCGCCGCCCTCGGCCCCGCGGAACTCCACCACCGCCAGATCGAGTGGTACGCCGCCTGGGCGGCCGACTTCCAGAACTTCCTGCGCGGCAAGGGGGAAACGGACGCGGTGGTGGACGGTACGTGGCCCCTGCGGGAACTGGCGGAGAGCCCCACCGTGTGAGCCCCTCTCAGAAGGGGTACCACCGCACCGCCGCGTCACCCTCCCGCAGCGATCCCACCCGTCGCTCGAACTCGGCCAACGCCTTGGGATTGTTGGGCGCGTGCTGTGCCACCCACGCGCAGCTCGCCGTCTCCCGGGCCCCGCGCAGCACACCGCAGCCCTCCCACGCGCGCACATCCCAGCCGTACGTCTCGACGAACGACTCGTACGCCCCGGCGGGCAGCCCGTAGCGGTCACGGGAGAGGGCCATGACCACCAGGTCGTGCTCCCGCAGGTCCGCGGAGAACGTCTCCAGGTCCACCAGCACGGGTCCGTCCGGCCCGACATGCACATTGCGGGGCAGCGCGTCGCCGTGGATCGGCCCGGGCGGCAGCTGCGGGGTGAGCGCCGCCGCGGCCGCCGCGAAACCGTCCCGCCGTTCCCGCAGATATGCCGCGTCCGCCGGATCGATCGCGTCCCCGGCGAGCCGCAGCCACCGTTCCACCCCGCCCAGCAGGTCGCGGGGCGGCAACGCGAAGGAGGGCAAGGGCAGCGTGTGGACGACCCGTAGCAGTTCGGCCAAATCCCGCGGCTCGGCCGGCCGTACCGGATCCGGCAGCCGGTGCCACACCGTCACCGGATGCCCCTCCACGAGCCGCGCCTCCGGCTCCACCGCCCGCACCGCCGGAACACCCGCCCTGGCGAGCCACCCGGCGATGTCCAGTTCACGCCGCGCCCGGTCCAGGAGTTCGGCGTCGCGGCCCACCTTCACGACCAGCTCACCCGCGGCGAACACCGCGTTCTCACCCAGGGCGAGGAGCCGCACGTCCCGGGCCGCGACGGGCAGCACCCCCGCCGCGTCCAGTACGCCCCGCGCCCGTGCCTCGTCCATGGTCCGCTCCCTGCCCGTACTCGCCCCGATGCGCCCGCGCGCACGCCGTCGCGTTCCCGCCATTCGTCGGCCAGTGTCGCATCCGCACAGGTCGGGCGGTGTGCACGGTGCCTTGACGCGGCACATGACCTTCACGACCATGACCAGGCCCGTCCGAGCCGTGCAAAGGGGCTGATGACGTGACATCGGTGAGTGAGACGGCAGAAGTGAGGCCACCGGTGCGCGGCGCGCCGGGCTCGGGCAGGCGGCGGGGCGTCGGCGGCCACGGCGCCTGGTTCCTCGTCCTGCCCGCGCTGCTCCCCATCCTCGTCCTGAGTGTGGGGCCCCTGCTCTACGGCATCCTGCTGGCCTTCACCGACGCCCAGTCGGGCCGGACCGACCCCACCCGGTGGATCGGCGGACTCAACTTCCGGGACCTGCTGCACGACACCCTGTTCTGGGAGTCGTTCCGCATCGGCCTCGTCTGGGCGGTCGGCGTGACCGTCCCGCAGTTCCTGCTCGCCCTCGGCCTCGCGCTGCTCCTGAACCAGGACTTACGGCTGAGGTGGCTCGCCAGAGCGCTCGCCATCGTCCCCTGGGCGATGCCCGAGGTCGTCGTCGGCATCATGTGGCGCCTCGTCTACAACCCGGACGCCGGCATCCTCAACGAGACCCTGCGCGACCTCGGCCTCGGCGACGGCCGCGACTGGCTCAGCGGCCTGGCGACCGCCCTCCCGGCGGTGATCGTCGTCGGGGTGTGGGCGGGCATGCCGCAGACGACCGTCACCCTGCTCGCGGGGCTCCAGAACACTCCGCGCGAACTGCACGAGGCGGCCGCGGTGGACGGCGCGGGCGCCTGGCGCCGCTTCCGCACGGTCACCTGGCCCGCTCTCAGACCCATCGCCCTCGCCATCACGGCACTCAACTTCATCTGGAACTTCAACAGCTTCGCCCTGGTCTACGTGCTGACCAACGGCGGACCGGGCGGCCGCACCCGCCTGCCCATGCTCTTCGCCTACGAAGAGGCCTTCCGTTACGGCCAGTTCGGGTACGCGGCGGCGATGGGTTGCGTGATGGTCGCGGTGATCGCCCTGTTCCTCGCCCTGTTCCTGGTGGGCCGGCTCAAAGGAGGCGATGACACATGAGGACCCGTCCGGCGGCCCGAGCGGGCCAGTACACCGCCCTGCTCGGGTATCTCGTCTTCCTCGCCTTCCCCTTCCTCTGGCTGGTCTCCACCGCGTTCAAGCCGCCCCGCGAACTGGGCAGCCTGCACCCCACCTGGATCCCGAGGGACCCCACCCTCACCAACTTCCGGCAGGCTTTCGACGAACAGCCCCTGCTGCACGCCGCGTCCAACTCGCTCCTCGCGGCCCTGGGCGCCGCCGTGATCGCGGTGGCCGTCGCGACACCGATGGCGTACGTCATGGCCCGGCACCGCACCCGGCTGTCCCGGGCGGCGAGCGGCTGGGTTGTCGTCAGCCAGGCGTTCCCGTTCGTGCTGGTGATCATCCCGCTGTTCCTGGTGCTGAAGAACCTGCGGCTGATCGACTCGGTGCCGGGACTGGTGATGGTGTACGTGGTGTGGGCACTGCCGTTCGCGCTGTGGATGCTCGTCGGATACGTCCGGGCCGTCCCCGTGGAGCTGGAGGAGGCGGCGGCGGTCGACGGGGCGGGGCGGCTGCGGACCCTGGTGTCGGTGACGGCGCCGCTGCTCGCGCCGGGGATCGTGGCGACGGCGCTGTTCGCGTTCATCACGGCCTGGAACGAGTTCTTCCTCGCGCTGGTGCTGCTCAAGACCCCGGAGAAGCAGACGCTGCCGGTCGTCCTGACCCATTTCATCGGGGCGGAGGGCGTGGCGGACCTCGGGCCGCTGGCCGCCGCCGCGTTGCTCGCCACCCTCCCCTCCCTGGTCGTCTTCGCGGTCATCCAGCGGCGGATCACGGGCGGCATGCTCACCGGGGCGGTGAAGAGCTGATGCGGACCCCATCCGTCCTGGCGCTCGTCGTGGCACTGTTCCTCACCGGCTGCTCGTCCGGCGGAGGACGCGACGACGACGGCCCCGTCACCCTGCGTTTCCAGTCTCTCGCCTGGCAGGACGAGTCCGTCGAGGCCAACAAGGAGCTGGTGAAGGAGTGGAACGCGACCCACCCGGACATCAAGGTGGAGTATGTGCAGGGGAGTTGGGACAGCGTGCACGACCAGCTCCTCACCTCCTTCGAGGGCGGCGAGGCACCGGACATCATCCACGACGCCTCCGACGACCTCGCAGACTTCGCCTACGGCGGCTATCTCACCAATCTGACCGACCTGCTGCCCGAGCGGCTGAAGTCCGACATCCCGCAGCGGAGTTGGGAGACAACCACCTTCGGCGAGGGTGTCTACGGCGTGCCGTTCCTCCAGGAACCACGGGTGCTCGTCGCCAACGCGACCTGGCTGAAGGAGTCCGGTGTACGGATCCCGACCCCCGAGAAGCCGTGGAGCTGGGCCGAGTTCCGGCAGATCACCGACGAACTCGGCGGCAAGGGACGATACGGCGTCGCCTGGCCGCTGAAGGAGCCGGTCTCCGCCACCCTCAACCTCTCGCTCTCGGCGGGCGGGCAACTGTTCCACCGTGGCGTGGACGGCCGGGTCACCATCCGCTTCGACGCCGGCGACGAGGTCGTACCGCGCACCGTGCACGACCAGGTGAACACCGACCGCAGCGCCTCGCCCACGACCCTGGGCAGCGGAGGCTCGGACACTCTGCCCGGGTTCTTCGGCGGCAAGTACGCCATGGTCCCGCTCGGGTTCTCCTACCGCCAGCAGATCGCCCAGCAGGCGCCCGAGGGCTTCGACTGGCAGGTGCTGCCGGCCCCGGCGGGCGCCGACGGCCTCGCCCAGGGCGTCAGCCCGCAGACGCTGTCCGTCGCCGCGGACAGCCCGCACAAGGAGGAGGCCGTCGCCTTCCTCGACTTCCTGCTCGAGCCGCGGAACATGGTGCGGCTGGCGCTCGGCGACTGGATGCTGCCCACCGGCACCCAGGCGCTGAAGGACCCCGCCCTGCACACCACGGAGGACGACTGGGCCACGGGCACCGCCCTCGCCGCCCACCTGCGCCCCGCCCCGGCGCAGTTCGTGCGCGGCTACCCCGAGTGGAAGGACAAGGTGGCCACCCCGGCCTTCCAGGAGTACTACAGCGGCGCCATCGGCGTCGACGAGCTGAGGAGACGTCTGGAGAAGGACGGCAACCTGGTCCTCGCCCGCTATCAGCGCTGAGCGGCGCCCAGGGCGAGTGCTCCCGGAAGCCGGCCCGCGCCGCGGCGAACCGCTTGCGGTGCTCCACGCGCTCGCCCGGTCGAGGAGGGCCCGGGCGAGCGGAGCGGCACCGGCCGCGGGGTCGAGGGCGCGCAGCTCACGGACCAGGACGACACCCTCGTCAAACAGCGGACCAACCCGTTCCAGACACCGGTAGCCGCGCCGGTGCTCGGCTTCCTGCGTGGCGCGGACCCGGACTCCGCGGTGTGGCCAACCCGCGTGACGGGATCGGCCGAGGCGTCGAAGGCCGCCCGCAGGGCGGGCACTTCGACGAAGTGGGCGGCACGGACGTCGGGTGTCCACAGACCCCCCGTCCACATCACCGATCGAACGTTGACGCGCCATGGCGCGGAGCCGGAGGTCGCTCATCGGATTGCACGATACGTATCGTCTCGCCTAGGGTCGCGGTCATGACCACCCCCGCCCACATCGCCATGTTCTCCATCGCCGCCCACGGCCACGTGAACCCCAGCCTGGAGGTGATCCGCGAACTCGTCGCGCGCGGCCACCGCGTCACCTACGCGATCCCGGCACTGTTCGCGGACAAGGTCGCGGCCACCGGCGCGGAGGCGAGGACCTGGCACTCCACCCTGCCCACGCCCGACGACGACCCGTCGGCCTGGGGGACCACCCTGCTGGACAACGTGGAGCCCTTCCTGAGGGACGCCATCCAGGCGCTGCCCCAGCTGATCAAGGCCTACGAGGGAGACGAACCCGACCTCGTCCTGCACGACATCACCGCCTACCCGGCCCGTGTCCTCGCCCACCGCTGGGGCGTCCCCGCGATCTCCCTCTCGCCCAACCTGGTCGCCTGGCAGGGCTACGAGGAGGAGGTCGCCGAGCCGATGTGGGCGGAGCCGAAGAAGACCGAGCGCGGCCGGGCCTACTTCGCCCGCTTCCAGGCATGGCTCGAGGAGAACGGGATCACCGAGCACCCCCATCAGTTCTACGGCCACCCCGACCGCTCCATCGTCCTCATCCCCAAGGTGCTCCAGCCCAACGCCGACCGCGTCGACGAGAGCGTGTACACCTTCGTGGGTGCCTGCCAGGGCGACCGCACCACCGAGGGCGACTGGGAGCGCCCCGCCGGCGCGGAGAAGGTCGTGCTCGTGTCCCTGGGCTCGTCCTTCACCAACCAGCCCGGCTTCTACCGGCAGTGCGTCGAGGCCTTCCGCGACCTGCCCGGCTGGCACCTGGTGCTCCAGGTCGGCAAGCACGTGACCGCGGCCGACCTGGGCGACGTACCGGCGAACGTGGAAGTGCGCTCCTGGGTACCGCAGTTGGCCATCCTCAAGCAGGCCGACCTGTTCGTCACGCACGCAGGCGCCGGAGGCAGCCAGGAGGGGCTGGCCACCGGCACCCCGATGATCGCCGTACCGCAGGCCGTCGACCAGTTCGGCAACGCCGACATGCTCCAGGCGCTCGGGGTGGCCCGGCACATCCCGACCGAGGAGGCCACCGCCGAGACGCTGCGCACGGCGGCCCTGGCCCTCGTCGACGATCCGGAGGTCGCCCGCCGGCTCAAGGAGATCCAGGCCGGCATGGCCGAGGAAGGTGGCACCCGACGCGCGGCCGACCTCATCGAGGCCGAACTGGCCGCACGCCGGGCATGAGCGAGGGCCCGTCGGTCCCTCCCCGTGGGAGACCGACGGGCCCTGGCCCGAGCCGGGGGATCAGACCCTCAGTGGCTCGCCCTCGTCGTCCCGGGCCGGCCGTGCCACGGCCTCGGGCGCCTCGTCGTGGGTGAGGTCCGGCAGCCGGTGCAGCCACTTCGGCAGGTACCAGTTGCGCTCACCGAGCAGCGCCATCACCGAGGGGAGCAAGACGCCCCGGATGATCGTCGCGTCGATCAGGACCGCCGCCGCCAGGCCCACACCCATCTGCTTCATGGTCTGCATGGACAGCGTCCCGAAGATCGCGAAGACGGCGACCATGATGACCGCGGCGCTGGTGACGACACCGGCCGTGGTGACCACACCGTGTGTGATGGCGTCCTTCGTGGTCCGGCCGCGCAGCCGCGCCTCACGGATCCTCGAGACCACGAACACGTGGTAGTCCATCGACAGGCCGAACAGGATCACGAAGAGGAACAGCGGCAGCCAGGTGACGATGGCGCCCACCCCCTTCGCGCCCACCAGCGACGCGCCCCAGCCGTGCTGGAAGACGGCCACGAGGATGCCGTACGCCGCGCCCACCGACAGCAGGTTCAGCGCGATCGAGGTGATCGCGATCGTCAGCGAGCGGAACGACATCAGCATCAGCCCGAAGGCGAAGACCACGACGAAGGCGAAGACCGGGACGACCGCTCCGGCCAGCTGGTCGTTGAAGTCCTTCGACCCGGCGACCTGCCCGGTGATGGGCGCCTCGACGCCGTCGACCTTGCCGAGCGTGGCGGGCCGCACCTCGTCGCGCAGCTTGTCCAGGCTCCCACCGGCCTTGTCCAGATCGGAGCCGCCGACGAGCGGAACGTAGACGTAGGCGAGGTTCTGCGCGTCGTGCAGCTTGATCTCGACCGGGCCGCGCGAGGCGCCCGAACTGATCGCCCGCTCACGGAAGTCGGCCAGCGCGGACTTCACCTCGGGAGCGTTGATGTCCTTCGCCTTGACGACCACCTCGGCCGGCTCGGCGCCGCCCGGGAAGGCCTCGTTGAGCCGGTTGTAGGTCTGGACGATGGGCAGCGAGTCGCCGAACTCCTGGTCCAGGGTGAGCTGCTGGGTCTTCATGCCGAGCGCGGGCATCGCGACGGCGAGCAGCGCGCCGGCTGCGACGACCAGCGAGACGGCGGGCCTGGCGAGCACGACTTTCAGGACGGCGCTCCAGAACCGGCTGCCCTCGGAGGCCCGGGGGCCGTTGCCGTTCTTACGGCGCTTGTCGGGGTGCAGGAACGGAATCCGGCCCTTCTCCACGCGCTCGCCGAGCAGCGAGAGCAGCGCGGGCAGCACGGTCACCGAACCGACCATGGCGACCGCGACCACCATCAGGGAGGCCAGGCCCATCGCCTCGAAGGTGGCGAGCCCGGTGAACAGCATTCCCGCCATCGCCACGCACACGGTGACACCGGAGACGATCACGGCACGTCCACTGGTCGCCGCGGCGATCCGCAGCGCGGTCTCCGCGTCCCGGCCCGCGGCCCGCTCCTCGCGCTCACGGCGCAGATAGAACAGGCAGTAGTCGACACCCACGGCCAGGCCGACCAGCAGCATCACGGAGCTCGCGGTGTCGTCCATCGGCTGCCAGTGGCTGGCGATGCCCATCAGACCCATCGTCGCCATGATCGCGGTGAGCGCGAGCGCCACCGGAAGCAGCGCGGCGACCAGCGCGCCGAAGGCGATCAGGAGGATGCCCAGAGCCACCGGCACGGCGGAGTACTCGGCCTTCTGGAAGTCGTTTCCGAACGCGTCGGAGACCGTCTTCATCATGCTGGCGCCGCCGATCTCCTCGATCCGCAGCGAGGCGTGTTCCTTCTGCACGCCCGCGACGGCCTCGAGCACGGGCTCGACCCGCTCGCCCGCGGTGTCGGAGTCACCACGCATGTCGAACTGCACGAGCGCGCTGCGCCCGTCCTTCGAAATCGTGTTCGTGTCGTACGGCGATGTCACGTCGGTGACCTTGCCGGTCCCCTCGACGGCCTTGACGATCGCGGCGACGGCGCTCTTGAACTCCGCGTCGGTGGCCTTGAGGGAGCCGTCCTTCGCCTGGACCAGGACGGTCTCATTGGCCGGCTCCTCGATGCCGGCGTCCTCGATGATCTTGGCGGCGGTGTGGGTCTCGCCCGACAGCTGGTCGCTCTCCTTGACCTCGACCGTGCCCATCGCCGAGCCGATCCCCATCGCCAGGACGACGAACAGTACCCAGATACCGACGGCCGCCCATCGGTGGCGGGCGCTCCAGCCGCCGGCCCGGGCGGCGAACCCCCGCACCCGTGTATCTGTCTTCCCCATGACCGGCCCGCCCCCTTGTGCGCGGTGGCAGCCCCCTGCCGCCACCTTCCGCTTCGAAGGTATGGGCCGGATAAAGCCATCTCGTCGTGCTGCCCGGTGAGGTGTGACCGGCCCGGCTCCTCCCGACGGACCCCGGCTCCTCCCCACTGGGGAGGACCGTGGTCCCTTACATCTATCCGGCGGACTCAGGGGTCGTTGATCGGGGACGGGGCGCGGGCCGCCTTATGGTGTGCGGATGACGACGACGATGTACGCGGCGCTGCTGCGCGGAATCAACGTGGGCGGCAGCAAGAAGGTCCCCATGGCCGACCTGCGCACGCTGATGGAGGGTATCGGTCACGGCTCCGTCCGCACCTACCTCCAGAGCGGCCAGGCCGTGTTCGCCGCCGGCCACGGCGACGAGGACTCCCTCGCCGCCGAACTCGCGGAAGCGGTCGAGCGGCACTTCGGCTTCTCGGTGGACGTGATCGTGCGCGACCACGCCTACCTGAAGGCGGTCGTCGACGCCTGCCCGTTCCCGGCCGCCGAGCTGGAGGCCAGGCAACTGCACGTCACGTACTTCTCCGCACCCGTCGACGAGGAGCGCTTCGCGGAGATCGACCGGGCCGCCCACCTCCCCGAGGAGTTCCGCCTTGGCGACCGCGCGCTGTACCTGTACGCCCCCGACGGCCTCGGCCGCTCCAAGCTCGCCGAGCGCCTGTCCAAGCCTCGCGTCAACAAGGGCCTGATCGCCACGACCCGCAACTGGAACACGGTCGTCAAGCTGGTGGAGCTGACGGAGCGGGCCTGAGCGTGAGGGCCGCCAGCTCGCCCTTCGACAGGCGTACGGCGCCCGCGTCGAGGTTCTCCTCCAGGTGGGCCAGGGTGCCGGTGCCGGGGGTCGGGCAGAGCACGGGGGAGCGGTGCAGCAGCCACGCCAGGGCGACCTGGCCCGGGGTGACCCCGTGCGCGTCGGCGACGGACGCGCACACCGGGTCCGTCGTCAACGCCCCGTTGCCCAGCGGGAACCACGGCAGGAACGCGATCCCGCGCGCCTCGCACAACGCCAGCAGTGACTCGGAGGCGCGGTCGAGGAGGTTGTAGCGGTTCTGGACGGACGCGACCTCCGTCAACTCCACCGCGGCTTCGAGCTGTTCGGCGGTGACCGTGTCGAGCCCGACGTGCCGGATCTTCCCTTCGGCGCGCAACTCGTCCAGCGCCCCGAGCTGTTCGGCCACCGGCACCGCGGGATCGAGCCGATGCAGCTGGTACAGGTCGATGGTCTCCAGCCGCAGCCTGCGCAGACTCGCCTCGCACATCGCCCGCAGCCGCTCCGGCCGCCCGTCGACGTGCCAGGCCCGGTCGCTGGTGCGTACGACCCCGCCCTTGGTGGCGATCAACAGCCCCGGCGGATAGGGGTACAGGGCCCGGGCCACGAGTTCCTCGGCGATCGAGGGGCCGTAGTTGTCGGCCGTGTCGATCAGCGTCACACCCCGCTCGACCGCCCGCCGCAGCACCGCCACCGCGTCCGCGGCGTCCCCACGCGGCCCCCAGTAACCGGGTCCCGTGAGCTGCGCGGTCCCGTAACCGAGACGGTGGACGGTCAAGTTCCCGCCCAATGTGAGGGTTTCCTCGATCATCCGATGGAGCGTACACACGTCTGTGCGAAGCTCGTCCCATGCGCTACATCATCATCGGGGCAGGAGCGGTCGGCGGCACGATCGGCGGTCGGCTGGCGGGATCCGGACACGAGGTCGTCCTGGTCGCGCGCGGCGCGCACCACGCGGCACTGCGCGAGGGCGGACTGCGGCTGAAGGCGCCGGAGGGCGAGTTCACGTACCGGCTGCCGACGGTCGACGGGCCCGGCCCGCTGGGCGAGCTGCGCGCCGACGACGTCCTGGTCCTCGCCGTGAAGACCCAGGACAGCGAGGCGGCCCTCCAGGCGTGGGCCCCGGTCCTGGTCGAGGGCGGCGGCACCGCGGCCGAGCGGCTGCCCCTGGTCTGCGCGCAGAACGGTGTGGAGAGCCAGCGGCTCGCTCTGCGCCGCTTCCGGCACGTCTACGGCGTCTGCGTGTGGCTCCCCGCCACCTACGTCGAACCCGGTGTCGTCTCCGCCGCCGGGACCCCTCTCACCGGTGTCCTCCACCTCGGCCGGCACCCGCACGGCACCGACGAGACCGCCCGGCTGATCGCCGCCGACCTCGAGAAGTCGAAGTTCGAGGCCCCTGTCGTCCCCGACGTGGCCCGCTGGCAGTACGCCAAACTCCTGCACAACCTCGGCACCGCCCTGGAAGCGGTCACGGGACCCGTCGCCGACGACGGGGCCCAGGCCTTCTACGCCAGGGTCCGCGCCGAGGGCGAGGCCGTGCTGGACGCGGCTGGCATCCCGCACACGAGCGTCGAGGAACAGCAGCGGATCCGCGGCGACAAGATCACTCTCGTTCCTCTCCCCGGCACCCCCCGTGGCGGCGGCTCCTCCTGGCAGTCCCTCACTCGCGGCACCGGCACGATCGAGGCCGACTACCTCAACGGCGAAATCGTCCTCCTGGGCCGTCTGCACGGGGTCCCCACCCCCCTGAACGAACTGCTCCAGCAGCTCGCCAACACCTTCGCGCGCGAGCGACGGGCCGCCGGTTCGATGCCCCTGTCGGAACTGGTGAGCCTGGCCGACCGCGTCACCGGGTGAGCAGGGGCGCGGCCCGTCAGGCCGTGCGCGACAACCGGCCGCGCGCCGCCACCGCGTCGGCCCGTTCCAGCAGCACCCTGGCCACCTCGGGAGCCGCGCCCAGGACGTCGGCCAGGACGTCCGCCTCGGTGGCGCCGCGGGCGATGCGGTCGGGGAGGAAGCCGGGGGCGAGGACGTAGGGGGCCACGGCCACCTTCTCGCAGCCGAGGGCGCGCAGTTCGCGTACCGCGTCCTCGGTGCGCGGAAGGGATGCGGAGGCGAACGCAGGCCGCACGGCGCACCAACCGGTGTGCCGCCACTCCCGCGCGATTTCTGCGATCACTGCGATCGCCTCCGGGTCGGTGGACCCCGCCGAGGCCAGCACGACCCCGGTCGAGGACTTGTCGGCGGGGGTCAGCCCCGCCTCGTACAGTCGCCGCTCCAGGGCGGACAGCAACAGCGGGGACGGGCCCAGGACCTCCGCCTGGCGGATCCGCAGCCGCTGCGGCGCGCCCCGCAGCACCGCCGGGATGTCGGCCTTCGCGTGGAAGGCGCGGGTCAGCAGCAGCGGGAGGGCCACCACGTCATGCACGCCCTCCGCCGCCAGGGACTCCAGCACGCCCTGCACGGACGGGATGTTGAAGTCCAGGAAGCCGGTCTCCACGCGCAGCCCCGGTCGCAGCGACCGTACCCGCCGCACCAGGGCGTGCACGGTCGCGGCGTGCCGCGGGTCGCGGCTGCCGTGGGCGATGACGAGGAGCACCGGCTTGTGGAACACGGGCGTCAGCTCTTCACCAGCAGGCCGCGGTTGCGCAGTACCCACCGCTCCAGCGGACTGAAGATCAGCAGATCGATCGCGATACCGACGAACAGGATCAGGATGATCGCCTCGAACACCATCGACATGGAGCTGGCGTTGCGCCCGTTCTCCAGCAGCGCGCCCAGACCGATTCCCAGATCCGGCGAGGAGGCGATGATCTCCGCCGCCATCAGCGAGCGCCAGGAGAACGCCCAGCCCTGCTTCAGGCCCGCCAGATAGCCCGGCAGCGAGGCCGGCAGGACGATGTGCCAGGCGCCCTTCAGGCCGGTGGCGCCCATCGTGCGGCCCGCCCGCAGGAACAGCGGCGGCACCTGGTCGATGCCGGAGACCAGGCCGTTGGCGATGGACGGCACGGCACCGAGCAGGATCACCGCGTACATCATCGAGTTGTTCAGACCCAGCCAGATCACCGCGGGCGGCACCCACGCCACCGACGGAAGCGACTGCAGGCCGGACAGGACCGGCCCGATCGCCGCGCGCACGAACTTCACCCGGGCCACCAGCAGCCCCAGTGGGGTGCCGATGGCGAGCGCCAGCAGGAAGCCCAGCAGGCCTCGCGAGACGCTGGTCCAGATGTAGTCGAGGAGCTTGCCCTCCAGCCAGGCGTCCTTGAACTCGCCGCCCACGTCGGCGGGCGACGGCAGCTTGCTGGGGTCGTCGACGATCTTCAGGGAGACCAACAGCTGCCAGACGACCAGAACCACGACGATCGCGGTGATCGGCGGAAGGATCTTGTTGACGAAGGTCTGCCGGAACGGCGTACGGCTCGTGGCCGAGGTCTCCAGGGCGTCGAGACCCGCCTCCAGCCCACCCAGCCCGGAGCTGTCCTTGACGGGGGCGTCCGCCGTGGTGTCGGTGGTCTCAGTGCTGGCCATGACGGCGGATCTCCCCACGCAGTACTTCGGTGATCTCCCGGGACAGTTCGGCCACGGGCGCGTCCTCGATGCGGCGCGGCTGCGGAATGTCCACCGTCCACTCGCGCTCCACCCGGCCCGGCCGCGACGACAGCAGCACGACACGCTGCGCCAGCCGCACCGCCTCGCGCACGTTGTGCGTCACGAACAGGACGGACACCCCGGTCTCCGCCCAGATCCGGGTGAGCTCGTCGTGGAGCACGTCCCGGGTGATCGCGTCCAGCGCCGCGAACGGCTCGTCCATCAGCAGCAGCCGGCTGTCCTGCGCGAGTGCGCGAGCCAGCGCGACCCGCTGGCGCATACCACCGGACAGCTCGTGCACCCGCTTGCCGTACGAGCCCTTCAGCCGGACCAGTTCGAGCAGCTCCTCGGCACGGCCGCGCCGTTCGTTCTTCGCCACTCCCCGGAGCTTCAGGGCGAGTTCGATGTTCTTGCCCGCGGTCAGCCACGGGAAGAGGGCGTGCTCCTGGAACATCAGAGCGGGACGCCCGTCGGTGGTGATGCTGCCGGTGGAGGGCCGGTCGAGGCCCGCCACCAGGTTCAGCAGAGTGGACTTGCCGCAACCCGAGGCCCCCAGAAGGGTGACGAACTCACCCGGCGCGACATCCAGCGTGATGTCGTCGAGGACGAGTTGCTGCCCGGCGGGACCGGCGAACGACTTCGATACGTGCTCGATACGGGCGGCATGCTCCACCGAAGCGGAGCCTTCGGCGGCCTTGGCGAGGGCTGTGGCCATGGTCGTCACCTCCTGGGAACTCTCGGATTCGGGACTTACTCGGCGCCGAGACCGGCGTCGTCGACCGGGCTCCCGCCCTCGGCCTTGAGGACCTTGTTCAGCAGGGTGAGGTCGTAGATGCCGTCCAGCTTCGGGTTCTCCAGCAGACCGGCCTTCACCGCGTGCTCCGCCTCGGTGTTGAGGGTGGAGGCCAGCGGGTCGTCGGTGAACTGGATGGACTTCCACGCCGGGTCCAGGACCTCGGCCGGAAGCGCCTTGCCCGAGTCCGTCTTGAGCTGCGCGTTCGCCGCGGCCTTCGCCTCGTCAGGGCTGGCGTTGATCCACTTGTTGGCGTCGACCGACGCCTTCAGCACGGCCTCGACGGCCTTCGGGTGCTCCTTCAGGAACGCCTGCCGCACGATGACGTTCGTGATCACGAACTTCTTGTCCGGCCACAGCGACGCCTCGTCGAGCAGCACCTTGCCGCCAGCGGCGACCAGCTTCGACGCGGTCGGCTCGGGCACCCAGGCACCGTCGATCGAGCCGGACTTGTAGGCGTCCGGGGTGACCTTGTTGTCGGTGCGGACCACCGAGACGTCACCCTTGCCGCTGTCCGCGTCGACCTTCCAGCCCTGCTCCGCGATCCAGTTGAGGAACGCCACGTCCTGCGTGTTGCCCAGCTGCGGGGTAGCGATCTTCTTGCCCTTGACGTCCTTCAGGGACTTGATCTTCTTCGGGTTGACGACGAGCTTCACACCGCCGGAGGCCGAACCGCTGATGATGCGCAGGTTCTTGCCGTCGGACTTGGTGTACCCGTTGATGGCCGGGGACGGCCCGATCCACCCGATGTCAATGGCACCCGAGTTCAGCGCCTCGATCTCGGACGGGCCCGCGTTGAAGACCTGGTACTTGGCCTCGGTGGCGCCGAGCGACTTCTGGAAGTACCCCTTGTTCCTCCCCACGAGCGCGGTGCCGTGGGTCAGGTTGCCGAAGTAGCCGATCTTGACGGAGTCGAGACCGTCGATCTTCTTTGCGCCGGCGGCGACCTTCTGGTTGGACGGCTCGTCCTTGGCCTCGGAGCCGTAACCGCAGGCGGCGACGGTGAGGAGGGGGAGGGCGGCTACGGCGACGATGCCGCGGCGAAGAAGCTTTGAGGCGATGGCAGGCACGGGAGGTGTTCCTCTCGTTGGCCCGGCTGGTCACGGTCTCTCAGGTCGTGGCCGGGAATTCGGCAAGGGGTCTTCGTCGCTTCCGGGACGTCGGGTGGGGGGTGAGGGCGCGCAGGCAGTGCGCGTACGTCACAGCACACATCGCGCCACCCCGCCCTGCCCGCTGCCGAGGGCGCCGCTGCCGACGCGGCCGCCCTCCTTCGCGAACGTCGAGTAGAAGTCGGTGGAGTCCATGCTCAGAAGTCCCACCCGTCGTCGTCGGCCTCGTCCTTGACCGGCTCCGGCGCCGCGAACGACTCGCCGACCATGCCGGCGGTGAGCGTGGTGCCGTCGTTCGGGTCGATGAGGATGAAGGAGCCGGTGCGCCGCGAGTCGGAGTAGGAGTCGACGGGCAGCGGCTCGGCGGTACGGATCTTCACCCGGCCGATGTCGTTGGCGATGAGCTGCCCCGGGTGCGGGTGCAGGGACAGGTCGTCGAGCGTGAGGCGGGACGGGATGTCCTTGACGATGGCCTTGACCGTGCGGGTGCCGTGCTTGAGCAGCACCCGGTGGCCGACCGTCAGCGCGGCGTCGGCGACGTGGCAGACGGTGGCCTCGATGTCCTGCGTGGTCGCCGGCGCGTCCTTGGTTGGCACGATCAGGTCGCCGCGCGAGACGTCGATGTCGTCCTCCAGCAGCACCGTCACCGACTGGGTGGTCCAGGCGACGTCGACCGGCTCGCCGAGCAGGTCGATGCCGGAGATCGTCGTGGTGCGGCCCGAGGGCAGTACCGTGACCGGCTCGCCGACGCGGAACGAACCGGCGGCGATCTGGCCGGCGTAACCGCGGTAGTCGGGCAGGTCGGTGGTCTGGGGGCGGATGACGTACTGCACGGGGAGGCGGGCGTGGCAGTGGCTGAGGTCGTGGGCCACCGGCACGGTCTCCAGGTGCTCAAGGACCGTCGGACCGCCGTACCAGTCCATCTTCCCCGAGGCTTCCACGACGTTGTCCCCGGCCAGCGCCGAGATCGGGATCGCGGTGACCTCCGGGACGCCCAGTTCGGTCGCGTACGCCGTGAACTCCTCGGCGATGGCGGCGAAGACGGGCTCCTGGTAGTCGACGAGGTCCATCTTGTTGACGGCGAGGACCACGTGCGGGACGCGCAGCAGCGCCGCGATGGCGGCGTGGCGACGGGTCTGCTCGACGACGCCGTTGCGGGCGTCGACCAGGATCACCGTCAGCTCGGCCGTCGACGCGCCCGTGACCATGTTCCGCGTGTACTGCACGTGGCCGGGGGTGTCGGCGAGGATGAACCGGCGGCGCGGGGTGGCGAAGTAGCGGTACGCCACGTCGATGGTGATGCCCTGCTCGCGCTCGGCACGCAGACCGTCCGTCAGGAGCGCGAGGTCGGGCCCCTCCGTGCCCCGGCTCGCCGAGGCGCGCTCGACGGCTTCGAGCTGGTCGGTGAGGACGGACTTGGAGTCGTGCAGGAGGCGGCCGACGAGGGTGGACTTGCCGTCGTCGACGGAGCCGGCGGTGGCGAAGCGCAGCAGGGTGGTGGCCGAGAGCGCCTCGGTCGTGATCGTGCTCATGCTTAGAAGTACCCCTCGCGCTTGCGGTCTTCCATCGCGGCCTCGGAGAGCTTGTCGTCGGCGCGGGTCGCGCCGCGCTCGGTGAGACGCGAGGCGGCGATCTCGGTGATCACGGCGTCCAGCGTGGTGGCGTCGGAGTCGACGGCACCGGTGCAGGACATGTCACCCACGGTCCGGTAACGCACCAGCCGCTTCTCGACGGTCTCACCGTCCTTGGGGCCGCCCCACTCGCCGGCGGTCAGCCACATCCCCGAGCGCTTGAACACGTCCCGCTCGTGGGCGAAATAGATCTGCGGCAGTTCGATGCCCTCGCGGGCGATGTACTGCCAGACGTCCAGCTCGGTCCAGTTCGACAGCGGGAACACACGGACGTGCTCGCCGGGCGCGTGGCGTCCGTTGTAGAGGTTCCACAGCTCGGGCCGCTGCCTGCGGGGGTCCCACTGGGAGAACTCGTCGCGCAGCGAGAACACCCGCTCCTTGGCGCGGGCCTTCTCCTCGTCGCGGCGACCGCCGCCGAAGACCGCGTCGAACTTCTCCGACTGGATCTTCTCCGTCAGGGGGAGCGTCTGCAGCGGGTTGCGGGTGCCGTCCGGGCGCTCACGCAGCACACCGCGGTCGATGTAGTCCTGGACGGAGGCGACGTGCAGCCGCAGGCCGTGCTGGTCGACGGTGCGGTCGCGGTACTCGATGACCTCGGGGAAGTTGTGCCCGGTGTCGACGTGCAGCAGGGTGAAGGGCACCGGCGCGGGCGCGAACGCCTTCAGCGCGAGGTGCAGCATGACGATGGAGTCCTTGCCACCGGAGAACAGGATCACCGGGTTCTCGAACTCGCCCGCCACCTCGCGGAAGATGTGCACCGCCTCGGACTCCAGGGCGTCCAGATGGCTGAGGGCGTACGGGCTGTCCGTACCGTCCTCCACCTTGGCCACGGTCGTCATGCCAGTCCCCTTTCGCTGAGCAGGGCGTACACCGACGCCGCGGACTCCTGCACGGTCTGGTTCTGGGACTCGATCCGCAGATCGGGCGACTCGGGCTCCTCGTAGGGGTCGTCCACCCCGGTCAGGCCCTTGAGCTCACCCGCGGCCTGCTTGGCGTACAGGCCCTTCACATCGCGCTCCGAGCACACCTCGACCGGGGTCGCGACGTGCACCTCCAGGTAGGCGGTGCCGCCCTGCTGGTGGCGCTTGCGCACCGCGTCCCGGCTGTCGGCGTACGGGGCGATCACCGGAACCAGCACCGTCACGCCGTTACGGGCGAGCAGCTCGGCGACGAAGCCGATGCGCTGCACGTTGGTGTGCCGGTCCTCACGGCTGAAGCCGAGGCCCGCCGAGATGAACTCGCGGATCTCGTCACCGTCGAGGACCTCGACACGCCGGCCCCGCTCGCGCAGGCGGCCGGCCAGCTCGTGGGCGATGGTGGTCTTGCCGGCACTCGGCAGACCCGTGAGCCAGATGGTGGCTCCGGTCGTCACGTCAGTCTCCTGTGTCTCTGTCATCGCGATCAGCCGTGCAGCCCGCACTCGGTCTTCGAACGCCCCGCCCAGCGCCCGGCCCGCGCGTCCTCGCCCTCCAGCACGCGGCGCGTGCAGGGGGCGCAGCCGACGGACGCGTAGCCGTCCATCAGCAGCGGGTTGGTCAGCACCCCGTGCTCGGCGACATAGGCGTCGACGTCGTCCTGGCTCCAGCGGGCGATCGGGGAGATCTTCACCTTGCCCCGCTTCTCGTCCCAGCCCACCACCGGCGTGTTCGCGCGGGTCGGCGACTCGTCCCGCCGCAGTCCCGTCGCCCACGCCTGATAGCCCTTCAGTCCCTCTTCCAGGGGCTGGACCTTGCGCAGCTTGCAGCACAGGTCGGGGTCGCGGTCGTGCAGCTTCGGCCCGTACTGCGCGTCCTGCTCGGCCACCGTCCGGCGCGGGGTGAGGGTGATGACGTTGACGTCCATCACCGCCTCCACCGCGTCGCGGGTGCCGATCGTCTCGGGGAAGTGGTAGCCGGTGTCGAGGAAGACGACGTCGACTCCCTTCTGGACGCGCGAGGCGAGGTGGGCCACCACCGCGTCCTCCATCGACGACGTCACGCAGAAACGCCTGCCGAACGTATCCACCGCCCACTGGAGGATCTCCAGCGCGGAAGCGTCCTCCAGGTCCCGGCCCGCCTGCTCGGCCAGGGCCTTCAACTCCTCGGCGTCACGCTCCTGCTGAGCAGCCGTGGTCATATCCGGTCCCCTCCTTCGTCGGCTCGCTGAACACCTCGGGCCAGCAGCCCGAGGAACTTCAGCTGGAATGCGCGGCTGCACGCCCCGCATTCCCAGGCGCCGTGGCTCTGCTCACTCGGTCGCAGGTCCTCGTCGCCGCAATAGGGGCAGTAGAAAGGGGCGGCCCGCTCGCTCACGACAGGGCCTCCTCGGAGGCGCGGGCGGCCCAGGTCGCGAAGCGCTCGCCGTCCTCGCGCTCCGACTCGAACCGCTTGAGGACGCGCTCGACGTAGTCCGGCAGCTCGTCCGCGGTGACCTTCAGGCCGCGGACCTTGCGGCCGAACCCGGCGTCCAGGCCGAGCGCGCCGCCCAGGTGCACCTGGTAGCCCTCGACCTGCCGGCCCTGGTCGTCGAGGACGAGCTGGCCCTTGAGACCGATGTCCGCCACCTGGATACGGGCGCAGGCGTTCGGGCAGCCGTTGAGGTTGATGGTGATGGGCTCGTCGAAGTCCGGGATCCGGCGCTCCAGCTCGTCGATCAGCGAGGCGCCGCGCGCCTTCGTCTCGACGATGGCGAGCTTGCAGTACTCGATACCGGTGCAGGCCATGGTGCCGCGCCGGAAGGGGGAGGGCTTGGCGGTGAGGTCCAGCGCCTCCAGGGCCTCGACCAGCGGCTCGACCTGCGCCTCCTCGACATCGAGGATGATCATCTTCTGCTCGACGGTGGTGCGGACCCGGCCCGAGCCATGGGCCTCCGCGACCTCGGCGATCTTCGTGAGGGTGGCGCCGTCGACGCGGCCGACACGCGGGGCGAAGCCGACGTAGAACCGGCCGTCCTTCTGCCGGTGCACCCCGACGTGGTCGCGCCAACGGCCCGCGGGCTCGGCGGGCGCGGGGCCGTCGATCAGCTTGCGCTGGAGGTAGTCGTCCTCCAGGACCTGGCGGAACTTCTCCGCGCCCCAGTCGGCGACGAGGAACTTCAGGCGAGCCCTCGTGCGGAGACGGCGGTAACCCCAGTCGCGGAAGATGCCGACCACACCGGCCCACACCTCCGGCACCTCCTCCAGCGGCACCCAGGTGCCGAGCCGGACGCCGAGCTTCGGGTTCGTGGACAGGCCGCCGCCGACCCACAGGTCGAAGCCGGGGCCGTGCTCGGGGTGTTCGACGCCGACGAAGGCCACGTCGTTGATCTCATGGACCACGTCGAGGAGCGGGGAGCCGGAGACCGCCGTCTTGAACTTGCGCGGCAGGTTGGAGAATTCCTTGCTGCCGATGTAGCGGTCGTGGATCTCCTCGATGGCCCAGGAGCCGTCGATGATCTCGTCCTCGGCGATACCGGCGACCGGCGAGCCGATGACCACGCGCGGGCAGTCGCCGCAGGCCTCGGTGGTGGACAGCCCGACGGCCTCCAGCCGGTTCCAGATCTCGGGCACGTCCTCGATGCGGATCCAGTGCAGCTGGATGTTCTGCCGGTCGGTGATGTCCGCGCTGCCGCGCGCGAACTCCTCCGAGATCTCACCGATCACGCGCAGCTGCCGTGTGGTGAGTCGGCCGCCGTCGATCCGAACCCGCAGCATGAAGTACTTGTCGTCCAGCTCCTCCGGCTCCAGGATCGCGGTCTTGCCGCCGTCGATCCCGGGCTTGCGCTGGGTGTACAGGCCCCACCAGCGCATCCGGCCGCGCAGGTCGTTGGGGTCGATCGAGTCGAAGCCCCGCTTGGAGTAGATCGTCTCAATGCGTGTCCGCACATTGAGACCGTCGTCGTCCTTCTTGAACTGCTCGTTGCCGTTCAGCGGGGTGTGGTGCCCCGCGGCCCACTGACCCTCACCGCGGTGACGGCTCACCTTGCGGCGGGGCGCTGAGGCGGCAGGGTTCTGTGGGGTGGCGGCCATGGTTGATACGTCCTTCGGGACAGCGTCGGGCAGGGGTCGGCGCGAAGCGCCGTCGATGAGGGGCGGTGGTCGGGTGGCGGGCGGGAGGCTCTGACCTGCGCAGGCGGGCGCGTGCGGAAGCGTGTGGGCATGCGCGCGCGTCGTTGCGCGGGGGGAGGCTGGATCAGGGGATGTCGGGTGCTGCCGGGGCTCTCAGCTCGCCCGACAGATGGCGCTGGACATGCGGCCGAGGTCGACGTGCCGCCGACTCACCAAGGCAATTCCAGTTCCAGACATGACGGAAGCGTGTCATGGCGATCTGGACACAGTCCAGCTTTGCCCATCATCCGGACACCCTTGTCTCGGAATGCAAGACTCGGGTGGTCTTGGTCACATGGCGCGTCAGCGCCCTTGTCGACGCTGGTCAGGCCGGGTAGGCGCCGGGCCATGGGCCCGGTGCGGGTACCTCCCGCTCCTCCTCGACCTTGGTGTCGAACAGCTTGAACCCGCGGCGCTGGTAATTGTCCATCGCGTGCTCGCCGTCCTTGCTGCACGTGTGCAGCCACACCCGCTTGGTCTGCGGCAGCCCCGGCCAGCGGTCCGCGACGTCCCAGGCCCGGGCGGCGCCGTACGACAGCAGATGGCCGCCGATGCGCCGGCCGCGGAAGGCCGGGATCAGTCCGAAGTACGTGATCTCCACGACCCCGTCGTCCTGCGGCTCGAACTCCACGTACCCGGCCGGCGTGCCGCGGTCGTAGGCCACCCACGTCTCCACACCCGGACGCTCCAGGTGCTCCAGCCACCGCGCGTAGGTCCAGCTGAGCCGGTCGATCCAGCGGATGTCGCCGCCGACGGAGGCGTACAGGAACCGGCTGAACTCCGGGGAGGGCACCTCGGAGCGGACGATGCGGACATCGCCCTCCGGCGCGGCGGCCGGGAGGAGGTCGCCCGGCGCGGTCTGCTCCAGGGACCAGGTGGTGACGGGGATGTTGGTCATGCCGGCCAGGGAATCATCCCGCTCACCGATCTGTCGATCGGGGCCCGGGCCCGCGCCTACTGCCCGTCGGTCTCCCGTCCCAGCGACTTCTCGATGGAGGCCAGCGGCAGCGCGAACAGCATCCGGCCCGACTGGGTCCAGACCTCGCCGGTCGACTCCCAGTAGGAGAGTGACTCCGTCTGCCCGCTCCAGCAGCGGTGCGTGGTGTCGCTCCCGCACTCCGCGGCCCGCGCGCCGTCGTCGTCCTGCCGCCACAGCGTGCCGCGCCCGTCCCGCGCACCGTCCGTCGTACGGCTGACGTACCAGGCGGAGCGGTACGACAGCACGCCCCGGACCTCGGCCGCCTTCGTCCCGTAGACCTCGTCGGGGTCCGCGTGTCCGGAGCCGTCGGTGGCGAGGAGTCCGGCACGGGTGTCGCCAGGACTGAAGGAGTAGCGCCACAGGCGGGCCCGCCGGTCGCCGCCGTCGAGGGTCCACTCGCTCGCGACCAGGCTGTCCGGGGCGGTGCTGCGGTCGAGGGAGATGGAGCCGGGGTGCGGGACGTCCTCGCCGCCGGCCACCCGGTAGGAGCCGACGGCGGGCATGGCGAACCCGTACCCGTGCGCCGACCAGCCGCCGCGCACCCGGCCCACCGCATCCTCGTGCACGTTGGCGCGCTGGATGCGGGCCATGTCGTAGACGTACAGCGCGCTGCGGTCCCCGTCGTCGGCGGTGACCAGCAGCTTGCCCTGGTACCAGACCATGCCCGAGACATGGGAGGTCAGCGGCCGGTAGTCGCGCCCGCCGTCGACCGGGACGACCAGCAGGACCCAGGTGTAGGTGAGGTGACCGGAGTCGTCCGCGTCGACGAAGGCCACCCGGGCGAGGCCCCGGTCGGCCGCCGGGCCGCCGTTGTGGGTCCAGCCGGAGAGGACGACGCGGTGGGCGCCCCAGCGCCCGTCGTCGTCCGCGTCTCCGGAGGTGGTGATCGCGCCGGGCTGCCAGCCGCGCGTGTCGTCGGCGTCCCAGCAGTAGGCCCTCGTGGCCACCGGGGAGACGGGCAGTGCCCGGCGTTCGTCGGCCGTGCAGTCGATCGCGTCACGAAGATCGCGGTCGGTGTTCTCCAGGACGGTGGACACACCGACGGGCCGGCCCATCTCCCGGGCCAGCCGGTTCAGGGAGGCCTGCGGAACGAGATCCTCCGTCAGCCGCAGGGGGCGGCTCTCGGCGGACGAGGTGAGCGGCTGCAACGCGCCGGGACTGTCGGTGACCGTGGCCTGGGACGCGCTGATCAGGGTGGCGGCGGCGGTGAGTGCGAGGGCGGTTCCGGCCAGGAAGGCGCGCGCCGCCCTGCCCCGCCTGCGTCGGCGGTGTCTGCCACGATGCTTCATCGATCCTCCCGAGGCGAGCCAACTGCGCCTCATGATCCGTACGTTGACCGAGGAGCAGGTGGGGTGGCCCGTAAGGGGGATGCTACGGCAGTCGGGAGCTCCCCAGGAGGAAGACGTCGCAAATATACGGAAGATGCCACCGGGCGACCCATTTCGGGGCCCTGGGCCAACGCCCCAGGGTGCTCCCGTACGCTCAGGCCCTCACCGAACGGAGGCCGACACCCGCCGGTCGAGCACCCCCGGCGCCGTCGAGTGCGGCAACAGGTCGCGCGGGTCGGCCGGGAGGAGCACCTCGACCTCCGCGCCCTCGCAGAAACGATACGGCCGGTGTTCCAGCAAACCCCCGAGATACCGCCGTACCCGCGACACCTCGGCCCGCACCGTCACCGTACGGCGCGGATCACCGAACATCTCCGCCGCCAGCCGGGCCGCCCCGAGCCCCGCGCGATACGTGGCCAGCAGGAACAGCAACTCGGCGTGCCGGGGACTCAGTTCGTGCGACCAGGTGCCCGAGTCCGCCGACACCGTCACCGACGAACGGCGCGGCTGCGTCAGATCCAGCACGATCCGGGTGGCACCGCGCACCACCGGCTCCTCGGCGACCCGCACCAACCAGCCACCCGCCAGCGGCTCCACCGAGCACAGCCCGAGCGCCGGCAGCCACCGGCGGCCCGCCGCCGGCGACTTGGGCAGCGCCACCCGGCTCAGGTACGGCATCCCCGTCACCGCCGCCGTCCAGCCGTCCCGGTCCACCACCACGGCCCGGCCCCCCAACCGCGCCAGCACCGGCGCCGCCACCGCCCGCAGCCGTTCCAGGGAGGACAGATGCACCTCACGCAGCCGGGCCTCGGCGAGCTTCGCCACCGACGAGACCCAGGCCAGCGTGGCCGGATGCATCGTCTCCAGCGGACCGCTGACGTCCACGACACCGATCAGCCGCCCGTCCCGGGGATCCGTGATCGGCGCTCCCGTGCAGGTCCAGGTGGTCTGCGTCCGCACGAAGTGCTCGCCGGCGAACACCTGGACGGGCCCGCGCACCACCGCGGGAGTGCCCACCCCGTTCGTGCCCACCACGTCCTCGCGCCAGTCGGCGCCGAGCTCGAACCCGATCGCGTCCGCCTTGCGCAGCACGGGGGAGGAGCCCTCCCGCCACAGCACCCGGCCCTCCGCGTCCGCGACGACCATGATGTGGTGGGCGACGTCCGCGAACGACAGCAGACCCTCCCGCAACACCGGCAGCACATGCCGCAGCGGAGTCTCCTCCCGGCGCCGCCGCACCTCCTCCGGGGCCAGCAGTCCCGCCGTGCCACCGTGCTCCGGATCCATTCCCCGGCGCAGCACGCGCTCCCAGGACTGCTCGATCACCGGGCGCGCGGGAATGCGCGCGCGCTGCCCGGCGAGCTTGGCGGCGCGCACCTCGCTGAGCATCCGCGCCGCCCGCGCCGCGTCCACGGCGGCGAGTTGCGCCACGTTGACCGGCGGGTTCGCCACTGGTCCTCCCCAAGCACGTACGGGCAACCGGTTGTTCGGCCGTCCGGACGACGGTTTCCGGCCCGGACTGTGCGTCTCATACTGCCGTCCCGCGGTGACGGAGGGACACAGTCCGGCCACAGAGACCAGAAAGTTGCAACCCCCTGCAACCCTGGTGAACACGCATACGGTGGCCGAGACTTGAGCCACGCCGTTCCGAGCGGCGTTCTGGCCTCGCAGGGCCATGCGGCGGGGGTGGTGCCGTGTCGGCGCAGCACCACCTCCGCTTTCTGTCGCCGCAGGTCAGGACGGTGACCGCGCGTCATCCCCGCGGGCGCGCCCGCTCCACCACCGCCGCCAGGTCGAGCGTGTGCGGCAACGTCCCGAAGGCCGCGCCCCCGTCACCGCCCAGCCGTGAGGCGCAGAACGCGTCGGCGACCTGAGGCGGCGCGTACCGCACGAGCAGTGCCCCCTGGAGCACCAGTGCGAGCCGCTCCGTCAGCCGCCGGGCCCGCCCCTCCACCCCCTCCAGATCGGCCAGTTCGGTCAGCAGGTGCTTGATCGCCCCGTCCAGCCGGTGATCGGCGCCGCGTGCCTGCCCGATCTCCTTCAGACAGGCGTTCAGCGCGAGCGGCTCACGGCGCAGCACCCGCAGCACGTCCAACGCCTGCACATTGCCGGCGCCCTCCCAGATCGAGTTCAGCGGCGACTCGCGCACCAGCCGCGGCATCCCCGACTCCTCGACGTACCCGTTGCCGCCCAGGCACTCCGCGGCCTCCACCGCCACCGGCGCGCACCGCTTGGTCACCCAGTACTTCGCCGCCGGCACCGCGATCCGCAGGAACGCCCGCTCGTCCTCACCACCGTCGTCGTAGGCGGCCGCGAGCCGCAGCGCGAGGGCGGTCGCCGCCTCCGACTCGAGGGCGAGATCGGCGAGCACGTTGCGCATCAGCGGCTTGTCGACGAGCTTCCCGCCGAACGCCTCCCGGTACGCACAGTGGTGGATCGCCTGTGCCACGGCCTGCCGCATCAGCCCCGCCGAGCCCAGCACACAGTCCAGCCGGGTCGCCGCGACCATCTCGATGATGGTCCGCACCCCACGCCCCTCCTCGCCGACACGGCGCGCCCAGGTCCCGTCGAACTCGACCTCGCTCGAGGCGTTCGACCGGTTGCCCAGCTTGTCCTTCAGCCGCTGGATCAGGAACGTGTTGCGGTGGCCGTCCTCCAGCACCCGCGGCACCAGGAAGCAGGTCAGCCCGTCCGGTGCCTGGGCCAGCACCAGGAACCCGTCCGACATGGGCGCCGAGCAGAACCACTTGTGCCCGGTCAGCTCGTACGTCCCGTCCTCCGCCAGCGGCACGGCCGCCGTCGTGTTCGCCCGTACGTCACTGCCGCCCTGCTTCTCGGTCATCCCCATCCCGAACAGCGCCCCCGCCTTCAGGCGGGCGGGCCGCAGCTCACGGTCGTAGATCATGGACGTCAGCCGCGGCTCCCACTCGGCGGCGAGGGCGGGATCGGTGCGCAGCGCTGGTACGGCCGCGTGGGTCATCGACAGCGGGCAGCCGTTGCCCGCCTCGACCTGCGACCAGACCAGGAACCCGGCCGCCCGCCGCACATGCCCGCCCGGCCGGGTCCAGGCCGCCGTCAGCCCCGCGGCTACGCCCTTGCCGAGCAGCCGGTGCCAGGCCGGGTGGAAGTCGACCTCGTCGACGCGCTCGCCGTAGCGGTCGTGGGTCCGCAGCCGCGGCGGGAACTCGTTCGCCTGCGCCCCCCACTCCTGCACCTGCGCCGACCCGGCCGACTGCCCGAGCCCCGACAGATCGCTCAGCGCCTCGTCGAGCAACCCCGGATCAAGATGCCGTTCGACCGCCTCGACGAGGGCCCGGTCGGCCGAGAAGAGGTCGTACCCGACCAGCGGTGGCGGCTGGTTGCTCACCGTATGCGTGCTGCGTCCCATGCAGCGAACGTACCCCCGGGTACGCCCCTCATGGCCACCCTGACACGGCCGGCCGGCCTCCGGTCCGGCAGCGGACGTCCCGGCCGGGCCGGGAGCGCGGTGGCCGGGGATGAGTGGGGGCTCGTACGGCGGATACCGTTAGGGCGTGCAGCCAGCAAGCCAGTCCCCCGAGCAACCCGAGAGCGCCCCCGGGCGTCTCCACCGGGCGCGTGTCCTCTACCGCAACGTCTCCAAGCGCAGGACCACCTGGCTGCTCCTGAAGGACACCGTCAATTCCTGCATCGAGTACCGCATCCTCGGCCTCGCCGCCGAAGCCGCCTTCTTCACCCTGCTGTCCGTGCCGCCCCTGCTGCTCAGCCTCATCGGCCTCCTCGGCTACGTCGACGACTGGACCGGCACCAACTCCATCAGCAGCCTGGAGACCAATCTCCTCGAGGCCTCCCGTACCGTTCTGTCGGACAAGGGCGTACGGCAGATCGCGCAGCCGATCCTGGACGACGTGATGAAGGGCGGCCGCCCCGACGTCATCTCCATCGGCTTCCTCTTCGCCCTGTGGTCGGGCTCGCGCGCGGTGAACGTCTTCATCGACACCATCACCGTCATGTACGGCCTCGACGGCGTCCGCGGCATCGTCAAGACCCGGCTGGTGGCGTTCCTGCTGTTCATCGCGGCCCTGCTGATCGGCTCGGTGGCGCTGCCGCTGATGGTCGCCGGCCCGGACGCGGTGGTGGACATCCTGCCGTGGTCGACCACGGTGGTCCAGGTCCTCTACTGGCCCGTGGTGATCGTCCTGTCCATCGCCTTCCTGACCACGCTGTACCACGTCTCCGTCCCGGTCCGCTCCCCCTGGATCGAGGACGTGCCCGGCGCTCTCGTGGCCCTCGGCATGTGGGTCCTGGGCAGCTTCCTGCTGCGGATCTACCTCCAGAGCACCATCGAGGGCGCCACGATCTACGGCTCCCTCGCCGCCGCCGTCGCCGTACTGCTGTGGATCGGCGTGTCCGCGTTCGCCGTCCTGGTCGGCGCCGCCGTCAACGCGGCGATCGACCGTGTCTGGCCCGCCGCCGCGACGGCCGCGGCCCGCGCGGACAACGAACGGGCACGCGAGGAGGAGGCCGCGGAGTACGTCGCCCGGATCGCCGCGGCCCGCTCCCACGAGGACCCCGACGACCCCGACATGCCGTCCGAGTTCCCCGAGCGGTGGTCCCGCTTCCTGCCGCCCGACGACGTCACGGGACGGCTGCGCACCCATGCGAAGAGCTCACCGAAGAGCAACGGCGAGGAGGAGCCACCGCAGGAGAAGTGAGCACCCGGGCCCACTCACCCCTTCCAGGTGGCCGACGCCGCGGCCTCCCGCGCGAAGGCCGTGAAGTCGCGCGGCTCCCGTCCCAGGACCCGTTGAACGCCGTCGGAGAGGTGGGCGTTGCGCCCGTCGAGCAGCGACTCGAACAGCTCGACCAGGAAGCCCACCTCCTGCGCCGGCACCCCGAACCCCGCGAGGTTCGCCCCGTACTCACGCGCCGACACCGCCCGGTACGTGAACGCGCGCCCCGCCGCCGCACCGACCTCCGCCACCGCCTCCCCGAACGTCAGCAGCCGCGCCCCGGACACTTCGATCGTCTGCCCCGCGTACCGGTCGCCCGCCATCAGCACGGCCACCACGACGTCCGCGATGTCCCGCACGTCGACGAACGGCTCCCGCACCCCGTCCCCGCGGGAAACACCAGCTCACCGCCCATCCGCAGCTCCTCCACCAACGGCCCCTCACTGAAGTTCTGCGCGAACCACGCGGCCCGTACCACCGTCCGGTCCGCGCCCGACGCGCGCAGCGCCTCCTCGGTCGGCCGGGCCTGCTCCTCGCCCCGGGCCGACAACAGCACCAGCCGGCGCACGCCCAGCGCGACCGCCTCGTGCGCGAGCCGCCCGACCGTGCCCGCCGCGCCGGGGGCGCCGACGTCCGACGGGTACACCAGGTACGCCGCGTCCGCGCGCCGCAGGACGTCCGCCCAGGTGGACGGGTCCTGCCAGTCGAAGCCACCGGCCCGCGAGGCGCCCCGTACCGTCAGCCCCGCCTCCCGCGCGGCCCGCGCCACCCGGCTCCCCGTACGACCGGACGCACCGGTCACCACCACTGTCATCTGCTGCGTGTTCTCGGTCATGCCCCCAGTGAACCGACGGCCGCACCGGCGCCCCATCGCTGAACGGCTCATTCCCATACGCGCGTGTCTACGCTGACCACATGGACGCCCTCGCAGGCCTGTTGGAGGGTTCCCGCGCGCGGGGTGCCTTCATGATCCGTGCGTGTTTCGATCCGCCGTGGAGCGTGCGGGTCGAGGACCGGGCCCCGCTGACCGTGATGCTCCTGGTCCGGGGCGACGCCTGGATCATGCCGGACGCGGGGGAGCGCGTACGGCTGCGGGCCGGCGACCTCGCCATCGCACGCGGCCCGGCCCCGTACACCTGCGCCGACGACCCCGCCACGCCTTGGCAGGCGGTGATCCTGCCCGGCGCCGAGTGCGTGTATCCCGACGGCCGCCCCCTGGGCGGCACGATGGACCTCGGCGTCCGCACCTGGAGCGACCGGCCCGACGGCGCCACGGTGATGCTGATCGGCACCTACCTCGTGCGGGGCGAGATCAGCTGCCGTCTGCTGGGCGCGCTTCCCGCCCTGCTGACGCTGACGCCGGAGGTGTGGGACTGCCCTCTGACCCCGCTCCTCATGGAGGAGATCGTGCGGGACGAGCCCGGGCAGGAGGTCGTCCTGGACCGCCTCCTCGACCTGCTGGTGATCGCCGCGCTGCGGACCTGGTATCATGCCGCAGACGCGGGGTCTGGCACGCCCACCTGCGGCGTTGTCGTCGGTTGCCGACTCCCCCACGCTCGGCTTCGCTCGCGCGGGGGGACCCCCATCGCGTCGCCGCCCTCCTCCGCCTTGCAGGTGGACGCACCAGACCCCGCTCACCGGGGCCGATGAGGCACCGCTGGTTTTCTGCGACTTGATCCGCCGGACAGCCCCTGTCCGCCGACCATCTCCGCGACACCGACGACACGATCGGCGCGATCGCCCGCCAGGTCGGTTACGGCACCCCGTTCGCCCTGTCCACGGCGTTCAAGAGGACGTACGGGGTGAGTCCGCAGGAGCATCGGACGCGGGTGGGGTGAGGGGGTGCCATGGGCGCGGGGCGGCTGTCCTCCACC
The DNA here is from genome assembly GCF_000720255.1 of Streptomyces griseus subsp. griseus. GTDB lineage: Bacteria > Actinomycetota > Actinomycetes > Streptomycetales > Streptomycetaceae > Streptomyces > Streptomyces griseus_I. Next base: position 83,200 of record NZ_JOJE01000005.1, on the reverse strand, counting down.
CCGGCCTCGCCCGGCGTAGTCTGTGTCCCGTGTACGCGGAACGGCCGTCCCGGCTGACCGGCGCCGTCGTCTGGACGAACAGCCCGTCGCCGCCCGGCGCCCGTCCCGTGCTCCCCGACGGCTGCATGGACCTGCTGTGGAGCGAGGGCCGGCTGCTGGTCGCGGGGCCGGACACCCGCGCGTACGCCCCCGAAGGCCCCGCCGCTTCCTGGGCGGGCGTCCGCTTCCACCCAGGTACCGCGCCCGCGCTCCTCGGCGTCCCCGCCCATGAACTACGCGACCACCGGGTGGAGTTGGCCGACCTGTGGCCGACCACGAAGGTGCGGCGCCTGCGCGACCGCATCGTGTCGGCGCCCGACCCCGCGACGGGCCTGGAGGTGGCCGCGCTGCACCTCGCGGCCGAGGCGGCCCCGCCCGACCCGCTGCCGGCACGGCTTGTCGCGGCCCTGGACGCGGGCCGCCCCGTCGCCGCAGTAGCCGACGAACTCGGTCTGGGCGCACGCCAGTTGCACCGCAGGTCCCTGACCGCGTTCGGCTACGGAGCCAAGACGCTGGCCCGCGTCCTGCGCCTCCAGCGGGCCCTCGACCTCGCTCGCGACGGCACGCCGTTCGCGGCGACAGCCGCCCTCGCCGGGTACGCCGACCAGGCCCACCTGGCGCGGGACGTACGGCAGTTGACCGGGATGACGCTGACGGAGCTACTGACCTGACGGCGCGAAGAGGTCCACCCCGTTGCCGTCCGGGTCCAGCACGACGGCGTACCGCTGCCCCCACACGGCGTCCCACGGTTTCAACTCCCCGCGGTATCCGGCACCCACCAGTTCCTCGTACGTCGCGTCGACCTCGCCCGCCCCCTCGCACCGCAGAGCCAACGAGGCCCGCCCGCCTTCGGTCGGCGCCCGCCACCCCGGATGGAACGACCGCACGGTCTCCTCGGTGTCCAGCATCAGCCGCATCCCGCCCGGCACCTCGGCCTCGGCGTGCGGCGCGTCCTCGGAGCCCTCCGCGAAGGCGAACCCGAGACGACGGTAAAAGGCGACGGAAGCGGCCATGTCCGAGACGACCAGGCCGACGGCATCGAATCGTGGAGTCATGCCACGACCGTAGACAGCGCCACGTCCCACGGTCTTGAAGGAATCGGACATGCCGCCGTCAGTGGAAGGTCACCGCCCCGCGAGGTGTGTCCACCGTGAACGACAGCCGTACCGGCCCCTCGTCGAGGCCAAGGTGGGTGCCCAGCGCGGTGAGGGCGGGGTGGATCTCGTCCGGGGCGGGGGCCGTCGCCGACATGCGGAGCAGAGGGGTGACGGGGAGGCCGGCGGCTGAGGGGTGGACGGAGTCGCCCCAGTCGATGAGGAACGGGACGAGGCCGGAGGGGTGTGCGGTGCCGTCGGTCAGGCGCCATCGCAGCAGGGTGCCGTCGGGCCGGCGGCGGCTCATGGCTCGTACCTCGCCGGGGTCGTACCCCTGCGCGCGGGCGGCCGCGGCCGTGGTGTCCAGGTCGAGTGGGCTGATGGCCCAGGTGATCGTGCGAGGAGCGGTGAGCCCGTCGACGCCGAACGGCTGGGGGCCGTCGGTGCCCGTCTGCTCCGGGTCGGGGCCGATGATCTCCAGGTAGGTGGTGCCGCCCAGGCCGACCAGGTGGTTACGGGTGCCGAGGCCGACGTGTGCGCCGCCGGGGGCCGGGGCCACACCGGTACGCCGGGTGAACTCCGCGACCGTCGCCGCCAGATCGGGGGTCGCGAGGACGAGGTGATCGAGCAGTGCGGGAATTGTGTTCATCCGGTGTGACATTACGCGTCCCCCTCGGGAAAAGACGCTGCCTTGGGAACACCTGTGCGGCAGGATGTGGGCCATGATCCGTGCCGCACGCACCCTCTTACCGACCCTGATCCTCCCCGCCCTCCTCGCCGGCTGCGGCACCGAGAAGGCCGACACCGGCACCGGCGGCGAACGGACGAACGGCAGTACCGAACCCACGGACGCCCGCACCGCCGATCCGGCCGAACTCGCCTCCCGTGCCCAGGCCTTGGGCATCGCCCCGGAGTTCGTCTATGTCACCGAGGCCGCCGGCTACACCCTCGCCCAGCAGTCCGTCGGCGTGTACGGCGACGACGGCTTCTCCGCCACGTACTGGTCGCGGAAGTCCGGCACCCAGCTCCAGCTCTCCGTGGACCGCGGCACGCTGACCGCCGACAACTGTTCCAAGGAGCCGATTGCCGACGCGAGTTCGCGCACCACCTGCGTCCGTGACGGCGACGCCTGGTACCGCAGCAACGGGCAGCAGAAGGAGTACGCCATCCCCAAGGAGGGGCACGTCGTCCGGCTGCGGGGTGAGGGCGTACCGCGCGAGGTCCTGAGCGAGGCCGCCCGCGCGGTCCACCGGCCCACCGTCGACGAACTCGACACCCTCCTGCCCGAGGCCCCCGCGCGGCCGACCGAACCGGTCGAGCGCGGCGACCTGCCGCCGGTCGGCGACGGGGCCCCGAACAACGATGTGGGGGTCGGAGGTTGAGCACCCGCCCGACCGCCCGGCTGCTCGTCTTCACCCGCACCACCGAATACCGCCACGACTCCATCCCCGCCGCCGTCGCCGCGCTGCGCACGCTCGCGGCGTACGACGTCGACCACACCGAGGACCCGGCGGCCCTCCAGGCCCCGCTGGACGGGTACGCGGCCGTCGTCTTCCTCTCCACCAGCGGCGAGGTGCTGACGCCCGCCAGTCGCAAACGCCTCGCCGGGTACGTCGAGTCGGGCGGCGGCTTCGTCGGCGTCCACGCTGCGGCCTGCACCGAGTACGACTGGCCGTACTACGGCGAACTGCTCGGCGCACGCTTCGACCGCCACCCCGCGTACCAGCCGGGCCGGGCCGTGGTCGAGGACCGCGAACACCCCGCCACCCGGCATCTGCCCGCCGTCTGGGACTTCACCGACGAGTGGTACGACTTCCGGGCCAATCCGCGCGGGCGGGTGCGGGTCCTCGCGGTCGCCGACGAGTCGTCGTACGACGGCGGCGGGATGGGTGCCGACCACCCGCTGGTGTGGTGCCGCGAGCAGGGCGCGGGCCGCGTCTTCTACACGGCGTTCGGGCACGCCTCAGAGGCCTTTCTCGACCCCGCCTTCCGCGCCCATCTGCGCGGTGGCATCGACTGGGCGGCGCGGCTCGACACATGACGGACCAGTGACGTTTCTCCGGTGAACCGGTTGCGCCATTGGGGTGAGCAAAGCCCTTGTATGGAGAAAGTCGTGCGTCGACATAGAGGTGCTTTTGTCTTGACAAAGGACTGCCGTGTCGCGGCGGCTTTCTTGCGTCTGGTGTGTTGACCCCTCGACTCCATTGGAGGAGCCGGACGGTGACTTACGGGAACGAGCTGCGGGAGCGGATCGCCGGCCCGGAGACGACCCCGCTGATCGGCGTGTACGACATGTATTCGGCGTCGATCGCGGCGGAGCACTACGACAGCATGTTCGTCTCGGGCTTCGGCTTCGCGGCCTCGTAACTACGGACTGCCGGACATCGGTTTCATCGCGTGGCCGGACATGGTCGCGTTCGTCCACCGGCTGCGGGGCGCGTTCCCGCGCCACCACCTGCTGGTGGACATCGACGACGGGTACGTCGATCCGGAGGTCGCCTGCCACGTGGTGGAGGGCCTGGAACGGATCGGGGCCTCCGGTGTGATCCTTGAGGACCAGAAGCGGCCACGACGCTGCGGGCACGCCGACGGCAAGCAGGTGCTGCCGCTGGAGGAGGACTGAGGGACGGGGAGTGCGACGGCCGGGCGCCGCCGACGCGCCCGGCCGCCCGCCGTGCCTCACACCCGAACCGGACGCACCACCACCTGCCCGTCCTCCCGCGCCGCCACCATCGCGAAGGGGTGGGCGTCCACCACGAGGCAGAGCTCCGCGTCGTCCGGATGCACGCCCTGATGGCCGAGCCGTACTCCGTCGGCCAGTCGCGCGGCGCCGCTCGAGTTCCGCGCCAGCTCCACGAACGGGCCCGGGTCCAGGCCGGGTTCGAGGGCCGACCCCGCGATGTACCGGGCACACGCCAGGTCTTCCTCGGCCCGGCCGCCGTCCCCGGTGATCACGTACGTCACCTCCGCCGGCCGCCGCCTCCGCAGCAGACGCGCGGTGGGGCCCGCGACGACGAAGGCGGCGCACAGCACCAGTTCCGCGTCGGCGACCGCCAGCGCGCCCACCGTCCCGGCGGTGGTCTTCTGCACCACGGTGCGACCCCGCACGTCGAGTGAGCGCAGCTGGGCGGGGGAGTTCGCCAGGTCGAACCCCGGCCGGGGCGGTCCGTCCTGGAGGGCCAACCACCCGGGGTGACGGTCCTTCAGGGCCAGCCCCTCCTCCAGGCTCTCGGCGAGGACGATCCGCTCGGCCCCCTGTGCGAACGCCCCGGCCGCCACGGTGAAGGCACGCATCACGTCGACGACCACGGCGACGGACGGGGTTCCGGTCAGCTCTCCTGTGCCAGTGAAGATCGGTCGCATAGGCTCATCATGGCCCACGGCACGCTCGGCCAAGGCTCGTTCACCTCCCGGGCGGCGGTGCCGTGCTCGCCCGCTCCACCAGCCGGGTCGACAGCTCCGTCCGTGTCCCCTCCGGCCGCTCCCCGTCCATCATCCGCACCAGCAGCCGCAGTGCCGTCGCCGCCATCTCCGCGAGCGGTTGGCGGACGGTGGTCAGGGCGGGGGCCGCCCAGCGGGACTCGGGCAGGTCGTCGAAGCCGACGACGCTGATGTCGTCGGGGACGCGCAGACCCCGTTCGGCCAGGGCCTCGTAGACGCCGAGGGCCATGCGGTCCGAGCAGACGAAGACGGCGGTCGGAGGTTCGGGGAGGTCGAGGAGTTCGCGCATCCGGTGCCGGGCGACGCTCTCGTCGAAGACGCCGTAGCGGACGTACTCGGGGCGGTGCGCGACGCCCGCCGAGGCGAGGGCGGAGCGGTAACCGGCGACCCGGGCGCTGCTGCACATCGTGCGGCGCTGTCCGGCCACGACCGCGATGCGCTCGTGGCCGAGCGACAGCAGGTGCTCGGTCGCGGTCACCCCGCCCTGCCAGTTCGCCGCGCCCACCGAGACCACGCCGGGCGGCGGTTCGAGCACCGGGTCGATCATCACGAACGGGATGCGGTGCTGGTCCAGCCAGGCGAACTGGGACTCCGTGAGCTCGGCCAGGTTGAACAGGACCCCGGCCGAGCCACGCAGGGTGAGCTTGTCCAGCCAGCCGCGCTGGGGACGCGCGGCCCGGGTGCGGGACAGGGCGGCCGAGACGACCACGTCCAGACCGGCGTCGTGCGCGGCCTCCTCCACCCCGTGCAGCACCGCGCCCGACCAGGAGCTCTCCAGCGAGTGCACGACGAGGTCGACGAGCCGGGGCGGCTTGGCCGCGTCGAAGCGGGGTCTGCGGACGTAGCCGAGCCGGTCGAGCGCCTCCGTGACCCGGCGGCGGGTCTCGGGAGCCACGTCCTCCCGGCCGTTGACCACCTTCGAGGCGGTCGGTACGGACACCCCCGCCTCGCGGGCCACGACCGCGAGCGTCGGCCCGGCCGTCGCCACGCTCGCACTCCCGGTACGGACCATCGGGAACCACCTCTCCGGCCCGCCCGAGGGCCAGCGAACGTCCGACCGGCACCGTGGGGGAGCCGACGGAACACCGACGCGCAGAAAGCGCTTGCTATCCTAAGTGCGCGTCAACGCGGCGTGAAGACACCGGAGATGACGGGATCTTGCGTACGGCGCCGGGCGCGCCGCCGCTCACCCCCCGGCGGGCGGACCCCCGCGCCCCGACGAGCGAGAGCCCCTCACTCCCCGGTACAGGTCAGCCCGAAGTCCCGGAAGTCCGCCGTGAACCCCGCGTCCACCAGGTCCCATGCGTGGATGCCGGCCATCGCCCCCGTGAATCGCAGCCGTCCGCCGTGGTCGTCGGAGAGTTTGCTGAAGTCCAGGGCCGGTCCGAGCGGTGTCCGCGTGCCCTCCCGTACGTACCAGAAGCGTGCCTCGGCCTCCTCCACGGTCACGCCCAGCCGCACCGGCGCCCCCGGCGGCACCTCCTCGAGGGCCACCCGCCGCGTGCCCCGCTCGTCACGGTCGATAAGGCTGAGCACCGTACGCCCGCCGCCGAGCCACTGCTGCCCGCGCTGCTCCTCGCCCTCCGGCTCGTCCCAGGTCAGATCCAGGGCGAAGTACGCCTCGGCGTCGTATCGCAGCACCAGACCGGCCCCCTGGGTGAAGGTGGACGGAAGGGCCTGTACGGTGACCGCCGCCTCGGCGCGATGCTCGGTGACGCGCTGCGCCAACAAGCTGTACGCCCACCGTGATTCCGGACCGTGCCGTCCGCGCAGTCTGATCCAGCCGGGCCGGCTCGTGGCGTCGGCCCAGGAGGCGTCGGGAGCGGCACGCAGGCTGCTCCACGGCCAGCCCAACGGGTCGGGCGAGACGAGGGGACGGACGAGGGGGCGGGCCGGAGTCGGCACGTCGACCTCGACCGCGGGATGCCAACCACCGTGCCCCAGCCGCGGCCACCCCTCCGCGTCCCACGTCACCGTCTGGATCGCCGTCTCCCGGCCGAGGGTGCAGCGCGGCCCCTGCGGGGTGTGCAGCGGGCGCGCCGTGAGATGGCTCAGCACCCACGCCCCGTCCTGCGTCTCGACGAGTTCCGCGTGCCCCGCCTTCTGCAACGGCAGCGAGGGATCGTCCCGTGAGGTGAGCAGCGGACGGTCGTCGAGTTCGTAGGGGCCGGTGACGCTCCGGCTGCGGGCCGTCAGGACGCCGTGCTCGAAACCGGTGCCGCCCTCCGCCAGGACGAGCACGAACCAGCCGTCGTGGTGGAGCAGCTTCGGCCCCTCGACCAGCCGCTCGTGCTGGAGCAGCAGGTGCGTGTCACCCACCGGGGCGAGCGAGTCGCGGTCCAGTTCGGTCAGGACGATCCCGGCGAAGCGCCGGCCGCCGGGGCGGTGGTCGTTCTGGAGGTTGAGCAGCCACAGCCGGCCGTCGTGGTGGAAGAGCGCGGGGTCGAAGCCATGGCTCGCGATGCGGCGCGGACAGGTCCAGGGGCCGGTCACCCCGGGGGCGGTGGAGACGTACGTGTCCGTGTCGAAGTACGGCGTACCCACCGACCGCACGACGGAGTACACCACCCAGAACCGGCTACCGTCCCAGCTCAGCGACGGCGCCCAGATGCCCCCGGAGTCGGGGACGCCGGCCAGCGAGCCGCCGGCGGCCGCGCCCCTGACGTGTCCGGCGTACTCCCAGTGCGCGAGGTCGCGGGAGCGGTGGATCGGGATGGTCGGGAACCACTCGAAGGAGCTGGTCGCCACGTAGTACCAGTCGCCGGCCCGGACCAGGGAGGGGTCCGGGGCGAAACCGCGGATCACCGGATTGCGCAGCACGGTCACTTCAGCGCCCCCAGGGTCACTCCGGTCCGCCAGTAGCGGCGCATCGCGACCATCATGATCGCCATCGGCACGATGGACAGCAGCGCGCCGGTCAGGACCAGGCTCGTCAGGTCGACGCCCGACTCCAAGCGTTTGCCGGACCAGTTGTACAGGCCCAGGTTGAGCGTCCAGTTCTCCTCGCCGCGCAGCACGGTGAGGGGGAGGAAGAAGGCGTTCCAGGTGTTGACGAAAGCCAGCAGGAACACCGTGGCACCGCCGGTGGTCATCATCCGCAGCACGATGCTGAAGAAGATCCGCAGCTCACCGGCGCCGTCCAGCCGGGCCGCCTCGAGCAGCTCGAACGGGATGGTGGCCTCGGTGTACACCTTGGCCAGGTAGACGCTGAACGGGTTGATCAGGCAGGGGATCAGCATCGCCCAGGGGGTGTCCACCATGCCGATCGCGGAGAACAGCAGGTACAGCGGGAGCGTCAGCAGCGCGAGCGGGATGAGGAACGAGCCCACGACGCACGCGAAGACCAGGTTGCGGCCCGGGAACTCGAACCGGGCCAGGCCGTATCCGGTGGCGAGCGCGATCAGCGTGCCGCCGAGGGAGCCGACCCCCGCGTAGAGCAGCGAGTTGGCCGTCCAGCGCAGGAAGATGCCGTCCTCGTAGGTGAACAGCTGGTGCAGGTTGTCCCACAGGTGCCAGCCGGAGAACCACAGGCCGTTGCTCTGGTAGAGCCCCGTGCGGTTCTTGGTGGCGGCGACGATCAGCCACCACACCGGGAACAGGCTGTAGGCGGACGCCAGGACCAGGCCGACGAGCAGGAACCGCTGGCCGCCCCGGGAACGGGAGGCCGGGTCCGGGGTGGTGAGACGGCGGACCATGCGTGCCGGGACCTTCTCCGCGCGGTGTTCGGTGAGCGTCATCAGTCGGCCTCCCTCGAAGTCAGCCGGTAGAAGAGGAAGGAGGCGATGCCCAGGATGAGGGCGAGCAGCACCGACAGGGCGGCGGCGTAGTGGTAGTTGCCGGCGTTGAACGCCTGGTTGTAGATGATCATGATCGGGGTGAAGCTGTCGTTCACCGTCTGCGGGGTGACGTTCCGGAACAGCGCGGGCTCGTTGAAGATCTGCAGCATCTGGATGATCGACAGCAGCCCGGTCAGTACGAGCGCTCCGCGCACGTACGGCACCTTGATGCTGCGCGCGATCCGGATCTCCGACGCCCCGTCCAGCCGGGCCGCCTCGAAGAGGTCACGCGGAACGGCCTGCAGGGCCGAGTAGATGATCACCATGTTGTAGCCGATGCCGTGCCAGGTCAGCAGGTTGCCGATGGATGTCCACACCATGGAGGGCGAGAAGAAGTTCCAGTGGAACCCGAGCACCTCACCCATCGGGGTCAGCGGACCGACGTCCGGGCTGTACAGGTTGATCCACACGATCGCCGCCACGACCCCCGGGATCATGTACGGCACCAGCAGCAGGATCCGGAACCGGCTCGCGACCCGCGAGGTGAGCGCGTCCAGGAGCAGCGCCAGGACCAGGCTGATGAACAGCATCACCGGGATCTGCACACAGGCGAACAGCACCACCCGCAGGATGGAGCTCAGGAACGCCGGGTCGGTCAGGCCCTGCTGGTAGTTGGCCCACCCGGAGAACTTCTCCGTCGAGCCGCCGAGCCCGAGCCCGGACTGCTGCTCGCGGTAGAGCGACTGGTACACGGCGTACCCGATCGGGACCAGGTACAGGAAGACGAAGCCGAGCTGGAAGGGCACCGTGAACGCGGCACCCTTCCAGCGCAGGGAACGAATCATCTGTTCTGCCTCAGCCCTTGACGCTGATGCCGCGGGACTTCAGGTCGTTGACCGTCCACTCCTGCATGTGCGCGAGCAGGTCGGTCACCTTCTGCTGCTTGTTGATCACCTTCGCCCAGCCGGCCTGCATCTCCGTGAACATCGCGGTCCAGTCCGGCCCGAAGGTCCAGTCGGTGGTGACGGTCTTCAGGCTGTCCTTCACCACCTGCTGAGCGGGCTGGTAGTTGCTGCCCAGCAACTTCTCGGAGATCGCCTCGGGCACGTACGAGTCACTGTCGGCCAGCGCCGGCATCACACCGTTGCCGGTGGTCGGACTGGCCATCGTCTTCACGGCACCCGAGTCCGTGGACATCCACAGCGCGGCCTGCGCGGCCTGCTCCTGGTACTTGCACTGCTGGGTCACCAGCGTCACGCTGCCGGTCAGGTTGGTACCGGCCGGCGTCTTGGCCGCCTCACCGGCGTACGTCGGCCACGGTGACAGCGCCCACTTCCCGAACGACTTGGTGAAGTTCTGCACCATGCCCGCCATCTGCCAGGTGGAGATCTGCCGGGTCGCGGTGCCACCGTTGTCGTAGTTGCGCTGCACGGCCGCGTAGTCGGCGAACGACAGCTTCGAGTTGAGGTCGTTGTCGATGATCTCCTGGATCACCTTGGCGGCCTTCCGGGTGCCCGCGTCCTGGAAGTCCACCTTCCAGGAGTTGCCGTCGATGGCGTACCAGTGGGCCCCCGCCTGCATGGCGAGCACTTCCAGCGTGCTCGGGTCCTCACCGGCGAAGTTGGTGATCTTGACCCCGTGCTTCGTGAGCACCTTTCCCGCGGCGATGAAGTCGTCCCAGGTCGCCGGGGGCTTGATGCCGTACTTCTTGAAGATGTCGGTCCGGTAGATCGTGAAGTTGGGCGCCGAGCTGGTCGGGACCCCGTAGAGCTTGCCCTGCACCTGCGCTCCGGCCCAGGCGCCGGCGTTGAACTTGTCCTTGTCGGCCTCGACGTACTTGCTGATGTCGGCGAGCGCTCCCTGGGAGACCCAGCTGGTGACGTACTCGGCGGTGTTCTGCACCAGACACGGCGCGTTCTTCGCCTTGACCGCGTTGGTCAGCTGCTTCTGCATGGTCAGCTGGTCGGTCACCTTCGTGTACTTCAGCTGGATGTCCTTGTGGGAGGCGTTGAACGCCTTGACGACCGCCTCCTGGCCGTTGGCCCAGCCCCAGAAGGGGAGGGTGACGGGGACGGAGGACTTCGGGGACGTGTCGTCCCCGGACCCGCCGCAGGCGGTGAGCAGACCTGTCAGCGCGAGTCCCGCGACAGCGGCGCGGGCGAACCTTCTCCGGGGGCTGAGGGAGTTCATCTGACCGTGATCCTTCGGAAGTAGGCGTCTCAGAAGAGGGACGGCGGCTCGGTACTGGCCAGGAACGGCGGCCGGGAGGCGCCTCGTGGACGCCGGCTCGCGGTTGCGGGGGGTTCGGCCAAGCAGAAGCTGTAGAAACCGGTTGCTGCGAAGGTAGGCCGACGGGTCGGCCGTTATCAAGAGGTGTGCGAGAAATTTGTTACGAGGCCCGGTCCGGGCGATAGCGACCGGGCACGCGGCCACAGCGCCGATGGTACGCAAGGAACCGCAGGTCAGGCGCGCGTCTCAGGGCGGCAAGCGCTGCCGAGGGCGCGAGGCGAACGGCTCCCCGCGCCCCGTAAAACATCGAGAAACCGTTTACGAAACCACATCAGTCGCGCCGTGCCGGCGGCCGCACGGAGTTCCGTACGACGACATGGGTGCCCAGCACCAGATGCTCCCCGTCGCCGCCCTTGCGCCGCCCCGCCCCGGCCTCGCGCCGGTCGGCCACCGCGCGCAGCGCGACCCGCCCCATCTCCTCGTACGGGACGTGCACGGTGGTCAGTTGGGGCGTCAGCTGCGAAGCCAGCGGGATGTCGTCGTACCCCGTGATGGAGACGTCCTCCGGCACCCTCAGCCCCGCCGCGCGCAACGCCTGGAGCGCCCCCGCGGCGACCACGTCCGTGCCGGCCAGCACCGCCGTGAACCGCAGACCGTCCCGCAGCGCCCCCTCGACCGCGCGATACCCGTGCTCGTCGTCGTACGGTCCGTGCCGCACCGCCTCAGGCTCGAACGGGACCCCGTACGTCTCGAAAGCCCGCTGTGCGCCACGCAATCGCGCCTGCGCGGTGCTGAGTCCGGCGGGCCCCGGCAGCACGAGCACCTCCCGGTGCCCCGCCGACAGCAGATGGCTGGCCATCGCGTACGCCCCGGACTCGTTGTCGTAGTCCACCGTCGTCGCCGGCACGTCGCCCTCCAGCGGCGGCCTGCCCACCAGCACCAGATGCGAGCCGGCGGCGTCCAGGGACCTGGCGAAGCGCGCCATCCGCAGCTGGTACTCCTCGTAGTCGTAGGCCCCGCCGAGCAGCACCACCGCGGCCACGCCCTGCTGGCGCATCATGTTGACCAGGGCGAGCTCGCGCTCCGGGTCGTCGCCCGTCGTACCCACCAGGGACAGCCATCCGCGCAGGGTGGCCGCGCCCTCGACGCCCTTGGCCACATGGGCGAAGGCCGCCCCGGTGATGTTGTTGATGAGGATCGCCACCGTCGGCGTACCGCCCCCCGCCAGCGAGCGGGCGTGGGCGTTGGTGACGTAGTCCAGGTCGCGGACCACCTTCATCACCCGACGGCGCAGGTCCTCCGACACGGGGTAGTTGCCCGACAGCACCCGCGACACACTCGCCACGGACACGCCCGCACGCTCCGCCACGTCCCGGATCGTCGCCCGGCCGGCGTCCGCGGGCGCCTTGCGCTGACTCACGGTTGCGGCTCCTTCACCGTCGCGTGCGGATCACCGGGGAGGCCGGAGGTGCGGCGCCTCTCGCCGGTGCGGAAACCGTATCCCATGGTTCCTCCAGGTGGGGGAGGGTGCGGGGGGTGGATGCTGAGGGGGTGGGGGTTGGTTGTTTCCGGCCGGGGTGACCGGCAGGGGTGATGGGCCCTTTCAAGCGACCCGTGCAAGATCGGCGTGCCGCACCTCATGCACAAGCCCCACACCCCCCGCCAGCCTCTCCAGCTCCTCCACCACGATCTGCCCCAACCGCTCCAGCTCGTTCCCCAGGGACCCCGCGATGTGCGGGGTGAGGAACACGTTCGGCAGCGTGTAGAGCGGTGAGTCCGCGGGCAGGGGCTCGGGCTCCGTCACGTCCAGGACCGCGTGCAGCCGGCCGGACACCAGCTCCCCGGTCAGCGCCTCGTGGTCGACGAGCGCACCCCGGGAGGTGTTGATGAGCACGCCCCCGTCCCGGATCAGCGCGAGCCGGGGCCGGTCCAGCATGTGGTGCGTCTCGGGGATGTCGGGCGCGTGCAGGCTGACGATGTCGCTGCGGCGCAGCAGGTCCTCCAGCGACACCGGCTCCGCACCGAGTGCGGCGGCCTCGGCGGCGTCGACGTAGGGGTCGTGGAGCAGTACCTGGAAGTCGTGGGGCCGCAGGAGTTCGAGCAGGCGGCGGCCGACCCGTGAGGCGCCGATGACGCCGACGCGGCGGCCGACGTTGCCGATGGCCGCGGTCTCGGCCGACGTCGGCTGGGCGTGGGTGGCGCGGAAGCGCTCGCGGTGGGTGAACGCGTCCTTCCCGGCCAGCAGGATCATCGCGAGCGTGTACTCGGCGACGGGCAGCGCGTTGCCGGTGACCGCGCTGGAGACGGTGGTGCCGTGGTCCCAGACGGCCTCGCCGACCAGCGAGCGGACGGAGCCCGCCGCGTGCAGGACCGCGCGCAGCCGGGGTGTCGCGGCCAGGGTGTCCGCGTCGAGGTGGGGACAGCCCCAGCCGGTGATCAGGACCTCGGCGTCGGCCAGTGCGGCGGCGACGGCGGGGTCGGCGGCGGGGTCGGTGAAGTCCCGTACGACGAGCGCGGGGTCGATCCGTGCCGTCCGCTGGAGCCGGTCCATCAGGGGCGCCGGGAAGAGCAACGGGAGGTGCACCGGATCCATGGCGAACACGGCCCTGGGCAACTGGGCGCTGGGCATGACTCTCCTGGGGGGCTGGGGAAACATTTTCTGAAAGCGTCTTCTACCGTAGATCTGCCGTGGAGGCAGGGTCAATCACCGGAACGGGCCACGGCCCGGGGAAATCTTTCGACCGGTATCGGGACCAAATGCCCATGTCATGGTGATGCTTCGCGTGATTGATCAGTACAGCCCACCGAACGGGGCCCGGAACAGGCCGCCGTAACGCGTTTCCGAGGGCGAGCTCCGGTGGATCGGTGGCACCGCGAACCGATCCCGCTCACAACCGGTTGTCGACCCATGAGTGCCGCCGACCGCAACGCCTCCGTCCTCGCCGACGGCCCGCCCAGACCGCCGACTCCACAGCGGAGACGACCCGATCCACGCACATTTCCCCAGCTCAGAGCCTCACAGCTCAGCCCTCTCGACCGCCCTTCGACCAGGCGCCCGCCCGTCCTCGCCCTTGTGCAGAGTTTTCGAAAGTCTGCGAAGACCCTTGACGTGCCCTTCTGGCCGGAAGAAGCTCTGCCCACTCGGCCGTAGCAACCGGTTGCTACCTGTTACTGAAATCTGCGATCCGGGGTGCACGACCGAGGAGTCGCGCGTTCCCCTTGAGACAGAAGGTGAGGCCTTCATGCGCTCGCATGCCGGTGCTCCTCCCAGTCGGCGCCGATTCCTCGCCCTGTCGGCCGGCGGTGCCATGGCCGGTGCGTCGGCGCTGAGCGGCTGCGCGATGCAGGTGTCCAGCGGCGTCAGCGGCTCGGGTGAGACCGTCACCGTGATGGTCAACTCCGGAGACATCCTCCCGGAGCAGGTCCAACAGGCCAAGAAGGACCTCGGCATCAAGATCCTCCTGGTGAAGTACGACATCACCAAGCTGATCGCGATGCTCACCAACGGCAACCCGCCCGACCTGGTGCGCGGCGTCGGCGCCGTGGACGCGCCGTTCTTCGCGGCGCGGGACGTGGCCGAGGAACTGGACTCCTACTTCGCCCGGAGCGGTGTCCTCAAGCTCGACGACCTGGACCCCGTCAACGACCTGTGGCGGTACGACGGCCGCACCCAGGGCAAGGGGCCGCGCTACGGCATGGCGAAGGACTTCTCCCAGGACTCCATGTACTGGTACGACACCGCGGCTTTCGACAAGGGCGGTGCCGACTACCCGCCGGAGACCGAGCCGGTCACGTACGAGGAGTGGCTGGACACCGCCAAGCGTCTCGTGCAGCGCAAGAAGGGCCAGACCACGGTTTTCGGTGGCAGCTACGGCGGACTGACCCGGTCCACGCTCCTGGCGACCATGACGGTGTCCGCCGGAGGCAGCCTCTTCAACGACGACTTCTCCCGGGTCGACTTCACCACCCCCGAGGCCCGCAAGGCGCTGGCCTGGTACATCGACTACTGCCGGACCAAGGTCGGGCCGAGCCTCATCCAGCCCGACCCCAACGGCTGGGACGGGCCCACCTACCAGGCCGGGCGGCTGGCCATGTCGAACTCCGGCTACTGGATGGGCGGCATGATCGGCACCGACAGGAAGCTGGCGGCGGTGTCCCGCCTGGCGCCCGCCCCGGTCTTCTCGGGCGGTCCGCGGATCAGCGCCTGCCAGGGCGGCACCGGTCTGTGGATGCCGCGCGGGTCGAAGAACAAGGACGCCGCATGGCGGGTCTTCGAATGGTTCTTCGGCGAGGAGCCCGCCAAGGCCCGCGCCTCCGGCGGCTGGGGCATCCCCACCCTGAAGTCGATGCGGTCGCTGATGCCGGCCAAGGAGGACTACCAGAAGCGCGTGCTGAAGGTGCAGGAGAACGAGCTGAAGCACTTCTCGGTGGTCTCCTTCACCCCCTACAGCAGGGCGGACGCGGTCGACGCCCTCTTCAACCAGATCGCGCCCGCCGCGATGAACGGCCAGATCTCCGTCGACACCCTCGCCGGGCGCCTGAACTCGGCCATCAACGAGCAGCTCAAGCGCGGTAAGGAGCAAGTGGGATGACGGTCGACCAGATCTCCTCCGTCGCGGGCCGGCAAGGCGCCGCCGCCAGGGCCGGTCGGGCACCCGCCACCGGCGGGCGGCGGATCTCGATGACCGCGCGCAGGCACCGGGCGTTCTACATGTTCACCTCGCCCTGGATCGTCGGTTTCCTGTTGCTGACCGTCACGCCGATGGTGTACGCGCTGTGGCTGAGTTTCACCACGTTCGACGGCATCTCCCCGAACTGGCGCTATGTGGGACTCGGCAACTACCGCGAGCTGCTGAACGACCCGGTCACCTGGGACGCGCTGGGTCGCACGGGCCTTTTCGCGGTGACCTCGGTGCCGCTGTCGATCATCGCGGGCCTCGCCCTCGCCGTCCTGGTCAACCGGCCGATCAAGGCGCGTGGCCTGTTCCGGACCCTGATCTATCTGCCCGCCGTGGTGCCGCCGGTGGGCGCGGGCCTCGCCTTCAAGTTGCTCTTCGACCAGAACTCCGGTGCCGCCAACGGCGTCCTGACCTTCTTCGGCATCGACGCCGTGGGCTGGCTGGCCGACCCCTACGCCCGCTACGTGCTGCTGATGACGGTGCTGTGGGGCGCCGGTAACGTCATGATCATCTCGCTGGCCGGGCTGCAGGACGTACCCCGGGAACTCCACGAGGCCGCCCGCATCGACGGGGCGAGTGCCTGGCGCACCTTCCGCAGTATCACCGTGCCGCTGCTGTCGCCCGTCCTGCTCTTCCAGACGGTGACCGGAATGATCGCCTCGGTGCAGACCATCATGCCGCTGCTGCTGGCGCCGCTCGGCGACACGAGCGGTATCACCACGGTCCCGCAGTCCAACTACCTCTACATGATGCACGTGTTCGCGCAGTACTTCGCGCTCGGCCGCTACGGCTACGCCTCCGCGCTGCTGTGGGTGCTCTTCGTCCTGATCCTCGTCGTGACCGGACTGATCTTCAAGTTCACGTCCGGCGCGGTGTTCTACAACGTCGACCCGGAGGCGAAGAAGTGACCGCCACCAGCCTGCCGCCCAAGCCGGCGCCGCCCGACGTCCGGGTGCGGATACGCGCCAAGCGCCTCGCCCTCTACACGGTCCTCGTCTCCGTCACCGGACTGTTCCTCGGCCCCTTCGGCTGGCTGATCCTCAGCGGCCTGAAGACCCAGGGCGAACTGGCCGCCTCGCCCGTGCACTGGCTGCCCCGGGCCTTCCAGTGGCACAACTTCGCCGACGCCTTCGACCAGATCGACTTCCTCGGCTACGCCCGCAACTCCCTGATCATCGCCCTGCTCTACGCCACGCTCGTCACCCTCAGCTCCGCCTGGGTCGGCTATGGCTTCGCGCGCCTGGACGCACCCGGCAAGAAGTGGCTGTTCGGCGTCCTGCTCGGCTCGATGATGCTGCCCCAGATGGTCACTTTGCTGCCCACCTACCTGATCTTCGCCAAGCTCGGGATGGTCGACACGTACTGGCCGTGGGTGCTGTGGGGCCTGTCCGCGGCGCCGTATCTGGTCTTCCTCTTCCGGCAGTTCTTCGCGAGCATGCCACGCGAGCTGGAGGAGGCCGCGATCGTCGACGGCTGCGGATACGCGGCGATCTTCTGGCGGATCTTCCTTCCGCAGTCCTGGCCCGTGCTGTCCACGAGCTTCATCATCGCCTTCACCTGGACCTGGGGCGACTACATCGCCCCGCAACTGCTGCTGTCCACGGACCGCACCACGCTCGCCGTCGCCGTGATGACCGCCTACGTCAGCGAGGCCGGTACGCCCGTCCCCGAGCTCCAGGCCGCGGCCTCCGTGATGTACGTCGTCCCGATCCTGCTGATCTTCCTCGTCGCCCAGCGAGGCTTCGTCGCCGGGATGTCGACGTCCGGGCTCAAGTAGCCCCGCCGTCCTCCCCGTGTCCCTCTCTCATCTCCCTCTTCGCCGAAGGAACCGCTTCATGAACGACGCCCAGAGCACCGGACCGTCCCGGCGCACCCTTCTCCAGGCCGCCGGTGCCACCGCCGCCGCGTACACTCTGCTCGGCGCCGCGGCCGGCACCGCGAGAGCCGCCGACGCGGCCGGGGCCCCCGACAAGCTGGTGGTGTACCCGATCCCGAGCGGGGTCCCCACCAACACCAGTTACTCCGTCAAGGCCCGCACCCAGGGCGGCGAATGGCAGACGGTGCCCGTCTACCGGGCCCGGGCGAAGATGATCGACGCCAACACGGGCAGCGGTCCCGTCTACAACTCCTCCGTGGCCATGTTCGACTTCGACGGGACCGTGGAAATCGCCGTCACCTCGGCCAAGGGAACCATCGGCACCGCGCGGATCCGCCCCACGTCGTACGACATCGACTTCACGGTGGACGGCGCCACGGTGAGCTTCACCCTCACCGAGCCGCGCAACCTCTCCATCGAGA
The DNA here is from genome assembly GCF_000720255.1 of Streptomyces griseus subsp. griseus. Lineage (GTDB taxonomy): Bacteria > Actinomycetota > Actinomycetes > Streptomycetales > Streptomycetaceae > Streptomyces > Streptomyces griseus_I. The sequence goes on along the minus strand of NZ_JOJE01000005.1, from coordinate 65,644 downwards.
TCGACGGCGACATCTTCAACAACCTCCAGCTGCACGCCAATGCGATCGAGACGCACGTCCCCGACCCCGACGACGAGGACGTCATCTACTTCGGCCCCGGTCTGCACAAGACCACCGACGGCGTGGTGAAGGTGCCCAGCGGCAAGACGGTCTACCTGGCCGGCGGCGCCGTGCTGACGTCCCGGGTGGAGTTCCACGAGGTGGAGAACGCCCGGCTGCGCGGCCGCGGCGTGATCTACAACTCGGCCAACGGGGTGCTCATCGAGTACTCCGAGAACATCGAGGTCGACGGCGTCATGGTGCTCAACCCGAGCAGCGGCTACGCGATCACCGTCGGCCAGTCGAAGCAGGTCACCATCCGTGACTTCCACTCCTACAGCCACGGCCAGTGGGGCGACGGCATCGACGTCTTCTCCAGCGAGGACGTCCTGATCGACCGCGTCTACATGCGCAACGCCGACGACTGCATCGCCATCTACGCCCACCGCTGGGACTACTACGGCGACTGCCGCAACATCACCGTCCGCGACTCCACCCTCTGGGCCGACGTCGCGCACCCGATCAACGTCGGCACGCACGGCAACACCGACAACCCCGAGACCATCGAGAACCTCGTCTTCAGCAACATCGACATCCTCGACCACCGCGAACCGCAGATGAACTACCAGGGCTGCATCGCGCTCAACCCGGGCGACAGCAACCTGGTGAAGAACGTCCGCGCGCAGGACATCCGGGTGGACGACTTCCGCTGGGGCCAGCTGATCAACATGCGGGTCATGTACAACACCAGCTACAACACCTCGGTCGGACGCGGCATCGACGGCGTCTTCATCCGCAACATGACGTACACCGGGACGCACGCCAACCCGTCGGTCCTGGTCGGCTACGACGCGGACCACGCCATCAAGAACGTCACCTTCCAGAACCTCGTCATCAACGGCAAGTTCATCGGCAACGGGATGAAGAAGCCCGGCTGGTACACGTTCTGGGACATGATGCCCGCCTACGCCAACGAGCACGTGCTGAACGCGCGGTTCCTGAACTCCACCGAGGCGACCTCCGCCGACGCGCCCCAGATCACCAGCCCGGACGCGGCCACGGCCACCAAGAACCAGGTCTTCAACCACCTCATCACGGCGAGCGGACTGCCGACGACGTTCGGCGCCGACGGGCTGCCGAAGGGCCTGGAGATCGACACCGCCACCGGCCTGATCTCCGGCACCGCCCGGGACAACGTCGGCACCTTCCCCGTCACGGTCTCGGCCACCAACAGCGTGGGCACCGCGACCCGGACCGTCACGCTCACCATCGCGCACGCGTGACGCGGCGCCACTGAACCAGGAGACACCCGTGCATTCCCTCAGCAGACGGTCGTTCCTCGGAGCGGCGGGGCTCACGGCCGTGGCCGCGGGCGGACTGCTGTCCGCCTCCGCCACGGCCGCGTGGGCCCGGACGGCCGCCGAAGCGGCGTTCACGTTCAGACACCCCGGCCTCCTGCACTCCCAGGAGGACCTGGACCGCATGAAGGCCGCGGTCGCCGCGCAGGAGTCCCCGGTCTACGACGGCTACCTCACGTTCGCCGCCCACGCCCGGTCGAAGTCCACGTACGCGGTCCAGAACACCGGCCAGATCATCACCTGGGGCCGCGGCCCCACCAACTTCCAGAACCAGGCGGTCGCCGACTCGGCCGCCGCCTACCAGAACGCGCTCATGTGGTGCGTCACCGGCAACCGGGCCAACGCGGACAAGGCGCGGGACATCCTCAACGTCTGGTCCAGGACGCTCACCGGGATCACCGGGGCCGACGGCCCGCTCGGCGCAGGCCTGCAGGCGTTCAAGTTCGTCAACGCGGCCGAACTGCTGCGCCACTCCGGCTACGACGGCTGGGACGCGCAGGACATCGCCCGCTGTGAGCGGTCCTTCCTGGACGTCTGGTATCCGGCCGTGTCCGGCTACATGCTCTACGCCAACGGCAACTGGGACCTGACGTCCATTCAGTCCATCCTGGCCATCGGTGTGTTCTGCGAGGAGCCCACCCTGTTCGAGGACGCCCTGCGGTTCGCCGCCGCCGGCGCGGGCAACGGCAGCGTCCTGAACCGTGTCGTCACCGAGGCGGGCCAGGGCCAGGAGAGCGGCCGCGACCAGGGCCACGAGCAGCTCGCCGTCGGCCTGATGGGCGACGCCGCGCAGGTCGCCTGGAACCAGGGCGTCGACCTGTGGGGCTTCGCCGACAACCGCATCCTCGCCAACGCCGAGTACGCCGCCCGCTACAACCTCGGCGGCGACGTCCCCTTCACCACCGACCTCGACCGCACCGGCAAGTACATCAAGAAGACCGTCTCCGCCACCGGACGCGGCACCCTCCCCCCGATCTACGAGATGTACTACTCCCACTACGCCGGCGTCCGCGGCCTCGACACCCCGTACACGAAGGCCGCCGTCTTCCGCGGCACCGGCGGCACCCGGCTCGTCGAGGGCAGCAACGACGACCTGCCCAGCTTCGGCACCTTCACCTACGCCGGCGCCAAGGCACCCGCGCCGACCGTGCCGGCGACCCCGGCGGGCGTCACGGCGGCGGGGGAGGACGGGTCCGTCACCGTCAGCTGGCTGCCGTCGGCCTGGGCGAGCGCCTACACCGTCCAGCGGGCCACCGCCCCCGACGGGCCGTACGAGGAGATCGCCTCCGGCATCGACGAGCCCACGTACACCGACACCGGTGCCCGCACCGGACGGACCTACTACTACCAGGTCGCCGCCGCCAACTCCCACGGCAGCAGCGACAGTTCCGGCTGGGTCGCGGCCACCGCCGGACTGCCCGAGCCATGGGCGACCCGGGACGTCGGGGACGTCGAGCGCACCGGGTCCGCCCTGTTCGACGGGGAGCGGTTCGTGCTGGAGGCCGGCGGTACCGCGGACTCCTACCGGGTGGTGCATCTGCCGCTGCCCGGCGACGGCTCCGTCACCGCGCGCATCGTGTTCCCGCTCAGCTCCCAGTACTCCAAGATCGGCGTCACCCTCCGCGGCTCCCTCGACGCGGCCGCCGCCCACGCGTCGATGCTGATCCAGGGGCTGCCGCTGCACACCTGGAGCGGCGTGTGGACCGTACGGCCCGAGGCCGGGGCGCCCGTCTCCGGCACCGGCAGCACGCCCGTGCCGCCCAGCCAGCAGACGGCCATCACCACCAGCGCGTCGTTCCCGATCTCCAGCCTGGGTGAGCTGCCCGAGTCGGCGACCCCCCTTCAGGCGCCGTACGTCGAAGGCGCGGGCGACGGCTACCGCCTGCGGATGCCGTACTGGGTCCGCATCACCCGCAAGGGCCGGACCTGCACCGGAGCCATCTCCCCGGACGGCGTGAACTGGAGCGAGGTCGGCTCCACCGAGGTCGACCTCGGCCGCACCGCGTACGCCGGGCTCGCCCTCACCTCATGCCTGGGCGTCGACGAGGAGTACGCCGAGACCGGCACCGGCGCCTTCGACAACGTCACCGTGACGTCGTCGGCCAGGGGCGAGGTGTGGAGCACCCCGCGTCCCCGACGCGCCGCCACCGACCTGCGGGCCACCGCGGGCGCCGACGCCGTGGAGCTCGCCTGGACCGACCCCGACCTCTCGGCCCGGTACAAGGTGCTGCGGGCCACCACGGCGGGCGGCCGGTACGAGACCCTCGCGACCGGCGTCGGCGCGGTCGGGTTCGGCACCCGTGTCCAGTACGCGGACGCGACCGGGACGCCCGGCACGACGTACTACTACGCCGTCGCCAAGACCAACGGCGGACGCGGCCCCCTGTCGGAACCGGCCGCCGCGACCATGCCGACCCCCTCGGTTCCGCAACTCACCTCCGCGAACACGGCGTTCGCGAACCGGGGTGTGCCCTTCCGGCACGTGCTGCGGGCCTCGCACGAGCCCGTGCGGTTCACGGCCGGCGGACTCCCCGACGGCCTGCGCCTCGACAAGCGCACCGGTGTCGTGTCCGGAACGCCCACCGAGACCGGTGAGTTCACCGTCGCCACCACCGCGGGCAACGCCGCCGGCGACGGGACCGGCACGTTGAAGCTCACGGTCGGCACACCCCCGCCCGACCCGTGGACCTACGGCGACCTCGGCGACGTCGTCCTCGACGACCGCCCGTTCGGGACGTTCGGCGTCGTCGCGATCAGCACCCCCGGCAGTACGGCGTACGAGGACGGGACCCTCGTCGTCCGCGGTGCCGGGGTCGACCTGAACGTCAACGGCCAGGGCATGACCGGGCAGTTCGTACGGCAGCCGGTCACCGGCGACTGCGAGGTCACCGCGCGGCTCGTCTCCCGCGACGGCGCGAGCGGCGACCGGGTCGGCCTGCTCATGGCCAAGTCCCTGTCCCCGTTCGACCAGGCCGCCGGAACCATCGTCACCGGCGGCACCACCGCGCAGCTCATGCTGCGCAAGACGGTGGCCGGCGCCTCCGTGTTCTCCGGCAGCGGCACGGTCACCCCGCCGACCCTGCTGCGGCTGCAGCGCACCGGTACCACCTTCACCGCGTCCTTCTCCACCGATGACGGCGTCAGCTGGACCCCCCTCGCCGCGGGAGACATCCCCGGTTTCGGCGACGCCCCCTACTACGTGGGCCTGGTGGTCTGCTCCCGCAGCCCCCTGGTCCGCAGCACCACGCGATTCAGCGAGGTGAGCATCACCCCCACGTAGATCCATGTGATTGGAGCCGCACCGCATGAGCCGCATTTCCCCCCACGAGCACCTCCACAGCGGCGAGGTGAGCCGCCGCGGTCTGCTGAAGACCGCCGGCGGCATCACCGCCGCCCTCGCACTCGGCGCCACCGCCACCGCCACCACCGCCGACGCCGCTCCGGCGACCTTCACCCACCCCGGCATGCTGCACAACGCCGGCGACATCAACCGCGCCAAGGTCAGGGTCGCCGCGGGCGACGACCCCTGGCTGTCCGGCTGGAACAAGCTGACCGCCAACTCCCACTCGGCGTCCACCTGGACACCCAACCCGCAGGCCACGGTCTACCGCGGATCGGGCTACCCCGAGAACTACGGCATCCTCTACAACGACATCGCCGCCGCCTACCAGAACGCCCTGCGCTGGGTGGTCGGCGGCACCAGCGCCAACGCGGACTGCGCGGTGCGCATCCTCAACGCCTGGGCGAACACGCTCACGTCCATCCAGGGCAACGCCGACCGCTTCCTCGCCGCCGGCATCTACGGCTGGACGTTCTGCCAGGCCGCCGAACTCATGCGCGGCTACGCCGGGTTCGACCTGGCCAAGTTCCAGAAGATGATGGTCAACGTCTTCTACCCGATGAACAACGACTTCCTGACCCACCACAACGGCGCCTGCATCACCAACTACTGGGCCAACTGGGACCTGTGCAACATGGCCTCGGTCATGGCCATCGGGATCCTCACCGACAACGCCGCGAAGTACGACCAGGCCGTCACGTACTTCAAGTCCGGCGCCGGCAACGGCTCCATCCAGCACGCGGTGCCGTTCCTGTACTCGAACATCGGCGGCTACGACCTCGGCCAGTGGCAGGAGTCCGGCCGCGACCAGGGCCACACCGTCATGGGCATGGGCCAGATGGGCGCGATCTGCGAGATGGCCTGGAACCAGGGCGACGACCTGTACTCGTACGACGGCAGACGCTTCATGAAGGGCGCCCAGTACGTCGCCAAGTACAACCTGGGCATGGACGTGCCCTACACCACCTACACCTGGGGCACCGGCACCACCTGCTCCCAGCAGTCGCACACGGTCATCGCCTCCGACTCCCGCGGCCAGCTCCGTCCCGTGTGGGCCATGCTCCACTTCCACTACAACCGACGCCTCTTCCTGGACGACAAGTACATTTCGCAGATGTACTACGACCTCGTCGCTCCCGAGGGCGGCGGCGGGGACTACGGACCCAACAGCGGCGGCTACGACCAGCTCGGCTTCGGCACCCTGATGTACGCCAAATAGCCCCCTCACAGGCTCGTGCGCCGGAATACCACGCGTCGATCCGGTGCTCTGGTGTTACCGGTGCACGAGCACGAGGAAGGGCTGGTGGGCGTATGACGGCAGACCTGACGGACCCTGTGGTCGACACGCCCCACGGGGCGGTGCGCGGCAGATTCGAACACGGTGTCGCGGTGTTCCGCGGCATACCGTACGCCGCCCCGCCCTTCGGCCCTCGCCGTTTCCTGCCCCCCGCCCCGCCCGAGCCGTGGGACGGGGTGCGGGACGCGGGCTCCTTCGGGCCGACGCCCCCGAAGCCGCCGTACTCCGAGGCCTTCGCGCAGTACCTCTCCGACCCGGTGGTGTCCGGGGACGACTGTCTCAATCTCAACGTGTGGACACCGGAGCCGGGCCCCGGTGCCCGGCTCCCGGTCATGGTGTGGCTGCACGGCGGAGCCCTGACCAGGGGTTCCTCGGCCGTACCGATCTACGACGGGTACCCCTTCGCCCGCGACGGCATCGTCCTGGTCTCGGTGAACTACCGACTCGGGGTGGAGGGCTACGGACTGTTCCCGGACGCCCCCGCCAACTGCGGACTGCGCGACCAGCTCGCCGCACTGCGCTGGGTCCACGAGTCCATCGCGGCCTTCGGCGGCGACCCCGACCGGGTGACCCTGTGCGGGCAGTCGGCCGGCGCCATCAGCGTGGGCGCCCTGATCGCCGCCCCGCAGGCCCAGGGCCTGTTCCGGCGGGCCGTACTCCAGAGCGGGCCGCCCGAGGCGAGCGACCGGGACAAGGTACGGCGCATGGTGCGCAGGATGGCGGCCCGGCTGAAGGTCCCCGCCACCGCCGAGGCCTTCGCCGCCGTCGACCGCGACCTGCTGCTGCGGACCCAGGCCGAGGTCGGACGCCTCAGCAGCCCGGTCCTCGGCGGGCCCGCCTTCGGCATCGTGGTCGACGGAGACCTCGTACCCCGCGACCCGCTGGAGGCCCTCGTCGACGGTGAGGCGGCCCGCGGCGCCGACCTGATGATGGGGTGGACCCGAGACGAGTACCGCCTGTGGCTGGTCCCGGGCGGCCTCCTGGACCGCGTCGACCGGCTGGGCGCGGTCGCCCTGGCCGGTGCCATGGCCCGCTGCCACTGCGGCCACGAGGTGGTCCGCGGCTACCGCACCCTGCACCCCCGGGCCGGCACCGCCGAGACCGTCGGCCAGATGGTCACCGACCACCTCCTGCGGCTGCCGCTGCACCGCCTGGCCGACGCCCGGCCCGGCTCCTCGTACGTCTACGAGTTCGTCTGGCCCTCCTTGCTGCCCGACCTCGGCGCCTGCCACGCCCTGGAGCTCGGCTTCGTCTTCGACACCGGGCAGGTGCCCGAGTCGGCCAGGCTGGCGGGCGACGGCGCCCCTCAGGAGCTCGCGGACGCGATGCACGGTGCCTGGGTGCGGTTCGTCACCGACGGCGACCCGGGCTGGGAGCCCTGGGACGCCTCGCATCCGGTACGGGTCTTCGGCGACGGCGGACGGGATGCCGTGGACGGCCCGTACACCGCACGCGGCCTGCGGGATCCGGAGCTGGTGCTGTGGGCCGCCGCGGACGCCACCCGCGCCCTCAGCGCCGAGGAACCCATCCCCGCGTCGATCCCGGCCGACGGTTCGCCGCCACGGAGTACGCAACTGCGGTCAGTGGTACGGCGACTCCGGCGCCCCGGCGCCGTCCGTCGGCAGTGATCACGTGCGCCGATCACACCCGGAAAGTCGGTAATCCCTGTTTCGGACAGTACAGGTCTGGTTCGCGCCGGTTATGACGAATGGGGGTTCTTGGGCCGTCCGGCGGGACAGCGCTGTGGAGGACGACGGGGACTGCGCCCGTGGGGGGCGAGCGCCCGCACAGCAGAAACAGGGGTTTTCGACAGTGGCTTCTCTGAGCTACGAAATCCTGACCGACCCGGCTCCGCTCCAGGTGTCCGAGTCGGAATCGGACGAGCAGTCCGTGGGGGCGGTGTACATCGTCATCTCCAACCCGACCACGGACTGGGTGCCCTGGCACTCCATCGAGGTGGAAGTGCCCTGTGGGAACGAGGACGGCCATCTCACCACCGATCCGAAGACGATCGACGCACGAATCGAGCGGACGTATGCGGTGAGGTTCGGGGATGATCCGACCTCGCACTGGGACGACACGGCCGGTGTCCTCGCGGTGTCCGCCGGCCGGAACGGCGGTCTGTTCACTCCGGGCGATGCCATGGTCCTGTCGCTGGACGGCTTTCCCGTCTCCAGCAAGCCGGGGCTGGTCCTGCTGACGGTGAGGGAGATCTCGGAGGGGGAGAGGGATGTGCGGGAGCACCCCCTCACTCTGAGCCTGTTGAAGCAGGCGCCCAGGGTGCCGCGCAACTTCCGTCCGGAGGTGGCGCTGGTGGAAGCGGGCGAGAACGTCGTCCTGCTGTGGGACGGACCCGACACGCTGAAGTACGAGATCCAGCGGCCGGACGGCGTCAAGGAGCCCGCCGAGCGGCGACTGGGGTCCGGCTGGCAGTGGTCACCGGGTGCGGACAACACGCCGAAACGCGACGCCACCTACACCCTGGTAGCCACCCCCAGGACCGGGCAGCAACCGGGGTACTTCCTCACCACCACCGTACAGCTGCGCAGCCCCGAGTTCGAAAGCGTCACCGCCACCAACGGAATCCACACCCCGTGGGCCGAGGGCACGACGCACGGGGGGCGGATCACCTTCTCCGCGCGGGGAGCGGAGATCCACGAACCATCCGGCGCACCGGGGGTCGTCACGGCGGCCAAGGCCGAGCTGGACGTCGTGAACACGACGTGGGTACGGAGCCGCGCCGACGGCGCCGGGTGGATCGAGTTCCAGCCCGACGGAATCAAGGTCGGTCATGGCGAGGGGAGCGACTTGGGGACCGTCACGGCGGACACGGTCAGCGCGAACGGTGTGAACACCAAGTGGGTGGGGGAACGCGACGCCGGCAAGGGATGGATCGAATTCCCGCTATCCGGAATCGACGTACGCAAGGACGGGACGCAGGAGTGGGGAACCGTCGCCGCTGACGAGGCGGACCTGAACGGCGTGAACACCAAGTGGGTGCAGGGCCGCGACAGCAGCGCCGGATGGATCGAATTCCCGCCCGACGGGGTGAACGTGTTCCAAGGCGCTGGAAGCCGGCAGTGGGGGACCGTCGCAGCCGCCGAGGCGGACCTCAACGACCTGGTCACCCGTCGGGCCCGGGTGAAGGAACGCCTCACCGTCGAGGGCGGGCTGACCGTCGCCGACGTGCTGGAGACGCAGGCAGGCCCGTCCCGGCTGGTCGTCCACGGCCGACTGGACGCCGAGGGCGACCTGAACGCTGCCGGGAACGTCGTCGTCGGTGGTGACCTCACCGTCAACGGCGATCTCAGGCCGATGCGCAACCTGGAGGTCGGGGGCGCGGTGATCGCGGGCGACCTGACGGTCAGGGACAAGCTGACGACCGACCACGAGCGGTTCAGGCTGATCGTCCACGGGGAGTCGCTGTACCTGGGGAAGGTGAACGCCAACCGGCTCCTGTCGGTCCGTACCGAGGATGCGTGGATCATGCACGTCAACGAGGACATGGTGGCGATCCAGGGCAACTTGCGGGTCCACGGGGCATTCCGCTCGGACAGTTGACGGTCATGGTGCGACGGCCGCCCGGCAGGAGCGTGGATCCGGCAGGGCGGCCGTCGGCACGGGGCAGGCGCATGAGGGCAGCGCGGGCAGGCCTCGACGGTGACGTCGCCGACGACCGGTCCGGCGACGCCGTTCGCGGGGGTGCCGGCGATGGCCGGCTCGCGATCACGGCGCCCCGGCGCTGTTCCGGCCGGCGCCGGCCGTACGCCCCTCACCCACCGGCGGCCTCACCCGCCGCCCCCACCGAGTTCCGCACCACCACATGCGTCCCCAGCAACAGGTGCTCCGCCGGGGCGTCCGCGCGTCTGCCCAGTGCCGTGCGGACGGCGAGGCGGCCCAGCTCCTCGTACGGGACGTGGACCGTGGTGAGGGCGGGGCGCAGGTCACGGGCGAACGGGATGTCGTCGTAGCCCGCGAGCGACACGTCGCCCGGGACGTCCAGGCCCGCCTCGTGCAGGGCGGTGAGCGCGCCGGCGGCGACCATGTCGGTCGCGGCGACGACCGCCGTGAACTCCAGCCCCTCCTTCAGGGCGTGGCGCATCAGCCGGTGACCCGCGTCGCGGGTGAAGTCGCCGTGCAGCAGCAGGGCCGGGTCGGGCTCCACTCCGCGGGCGCGGTGGGCGGCGAGATAGCCGCGCTCGCGGCCCTGCGCCGTGGTGTGCTCCGCTTCGCCGCCGAGGAACAGGATCCGCCGGTGGCCCTGGGCCAGGACATGGGCGACGAGGGCGTACGCGCCGCCCTCGTTGTCGTACTCGATGACCGTCACCGGCACCCCGGGGCCGAGCGGCGGACGGCCGCACAGGACCAGGCGGGAGCCCACCGAGGCGAGCGACTCGGCGATGCGGCGCGTGCGTTCGCGGTACTCCGGGGTGTCGGCGGTGCCGCCGACCAGGATCACGGCGGCGGCCCGCTGGGCCCGCATCATCTCGACGAACTCCAGTTCGTGCCGCACGTCGCCCTCCGTGCTGCACACCAGGCACAGATGGCCGTGCCGGTTCGCCTCCCGCTCCACGCCGTGCGCCATGTGCGCGAACGACGGACCGGTGATGTCCTCCAGGACGAACGCGAGCGCCGGTGTCCCCACGCCCGCTATCGCCTTGGCGCGCGCGTCGGCGACGTAGTCCATCTCCCGCACCGCCCGCATCACGCGCGTACGGGTCGCCGAACTCACCGGATACACCCCGCCGAGCACCCGCGACACCGTCGACGCGGACACGCCCGCGCGGGCGGCGACGTCCCGGATGGTGCTGCGCCCCGCGTCCTCGTGCTTCCTGGTCATTCCCCCGGCCCCTCTCCCCGTGGGAACAACGGCCGCCTCGGGCCGACCGGTTCCCGCAGCGGAGGCTAGCAGCGGGGCACGGGCAGCGGCGTGGATCGGGCCAGGTGGCCGTTCTTACGCCGACGTCCGGGCAAGCGTCCGCGCGATGTCCCCGATCGCCTGCGGGCCCACTCGGCAGCAGCCGCCGATCAGTCGTGCGCCGGCCTGCCGCCAGCCCTTGACCTGGTCGGCCGTGAACGTGGAGCGGCCCTTCCAGGCGCGGGCCCCGGCGTCCCAGGCCTCGCCGCTGTTCGGGTAGACGACCACCGGCTTGCCGGTCACGCGCGCCGCGGTCTCGGCGGCGCCGTCGACGTCCTCGGGGGAGCAGCAGTTCACGCCGACCGCGATCACCTCGTCGGCGTCGGCGGCCAGGGCGAAGGCCTCCTCCAGGGGCTGACCGGCCCGCGTGCGGTCGCCGGACACGCTGTACGACAGCCAGGCCGGCACCCCGAGCCCGCGCACCGCGCGCAGCAGTGCCAGGGCCTCGTCGGCGTCCGGGACCGTCTCCAGGGCGAACACATCGGGACGCGCGGCGGCCAGCACCTCCATGCGGGGCCGGTGGAAGCGCTCCAGTTCGTCGACGCTCAGCCCGTAGCGGCCCCGGTACTCGGAGCCGTCCGCCAGCATCGCCCCGTACGGGCCGACCGACGCGGCCACCCACATCGGACGCGCCGTGCCCCCGGCCCGCGCCTGCCCGGCCGCCTCACGGGCCAGCTCCACGCTCAGCCCGAGCAGCCGGACCGCCTCCGCACGGGCGATGCCACGCCGGGCGAAGCCCTCGAAGGTGGCCTGGTAGCTGGAGGTGATCGCGACGTTCGCACCGGCCTCGAAGTAGGCGAGGTGCGCCTCGGTGATCGCCTCGGGCTGCTCGGCGAGCAGCCGCGCGGACCACAGCGCGTCGCTCAGGTCGTGCCCGGCGGACTCGAGCTGGTTGGACATGCCGCCGTCGAGGACGACGGTTCCGGCGGCGAGCGCTTCGGCGAGAGAGGCCGCGGGGATTTCCGTGGACGGGATGTCGCTGGTCATGCCCCGACGCTAGCCGAACCCCGCGCCCACCTCCGGATGTGTCCAGTACATGAACAGATCGCCCACGATATGGGACGCCGGGTTACGATCACGCTCTCCCCCCCGAGAACCCTCCCCCGGACCGCCAGGAACAGCCATGACAGTCCCCAGCCCCGCCGAAGCCACGGAACCGACGGAACCGACGGAACCGACGGAGCCCGAGGCGAAGCCGCCCCCCACGCGTCGCCGCACCTTCGGCCTCGCCGCCGCCACCGCCCTCGTCATGGGCAACATCATCGGCGGCGGCATCTTCGCGCTGCCCGCCACGGTCGCCCCCTACGGCACGCTCAGCCTGCTCGCCTTCGTCGTCCTGTCGGTCGCCGCCGTGCTGCTCGCCCTGCTCTTCGGCAAGCTCGCCCGGCGCAGCCCCGTCACGGGCGGTCTGTACGTCTATCCGCGCGACGCGTTCGGCCCCTTCGCCGGCTTCCTGTCGGCGTGGTCCTACTGGACGATGTGCTGGGTCAGCATCGCCGCGCTCGCCGTCGCGGTCGTCGGCTACGTCGACGTCCTCATACCCCTGCACGGCGACCACGCCCTGGAGGCGGTCGTCGCACTCGCCGCGCTGTGGCTGCCGGCCGCCGCGAACTTCGCGGGCACCCGCTGGGTCGGTGCCGTCCAGATCGTCTCCACCGTGCTCAAGTTCGTGCCGCTGCTGCTGGTCGCCACCGTCGGCCTGTTCTTCGTCGACACCGACAACTTCGGCCCGTTCAACGCCACCGGCGACAGCGTCCCCGGGGCCCTCGCCGCCTCCGCCGCGCTGCTGCTCTACAGCTTCCTGGGTGTCGAGTCGGCCGCGGTCAGCGCGGGCGAGGTCGACGACCCCGAGCGCACGGTGGGCCGCGCGAGCATCCTCGGCACGCTGGCCTCCGCCCTCGTCTACATCCTCGGTACGGTCGCCGTCTTCGGCCTGGTCCCGCACGACAAGCTGGTCGACTCCGGCGCGCCCTTCGCCGACGCGGTCAACGCCATCACCGGCGGCTCCTGGGGCGGCACGGCGATCGCGCTGGTCGCCGTCGCCTCCATCACCGGCTGCCTCAACGGCTGGATCCTGCTGGCCGCGCAGATGCCGTACGCCGCCGCCCGCGACGGGCTCTTCCCGGCGCCCTTCGCCAAGGTGAACAAGGGCGGGGTGCCCGGCTTCGGCGTGTGGGCGGTCGCGGTCCTCGGCACGGCCCTCATCGGCCTCAACTACACGGCGGGCCCGGACACCACGTTCCGGGTCCTGGTCCTCATCACCACGTTCACCGGCTGCGTGCCGTACCTCCTGTCGGCGGCCGCCCAGCTGTACTGGCTGGCCCAGGGCACCCGTGAGCGCGTCCGCCCCGCCGGTCTCGTGCGCGACCTGATCGTCGCCGCCCTCTCCTTCGCCTTCTCCTTCTGGCTGATCGCGGGCGCCGGATACGCGGCCGTGTACCAGGGCGTGCTGTTCCTCTTCGCGGGGATCCCGGTGTACGTGTGGCTGCGCGGGCGGACGGACCGAGATCAGTCCAGTGGCGCCGCGAGCAGTTCCCCGAGCTTGCCGAGGCCCTGACTCCAGCCCTCCTCGTGGAGGGCCAGCCGCCGCTCCGTGGCGAAGTCGCCCTGGTCGACGATCAGCTCGGAGCGTGCGGTGTCGACGTCGTGAACGGACAGCGTCACCACCGTCTCCCGGTCGTCGGGGTCGGGATTCTCCCAGCGGAAGGTGTACGAGAGACGTTCCGGGGGCTCGACCGTGACGTACTCGCCGACCAGGTGGAACAGCTCACCCTCCGGGGGCTGCATCGCGATCCGGTAGGTCCCGCCCGGCCTCAGGTCGCTCTCCACGCTCGGGATGGTGAACCCGTCCGGACCCCACCAGCGGGCCAGTTCCTCCGGATCGGTCAGCTCGCGGAAAACGACCGGGGACAAGCCGTCCAGGACGCGCCGCAGATGCAGTCTCAGCTCGCCGGTCCGTGTCATCACGCACCACCTCCCACCGAAGGTGCGACCACCGTGCCACCAGCATGCCCATCGTACGTTTCAATGCCGTAGATCACGATCTCAGCGGGTGGGACAGCGACAGCCCCTAGCCTTGCGGCATGCTGCCTGACACCGATGTCGCGTACGCCGAAGTCACGGACGTCCTCGGCCCGTTCAGTGGACCGGCCCGCTTCGAGCCGCTCACCCACAATCCGCGGAACGGTGTCACGCGGGGGGTGTGGCGGGTCCGCGCCGGGGACCGCTCCGCCGTCCTGAAAATCCTCACCCGTACCAAGGAGACCGACGAGCGCTGGGCGGCCTCGGACGACCCGCGGCACTGGAACCACTGGCGGCGAGAGGCCCACGTCTACGAGTCGGGGCTCGCCCAGGTCTGGCAGCCGTACGGCGTCCGCGCGCCCCGACTGCTGGCCCGCGTCGACCGGGCCGACGGGGATGTCGCGTTGTGGCTGGAGGACGTGCCGGGCGAGTCCGCGACACGGTGGGCACTCGACCGGCACGTCGAGCACGCCCGCCGGCTCGGCGCGGCGCAGGGGGCCGTCGGAGCGGTGGGCCGGCCGTGGCTGAGCCGCCGGTTCCTGCGCGACTACATCGGCACCAATGTCCTCGGGCAGGAACTCCTCGACGACGACGAGGCCTGGCGACAGCCCCTGGTCCGCGACCACTTCGCGCCCGGCCTGCGCCGGGACATGGTCCGCCTCCACCACGACCGCGAGTGGTTCCTCCAGATCATGGAGGCCCTGCCGCGTACCTTCTGCCACCTCGACATGTGGCCCGCGAACGTCCGCTCCGACGGCCCCGACTCCGTAGCGCTCGACTGGGCCTTCGCCGGTGACGGAGCGCTGGGGGAGGACCTGGGCAACCACCTCCCCGACTCCGTCTTCGACCTGTTCCTCCCTGCCGCCGACCTCCCCGCGTACGCGGCGAAGGCCTACGACGCCTACGTCGAGGGACTGCGCCACAGCGGCCGACAGGTCGACGAACGCTTCGTACGCCTCGCGGTGTGTGCCTCTGCCGTCAAGTACGACTGGATCACCGCCCTGATGCTGGCCCGCGCGGGCCAGGAACAGCTCGACTACGGAGGCGCCCGCACGGTCTCCGCCGAACTCCGGTACCGGGAACGGGGCCTGGTGCTCGCCTTCCTGGCCGACTGGGCCTCGGAGGCGCGCACCCTGGCCCCACTCCTAGGGTTCCCGGAGCCTCCCAGCGGTCGTGGTTGGCCGGGGGTGCTCGGCGCGGGTGGCTATGCCCTGGTGCAGGTGTGGACGGTCATGCCGCTTGCCTCCATGTGGCGGATGCGCAGGACGCCGGTCTTCTTGGTGTAGTTCACGTCGAGTTGCTGGCCGGAGTCGGTGCTGGGGAATCCCGGAGGCTGCCAGGGCAGTAGCAGGGACACCGAGTCGCCGACCGTCGCCGGTACGTTGGCGGCGGCCGCGTCGGCCAGTTCATCGGAGGAGCTGCCGCCGTTCAGGTGCTCGGGGGCGCGCAGCGCCAGCCGGCCGCCCTGGAACGCCCAGGTGCCCTTCTGCGACTTGCCGCCGCCGAAGTCCAGCGTCCAGACCCCGTCGTCGACGCGCGCGGAGTACGAGACGGTGTCCCCGCCGGTCGTCTCCGAGGTGATCTTCCAGGAGCCGCGTACGAAGGCCGCGAGGGCCCTGCCGGTCACCCCGGACGTGGGGGAGGGGCTGCTTTCGCCTCCACTGCCGCCGCTCGAGCCCGTACCGCCGCCGGCCGCCTTGTCGCCGCCCTTGTGCTTCTCGCCGCTCTTGCACGCGGCGAGCAGAGAGGCACCGACGCCGACGGCGAGACAGCGCAGGGCGGTACGCCGGCCCACCACGCGGGACATCGCCCGAGCCGCATCCAGAGTCATGAATTCCCCGTTCACGCAAAGTTGTTGAGCGACGGCGAGCCTACAGTGACCGGTTGCCCGCCGCGTGCCGTCCCCCTCCGCGTCGGCCGCCTCCCCGCCGCCTTGCCGCCGGGAACACGAGGCCGATGAGCAGGCCCACCGCGAGGACGTAGGGCCACCAACCCAGCCCGCTGCCAGCCGTGTTGGCCGTGCGGGGCTGCGCCGCCGCCGACCCCGGGGCCGACTTGGCGCGCGTCGCCGACGCCTTCGGGCTCGCCGCCGCAGCGGTGAGGACGACGTCGTTACCGTCCCCGCCCTTGTAGCTGATCCGGTAGACCGTGTCCGCCAGCTTCACCTCGGCGCCCTCCCGCAGTCCGCCGAACGTCCCGTTGGTCTTGGCGGAGCCCGCGTGGTCCAGGACGCGGATCTCGTGGGCCGAGGCGGAGGCGGAGGACAGGTCGAGGTCGCCGGCCAGCCGCACCGCTCCGCCGACCTTCAACGGCTTGTCGCCCACGACGAGTCGACCGTTCCCGCGCTGCGTGAAGTCACCCGTGACCGTGACCCCGCCCTCGACCGCGCCCTCGTTCGACACCGTCCCCTTCACCGTGCCCTTGCCGCTGAGCGCGCCGGTCACGAGCAGTGTGGATCGCCCGGCGTCCAGTCGCGCGCCCGCCGAGGTGAGCCGGATCGCCTTGGTCCGCGCGAGGGTCGCCCCGTCCCGCAGGGCCAGCGTGCCCCGGGAGACGGTGGTGGTCCCGGTGTACGACACTCCGCTCCCGGTCAGGGTGGTCGTCGCGGCGCCGGACTGGACGAGGGAGCCGGAGCCGCTGATGTGGGAGAGGGAGATCGCGGTCTTCTTGTTCTGCACGATGAGCGTCCCGTCGTTCACGACCGACCGCTGTGTGCCGCCCATCAGCAGCGAGCCGTCTCCCTGCGCCGATCCCAGCCGCAGTGTCGCCCCCTGCTCGACGGTGGTCGACCCGTCGTAGTACTGCTGCGCCGCGAAGGTCACGTCGTTGCCGCGGGTCCCGGCGATGACGACGTCCCCGGCACCGGGCGCGGCCAGTGTGTCGTGGTACCTGCCGCCGCCGATCGGCGCGCCGAGGGTGACGGGCCCGTCGTAGTCGAAGGTGAGCCGGGAACGCCGACCGCTCGCGACATGCAGATTGATGTACACGGTGTCGGCCGTTCCCGGCATGAAGATGCGGTGCGTGGTGCCGTCGCCCCACTGCACGTCCGCACCCTCGATGTTGGTGCCACGCTTGTTCAACTGGTGAGGAATCGAACGCCAGTTGAGACCCGGGTCGCTGAGCGACGGACGCGTGTCGCCGCCCTGGTCGCTGTAGCTGTACTGCCCCGTGAGCACCACCTTGCTGCCGGGCCGGGTGTGCACGTTCACGTCACTGCCGTACTCGCGCTGGTAGAAGTCCTGCCGCAGCGTGATCGTCTGGTACAGCGGGGTGTCGATGATCCAGGACCCCTGGTTGAGGATCGCGCGGGCGTTCGGCAGGGCGACCGGGTACTCGGGGCGGCCGACGGCCATCCCCGTGCCGTTGTCGATGACACCGGAGAAGGGGTGGGTGCCGGCCAGGTCGAGGGTGCCCCACATGCCGCGGGGCTGGGTGACCAGACCGGAGCCGCTGATGGTGCCGATGTTGAAGGTGCGGGTCAACGAGAGCCGCAGGGTGCCGTCGACGCGGATGTTGAGCTGGTTCAGCCGGTAGCCGGGCGTGTTGTACGGGAAGTGTCCGATCAGACCGGTGCCGCCGCCGGTGCCGTACTGGAGGGTCGCCCCGCGCTCGACCGTGATCGCCGGCGGGTCGGGGTTGGTGACGGTGGTGTAGGGGTGGTTGCCACCCTGCGTTTTCACCGCCTGCCGCTGCCGGGACTTCGGCAGGGTGAAGTCGCTGTCCCTGGTGAGGACCAGCGTGCCGCTCCCGCGCACGGTCAGCGTGCCCTCGCCGTGCAGGACGCCGTCGTACGTCGTCGTGCCCGCGGGCACGCTGACGACGGTGTCGCCGGTGAGGGTCACGTCCCGGTCGGCGAGCACGTCGGCCGTGACGTCCCGCGGCCCGGCGGCCGCCGCCGGGGGAGCCGTGGTCAGGAGGGCGGCGACCGCCGCGAGGGCACCGGCGGTCGCTGCTGTGGTGTGGAGATGGCTGCGCACACCGTGGAGACGCGGCGGGGCTCCGGCCGATAACAGAAAGTCGGCTTCGGACAGGATCGCAGACAGCGCTTTCCCTCTTGTCTCGCCCGACCCGTTGACCTGGCCGTAACACGCCCTTACCTTTTCGGCGTTCGGGATGGCAGAACTTGTGCGATATGTCGAACGTTTCTGTTTTCTTTTGTGCCCTGTGCGCCGTTTCGCGGCGAGCAGTCCCCCCACCGAGAGGCAGTGCACATGAACCGAAGACTGCTGATGAAGGGCGCCCTGGCGGCCGGCGCGCTCACCGCCATGCCGGCCGTGGCGCAGGCCGCGAGTTCCCCCGCCGGCGCGGGTGCGGCCGCCCCGTACGTCAATCCGCTGGTCCGCAATCGCGCCGACCCCCACATCCACCGCCACACCGACCGGCGTTACTACTTCACGGCCACCGCCCCGGAGTACGACCGGATCATCCTGCGCCGCTCCCGCACCCTGCGCGGGCTCGCGACCGCCGACGAGGCCGTCATCTGGCGCAAGCACGCCACCGGAGTCATGGGTGCCCACATCTGGGCGCCCGAGATCCACCACATCGACGGCAAGTGGTACGTCTACTTCGCCTCCGCGCCCGCCGAGGACATCTGGGCGATCCGCATCTGGGTCCTGGAGAACTCCCACCCCGACCCCTTCAAGGGCACCTGGGTCGAGCGCGGGCAGCTGAAGACGGCCTGGGAGACCTTCTCCCTGGACGCCACCACGTTCACCCACCGCGGCACCCGCTACCTCGCCTGGGCGCAGCACGAGCCCGGCATGGACAACAACACCGCGGTGTGGCTGTCGAAGATGGCCGACCCGCTGAGCCTGACCGGTCCCCAGGTCAGGCTCACCACACCGGAGTTGCCCTGGGAGACCATCGGCTTCAAGGTCAACGAGGGGCCCTCGGTCATCAAGCGCAACGGCCGTCTGTTCATGTCGTACTCGGCGAGCGCCACCGACTTCAACTACTGCCTCGGACTGCTCAGCGTCGACGCGGACGCCGACCTCATGAACCCCGCGAACTGGACCAAGTCCCCGACCCCGGTCTTCACCAGCAACGACACCACCAAGCAGTACGGCCCCGGCCACAACTGCTTCACCGTCGCCGAGGACGGCCACACCGATGTCCTCGTCTACCACGCCCGCCAGTACAAGGACATCGTCGGCGACCCGCTGAACGACCCCAACCGCCACACCCGCATCCAACGGCTGGGCTGGAAGGCCGACGGGACGCCGGACTTCGGCATCCCCGTCGCCGACACCCCCACTCGCGGCGTCCAAGGAGAGTGACCGAGATGAGACGTGCGTACGCGATCCTCCTCGCCGTCTGTCTGGCGGTGGCCGCAGCACTCGTCACGGCGGGACCCGCCCAGGCGGCCCCCCAGACCGTCCCCAACGGCGTCCAGTTCACCGACACCTCGGGCGCCGCCCTGCACGCGCACGGTGGCGGTGTCATCAAGGTCGGGAATTACTACTACTGGTTCGGCGAGGACCGCAACGCCGACAACACCTTCCGTTCCGTGGACGTCTACCGCTCCACCGACCTGAAGAACTGGGAGTTCAGGAACCGCGCCCTGACCCAGTCCAGCGCGACGGAGCTGAACACCGCCTACATCGAGCGGCCCAAGGTGATCTACAACGCGTCCACCGGCAAGTTCGTGATGTGGATGCACAAGGAGAACGGGGTCGACTACAGCGAGGCCCGCGCTGCCGTCGCCGTCTCCAGCACCGTCGACGGGAACTACACCTATCAGGGCAGCTTCCGCCCGCTCGGCCAGCACATGTCCCGGGACATCACCACGTTCGTCGACACCGACGGCACCGGCTACATGGTCTCCGCCGCCCGCGAGAACTACGACCTGCAGATCTACCGGCTCACCGCCGACTACACCGGCATCGCGAGCCTGGTCGCCAACCCCTGGCCGGGCGGTCACCGCGAGGCGCCGGCGCTGTTCAAGCGGGGCAATGTCTACTTCATGCTCACCTCGGGCGCGACCGGCTGGGACCCCAACCAGCAGCAGTACGCGACGGCCACCTCGCTGTCCGGCCCCTGGTCGGCGATGACCAACGTCGGCGACTCCACGGCGTACGGCTCGCAGACCGCGTACGTCCTTCCGGTGCAGGGCACGTCGGGCACCTCGTACCTCTACATGGGCGACCGCTGGGGCAACTCGTTCGGCGGGACCGTCAACGACTCCCGTTACGTGTGGCTGCCGTTGACCTTCCCCTCGGCCACCTCGATGTCCATGTCCTGGACTCCGGAGGTCACCGTCGACACGGCCGCCGGGACCGTCACCGGGACGAGCGCCACGTACAACACGCTGATCGCCCGGCACTCCTCCAGGTGCGCCGACGTCACCAGCCAGTCGCTGTGGCAGGGGGCGCAGCTCAAGCAGTACGACTGCAACGGCGGCGCCAACCAGAAGTACTGGTTCAAGTCGGTCGGCGGCGGCTACTACCAGCTGGTGGTCCGCAACAGCTCCCTGTGCGTGCGGGAGAACGCGAACACCGTCACCCAGGAGAACTGCGACGGCTCGGCGACCAACCAGCAGTGGTCGCTGACCACCTCGGGCTCGTACGTCAACGTCAAGTCCCGCGCGAGCGGCGAGTGCCTGGACGTGAACGGCGCGTCCACCGCCAACGGGGCCGCGATCATCACGTACACCTGCAACGGCGGCACCAACCAGCAGTGGACGCGCGGGACCTGAGTCACATCAGGCGAGCAGGTCGATCGCGTCGATCGAGGTGCCCGCGCTGAGGTAGGAGGCTGCCCCCGAACCGCTCACCACGTTGATCTTCAGCACGTTGTACTGGCCGGTGTCCGTCAACCAGGCACTGGCCGGGACGCTGTAGGTGAAGGTGTGGTTGTTGCCCCGGTACGAGCCGTTGGTCAGGGACCTGGTGCTCGGCTGGGTGGGCGGGGAGGGGATGGCCGACGTCCAGGCGTTGACCGCGATCTGCGGGCGGCCGTTGGCGTAGGCCGTGGTCACGCCGATGCGCAGGGTGTGCGCGGCGGCGGCCTGGGCCGCGGTGAGCTTGAAGTAGACCAGCAGACCGCTGTTGACGTCCTTCCAGAGGTAGCAGGGGAAGGCGGAGGTCTCGCTGCCGCTGCCGATCACCACGTTGCCGGTCCAGGCGGCGGCCCGGGAGTCCGACGGGTGCGCGTACGTCATCAGGTCGGCGTTCTTGAAGCCGCTCGGGGTGCCGGTCCAGTCGCCGATCCGCCAGATCGCGCCCGCGTTGCCCGGGTCGTTGGAGGACGGGATCGCGATCGAGTTCAGGGTGGTGGTCGCCCCGGCGGACACGGTCACCTGGGTGCTGTGCACGGCCAGTTCGCTCTTGTATACGGTCAGCGTGTACGTCCCCGGCAGGACGCCCCCGATCGAGAAGTAACCGTCGGAGGATCGCGCCGAACCCCAGTACTGCGCGGTCGAGTTGGCGAGCCCGACCGTGTACGGGTACGCCGTGTTGCGCCCGGTGATCCCGACGCCCGCGACCCGGCCCCGGCCGCTCGCGCCGACGTACCCGGAGATGCCCAGCGAGTCCGCCCACGAGGTGGTCAGCGTGCCCGGGAACAGCGACGAGGAGGGCGCGCCGCCGTCCGTGAAGGCGATGACGTACGGGCCCTGGAGGCCGAAGCGCTGGTCCTCGGTCTGGTTCTGGGCGTAGTAGAGGATCTCGTACAGGCCGCCGCCGTCGGCGCTCTGGTGGCGCAGCAGGGAGCGGTAGAAGGGGCCGCCGGAGGCCTTCTCGTGGTTGCTGCGCACGATCCACAGGCCGACGCCGCCGGCGCTCCAGCCGATGTAGTCGTAGTCGATCACGCGGCGCTTGGAGAAGTGCTTGGAGCGGGTCTGCCCGTCGGACTTCGCGAACACGTCCGAGGCCTCGATGGTGGAGGTCGTGTACGTGTAGGAGTCCGGCTCGTCGTTGAGGAACAGGCCCTTCTTCACGCGCACGATGTAGCGGGTGGCGGAGACGGACGTGTCGGCCTTGTTGGTCCAGAGGTAGATGTTGTTCTCGCCGCTGCGGGCCGCGTAGTAGTGCTTCAGCGTGCCGTGCGTGACGGAGATCAGGATCGTCGAGCCGGACTGTTTGACGGACACGGTGGAGGAGCCGAGGCCGGACTCGATGTGCGAGTTCATGCCGCCGTAGCCCTGGTACTCGGTGCCCTTGTAGACCAGCGAGGTCAGGTCGCCGTTGGACTTGCTGACCTTGAAGACCAGGCTCGCGCCGGTGTCGACGACGTAGTTCGTGCCGTCGTCCGTGTAGCCGAAGCCCGCGGCGGACGCGGCATGGGCGAGCGGACCGGCGAGCGCGGCCGAGCCGGCGGCCGCCGCGGAGCCGAGGACGAAGGTGCGGCGTCGGACCGGTCTGTTCACGGATCCGGACATGTGGGGGTGCCTCCTTCGGGAGGTGGGGGGAGCGGGTGGTTGGTCAGAGTGACAGCTGAATCGATTTCGCGAAAGGGCTTTCGCGACCAAGGAGTTGGCAATCTTGCGAAATCGATCCAGGGGCTAGAAAGCGCTTGCCAAGAGCGGTACGGTCCAGCCGCCAGGTCTTGCCCCCTGCCCGAGGAGCCGTGAATGAGACGTTTCAACTTCGCCGTACTGGCGGCGGTGACACTGAGCACCGGCCTGACCGCCGTCCCGGCCCAGGCCCACGGGGGCCCGCGCCCCCTCGGCCTCGAGAACTGCACCGCCACCGCGTGCCACTTCGACGTCCCGCCCGGCACGTACGACGTGAAGGTCCTCCTCGGCGGCGACACCGCCTCCAGCACGAGCGTCACCGGCGAGACCCGGCGCGCGCTGCTCCCCGAAACCGCCGCCCCGGCAGGGGAACGCGTCGTCCGCGGCTTCACCGTGAACGTCCGCACCCCCGAGGGCGAACCCACCGGCCCCGACGGCACCCCCGGCCTGGACCTCGCCCTCGGCGGCTCGGCCCCGGCCCTCGCCGACATCCGCGTCACCCCCGCCCGGCACGCGCGGCAGATCTTCCTCGTCGGCGACTCCACGGTCTGCGACCAGCCCGGCGACCCGTACTCCGGCTGGGGCCAGCAGCTGCCCCAGTACCTGCGCAAGGGCGTCTCCGTCGCCAACTACGCCGACTCCGGCGAGAGCACGGTCACCTACCTGGCGAACCCGCAGCTCTGGGCCACCGTCCAGCCGCGGATCCACCGCGGTGACCTGGTCCTGATCCAGCTCGCCCACAACGACAAGACCACCGACGAGACGACCTACCGGGCCAACCTGGAGGCCCTGGTCGCGGGCGTGCGCGAGAAGGGCGGCAAGCCCGTCCTCGTCACCCCCATCGTGCGGCGCTGGTTCAACGCCGACGGCACCCTGAACAACAACACGGCGCTCCTGGTCAACGGCCTCGGTGTCGACCACCCGGCCGTCATCCGCTCCGTCGCCGCGGCCCATGACGTGCCCCTGATCGACCTCACCGCGAAGACGAAGGCACTGGTGGAGTCCCTGGGCGTCGAGGGCTCCAAGGCGCTGTACCTCTACAACGAGAAGCGCGACAACACCCACACCTCCGTCCACGGGGCCACGGTCTACGCGGGTCTGGTCCGCGACGAACTGGCCGCCCTGCGTCTGGTGCCGAAGGGCCAGGTCGGGGTGGGATAGATCCCCTGGGGCGCCTCGACCGGAACCGGGGCGTCCCAGGTCTTGAACACGCAAGGCAAGAAGCAAGAAGAGAGACGCGATGCACCTGCCCCCGGAACACCGCACCCTCAGCCCGCGCACCGGCTACACCCGGGCCCACTGGGAGGCGGCCGCCGACGCCCTGCTCGCGGCCGTCGAGCCGTACGCCACCGAGGACCGCGCCCTCTACCACCTTCCCGGCGACCGGCAGAGCTGGTCCGGGCGGCTCTCCGACGGTCTGGAGGGCTACGCCCGTACGCTGCTCCTCGCGGCCTTCCGCCGCGACGAGACGGCGCTGCAGCGCTACGCCGACGGACTCGCGGCCGGCGTCCTCGGCGTCTGGCCCCGCATCGAGGACCGCAGCCAGCCGCTGGTCGAGGCGGCGTCGATCGCCCTCGCCCTGCGGCTGACCCGGCCGCTGCTGTGGGACCGGCTCGACGAAGGCGTACGGCAGCGGGCGGCGGCCTGGCTCGGGGACGCTCTGAGTGCCGAACCCTGGCCCTGCAACTGGGAGCTGTTCCCGGTCACCGTCGGCGGTTTCCTCCAGGACATCGGTTACGAGACCGAGGAGTCCCGCAAGGCGATCGACCGGGGGCTCGAGCGCATCGAGGAGTGGTACGTCGCCGACGGCTGGTACACCGACGGCGACGGCCGCAAGTTCGACTACTACAACGGCTGGGCGATGCACCTGTACCCGGTGCTGCACGCGTGGCTGGCCCAGGACGAGAGGCTGCTGGAGCTGTACGGGGGTCGGCTCGCGCGGCATCTGGAGGACTACGCCCGCCTGTTCGGCGCCGACGGCGCCCCGATGCACCAGGGCCGCTCCCTGACCTACCGGTTCGCGACGACGGTTCCGCTGTGGCTGGGCGCGCTGACGGGCCGTACGCCACTGTCCCCGGGCGAGACGAGGCGGCTGGCGTCCGGCGCGCTGAAGTACTTCCTGGAGCGCGGCGCGGTCGACGAGCGCGGCCTGCTCACCCTGGGCTGGCACGGCCCCGACGAGAAGGTCCTGCAGGGCTATTCGGGCCCCGCGTCCCCCTATTGGGCGAGCAAGGGCTTCATCGGCCTGCTCCTCCCCGCGGACCACGAGGTGTGGACGGCCGCCGAGGAACCGGGGCCGGCCGAGCGCGCCGACGCCGTCACACCGATCGTCGCGCCCAACTGGCTTCTTCAGTCGACGAGTTCGGACGGCCTTGTCCGCCTCCACAACCACGGCAGCGAGGACGTCCGCTACGACCCGTACTACACCCGCCTCGCCTACTCGACGGCGACGGGGCCCGCTCCGTCGTACGACAACAGTGTGATCGTCGCGGACGATCCGAGCCGTACGGAGATCGAGCCGCTGGGCGTGGGCGACGGCTGGGTGGCCTCCCGCCACACGGCGGGCGGGGGAGCGCGGGTGACGAGCCTCGTGCTCGCGCGTGGTGCTGTGGAGGTGCGGGCCCATCTCGTGGCGGGAGCGGCTGCCGGGACTTCGGTGCGTGTCACCGGCTGGGCGGCCGGGGACGGTGTCCGAGCCGAACTGCGGCCCGCCGTCGCCCTCACCGACGAGCTCACCGGAGTCACCTCCGAGGACGCCACGCTCTTCGTCGCCCTCGCCCGGCTCACGGCCGAGCGGGACCCCTCGCCGCTGCAGGAGACGGTGGCCGTGCGGGTGGCGGGGGCGGACGAACTCCAGGTGAGCTGGGTCGGTGGTCCGGAGGTACGGGTCCGGCTGACGGACGGCGCTGTCGTCTCGCCGGACCTCGTACCGTCCACGGCGACGGAGTGACCTCGGTCAGGGCTTGAGGCGGGCGATGCGCAGCGTGGTCGTGGTCGGCGAGGCGCCCGTGAGGAGGGTGGCGTAGGTCGGGGTGATGGGGGCGTACGCCCAGGTCAGGGTTCCGTCCTTGAGGACCGCGATGTCACCGCCGACACGGGCGTTGACCACCTTGTCCGGGCTCTGGAACGTGCCGTTCCAGTCGATGAGACGCAGATGGGTGCCCGTGAAGGTGCCGGTGCAGGTGCCGTCCTTGCACTTGGCGTTCTTGATCGACTCCCAGGACAGCAGGAGCCGGTCCTTGCCGTACGGGGCGAGGTGGACGTTGACGTGTTCCGTGCCCGGTGCGTCGGTGAGGCGGACGGCCTTGCCCGGCCCGGAGTTGCGGTTCTTGAGGAAGGCGACGGCCACCTGGTGGGTGCTCGTCAGGGGCTTCACCGTCCAGCCGCGTCCGCTGGAGTCGTCCGGGTTCTTCTTCGCCGAGGCGGCGCCGCGCGAGGCGAAGGCGGTGGCGTAGCGGCCGCTCGCCGACTTCACCAGGTCGCCCGTCCGACCGGGGAAGGTACCGCCGCAGTACCCCGCCCAGCACTGCTCCCGCTGTACGACCGGGGCGTTGTCCGGGGCCCCGATCCCGGTGGAGACGAAGAGGCCCGAGCGCCAGTCGTCGAAGCAGAGGGAGGTGAAGGCGCCGGTCTTCTCGGGGTGCAGGGCGATGCCCTCGTTGTGGCTGCATCCCCAGGCCCAGCCGCCGCTGAGCTCGGCGCCCTTGGCGCTGACGTACGACAGTTTGTCGCCGTAGTGGCCGTCGGTGAAACCGCCCGCGCCGTGCACGACGAAGTAGGCGCCGTACTTGCTGCCGTTCCAGGTGAGTTGGCCGTCCAGCAGCGGAGCGGTGTCGTGGGAGGCGGTGGAGGTGAGCTTGGTGCGCCAGGCCTGCTTGCCGCCCGTGTAGCGGACGATCGCGGCCGCGGTCTCCTTCCACTTGTTCGTGTCGGCCACCCGGGTGAGCAGTGCGAAGCCGTCGTTGTGCGCGACCAGCCCGCCGACCTCCTTGGTGCCCTTGACGACGGTGTCCGCGCCGGAGCGCTTCCCGGCGGCGGTGAGCGGGGTGACGTGGATGCCGTCGGCGGCGGGCCAGGCCACGCGGAGCGTGCCGTTGGGGGCGACGGCGGTCGCGGTGCGCGTCCACTCACGGGTGTTGTTGTAACCCGCCGAAAGGTACGGGAACTTGGCGGTCAGGCCTACGGCCGTGGTGGTGACGGTGAGGTCGTCGGCGGTGGCCGGGGCGGCGCCCGCCGTCGCGTACCACGCTCCGACGAGGGCGGCGGTGGCGGCGAGACCCGCGATCAGGGGCTTACGGGCGCCCCGGACACGGCGATGGCCGGTGTTGCTGGTGGTGCTGGTGTGTCTTGCTGAGGTCATGCACTGAAGTGACCGCATCGGCCGGAATGGTTGCCTCTCGTGGCCGGAATTGCTTTCCTTTGGCCGGATGATCTGCTTCCCGTTGTCCGCTGATCACCGGTGCACAACAATCCCCGCATGACTTCCGCCATCCGTCACACGACGATCGACTGCGCCGACGCCTACGCCCTCGCCACCTTCTGGTCCCAGGTCCTGGGGCAGCCCCTGCACGAGGACGACCAGCCCGGCGACGAGGAGGCGCTGATCGAGGGCGCCGGCCTGCTCTTCGTCACCGTGCCGGAGCGCAAGACCGTCAAGAACCGCGTCCACGTCGACCTCCAGCCCCAGGACCGCACTCGCGACGAGGAGGTCGACCGCCTGCTCGCTCTCGGCGCGACCCTCTTCTCCGACCAGCGCAGGCCGGACGGCACGGGCTGGGTGACCCTCGCGGACCCGGAGGGCAACGAGTTCTGCGTGGAGCGGAGCGCGGGGGAGCGGGAAGGCGCAGCCTGAGCCCCCATCGTTCGGCCGCCGCCGAAACGAGCGGGACCTAGCGTGCCGGTATGACCGACAACCCGCAGGAGACACCGGCCCGGGCCGTCACCGGCATGGTCGACCACGTGCTCGCCCTCGCCGCCACCTGGACCGCCTGGGACGGCGAGCCCGCACACGTCGACGACCGTGTGTACACCCCGCACAAGGCGATCCGCAGGGTCGCCGATCACTTGGTCGACCACCTGGCGGAGATGGAGGCACGGCTGGCGGGGGAGGAACCGCGGCCGGACCACTGGCACGCCTCCGCCCTGACCAGCGAGGCGGATCTCGCGCCCTTCACCCAGCAGGACCTCGACGAGGCACGCAGCCGCCTCACCCGGCTCGCGCGGATCTGGGCCAACCGTCTGGACGCGCTGACCGACGAGCAACTGGACGCCTCGCCCGGCGAGGGCTGGAGCTTCCGTGAACTGGCCCTGCATCTCAGGGGGTCGGAGTACTACGCCGACGCCGTGGGGGATCTCTCGTGACTCCCTTCGCCGCCCTTCACCGCGCCGACGAACCTCTCCTCCTGCCCAACGCCTGGGACCACGCCTCCGCGCTGGCCCTGGCGGGGCAGGGCTTCCACGCGGTCGGTACGACGAGCCTCGGCGTGGCGGCGGCAGCGGGGCTGCCCGACGGGGCGTCCGCGGCCCGGGACGAGACCCTGAGGCTGGCCCTCGCCCTCGGTACGGCGCCCTTCATGCTCTCCGTCGACGCGGAGGGCGGTTTCAGCGAGGATCCCGACGACGTGGGCGAGTTCGCCCGGGAACTGGCGGCCGTGGGGGCCGTCGGCATCAACCTGGAGGACGGACTCGGTCCCGCCGACCGGCACGCCGCGAAGGTCACCGCGGTGAAGTCGGCGGCACCCGGTCTCTTCGTCAACGCCCGCACGGACACGTACTGGTTGGGCGAGGGCGACGAGAAGGAGACCCTCGCCCGCGTCGACACCTACCGACAGGCGGGCGCCGACGGCGTGTTCGTCCCCGGCCTCACCGATCCGGGCCGGATCGCCGCCCTCGTGGACCACCTCGACGGCACCCCGCTCAACATCCTCTACTCACCGACCGGACCCGGCCTCCACCGGCTCGCCGACCTCGGGGTCCGTCGTGTGAGCCTGGGCTCGCTGCTCTACCGGCGAGCCCTGGGGGCCGCGTTGGAGGCGGTCGCCGACATCCGGGCGGGGCGGGTGCCGCGGGGCGGGACACCGACGTACGACGACGTACAGGCTCTCGGTCGGCGGGGGACTTCGAGCTCCCGGTGACGGGCCGGCCCGCTCGCGGCTGCGAGGAGGCCGGCCCGCCACCGACTGGCGGCTCCGTTCCTGGTGGTGGACCGCCGTCAGGCGGCCACTGAACTCGCCCAGTCGTTGTAGGCGCCGAGGTTGGAGCTGTAGGAGTTGGGGCTGATGGAGATCTGGCCGCCGCGTCCGCCCTCGTGCTCGGCGAGCCAGGCGTACGAGTTCGACTGGCGGTTGCGCCAGGACGACGTCTTGTCGTTGAAGTCGTACTGGTTGAGGTCCTGCCAGTAGTAGTCCCGGAAGATCAGCCGACGTCCGCCGCCGTTGCTGTGTTCGTACAGGCAGGTCCAGCCGTCCGCGCAGGCCGGCAGGGCCCGGACGTCCGCCCTCCCGCGCAGCAGGGGATCCGTGGCGCGGGAGTAGCCCAGCGCCTTGTCCGCCTCTTCGTGGGTCTTGAAGCAGCGCACCTTCGTTTTGGAGTACACCACGCAGCTGCGGGCGTCGCCCCAGCCGTCGTGCTTGAGGTTGACCGTCCGCTGTCCGAGGGTGGCGACGGCGCCGTCCGGCGTCGACGCGGACGCCGTCGGTACCGGGCCGACGAGCATCATCCCGGCCGCCGTGAGCACAGTGGCCGTGAGTACAGACCTGACTTTCCTCACTGTTCCCCCTTGCTTGGCTGTGCGGGGCCGGTCCCACTCATTCGTGAGGCGGCTTCTCACGCCGGACCGCGCGTTTTCCCCTTGGCGTGTCCACGCCCGACCCCCCTTTGGTCATGTGCATGTCTATTGCGCGGGTGGCGTCGGGTCAAGAAGGCGAGCGCTAGATCTTCAACGTCTCCGTCAGCCGCTCGGCGAAGGCGGCGGGATGCTGGAGCGTGCCCATATGGCCGCCCGGGAACTCGACGAACTCGCTGTGCGTGGACGCGGCGAGGAGCTCGGCGGTGCGGTGCAGCAGTTGGCCGCGTGAGTCGGCGCCCGCGGCGACGGTGAGCTGTATGCCGGGGAGGTCGGTGGCGGGGGTGTATGCCGTGAACGGGCGCAGGACATGGCGGAGGGAGAGAGCCATGGGGTTGCTCAACTCCTCCGACCGGGGCAGGGGGCGCGGCTCGGTGTCGTCGTCCTCCGGCTGCTGTCCTGCCAGCACCGCGGTCATGCGCCGGGCCGCCGCGTCCAGGCCGGCCGTGTCGTAGGCGTCGCACACGGCACGGAACTCGGCCTGTCGCTCCGCCCCGTCCGGCAGGATCCCGACGACCGGCGGCTCGTGGGTGACCACCCGGCCGAGTCGGTCGGGGTGGCGGGCGAGCAGGTCGAGGGCGGCGACGGCGCCGGCACTGGTGCCGAGGACGAAGGCGGAGTCGCCGTCGGCGAGCACGGCGTCCAGGACGCGGTGGGCGCCCTCGCTCCAGTCCTCGACGCGCTGGTCGCCGACCGGCTCGCCGAGGCGACCGTGGGCGAGGCCCAGGGGGTCGTAGGTGACGACGGTGAAGCGGCCGGCGAGGGCGTCCGTCAGGGGGCCCAGCCCCATGGGGTGGCCCGCGCCACCGGGGATGATCAGAAGTACGGGTCCGCTGCCGCGTACGTCGTAGTGGTCCGTTGCGTCAGTCATGGGGCTCCTCCTCGGGAGGCCAGTGGGTCAGTGAGACGTGCAGGGCGTCGATCGCCCGGTCCCAGGACCTGCGTACGTCGCGCGGGGCAGCGAACGCGCCGGTGGCCTCCAGGGCGCAGTAGCCGTGGAAGGTGCTGCGCAACAGGCGGACGGCGTCGGTGAGGTCGGGTTCGGTGAGGCCGTAGGCGCGGAGCATGCCGTAGGTGATCTCGGCGGTGCGGCGCAGGGCGGGAGACTCGGCGACGAGGGCCTGGTCGATGCGGATCTGCGTCGCCGCGTACCGGCCCGGGTGCTCAAGGGCGTATGCGCGGTAGGCGTCCGCGAACGCGGCCAGCGCGTCCTTGCCGGCCCGTCCGGCGACGGCCGCGGCGATCCGGTCGATCATCTCGCCGCCCGCCAGGAAGGCGATGCGGGTGCGCAGGTCGCCGAGATTCCTGACGTGCGAGTACAGGCTCGCGTCCTTCACGCCGAAACGGCGCGCCAGCGCGGAGACCGTCACGTTCTCGAAGCCGACCTCGTCCGCGAGATCGGCCGCCGCCGCGACGACCCGCTCGGTCGTGAGGCCGGCTCTGGGCATGGGGCCACCGCCTTGCGTACGCAGAAACCTAGGAGATCTAGGAAGCAGCCTAATGCAATGGCGGGACTGTCCGGCCGGAGGGGAGGGTGCGCGCCGAGCCGCTTCCCCGACTCGGCGCGCTGAAGGGTCATACGCTCGCGCAGGCCGAATTGTTCGAAGGAACAGGTGAACTCGCGCGTCACCCCACCCGGATCCCCACGATGCACGTGTCGTCGTCGGTGTCCGACCTGCTGTAGGTCAGCAGTCGGTCGAGCTGCTGGTCGAGGGTGGTGGGAGCGGCGCGGGCGGCGGTGAGGAGGTGGGTGAGGGACTCCTCGACGGAACGGTCACGGCGCTCGATCAAACCGTCCGTGTACATCAACAAGGTGTCCTCGCCGTTCAGTTGGAGCTCTTCCTCCTCGTAGGTGACCTCGGGCAGTACGCCGAGCAGCATCCCCTTGACCAGGGGCAGGGGAGCCGCCTCGCGGTCCCGCACGAGCACGGGCGGCAGATGGCCCGCCCTGGCCCAGCGGAGCGTGCGCCGCTCCGGGTCGTACAGACCGCACACCGCCGTCGCGGTGATGCCGCCCGTCAGGTTGTGCGCCACGATGTTGAGCCACGACAGCAACTGGCCCGGCCCGGCCCCGGTCACCGCCAGGCCGCGCAGCGCGTTGCGCAGGACGACCATGCTGGTCGCGGCCTCGATGCCGTGCCCGGCCACGTCTCCCACGCACAGCAGCACCATCCGGGACGGCAGGACGACGGCGTCGTACCAGTCGCCGCCCACCAACTGCTCGGTCTCCGCGGGCCGGTAGCGGACCGCCACCTGGAGGTCGGGCACCCGCAACGGTGCCTGCGTGGGCGGCATGATGGCGTGCTGCAACTGCAGGGCCAGCCGGTTGCGTTCGGTGGCCTGCTGCTCGGTGTGGGCCAGCTGGTCACGGGTGGCGGCGAGCGCCACCTCGGTCCAGTGCTGGGCCGAGATGTCCTGGCAGGCGCCGCGCACCAGCAGCAACCGGCCGTCGGTGTCGAGGACCGGTTCCGCGACGACCCGGATGTGCCGGGTCACCCCGTCCGGCCGCTGGAGCCGGAAGGCGGCGGACGCCGGCCGCCGCTGGTGCAGCAGCGTGCGCAGGAAGCGACGGATGGAGACACCGTCGTCCGCGTGGGCATGCGCCGGCAGCTCCTCCAGAGGCACCGGGGTGCTCGACTGCGGCCGCCCGAACAGGTCGAACAGCTGCCCGTTCCAGGTGATCTCACCGGTCAGCACATGCTGCTCGAAGCCACCGATGCGGCCCAGGCGCTGGGCGTGCTGGAGCAGACTCGCCAGCCGGGCCGTCTCGTCCTCGATGCGCCAGATGAACAGGACGGCGGAGCCGTGCCGGCTGATGCTGATGTCCGCGACCGCCGACAGTGGCACCTGGTCGACGAGGGCGGTGAGGTTCATCCGGCGGGCCCGGAACGGCTCACCGGTGGCGTACACCCGCTCGACGCGCTGGAACAGCTCGCTCTCCCCGGCCGCGATCGGGTACGCCTCCAGCAGGAGCGCGCCGCTCACCATCGCCCGAGGCCTTCCGGCCGGGTCCAGGAAGCGGCTGTTGACGTGCTGGATGCGGAAGTCCACCAGCTGCCCCGCGCCGTCGAGGTGCGGCACCAGCACGAGGGCCGGGTCGTGCAGCCCGTCCGCCAGGTCCATCAGCTCCGCGGCGTCGGGCAGCAGACGCGGCTCGTGGCTGGGACCCTGCAGCAGGGTGTACGTCTCCAGCGTGTGCGCGCACAGCTCGGCCAGGGCCTCCAACTGGCGGACGATCTGCGGGGGTTGCTTCGACAGGGGTGTCGGCCAGGCGATCTCCAGCACCCCGTGGATACGCCCGCCGACGCCCGCGGGCAGGGCGGCCCGGCCGCCCTCCGGATGCTGGTGCAGCCCGATGCTGGGCAGCCCGGCCTTCCCGAGGGACGTGATCCACTGTCCCGCGCGTTCGGTGAGTCCGGACCGGGCCACCGTCGCCACGTCCGGGGGGACGTAACGCCAGCGCGTGGCCTCGGCCGGGGAGAACCCGGCGCTGCCGGCCAGGGTGAGCGAACCGTCGTGCCCGGCGGCCCAGATCGCCACCGCCACCGCGCCGAGCGGCCGCAGCGCCTGCTCCAGCAGGGCGTCGGCGACCGCCTGCGTGTCGTCCGCGGCCAGCGCGCCGCTCTCGGCCGCGCGCAGGCGTACGGCGACCGAGTCGGCCTCCGCCCCGTCGGCGGCCCGGGTGGCGGCGAGGAACGCGTCCGTCACCTCGGACATCCGGTCCCGGGCGGCCTGGTTGATGACGTCGACCGCGAACTCCAGGGGAGTCAGCTGCGCCTGCTCGGCCAGCTCGGCCAACTGCCGGGCGGCCTGGGCGGGTCCGCACCCCAGCCGTTCGACCAGGATGCCCTTGGCGAGCTCGATCAGGGCACGCCCCTCGGCCTCCGCCTGCGCGGCCCGCACCTCCCGGCTGAGCCGTTCCACGGTCGCCGCCAGCCGGCCCACCGGTGAGGCGGGCGTGGCGCCCACGGGATCCGCGGGTGGCCCCTCCGGGGACACGAGCTGCGAGGCGGGGTCGTCGGGGAGCACCGGCACGGTGGAAGAGGGCGGGGTGGTGGAGGGTTCGAGCCGCGGCTCGCCGTCCGGACCCGTTTCGGGCGGCTGCTCGGACATGCTCACGGTGTGGAGGCTCCTCGGCTTGAGCGCGCTGGCGCGCGGAACGGGAGACGCTGCGGGGCGCCCGGCCTGCCGGTGTACGGCGTGGCCGCCCGACCGGCGCACGGGGCCGGCGCCCCGCCGCTGTGCGGGACGGGCGCCGAGCCGACGCGCCGGACGGGCGGCGGCGGGCTCACGCGGGCAGCCAGCGGCGGACGCACGCGATGAGGTCGTGCGTGTCGACCGGCTTGGTGACGTAGTCGCTGGCGCCCGAGGCGAGGCTCTTCTCCCGGTCGCCGGGCATCGCCTTCGCCGTCACCGCGATGATGGGCAGCTCGGCGTACTGCGGCATCCTGCGGATCTCGGCGGTCGCGGTGTAACCGTCCATCTCCGGCATCATCACGTCCATCAGCACGAGCGCGACGTCCGGGTTGTCCACCAGGGCCTCGATCCCTCTCCGCCCGTTCTCGGCGTGCAGCACCCGGAAGCCGTGCAGCTCCAGGATCCCGCTGAGCGCGAAGAGGTTGCGCGCGTCGTCGTCGACCACCAGGACCGTACGCCCAGCCGGCGGCACGTCCAGGGGGTGCGGCGCCAGACTCGGCGATTCCTCGGTCCTCACCAGGGACAGCACCTCACCGGGCTCCTCGGCCGCCAGGTGCAGGGCGATGCGCTCGCGCAGTTCGTCGAGGCTGGACAGGAACTCCAGTGCCCCTCCCGAGGAGCCGGACCGCAGCGTCTCCTCCAGGGACGCGTCCGAGCGGTGACCGTTGTGCACCAGCACCGGCACGCTCGCCAGCGCCGAGTCGCCCTCCAGGGCTTGCAGGAACCGCGACGCTTCCCCGTCGCGCAGACCCAGCTCCACGACCACGCAGTGGCACGGTTCGGCCGCGAGGGCACCGGCCGCCTCCTGCGCCCCGACGGCGGTGATGATGTCGACCGACGGCCGCGGCCCACCGTCCTCCCGGCCGTGCGTCAGATCGGTCACGACGCTCTCCGCGACCAGCGTCAGCAGACCGCGCGGCCGCTCCTCCACGATGAGCAGCCGCCGGGGCCGCGGCCCCGGACCGATCTGCGCCACCGGCGCCGCCGTGGACGCCCCCTCGGGAAGGGCCTCGTCCGACAGCCGCTCGGGGGGCCGGCCGTGAGTGAGCACCTCCTCGAAGTCGGCCCGGGCCACCGGCAGGAACAGCGTGAACGTGCTGCCCTGGCCGGGTGTGCTGTCCACCGTGACGGCACCGCCGAGCAGATGGGCGATCTCCCGCGTGATGGACAGGCCCAGGCCCGTTCCGCCGTACTTGCGGCTCGTCGTGCCGTCCGCCTGCTGGAAGGCGCCGAAGATCGTCTCCAGGTGCTGCTCCGGGATGCCGATACCGGTGTCCCGCACCCGGAATGCCACCACGGCCCCGCCCCGCATCACGCCCTCGGGCACCGCGTCGTCCGCCGCCGGTTCGATGCTCAGCTCCACGCTGCCCCGTTCGGTGAACTTCACCGCGTTCGACAGCAGGTTGCGCAGCACCTGGCGCAGCCGGGAGTCGTCCGTGAGCAGGTCCGCGGGAGCGCCGGGCGCGGTCGTCACCGTGAAGTCGAGGCTCTTCTGCGTCGTCATCGGCCGGAAGGTGGCCTCGACGTACTCGATGAGCTGCCGCAGCGCCACCCGCTCCGGGGTGACGTCCATCTTCCCGGCCTCGACCTTCGACAGATCGAGGATGTCGTTGATCAGCTGGAGCAGGTCCGAACCGGCGGAGTGGATGATCTGCGCGTACTCGACCTGCTTCTGGGTGAGGTTGCGCGAGGGGTTCTGGGCCAGCAACTGGGCCAGGATGAGCAGGCTGTTGAGCGGGGTGCGCAGCTCGTGGCTCATGTTCGCCAGGAACTCCGACTTGTACTTCGACGCCAGCGACAGCTGCTGGGCCCGGGTCTCCAGCTCCTGCCGCGCCTGCTCGATCTGCAGGTTCTTCGCCTCGATGTCCCGGTTCTGGGCGGCCAGCAGCGAGGCCTTCTCCTCCAGTTCCGCGTTGGAGCGCTGGAGTTCCTCCTGCTGCACTTGCAACTCGGCGGAACGGGACTGCAGTTCACCCGTAAGGCGCTGCGACTCGACGAGCAGCTCGTCGGTACGGGCGTTGGCCACGATGGTGTTGACGTTGACGCCGATGGTCTCCATCAGCTGGGCCAGGAAGTCCTGGTGGGTCTGCGTGAACGGGGTGACCGACGCCAGCTCGATGACACCGAGGACCTGGCCCTCGACCACGATGGGCAGCAGCACCAGCGCGGTCGGCACCACCTGGCCGAGACCGGAGGAGATGGTCACGTAGTCCGGCGGCAGCTCGTCCACGGTGATGGTGCGCCGGCTGCGCGCGGCCTGGCCGACCAGGGTGCGGCCGAAGGGGATCCGGGCGGGACGGGAGTCGTCGTCGGGGTAGCCGTAGGAGCCGACGAGCCGCAGCTCGGGCCGGCCGTCGCCGTCCTCGGCCAGGTAGAAGGCGCCGTACTGGGCCGACACCAGCGGCACCAGCTCGTCCATGATCAGCTCGGCGACCACGGGCAGGTCGCGATGGCCCTGCATCAGGCCCGAGATCCGGGCGAGGTTCGTCTTGAGCCAGTCCTGCTCCTGGTTGGCCCGGGTGGTCTCGCGCAGGGACTCCACCATGGAGTTGATGTTGTCCTTGAGCTCGGCGACCTCGCCGGACGCGTCCACCGTGATCGAACGGGTCAGGTCCCCCTCGGCGACGGCGCTCGCGACCTCGGCGATCGCGCGGACCTGCCGGGTCAGGTTGCCCGCCAGCTCGTTCACGTTCTCCGTCAGGCGCTTCCAGGTGCCCGACACGCCCTCCACCTCGGCCTGACCGCCGAGACGTCCCTCGGTGCCGACCTCGCGGGCGACGCGGGTGACCTCGTCGGCGAAGGCGGACAACTGGTCGACCATCGTGTTGATCGTCGTCTTGAGCTCGAGGATCTCGCCGCGCGCGTCCACGTCGATCTTCTTCGACAGGTCGCCCCTGGCCACCGCGGTCGTCACCAGCGCGATGTTGCGCACCTGGCCGGTGAGGTTGTTGGCCATCGAGTTGACGTTGTCGGTGAGGTCCTTCCAGGTGCCCGCCACGTTCGGCACGTGCGCCTGCCCGCCGAGGCGTCCCTCGGTGCCGACCTCGCGGGCGACCCGGGTGACCTCGTCGGCGAACGCCGACAGCGTGTCGACCATCGTGTTGATGACGTCCGCCAGCGCCGCGACCTCGCCCTTGGCCTCGACCGTGATCCGCTGCGACAGATCGCCGCGCGCCACGGCGGTGGCGACCTGGGCGATGGAGCGGACCTGGCCGGTCAGGTTCGACGCCATCACGTTGACGTTGTCGGTGAGGTCCTTCCAGGTGCCCGACACGCCCCGCACCTGGGCCTGCCCACCGAGGCGTCCCTCGGTGCCGACCTCGCGGGCGACCCGGGTGACCTCGTCGGCGAAGGCGGACAGCTGGTCGACCATCGTGTTGATGGTGTTCTTCAGCTCCAGGATCTCGCCGCGCGCGTCGACGGTGATCTTCTGCGAGAGGTCGCCCTTGGCGACCGCGGTCGCCACCAGCGCGATGTTGCGGACCTGGCCGGTGAGGTTGCCCGCCATGAAGTTCACCGAGTCGGTGAGATCCCGCCAGGTCCCCTTGACGCCCTTGACGTCCGCCTGGCCCCCGAGGCGTCCCTCGGTGCCGACCTCGCGGGCGACGCGGGTGACCTCGTCGGCGAACGCGGACAGCTGGTCGACCATCGTGTTGATGGTGGACTTGAGTTCCAGGATCTCGCCGCGCGCGTCGACGGTGATCTTCTGCGAGAGGTCGCCCTGCGCCACCGCCGTGGTCACCTGCGCGATGGAGCGCACCTGGCTGGTGAGGTTGCCCGCCATGTGGTTCACGGAGTCGGTGAGGTCGCGCCAGACCCCGGCCACGCCCGGCACCTGGGCCTGCCCGCCGAGGCGTCCCTCGCTGCCGACCTCGCGAGCGACCCGGGTGACCTCGTCGGCGAACGCGGACAGCTGGTCGACCATCGTGTTGACGGTCTCCTTCAGCTGGAGGATCTCGCCGCGCGCGGGTACGTCGATCTTCTGGGAGAGGTCGCCCTTGGCGACCGCCGTCGCCACCTGGGCGATGTCGCGGACCTGGGTGGTCAGGTTGCCCGCCATGGCGTTGACCGAGTCCGTCAGGTCGGCCCAGGTGCCCGAGACACCCGGCACCTGGGCCTGCCCGCCGAGGGTGCCCTCGGTGCCGACCTCGCGGGCCACCCGGGTGACTTCCGAGGTGAACACGGACAACTGGTCCACCATGCCGTTGAAGACCTTGGCGATGTCGCCCATGAGGCCGTCGGCGTCGTCCGGCAGGCGGGTGCCGAAATCTCCGTCCCGGACGGCCGTCAGGCCGGCCAGAAGCTGACGCAACTCCTGATCACCCCAGGCCGCGTCGACGACTCCGGTGCTGTTGCTGGTCATGCGCACCCTCGTTCCGCTCCCCAAGAGCCCTCACAGCCGAGGACTCGGAACCCCTCCGGGCCGATCACTCCGTGGCCCGTTTTCGTGCATGCATTTCCGCAGTTCACGGATCTGCGCGATGAGAAAAATACGCCGCAGGCTATCCCACGCTCCATCCCTGCAACAAAGCTCGGGGCATGTCCTGAGCCACTGTGATCGGGACGGTGACGATCCTGCATGGCCCTGCGAAACCGGGGTACTAGGAAGGGTTTTCTCGCATGTGAAACCGCCCGGCAGAAACGCCGCGCTGCGCATGCGCACAACCTGTCTCGATTCGGCCCCGCCCCCAGGTCATTGACCGCCGCGAGCCGTCACCCGGCGACATAAGGTGGCCGGGGAAGGTGGCCGGGGAAGGTGGCCGCGGACGGGGGAAGGGTGCGGGGTGACGCACGGGGCGCACAAAGAGGACGAGCCGCTCGACGGCACCCGGGACACCGGCCCGTTACCTCGGCGACCTCTCTGGCGGCAACGGGACTTCACGGTCTTCTGGACCGCGCAGACCCTCTCCTTCCTGGGCGACTCCTTCGCCATGATCGCGCTGCCCCTGCTGGTGCTCCAGGCCACCGGGTCGCTCGCCAGGATGGGTCTGCTCACGGCCGTCGGCGGGGCGGCCTCGGTCGTGGCGGCCTTGTTCGCGGGGGCCGTGGTCGACCGGGTGGACCGGCGCAGGCTCCTCATCGGCTGCGATCTCGTCCGCATGGTGCTGTACGGGGTGATCCCCCTGGTGTGGCTCTTCGGGCCGCACGTCGGGCTGCTGTACGTGGTCCTGCCGCTGGGCGAGGCCGTCGGCATGCTCTTCGCCGTCGGCTATGTCACCGTCGTACGCGGCCTGGTCGGCACCGCCCGCCTCACCGAGGCCAACGGGCGGCTCAACGCGACCGCCGCCGCGGCGGGTGTGCTCGGACCACTGGGCGCGGGTGTGGTCGCCGCGTGGACCGGCCCGGCCGCGGCCGTCGGCGTGGACGCGGCCAGCTTCGGCGTCTCGGCGGCCTGTCTGGCCGCGGTACGACTACGGCGGCGCCCCGCCGACGACGAGCGGGCGGCGCGGCGGACCGGGCTGTGGCAGGACCTGCGCGCCGGGGTGGGCTTCCTGTACGGGCATCCGGTGCTGCGCGCGCTGACCGTCCTGCTGTTCGCCTTCAGCTTCCTCACCCTCGGCCTGACCGACCTGGTCATCTACCACCTCAAGCACGACCTCGGCCACGACGACGGCATCGTCGGCGCGGTCATGGCGGCCGGCGCGCTCGGCACGGTCGCCGGCTCCCTGCTCGTGGCCCGGGTCCGCCGTCGGTTCGGCTTCGGGCCGACGTGGAGCGGTTCGATCGCCGTGTGCGGACTGGCCTTCGCCGGACTGGGCTGGACGCGTGACGTGCTCGTCGTGGCCGCCCTGAGCGCGGCGTTCCTGGCCTGCGTCGCCATGGCCGGCACCTGCTCGATGTCGCTGCGCCAGGAGGTCACGGCCGGGCGCGAACACCACGTACGACTCCGGCAGGTACGACAAGTTCGCCCATTCCTCGCGCACATGGGTGCGGGCCAGTGTCCGGCCGCAGCGCGCACAGGCGATCCAGGGCACGAGGAACGTCCGCTCGGACGGGTGCTCCGGCAGCACGGACCGCACGGGCACCAGCTCCGCGGCGCCGTCCTCGAACACCCGCAGCGAGGCGTCCCCGGTCGGCACGGCCGGACACGCGACGATCCCGGCCCCCAGCGCGTCCCACTCACTCCACTGCTCCGCCATCACCGCGATCTCCGCGCGACTCGACTCCGCCAGGCGCACGCCCTGTTCGAGCAGCCTCCTCACCAGCAGGTCGAGCCCGCCCTCCTGCTCCCCGATGTCCCAGCACGCCTGGACCTCCGCCACGTCCTCGGCCCTCGGCAGGAGCCCGGCGAGCCGGGACCACACGGCGCCCTCGGCGGCGTAGGCCAGTGCACGTCCCTCGTTCATGGGCAGCGAGCCTAAGGGGTCCTTTCACCATGAGCACCCGATCAGGCCGCGCGGCCCGGGTGGGCATAGTGCAGGCCCCCTAAGACACCGTCAGCCGTTCACCCCCGTGTAGTGGTTCAGGCTCCACTTCCACAGCAGCCGCGCC
Organism: Streptomyces griseus subsp. griseus; assembly: GCF_000720255.1. Classification (GTDB taxonomy): domain Bacteria; phylum Actinomycetota; class Actinomycetes; order Streptomycetales; family Streptomycetaceae; genus Streptomyces; species Streptomyces griseus_I. Next base: position 25,686 of record NZ_JOJE01000005.1, on the reverse strand, counting down.
GCCAGGTACGCCAGCAGTCCGATCAGGGGGGAGGCCGCCGCCAGCCAGTACGGGACGCCGGTGTCGTGGCCGTGGCCGGTGAGGACGGCGGCGGGGAAGTAGGCGACGAAGGCGAGGGGGAGGCCGAAGGTGAGCAGGCCGCCCACCGCCCTGGGCAGCACGTTCAGCGGGTAGCTCCCGAACGTGCCGAGGAGTTCCTCCAGCCAGCGGCCCCAGTAGTCGGCGGCCGGGAAGCGCAGGGAGGCGCAGGCCACCACGGTGAACAGGGCCGCTTCCAGCAGCATGCCGCCGAACACCGCGGCGACCAGGTACGTGATCCGGCCGGCCGTCCAGTCCAGGTCGCTGCGGGCGATCGCGCCCACCATCAGACCCGCCGCCACCGTGAGGTCGCCGATGGCGTTGGTGGGGAAGAACTGCAGCTGGACCTGGCGGTGGACCGGCATCGGGCGGACCAGGTAGGTGTCGATCACGCCCTCCTGGATGAACCGGCCCAGCGCGTGGATCCGGCCCAGCACCAGCACGAACAACCCGTGCGCGAGCATGCGCGTCGCCGGGATCAGCAGGACGTCCGAGCTGTTCCAGCCGCCCATGCCGGTGAACCGGGTCAGCAGTACCGTGGCGAACACGAGCACCGACACCTGCCAGATCGCGCCGACCGCGATCATCATCAGGAACTCGGTGCGGTACTCCAGCTGGGCACGGAAGTTGAGGCGCGTGACCCGCCACGCGATCCGGACGGCGTTCACGGTCTCAGCCTCCCTGGGAGATGACACGGCGGGCGGCGCGCCGCCACAGGAACCGGGTGAACAGGGCCAGTACGACGATCCAGCCGGCCTGTACGGACAGCTGGAACGCGGCGTCCGAGAGCGGGATGCGGCCCACGTACAGCGACAGCGGCACGCTCAGCGTGGCCTGGAAGGGCAGGAAGGAGCTGAGCGTGATGAACCAGTCCGGGAAGAACCACAGCGGCGCGTACACCCCGGACAGCAGGTTCTGCGCGAAGATCAGGATCAGCAGCGCGGCGCCGTTGCGCAGCGTCCAGAAGCACAGCTGGTCGATGACGAGCATGACGTAGTACAGGACCCACTGGCCGAACAGCATGCTCAGCGCGAACACCCCCGCCACGGCCGCCGACGCGGGCGGCTGCACCACCCCGGCCGCCAGGCACACCAGGTATCCGGCGAGCGACCAGGCCAGCCCGTACAGCTGCTCGCCCAGGGCACGCAGCGCGTAGTAGCGCTGGGGCGGCATCGGACGCAGGTACCAGTAGACGATCGTGCCGAAGTGCATGTGCTGGATCACGGTGTCACGGGCCGCGTACTGGTCGATCTCCCGCAACCGGGAGGCGAGCACGGCCAGCACGGCGTAGCTGACCGCCTGGTCGCGGTCCAGGCCCGCGGTCGTGCCGGCCGCCGCGTACAGGCCGTGCCACAGGGACGCCACCAGCACGATCTGCACGGCCAGCCGGAGCAGGGCCGCGGTCATACGGGGCGGGGTGTGCAACTCTCCGAGCGGGGTCACCCGCCCGACGCGCCAGGCGGGCGGGAGGACCGTCACAGCGCCGCCTCCGCCTGCGCGTACGCGGCCCGCATCACGTCCTCCAGGTCCGCCTCGTCGATGGCGATGCCCGCGAGTTCGTACCGTTCGATGACCAGCTTCAGCGCCTGGTGGACCGAGAGGGCCTCCGCGCCCGGGCCCTCGGGGCCGAACACCACCTGCCGGCCCTCCCGCCGTACCACTACCACGCCCGGCAGGCCCGCGACCTCGGTGTGCGGGTCGGCGAGCGTCGCCCGCAATTGCCAGGTCGAGCCGAACCGGCGGCGGATCTCGTCCAGGGCGCCGTCGAGGACGAGCCGGCCGTGGTTGATGAGGACGACCCGCTCGGCGAGCCGCTCGACCTCGGTCATGTCGTGCGTGGTCAGCAGCACCGTACGACCGCGCTCCGCGACCTGGTGGCGCAGGAACTCCCGGACCTGCTCCTTGACCACCACGTCCATGCCGATGGTCGGCTCGTCGAGGAAGACGACGGGCGGGTCGTGCAGCAGCGCCGCCGCGAGGTCGCAGCGCACCCGCTGGCCGAGGGAGAGGTGGCGGACCCGGGTGTCCCAGAACGACGACAGTTCGAGGAGCTCGTCGAACTCCTTCAGCCGGGCCGCGTGCTCGGCCTTCGGCACCTCGTAGATGTCCCGCAGGATCGCGAACGACTCGCGCACCGGCAGGTCCCACCACAGCTGCGTTCGCTGCCCGAACACGGCGCCGATGTTGCGGGCGTTGCGCTCCCGCTCCTCGTACGGCACCACGCCCGCCACGCGTGCCGTGCCGGAGGTGGGGGTGAGGATGCCGGTGAGCATCTTGATCGTCGTTGATTTCCCGGCGCCGTTCGGCCCGAGCAGGGCCAGCAGTTCGCCCTGCGCCACGTCGAAGGTGACGTCGGAGACGGCGTGCTTGGCCACCCGCTCCGGATTGACGAGAGATCTGAGCGCACCGGCGAACCCGGGGCGGCGGACTGTGGTGTGGAAGGTGCGGGACAGGCCGCGGACTTCGATACTGCCGGTCACTCGGCGTACCTCCGGGTCAGTGTGATCAGCCAGACGGTCGCTGCCAGGGAGGCGGCGGAGAGGCCGGTGGGCAGCAGGGGTACCGCTTGGATGCCCGAGGCCTTGATGCCCGCGCCCAGCAGCGGCGGGCGGCGACGCCGCCCACCATCGACGCGGCGATCATCCAGGCACCGGCAAGACTCGCCTGCGGGAGGGCGCGGTGGAGCCACGGCAGGGCGGAGGGGGAGACCGGTGCGATAAACAACCCAACACCCGCATAGGCCACTGGCGCCACACCTTTTACAACAGCCACACTCAGGCCCGCGTCATCATCAGCCAGTCCCACGGTGGTCGCCGACGCGGCCACGGTGAGGATGCGGGGCCGAAACCGACGCAGGAAGCGACCGCGGCCGGCCGGCTGAAGAGCCGGCCGGCCGCGTCCGTCCTCAGGACCGTGCCGGTCAACTGGTCCCGGGCGTGCTCTCCGCATCGGTCTGCGAGAACACGAAGGAGAACTCCGCCGGTTCGGCGCGCAGGTAGTACTGCGGCAGCGGGCCCGGGCCGCACGACTGGGAGCCGATGCCGTGCTGGCCGTGGTCGAGGTTGACCCACACAGTGTCGCCGGCCGTGAGGTCGCTGCGGTGCGCGGCGGCGTCCAGCTGCTCGGTGGTCCAGCGACGCGCGCTGAAGAAGAACTCCGGGTCGCCCTCGATCCGCAGCCCGCCCAGCTCCACCCAGCGGACGTCGGCGCGGGCGCCGTTCTCCTGCGGGCGCAGGTACGGCGTCTGCAGGCCGTCCACCGTGGACTCCCAACGGCCCAGCTGAGCGGCCTGCCGGGTGTCGGGGTAGGCCTCGCCGGGGCCGCCGCCGTACCAGCGCACCCGGTCGGCCGCGGGGAGCCCCAGCCGGACGCCGAGCCTGGGCAGGGGCACCGTCCACTCGCCGTCGGGCGTCACGGACACCGTCAGCTTCAGCCTGGTGCCGTCCGAGGTCCAGCGGTACGTCGTCGCCAGGCCGAACTCCCAGGCGGCGGGCGCCACCCGGGTCCGTACGGTCAGCGCGTCGTCGCCGGGCTCCACCGCGTCGATACGGTGCCGCATGCGGTGCAGACCGAACTTGCGCCACAGCTCGCCGTAGCGGATGTCGGTCTGCCAGGCCGCGCCGTCGTCGTTGTCGGTGGTCGCCCGCCACACGTCCAGACGCGGAGCGCTCACGTCGATCCCGCCGATGCTGCGCAGCGCGCCCGTGCGGGCGTCGAAGGAGGCCGGGCCGAGCGTGATCAAGCCGTCGCCGGTCACGGGTCCGTCGGTCGCCGCGACCGACGGCAGCGTCCGCGCGGCCACCGCGTACTGGCCCCAGGCCACCGGGTGGTCCTTGGGCGCCCACGCGGTGTCCTCGGCGAGCACCGCCCGCACCGTCCAGTACGCCTCGCCGCCCCGCGTGTTCGCGGGCGGCTCGGGCAGCTTCACATCGGCCGACTCGCCCGGCGCGAGCGCCGGCACGGACAGGCTGCCGGCCTCGACGGTCTCGCCGTCCACCTGGTACGACCACTCGAAGGCCAGCGCGGACAGGTCCGCGAAGTCCTGCTTGTTGCGGATGCGCACGGTGCCGTCGGTGCCGTCGCCCTCGAAGGCGACCGGCTCGATGACCTTCTTGAACTCGACGAGGCCGGGGGAGGGGGTGCGGTCCGGGAACAGCAGTCCGTCACAGACGAAGTTGCCGTCGTGCAGCTCCTCGCCGAAGTCGCCGCCGTAGGCGAAGCCCAGCTCAGCGTGCTTGATGCCGTGGTCGATCCACTCCCAGACGAACGCGCCCTGGAGCCGGTCGTACGTCTCGAACAGCTGCTGGTACTCGGCGAGACCACCGGGGCCGTTGCCCATGGCGTGCGCGTACTCGCACAGGATGAAGGGCAGCTCGCGCCTCTTGTGCGTACCGCCGTCCAGCTCCTTGCCGATCTGCTCGACCTCGGCGTAGCTCGCGTACATCCGCGAGTACATGTCCGTGTCACGGCAGTTGATGTCACCCTCGTAGTGCACGAGGCGTGAGGCGTCGCGACCGTGGATCCACTCGGCCATCGCGGTCAGCCCGCGGCCGGTGCCGGCCTCGTTGCCCAGGGACCAGATGACGACCGACGGGTGGTTCTTGTCCCGCTCGACCATCCGGGCCGCGCGGTCGAGCAGGGCCGGGGTCCAGCGCTCGTCGTCGACCGGGTTGTCCCGCCAGGCCTGCTCGACGAAGCCGTGGGTCTCCAGGTCGCACTCGTCGATGACCCACAGGCCGTACTCGTCGCACAGGTCCAGGAAGGCCGGGTGCGGCGGGTAGTGCGAGGTGCGCACGGCGTTGACGTTGTGCCGCTTCATCAGCAGCACGTCCGCGCGCATGGTCTCCAGGTCGAGGGCGCGCCCCTTCTCCGGGTGCCACTCGTGCCGGTTGACGCCCTTGAACAGGACCGCCTTGCCGTTGACCTTGATCAGGCCGTCCTCCAGGACGACCGTGCGGAAGCCGATCCGCAGCGGGATCCGCTCGCCGTCGGTGGCGAGGACGCCGTCGTAGAGGCGGGGCGTCTCCGCGGTCCACGGCTGGACGGGGACCGTCACCGACTCGCCGGTGGCGACGTCGATGCCGAGGTCCGGCACGGTGACCCGGCCGTCCACGTCGGAGTCGACGCGCAGGGTGCCCTCGCCGCCGACGTGGTCGTAGGAGGCGTGCACGAAGAAGTCGAGCGCGCTGCCCGCCGGGCGGTGCAGCAGGGTGACGTCCCGGAAGATGCCGGGCAGCCACCACTGGTCCTGGTCCTCCAGGTAGGAGCCCGCCGACCACTGGTGGACCCGCACGGCCAGCACGTTGCCGGCGGGCTTGAGCAGGTGCCCGACCGCGAACTCGTGCGGCAGCCGGGAGCCCTTGAACTCACCGATGTCCGTGCCGTTCAGCCACACCCGGGCGCAGGACTCCACGCCGTCGAAGCGGATGACGGCGCTGCCGTCGGCGGGCCAGTCCGCCGGCAGATCGAAGACCCGCAGGTGGTCGCCGGTGGGGTTCTCCGTCGGGACGTGCGGTGGGTCCACCGGGAAGGGGTAGAGGTGGTTGGTGTAGATGGGGGACCCGAAAGCTCCGTCGCCCTGCAGGACCCAGTGCCCGGGTACCGTGACCTCGGCCCAGTCCCCGGCGTCGTAGCCCTCCTCGGCGAACGAGTCGTCCTCGGCGTCGATGGTCGCCGACACGCGGAGGCGCCAGCTGCCGTTCAGCGTCAGGGACTTCGCGTCCGAGGACGCGTACCAGGCGCGGGGCGGCAGGGCCCCGCTCCCGGGCGAGACGTCCTCGACGTAATCGACGGCGGTCGTGCGGAAAGACATCGGTCTCCTAGGTCAGCCCTTGATACCCGTCTGCGCGATCCCCTGCACCAGCCAGCGCTGGAGGAAGAGGAACACGAACAACAGGGGCAGGATGGAAATGGCGGTGGCCATGAAGATCGTGTGGAAGACGACCGTCTGGTTGGTCATGTACGACGAGAGCACCACCTGGACGGTCCAGGCGCCCGGGTCCTGCCCGATGACCAGCGGCCAGAGGAAGGCGTTCCAGGCGTTGATGAAGGTGATGGTGGCGATGGCCGCGAAGAAGTTCAGCGAGTTGGGGACGACGACACGCCAGTACGCGCCCCAATAGCCGAGCCCGTCCACGCGTGCCGCCTCCTCCAGCTCCTTCGGGAACCCGAGGAAGTACTGCCGGAAGAGGAAGCAGGTGAAACCACTGAACAGGCCCGGGATGATCAGACCGCGGTAGGTGTCCACCCATCCGAGTGACGAGACCAGCACGAAGCTGGGTACGAAGGTCACCGAGGTCGGGACCATCAGGGTGCCCAGGACGACGTAGAAGATCTTGTTGGCGTGCTTGTACGGGATGCGGGCCAGGGCGTAGCCGGCGAGGGAGCACACCAGCAGGATGCCGACGGTCATGGCGACGGCGACGACCGTCGAGTTCCACAGCGACTGGGCGAAGTCCACCTGCGGGTCGTCGAACAGCTCCTTGACGTTCCCCCACTGCAGGTTCGTGGGGAAGAACTCCCAGTGCTCCCCGGTGATCTGGGGGTCCGTGGAGAGGGCGTTGCGGAGCAGGACGTAGAACGGGATCAGGAAGAAGAAGGCGGCGACACCGGTGGCGATGTAGAGGCCGGTGTTGCCCATCACCGATCCTCCGCGCCGGGCGGATCGCCTGCTCTTCGCGGGTGCGGTCTTGCGTATGTCGGGCGTGGTGGCGGTCACTTGGACTCGTCCCCCCTTCCGAAGCCCAGAATCTTGCCCTGGAGCAGGGTGACGATGATGATCAGCACGGTCAGGATCACGGCCCCCGCGCTGCCGGCGCCGTAGTCCTGCTCCGTGCCCAGGGCGGTGTAGTACAGCTCGACCAGCGGCGGCCGGCCCCAGGTCGTCTTGTCCAGCAGGTTGAAGAACTCGTCGAAGGCCTGGTAGGCGGCGATGAGCAGCAGCAGGACGACCGCGGTCGACGTGGCCCGCAGCTGCGGCAGGGTGATGTGCCGGAATGTCTGCCAGCCCCGCTTGGCGCCGTCGATGGCGGCGGCCTCGTACAGCTCCTCGGGGATGTTCTGCAGTGCGGCGATGAAAAGGATCATGTAGAAGCCGGACTGCAGCCACAGGCGGGCCGTGACGATGACCAGCCAGTACCAGGGCGGATTGGGGGAGATCAGCCAGGCGATGTTGTCGATCCCGAACCAGCCGATGACCGTGTTCGCCAGGCCGAACCGGACGCCGCTGAAGAGGGACATCTTCCAGATCAGCGACGCGGCGACGTAGGAGCACGCGGTCGGCAGGAAGAACACCGACCGGAAGAACGCCCGCATGAACTTGAGCCGGTTCACCAGCAGCGCCAGGCTGAGGGACAGCGCCCAGGTGGTGGGCACGATGAACGCGGCGAAGACGGTGAAGGTGCCGAGCGAGCCGACGAACTTGGGGTCCGTCAGCATGTACGTGTAGTTCTCGAGGCCGATGAACTTGTCCGGCGTGACGGTGAAGCGCGCGTCGAAGAAGCTGAGGTAGATGCTCCAGCCGATCGGCACGTAGATGAAGACGATCAGGCCGATGAGGAACGGGGCGGCGAAGAGCCAGAAGTTGAAGGTGCGGCTGCCCCACAGACCCCGCCGCGGCTTGGCCGGAGAGGCCTTGGCCGGGGCGGGGCTCGCGAGGTCGAGCTTCGTGGTCGTCGACATGTCGTAGTCCGTCCGATGACCTATCCGAAGAGCTTCTTCAGCTCGCGGTTGACGGTCTTGTCGCACTCGTCGAGCGCCTTCTCCGGGTCACCGCTCTTGCGGACGCAGTTGGCCATGACGTCCCACGACGCCTGGATCATCGCCTGGGTCCAGCCGATGTTGTCGAAGTGCCCGAACTCGTTGAAGAGCTTGACGCCCTCAGCCGGCAGACCCGACTTGAGCTTCGTGGCGGTCGCGGCGATCGACTTGCGCGGCGGGATGTGGAAACCGTACGAAGTGGCCCAGTCCTCCTGGTACTTCTTCTGGTCGATCCACAGCCACTTCACGTACTCCTTGGCCGCGTCGACGTTCTTGCCCTTGGCGTTGACGAACATCGACCAGCCGCCGTTGTAGACGGACTGCTTGCCGGAGTCGACGGTCTTCGGGAACGGGAAGATCCCGAGGTCGTCGCCGAATGCCTTCTGGAACACCGGCATGGCCCACATACCGCAGAACTGGATGGCACACAGGCCCTGAACGAGCGAGGAGGGGTCCCAGTAGTCGGTCGGGGCGCCGAGGAGCAGGTCGCCGCTGGTGAAGAGCTTGCGCATCTTCTTCAGGCCCTCGACGACCTCGGGCGTGTGGTAGGCGATCTCGTTCTTGGCGTTGAGGGTGTCGGCGCCCGCGGACCAGATGAGCGGGTTGACGATCGCGTGCAGGTCGTTGCCGACGTACAGGCCCTTCACCTTGCCGGTGGTGAGCTTGGCGGCGGCCTCGATCAGCTCGTCGAGGGTCTCCGGCACCTTCACGCCGGCCTTCTTGAAGAGCGAGGGCCGGTAGAAGAAGAACTGCGGGTCGTCGATCATCCGGACGCCGTATATCTTGCCGTCGACCGTGTGCGACGTGATGTCGGCCGGGTTGAAGTCGTCCTTGACCGGGTTGACGATGTCGCTCAGGTCGGCGACCTGACCGCTCTTGACCATCTGGATCTGCGGGTGGAACTCGAACAGGTCCGGCGCGTTCTTGGTGAGCAGCGTCGCGAAGAGCTTGCTCTCGAAGTCGGCGCTGGTGATCCACTGCGTGTTCACGCTGGCGTCCTTGTAAGCGGCGGCGTACCGCTTGATCGCCTGCTCCGTCCCCGCTTCACCGTAGGCGTGGAACATCTGGTTGAGCTGCGGCCCCGAACCGGACCCGCCCCCACGGCCGTTGTTGCCGCCGCAGGCGGCGAGCGTGCCGGCGGCGGCCATGCCCGCGGCGGCCCGGAAGATGGACCGGCGGGACCAGTTGTCGTTGCTCAGTGCCGACATGGTGACGTCCTTGTCTCGATTGCGGCTTGCGGCTTGCGGCTCCACGGCCGAACTGGCCGGTGGCTCGAAATGCGTTGCGGTGCGGGACGTTAACCTTCGGCTAAGGCTTCGGCAAGGGGTTGGACGAAGTCTGTGCGAAACGTTGTGTCCGGTTCGGTATGACGAACATGAGCGTCCGTCAGCTGTAGGAAGGGGGGTGAGGGCCGCCGGGTCAGGGGTGCCGACGGCCCCCGGTCAGGGGCCTCTGGAGCCTGCTCCAGGCCTCGTTGGGGCCGGAGTTGCAGCTCCAGAGGGCCGTTGGGCTGTCGTCGGCCGTGGTCTGCCCGCTGGCGTCCAGGCACTTGCCCGACGCCTCGCTGACGATCTGGCCGTTGGGCATCAGGGTCCCCGTGCCAGCCGGCGCGGCCGCGGCTGTCGCGAGGACGGATCTGTTATTGCGCGTCAACTGCATCCCTTCCGTCGTCATGAAGCTGGTGCGGTACGGCTCCTTGCGGGGGTGGTGCGGTGTTTCGCCTGCCTCTGCCCGACCGACTGCAGCGAGCCCTCCAGCGCGAACGTGGCCGCGCCCAGGCACACCGGGTCGGTGGGGATCGGGGAGAGGACGATCTCGGTGGCGGCCAGCGGCCGCCGCAGCGCGTGTCGGGCGACGGCCTCGCGCACTTCGGTCAGCAGCGGCTCGCCGAGCCGGCCGGCGACCCAGCTGCTGAGCACGACCACTTCGGGGTTGAGCAGGTTGATCAGGTCGGAGATGCCGGCGCCGAGATAGCGGGCGGTGTCACGGACCACCTTGACCGCCACCGGGTCGTGCGCCGCGACCCCGCGGGCCAGGGCGTCGATGGTGGCCGTCTGGTCCTCGGGATGCAGCAGCGGGCTCCGCGGGCTCAGTTCGCGCAGGTTCAGCATGATCCCGGGGGCCCCGACGTACGTCTCGACGCAGCCGTGGTTACCGCAGTGGCACAGGCGGCCGTCCAGCACGAGCGTGGTGTGGCCCCACTCGCCGGCGCTGTTGCTGACGCCCCGGTGCAGCCCGCTGCCCAGCACGAGTCCGGCGCCCACGCCGGTGCCGAGGTTGACCACCACCGCGTCGCCGTGTCCGCGCGCGGCCCCGAACCACAGCTCGGCGACGGCGCAGGCGCGCAGCGGGTTGTCCAGGTAGAGAGGGTAGGCGATGTACTCGGAGAGCAGGTCGAGCAGCGGCACGTCGTGCCAGTCCCAGTTGGGCGCGTACTCCGCGATGCCGGTGGTGCGGTCCACCTGGCCCGGCACGCTCACCCCGACGCCGAGCACCCGGGCCGCCTCGACCCCGGCCTGCGCGACCACCGAGCCGACGGCGGCGGCGACATGGCCGACCACCTGCTCAGGGCGGCTCTCGCCGGGCCGCATGTCCTCCTCGGCCCGGGCCAGCACGTTCAGCCCCAGATCGAACAGCTCCACATGGACGTACGTCTCCGCGATGTCCACGCCGATCAACGCGCCCCCCGACGCGTTGACGGCGACCAGGCCCCGCGGGCGGCCGCCCGCCGAGTCCTCGAACCCGACCTCCGTGATCATGCGGAGGTCCAGCAGCTCACCGACGAGGGTGGCGACCGTGGCGAGGCTCAGGCCCGTGGCGGCCGCCAGCTCCTGCCGGGACGTGGGGGACGCGGCGATGATCTGGCGCAGCACCTCGTAGCGGTTCGCGGTGCGGATGTCGCGTGATGTGCGCTTCACCGGAGTAGCCCCATCCCTTCCATGCCATGCCGGGCCGGGGCTACGACGGCACCGGCGCGCGGCAAGGCTATGGGGCTCCGGAGCTTTCGACAAGGGGTTAGGAAAGGGGTTTTATAAAGTCGGCCGCTCAGCGGTTGAGGACGTCCGCCACGAACGCGTTGGTGAACGTGCCGGCCGGGTCCAACTCCCCGACCAGCGCCGCGAAGTCGGCGATGCGCGGATAGCGCCCCCGCACGACCTCGGCGGGAACGGTGAACACCTTGCCCCAGTGCGGCCGCGCGTCCAAGCCGCCCAGCGCCTCCTCCAGCCGCCGCACCACCGGCAGCACCGCCGCCGTGTCCGCCACCCAGGTGAAGTGCAGCGCCACGGTGTCCCGCCCGTAGGAAGGGCTGAGCCACTGCTCGTCGGCGGCGACCGTGCGCACCTCGCAGATCTGCAGGACGGGAGCGACCGTCTCCCGGATCGCGTCGACCGCGCGCAGCGCGTCGAGGGCGTCCCGGCGCGGCAGCAGGTACTCCGACTGGAGCTCGGCACCGCTGCTCGGGGTGAACTCCGCCCGGAAGTGCGGCAGCCGCTCGTGCCACGGCCCCGGCACGCCGAACTGCTCCGTGCAGTTGACCGCGGGCATCCCCGGCACCGGATGCAGTGCCTCGGTCGCGGGCGTGGCCCACGGGAAGGCGGGCAGCGACTGGTCGGTGCGCCGCTTCAGCCACACCTGCCGGAAGCCCGGCGCCCGCCAGTCGGTGAACAGGCTCACGCTGTACGCCGCCGCCGCCACCGTCTCGAAGTCCAGCCCGTCGAGGGGGAGCTCGGTGAACAGGTGCTGCTCGACCTCGAAGGACGGCTCCAGATCGAGGGTGAGCGCGGTGACCACTCCGAGGGCGCCCAGGGAGGTGACGGCACCGCCGAACCGCGCGTCGCCCCGGCCCAGGGTCACGGTCGAGCCGTCCGCCGTGACGATCTCCACCTCGCGCACGGCGGCCGCGAGCGACCCGTTGCCGACGCCGGACCCGTGTGTGCCGGTCGCCACCGACCCGGCCACCGAGATGTGCGGCAGGGACGCCATGTTGGGCAGCGCGAGACCGTGCCCGTGCACCCGCCGCGCCAGCTCCGCGTACCGGACGCCGCCGCCGACCCGTACCGTACGGGCCGTCGTGTCGACGTCGACCTCGGCCGGCAGGGCGTCCAGCGCCAGCAGTACCCCGTCGGCGCCCGGCTCGGCGATCTCGTTGAAGGAGTGCCCGCTGCCCAGTACCCGCACCCGCCCGCTGCCCGCCACCAGCGAGCGCAGGGCGTCGAGCGTGGGCGGCCGGTGCAGTTCCTCGGCCGCGAACGTGATGTTGCCCGCCCAGTTCGTCACGGTCTCGGCCATGCGGTCGCCCTCCCAGGTTCCGGATCCAGACTCTCCTGGCCGGAACCTATCCCGTCGGCGGCGGGCTCCCGCCCCCGCATCCCCCCTTGGCCTTGGATCGGCCTTGGACGCGCCGCTCACCTGCGCGAACGCGCGACCCACGGCGACCGAGGGAGGCCGGGGCGGCTGGGGAAAGGGTGCGTGAACGGTGTGACGCGAGTGCCGCCGCGCCGCCACACCGGGCCCCGCCCCCGCCTCCGCACGCGCGGGGGCATACCGTGAGGAGTCGTACGCCTGACCCGGGAGGAGAGACGGATGGGCAGCCGCACCGAGCTGGTCGAGGATCTTATGGAGCGCTTTCCGCACGTACCGCGGGAGGCCGTCTTCAAGGAGGACCTGCTGCGCGGCGGTGTCGCCTTCGACGCCTCGGCGCTGAGTGACAACGAGAGCGGAGAGGTGAAGCCGAAGTCGTACTTCATCTTCTCCTTCGACCACGGCACCCTGCCCGAGCTCGGCGAGGCCGCCCTGCGGCGCCCACCGGAGGAGATCATCCTCACCGGCGGCCCGTACGACCTGCGGCGCACCGTCGTCTCCGTCCGGGTGAACCCCACCTCGCCGTACCGCGTGGCCGCGGACGACGAGGGGCTCCTCGGGCTCTACCTCGACGGCCGGCGCATCGCCGACGTCGGCGTGCCGCCCATGCCCGAGTACTACCGGCACACCCTCTCCAACGGGAAGTCCGTGATGGAGGTGGCCCCCACCATCCAGTGGGGCTACCTGATCTACCTCACCGTCTTCCGGGTCTGCCAGTACTTCGGTGCCAAGGAGGAGTGCCAGTACTGCGACATCAACCACAACTGGCGCCAGCACAAGGCGGCCGGCCGGCCCTACACGGGCGTCAAGGACGTCGAGGAGGTACTCGAAGCCCTCGAGATCATCGACCGCTACGACACGGCCAAGGCATCCACTGCCTACACCCTCACCGGCGGCGCCATCACCAAGACCGTCGCCGGGCGCGACGAGGCCGACTTCTACGGCCACTACGCCAAGGCCATCGAGGAGCGCTTCCCCGGCCGCTGGATCGGCAAGGTCGTCGCCCAGGCCCTCCCGCGCGACGACGTGCAGCGCTTCAAGGACTACGGCGTGCAGATCTACCACCCCAACTACGAGGTGTGGGACCGCCGTCTGTTCGAGCTGTACTGCCCGGGCAAGGAGCGCTACGTCGGCCGCGACGAGTGGCACAAGCGCATCCTCGACTCCGCCGAGGTGTTCGGCGCCCGCAACGTCATCCCCAACTTCGTGGCGGGCGTGGAGATGGCCGAGCCGTTCGGCTTCACCACGGTCGACGAGGCGATCGCGTCGACCACCGAGGGCCTGCGCTTCTTCATGTCGCACGGCATCACGCCCCGCTTCACCACCTGGTGCCCCGAGCCGACCACCCCGCTCGGCAAGGCCAACCCGCAGGGCGCGCCGCTGGAATACCACATCCGGCTCCTGGAGGCCTACCGCGCCACCATGGACGACTTCGGTCTCTCCTCGCCCCCCGGCTACGGCCCGCCCGGCCCCGGCCGCGCGGTCTTCTCCGTCAGCTCCTTCATGGACAGCCTCCCGGCACAGGAGCCGGCCGAGGTGTGACACGCTCCGCTTCACCGGGCACGAGAGGGTGTCGGGCCGTTTCATGAAGGCCCGAGAGGGTGTCGGGCCGTGGGGTGAGAGTCGTACACTCCGCCCCACGGCCACCGGCCGCTGGATTTGAGGACTCCGCTTGTCAGTTGTGTCGGAGGCGTGAAAGGCTCTGGCCCTGCCGCGAGGTTCTCCCCAACTCCACTGCCGATATGGCGAGTTGACCTCGCTCGTGGATGCAGGAGACTCATGCCCGACCTGCCGACTCCTCAGGACGCCACCGAGGCCGCGCTGTTCTCCGAGTGCTGGGACGCCGTCCTCTCCTACGCGGACCTCTGCACGGCCGGCTCGACCGCCGCCCAGCAGCTGGCGCGGGAGGCGTTCGCACTGGGCCTGCGCGAGGCCCGTGAGGCCGAGGCCGGGACCCGCAGGAGCGCCGGCCGCCGGTCTCCCGTGCTGCCCAGGATCCCCCTGCTGCTGACGGCCGTACGCACCACGGCCGCCGCCTGGGAGGCCGAGGGCCAGGGACACAAGCTCGACCCCGACCTGCGCCTGTGGCTCAACTCCGAGAAGGCCGCCCGCTACACCGGCCCGCCCCTGAGCCGCCCCATCGCCCTGCGCGGTCTGCGCGACATGCAGGAACCCGACGCGGCCCTGCTCTGGCTGGCCGAGGTGGAGTCGCTGCCGCTGTCCGGTGTGGCCCGCCGGCTCGGGCTCGACCCGGCCGCCGCGTCCGACGAACTCGACCAGGTGCGCGGCCTGTTCCGGGCCCGCTGCCACCGCAACCACCTCGACACACCGCTCGGCGCGGAGTGCCGCGGCTACGTCCGGCTGCTCGACGCGGTGACCCGCTCACCCGGTGCCGACACCCCCGAGGACCTCTCCCGGCACCTCGCCACCTGCGTCGACTGCGCGGAAGCCGCGGCATGTCTGCGGCTGCACGGCGGCGGACTGCCCTCCGCCCTCGCCGGCGGGGTCATCGGCTGGGGCGGGCTCGCCTACCTGGAGCGCCGCCGCCGGGCCGCCGAGGTACGCCTCGGTGTCGGCCGCCCCGACGGGCCGGACACCGACAACGAGGCGACGAAGGCCGCGGCGACCAAGGCACGGGTCGCGCGCAACGGGCTCCTCGTCGCGGCCGTACTGGTCTCCATGCTGGCCCTGGCCGTGTCGATGATGCCCTTCGGCAGCACCGGCGACGACGTCGCGGGCGGCACCGACGCCGACCGCCAGCCGGTCGCCGACCCCGGCCCCTCACTGTCGCTCGCCCGCACACCCCGGTCGGCGTCCCCTTCGGCCTCCCCCTCCGCGCGCCCGAGCCGCACACCGAGCGGCGCCGCGTCGACCAAGGCCGACGACCAGCACTCCCAGTCGCACCCCCAGGGCACCTCGTCCTCCACCGCCGCGGGCGCCTCCGCTCCCGAACCCACCGAGAAGAGCGAGCCGGTGACCTGCAAGGTCACCTACGACCTCGTCAACGAGTGGCCCGACGGCTTCCAGGCCACGGTCACCGTCACCACCACCGAGCCGCTCGACACCTGGCGCCTCGCCTGGTCCTTCCGCGACGGCCAGCAGGTCGGCCAGATGTGGGACGCGAGCGTCTCCCAGAGCGGCTCCCGCGTCACCGCCACCGCCGCCGACTACAACAAGACCGTCCCCGCCGGTGGCTCCGTCTCCCTCGGCTTCCTCGCCTCCTGGCACGGGAAGAACACGGCACCGGTCGACTACACCCTGAACGGGCGTGCCTGCGGCTGATTCACACACGCTCCGGAGCTCGCCCCGCCTCGGGCCGCTCGGGCCGATGTTCCGCTGTCCACCGAGTGAACATCACAGCGCCGTCCCCAGCACCAGGCCGATGGCCGGCAGCACGGGGGGCCGGCCGTCGGGCGCGAAGCCCCGCACGGCGAAGCGGCTCAGAGCGGCGACGTTCATGGCCAGGCCGAGCCACAGCGGCCAGGCGCGGCGCAGGCCGGCGTTCGGACGGGTCCGTTCGTACAGCACGACCAGCCCGCGTTCCAGCGGCCCGAGCGCGAACACGACTCCGGCCAGCACGACACGAGCATCAACAGCCACGGGACTCAGCCCCCACCACCCCGCGGACCCGAGTGGCGGCTCGGGCGACGCGAGGCCGGTCAAGTGGAACGCGGCGGCGATGACGAGCACCGGCAGCATGTGCCACAGATACAGCGTCATGCTGGCCGCTCCCACGGGGCGAACCACGCGCCACACCCGCTCATGTTCCAGCAACCGCCGCACCGGCGCCGCGGCGAGGAGACACAGCCCGACCTGGGCCACCACCCACGCCGGCATCGCGGCCGACGGCGGATCGGTATTGCCGGGGGCCCGCCCGGTCACCAGGATCAGACTGACCGGGAACGGACCCAGAGTCACGAGCGTGGCGAACGCCGGCCCGCCGCCCGCCGCCATCGTGAGCGGCACGAGCCGACGCCCGGTCAGCAGACCGTCCCGCCAGCAGAAGCCCAACTGGTAGGCAGCACCCCACACGAGCACGTGGTTGAGCAGCCCGACGTACGGTGCGTGCCCCGCCACAACGAGCGCGTCGGCGGCCAGGGCGAGCGCCCCCCGCCAGGGGGACGAGAGGCCAATGCAGTTGCTCCAAGAGCCCGCCCAATTCACAGGGCTCCTCTGCGCTTCGGCTTCGCCGCCGCAGGCGCTCGTCGCCATCACCCGCAGCTGCCAGGCCCCGGGATACACTGCCCCGCCCACCCCGACCGGAGGTCATCTCAGTGTTACCTGCACGGGTATTCGCCGTTGCCCCGCTGGCTCTGGTGATTCTCGCCCTGTCCGGCTGCTCTTCCTGGGGCTGCACCGACACGACGGCGGAGCGCGGTAAGGCCGGTGTCAGGGTGCAGGTCGTGGACACGGATGGGCAGGCTCTCGGCGTTACCGCCGCGGTCGTTGACTGGCGCCTTGAGCCCCACCCGCAGGCGCCCTCCGAAGGTGACCTTGTCCACTTCCGCTTCCGCTTCGACGGCGCCGACGAATATTCCGACCGCGCGGTGGACGCCTGCGCGGTCGACAAGGAGCGTGTGGCGTTGGGGTGTCAGACGATTTACTCGTCCCAGGCGTTCGGGCCGGCCGACGATCCCCTTACGGGCGACGACTGGCTCGGCGTCGAGCACCCTGAGCAGGTTGCCGGGGTGTTGTTGATCCCCAATGACCAGTCCTACCACGGACGCACCTGTGAGGTGGACATCAAGGACGGTGGCGGAATGCATCCTCCGGAACCACCCAGCAGGGGGGACCAGCTGTAGGGAGGTCATGCCGGTCGAGCGCGAGGCACGGGTCTGCCGGCGCCCAGGTGTTTTGCGCTGTTCGGTGGTCTGGTCGCGTGCCCATCGCCCCGGCGCCACCTTGCTGCGGCCGCTCCGGGTTCTCAGGAACGCCAGGGTCAGCCACTGGGGCCACGGAACGGCCGCCAACAGCTCCGGGGCGGTGATCTGTCCACCGGGCTCCCGGGCCAGGCCGTGATCAGCCAGTGGCCGACGACCACCAGTACGATCGCCCACGCGCGCAGGAAGTCGACGTAGCGGTCTCTGCTCATGACCGTCATGCTTCCGTGGTTTCATCGTGCCACCGTCGGCGTCGGGCCGAAAGCGTCAGCAAGGCTGGTCAGGATGGAGCCGGACCAGCTGCTCTCCCCGAACACGCTGACCGGCATGGCGAGCACGCCGCACTCGCGCTGGAGCGTCTCCGCGGGGATTCCCACCGGGAAGAAGTAGTTGCCGGGACACGTCCGGCTCGCCGTGGGAATCGCCCCGAGCACTTCGTCCGGCAATCGTTCGAACAGCCGCTCAGCCCGTACGGCCAGTTCGTCGACGACCTGCCGGGGCACGTCGCTGTGCTCGGTCAGCAGACGGTCGGCGAGCCTCAGCTGTGCCGACGTCGGCGGATCCACCCGGAAGGCTTCGGCCACGTCGGCTTGCGCCGGACCCAGCAGGACCACGCCGAACGTGCGTGGCCACAGCCATCCCTTGGTGACCGAATGCAGCAGCAGGTACTCGGGCCGGTGGTCCGGCGGCGACCTCGGCAGGGCCGGCGCGGGCAGCGTCGGGTAGGACGCGGGCGCCAGGCCCGCGGCGTGGGCCAGTTCGAAGTAGACCGGGTACACGTCGCTCGGCAGCCACAACCGCGCCCGCACGGCGCGCAGCCAGTGGAACACCACACCGAGCCCGTGCCGTACCCCTCGAGAGACCATGGCGTGGCCGGACCACTCTTCCGGCAGCTCGAAGCGCCGCAGCCAGGCACGGGCGAGATCGCACCGGTGCACCGTACTCATGCCGGTCGGCGGTTCCGGTCGCGTCGAAGCGAGCGCCCGGTACACGTTGGTCTCGGCGGCGTCCAATAGCGACGAGCGAGCACTGAGTTGCCGCTGCCGAAATTCCTGGAACTCGTCGAACCTCATGCCGCTGCGCCTTCCGGCACGATCTCGCTGGCCCGGTCCTCCAGGGAGGCGTAGCAGCGTCCGTCGGCCATGACGTTCCAGCTGCGTGCGATCCCGCTGGTGCGTTCCCAGAGCAGGCTGGGCTCGGTGTAAGCGGCGATCCGCATCGGCCGTCCGTCCCAGCTGCCGTGGTAGACCGGCGCGCCCCAGGGCAGGCGGCTCGCCAGTTCGAAGCCGTGCCGCTCGGCGAACCGGGTGACGATGGACAGCGAAACCTGGTGCTCTCGGCTCCAGACATTGGCGGCGCGGTCGAAGTAGAGCGACTCGGTGCTGGTGGATACGTAGAGCTCTTTGAAGCAGACTTCCTCGACACCGCCGGCCGCGGCCCACGAAAGGTAGTCGGCGACCTGGGCCGCGTCGGCGACGCCGCCGCGCTGGAGCACGCAGATCAGTCTCATCCGCAGCCCCGGCCAGCGGTCACGTTCCACGCGCCAGGTGTCGATCACGGAGCTCACCGGCGTGCGCAGCACCATCAGCCGCTCGCTGACGGCGTCGTCCTGATGGTGCCGGGAGACCGCCAGCACGCGCAGGCCCGCGGCGCTCAGGGCGGCGAGGCGGTCGGCCCGGTCGGCGTGCCGGCCTTTGGCCAGGGTGTGCGCGTTGGTGATCAGGACGACCTTCGGGAAGGCCGCCGAGCAGGCGGACACCAGTCGCAGCTGCTGTTCGAACGGTATGAGCGTGGGCTCCCCGCCGCCGGTGATCACCGCACGCTCGGCACCCGCCGCCCGGGCGCGCTCCAGCCAGCGGGCGACCGCGTCCCACGGGACCCGTGCCGGCGCCTGGTCGCTGGAGATCGAAGCCGAGGAGAAGCAGAACGAACACCGGGCTTGGCAGGCGGAGGCGACCGGCAGAAGCGAAACCGAGCGCGGTCGCGTGTCGGCGTAGCGACGCTGTGCCGATCCGTGCAGGTGCAGGGAGGCCGCCATCGCGTCCTCGACGGTTGTCGGGCGCAGAGTGAACTCGTGGTCTGCCTGGTCGAGTTCATGGACTGCCGACAACCGGATGCGAGCCTCGCGCAGTTCCATGCCGAGGCCGGTCGACACGTTGGGCACCAGCGTGTCGGGGTCAACCATGGTTTCCAGCACCAGCAGCCGGTCGCCCGGAATGGCCAGACGGTCCAGCAACCGTCGCGCCTTGCCGATGCCGATCCCCAACTCCGCACGGGTCAGCAGGTGGAACCGGTCGGGGAAGGTGCTTTCCGGAATCCCCGCCTTGCCGTAAGCGAAGGCGTACTTGTCGAAGCCCCGCGCGAAATTCGACAGCACGATGACGTGGAAGCGCTGGTCGCTATGGTTCATCCCGTCATCATGCAGGAACGGGCCCCTACGACATGGGCCGGAGTCCGGCCGCTGCTACTGGGCCTGGACCAGTGAGCGGGCGGGGAGACCCCGAGGTCGAGCTGAATCGGGATGCGAACAGCCCGGGTGCCTGTCACAGTCGCTGCCGTGACCTTGATGGACGTCCTCGTCGACTTCGCCAGTACCGGCCGGATCGGGCCCCTTCACTGCGGAATGCCCCTGACCGAGGCCGAGAACCTCCTCGGACCGGGCCGTCCGCACCCGGCCATCCTCATGAAGGGGCCCGACATCGACGGCTACCCCTACTCCTGGGACGGGCTGCAGCTCGTGGTCACCCGGCGGGCGGTCAGCGGCATCTGGATCAACCTCTGGCAGGGCCCGACCGCCAAGCTGCCCTCTGTCGTTCTGCCCGAATCAGAGTCATTCGAGGCCACCGTGGACCGCGAGGACCTGGTCATGGCTCTGGACACCGCAGGCTGTGAGCACCACGTCAACGACAACCTCACCTTCGGCCGGCAGTCCAGCATCCTCACCCGGGCCACTGACGTCTGTGCGGTCTTCAGCCTCCCGAGACGAGACAACCCTGTGTCTCACCGAGACCGGCACTACCTTGACGTGATGCACAAGCGCGCGGCTTGACATCGCTGATTCCACAGAATGTCGGGCACCGGATCGGCCGGGTGGCGCAGGAAAAAGGGTTGGCATCGCAGCACGCCTGTCCCGTAGGTTGTGCGCAAGCCGATGAGTGCGCGTGAGTGCTTGAAGGAACAGGAGGTGAGGACCGTGATGACTGTCGTTGCGCTGGGTGCTGCCCAGATCCAGAAGTTCATCCATCCCACCCCTGTGGTCTCCGGCTGAGCCTTCCTGCATCATCCGCGCTTGCGAGCGCGTGCGGCCGGGGCCCGCCCCTGTGAAGGGCTCCCCTTGAATCTCTCTTCTCCTTCGGCTTCTTCCGCTTCGTCCCACCCTCTGGCCTCCTACGGCTGGGACCAGGACTGGGCCGACGCGTTCACCCCGTACGACGCCGAAGGGCTGCTGCCCGGGCGTGTTGTGCGGGTCGACCGCGGGCAGTGCGACGTGGTCACCGCCGACGGGACCGTGCGGGCCGACACCGCGTTCGTCACGCCGCACGACCCCCTGCGGGTCGTCTGCACCGGCGACTGGGTCGCCCTCGAACCCACGGGCAACCCGCGCTACGTACAGACGTATCTGCCACGCCGTACCGCCTTCGTGCGCTCCACCTCCTCCAAACGGTCCGAGGGGCAGATCCTCGCGGCCAACGTCGACCACGCGATCGTCGCCGTGTCGCTCGCCCTCGAGGTCGACCTCGGCCGCGTCGAACGGTTCCTGGCGCTCGCCTGGGAGTCCGGGGCACAGCCCGTGGTCGTCCTCACCAAGGCCGACCTCGTCCCGGACGAGACCACCCTCGCGTACCTGGTCCAGGACGTGGAGACCACCGCTCCGGGTGTTCCGGTGCTGGCCGTCAGCGCGACGACCGGGGACGGGCTGGACGTCCTGGCCGCCGTGGTGGGCGACGGCACGTCCGTGCTGCTCGGACAGTCCGGGGCGGGCAAGTCGACGCTGGCCAACGCGCTGGTCGGCGCGGACGTGATGGACGTGCGGGCCGCCCGCGACGTGGACGGCAAGGGCCGCCACACGACGACCACGCGCAACCTGCTCGCCCTGCCCACGGGCGGCGTGCTGATCGACACCCCCGGGCTGCGGGGCGTGGGCCTCTTCGACGCGGAGGGCGGGGTCGGCCAGGTGTTCTCGGAGATCGAGGAACTGGCCGCGCGGTGCCGCTTCCACGACTGCGCGCACGAGACCGAGCCGGGGTGCGCGGTCCTCGCCGCGATCGACTCCGGCGAACTGCCCGAGCGGCGGCTGGACAGCTACCGCAAGCTGATGCGGGAGAACCAGCGGATCGTCGCCAAGACGGACGCACGGGTCCGGGCGGAGATCCGGCGGGACTGGAAGCGGAAGGGGGCGGAGGGGAAGGCGGCGATGGAGGCGAAGCGGGGGCGGTGGCGGTAACGCTTCCGTGAGCCTCATGTCCGAAATCCGCCAGCCCCGTCCTGCGGGCCTCGCCCACACTGAAGTGTATGAAGGACGAGGACAGCAGGTACGAGGCTGTGCGGAGTCGGGATGCGCGGTTCGACGGGGAGTTCTTCTTCGCTGTCGCGACGACCGGGATCTACTGTCGGCCCAGCTGCCCCGCGGTGACGCCGAAGCGGTGCAACGTGCGGTTCTTCGCGACGGCCGCCGGTGCGCAGCGCTCGGGGTTCCGGGCCTGTAGGCGGTGCCGGCCGGACGCAGCGCCCGGCTCCGCGGAGTGGAACGTGCGCGCGGATGTCGTGGGGCGGGCCATGCGGCTCATCGGGGACGGGGTCGTCGACCGGGAGGGCGTCGCCGGGCTCGCCGTACGGCTCGGCTACAGCGCCCGGCAGGTGCAGCGGCAGCTCACCGCCGAGCTGGGCGCAGGTCCGGTCGCCCTCGCCCGGGCGCAGCGGGCGCACACCGCGCGGGTCCTGCTCCGGACGACGGACCTGCCGGTCACGGAGATCGCGTTCGCGTCCGGATTCGCCAGCGTCCGGCAGTTCAACGACACCATCCGCGCGGTGTACGCCATGACGCCGAGCGCGCTGCGGGCCGCCGCGCCCCGGTCGGGCCGTACGGCCCGCCGCGCGGCCACACCGACCGCCGGGATCCCGCTGCGGCTCGCCCACCGGGGCCCGTACCACGCGGGCGCGGTCTTCGACCTCCTCCAGCGGGAGGCCGTCGCGGGCGTGGAGGAGGTGAGGGGCGTCCCGGGCGGCCGTCTCTACCGCCGTACGCTCCGACTGCCGTACGGCACCGGCATCGTCGCCGTCGATGAGCGGCAGGGCGCGGCGCGAAAGGGGCTCGGCGCGCATCCCGGCGGCTGGCTCGACGCCCGGCTGCACCTCACCGATCCACGGGACCTCACCACCGCCGTACAGCGGCTGCGGCGGCTGTTCGACCTCGACGCCGACCCGTACGCCGTCGACGAGCGGCTCGGCGCGGACCCCCGGCTCGCCCCGCTCGTGGCGGCCCGGCCGGGACTGCGGTCGCCGGGTGCCGCCGACCCGGAGGAGCTGGCGGTGCGGGCGCTGGTCGGGCCCGCGGAGGCCGCCCGGCTGGTGCGCGGCTACGGCAAGGCACTGGACGCCCCCTGCGGCACCCTCACCCATGTCTTCCCCGAGCCCGCCGCGCTCGCCGAGGCCGAGCCGCACGGCACCCTCGGCACGCTGGCCGCCGCCCTGGCCGACGGCACGCTGCGGCTGGACGCGGGCGCCGACCGGGACGAGGCGCAGCGGGCCCTCGAAGCGCTGCCCGGCCTGGATGCCGCCACGATCGCGGCCGTACGCGCCCGGGCCCTCGGCGACCCCGACGTCGCCCCGCCGCACACCCGGGTCCCCGACAGCTGGCGCCCGTGGCGCACCTACGCCCTGCACCACCTGCGTGCGGCGGGGGAGAGGCCGTAGCAGCCTGCCCTCAGCCCCCTGCCTCCGCCAGACCCCAGCTGTGGACGCGGCGGGGGTGGATGCGGATCAGCTCCTCGCTGAGGTTCGGGCCCAGGTCGTGCGGGCCGGTGAGGAGTTCCGCCTCGCCGCGGATGTCGACGCCGCGGACATGCCACGGCTGCACGCTCACGAGGTCGTCCACGACGAGGGCGACCTTCGGGTTCGCCAGCAGATTGCGCCATTTCTTGGTGCGGCCCAACGAGTATCCGGCGATCAGGATCGTCCCGTCGTCCTGCGGGAAGAAGACGACCGGGTTCGCCTGCGGCTGTCCCGCCGGGTCGACGGTGGCCAGACGCCCCAGCCGCTGGGTTGTCAGGTACGCGCGCTCCGCCTCGCTGAATCCCTCACTTGATCCGCTCATGACGGCAGCCAAACACGAAGGCGCGCCCGGCACATCGGATCATCGGCCTAGGACCGACGCCCTAGGCCGTCACCCCCACAGCACCGCCGCCAGCCACGCCGCCGCTATCAGCTGGCAGGTGAACAGCTCCGCCAGGATGCTCCAGCCACCCGAGCGCATCACCGTGCGCAGGGCCGCGCGTGCCGCGCCGGGGCGGCCCAGGCGGAGCCGCTCGGCTACGTAGATGCCGCCGACGAACCCGGGGATCGCGCCGAGCACGGGGATCAGCACGAAGCCGGCGAACGTGCCGGCCCCGGCGTAGAGGGCCAGCCGCCGGGTGATGTCGCCCGGGCGCAGCCGGCGGGGTGGCAGGGCCCAGCGCACCACCTGGGAGAGGAGCAGGGCGACGGTGGCCCCGACCAGGACACCCCAGGCGACCGGCTGCGGATCCTTCAACGCCCACCACAGGACCGCGGACCACACCAGCCAGGACCCCGGCACGCCGGGCACCAGCACTCCGCACAGGCCGAGCAGGATGACCAGACCGACCAGCAGGAGTTCCCACACTCCCATCTGCCCAGCGTGCCGGAGCCGGGGAGACCTCGCAGGTCAAGCGTTCGCCCGGGCGCGTGCACGCGGGCCGCCTACCGCCCCCGCGTCACCCAGCCCCGCTCGTACGCGTGCCACCCCAACTGGAGCCGGGTCGTCACCCCGGCAAGCTCCATCAGCCGCTTCACCCGTCGCTGTACGGTCCGCAGGCCGACGTCGAGCTGTTTGGCGACGCTCGCGTCGGTGAGCCCGGCGAGAAGCAGGGAGAGGATCTCCAGGTCGGTCGTGTCGGGGCCGTCGGGGGCCCGCTCCGCCCCGCCCGTCGCCGCGCACCGCAGGGGCAGGGCGTCCTGCCACACGGACTCGAACAGGGCCCGTAGCAGCTCCAGCGGCCCGCCCGCCCGTACGACGAGCACGGCGGGCTCCGAGCCGCGGGCGACGAGCGGTAGGAGGGCGAGCCGCCGGTCGACGATCACCAACCGCGTCGGCACCCGGTCCACCACCCGCACCCGCTCGTTACGTCCCGGCGGCCCGGGGAGTCCGGCGGCGCCGTGCGGTCCGCCCAGCACGCCCCGCTCGACCACCACCCGACGGCGCACCCTGGGGCCGGCCGCCCCCTCATGGGCCCCGTGCTGCGACGTGTTCTCCGGGGCGTACGCGACGCCCGGTCCGTCCACGACCAGCGCGCACGCGTCCTCGCACGCCCCGAGCCAGGCCTGCCGGACGTGCTGCGCGACCGCGGCCGCGCCGGTCACCACCTCGACGAGATCGTGCGCCGCCGTCCCGGTCGGGGCAGGGCAAGGCGGCTCGTGCGTCTCGTACAGACCTGTCACTCCCAGCATCGGCTGTGACGTCCCTCCCGGAAACCGGCCACGGCGCGAATTCGCCCCGGCACATCATGGCCGGACCACCCGCCCCTCTGCCAAGGCGTCGGCCGCATGAGATCACAAGCCGTCCCGACCCGACGGCACACCCGCCTCACCCTTCGCATCGCCGTTCGACGCCTCGAGTCGCGCCGGATTTTCCCGTTGCCCCATTTTCATCCGGCCGGTGCGGTGGACAATTGGGGGCATGAGTCAGCAGGGGGGAAGGCCCACCGGTCACGAGGACGACTGGTGGGGGCAGTTGTACGACGACTCCACCGAGGACACCGGCCCCACGGCCGGGGCCGACTCGCTGGACGACCGGTTCGCCTCGGCGGCGGGGGCCCTGACCGTCGAGGGGCGAGGCGCGGACGCCCCGGTTCCGTCCGGCGACCGTTCCACCGCGGAGGCCCCTCCGAGGCCCGAGCCGCCCGTGCCACCGGAACGACCCGCGCCACCGGAACGACCCGCGCCACCGGAACGACCCGCGCCGCCCGAGCGGCCGTCGCAACCGCCGCCACCACCCCAGTCGCCACCACTCCAGTCGCCGCCACCCCAGTCACCGCCACCCCAGGCGCCGCCACCACCCCAGTCGCCGCCCCCTCCGCACGCGGAACCCAGCGTTCCCGCGCCCCGGTCCCGGGCCACCGCCGAGACCGGCCCCGCGCCTCGCACCGGCCCACCCCCGTCCCGGCGCGCCCCCTGGGAACCCCCGTCCGACCCGCCCCAGGGCCCCGCGACCTTCCTGCCCGGGCCCCTCCCCCCGGGCTTCGACGAGCGCACCGACTCCCCGCCGACCGCTCCCGGTGGTCGTACGTCCGCTCAGACGACGCCCGCGGCCCCGATCCCGGAGCGCCCCGCGTTCCCCCCGGAGCCCCCCGAACCCGACGGTCCCCCGCCCGCC
>NZ_JOJE01000004.1 GCF_000720255.1 Streptomyces griseus subsp. griseus | reverse complement strand
TGGGGCGAGGCGATGGACTGGACCCTGCACGAGGTGACCGACGATCAGGCGGTGTTGCGCTCCGCCAAGGGCGTCGGCCCGTATCTGGAGTTCCTCCGCATGCCGGGCGCGAAGACCGTGCCGGACCGCGTCCACATCGACCTGCTGCCCTACCCCGGTGACGACCAGGACGCGGAGGTGGCCCGGCTGCGGGCCCTCGGCGCCACCGACCTCGACCTCGGCCAGGGCGACGTCCCCTGGAGGTGCCTGGCCGACCCGGAGGGCCACGAGTTCTGCGTCCTCGCCCCGCGCTGACGCGGAGCCCTGACGACACGCCGACGGGAGCCTGGTGTGCTCATGCGCCGGGGCAGCCGGGGCAGCCGGGGCGCCGGGCGGGTGGGGCGGCGGGCTGCCCGGCACCCGCCCCGCGGTCGTCACGCGTCGCCCGGCGCCCGCCCCGCGTCGCCCGTCCCCCAGCCCACCGGCCGCAAAATGCCCAGCAGTTGTCGGACCAGTTCCTCGACCACCTCGTCCAGGGTCGCGTCGACCCAGCCCGCGCTCCAGTCGTGGAGGAGGCCGTTGACGCTGCCGATGAAGGCGGCGGCGGGGAGGCGGTAGTCGCGGGTGACCGCCTCCCCCCGTTCGGCGGCGGCCGTGGCCTCCGCGCAGATGAGGTCGACCCAGCGGGCGCGGCGGGCCAGGCGCTGTTCCTCCAGACGGGGGCTGACGCCGATGATCTCGACGAAGGTGATGCGGATGCGGCGCGGGTCGGCGGTGACGTTGCCGGCGTAGGCGCGGAAGATCGCGGTGACGCGGCCGGCGAGGGGCAGGTCCTGGGCGGCGGTGAACGCGGTCAGGACGGCCTCCTCCGCCCAGTCGTTGACCTGGAGGTGCAGGGCGGCCAGGACGTCCTCGAGGGTGCGGAACTCTTCGTAGAACTGCCGCGTCGACAGGCCCGCCGCCTCGCTGAGCGCCGCGACGGTGGTGCCGCGGTAGCCGGGGCTGTCGCCGAACAGCTGGAGCGCCGCGTCCAGGAACCTGCGGCGCCGCTCGGCCTGCCGCTCCTCGGCGGTCTTGCCTCCGTACCGTCCCGTAGGCGCCCTGAGTCTGCCCGCCACTTGCCCCACCCTCCGTAGTCGGCCCGAAACTCCGGCTCCCCTCCGGCAATTTTGTCGTGTACGCAGTCTTGTGGCGAAGGGGCCCCCTTCCTTACTTTCCAGTAAGTACAGTCTGAACGCATCGGTATTCAGATTCGCACCGCCCACTCGGCATGCCCCCCAGCCCAGAGGAGAGAGCGCTCATGCCTGCCTCCAGAACCAGGCACCTTTGCTCGGTAGCCGCCGCCCTCGTCCTGACCGTCACCGCCCCCGCGACCGCCGCGACCGCGGCGACAGGAGCCTCCGACGCCGCCGCGCTGCGCGAGGTGATGTTCGTCGGGAACAACTGGGAGGGAACCGCGGACGTCATCAAGTCGACCGGTGACTTCGCGAAGGTCGGCCGGATCAACGTGATACCGGACAAGGACCAGCGGATGGCGGAGATCAACGCCGACCCCGTCTGGTGGATCGCCTTCCAGACCATCCGCAACAGCGTCGGCGAGGGCCACGACCAATTCGTGGACGACATGTACTCCACGCCGGACGGGAAGTCCGTGGTCGTCTCGCGGCCGAGCTTCGCCGACGTCGTCTCCATCGATCTCGCCACCGGAGCCGTCAACTGGCGTTTCCGTGTGTCGGGTTACCGCTCGGACCACATGGCCGTCTCCCCCGACGGCACCCGTGTCGCGGTCTCCGCGTCGACCGCCAACACAGTGCACGTGCTGGACATCGACACCGGCAAGCAGCTGGGTTCGTTCGCCACCGGCGACAAACCGCACGAGAACATCTTCTCCAAGGACGGCAAGACCATCTGGAACATGGCCATCGGTGACGTCAACACCGCTCTGGACGCGCCCTGGCTGGACTGGACGAAGGGCGACCGGCGCGTCACGGTCGTCGACGCGACCACGTTCAAGCAGGTCAAGACCATCGACATGCGGCAGCGGCTGGACGCGATCGGTCTGAAGGACTACTCGGACGCAGTCCGGCCTGCTGTGTTCTCGCCCGACGAGTCGAAGCTGTACTTCCAGGTCTCGTTCTTCAACGGCTTCTTCGAGTACGACATCGCGAGCGACAAGATCACGCGGACGAAGACCCTGCCGAAGAACTCGGCGACCAGCGACGACCGGACGACCTTCGTCAACGACTCGCGTCACCACGGGCTTTCGATGAAGCCGGACGGTACCAAGCTGTGCGTCGCGGGCACGATGGACGACTACGCGACCGTCGTCGACCGCGCCACCCTTCAGGAGGGTCCACTCGTCCCCGTCTCCAAGCCCTACTGGGCCACGGTCAGCGGTGACGGCAAGAGCTGTGTCGTCTCCGAGAGCGGCGCCGACCAGGTCACGGCCATCGACTTCGCCACCGGCAAGAAGACGGTGTCCGTCCCGGTGGGCGACCACCCGCAGCGGGTCCGGCTGGGCCATGTCGCGGCGGACTGGACGAGTCCGGCCTCCTGACGCGCGATGAGGGACGACAGCCCCTCAAGGCGGCATTCGTTCAACGCGCCATCTCCGCCACGGCCTTGACCACCTGGCCCGCACCGTCCTCGGTCGCCAGGTGGCGGGCCGCGGCCGTGGCGGCGCGGGTGTACGACTGCTCCCCTACGGCACGCTTCAGGGCCTCGGTCAGCCGTTCGGCGGTGAGGGACGGAAACGGGACCGGGGCGGTGGCGGCGCCGAGCGCGGCCAGCCGCCCCGCCCAGAACGGCTGGTCCGCCGTCACCGGCACCGGGACCGCGGGCACCCCGGCGCGCAACGCGGCCGCCGAGGTGCCCGCGCCGGCGTGGTGGACCACCGCCGCCACACGCGGGAACAGCAGCGCGTGCGGGACGTCCCCGACGCTCAGCACGTCGTCGCCGGCGTCCGCCGTGAGCCCGGCGGCACCGGTCTGGAGCACTCCGCGCAGCCCGGCGCCGCGCAGAGCCCGTACGACGAGTTCACCGAGCCGCTCACCCTCCCCGCGCGCCATGCTGCCGAAGCCGACGAACACCGGGCGCGGTCCGGCCTCGAGGAAGTCCCGCAGCCGCTCGGGCAGTTGCTCGTCCTCGTCGACGTACGGCCACCAGGTGCCCGCCACCTCCAGGCCCGGCCGCCAGTCGGCCGGGCGGGGTACCAACGCGGTGCTGAAGCCGTGCAGGACGGGCCAGCCGACGTGCTCCTGGCGTCGGCGCATCGCACCGGGGCCGAGCGGGGGCAGGCCGAGGCGGTGCCGCAGGGCGGTGACCGCGCGGGTGTATACGCGGTCGGCCATGCGCAGGGCGAGGTGTCCGGCCGCACGGTTGCCGAGGCGGCCCAGCTGCCGGGCGCCCATGACGACGGGCGGGAAGTCGCCTGTGGGGGCCGTGGGCTGGAGATACGCGCCGATGCTCGGTACGCCCGTGGCCTCGGTGACGTGCCAGCCGAGCGGAGCCGTGGTGGCCGACAGCACGAGCAGGTCCGTGCCCTGGACCACCGCGTCGGCGAAGCCCAGGCCCAGCTCGGTGACGAACTCGGCCGCGCTGCACATCAGTTCACGCCGGTCCGTCAGGTCGCCGTGTGCCTCCGGCCGCCCGGGAAGGCTGCGGAACTCCAGCCCCGCCGCTCGCACCAGCGGAGCGAACCCGTCGGTGGCGGCGAGGGCCACGTCATGACCGGCCCGGCTCAGCTCGGCGCCCAGTCCCGTGTACGGCGCGACATCACCGCGTGACCCCGCGGCGGCGATCAATATCCTCATCGCCGCCCCTCCGGCCCGGTGTGGCCGGCTGCTTCGCCTCGGGCCGATCCACCTTGAGATGGGTCCTCGCCGCCCTCGCGGCGAGCGGCGTTCGCGTGGACCGCCTTGCACAAGTACGGCGCCAGGCCCGGACGTTGCTGTGACGGTGGGACGACCAGGGCGAACGCGCGGGGGTCGGCGGCGAAGTCGTCGGCGATGCGGCGGTGCATGGCGGGGTCGCAGGAGGTGAACCAGCGGGTGATGTGCCGGCGGTGTTCCTCGGCGAGGTCCATGGCGCGTTCCGAGTCGCTGGGCTCCCCCCGGTCGAAGGCGGCCAGCAGCTCCGTACGCCAGTCGGCGGCCTCGGCCATGAGCCGGCGCCAGTCCTCCTTGGTGTGGGCGGCCGCGCGGGCCATCGCCTCGCGCTGCCCCGCGGATCCCGCCCACTTGAGCTGGGCCTCGGTGGCGTAACTGAGGTCGAAGGTGATCTCGCCGAAGACCTCGAAGCGCTCCTCGGGAGTCAGGGGCACCCCGGTCTGCTGGACCTCGATGGCTCGTTCGGCGACCTCGGTGAGCCGCTGCAGGCGGGCGATCTCCTCATGCAGGCGCCGCTGCCGGGCCCGCAGGTGGTCGAGGGCGTTGGCCTGCGGGTCCCTCAGGATGGCGGCGATCTCGTCCAGGGAGAAGCCGAGTTCGCGGTAGAAGAGGATCTGCTGGAGCCGGGCCAGGTCGGCGTCGTCGTAGAGCCGGTACCCGGCCCGGCTGCGGCCGCCGGGGGTGAGCAGGCCCGTCCTGTCGTAGTGGTGCAGGGTGCGCACCGTCACGCCGGCGTAGGACGCGACCTGCTTCACGGAGTAGCTCATTCACCTGCCCTTTCGTCGGGGTCCAGCGTGAACCCTGACGTGAGGGGAGGGTCAAGCGTGCTCAGCCGCCGGTCTTTGCGGCCCAGGACGTCAGCTCGGCACGGGCCGCGGTCAGCAGGTCGGCGGAGGGTGCCGTCGCCCCGTTGGCCACCAGGGCGTAGTGCAGGACGCCGGAGTCGGAGTCGGTGAGCAGCAGCCGACGGCTTCCGGTGCCGCCGGGCTCCGGGGCCGCGGCGACCGGGGTGGAGTCGGTGTACGCGGGCGGGGCGTACATCGTGCCGAGGTCGGAGACGACGGTGGTGGACGCGGTCGGGAAGGACGCCGGCAGGTGCAGTTCGGTGGGCGCCGAGCCGCTGTTCGAGCGCCACAGCAGCAGTCCGTACTGTCCGGAGCCGACCAGGCGTGCCACATTCGGCAGGGAGCTGGGGACCGGGTTCCAGGTCAGGGTGGTGGAGCCGTCGCGGGAGCGGTCCTCGTAGGTGAAGGCGACCGTGGTGCCGGAGGTGGCGCTGGGGTAGACGCGGTCGAGGAGCCGGGCGTCCTGCCGCAGGACCGGCTTGCCCGAGTCGTCGAGGCGTACGGCGGAGAGGTCCTCGTCGTTCCAGGCGTCGCCGGTGGTGAGCACCTTGTCGGGGTTGCCGTTCATCAGCTCGTGGTGGCGGCCGTTGTAGATGTCCCACTGCCATTGTGAGCCCGACAGCACCGGTCCGCTCGCCGCCGTCTTCGTCCACCAACTGGATCCGGATCGGCGGGAGTCGAGTGCCTGGTACATCGCCTTCAGGACGGTCGGGGCCTTGTCGGAGACGTTTCCGGCAAGCGGGTGTCCGAACTCGCTGACGATCGCGGGGGTGCCGGCGGCGGCCGCGCGGTCCCGGACGGTCCCGAAGTCGCCCGCGTACTGCCCGTCGCCGGCCTTGCCCCACATGAAGATGCCGGAGATCGCCTTCTGGTCGTAGAAGTGGGTGTTGAAGACGTAGCGCGGGCCGAGGGTGCCCGCGTCCAGGAGGCCGCCCTCCTGTTTCTGGAAGTCGATGTTGGCGTTCCAGAAGAGGTTGGGCTCGACGAAGGCGGGCTTGTCCTGCCAGCCGGCCGCGTCCATCCTCGCCCGGAACTTCAGGTAGAAGGGCCACAGCACGTCCCGCTCCCAGGCGCGGCTGGTCTGCCCCGAGTCGTAGACGCCCGCGTGCGGCTCGTTGTAGGGGTCGAAGCCGACGACGCCGACGAACTGCTCGGCGGACAGGTGCTGTTCGATGTACGCCATGGTCCGCTGGGCCGTGGCGAGGAAGGCGTCCTGGAGACCGTGGGCGTTGTGCCAGAAGTCGTACGTCGCCCGCTTCACCGCCTCGTTCTGGGTGATGTTCTGGCCCCAGAGGAGGCAGATGCCGCAGGACTCGTCGGGGTAGTCCCCGGCCTCCACGGCCCACTGGGGGGCGCCGTCGCCTGTGTACCAGCTGTCCGGGTCGAACAGGTGGCGGGAGTAGAGGTCCTGGTGGAAGTCGGGGTAGACGCGGATGCCGGCGTCGAGGAAGGCGCGCATCTGGTCGGTGGCGGCGGCCAGGTAGGCGGTGTCGACCTGGCCGCGCGCGGGTTCGGCGTGGGCCCAGGAGAGCAGGAAGCGGACGGAGTTGCCGCCGCCGAGGGCGCGCAGCGCGGTCGCCGACTTCTTCGCGTCGGCGACCGAGGCGAACGGGAGCCCCTTGTTCTCCTCCAGTTTGGTCTCGCCGGAGACGTTGTAGCCGCGCAGGACGACCTCGCGGCCCTGGCCGTCGGTGAAGCGGCCGTTGGAGACGGTCAGGGGGGTGCCGTCGAACCAGAGGGAGTCGGTGAGGGGGGCAGCGGTGGCGGGGCCGGGGCCCGCCACCGTCAGGAATCCGCTGAGGACAACCAGAACAACGAGAAGACGAGCCCTGATTTTCGTCATGTTCACTACAGTCCGATGATTTCCGGACACCGTCAACACCACTGACTCACGAGTAAGTTCGTGGCCCTCCGGCGATGTGCGAGCGCCCCCGTCCTACGACGGGGGCGCTCGCACGTGTGCTCGGTGTTCAGTTATGCGTGCACGTGCCGGTGTCCGCGACCTCGCCCGGTGACCAGTCGGTACACCGCGAGGAGGATGACGGACCCAATGATGGCCGCGATCCAGGTGGACAGGTCGAAGAAGCCGTCGATCGAGTCGACTCCGAAGATCACCTTGCCGAGGAACCCTCCGAGCAGCCCTCCGGCGATACCGATGAGCATGGTGATGATGATGCCGCCCGGGTCCTTGCCCGGCATGAGCGCCTTGGCAATGGCCCCGGCGAGCAGACCGATGAAGATCCACGCAATGATGCCCATGGCAGTTTCTCCTTGGTGTCGGTTCGGCGGACGGGTTGCCCGGTATCCCACGGCCAAACGCCCGGCGTCCGACCCACCGTCACATCGCACTCGGCTCCTGCCACGAAACCGGTCACCACTCCTGCCCGTCTCCTCCACCGAGGTCACGGAACAGAACGGGATACGGGCTCGCATGCACAGAGCCGAGGGCGGTCCGCGGGACACGCATCTTCGACGACGACTGTCCGTTGACCCATGTGACGGTCGACTGATCTCCGTCACCTGCGACTACCCCAGCGTGAAGCAGGGCGGTGGACCGTTCAGGTTCCGAAGCGTGAGGAACCGAGAGTGACCTGGTGGCCGACGAGGCTGATCTCGACGCCGTCCGCGGTGGCGCGCGCGGCGGTGAAGTCGACTCCCTCCGGAAGGCCGACCCGCCACACGGGCGCGGCCTGTTCGGCGCCGGGGACGGTCAGGGACAGCTCCGTGCCCTGGGCCAGGAGTGTTCCCGTGCTGTCCAACGGCCTTCCGCCCACCGTGCCGGAGACCTTGACCCGTGCCGCCTGGCCGGCCGACCCCGGGGCCTGGGAGACCTTCAACGGCCCGCCGTGGCCCGCCAGTCGTGTCAGTACCCCGGACAGTTCCTCGTAGGAGATGGTCAGGGTCCCGGTGGCGAGGTTCGCCTCGGCGCTGCGCGCGGTCAGCGACGTCACCCGCAGGCCGCGCAGGTCGAGACGGAGACGGTCGACGTGCAGATAGCCGCCCGGCGCGTTGGTGGTGGTGTCGATGTAGAACCGTCCCGCGCTCAACGTGACGTGCCCGAAGTCCCTGCGCGCCGCCTGCGTCAGAAACGGGAAGCCCTCTATCCCGACATCCAGGTATCCGTCAGTGGTGTTCGCGTAGCCGTACTTCTCCTTGGCGAGCTGCGCGGCCTCGTTCTCCGCGTAGTGCACGGCCACCCGGTCGACGACCGTGAACAGCACGGCGAGCACCGCCACCGTGATCACCAGGACCTTCACCCATCGACGTCTCACGCCGACCCCTCCACCTTGTTCCCGCACGAGCACTGCTGACGTGATCATGCAGGCCCTGCACCGTCCCGGAAGCCCCCTTTGCGAAGGGATTGCCGCGACCTACGACTTGCATGTCGAGATCGGCGACTGGCCGAGCCCTGTCTGACCTGGGAAAATCACGGGCGGTGGCTGGTTTGACGGGCTCGTCAGGAGGTATCCGCGGGGATGCGTGAGATTCTTCCGGTGCTGAGGGGCTGGTACGGCGCGGGTGTCCCGTTCGGGCTCGCCACCGTTGTCTCGGTGACTCGGAGCGCGCCGCGCGATCCGGGGGCCGCTATGGCGGTGGGGCCGGAGGACGAGGTGGTCGGGAGTGTGTCCGGGGGGTGTGTCGAGGGCGCCGTGTTCGAGCTCGCGCAGGAGGTCGTGGCGAGTGGGGAGGCCCGGCTGGAGAGCTTCGGATACAGCGACGAGGACGCGTTCGCCGTCGGGCTCACCTGCGGCGGGGAGATCACCCTGCTGGTGCGTCCCGTCACGGCCGAACGTGATCCGGGCTTCGGCGCGGTCGCGGAGTCGGTCGCGGTGGGGGAACCGGTGACCGTGGCGACCGTGCTCGACGGGCCCGCTCCACGCGGGGCCACCCTCACCGTCTGGCCGGATCGGGTGGCCGGCACGCTGGGCGCGAGCGGCCTCGATGTGGCGGTCACCGCGGACGCGCGCGGTGAGCTCGCGCTGGGCGCGACCGGCGTACGGCACTACGGGGCGCACGGCGAGCGGCGCGAGGACGCCGTCTCCGTGTTCCTGCACTCCTTCGCGCCGCCGCCCCGGATGCTGGTCTTCGGCGCGATCGACCACGCGGCCGCCGTCGCCCGCATCGGTGACTTCCTCGGCTACCGGGTCACGGTGTGCGACGCCCGCCCCGTCTTCGCCACGCCGAAGCGGTTCCCGCCGGGCGTGGACGTGGTCGTGGAGTGGCCGCACCGGTATCTGCGGGAGACCGGGACGGACGAGCGCACGGTCGTCTGCGTCCTCACCCACGATCCCAAGTTCGACGTACCACTCCTGGAGGAGGCGCTGCGCCGGCCGGCCGCGTACATCGGGGCCATGGGCAGCCGGCGTACGCACGACGACCGCAGGAAGCGGCTGGTGGAGGCCGGTCTCACCGAGAGTGAGCTGTCCCGGCTGCGCTCACCCGTCGGGCTCGACCTCGGCGCCCGTACACCCGAGGAGGTGGCTGTCTCCGTGGCCGCCGAGATCGTCGCGCTGCGGTGGGGAGGCAGCGGCACCCCGCTCAGCGGGACCGACGGGGCCGTTCATCCGGTCGGGCGTGATGGCTGAGGAACGGGCGCCCCGGGTCGGGGGCCGCATCTCTCACCCGCCGTGGCGGCGGTGGTCCGCGATCACCGCCTCCAAGTGGCGCAGCGCCTGAGTGACCCGGTCGGGGTCCTCGCGGAAGAACGGGTCCTCCGGTACCGGGAGCGAACCCGCCAGGGCCCATCCCCTGGCCCGGGCCCAGGTGGCGTCGTCGGCGGCGACGGCCTCGCGGAAGGCGGGGAGTGCCGGGGCGGGGAGGAACTTCCAGGCGGGCATCAGGTCCACCGCCGGGTCGGCCACGGCGAGCGTCCCGAAGTCGATGACCGCGCTGAGCCGGCCGTTCCTCGTCAGGAGGTTGCCGGTCGCGAGGTCGCCGTGGATCCACACCGGCGGCTTCTGCCAGGCCGGCGCGGCGAGGGCGGCTTCCCACACTTCCGTCACGGCGTCCACGTCGACGAGACCCGTCCCCCGCAGCGCCTCGATCTTGGGGCGGACCCGGGCCTCCGCGGCCAGCGAGTCGCGGTCATCGCCCATCGGGACACCACGGAAGGCGTTGCTCTGCTCGGGGCCGGGCCCGCCGGTGGTGTCGATGTCCTGGAGGGCGGTGATGAAGCCGGCGAGGTCGAGGGCGGCGCGTACGGGATCGGTGAGGTCCTCGGTGGTCGCCGTCTCGCCCTCCAGCCAGCGGTACACGGACCACGGGTAGGGGTAGCCCTCGCCCGGTTCGCCCTGGGCCACCGGTGCGGAGACGGGCAGCGGCAGGTGCGGGGCGAGGCGGGGCAGCCAGCGGTGCTCCCGCTCGACCTGGCCGACCCAGTGCGCGTAGCGCGGCAGCCGTACGGACAGGTCGTCGCCGAGTCTGAAGGTGGCGTTGTCGAGGCCGGAGCGCGGGACGGGGGTGACGGGCAGCTGTGCCCAGTGCGGGAACTGGGCGGCGAGCAGACGGTGGACGAGAGAAGCGTCGATCAGCACGCGCATCATGCCAGCGGATCGGAGCCGGCCGCGTCCACCGAATTTCGTGGCCAGGTCCGCCGGTTTCGGGGCGCGGAACATGCGGATTTCTGTGTGTGGAGCGCGCTGTGAGGGGTAGGCACCGCACTATGGACGGGGCCGACCCGTCCTGTTTCCCCCGTTGCTTCGGAAGGAGGTCCGTGAGTACGCACCAGTCGCGAAGCCGGGCCGCTTCCGGGCGAGAGGACCGGAGCGGCCCGGCCCTTGTGCGGGGTCAGACGCGGGGCGGCAGCCGGTGGAGTTCCACCTCGGTGAGGCGGCCCCCGGTCAGCGTGGCAGTCATGTACGTGCAGTGGGGCTGACGGCGGCGGTCCGTCGGGGAGCCCGGGTTGAGCAGGCGCAGGCCGGTGGGGGCGGTGGTGTCCCAGGGGATGTGGCTGTGGCCGAAGACGAGCACGTCCAGGTCGGGGAAGCGGGCGGCGCACCGGGCTTCGCGGCCCCCCGCGGAGCCCGTCTCGTGGATCACGCCGAAGCGGAGGCCGTCCAGCTCGGCGTACGCCACCTCGGGCAGTCGGGCGCGCAGCTCGGGGCCGTCATTGTTGCCGTACACGCCGATCAGCCGTCGGCTGTGGCTCTCCAGCAGGTCGAGGGCGGCCGTGTCGACCCAGTCCCCGGCGTGGAGGACGACGTCGGCGTGCGGGAGTTCGGCGAGCAGGGGCGCGGGCAGCCGCCGGGCGCGCTTGGGCAGGTGGGTGTCGGACATCAGGAGCAGACGCACAAGGTCAGCGTAGGTCGAGATGGTTGTGTGGGCGATCGACCAAAATCGAACTCTTGCTTCATTTCGTGGGGGTCGTCAGCGCGAGTTCGCACCAGACCTGTTTGCCGCCGCTCACGGGCACCGTCCCCCACGTGTCCGACATCGCTTCGACGAGGAGGATCCCGCGGCCGCCGGTGGCTTCCCAGCCGATGTCGGACGGTTTGACGGGGGTGCGGGGGGAGGCGTCGGTGACGGCGACGCGCAGCCGCCGGTGGAGCAGGGTGAGGTCGAGACGGACCGGGCCGTCGGTGTGGACGAGCGCGTTGGTGACCAGCTCGGAGACGACGAGCAGGGCGGTGTCGGTGTCGTCGCCGGGCACGCCCCACACGCGCAGGGTGCGCCGGGTGTAGCGCCGGGCGTGCCGGACGGCCTCGGGGACGCGCCACACCGTCCAGGTCTCGCGACGTGGGCGCTCGGCCATGCCGTCGTAGCGCATGAGGAGCAGGGCGATGTCGTCGGCGCGTCGGGCGTCGCCGAGCAGGGCGTCGGCGACGAGGCCGAGGTGGGAGGGATCGGGTTCGGCCAGGGCGCGGGCGAACCGTTCCATGCCGGTGTCGATGTCGGAGTCGGGCGACTCCACGAGGCCGTCGGTGGTGAGCGCGAGCACGGTGCCCGGGCGCAAGGAGAGCGGGCCGAGGGGGAAGTCGGCCTGCGCCAGCACGCCGAGCGGTGGGCCGCCGTCCCGTTCCGCGATCTCCGTGGTGCCGTCGGCGTGCCGCAGCACCGGCGGGAGGTGTCCGGCGCGCACGCACCAGGCGGTGCCCTCCTCCAGGTCGACGTCGACGTAGCAGCAGGTCACGAAGAGGTCGGTCTCCAGCTCCATGAGGAGCCGGTTGGCGTGGGAGACCACCACGTCCGGAGGGTGGCCCTCGGCGGCGTAGGCACGCAGCGCGGTGCGCATCTGGCCCATGAGGGTGGCCGCGGCCGCGCTGTGGCCCTGGACGTCGCCGATGACGAGGGCGACGTGGTGGTCGGGCAGCGGGATCACGTCGTACCAGTCGCCGCCGACCTCCAGGCCCGCGGTGGTGGGCAGGTAGCGGGCGACGGCGACGGCTCCGGGCAGGTCCGGCAGGCGGCGCGGGAGCAACTGGCGCTGGAGCATGCCGACCAGTTCGTGTTCGGCGTCGAAGGCGTGGGCGCGCATCAGGGCCTGTCCGGCGAGCCCGGCGGAGGCGGTGAGCAGGGCGCGTTCGTCGGGGCCGAAGTCGTGCGGGGTGTCCCAGCCGATCAGGCAGGCGCCGGCCATGCGGCCGGCGGCGGGCAGCGGCAGCACGGCGAGTCCGCCGGGGCCGACCTCGGCGAGGGCGGGTTCCAGGGTGGTGCCGGCGGGCCAGATCCGGGCGCGGCCCTCGCGCAGGGCGGCGGCGAGGGTGGGCATGGTGCGCACGGGCGCGTCGGGCCATTCGGAGCGCCACTCCAGCCGCCAGAGCTCGGGCCAGGCCTCCGGTTCGGGCGGGTCGAGGACGGTGACGACGAGACGGTCGTTCTCCAGTTCGGCCAGGGCGATGCGGTCGGCCCGCAGCGGCGCGCGCAGGGCGGTGACCACGGCCTGGCTGACGTCACGCACGGTGCCGGCGGTCGCGAGGGCGGCGGCCAGGCGCTGGACTCGGGCCACGTCGGTGACGTCGGAGCGCAGGGTGGAGGCATCGGCGACGGTGCCGACGAGCCGGGCGGGACGGCCGTCGCCGCCCGGCAGCAGCCGGCCGCGCAGCCTGAGCCACCTGGGCGGTCCGGCCGGCTGCAGGACGCGGAACTCCAGCTCGCGGTCGCCAATGGACATGTGGTCGGCCTCGACCACGGACATCAGCGAGGGCAGGTCCTCGGGGACGGTGAGACCGAGCAGGGTCTCGACCTTGCCGTCGAAGTCGTCGCGGGTGAGACCGAACAGCTCCAGGAGGTCGTCTCCGACCTCGACGTGGCCGCTGTCCATGGCGAGGCCGAAGGCACCCCCGGTGAGTTCCTCGCGGACTCCGCCGGCGACCGACTGAGCCGGGACGGCGCGGGTGAGGGCCTCGGCGACGAGCGCCAGGCACGCCCGGTCCTCGGGGCCGAAGCCGTCGGGGCTCTCGGTCACGGCGAGCAGACAGCGGCCGCCGCCCGTGTCGTCACGGACGGGCAGGGCGGCCAGGAAGACGTCCTGGGAGCCCATCCGCCGCGACCCCGCGTACCCGGCGAGCTCCGCGGGGCCGAGCCATACCGGCTCCGCGGTGCGGTGGACGTCGGCGGCCGGGGAGCACCCGGCGAGCGGGTAGCTCTCGCGCAGCCCGTACAGCGTCCTCGGCACGCCGACCGCCTCGACCAGGCACAGCAGGTCACCCTCGGCGCCCGGTACGTACAGCGCGGCGAAGGTCGCGCCGGTGAAGACGAGGGCCTGTTCGAGGATGCGGCGCGCCCGTTCGGGTGAGTCGGGCTCGCTCATGAGCGTCTTGAGGGCAACCTCGGCACGCGGCGTTCTCGTCCTGCGTACGGCGGCGCCCTCACTGACCACGTTCGTATTACAGCGCTTATGGAACGGGTGCGCAGCCCCTGTGACGGTTCGATGAGCACACGGTGCCCGCCCTCGCCGCTCGAAAGCGGCCGAACATGTGTTGACGCGTGCGTACCGCACGGTGATCTCGTGACAGCGGTGACTGTCCGGGCCCCTCGACCGGCTGGAAGTGTCTGTGCCGGGCCACGGAGGGGGGCGCATGGACAAGCGGTACGAGGTGTACGCGCTGGCGGACGGGCACTTCTACGACACGCCGGACCGCCTTGCGGCGGGCGGGACGCAGGCCGCGCCGCTGTTCGAGACGGCGCGGCGCGACGCCCCCGCCGGCTGGACGGCGGCGCGGATCGGGGACTGGCTGACGCTGACGCCGTCCGGCCCGGACGGCGCACCGCTCGCCGGTCCGGAACAGGGCTGGAAGATCCACGCCTCGGCCACCCGGGCCGACGCGGACGAGGTCGCGGCGATCGTGTGGGACTACTGCGTGCCCCGGCGGATCCCGTTCAAGTTCGTCCCGGGCCCGCATCTGCTGCACCTGCGCAACACCAAGTACGCGGCTCGCGACGGCAGCGGCAAGTTCGTCACGGTCTACCCGGCCGACGAGCAGCAACTGCACACCGTGCTGAGCGAGCTGGGCGACCTGCTCAAGGGGTACGAGGGCCCGTACATCCTCACCGACCTGCGCTGGCACGACGGCCCGCTCTACGTCCGCTACGGCGCGTTCGCGCGGATGTTCGTCGTCGACGAGCGGGGCTCGCTGGTACCTGCGGTGCGGGACGGCGCGGGACGGCTGGTGCCGGACCTGCGGACGCCGTCCTTCCAGGTGCCTGAGTGGGTGACGCTGCCGTCGTTCCTCGAACCGCATCTCGCGGCGCGCAACACCACGACGGTGGGCGAGCTGCCGTACCGCATCGAGAAGGCGCTGCACTTCTCCAACGGCGGCGGGGTGTACGCGGGCACCGACACCCGGGACGGGCGCAAGGTCGTCCTGAAGGAGGGGCGGCCGCACGCGGGGCTCGCCGCCGACGGCGCTGACGCGATCGCACGCCTCGAGCGGGAGAAGGAGGCGCTGGAGCGGGCGGCGGGCACCGGTGTGGTGCCCGAGGTACGCGACTGGTTCGAGCTGGGCGGCCACCGCTTCCTGGTGATGGACTTCGTCGAGGGCCGTCCGCTGAACTCGTTCTTCGCCGAACGCCATCCGCTGCTGACGCCGGACCCGGATCCCGGGGCCGTGGCCTCGTACACGGCGTGGGCGCTGCGCATCCACCGGGCGGTCGAGGAGGCGGTCGAGGCGCTGCACGCGCGCGGGATCGTCTTCAACGACCTGCACGTCTTCAACATCATGGTCGCCCCCGACGGGGAGTCCGTCCGTCTGATCGACTTCGAGGCGGCGGCGCCGGTCGCCGAACAGGGCCGCCAGGTGGTCGCCCATCCCGGCTTCTTCGCGCCGCCCGACCGCAGGGGCGTCGACGTCGACCGCTACGCCCTCGCCTGTCTGCGGTTGGCCCTGTTCCTGCCGGTCACCACCTTGTTCGTGGTCGACCGCGAGAAGGCGGCGCACCTGGCGGAGGTCGTCGCGGAACAGTTCCCGGACGTGCCGAGACGGTTCCTGGACGAGGCGGTCACGGAGATCACCAGGGCGGCGGGGGCGGGGATCACGGGGGCGACGGCGGAACACCCGGCCGCGGGGGAAACGCCGGGGTCCGCCGTCGCCGGGGCGCCACGGCCCGCCGGGGCGTCCCTCGTCTCCCCCGGGGACTGGCCCTACAGCCGGGACTCGATGGTGAAGGCGCTTCTCGCCTCGGCCACCCCGGAGCGCGACGACCGGCTCTTCCCCGGGGACATCGCGCAGTTCTCCGACGGCGGCGGGCTCGGTCTGGCGCACGGTGCGGCCGGGGTGCTGTACGCCTTGGCCGAGACGGGCGCCGAACGCTACGACGAGGGTGAGCGCTGGCTGCTGGAGCACACCGACCCGGCGCCCCCGGGCACACCGCTCGGCCTGTACGACGGTCTGGCGGGCGTGGCGCTGGTCCTGGACCGGCTCGGGCACCGGGACCGGGCGCTGGACCTGGTCGACGGCATCCTCGCGGAGAAGTGGCACAAGCTCTCCTCCGACCTGCACGGCGGGCTGGCCGGACTGGGTCTCGTCCTCGGCCACCTCGCGGAGACCACCGGTGAGGCCGAGCTGCGGGAGCGGTCCGCCGAGGCCGCCCGTCTCCTCGTGCGACGGCTGGCCGAGCCGCGTCCCGACACACCCCGGCGGCGGGCCGGGCTGCTGCGGGGCGCGAGTGGGCCCGCGCTGTTCCTGCTGCGGCAGTACGAGCGGACCGGTGAGCCGGAGTTGCTGGAGGCGGCCGCCGGGGCGCTGCGCAGGGACCTGGAGTGCTGCGTGGTCCAGCAGGGCGGCTCGCTGGAGGTCGACGAGGGGTGGCGGACCCTGCCGTACCTCGGCGACGGCAGCGTGGGCCTCGGCATGGTCCTCGACGACTACCTGGCACTCGCCAGCGACACCGGCGACCCGGGCGGCGAGCTGGAGCGGGCCCGCCTGGGCGTCGTCGCCGCCGCCACCTCCCGCTTCTACGCCCAGCCCGGCCTCTTCCAGGGCCGCGCCGGGATGATCCTGCACCTCGCCCGCACCTCGGCGCCCGGCGCCGGCGCGGACCGGCTCGCCGAGCAGATCTCCGGGCTGGGCTGGTTCGCGATGTCGTACCAGGGCCAACTGGCCTTCCCCGGGCACCAGATGATGCGGCTTTCGATGGACCTGGGCACCGGAACGGCAGGGTGCCTGCTCGC
Organism: Streptomyces griseus subsp. griseus; assembly: GCF_000720255.1. Lineage (GTDB taxonomy): Bacteria > Actinomycetota > Actinomycetes > Streptomycetales > Streptomycetaceae > Streptomyces > Streptomyces griseus_I. The sequence goes on along the minus strand of NZ_JOJE01000004.1, from coordinate 245,236 downwards.
GCTCGGCGCGGCCCTCGACGCGGGGTCCACCGCTCACCTGCCGTTCCTGCCGCCGCTCGGGCGGCCCCCACAGACGCGGCTCCGCGACCTGACGGAGTCGTGACACCACCCCGTCCCCACGGATGGACACCTAAAGGAAAGGACACCGAGATGGCACTTCTCGACCTGCAGACGATGGAGTCCGACGAGCACACCGGCGGTGGCGGCGGGCAGAGCACCGTGAGCCTGCTGTCCTGCATCAGCGCGGCCAGCGTTCTGCTCTGTCTCTGACGGGTTCCGGATGTCCCGGCCCCGGGCGGCCCGCTCCCGCGAGGGAGGGCCGCCCGGGGTCCCGTCACTCCCACCCGGGGGGCCGCTGCCGCATGACGACCCGCGCCGACGACCAAGTAACTCACCAAGCAAGGGCGTTGACGCGTTCCGCCGCCCGGTACAGCGGGCGGCGCTGCCTCACGCTCTGCTTGCTCGGTACCGCCGCGACCGGTGCCGGTCTGCTGCTGCCGGCCGCTCTGGGCCGGAGCCTCGATCTGCTGCTGGCGCACGCCCCGGCGACCCGCTGGGTGCTGTACTGCGCCGCGCTGGTACTGCTGCTCGCGCTGCTCGACGCGGCCGAGACCGTGCTCTCCGGGACCGTCGACGCACGGACGACCGCCTGGCTGCGCGGGCGGCTGGCCCGGCACGTGCTGGCCCTCGGCCCACGCGCCGCCGACCGTTTCGGCTCCGGCGACCTCGTGGCCCGGCTCGTCGGCAACGCCGCGCAGGCCGGAACGGCACCTGCCGCGCGGGCCGCGACCCTCGCCGCGACGGCCGGTCCCGTCGGCGGCGTCGTCGCACTCGCCCTGATCGACCCCTGGCTCGCCGCCGTGTTCCTCGCCGGGGCGCCCGTGCTGTACCTGCTGCTGCGCGCGGTCGCCCGGGACACCTCCACGAGCGCGGCAAACTACCAGCGGGCCCAGGGGCACATCGCTTCCGCGCTCACGGAGGCCGTCGGCGGACACCGCACCATCCGGGCGGCCGGTACGGCGGAGAAGGAGACGGCCCGGATCCTGCGCCCCCTGCCGGAGCTGTCCCGCGCGGGGCACCGCATGTGGCGGGTGCAGGGGCGGGCCGCGGCCCGGGCGGTCACCGTGGCGCCGCTGCTCCACCTAGGGGTCCTCGCCGTGGCAGGAGTGCTGCTCGCCCGGCACCGGCTGACGGTGGGCGAGGTGCTCGCGGCCTCCCGGTACGCCGTACTCGCGACCGGGATCGGCGTGCTGGTCGGGCAGGTGGCGGGGCTGGCGCGGGCCCGTGCGGCGGCCGGACGCCTGGCCGAGGTCCTGGCCGAACCCAGCCCCGTCCACGGGGAGCGGCGGCTGCCCGACGGGCCGGGCCGGCTCGAACTGCGGGGGGTCACCGCCGGGCGCGGCGGACGCGTCGTGCTGGACGGGGTCGACCTCGTGGTCCCGGGCGGCACCACCCTCGCCGTGGTGGGCCGTTCCGGTGCCGGAAAGTCCCTGCTCGCCGCGCTCGCGGGGCGGCTGGCCGACCCGGACGCCGGAGAGGTCCTGCTCGACGGGGTGCCGCTGCGACAGCTCCCCCACGACGACCTGCGCCGCGCGGTCGCGTACGCATTCGAACGGCCCGCCCTGCTCGACGGCACCGTCGAGGAGGCGATCGGCCTCGCGCTGTCGTCCCCCTCCCCCACCCGTGTACGGCAGGCGGCCCGCGCCGCCCACGCCGACGACTTCGTCCGTCGCCTCCCCGACGGCTACGCGACACCCTGCGCCGACGCCCCCCGCTCCGGTGGCGAGTCCCAACGCCTGGGCCTCGCCCGGGCGTTCGCCCACGGCGGCCGCCTGCTGATCCTCGACGACGCGCTCTCCAGCCTCGACACGGTGACGGAGGCGCGGATCACCGACGCGCTGCTGAGCGGCGGCGCGGGCGGCACCCGGCTCCTGGTGGCCCACCGCGCGGCCACGGCGGCCCGCGCCGACACGGTGGCCTGGCTGGACGGGGGACGCGTACGAGCGGTGGGCCCGCATGCCCGGCTGTGGCGGGACCCGGAGTACCGGGCGGTGTTCGGGGAGCAGCCGACCCCGCAGCAGCCGCCCCCGCAGCAGCCGCCCCCGGAGCAGCCGCCCCACCAACCGGCTCCCCCGACGAGGATGACGCCATGACCGGCGAGATCCAACGACGCGGCCTGCGCTTCCTGCTCGCCCGGCGGCGGGTTCTCGTAAGTCTCGCCGTGTGGTCGCTGCTGGAGAGCGCGCAGACGTTCCTCGTCGGCTACGCGCCGGCCCGTGCCCTCGACGCGGGGTTCCTGCGGGGGCGCCCGGAGGTGGGGCTCGGCTGGCTGGGCGTCGCAGGGGTCGGGGTGATCCTCGGCGCGTTCGGCACCGCCCGGGTGTACGCGGCGGTGGCGGCACTCGTCGAACCACTCAGGGACCGGCTGGTGCGGGGGGTGGTGGCGCGCGGGGTGCGGGACGGGGACCACCGGGCGCTGTCCGGGCTCACCCAGCAGACGGAGATCGCCCGGGACACCTTCGCCGGTCTGGTGATGGTCTCCCGCTCGTTCGTCTTCACCGCGCTCGGCGCCCTCGTCGGCCTCTTCTCCCTCGCCCCGCCCCTGCTCCTGATCGTCGTGCCGCCGCTCGCGGCCGGTGTGGCGCTGTTCGCGGCGACTCTGCGGCCACTGGCCCGCAGGCAGGAGGCGTTCCTCGTCGCCGACGAGGCCCTGGCGGGGCACCTCGGGACCGTCTGTCCGGGGCTGCGGGACGTCACGGCCGCCGGCGCGGAGGAACGGGTCGCCGCCGGCACCGCCGCCCGCGTCGACGCCGAACTGCGTGCCGCGCGCTCCCTCGCCCGGTGGAGCACCGCGCGGATCGCCGCACTGGCGATCGGCGGCCAGCTCCCCATCGTGCTGCTCCTGGCCACCACGCCCTGGCTCCTCGACCACGACGTCACCCCCGGCGCCCTCCTCGGCGCCCTCTCCTACGTCACCCAGTCCCTGCTCCCCGCCCTGACCAGCCTGATCCACGGCCTGGGCACCAGTGGTTCACGCCTGACGGTGGTACTGCGCCGGCTGACGGCGGAGGGCGCCGACCAGTCCCCCCGTTCCGACGATGCCGCCCGTGCCGAACCGGCCACCGTCCGCCGCGCCCCCTCCGCCACCGCGCCCGCCCTCTCCCTCTCCTCCCTCACCTTCGCCTACGGCCCCCACAGCGCCCCCGTGGTCGACGGTCTCGATCTCGCCCTCCCCGCCGGCTGCCACCTGGCCGTGGTCGGTCCGAGCGGCATCGGGAAGTCGACGCTCACCGCCCTGGTGGCCGGGCTGCTGGAGCCGCGGCAGGGGACGGTCGAGGTGTGCGGGTGGCCGGTGCCGGGGGCGGAGGCCGCGGCCCGGCGGGTGCTGATCCCCCAGGAGGCCTACGTCCACACCGGCACCCTCGCCGAGAACCTCACGCACCTCCGGACCGACCCCGTGCCGGAGGCGGAGCTGCTCGCCGCCGCCGAGGCCGTCGGGCTGACCCCGTTGCTGGAACGGCTCGGCGGACTCGACGCCGAGGTGGATCCCGGGGCGCTCTCCGGGGGTGAGCGGCAGCTCGTCGCGCTGACCCGGGCCTATCTGTCGTACGCCCCGCTCGCGCTGCTGGACGAGGCGACCTGTCATCTGGACGCCGGGGCCGAGGAGCGCGCGGAACGGGCCTTCGCGGAGCGGCCCGGCGGCACCCTGATCGTCGTCGCGCACCGGATCAGTTCGGCCCGCCGGGCGGACCGGGTCCTGGTCATGGACGGCCCGCGCACGGCGTACGGCACCCATGACGAGCTCATGCGCGGCTCGGCTCCGTACCGGGAGCTCGTCGGCGCCCCGGCGTCACAGCCAGCCCTCCCCCTGCGAGATGCGGATCGCGTCGATGCGGTTGCGGGCGCCGGTCTTGCGGGTGATGGCCGCCATGTAGTTCCGCACGGTGCCGTGGGAGAGATGCAGGCTCCCGGCGATCTCCGCGACGGACGCTCCCTCGGCGGCCAGGGATAAGACACTCAGTTCGCGGCGGGTCAGGGGCATCTCGGCGGCCTTGAGGAAACCGAGGCCCAGCGAGTCGTCGACGAAACGTTTCCCCTCAGCGACGCGGCGTATTCCGCGCACCAGTCGCTCGGGCGAGCCCTCCTTGTCGACGTAGCCGAGCGCGCCCGCCTCGACGGCCCGCTTCAGCAGGCCCGGTCTGTTCGCGGTGGCAAGCACGAGCAGTCTCGGCGGCGCCTGGTCCGGGCCCGGCCGGGTCAGCTCGCCGAGCGGAGGGATGCCGTAGGAGTCCGAGCACTCCACGTCCGCGGCGCACACATCGGGCCGTACGGACCGCACGAGGCCCGGCGCGCCGGGCCACGAGGTGTCGTGGACCCGCAGGTCTGCTTCACGGCTCAGCCACTCCGCCAGAACCGATCGGACCAGTAACGCGTCATGCACCAGAAGTACCCGGATCACTGCCACCCCTTCAGCTCGCCGTACGCCTCTTGTTTCAGCGGTGTTGCGCCTGACCAATTGTTGACGCCCGCGACCGTTCGTGGGCGCGAAGAACCGGCCATCAGGGTGCGCGGGGGCGCATATGCAGCGCTCGTATGACGCGGCGCGCTTCGACTGTGGGGGCATGTCCGGGCGGTGAGGGGGTAAAAGGTGCCGCTCGCTCGCCGTGCGCGACGGGCCGCCAGGGGGGAGATTTGTCCCTGGGACCCGCGCGGCCGGACGAGGAGGTGGTCGGCGTGTCCGACGGGCCGACGTCCCGGCAGGCACCGGCGGCCGCCAGGACCGCCGTGGACCAGCCGCTGCTGTCGCTCGCCCTGAGCACGATGATGGAGGACGTCCAGGCGCACTCCGGGGCCGTGTATCTGCGGGCACCCGACGAGCCGGTGCTGGAGATGGCGGTGATGGCCGGGCTGCCCCGGGCGTTCGCTGCGCCCTGGGAGCGGGTCGGGCTGAGCGCCCCGATCCCGGTCGCGGAGGCGGTACGCCGACGGCGGCTGGTGTGGGTCGGCGGCGAGGAGGAGATGGCGAGCCGCTATCCCCGTATCGCCGTGGTGCTGCCCTATCCCTTCTGCCTGGCCGCGCTGCCGGTGGCGACCGACTCCACGGTGTACGGCGCGGTCTTCCTGACCTGGCCCGGCTCGCATCCGGCGGAGCTGTCCGAGCGGGAGCGCGAGCAGCTGACCACGGCCTGCGACCGGCTCGCGCTGCGGCTGGCCCGCGCCGCGGCACAGAGCCGGTCGCTGCGCCCGGAGCCCGATCTGCTCGGGGTCCCGCCCGCGGGGGGCGTGGCGGGCACCCTCGGCACGGTGGAGGCGGCGCGCATGGTGGCGCGGCTGCCGTACGGGCTGTGCTCGCTGGATCTGGACGGGCGGGTGGCGTTCATCAACGCGGCCGGCTCGGACCTGCTCGGAGTGCCGTCGAGCCGACTGTTCGGCGCCCAGCTGTGGGGGGCGGTCCCGTGGCTGAACGATCCGATGTACGAGGACCGCTACCGGGCCGCGCTGATCAGCCAGCACGTCACCTCGTTCGTGGCGCTGCGGCCGCCCGGCGACTGGTTGTCCTTCCGGCTGTATCCGAGTACGACGGGGCTGAGCATCAGAATCAGCCGCGCGCGGGCCGTGTCGGAGATGAACCGGGCCGGGCCGCAGCCCGGGGACGCGCCGTCCCGGCTGGTCACCATCTCCCAGGTGCTCAGCCTGGCGGCGGCGCTCACCGAAGCGGTGGGCGTGCAGGACGTGGTGCAGCTGGTCGCTGACGAAGTCCTGCCCGCGGTGGGCGGTCAGGCGCTGGTGCTGCTGGGCTCCCGGGCCGGCCGACTGCACGTACTGGGACACCGGGGATATCCGGATGCGCATGTCGCCGAACGGTTCGACGGGATGCCCTTGGCCGCGCCGACGCCGGGTACACACGTGCTGCGCACGGGGGTGCCCGTGTTTCTCGACTCACGGCAGCAACTGCAGCGGCTGTATCCGGTCAGGCACACGACGCCGGACGGCTTCGCCGCGTGGGCGTACCTGCCGTTGATCGCCTCCGGTCGGCCGGTGGGCACCTGGGTGCTGTCCTACGCCGAGCCGCGACACTTCCCGGCGGACGAACGGGCGGTGCTGACCAGTCTGGGCGGGCTGATCGCGCAGGCGCTGGAGCGGGCGCTGCTCTACGACGCGAAGCACCAGCTGGCGCACGGGCTCCAGGCGGCGCTGCTGCCGCACTCCTTGCCGCCGCTGCCCGGCGTCGACGCGGCCGCCCGCTACCTTCCGGCCACCCGGGGCATGGAGATCGGCGGCGACTTCTACGACCTGGTGCCGTCGCCTCCGCTGGCGGCGGCGGTGATCGGGGACGTGCAGGGGCACAACGTCACCGCGGCCGGGCTGATGGGGCAGATCCGCACGGCCGTACGCGCGTACACGACGGTCGGTCAGGAGCCCGGGGAGATCATGCGGGGCACCAACCGGCTCCTCATCGACCTGGGCTCGGACCTGTTCGCCAGCTGTCTGTACCTCCGGCTGGATCCCGGGCGGGGCCGGGCGGTGATGGCCCGCGCGGGCCACCCTCCGCCGCTGCTGCGCCGGCCGGACGGCCGGGTCCGCGTCCTCGACCTCGCCGGCGGGCCGTTGCTGGGCATCGACGACTCGGCGACGTACCCCACCACCGAGGTGGACCTCGCCCCGGGCTCCGTCCTCGCCCTCTACACCGACGGTCTCATCGAAGCCCCCGGCGTCGACATCGAGGACGCCGTGGCCGACCTGGCCCTCCGCCTCACCGAATCCGGCTCCCGCCCCCTGGACGAGGTCGCCGATGCCCTCATCCGAACCCACGCGGCGGCGGAGGAACGCCTGGACGACGTGGCCCTGTTGCTGCTGCGCGCACGGGAGCGGTGAGGGAGGCGCGGGGGGACGCGTTGCGGTCCGGTTCTGGCAGGAGTCCGCCATAACGCCGACCGCCGCCCACGGGGAGTGGACGGCGGTCGGGTTGCGGAGGCTCAGCGGGTGGGTGGGGGGCGGTCCGGTCCTCGGGGGGGGGTGAGGGCCGGACCGTTCCACCGCCGGCCTGACCGCTGGTGAGGCCGGATCAGTTGTTCTGGATCTGGCCGTTGTTCTGGCCGGCGCCGTTCTGGCCGGTGTTCTGGCCGTTGCCGGCCTGCTCGTTGCCCGCGCCGGCTTCCTCACCGCCGACGCCCTGGCCGGCACCCTCGCCGCCGACCTCCTGGCCACCGGCGTTCTGACCGGCGCCTTCACCGCCGACGTCCTGGCCGCCGACCTCGTCGCCGCCGACCTCCTGGCCGGCGCCCTCGTTGCCGACGCCCTGGCCGCCACCGGCTTGCTCACCGCCGGCCTGCTCGCCGCCGCCGGCCTGCTCGCCGGCGCCGCCGGCACCCGCGCCGCCGTCACCGAGGGTCGCGCCGACCGCCTGGAGGGCGGTGGTGACCGGCTGGAAGAAGGTCTCGCCGCCGGCCTGGCAGTCACCGCTGCCGCCGGAGGTGAGACCGATGGCGCTGCCGTCCTGGGTGAACAGCGAGCCGCCACTGTCGCCGGGCTCGGCGCACACGTTGGTCTGTATGAGACCGGTGACCGTGCCCTCGGGGTAGTTCACCGTGGCGTCGAGGCCGAGGACCTGACCATCGGCCAGACCCGTGGTGCTGCCCATCCGGAAGACCTGCGAGCCCACCGTGGCGTCGGCGGCCTGGGTGATCTGGACGGTCTGGTCGCCGAGATTGACCTCGCTCGGCGCCTGCGTGTTCGGGTCGTCGTACTTCACGAGCGCGAAGTCACCGTCACCCGGGAAGGTGGCCTGGTCGACCGTGGCGATCGGCTGGCCGTCCTGCGAGTCGGACCACTTCTCTTCCGCGACGCCGCAGTGACCGGCCGTCAGGAAGGCCGGGGAGCCGTCGCCCGCGGTGACGTTGAAGCCGAGCGAGCAGCGCGCGCCGCCGCCGAAGATGGCGTCGCCGCCCGACGCGAAGGTCTTGAACGTGCCGGCCGACTTCTTGATGGTCGCCATGTTCGTGCCGAGGCCCTGCACCGTGGACTCCAGCCGGTCCCACTTGGTGCCGGTGACCGTGCTGTCGGCGGTGACGAGGATCTTGTTGCTTCTGGGGTCGACGGACCACGAGGTGCCCGGGATGGTCGCCTTCGCCTTCAGCGTCTGCGCACCGGCCTTGAGCTCGGAGAGGCTGTTCTCCACCTGGCGGACGGCGGCGCCCGCCTTCTGCGCCTGCACGACCACGTTGTTGTCGCCGTCGGCCACGTTGACGACGAGCTGCTGCTTGTCGGCGTCGTAGTACGACCCGGCGAACGAGTCGCCGAGCAGGTTCGCGAGCTGCGAGGCGAGGTCCGAGGCGTCCGCGGACTTGAGGGTCTTCGGCGCGGCCGCGTCCGTAGCGCCGTCCTGGGACGCGTTGGCGTTCGGGAGCAGCAGTGCCGCCGCTCCGAGCGCCGCGACGCCACCTACCGCGATCGCGGCCTTGCGCTTCGGAATTCGCTTGTGACTCAAACTTCTCGACCTCCTGGGGGGACGGGGTCAGTGCTGCCGATCGGCAGCTCGTACAGCGGCGCCTGGATGGCTGTAGGTACGCAGGGGGCACGCGGTGCGTTCAAAGCTGTTTGCCAACTGCTTTTGCGAAACACGGAATCGGCCATGGCACGCGCATGACGGACCGGCGGCGGGAACAATCCCCCATATGACGATGACCACCGCCGAAGCCGACAAGATCCTCACCGACAACTTCGCCCCTTGGGTCCTCGCCCTCGGCCTGTCGGTCGAGGCCCTCGCAGACGACCGCGCAGTTCTGCGTCTTCCCTGGTCACAGACGTTGGCCCGAGAAGGGGGCGCGCTCTCGGGGCAGGCGCTGATGGCCGCCGCGGACACCGCGACCGTGATCGCCGTCTCGGCGGCCCGCGGTGCCTACGTACCGATGACGACGGTTCAGCAGTCCACGTCCTTCCAGCGGCCGGTGACCGGTTCGGATGTCTTGATCGAATCGGTGCTGACCAAGCTGGGCCGCCGGATGGCGTTCGCCGACATCGTGATGACGGACGAGAGGTCGGGCGAACTGGCCGCCCGCGCGAGCACCGTGTACGCGCTGCTGGGCTGAGATCACGGACCCGGCCGGACTGACACGGTCTGCTACCGGCAGGTAACGATGGGTTCAGAACGCGAAGCGGAATCCTGGCTTCAGGGGATCTGCACATCGGCTACCCAACCCGGTCACCGGCGTCAGCGGATCTGCACAACTCCGGTGGCGCCGGTCACGCCTTTGGGGCGGGAGTGTCTGATTCGCCGTCACTCCCCCGCGCCACCCGGCACCGCGCCGCCCTCCCGGGTGTGAAGAAGTCGCCACCACTCCGTGCGCATCTCTGCACGCATCGGCACCGCTGCGGCGCAAGTGCGCAGGTGAGACGCGTGCTTGATTGGATGCGTCGGCCGCAAACCTGCTTTGATCCATCGCACCGCAGGGACGTCGACGGCTTCCGGAAACGGGCCCCGGCATCTGCGGTCGCGGCCGTCATCTGTCCCCAGAGGGGGCCGCTCCCCCCTTATGAGATATCCATGTGAAGGGAAGTTCCATCATGAACTCCACCCCCCAGGTTGAGACCGTCGAGATCTCCGACGCCGAGCTCGACAACGTCTCCGGCGGCCTGGCCGTGAACGCCCTCAGCACCGTCACCGGCACGCTCGACAGCGTTGCCCCGGTTTCCGGCGTGGTCGACACCGCCGTCGGCACCGTCGAGGGTGTCACCGGCCTGAACACCGCCCCGGTCACGAACCTGGTCGCCGGTCTCTGATCGCGCCTTTTTGTGCTGGTGAGTCCCGGAGCCGTTTCCCGGCTCCGGGACTCTCGGTCGTCGTAGCACAGCCGACACGCGTGCGTGTCGCCTTGAAGTAGCCGACACGGTCGCGTGTCTCTCGTCAGGTGAGGGAAAGTCCCGTGCAGTTCCGCCAACAGGCCCTCGCCAAGCTCCAGTCGCCGGAGGAGCTCGATCTCCCGGTGCGCTTCGCCCGCCCACAGGGCTGGCTGGTGCTGTCGGTGACGCTGATCGCCCTCGCGGCCGCGTCCATGTGGGCGGTGACCGGCTCGGTCGCCTCCACCGTGAGCGCGCCCGCCGTCCTCACCCACGGGGAGGGCAGCTACCTCCTGCAGAGCCCCGTCGCGGGCCAGGTCACGGCGATCCTCGCCAAGGAGGGCCAGCGGCTGCCGGCCAACGCCCCCGTGCTGAAGGTCCGTACGAGCGAGGGCGACACCGTGGTCCGCACGGTCGCCGCGGGACGGATCAGCGCGCTGGCCGCCACGATCGGCCAGATCATCCAGACCGGCGCGAACGTCGCCGCCGTGGAGAAGGTGGCGCACGCCGACGACCCGCTCTACGCGACGGTCTACGTCCCCGCCGAGAACGCCTCCACCATCCCCGACGACGCCGCCGTCGACCTGACGGTCCAGACGGTGCCGACCCAGCAGTACGGCGTGCTGCGCGGCCATGTGAAGTCGGTGGACCGCGCCGCCCAGTCGGCGCAGCAGATCTCCGCGTTCCTCGGCGACAGCCAGCTGGGCGAGCAGTTCACCAAGAAGGGCCGCCCGGTGGCCGTGCTGGTACGCCTCGACACGTCGTCGACGACGAAGAGCGGTTACAAGTGGTCCTCCGCTGACGGACCTCCCTACACCCTCACCTCCATGACCATGGCCACGGCTTCGATCCGGCTGGCCGACGAGCGTCCCGTCGATTGGCTGCTGCCGTGACCACCGCCCAGGAGCCCCGGAGCAGGCGCCGCGCCGCCCCGCCCAAACGCACCGTCCCCAAGAGCCGCGGCAAGGCCGTCCGCACCCCCACCGTGCTCCAGATGGAGGCCGTCGAGTGCGGCGCCGCCTCCCTCGCGATGGTCCTCGGCCACTACGGCAGGCACGTGCCGCTGGAGGAGCTGCGCATCGCCTGCGGCGTCTCGCGCGACGGCTCGCGTGCAAGCAACCTGCTGAAGGCGGCCCGCAGCTACGGCCTGACGGCCAAGGGCATGCAGATGGACATGGCCGCCCTCGCCGAGGTGAAGGCGCCCGCGATCCTCTTCTGGGAGTTCAACCACTACGTCGTCTACGACGGTATGGGGCGCCGCTTCGGCCGGCGCGGGGTCTACATCAACGACCCCGGCAAGGGCCGCCGCTTCGTCCCCATGGAGGACTTCGACGGCAGCTTCACCGGAGTCGTGCTGGTCCTGGAGCCGGGCGACGGCTTCAGCAAGGGCGGACGCCGACCCGGGATCCTGGGCGCGATGCCGGCCCGACTGCGCGGCACCGCGGGCACCATGCCCGCCGCCGTACTGGCGAGCCTGCTGCTGGTGCTGGTCGGCGCGGCCGTGCCCGCGCTGAGCCGTACCTATATCGACATGTTCCTGATCGGAGGTCAGACCTCGCTGCTGGGCGTGCTCTTCACGTCCATGGGGGCGTGCGTGCTGCTCACGCTGGTGCTGACCTGGCTGCAGCAGGCCAATCTGCACCACGGCCGCATCATCTCCTCCACGCTCTCCAGCGCCCGCTTCCTGCGCCATCTGCTGCGGCTGCCCGTCACCTTCTTCTCCCAGCGCAGCCCGGCCGACCTGGTCCAGCGCCTCCAGTCCAACGACGCCGTCGCCGAGACCTTGGCCCGCGACCTGGCGGCGGCGGGCGTGGACGCGGTGGTCGTCGTGCTGTACGCCGTGCTCCTCTACACCTACGACCCGCAGCTGACGTACGTCGGCATCGGCGTGGCACTGCTCAACATCGTCGCCATGCGGGTGGTCATACGGCTGCGGGCGACCCGTACGGCGAAGCTGCGCGCCGACAGCGCACGGCTCACCAACACGGCGTACACCGGTCTCCAGCTGATCGAGACGATGAAGGCGACCGGCGGCGAGGACGGCTACTTCCGCAAGTGGGCGGGGCAGCACGCCACCACCCTGGAGGAACAGCAGCGGCTCGGCGTGCCGAGTGCCTGGCTGGGCGTGGTCGCGCCGACCCTCGCGGCACTGAACAGCGCGCTGATCCTGTGGATCGGCGGGATGCGGGCGATCGAGGGCCACATCTCGGTGGGCCTGCTGGTCGCCTTCCAGGCACTGGTCACCCGCTTCACCGCTCCGCTGACCCGCCTGAACGGTGTCGCCGGCCGCATCCAGGACTTCGCGGCGGACGTGGCCCGGCTCAAGGACGTGGAGAACTTCCAGGCGGACCCGCTCTACGGCCGCTCGGGCGGCGTCGAGTCCACGCGCCGGCTCCAGGGGCACGTGGAGCTGGAGAACATCGAGTTCGGCTACAGCCCGCTGGACAAGCCCCTCCTGTCCGGCTTCGACCTGACGGTGGGCCCGGGACAGCAGGTCGCGCTGGTCGGCGGCTCGGGCAGCGGCAAGTCCACCGTGTCCAGGCTGATCTCGGGCCTGTACACGCCGTGGGAGGGCGTGATCCGTATCGACGGGCAGCGCCTGGAGGACATTCCGCGCGGGGCCCTCGCGGCCTCCGTCTCCTTCGTCGACCAGGACGTCTTCCTCTTCGAGGGCAGCGTCCGCGACAACGTGGCGCTGTGGGACCCGTCGATCCCGGACGACGCCGTGGTGGAGGCGCTGCGGGACGCGGCGCTGTACGACGTCGTGACGCGCCGGCCCGGCGGGATCCGCAGCCGGGTCGAGCAGGACGGCCGCAACTTCTCCGGCGGACAGCGCCAACGCCTGGAGATCGCCCGGGCGTTGGTGCGCAGGCCCAGCATCCTCGTCCTCGACGAGGTGACCAGCGCGCTGGACGCGGAGACCGAGCAGGTGGTCATGGACAACCTGCGCCGGCGCGGCTGCGCGTGTGTGGTGATCGCCCACCGCCTCAGCACCGTGCGCGACAGCGACGAGATCGTCGTCCTGGAGCACGGCACGATCGTGGAGCGCGGCCGGCACGAGGAGCTGGTGGCGCGCGGCGGCGCGTACGCGGCGCTGGTCAGGGAGCGGTGAGATGACGACCCATCAGGATGGCGACCTCGTCCTGGGGGCCCTCGGCTCGCTGGGCACCCGGATGGACTGCACGGGCTTCAACCGCCTCGACCTCGAAGGTCCACAGGTGGTGTGGCTGGTCGCGGCCGGAGCCATGGACCTGTTCGCGGTGGACGCCGGGCAGCAGGGCCACTGGCACCACCTCGGCCGCCTGGAGGCGGGCTCACTGCTGCTCGGCCCGGTCGCCGGGCCCCAGCACACCCTCGTGGCGCGCCCGCTCAGGGACTGCGTGGTGCACCGCATCGGCCTGCGCGAGCTGTACCAGCCCGCGGACACCCAGACCTGGTCCTACGACGAGTACGGCAACCCCCAGTACGTACCGCCGACGACGAGCCCGCTGGAGTACGCCCTCGCCCTGGGCGTCGGCCGCAGCCTGTCCATCCTCTTCCAGGCGCCGATGGCCACCGAGCGGGCCGCGGAGATGACCGACGACGACGTGTTCTGGATGCAGGTGCCGCCGGGCAGCGTCCAGTACGGCTCGCTGTACGGCGCGGAGGCGGCCGCCGACCTGCTGATGGACCCGGCGGTCTGGCAGACCATGGTCGACCAGCAGTACCGCCTGTTGACCACGCTGGACCGCTGGATCGAGCAGCTTGAGCGTACCCACGAGACGCGGACGGCCGCCGGTATCAAGGCGGGCGAGGCGGTCCGTGCGCAGGCCGACCGGACGCTGATCGCCGCGATCGGCAAGCGCTCGGCGAAGCGCACGACGGCCGCGGACGCGGACGCCACGTTCGCCGCCTGCAAGCTGGTGGCCGACGCGGCCGGGATCTCGCTCGCCGAGCCCGCGCAGAGCGGCGCCGACAGCGACCGGCTGGACCCGGTCGAGCGGATCGCCCTCGCCTCGCGGGTGCGGGCCCGGGCGGTACGGCTCGACGGCCGCTGGTGGCGGGAGAACGTCGGGCCGCTGGTGGGGCACCGGGCCCTGTCCGGGGCGCCGGTCGCGCTGCTGTGGCGGCGCGGCGGCTATGTCGCCGTTCATCCGGCGACCGGGCGGGAGACTCCGGTCGAGAAGGCCAACGCGGAGGAGTTCGAGCCGCGCGCGGTGATGTTCTACCGTCCGCTGCCCGAGCGCCGGCTCAGCCCGCTGCGGCTGCTGCGGTTCAGTATGCGCGGCACCCGCGGGGACGTCACCAACCTGCTGCTGAGCGGGCTGGTGACGGTGGCGATCGGGGCGCTGGTGCCGGTCGCGACGGGCAAGGTGCTCGGCGAGTACGTGCCGAAGGCGCAGCAGGGGCTCATCGTGCAGGTCTGTCTGGCCGTGATGGTCAGCAGCCTGGTCGCGGCCGCGTTCATGCTGCTGCAGAACCTCACCATCCTGCGGCTGGAGGGCCGGATCGAGGCGACGCTGCAACCGGCCGTGTGGGACAGGCTGTTGCGGTTGCCGACGAAGTTCTTCACCGAGCGCTCCACCGGTGAGCTGGCCAGTGCCGCGATGGGGATCAGCGCGATCCGCAGACTGCTGGCCGGCCTCGGCCCGTCGGTCGCCCAGTCCGTCACCGTCGGCGCCATGAACCTCGGCCTGCTGCTCTGGTTCAGCGTGCCGATGGCGATGGCTGCGATCGGCATGCTGGTGGTGATCGCCGGTGTGTTCCTCGGCCTCGGCCTGTGGCAGGTGCGCTGGCAGCGGCGCCTGGTGGTGCTCAGCAACAAGCTGAACAACCAGGCGTTCCAGACCCTGCGCGGCCTGCCGAAGCTGCGGGTGGCCGCCGCCGAGAACTACGCCTACGCGGCCTGGGCCTCGGAGTTCGCCCGCAGCCGTGAGCTCCAGCAGCGCCTGGGCCGGATCAAGAACCTGAACACGGTGCTGGGCGCGATCTATCTGCCGCTGTGCTCCCTGCTGATGTTCATGCTGCTCGCGGGCCCGGCGCGGGGCACGATGTCGGCGGCCGACTTCCTCACCTTCAACACGTCGGTGACGATGCTGCTCACCTCGGTGACCCAGCTGACCGGCGCGTTCGTCTCGGCGGTGGCCGCGCTGCCGCTGTTCGAGGAGATCAGGCCGGTCCTGGACGCCACGCCCGAGGTACGCACCGCCAGCACCCGGCCGGGACCGCTGTCCGGCGCGATCGAGGCGCGCCGCCTGTCGTTCCGCTATTCCGACGACGGTCCCCTGGTCCTGGACGACGTGTCGTTCGACGTGCGGCCCGGCGAGTTCGTCGCGGTCGTCGGCCCCAGTGGCTGCGGCAAGTCGACGCTGCTCAGGCTGCTCATCGGCTTCGACAAGCCGGTCTCCGGCAGCGTGCTCTACGACGGTCAGGACCTGGCCGCGCTGGACCAGTCGGCCGTGCGCCGGCAGTGCGGTGTGGTGCTCCAGCACGCCCAGCCGTTCACCGGCTCCATCCTGGACGTCATCTGCGGCACCGAGCCGTACACGCCGGAGGAGGCCCTGGCGGCGGCGGAGATGGCGGGGCTCGCGGAGGACATCAAGCGGATGCCGATGGGACTGCACACCATCGTCGGCGGCAACGGCGCGATCTCCGGCGGGCAGCGCCAGCGGCTGATGATCGCGCAGGCCCTCATCCGCAGGCCGCGCATCCTCTTCTTCGACGAGGCGACCAGCGCCCTGGACAACGAGACGCAGCGCACGGTCATCGAGTCCACCCGCAAGCTCAACGCCACCCGTATCGTCATCGCGCACCGCCTGTCGACGGTCCTCGACGCCGACCGGGTCATCGTCATGGAGAACGGCAAGGTCGCCCAGCAGGGTCCGCCCGCACAGCTCCTCGCGGACACGGGCGGTCGGCTGCACGAGCTGGTGCGGCGGCAGATGGCGTAGGAGCGGGCGCGGACATGGTTCCAGGGGCCGGACGGGCGGCCCCACTCCGCCCGTCCGGCCCCTGGTGCGAGATCGCGACGGCCCCTCGCGTCAGTGACCCGCACTCCCCAGTTGCGGGCCGCTCACGGCATCACGGGAGATCGCGACCCCGGTCTCAGAACGCGAAGAGACTGATCCCGTAGGAGCTCTTCACGCACTCGTTGGCGAAGGTGCGCTCGTAGGAGACGCGCCGGCCCTGCCACACTCCGTCGACGGTGACGACCACCGGGTCGTACTGCTTGGTGCACGCCATGCCGTCCGCGTTGCCCAGGGCGTCGAAGTTCCCGTCGGCGCCGCGCAGTTCGGCGCAGGCCAGGTCCGGGGCCGGGTGGGTGCCGGAGGGCCTGGGGGCGCAGGTCAGGGTGACCGCGCGGGCCGGGGTGGCGAGGGCCGAGCTGTCTCCGTGCCCCACGGTCAGCACGAGTGCCGAGGGAGCGTAGAGCGAGGTCGGCGAGGACGAGGTGGCGAGGGCGGGTCCGGTGAGGGGGCCGCATACGGCGGTGGCCGCAAGCCCGAGAGTCGCTGCCCATCGCGCGGTGTTCCGCATTGTGTGCATCCTTCCGCTTGCTTCGAGGGTGCGCCGGTCCGGCTCGGTCGGTGCCGGAGCGGCGAGCGCGAGTCTGCCGAGTCCATCGCCGAAACTCACATCGACCCCACAGGTTTCAGTAACCTTGTGTATTGAATCAGTGGCGTGAAGTCACATAGTTCGAACGTTCCAACGCCGAAAGCAAGCGCTTCTCGATCCTCCGGGCGGGCCGGATGGCCGGTTTCCACCTGCTCGTTAATCGTCCTGAAACATTCCGCTTCCGCTCACGGCTGACTCCTTCGCACCCCCTTGTGTTCATGCTCGGTGCGAGTAATCGTCATTACATGATTACGACAGAGCAGCGCGAGAAACTGCGCGGATGGTTCGCGGGCCGACTTCCCGACGACCTCTTCGAGGAACTGACCGAAGTGACGGTCGACCGCGAGGAGATCACCGTGATCGGCCGCATTCCCGAACCCCGGCTGACCGAGGGAGCCTCGGGAGCCGAGCGGGAGGCGGCCGTACGAAGCCGCGTCCAGGAGTTCCGGGAGCGCACCCGAGAGGCCCGGATGGCGGTGGCGCGCGAGGCCGAGCACCGGTTCGACCGCAAGGTCTCCTGGGGTGTGGTCTGTGACGGGCAGCGCGCCCTGTTCACCCATGTCGCCGCGCCCGTGATGACCCGGCTGCGCCAGCCGGAGCGCCAGGTCCTGGACACCCTCATCGCCGGCGGTGTCGCCCGCAGCCGCAGTGACGCCCTCGCCTGGTGCGTCCGCCTGGTCCAGCGGCACACCGACGACTGGCTCACCGAGCTGCGGGACTCCCTGGAACACGTCCAGCGGGTCCGGGCGCAGGGACCGGACACGGAAACGGAGCGGGAGGAGGAGCAGGAGGAAACGAAGGAGGCGGACCGGCCGGACGAGGCTGAGTGACTGATCGGACCCCGCCTACCGGCCGGTAGGGTCGCCGTGCGGTGGCGTGCTCGACGGACGAGAGGCGGGACGTACGGTGGCCAAGCACTGGGCGGACTTCCAGTACGAGATCTACCTGAACGGGATGTCGGGCACGGTGCCCCGGCTGCCCACCGATCTGACCCGGCTGGAGGAGCTCACCGAGCAGCGGCTCGGCCCGGGCCCGGTCGGCTATGTGGCGGGCAGCGCAGGCGACGGCAGTACGGCGCGGGCGAACCGGGCCGCCCTGGAACGTCGTCGGATCGTGCCCCGCGTGCTGCGGGACGTGCACGAACGCGACCTCTCGGTGGAGGTGCTCGGCCGCTCCCTGCCCGCCCCGCTGGCGCTCGCCCCGGTCGGCGTCCTGTCGATCATGCATCCGGACGCCGAGTCCGCCGCCGCCCGTGCCGCCGCCGCTCAGGGCGTGCCGTACGTCCTGTCGTCGGCCTCCAGTACGCCGATCGAGCAGGTCGCGGAGGCGATGGGCGACGCCGAGCGCTGGTTCCAGCTGTACTGGTCCAAGGACCGCGAGGTGACGCGGAGTTTCCTCGGACGGGCCCGGGCAGCCGGGTTCACGGTGCTGGTCGTCACGCTGGACACCCCGCTGCTCGCCTGGCGCCCGCGCGACCTCGACCAGGCCTATCTGCCGTTCCTGCACGGCGTGGGCACCGCCAACTACTTCTCGGACCCCGCCTTCCAGGCCGGTCTGGCCAAGCCGGTGCACGAGGATCCGAACGCGGCCGTGCTGCACTTCGTCTCACTCTTCGCGGATCCCGGCAAGACCTGGCCTGACCTGGCGTTCCTGCGGGAGCACTGGGACGGCCCGATCGTCCTCAAGGGTGTTCTGCACCCCGATGACGCGCGTCTGGCGGCCGATGCCGGTATGGACGGGGTGGTGGTGTCCAACCACGGCGGCCGGCAGGTGGCCGGCTCCGTCGCGGCGGCCGACGCGCTGCCCCGGGTGGCGCAGGCGGTCGGCGACCGGCTGACGGTGCTGTTCGACAGCGGGGTGCGCACCGGCGACGACGTCTTCAAGGCGCTCGCCCTCGGCGCGCGGGCGGTGCTGCTGGGCCGGCCGTACGTCTACGGGCTGGGGCTCGACGGGCAGGCCGGCGTGGAGCATGTGATCCGATGCCTGCTCGCCGAGTTCGACCTCACCCTGGCCCTGTCCGGGCACGCCACGCCTGCCACGGTCGGCGTCACCGACCTCGTCGAGGAGCGGTGACGCCGGTCGTCTCGGCTCACGACGTGCGGTCCGCCAGCTCCACCGGCCGGGCGGCGGGCGTCTCCGTCCCGGCGATCGAGAGGGAACCGGGGCCGGCCGATGCCGCGTCCGTCACCCAGCGCTGTCCGGCGGAGTTGTCGCGGACCTTGGCGACCACGTCGGCGCCGGGATCCTCGGTGGTGGAGGCGAGGGCGAGTGTGTCGTCCCAGCGGGGCAGCAGCTCACCCCGGGCGGTGAGCTCGTAGCGGACGTCGTCGGCCCGCTTGTCGCCCTCGTCCGCGCACTCTCCGAGGATCACCACACCGGCGTCCGCGTGCGAGTCCAGGCACAGTTCGGGGTCGGCCACGCTGCGCAGCAGCCCGTCCTCCCCGTACGACCACTGCTGGGTCCAGTCGGAGGAGCACACCGCCAGCTCGGTCGCGGCCCCTTCCTTCGCGTCGCCCCGGACGTCGAGGCACAGGTCGGCGGCGACGTTGCGCAGCCGGGTCTGGTGGGTCGCGGTGGGCAGTTGGGCGGTGTCGGGCGGGGTCGACGCCTCGGCCGGCGGGGTCGCGGAGTCGGTGTCCGGCGCGCTGCCGCGGCCGCCGGCCGCGCTGGTGGAGGCGGCCGGGTCGGCACCTCCGTCGTCGGACCACATCCCGGCGGCGAGCAGGGTGGTCAGCAGCCCGGCCGAGGCGAGGCCCACCCCGGTGAGCAGGGCGCGCGGGGCCTTGGGACCACCGGGCAGACGGCGGCCGGGGGACGGGATGCGGGACAGGAGTCGGCGGCCTGCCCCGCCCGGACGTCCACCGCGGTGGCGGGCGCCGCGCACACGCACCGTCTGCTGCTGGTCTCGGCCCGGCCGCGACTCGACGTAGCGGCGGGCGCCCCAGCCGAGCACCGCCTCCGCGAGGAGGATGCCCAAGCGGCCTTCGAAGTGGCCGAGTTGCTCGGCCGCGGCCCGGCAGTAGCGGCAGTCCGTCAGATGCTGCTGGACGTCGGGCAGCAGGGCGCCGCCGCGGCGGATGGGGACGTCGAGGAGCCGGTTGTAGAAGCGGCAGTCCTTGCTCGGGGCGAGGTCCCGGTGGGCGCGGACAAGACCCTCGCGGAGCTTGTCCCGTGCCTCTTCCAGGGCGGCGGCCGCGGTGGCGGGGTCCAGGCCCAGCAGTCCGGCGGGGACGGTCAGGGGCTCGGACTCGACCTCGACGTGCCACAGCATGGCCCGGGCGTGATGGGCAAGGCCGTTGAACGAGCGCTCCGTCAGCTGGCGGTTCTCCGGCGTCAGCGACTTGGCCGTGCGCATGCCGCGGCCGCCGGCCGGCTTCTGCAGCTCCGGCAGGACGCCGGATATGCGGTCCTCGGCGGCCCAGAGCCGGACGGTGTCCCGTACGCCCACCAGGAGTCGGGGGCGCAGGCCGGCACCGGGCTCGCCGAGCGTCAGGCGGTCGAGGACCTGGTGGAAGGCGGCCGTGGTGACCATGGCGGCGACGCCGGAGGAGGAGGCGAGGCAGATCACCGCGTACTCGTGCGCGGGCTGCCAGTGCCGGGTGATCAGGAGGGCGGTCGCCTGGGCGACCTCGTCGTCCGGGCCGCCGCGGGTACGGGCGGCGAGGGAGTCGTCGGACTCTCCGGACGCCCCGCCCGGCGGGGGGTAGGAAGGGCGGGGTGGATGGGGGGTGGGCACTGAGCGGATTCCTTCGGTACGTACCTGTGCGGCGCGAGGCGCGAGGGGCATGCGATCACGACGGCGATACTGATTCGAGTCACCGCCGGACGCACGAGACCCGGCCATTGCCCCCCACGGGTGGTTCACCTTTGCACAACTTGTTCACACACAACAAGGCGCTTGACCTAACATCCGATCACTGAAGGATATTCCGGGCCAATGGCCAACTCCTCCCCCGGGCGGCACTTTTCGGTGACCCGCGCGCCCCGTGTGAAACACGCGCACTCACCGGCGCGGCGCGCACGGTGTCGGGGCGCGGGCGGGCGTAGTCCACTGAGACCGGCCCATCCTCGGGAGCCCCGCGCAGGACGGCGGCTCTTCTGCGCGAAACGGGCCGTCGGCCCTGCTCCTCCCGCCCTCGGCCGGCGGCCCCTAGGGGGGTGTCCCCGCTTCGGCGTTCAGATCTGCCAGGAGCGCAGCCGGTCCGCCGCGCCGTAGACGTCCGTCTTGCCGTCGAGCAGGTCCCGGGCCAGGTCCACGAGGGCGCCGTAGGGCGGGTCCATGCCGACGCCGCTGACGAACATGTACGCCACCGCCGTCGCGCAGGCGAAGCGGGCGTTGGCCGACGGCAGGGGCTTGAGCAGCGTGAGGGTGTGCAGCAGGGCGGCGGCCCGCCAGGCGGGGTCGGAGTCCACGCCGAGGCGGGGCGGGTCGACGCGGTGCCGGGCGACGGCGGCGACCAGTGCGGAGAAGTCGTTGATGGTGGGCTGGTCCGGCAGGACCTCTTCGTGGCGCTGGAGCAGCCAGGGCACGTCGATGTGGAGGACGGGTGCCATCGGTCAGGCGACCCGCCCCTCGCTCTTGGCGGGCGGCTCGTCGTCGGGGAACGCGGCCGCGAACTCGTCGGCGTGGGACGCGAAGAACCGCCGGAACGCCTTCGCGCCCTCCTGCAGCGCCCGGTGCCGGGCTATGTCGGCCGCGGCCGCCTCGCGGACGAGGGCCTTCATCGACGTACCCCGTTCCTTGGCGATCTGCCGCAGGTCCTCCAGCTCGCGATCGCTGAACTCCACGTTGAGGGCTGGCATGGGGCAACGGTACCGCTCGGGTACTTACGCGTAAATACGAGCAGGTCACACCCGAGGGGGCGCGGTACCGACCATCGGTACCGCACCCCTCCCGGCACGCGTCTCATTCGACGCGAGTGAACTCCGGCACCCCTTCCGTGGCCGTCGCGTCGTCGATCGACCGGACCGGCGCGCCCTCAGGCGCACGGACCCGGGAGACGCTGATCCCGTGCCCGCAGGCGTCGCACCACATCAGGGCGAAGCCGACGCGGCTGTCCGGATCGACGACGTACCGCAGGCGCACCTCGCCGCGCCCGCAGTGCGGGCAGGCGGCCGTGGCGTCGGTCTCGGAGGCCGTGCTCCACCTGGCCAGGGCCTTCAGCCATGCGTCGCGTTCCGTCATCCCCGCAACCCGCTGCTTACAAATCCCGGCGAAATATCGTCGACCCCCGCACCGTCGTCAACAGGCGCGAGGGTCGCGATCGTTCGCGTCAGCGCAGGTCAGAGGGGATAATAGCGGACAAGTGCCGCAAGATCACGGCGCTTTTACCGAACTCTCACCCTCGGTTTCAGGCCTGGTCGGCGACGAAGGACGCCATCCGGGTCAGGGCCGCGTTCCAGTTGATCGCGGTCTCGTTCGTCGACCAGGACTGGATGTCGTCGATGTAGCAGAACTGGCCCACACACCCCTTGAGTTTGAGCTGGGCGTAGGGGTCCTGGATGCTCGAGTTGGGGCCGCCGGCGAGGGTTCCCGCGGGCGGGTTCGGCAGCTTCGGGTCGAGCTGGTGGGCGTACCAACGGCTGTGCTGGTTGTGGGCGTTGGCCTCGCCGTACCCGGTCACGTACGACATGTTCAGCGCGTTGCGGCCGAGGAGGTAGTCCATGCTCTGGAGGGCGCCGTCGCGGTACTTCGAGGCACCGGTGATGTCGTAGGCGGTCGCCACGGTCACGGCGTTGTTGAGGACCTGGTGGCTGGAGCCCCAGTCGTAGAGGTTGTTGTCGGGCGCGTACGGCATGCCGTACGGGTGTGCGGTGAGGGTGGCCAGGTACCTGTCGGCGGCCTTCACCACCGAGGCGCGGACCTTGTCCCGGCCGGGGAGCCCGTTCGGGACGGTGGCGAGGTCGAGGCGGCCCGCCGCAGCCGTCCGGCCCCAGTCGAAGCCGGCGGGGCCGAAGATGTCGGCGGTGTGGACGGGGGAGTTCAGGACGTGGTCGGCGAACTGCTTCTCGCCGGTGCTCAGATACAGCTCGGCGGCCGCCCAGTAGAACTCGTCGGTCGCGTCGGTGTCCGAGTAGGCGCCGCCGCCGGTGCCGTCGTTCGGGTCGGCGTACAGGGTGGGATGGGCGAGCGCCGCCGCCCAGGCCGTGCGGGCCGCGGTCAGCGCCCTCGCCGCGAACGCCTTGTCGTAGGGGCGGTACAGGCGCGCGGCCTGCGCGGCCGTGGCGGCCAGGTTCAGGGTCGCCTGGGTGGACGGCGGGTGCAGTTCGCGCTTCTGCGGGTCGTCGCTCGGCAGCAGCGGCAGCCCGGTCCAGGACTCGTCGTGGATCTTGTGATGGGCCATGCCGGCCAGCGGCTTTCCGGCGGGCACCTGCATCCTCAGCAGGAACTCCAGTTCCCAGCGAACCTCGTCGAGGATGTCCGGCACCTTGTTGCCGCTCTCGGGGAGGGCGAGGGTGCCGTCGCCGAGCTTCGCGGGGTGCCCGGTGCGGGCGTGCAGGGAGCGTTCGTAGGTGCTGAGCAGCTCCCAGGCGGTGATGCCGCCGTTGACGACGTACTTGCCGTGGTCGCCCGCGTCGTACCAGCCGCCCCTCACGTCGAGCGTGTAGTCGCAGACGCCGGGCTGGCAGGGCACCGCCGAGTCGCCCCGGTTGGGGGCCACGTCGACGTGCCCGGCGAGCCTTCCGTAGCCGGGGCGCAGATCGTCCCTGATCGGGGTGCCGCTGCGCTGCGTGTAGTAGTACTTCACCGCGTCCAGCCGCAGCTTCTCGTAGGCGGCCGTGCCGATGTCGAACGGGCGGCTGGTCTCGCCGTCGGCCACGAGGGTGAGGCCGGTGCCCTTCTTTCGGTAGGCGCCGAAGTCTATCGAGTGGACGTTCTGCCCGGAGGAGACGTCCACCCCGCGCGGCATGCTCCAGCCGTGGGCGACGGTGGCGCCCCGCGCGTTCTTCAGCTGCCAGGGCAGCTTGGTGGTGGCGTCGGTGACCAGGGTGGCGTTCTTCGGACCGGCGGGGAGGTAGGCGACCTGGTTGACGCGGACACGCGGGCCGGTGTCGGGCTCGTACACCTCGGGCGGCACCCCGCCCAGCAGGGAAACGTCGTCCACGCAGAACCGCCAGGGGTCCGCGCTGCCGCCGACCTGGAAGGCGACCTGGCCCTGGGTGGTGTCGACGGGTGAGGTGAAGGTGTAGCTGTAGGTGTCGCCCGACACGCTCAGCACCGGGCTCGCCTCGTACCAGGTGTCGTACGGCGACACGGACAACCCCACCAGTGCCCGAGCCACATGGCCCTCGGGCGCGCCTGACGACTTGAAGGAGAAGCGGTACGACTCCCCCTTCACCAGGGTGATGTCGTTCTGGCCGACGGCGGCGTCCCAGCGGTTGGTGGTGCCGCCGGGCACGTCGGCGCACAGGCGGCCCTCGGAGAGGCCGGCGGTGACGTTGCTCGTCCACCACGGGTCGGCGGTGGTGTCGAAGGTGCCGTTCCTGACCTGCTCGACCTCGTCGGCCCCGGCCTGCTGCGCGGGGAGTGCGCTCAGTGCGGTGGCGAGCAGGGCCGTCAGGGACAGCAGGGCGGTTCTGCGTCGTTTCACGTCTGGGCTCCTCGGGGAGGTGCGGGGGACGCTCTGTGGGAGCGCTCCCAGAGACGGACGGGGCCATGCTGGTTCGCTTGGTGACACCCCGTCAACGGTCCGGACGCGACGGTTTCAGGGGGTGGAGCGTGGGCCGGGCCGTTGTCAGTGGCGGGACCTACTGTGGGGCCTCACGAAGAACTCACCGAAGAACTCACCGCGCGACAACCAGAAACAGGAGGTCCCCGTGGCCACCCTGCCCGACAGGCAGAACACCGCCCTGCTGGTCATCGACGTCCAGAAGGGCGTGCTGGCGGGCGCACCGCGCCGCGACGAGGTGATCGCGAACATCGGCACCCTGATCGCATCGGCCCGCGCTCAGGACGTGCCGGTGATCTGGGTGCAGCACTCCGACGGCGAGCTGGTCCGCGGCAGTGAGGACTGGCAGTACGTCGAGGAGCTGGTCCGCCTCGAGTCCGAACCCCTCGTCCACAAGACCTGGTTCGACTCCTTCGAGGGCACCGCGCTGGAGGCGGTGCTCGCCGAGCACGGGGTGGGCCGGGTCGTCGTCACGGGGGCGCAGACGGACGCGTGCATCCGCTCGACCCTGCACGGCGCCCTGGTCCGGGGGTACGACGTGACGCTGGTCGGCGACGCGCACACCACGGAGGACCTCACTGAGTACGGCGCTCCGGCCCCGGAACAGGTGATAGCCCACACCAACATGTACTGGTCCTGGCAGAGCGCGCCCGGGCGCAGCGCGGGCACCGTCGACACGGCGAACGTGACGTTCGGGGCGGCCGACGCGGGGTGAGGCGTGCCGGGCGTCCATGGTGCTCAGGCCCGTCATTGCCGGGCCTGAGCCATGGACGCCCCTGCCGTCAGGCCGGTGCCTCCACCTTGCTGACGCGGACGGCCCCTTGCGGGGTGCCCGGTGCGCCGCTGGTCAGGGTGAGCCGCAGCCGGGAGCCGCGTACCGCGTCGAAGGTGATCATGGTCGGTGCGTCCGAGGCGGTGGCCCAGTCGACGGCCGCGCCCGTGACCGGTTGGTACGCGCGGCCGTCCCAGACGGCGACCTCGACCTTCGCGGGCAGCGTGTGCCCGGCGTCCACGGTGAAGGACACCTCCAGCCGGTCGAAGGTCCGCGTCCGGCCCCAGTCCACGGTGATCCAGTCCTCGGGCCGGGCGCCGCCGAAGGCGGGCAGCAGGGCGGTCGCGGCCTTGAGGAAACCGTTGGACCAGCCGGTGGCCGGGTCGCCGTCGAGTACGGCGGTGGGCAGGGTGTCCGGTCGGCCGGAGTAACTGGCGTCCGCATGGGGGTAGTTCACCGGCGCCGGGTGCTCCGGAGCGAAGTCGGGCGCGGGCGTGGTCGCCGCCGAGCGGGCGCTGGTCGTACGGACGGCGGAGGTGCCCGCCCGCAGTCCCTCCGCATGTGCGGTCACCTTCAGGGCCCCCGCCTCCGTGCCGGCGCGAACGATCGCGAGCGCCTTGCCGTGGAAGGCGGTTCGGGTACTGGCCTGGTAGCGCTCGGCGCTCTCCTGGCGGCCGTTGTCGAGGCCGGCGAGCGATCCGCCGGTCACGTCGAAGGCGATCAGATGCTCGGCGTCGGGCACGACCACCCCACGGACGTCGACGACCTCGGCCGTCACGAAGACCAGCGAACGGCCGTCGGCGGCGACGGAGGTGCGGTCGGCGGACAGCCGTACCGCGTGCGGCCTCCCCGCGGTGCGCAGGACGTCCGTGGCGACGACCCTGCCGCCTCGACGGGCCACCGCCTTCAACTCCCCCGGCCGATAGGGCACATGCCAGGTGAGGTGGAGCTTGCCCGCGCTGCCGTTGGGGCTGGTGTAGCTGCCGGGGTAGGGGCCGTCGGTGAAGGTCTTGTCGTCGCCGGTCGCCTCGGTGGTCTCCAGGTACTCCCGCCCGTCGACGGTCCTCTTCCGGTCGAACTTCCTCGTGCCCAGGGACTTTCCGTTGAGGAACAGCTCCACGCTGTCGACGTTGGCGTACGCCCACACCTCGACCGTGTCGCCCTCCGCGTGGTTCCAGGTCATGGGCAGCAGATGGACCATGGGCTCGTCGGTCCACTGGCTCCTGAACAGGTGGTACATGTCCTTCGGGAAGCCGGCGGTGTCGACCGCGCCGAAGAACGACGCCTTCACCGGGAAGACGTCGTACGGCGTGGGCTCCCCGATGTAGTCGATCCCCGACCACAGGAACTGCCCGGCGAACCACTTCCGGTCGCGGTCCTTCTTGTGCCCGTACTCGCCGCTCATGGTCCAGGAGGCGAGGTTGTTGTCGTACGAGGAGGTGGCACGCTTCCCGGGGGTGTGGTTCTCTCCCGTGTTCAGGTGCTGGGGCTCCTGGTACGCGCCGCGTGCCGAGGTCTCCGACGACGACTCGGACTCGAAGAGGAACAGCTTGGGGTAGCGGGCGTGCAGCGCGTCCACCGACTGGGCGGTGTTGTAGTTGAGGCCGAGACCGTCGAGCTTGGCGAGGATCAGGTCACCCGGGGAGCCGGGCGCGGGCACGCTGCGGTGCCGGTGGGAGCCGATCACGATCGGCCGCGTCTCGTCATGCGCCTTGACCTGGGCGATGAGCCGGTCAGCGATACCGAGCCCGGCGGTGGAGGTGAACTCACTGATCTCGTTGCCGATCGACCACATGACGACCGCGGGCGAGTTGCGGGCGGCCAGCACCATCTCCGCGATGTCCCGGTCGGACCACTCGTCGAAGAACCGGCCGTAGTCGTACCGCGTCTTGGAGCTGCGCCAGCAGTCGAACGCCTCCACCATCATCACGATGCCCAGCTCCTCGCAGACCTGGACCATCTCCCGGGAGGGCGGGTTGTGGGAGGTACGGAAGGCGTTGACGCCCATCGACTTCATGATCGTCATCTGTCGGCGGATCGCGTCGATGCTCACCGCGGCGCCGAGGGCACCCAGGTCATGGTGGAGGTCGACCCCCTTGATCTTGGTGTGGACACCGTTGAGGGAGAAGCCGTCGTCGGGGTCGAAGCGGAAGGTGCGGACACCGAAGGGGGTGCGGTAGGTGTCCGTGGTCGTGCCGCCGACCCGCAGCTCGGTGTGCAGGGTGTAGCGGTGCGGGGCCGCGAAGTCCCACAGCCGAGGTCTGTGAACGGTGAGCTCGTGGGTTTCGGCGGCCTCGTCGGTGACGGCGACCGTGGACGACGTTCGGGCGACGGTGCGGCCGCGGCGGTCGGTGATCCGGGAGACGACCTCGACGTCCGCCGCGGTGCCGGTCTCGTTCACGACGGACGTCCGCACCCGCACGAGGGCCCGGTCGACGGTGACCTCCGGCGTGGTGACATGGGTGCCCCAGCGCGCCACGTGCACCGGTTCGGTGACGACCAGGCGGGCCTCGCGGTATATGCCGCTGCCGGAATACCAGCGACTGCTCGGGAGCTGGTTCTGGACCTTGACCGCGAGGACGTTCTCGGTGGTGCCGTCGGTGTGCACCAGGTCGGTGAGGTCGAAGGCGAAGCCGGTGTAGCCGTAGGGGTGGCGGCCGACCTCGGTGCCGTTGCAGTGGACGAAGGAGTCCATGTAGACGCCGTCGAACTCCACCGAGATCCGCCGGCCCGCCAGGGCGGGCGGCAGGGTGAAGGCGAGGCGGTACCAGCCGAGGCCGCCCGGGAGGAACCCGGTGCCGCTGGTCGTGCCGTACCGCGTGGTGGGGGTCTGCTCGATGCTCCAGTCGTGCGGTATCGCGACCTCGCGCCACGCGGAGTCGTCGTAGGCGGGGTCGGCTGCGCCGGCGTAGGCGCCGGTGGGGTCGGTGATCCCGCCCGGGTCGACCAGCGCGAAGCGCCAGCCGTCGCGGAGGGGGACCGTGCGGCGGCCGGGCGAGTCACGGGTGGACTCGGCGGCGGTCGCGTCCGGGGCGGAGGCCAGGAGCGATCCGGCGGCCGGGGCGGCGGCGGAGGCGATCAAAACCGATCTGCGAGTGACTGACATGGCGGCTCTCCCTCGTCAGGGTTCATCAGGACCCATAAGTACTCACAACTGATCGTGAACCAACAGAATCTGACGACGTGCCACACGTGTCCGTCAAGAGCGCACCCTCCTCGGGCCGGGTGCTGGGGAGGGCCGACGTTCGCTGAGGACGGGTACGCACTAGGCTGGGATGGCGGTGACACCTGATCACTGTGAGTGCGCGCGATGGAGTGGCGACGATGAGCACGGTGTACCCGTACGACGATGCCGCCACGGCGCGGGCCCTCGTCGACGCGGACGGACTCCTCGTCGAGTGGAACGAGGGCGCGCGCCGCCTGCTGGGCTGGACGCCCGAGGAGGTCATGGGCCGTCCGGCAGTGAACCTGCTGGCCGGTGACGCGCCGGCCATCCCCTCCGACGAGCGCCGTTGGAACGGCGAGCTGGCGCTGCGGCACCGCGACGGCCACACCGTCTCCGCCTGGGTCCTCGTCCACCTCCGACAGCCCTCGGACGGCGGCGGCCGGCTCGTGGTCAGCCCGCTCGAGACCCCCGCACCGCCGCCGCCGGACGACCCCCTGTCCGGGGTCGAGCTGATGCAGTCACCCTGCGCGATCGCGATCTTCGACGAGCGGCTGCGCCTGCACCGGATCAACGCGCCCATGGCCGAGGTCATGCGCGTTCCCGAGGAGCGCCTGCGCGGCCTGCGGGTCCGCGACCTCGACGGCCGGCGGCAGAGCGCGGACTTCGAGCTCCAGATGCACCGCGTGCTCACCACGGGCCGGGGGCACGACGTGCGCTCCTACCTGCCGATCGGCGGTGACGGCCTCGTCGCGGCGTGGCTGGCCCGCATCTCCCCGGTCACGGACGCCGACGGACGGGTGCGGGGCGTGTGCGTCGCCGCCCACGACTTCACCGAGCAGTACCTGGCCAGGGAGCGGCTTCAGCTGGTCAACGAGGCCAGCGTCCGCATCGGCACCACCCTCGACGTCACCCGGACGGCCCAGGAACTCGCCGACGTCTGCGTGCCGGCGCTGGCCGACTTCGTCAGCGTGGACCTGCTGGACCCGCCGGAGCAGGGCGCGGAGACGGCCACCGGGCAGCTGGGCGCGCCGATCTCGCTGCGCCGGGTGGCCCACACCTCGGTCAACCCGGGCAGCCCCGAGGCCGTGGTCAAACTGGGACATACCGAGGTCTACCCCACCCCCTCGCCGCAGGCCGACTCACTGATCGCGGGGCACGCGATCGTGGCGTCGACGGCGACGCGCGACCTCGACGAGTGGCCGGCCCGGGACCCGGCCCGCCACCGGCGGATCGCGGAGTACGGCATCCACTCCACGATGTCCGTGCCGATCCAGGCTCGCGGCACCACCCTCGGTGTCGCGATCCTCACGCGCTTCCGGCGCCCCGACCCGTTCACCCCCGACGACGTCCTGCTCGCCGAGGAGATCACCGCCCGGGCCGCCGTCTGCATCGACAACGCGCGCCGCTTCTCCCGCGAGCGCGAGACCGCCCTCGCCCTCCAGCGCAGCCTGCTCCCCCGCAACCTCCCGCGCACCGCCGCCGTCACGGCCGCCTCGCGCTACCTTCCGGCGGCCCGGGCCGGGGTGGGCGGCGACTGGTTCGACGTCATCCCGCTGTCCGGGATGCGGGTCGCCATGGTCGTCGGGGACGTCGTCGGCCACGGCGTCCAGGCCTCCGCCACCATGGGCCGGCTGCGCACCGCCGTGCGCACCCTCGCCGACATCGACCTGGCCCCCGACGAGCTCCTCACCCACCTCGACGACCTGGTCCTGCGGCTGTCCGACGAGGCCGGCGCCGACGGCAGTCCGGGTGAGGTCGGCGCGACCTGCCTGTACGCCGTGTACGACCCGGTGTCCCGGCGCTGCACCCTCGCCCGCGCCGGCCATCCGCCGCCGGTACTGCTCCCCCCGGACGGGGCGCCCCGGCAGGTCGCCCTCCCCTCCGGTCCACCGCTGGGCCTGGGCGGGCTGCCGTTCGAGTCGGCCGAGCTGGACCTGCGCGAGGGGTCGGTGCTGGCGTTCTTCACGGACGGGCTGATCGAGTCCCGTGAGCGGGACCTCGAGACGGGACACGCGCTGTTGTGCGAGGCGCTGGCGGCCGAAGCGGACTCCCTCGAGGAGACCTGCGACCGGATCGTGCACAGCCTGCTGCCCACGGGCGGCGCCGCCGACGACGTGGCCCTGCTTCTGGCGCGCACCCAGGGGCTGTCGGCGTCCCGGGTGGCGACCTGGGACATCCCGGCCGATCCGGCGCTCGTCGCCCCGATCCGCAAGCAGGTGGTCGAGCAGCTCGCCGTCTGGGAGCTGGACCAGGCCTCGTTCACCACCGAGCTCGTGGTGAGCGAGCTCGTCACCAACGCCATCCGGTACGGCTCCCACCCCATCCGGCTGCGGTTGATCCACGACCCGGCCACGTTGATCTGCGAGGTCTCCGACACCAGCCACACCGCTCCGCATCTGCGCCGCGCCAAGACGTGGGACGAGGGCGGCCGGGGGCTGCTGCTGGTCGCCCAGCTCACCCAGCGCTGGGGCAGCAGGCATCACACCGAGGGCAAGACGATCTGGGCCGAGCTGGGGCTGCTCGACGAGGAGTGAGTGATTCCCGGCCGGTTCGCTCAGTCGTCGTGTCGGTCGTGGTGCGAGGGGGAACTCGAGGCGCATGACTCGATCGCATCGTTTCTTCGCCTTAGGGGTGGGTGCACTGGCCGTGCCGGGCCTGGTGGCCTTCGGTACGACGGCATCCGCCCAGGAGCCCGCCGTCAAGAGCGCGCGATGCCACACCTCCGAGCTGCGCGCCTCCGTCGGCCGCAACGATCCGGGTGCCGGGCAGTGGAACTTCCCGGTCGTCCTCACCAACGTCTCCTCCCGCACCTGCACGGTGTTCGGCTATCCGGGCGCCGCGTTCCTCGACGCGTCCGGCAAGCAGCTCGGCCCCGACCCGAAGCGGGCACCGAACCAGAAGCCGAAGACCGTCACGCTGGCCCCCGGCCGCAGTGCGTGGGCGGGGCTGAGTTACAGCAACCCGGAGATCAGCGGCGCCAAGGCGGCCACCCCCGCCGCGCTCCTGGTCACCCCTCCGGACGAGCGGAAGCCGTTGAAGGTGAAGTGGACGGGCGGGCCCGTGCCGGTGTCCGGCAACGCCTCCTCGGTGTTCCTGACGGTGTTCGCGCCCGGCACCGGTCCCTGACCGCCCGCCCCTTCCCGACCCTCCCGGCGGGCCTCTTACCCGACCGTGTTCTCATGGGCGTCGCCCTACCTGATCGTGTCCTGAAGGAACCGCCCTGAACGCCCCGCTCGCCGAGTCACTGTCCGTCGTCCTGCTCGTCGCCACGCTCGTCTGGGCCGTCCTGCGCCCCGGCGGATGGCCGGAGGCGGTCGTGGCGGTCCCGGCCGCCGCGGTCGCCGTCGCCACCGGGGTGATCTCGCCGGAGCACGCGCTGGCGGAGGCCGAGCGGCTCGGGCCCGTGGTCGGGTTCCTCGCGGCGGTGCTGGTCCTGGCTCACTTCTGTGACGTGGAGGGCCTCTTCACGGCGTGCGGGGCCTGGATGGCCCGTTGGGCCGGGGGCCGGCCCGGACGGCTGCTGACCGCGGTCTTCGTGCTGGCCTCGGTGATCACGGCCGTGCTCAGCCTCGACGCCACCGTGGTGCTGCTCACCCCGGTCGTGCTGGCCACCGCCACCCGGATGGGCGTACGGTCCCGGCCGCACCTCTACGCCTGCGCGCACCTGTCGAACACGGCGTCGCTGCTGCTTCCGGTCTCCAACCTCACCAACCTGCTGGCGTTCACGGCGAGCGGCCTGAGCTTCACCCGGTTCGCCGCGCTGATGACGCTGCCCTGGCTGGTGGCGATCGGCGCCGAGTACCTGGTGTTCCGGCGGTTCTTCGCGGACGACCTGGCGGCTCCCCCGCCCTCGCCCGAAGCCGATACCGATGCCGCCGAGCCACCGCGGTTGCCGCTGTTCGCGCTGGTCACCGTGGCCTGTACGCTCGCCGGTTTCGTGGTGGCCTCCGCGATCGGCGTCGATCCCGCGTGGGCCGCGTCGGCGGGGGCGCTGGTGCTGGCGGTGCGCGCGCTCGTACGGCGCGGAGCCACACCGCTCACGGTGGTGCGGGCCGCCTCCCCCGCCTTCCTGGCGTTCGTGCTCGCGCTCGGGGTCGTCGTGCGCGCTGTCGTCGACAACGGTCTCGCCGACGCGCTGCGGCACGTGCTGCCCGGCGGCTCCGGGCTCGTCGCGCTGCTCGCGCTCGCCGCCCTGGCCGCCGTACTCGCGAACCTGATCAACAACCTGCCCGCGGTGCTGGTTCTGCTGCCGCTCACCGCCCCGCTGGGGCCCGGGGCGGTGCTCGCGGTGCTGCTCGGGGTGAACATCGGCCCGAACCTGACGTACGCCGGATCGCTGGCGACGCTGCTGTGGCGGCGCATCGTGCAGCGGCAGGAGGAGGGTGCGGACGGCGACGGCGGTGCGGCCGTCGGCTTCGGCGAGTTCACCCGGCTCGGGATGCTCGCGGTACCGGCCGCGCTGGTGCCGGCGGTGGCGGCACTGTGGGTGTCGCTCCAGGCCGTCGGGCCCTGAGCGCCCGCCCGCCTCACCGAGGCGTCACACGTGTTTCACCGGCCGCCGTAGCCGCCGTAGCCGTACCCGCCATAGCCGTAGCCGCCGTATCCCGGGTAGCCGCCGTAGCCCCCATGGCCGCCCGGTCGGCCGCCGCTCTGGTTGTTGTCGTCCCAGGAGCAGTAGTACGGGTTGTACGAGCACGGGTCCGCCGTGGTCGGGGAGGTGGTCGGTGTCGGTGCCGGGGTGGTCCGGGGTGCGGTCGGGGTCGGTGTGGGAGCGGGGGCGGGGGTCTTCGAGGACTTGGGAATGGGGGCGGGAGCGGGGGTCGTGGGCGCGGGGTCGCTGTCGGTGCCCCAGTTGACGACCTTCATCTGCGGGTCGGGCTTCGAGGTGTCGACGGCCCAGCGCTGGGCGGGGTCGTCGGCGCGGTTCTTCAGGACGAGCGCGCCGGAGCCGTCGGTGGCGGCGGGCGTCAGCGCCAGGTCCTGGTCCCATCGGGGCACCAGCGTGCCCTGGAGGGTGAAGTCGTAGCGGACGTTCTTCTCCCCGGGCCGGTCGGCGCCCGTGCACGGGGCGAGCCGTACGGAGTAACCGAGGTGGGAGTCCAGGCAGAGGTCGGGGGCCGCGGCGTTGCGCAGGAGGCCGTCGGTCTCGTACGTCCACTGCTGCGACTCGGCCGAGGAGCAGGCCGCCAGCCGGATCTCGGCGCCCTTGACGGCCTTCGTGCCGGCGATGCCGACGCAGAGCCCCGATCCCACGTTGTGAAGCCTGCCGCTCAGGGTGCCCCGGGACTCGTCGCCGGCCCAGGACGGGTCGGTCGTCGAGTCGCCCGTGCCCGAGCCGGGGCTCTCGGCGGCCTCGCCGCCGTCGGGCGCCGACGTGCCGTCTCCGGAGCCCAGGGCCGACCAGAGCACCAGCGGCAGGACAACCAGTCCGCTCACGGTGAGGACGGCCGCGGCGAGGTTGCGGCGGCGGGCGCGGCGGGCCGCCTTGCGGTCCGCACGGCGCGAGACGGCACGGGTTTCGGCACCGGGGGCGGCGGGGGACGCGGCGCGGACGTCGGCGCCACGTTCCGCGGCGGGCCGGTCGTGCGAGCCGCTGCCGCGCTCGGGGCGTGTGCGGGGGCCGGAACGGGATTCCGCGCGGGTGCCGGCTCGGGCCGCCTTGCGTGCGGCGGAACGGGTCTCGGCGCGGTCGCCCGGTCTGGAGCCGGGGCGGCCCGTGCGGATCCCGGTGGCGGGTCCGGGCACGTCGAACGGCTCGCCCGGGAACGGCAGGAACTCCTCCGGCGCCGCCGCGGGAGTCTCCTCGGCGCCGGCCGCCCGCGACTCCAGGTAGGCCCGCGCGCCCCAGCCCAGTACTCCTTCGGCCACGGCGAGGCCGAGCCCCGTGCCGTTGAACTGCTCCAGTTGGCCCGCCGTGTGCCGGCAGTGCATGCACTGCTCCAGATGGGCGCGCAGATCGGGGTCGAGGTCGACGGCGCCGCGCCGGCAGGTCACGTCCAGCAGCCGGTGGTAGCGGCGGCAGTCGTCGTCGGGGGCGAGTTCGCGATGGGCCTGGAGGCACTCGTCGCGCAGCCTCTCACGGGCGCGCCGCAGTTCCACGCGCGCGTCCTCCTCGTCCAGGCCGAGCAGCCCGGCCGGGGCGGCCAGTGGTTCGCCCTCCACCTCGGTGTGCCACAGCAGGCAGCGGGCGGACTGGGAGAGCCGCTGGAACGCGCGGGACAGCATCCGCCGGTCGGCCGCCGGGAGCAGCCGGGCGGCGCCCCGGGCACCGTCGTCGGTGTCGGTGTCGGAGCGCAGGGCGGGGTGGAGCAGGTCGCGTCGGCCGTCGGCGTCCCACTCCGCGGCGATCCGGCGCACGGTGACGAGGAGATGGGGCCGCCATGCGGCGCTCGGTCCGCTCTGCCGCAGGGACGCGCCGAAGAGTCTGGTGAAGGCGGCGGTGGTGAGCATGCCCGCCGCCCGCGGGCCGTCGGTGCACAGCCTGGCGTAGGCGAAGGCCGCTTCCCAGTGCCGGTCCAGCAGTTCGCCCACGGGGTGGAGCGCGGGCGAGCCGCTCGTCCACTTGGTCAGCTCGGCGGTGAGCTGTTCGTCCGTGGCGTCGAAGCGGCGCGCGGGGGTCGGGGAATTCGACGGACCTGCGTCAGTCAAGACGGCATTCCTTCCGAGGGCATGCGACGGATCCACCCGTACAGAGTTCGGCATCTCGAACGTCGGCCTGGGCAGCTCTTTTGGAGCGCGGGGCCGAACGGGGAGACGCCTCGTGCGCACAGCGAAAATATTTTGTCTGCACGCCGACAACTCACACCTTTGCACAGGCCAGCGAGAGTGAACAAGAGATCTCGCGGATTTGTGCATTGTGTGTGCGCCACTGTATTTGACGAACCGTCAAGCGACGCTCAGTGACGAATTTCGCGTCTTATCGGAGCGTAAATTCGTGCGGGATTCCCCGATACGCGCCCGGCGGCATCCCGTAGCGCTCCCGGAACACCCGGCTGAAGTGATACGGGCCGGCGAAGCCGGAGGCCGCGGCCACCCGTTCGACCGACAGGTCGGTACTCTCCAGCAGCCGGGCGGCGTGGCCCAGCCGCGCCTCGCGCAGCGCCCGCATCGGCGACCGGCCGAACTGCTCGGTGAACGGGTGCGCGAAACGTGAGGGCGACAGGGCGACCGCCTCGGCGAGCGAGCGGACCGTGTGCGGGGCGCCCGGGTCGGCGGCGATCAGCGCCTGCGCCCGGCGCACCCGGGCGTCGACAGTGGACCGGACCACGGGCCCGCGTGCCGCCGCGGTCGTGAGCAGGACGACCTCCTCCAGGGAACACAGGGCGAGTTCCCTCGCCGCGCTGCAGTGCGCCACGGCGACCGCGCCGTCGTCCGTGGCGGCGGCGACGGGCGGTGCGTCGGTGCCGGTCCAGCGGGCGTCCGCGAGCATCCTGCGGAACGCCGACCCGATCCGCCCGTGCAGGCCGGCCGGGACGGACGTGACGACGTACATCCCGTCGCCGGTGCCGTACGGCCGCAGCCAGGACGTCCAGGAGGGCCGCGCCTGGCAGTGCGCCCACCAGAACCGCCAGTGCGGGGCGCCGGACGCGACCCCGTAGCCGTGCGGGACACCCGGCGCGAGGATTACGAAGTCCCCCGCCCCCGCACGCACACCTGCCGCCCCCTGGCCGAGCCGGCCCTCCCCGCCGGTGGTCCAGGTGAACAGCCAGCTGTCCGAGCCGCGGGGCCGGTTGACGCCGTACCCCGGGAGCTCGTCGAAGTGGCCCACGACCACATGGCCCGGCGGCGGCGAGGGGTCGCCCGGCGCAGCAGTCCCGGGCATGTCGTCAGCACCCATGGGCATCCTTCCGTACGCCGTATCGGCCTAGCGTGACGAGGCGAGGACACCGGACCGAGGAGGGACGCATGACAGCCACAGGCATCGACGCCACCGGGACTCCCATACTGACTCAGGCGGGACTGCGGCAGTACCGGGAGGACGGTTTCACCGTCCTCAGGGGACTGTTCGGGCATGAGGAGATCGACCGGCTCCGTGCCGAGTTCACGGCGCTGCACGCCGCCGGGCCGGTGCCGGGGCACTTCGAACCGCGCCCCGGGTCGGCCGACCCGCTGCACACCCACCCGCGGGTGATGCAGCCGCACGAGATCAACCCGCTCGCGCGCCGGGTGCTGCTGGACGCCCGGCTGC
The DNA here is from genome assembly GCF_000720255.1 of Streptomyces griseus subsp. griseus. Taxonomy (GTDB): domain Bacteria; phylum Actinomycetota; class Actinomycetes; order Streptomycetales; family Streptomycetaceae; genus Streptomyces; species Streptomyces griseus_I. Next base: position 209,009 of record NZ_JOJE01000004.1, on the reverse strand, counting down.
GGAGGGTGCTGGAGGCACTGCTCGACGAGGAGGCGCTGGCAGCGCAGAGCATGTTCTACTTCAAGCCGCCGGGGGCGCGGGGGCAGGCCCTTCACCAGGACAACTTCTATCTGCGGGTGGAGCCGGGCACGTGCGTGGCGGCGTGGATCGCCTGCGACGAGATCGACCGGGACAACGGCGGACTCGAGGTGGTGCCGGGGACACACGCGATGGACCTGTTCTGTCCTGAGCTCGCGGACTCCGAGGTGTCGTTCGCGCGGGAGTACGTCCCGCCGCCGCCCGGGCTGGCGGCGGTGCCGGTCGACATGGCGCCGGGGGACGTCCTGTTCTTCAACGGCAGTCTGGTGCACGGTTCGCAGCCCAACGCCACGGCCGACCGGTTCCGCCGTTCGTTCATCGGGCACTACGTCGGCCGCTCCGCCACCCGCATCGGCGCGTACTACCGGACGATGACCATGAACGGGGCGCGGGTAGTGTTGTCCGAGAGCGAGGGGGCGGGCCCGTGCGGCACGGAGTTCGCGCCGACCGGGCCCCACTGATCCGGTGCCGCCGATCAGTGGCCGGCGATCGGGCGAGGGGTGTACGGCTGCTCCAGCTCCTCCAACTCCTTGTCGCTGAGCGCCAGATCCACCGCCGCCGTCGCGTCCTCGATGTGGTGGGGCTTGGCGGCGCCGACGATCGGGGACGTCACCGTGCCCTGGTGCAGCAGCCAGGCGAGGGCGACCCGGGCGCGCGGAACGCCGCGGTCGTTCGCGATGCGGGTGACGGTTTCGACGATGGCCCGGTCGCCCTCCAGGTAGAGGGTGCCGCCGAAGGCGTCCGTGGCGCTGCGGTCGGTCTCGACGCCCCAGTCGCGGGTGAGGCGGCCGCGGGCGAGCGGACTCCACGGCAGGACGCCGACGCCCTGGTCGGCGCAGAGGGGCAGCATCTCGCGTTCCTCCTCGCGGTACAGGAGGTTGTAGTGGTTCTGCATGGAGACGAACCGGGTCCAGCCGCCCCGCTCCGCCGTGTGCTGCATCTTGGCGAACTGCCAGGCGTACATCGAACTCGCCCCGATGTAGCGCGCCTTGCCCGCCTTGACCACGTCGTGCAGGGCCTCCATCGTCTCCTCGACCGGGGTGTGCGGGTCGAAGCGGTGGATCTGGTACAGGTCGACGTGGTCCGTGCCCAGGCGGGTGAGGCTGTGGTCGATCTCGGTCAGGATCGCCTTGCGGGACAGACCGCCGCCGTTGGGTCCCGGCCGCATCCGGCCGTGCACCTTCGTGGCGAGCACGATCTCGTCACGGCGGGCGAAGTCGCGCAGCGCCCTGCCGACGATCTCCTCGCTGGTGCCGTCGGAGTAGACGTTCGCGGTGTCGAAGAAGTTGATGCCGGCGTCCAGTGCCTGCCGGATCAGCGGCCGGGACGCCTCCTCGTCGAGGGTCCACTCGTGCGGGCCTCGGTCGGGGACGCCGTAGGTCATGCAGCCCAGGCAGATCCGGGACACGTCCAGACCCGTCGTACCGAGCTTCACGTACTGCATCGTTGCTGCTCCTGCCGTCGTACGGGCGTACTCGGCCGAGCCTACGTCGCCTCCAGCAGATCCAGCGCGCGCTCCCAGCCGAACTCCCCGGTCCCTCCGCCCTCGTACGGCTCCCCGAAGCGCACGCCCATGCCGCGCAGGCGGATGAGGCTGTCCTGGTAGGCGGGGTGGGCGGCCAGGGCGTCGGACACGCACGGCAGTACGGCGATCGGCACGGAGCGGCCGGTCAGCTCGCACAGGGTGCCCAGGGCGAGGGTGTCGGCGATGCCGGCCGCCCACTTGTTGACGGTGTTGAAGGTGGCGGGCGCGACCACGACGGCGTCCGGGTCCGGGAAGGGGCGCGGGTCTCCGGGGCGCCGCCAGGCGGAGCGGATGGGGAGCCCGGTCCGGGTCTCCACCGCGGCGGTGTCGAAGAAGCCGTTCACGGCGGTGGGGGTGGCGAAGACACCGACCGCCCAGCCCCGCTCCTGGGCGGCGGTGATGAGTTCGTCGACGCCCGCGGCGATCCCGGCGGCGCAGACGACGACGTAGAGGAAGGGCTTGCCGTCGGGTTCGGTCACGCGGGCACCCTATTGAAGGGGGAAGGAGCGGCCGTGCTCGGCCTCGGGCCGCGGTCCCAGGATGCGGCGCTCCGCCTCGGTGATCGGCACGTCGTTGATGCTCGCCTCACGCCGGATCATCAGACCGTGCTCGTCGAACTGCCACAGCTCGTTGCCGTACGACCGCCACCACTGCCCCTCGGTGTCGCGGCACTCGTACTGGAAGCGGACGGCGATGCGGTCGCCGTCGAAGGCCCACAGGTCCTTGCGCAGCGCGTAGTCGAGTTCGCGCGCCCACTTCGCGGTGAGGAACGCGACGATCTCGGCGCGGCCGGTGAGGAAGGTGTCGCGGTTGCGCCACACCGAGTCCTCGGAGTAGGCGAGCGCGACCCGGTGCGGGTCCCGGGTGTTCCAGGCGTCCTCGGCGGCCTGGACCTTGCGGGCGGCGGTCTCCCGGTTGAAGGGCGGCAGGGGTGGGCGGTCGGACATGGGCTGCTCCGCTGCGAAGTGGAGAACGAGCGTTCTCCGGATGGCTGCTACCGTAGGAGAACGCTCGTTCTCGCGTCAAGGAGCGGGCCGGTGCGGGCACCGGCGAGGAGCCGGTGGAAGGAGTGGTCGATGGACACCACGGTCGCCCGCGAGCGGGCGCTGGACGCCGCCGAGCAGCTGTTCTACGGGCGGGGCGTCCAGTCCGTCGGCATGGACGATGTCCGCGGGGCATCCGGGGTCTCGCTCAAGAGGCTGTACCAGCTCTTCCCGGCCAAGGAGCAGTTGGTGGAGGCGTATCTGGAGCGGCGGGACGAGCGCTGGCGCGGCCGGCTCGCGCGCTCGGTGGAGCGGCACGAGGACCCGCGTCGAAGGGTCCTCGCCGTCTTCGACCGGCTGGAGGAGTGGTTCGGCGAGGACGGCTTCCGCGGGTGCGCCTGGATCAACGCGTACGGCGAACTGGGCGCCACGTCGGAGCGCGTGGCGCACCAGGTCCGCGCCCACAAGCAGGCGTTCCGCGACTACCTCGCCGGCCTCGTGGCCGACGCGGGCCTGCCCGCCACGTTGACCGGTTCACTGTTCCTGCTGGCCGAGGGCGCGATGGTCACCGCGGGCGTCACCGGCAGCACGGAGCCGGCGGCGGAGGCCCGGGAGGCGGCCCGGACGCTGATCGGCTGACGCCCCGCCGAGCCCGTGGCGGGCGCCGTCGGCCGGCCTCGGTCAGGTGTCCGTCAGGGCGATGGCGCCGACCGGGCAGGCACGGGCGGCCTCCCGGACCATCGGGTGGCCCGTGCCGCCCTCGCTGCCGGGCAGGACGGTGCTGTAGCCGTCGTCGTCCTGGGTGAAGACGCCCGGCGCGGCCAGGGCGCACTGGCCGGCGCCGATGCAGACGTCCTTGTCGATGTCGATGTGCATGACCGTCCGCCCCTCACCAGGTCACGGGGAGTTCCAGCATCCCCTGGATGGTGTCGCCCGGCTTGAAGGGGATCGTTTCCGCGGGGGCGGCGAGCCGCAGGCCGGGCAGGCGGGCGAACAGGGAGTGCAGTGCGCTCTCCATCTCGGCACGGGCCAGGTTCTGGCCGAGACACTGGTGGATGCCGAAGCCGAACGCCACGTGGTGACGGGTGGAGCGGTGCCAGTCGAGGGTGTCGGGGCGGGCGTACACGGTCTCGTCGCGGTTGATGACCGACGTCGAGAAGATCACGCCGTCACCGGCCCGGATCGTCGTCCCGGCCACCTCGATGTCCTCGGTGGCCTGCCGCAGCAGGCCGTCCGCTATGGACAGCATCCGCATCAGTTCCTCGACGGCGGCAGGCAGCAGCGTCGGGTCCTCCCGCAACTGCGCGAGTTCCCCGGGGTGTTGGAGCAGGGTGTAAGTGCCGAGCGAGATCATGTTGGCGGTGGTCTCGTGACCGGCGACCAGCAGGATGATCGCGAGCGCGGTCAACTCCTCGCGGTCCACGTCCCCTTGGCGCAGCCGCTGGTGGACGAGGTCGTCCAGGACCCCGTCCCCGGGCTGCTGGTCCTTCTGCTTGCGGTCGACCAACTCGCCGATGTACTCCTCGAGTCGATCGCGCGCCCGCACCACGTCGTCAGCCGTCGGCCCGCGCAGCAGCCGTCGTGACTGCTCCTCGAAGAACTCGTGGTCGGCGTACGGGACGCCCAGGAGGGCGCAGATGACCATCGAGGGCACGGGCAGCGCGAAGGCGCTCACCAGATCGACCGGTGGGCCCTGGGCGATCATCGCGTCGAGTCGCTCGTCCACGATGCGCTGGATGCTCGGGCGCATTTCGCCGGCCCGTTTCAGGGTGAAGCTGGGGACCATCATGCGCCGCTGGACCCGGTGCTCGGGGTCGTCGACGCCGAGCAGCGCGGTCTTCTTGTGGCGGACGGCCGCGAAGCGCTCGGTGGGCGCGGGGAAGCCGGGGCGGGTGCGGTCGGTGGACAGGCGGGGGTCGGCTAGCAGGTCACGGGCGACGCCGTGGCCGGTCACCAGCCATGCGGGGCGGCCGTCGAAGAGGGTGACGTGCGTCAGCGGGCGGGTGTCGCGCAGTGGGTCGTAGGCGGTCGGCGGTTGGTAGGGGCAGGTGCGGTCCTGGGGGAAGGCGACGGGATCCGACAGTTCCGTCATGGAAGACCTCGCAGACGAAGGGTGCGTCGTGCCGATCTTCATTAGATGCCCGGGGCATCTATGGGGCGACATGAAGTTCAGCCAGATCGGTGAACGGGAGGATCTGGCCGGAGTTGAGCGTTCCGCGACGCCGGAGGAAGGGGTCCGCGACGCCGGAGGAAGGGGTCCGCGACGCCGGAGGAAGGGGTCCGCGGCGCCGGCGGGAGGGGCCGGTGCCGCCCGCGCCCGGTAATTCGGTTGCCACGGAACGGGGTACGCCCCCAGGATCCAGCCATGCCGACGATCGACGCCCCCGCGCCGCTGTCCCCCGTCACCGCCGTCCCGGTGCGTGGCCGACAGCAGCCCGGGTGCCCCCGGAGGTGCGACGCCGCACGCTCATGACGGGCGCGCTCGTCGCGGGGCTGGTCGCGGGCTACGGCATCGCCATGCCCGTGGGCGCGGTCGGTACGTACCTCGTCTCCCTCACCGCGCGCACCACCCTGCGTACCGGCGCGTGCGCCGCGCTCGGCGTCGCGACCGCCGACGGACTCTACGCCCTGCTGGCCACGGTCGGCGGCTCCGCCTTGGCCGCCGTGCTGCGGCCGGTGCTGGGACCGCTGCGCTGGGCCTCCGCCCTGGTGCTGCTCGCGCTGGCCGCGCTGGGCGCCGTCACCGCCGTACGGCAGTACCGCGCGCACCGGCTCACCGCGCGCTCCGAGCCTGCGCCACCCGGTCCGGCGCGGGCCTTCCTGTCACTGCTGGGGATCACGCTCCTCAACCCCACCACCGTCGTCTATTTCGCGGCCCTGGTGCTCGGCACCGGCACCGCGGACGCGGCACGCCCCATGGAACAGGGCGTGTTCGTACTGGCCGCCTTCGCCGCGTCCGCGAGCTGGCAGTTGCTGCTCGCCGGGGGCGGGGCGCTGCTGGGCCGGGCGCTGACCGGGCACCGGGGGCGGCTGATGACGGCGCTCGTGTCCAGCGGGGTGATGACGGTGCTGGCGGTACGGATGGTCGTGTAGCCGGCGGCCGTCCGGATGATTCACGGGCGTGCGCGCGTTGTAGCGCGGTACGCGTCCTGGTACGACGCGACGAGCGACGAAGGGAACGGATGTCATGCCTCTTGAGGGCGAGTACGAGCCCAGCCCTGAGCAGTGGGTGCGTGAGCAGGTGGAGCTGTACGAGAAGTCCGGCGGTACGGAGGGGACGACCCTGCTGGACACGGGGATGCCCGTCATCGTGCTGTCCACACGGGGCGCGCGCAGCGGGAAGATCCGCAAGACACCGCTGATGCGCGTGGAACACGACGGACGGTATGCCCTGGTCGCTTCCCTGGGCGGTGCTCCCAAGCACCCGGTCTGGTACCACAACGTCAAGGCCGACCCCCACGTGGAGCTCCAGGACGGGCCGCAGCGGCGGGACATGGTCGCCCGTGAGGTCACCGGCGAGGAGAAGGCCGCGTGGTGGGAGCGCGCCGTCGCGGCCTACCCCCCGTACGCCGACTACCAGAAGAAGACGACCCGGGAGATCCCGGTGTTCGTCGTCGAGCCGGCCGACGGAAGCTGATCGGAAGCTGATCGGAAGCCGACCGGAAGCGCGTCCGAAAAATCTCTGCTTCCGGGTGCATGAACCGGTCGGCCCCGGGCATCCGAACGTCAGGCCCCGCCGCGTTCCCCCGTCGCGGCGGGGCTTTCTCGTATCTCACGCACGGACCGGTCCGTCACATCGAGGAAGATCTGGTCCGCCTCGGGGACGACACCGCCGATGGATCCCTTGATGCGGTCGGCGACCTCCTCGACGCGTTCACTGTCCAGACCGGGCACCAGGTCGACGCGGGCCGCCACGAGGGCCGTGTCCAGGCCCGTCTTCATCGTGAACAGCGCCTCTACGCTGTCGATCTCGTGCTGTGCCTCCAGCAGCGCCCGGATCCGGTGGCTCGCTTCGGGGTCGGCGGCCTCCCCGATCAGCTGGTCGCGCGCGTCGCGGCCCAGCCGGTAGGCGACGTAGACGAGCAGCGCGCCGATGGCCAGCGAGGCGGACGCCTCCCACACCACCTGCCCGGTGACCATGTGCAGCGCCATGCCGATCATGGCGAGGGTGACGCCGAGCACCGCCGTGCCGTCCTCGGCGACGACCGTGCGCAACGCGGGGTCGCGCAGACCGGCGGCGCCGCCCTGCTTGCGCACCTGGTAGAGGGCCCGTATCAGCGAGGCGCCCTCGGCGAGGAGGGCGACGCCCAGCACGATGAGGCCGGCCACGTATCCGCTGAGCTTTTCCTCCGCACCGTTTCTGAGCGCCTCGAAGCCCTGGAAGAAGGAGAAGCAGCCCCCCATGACGAAGATCCCGACGGCCGCGAGGAGTGACCAGAAGAACCGCTCCTTGCCGTAGCCGAAGGGATGCCGGGCATCGGCCGGGCGGCGGCTGCGGCGCAGCGCGGCCAGCAGGAAGACCTCGTTGAGGCTGTCGGCGACCGAGTGGGCCGCCTCCGACAGCAACGCGGGTGAACCCGCGAGGAGGCCGCCCACCGCCTTGGCGACGGCGATGACCAGGTTGGCTGCGAGGGCCACCAGGACGGTGACGCGGGTCTTGCTGTCGGCATTGCGTTCCGTAGGTGTCTCACTCACCCTTCGCCGAATGCCCAGGCCGTGGTGGATCACACCGTGCCGTCGGCGGAAAACGGGGAACCCGGCCAGAAGTGGGGAACACGGCCGGAAACAGTCAGCACCGACAGCGAGGAGGAACCATGAGCGGCGGGGGCGACGGCAACAGCGCGTACGGCCACACCACGTTCAAGCGGTCCAAGAGCCACTTCGCCGACCGGATCACCGCGGACGGCCGGGACGGCTGGCCGGTGGAGGCGGGCCGCTACCGTCTGGTGGCCAGCCGTGCCTGTCCGTGGGCGAGCCGGGCGCTGGTCTCCCGGCGGCTCCTCGGTCTGGAGGACGCCGTCTCCCTGGCGCTCGCCGACCCGATCCAGGACGACCGCAGCTGGCGCTTCACCCTCGACCCCGGCGGGCGGGACCCGGTCCTCGGCATCCGTTACCTCAGCGAGGCGTACGACCGTCGGGAGACCGACTACCCGGGCGGGGTGAGCGTGCCGGCGATCGTGGACGTCCCCACGGGGAAGCTGGTCACCAACGACTACCAGCAGATCACCCTGGACTTCGCGACGGAGTGGACGGCCCTGCACCGGCCGGGAGCGCCCGACCTGTACCCGCGGGCGCTGCGCGACGAGATCGACTCGGTGATGGCCGACGTCTACGAGGACGTCAACAACGGTGTCTACCGTGCGGGCTTCGCCTCGGAGCAGGAGGAGTACGAGGAGGCCTGCTCGGCGGTCTTCCGGCGGCTGGAGCTGCTGACGGACCGGCTGGCCCGGCAGCGCTACCTGGTCGGCGACACCATCACCGAGGCGGACATCCGGCTGTTCACCACATTGGTGCGTTTCGACGCCGTCTACCACGGTCACTTCAAGTGCAACCGCTGGAAGCTGACGGAGAACGAGGTGCTGTGGGCGTACGTCCGCGACCTGTACCAGACGCCGGGTTTCGGCGACACCGTCGACTTCGACCACATCAAACGGCACTACTACCAGGTGCACACCGGCATCAACCCGACCCGCATCGTCCCGCTCGGCCCCGACCGGTCCGGCTGGCTTGCCCCGCACCACCGGGAGCAGCTCGGCGGCCGACCGTTCGGGGACGGGACGCCGCCGGGTCCGGTGCGCGCCGAGGAGGGGATCCCGGCCGCCGGCCGTCCCTGACACCCCCTTACATCGCTCACTGCCAAGGAGGTCCCGTGGCCAAGAAGAAGAAACTCTCCCGTGGTTACCAGCCTGTCGGATTCATTCTGGGCTGGTCGAGCGGATGGCTGGCCGGGCTCGCCTTCCGCAAGACCTGGAAGGTGATCCGGCACGAGGACGACACACCCGACGCCCTCGACCGCGACCGCGGCTGGGGCGAGGTCCTCCTCGCCGCCGCCGTCCAGGGCGCCATCTTCGCCGTGGTCCGCAGCGCCGTCGACCGCACCGGAGCGAAGGCCATCGAACGCAGGACGGGAGTCTGGCCGGCCAAGGAGGAGGGCGGCCGCGACTGAGCACGCGGTCGGCTGCCCGCCGCGCGGACGCCGAGGCCGAGCCCGGGTGGGTTCGGCCTCGGCGTCGGCGGTGTGCGCTGGGGTCAGCCCTGCTTCGGGGCTGTCGACGGGACGCGGCGGAGGGTGAAGGAGTGTCCGGCGGGGTCGGCGTAGCCGCGTTCCTCGTAGGGGCCGGGGGCATGGCTCGTCTCGAGGGGGCGACCGCCCAGGCCGACGACCTTGCGTTCCGCCTCGTCCAGGTCGCCCACCAGGAAGTCGAGGTGGGCCTGGAGGGAGTTCTCGGGGCGCGGCCAGCTGGGCGGGGTCGCGTTGACGTCGCGGCGGAACGCCAGCCGGGTGCCGTCCGCGCCCCTGATCTCGACCCGGTTGGCCGTAGCGTCGGTCTCCTCCGCCTCCAGCAACTCCTTGTAGAACACGGCGAGCTTCTCGGGCTCGGCACAGTCGAGCACCACGACGCCCGCTTTCACCAGTGCCATGTCTCCTCCGCGGGATCCTGGGCGCGGAACGGACGTGCCCCGCCGCCCTGTACCGTTCGGATATCCCGCCCTGCCGAATTCAGTCGGCCCGCACGACGCGCCTTGCGGAGCCCCGGCCGCCGGTTTCAGCTCCGACCTCCACCCCGCACCGTCCGCAATCCCCGCCGCCGGTGTCCCTCGGGCCCGGCCCCGCACCGTCCGAGACCCCCCGCCGGCGGTTCCTGCCGGCCTCCACCCGGCACCGTCCGAAACCCCCCGCCGCTTCCTGCCGGCCTCCACCCCGCACCGTCCCCAAGCCCGGCCACCGGTTCCTGCCGCCTCCGCCCGCACTGTCGGAAATCCCCGCCGCTTCCTGCCGGCCTCCACCCCGCACCGTCCCCAAGCCCGGCCACCGGTTCCTGCCGCCTCCGCCCGCGCCATCCGCAATCCCCGCCGCCGATGTTTCTCGGCCCCGCCCCGCACCCGGGCATGACCCGGCCGCCGGAGTCAGTCCGCACCCGCGTCTCCCCTCCCGTTCTCCAGTCGTGCCGCCGCGGCGCTCAACAGCAGGTCCAGGGCGGCTGGATAGGAGCTGTGCCGCATCGAGTGGGCGAGGTGGCGGGCCGTGGCGGCGATGTGGGGGTGGGTGTCGGCGGGGAGCCGGGCGTAGGTGTCCCGCCACACGTCGGCCTCCGCCTCGCGCGCGGCACGGGGCAGCGCGCTGTTCGCGGAGTCGAGGGCGCCGAAGGCCAGGTTCTGGTCGACGAACGCGTGGTAGATCCGTACCGCCTCGCCGTCGGGGAACCCGGCGTCGCGCAGGACGCCGAGGATCGTCTCCACGGCCTGGATTTCGTGGAGCCGGCCGGTCACCCGGTAGGCGCTGAGCACGGCGGCCCGGGGATGGGCGAGCGCGCCGGCGTGCATGCGCAGACCGAGGTCCCACAGGTCGGCCCGCCAGTCACCGGTGGGACGCCAGCTGCGCAGGGTACGGCCGATCAGCTCGTCGGCGATGGCCAGCATCAGGTCGTCGGTGTGGCGGAAGTAGCGGTAGAGGGAGCTGGGGTCGGCGCCGAGTGCGTGCCCCAGCCGGCGCACGGAGAGGGCGTCGGTGCCGTGCTCCTCGATCAGCCGCAGCGCGGTCTCGATGATCAGTTCCTCGGAGAGGACCACGCCCTGTTTGGTGGGCCGCCTGCGCCGTCGGGCGTCGGGCGGCACGACACGCTCGCTCATGCCGGGCACCTTATGACAACACCGTTGACCTGTTAACCCCCCGAACAGTTTCATGTGCGGTCACCGGGGCCTTATCGTGCCCCCCAGTGCGAGCGGAGTACTGGCCATGACCCACACCCCACCCCCCAGCCTCATCCCTCCCGCGCAGCCCGCGCTGCGCAGGTCCCTCGGTGTGCTGGACGGCGTCGCCATCGCCGCGTCCAGTACGGCGGCCACCACCAGCATCGGCATCGGGCTGGGCGTCACGGCCGGCGTGGTCGGGCTGCATCTGCCCGCGATCATGCTGCTCGCCTTCCTGCCGATCCTCGGCATCGCGGGCGCCTACTCCCGGCTCAACAAGGTCGAGCCGAACGCGGGCAACGGCTATGTGTGGGTGGGCCGCTCGCTCAACCCGTGGCTCGGTTTCATGGTCGGCTGGGTGAACATCGTGGCCGTCGTCGCGTTCCTCGCCTACACGACGGCCGTCACCGGATCCGCGCTGCTGCAGCTGGCCGGGGAGGCCGGCTGGCACCGGGTGGGTCCCCTCGCCCTCGATCCGGGGTCCACCGCACAGACGACCGCCGTGGGTCTCGTGGTGCTGGCCGCGGTCACCCTGACCGCCGTCACCGGCATCCGCACCGCCGCGCGGCTGCAGACCGGCCTGCTGGTCTTCGAGTACCTCGTGCTGCTCGGGTTCTGCGGGTACGGCATCGTCACCGGACCGCACTCCTTCAGCCTCAGTTGGTTCGACCCGTTCGCCATCCCGTCGGCGTCGGCGCTCGCGCAGGGCATGCTGCTGTCGGTGTTCTGCTACTGGGGCTTCGAGGCCGCCTTCAGCGTGAACGAGGAGGTGCGGGACCCGCGCGACGCCTCCCGGGCGGGCTTCATCACCCTGGTGACGATGCTGGGGCTGTTCCTGCTCGGCTCGATCGCCTTCCAGCGGGTCCTGTCCGAGCCTGAGCTGGCCGGGCACGGCGCCCAGGGGCTGGCGTACTTCGGTGACCGGCTGGCCTCCCAGCCGCTCGCGGCGCTGCCGCTGGTGGCGCTGATGTTCTCGGCGGTCGCCTCGCTCCAGGCGGGCGTGATCCCGACGGCCCGTGCGATGTTCGCGATGAGCCGCGACCGTACGCTCGGGCCGGTGTGGTCCAGGGTCAGCGACCGGTACGGGACTCCGGCGGCCGGGACGCTGCTGGTGGGGGCGCTGGCCGGGGCGGTCGCCGCGCTGTCGCTGGTGATCCCCCGCCTCTCCGACATGATCATGGCCACGGTGAGCGCCGTCGGCATCGTCGTGGCGCTGTCGTACGCGCTCACCGCGCTCGCCGCCGCCGTGCGCTTCCGCGGTCTGTTGCGCGAGGACTGGCGTCAGGGGGTGCGCGCGGTGGTCCTGCCCGCGCTGAGCGCGGCGGCCCTGCTGGGGCTCGGCGGCTACCTCGGCTGGTCCTTCTACACCTCCACCGACCACCTGGAACTCCGTGCGGACAACGGCTGGTTCCTGCTGCTGACTCCCCTGGCGATGATCGCGTCCGGTTTCGTGGCGGCCACGTGGGCCAGATGGGTGCGCCGCTCCCCGTACTTCCGTACCGGCGCCGGCACGGACGCGGACGCGCCGCAGCTGCTCACCGTCGCCCCCTGAGCGCGCGCAGCCCCTCCCCCACACCGTCACAAGGAAACGGATCATGCCCGCAGACCTTCTCTTCACCGGCGGTCCCGTCCTCACCCCCGAGGGCCGCGGCGCGACCGCGCTGGCCGTCACCGGTGACCGGATCTCCGCCGTCGGCGGCGACGACGTACGCGAGCTGGCCGGGCCGCGCACGGAGGTCGTCGACCTCGCCGGGCGGTTGTTGCTGCCCGGTTTCCAGGACGCGCACGTCCACCCGGTGCCGGCCGGCCTGGAGCTCACCCAGTGCGATCTGACCGGCGCGCGGACCGCCGAGGAGACCTTGGCCGCGGTCCGCGCGTACGCCGACGCGCATCCGGAGCGGGAGTGGATCACCGGTGGCGGCTGGTCCATGGAGGCGTTCGAGGGCGGTACGCCGACGAGGGCACTGCTGGACTCGGTCGTCCCCGACCGGCCGGTCTACCTGCCCAACCGCGACCACCACGGCGCCTGGGTCAACAGCCGCGCCCTGGAGCTCGCGGGTGTCACGCGGGAGACGCCCGACCCGGCCGACGGTCGCGTCGAGCGGGACGCCGACGGTGAGCCGAGCGGGACGCTCCAGGAGGGCGCGATGCAGCTGGTCGGGCGGCTGGTGCCGGCCGCCGGCCCGGCCGACCTGCTCGCCGCGCTGCTGCACGCCCAGCGCCGGCTGCACTCCCTCGGCATCACCGCCTGGCAGGACGCCCTCGTCGGGAACTTCCTCGGTATGCCCGACTCTTCGGAGGCGTACCACACGGCCGCCCGGGACGGCTCGCTCACCGCGCGTGTCGTCGGCGCCCTGTGGTGGGACCGTGGGCGCGGGGCCGAGCAGATACCCGAACTGATCGAGCGCCGGGCGGAGTTGAGTCACGGGCGATTCCGTGCGGGCACGGTGAAGCTGATGCTGGACGGGGTCGCGGAGAACGGCACGGCGGCGCTGATCGACCCGTATCTGGACAAGTGCGGCTGTGTCACCGGCAATCGCGGCACCAGCTTCATCGACCCCGACCGACTGCCCAAGTACGTCACCGAGTTGGACGCGCTCGGCTTCCAGTGCCACTTCCACGCGTTGGGCGACCGCGCCGTACGCGACGCGCTGGACGCGATCGCCGCGGCGCGGGCCGTGAACGGACCGAGCGACACCCGGCCGCATCTGGCGCATCTCCAGGTCGTGCACCCCGACGACGTGCCGCGCTTCGCCCGGCTCGGGGCCACGGCGAACATCCAGCCGTTGTGGGCGGCGCACGAACCGCAGATGGACGAGCTGACGATCCCGTTCCTCGGTCCCGAACGGGCCGCGTGGCAATACCCGTTCGGGGCGCTGCTCGGCTCCGGCGCCCGGGTCGCGGCGGGCAGCGACTGGCCGGTCAGCAGCCCCGACCCGCTGCGGGGGATCCATGTCGCGGTGAACCGTGTCGAGCCCGGGGGCAACGCCCCGGTGTTCCTGCCCGACGAGCGCATCTCGCTGACGGCCGCGCTGACCGCGTACACGGCGGGATCGGCCTACGTGAACCATCTCGACGACACCGGCACACTGCGCGCGGGGGCGCTGGCCGATCTCGTGGTGCTGGACCGCGATCCGTTCGACGGGCCGCCGGAGGCGATCGCCGCGACGCGGGTGGCGCTGACGTACGTGGGCGGAGAGCGGGTGTACGCGTCCGAGCTGGCGTGAGCCCCGATTGTCACGGGCCGACGGTCGGCGGGCCGACAGCTGTCCGCCATCCGGGGGTTGCGGGCGGCGATGGGGCCGGCGGTGGCCCTGCCGGAGGGCGCGCGGTCGCTGCGCCGGGCGTCGGAGGCGCTGGGCCTGATGCGGCGGGGCATCCTGCCGTCGGGTGGTCCGGTGCGCTGCCGGGACCATCTGTCCACGCTTCTGCTGCTGCGCGACGAGGCCCTCGTCGACGCGCCGGCCGAGCGCACGCCGCGGCCGCCGGAGGGCGTGCGTCCGCCCCAGCGGGAGCGGCTCGCGCAGACCCTGCTGAGCCGGCTGAGCTCGGGCCGCAACGTGGGCGAGGTGGCGTTGCGGCTCGCCGTCCACCCGCAGACCGTCCGCTACCGCATGCGTCAGCTCGACGAGCTGTTCGGCGCGCAACTCCGCGATCCCACGGCCCAGTTCGAGACCGAGCGCGCGCTGCGGGCGCTGGAGCTGCGCGACCGCGTCACAGGGGGCGGCGCAGAGTGAGGGTGCTCGCCGCGAACCCGTGCCGTTCGTAGAAGCGCACAGCGTCGGTGTTGGCGGTGTAGGCGGTCACCTCCACCTCCTCGGCTCCTCTGCCCGTCGCCCAGGCCAGGAACTCGCCCACCAGCCGGGCGCCGGTGCCGGCACGCCGGTGTTCGGGGCGGACGTAGAGGCTGATCAGGGTGGCGGAGCGGACGGGCCGCCGGGCGGAGGCTTCCGTGACGGATCCCATGAGGTGTCCGACGACCCGTCCCTCGAAGTCGGCGACCAGCACGAGCCGTTCAGGGTCCTCCAGCGCGGCCGCGAAGGACTCGGCACCGTGCTCGCGCGGCCAGTGGACGTTGATGCCCGGGTCACGGGTGCCGCCGTCCTCGGCGAACAGTCCCGCGCTGGAGGCGACGAGCCCCGGTATGTCCTCGGTGCGGGCCCACCGCACGCTCACTTCTTGATCAGCCATGGGAGCACGCTAGCGGCGACCTCCGACAGCGGGCTGCCCCCGGGGTGACGATCCGGTGATTTCCTGGACAGGTGTCCAGCTATACTCGGGACACTATCCTGGACACCTGTCCAGGAACCGAGGGTGGGCGAGGAAGAGCATGGACATCCTGGCGGGCGTACTGGTCGGGCTGGTGGCCGCGTTGCATGTGTACATCCTGGTGATGGAGATGTTCCTGTGGCAGAAGAAGCCGGGGCTGTCGTTCCACGGGTTCGATCCTGAGATGGCGCGGGCGACCGCGGCGATGGCGGCCAACCAGGGGCTCTACAACGGCTTCCTGGCGGCGGGGCTGGTGTGGGGACTGATCGCCGCCGACCCGACGGGCTTCCGCGCCCAGGTGTTCTTCCTGTCGTGCGTGATCGTCGCGGGCGTGTACGGCGCGGTCACCGCCAATCGCCGCATCCTGGTCGCGCAGGCGCTGCCGGGCGCGCTCGCCCTGGCCGCCGTCCTGATCGCCCAGTGACGCCCGGCGCCCCCGAGGACCCGAGGGCGGCCCGCACCCGGGCGCGGCTGCGCGAGGCCCTGCTCGCCGAGTGCGCGGAGCGGCCGCTCGCGGAGGTCGGCGTGGCCGCGCTGGTGCGGCGGGCCGGGGTGGGCCGGGCCACGTTCTACGTCCACTACGCCGACCTGGAGGCCCTGGCCGTCGACGCCTGCGCGGACGTCGTACGCGAGGCGGTGGGGGCGCTGCACGCCTGGCGCGGCCGGCCCGACCCGGTGCACGCGCCCCCCGCGCTCGCGGAGTTCTTCGCCTCCCTCACCCCGCACGCGGGGCTGTACCGTGCCCTGCTCAACCCGGGCGGCGGCGGCCCGCTGGGCCGGGTGCTGCACCGGGATCTGCGCGCCTACAGCCTGCGTGAACGCGAGCGCGCCGGCGCGGCGGACGCCCCGCTGGTCGCCTCGGCCGTCGCCGCCACCTTCGCCGGGGTCCTGGCCGACTGGCTGCACGGTCTCCTGGACGCGAGCCCCGAGGTCGTCGCCGACCAGGTCTGGCAACTTCTGGTCGCCCTGCACGCCAGCCGGTGAGGCGTGAGCGCGGCTCAGCGGCAGCCCATGCCTTCCTTCACCAGCGGCCAGGCCTCGACACCGTCGGGGGTGCGGACGTACACCTTCGACGGATCGTCCGTCAGCCACAACTTCCGGTCGTGGAAGCGGTATCCGGTGTCGTGGGCGTCGTTGGGCAGGGTGACGTCCCCGTCGTACGGGGCGGTCAGCATGCGGGGCTCGAGGACGCCGTCGGGGTCGCGGGCGTACAGGCGGGCGTCGTCGCCCGCGCCGAGCTCCAGGAAGTGCGCCTCCTGCCAGTCGCAGTGGGCCGAGCCGGCCGAGCTGCTGATCAACGTGGTCTGCACCCGGCGTCCGTGCTCGTCGGTCCAGATCTCGTACGGCAGCGAGTCGGTGAAGTCGGCGGGGAGTTCGGCCGGGTTGCAGGACGCGGTGGTCTCGGGCCCCCAACCGGGAGCGCCCGCACGGTCCTCGGCGACCACGACGGCGACCTTGGTGCGGCCGCCGACGTCGAAGGAGTACAGCACCCGGTCGCCGTCCTCGCGCTCGACCCGGTAGCCGGACCGTGGGAGGTCGGGCTGGTCGATGTCGAAGTACAGCTTCAGGCCGTCCTCAGGAGTCTCTCCGCCGTCACCCTCGCTCCACCGCTCGCCCTCGCCGCCCGAGTAGATCTCCCCGTCGCACTCCAGGGCCCGCCCCGCGGCGCCCGACTCGACGCGCATGGCCCGCACGCTGTCCTCGTCCAGGTCCTTCGCGGGGACGTGCAATGGTCCTGCGTACGGGGTCGCGGGCGGGGTGCCCTCGACCACCACGCCCTTCTCACCGCCGCACCCCACCGCCGCCACGGCCAGCACCGCCGCCACCACCACGAGCCCTCTGCGCATCCCCGCCCCTGTTCTCCGGTCGTCCCTACGGTCCTTCGACGCCGCGGAGATCAGGAACGTTCACGGACGACGTGCCCGCCCCCTCAGCGCACCGCCTGGAACGTCCGCCGATAGGCCTGCGGCGACACCCCGATCGCCGCGTGCAGATGCTGGCGCAGGGACGCGCCGGTCGCGAAGCCGACCTCGCCCGCGATCTGGTCCACGGAGAGGTCGCTGGCCTCCAGCAGGTGCCGGGCGCGGGCGACGCGCTGCTGGATCAGCCAGCGGCCGGGGCTCAGGCCCACCTCGTCGTTGAAGCGGCGGGCGAAGGTGCGCAGGCTCATCCGGGCGTGCGAGGCGAGGTCGGCGAGGCTCAGGGGCTCCCCGAGGCGTTGAAGGGCCCACGCCCGGGTGGCGGCCGTGCTCGTGGCCGCGGACTCGGGCACCGGCTGCTCGATGTACTGGGCCTGGCCGCCGTCCCGGAACGGCGGGACGACACAGCAGCGGGCGACGGCGTTGGCGAGTTCGCTGCCGTGGTCCTCGCGCACGATGTGCAGACAGACGTCGACGCCGGAGGAGGCCCCGGCCGAGGTCAGAATGCGGCCGTCGTCGACGAAGAGCACTCCGGGGTCGAGTTCGACGTGCGGGAACATGCTCCGGAACTGCTCGGCGAGCAGCCAGTGGGTGGTCGCCCGGCGGCCGTCGAGGAGCCCGGCGGCGGCCAGCACGAAGGCGCCGGTGCAGATGGAGACGATGCGTGCCCCGGCGGGGATGCGGGCGAGGGCGGCGGCGACCTCCGCGGGGAGTTCGGCGGTGACCCGGGCGGGCGAGATCGGCGCGACGACGACGGTGTCCGCGGTCTCCAGCGCCTCGGGTCCGTGCTCGACGGTGACGCTGAAGTCGGCGTTGGTGCGCACCGGTCGGCCGTCGACGGTGCACGTCACCACCTCGTACCGACCGTCGGTCGTGCCGAAGATGCGGCTGGGGATGCCGAGCTCGAAGGGGTAGACGCCGTCGAGGGCGAGGACGACGACCCGTTCGGGGCGCTTGCGCGTTCGCATGGCACGATCCTAGCGAAGGTTGGCCATCGTGCCATTTTCCCCGCGATCACTTCCGGGCAGGCTGGTTCACCATGAGCGATCTGAAGACGATGCGTGCGATCAGTCAGGACGTCCTCGGCGGTCCCGAGGTGCTGAGGGAAGTGGAGCTGGAGCGGCCCGCGCCGCGACCCAACGAGGTCCTGGTCCGGGTACGGGCCGCGGGGGTCAACCCCACCGACTGGAAGCACCGGGCCACCGGCGGATTCCTCGGCTCACCGGAGGCCGGTGAGCCCTTCGTCCTGGGCTGGGACGTCTCCGGCGTGGTCGAGGCGACCGGCATCGGCGTGGCCGCCTTCGCACCCGGCGACGAGGTCTTCGGCATGCTGCCCTACCCGTTCGGCCACGGTTCGCACGCCGAGTACGTCACCGTCCCGGCCCGGGCGCTGGTGCACAAGCCCACCGCGATCGACCACGTACAGGCCGGTGCACTGCCGCTGGTCTCCCTGACCGCGTGGCAGGCGCTGGTGGAGACGGCCGACGTGCGGCCGGGACAGCGGGTGCTGATCCACGCGGCGGCCGGCGGGGTCGGTCACGTGGCCGTGCAGATCGCCAAGGCGCGCGGGGCGTACGTCATCGGCACGGCGAGCGCGGGCAAGCACGACTTCCTGCGGGAACTGGGCGTGGACGAGGCGATCGACTACCGGGAGACCGACTTCGAGGAGGCCGTCAAGGACGTCGACGTGGTGCTGGACACCATCGGCGGCGACTACGCGGTGCGCTCGCTGCGCGTGTTGCGCCCGGGCGGGGTCGTGGTGTCGATCCTGCCGGTCGGGTCGGAGGAGTTCCCCCGGGAGGCCGCGCGGCTCGGGGTCCGGGCGGTCCGCATCCTCGTCGACGCCGACCGCGCCGGCATGCGGGCGATCGCGGAGCTCGTCGAGGCGGGGACGCTGCGCCCCACGATCGCGGGGACGTTCCCGCTGGCCGATGCCGCCGAGGCACACAGGCTCGGCGACACCGGCCGGACCACGGGGAAGCTGGTCCTGACGGTCGACTGACGGGCTGAACGCTGCGGGCGCGGGGCCCGTCAGAAGGTCAGGACCGGCTTGATGGTCTTGCCCGAGGTCATGTCCTGTACCGCCTGGCCGATGTCCGCGAAGGCGTACGTGCCGATCAGGCGGTCCAGCGGGAGCCGTCCCTCCTTGACGAGCTCGACCAGGGCCGGGATGAAGCTCTGGGTCTCGCTGTCGCCGAGGGTGAGGCCGACGACCCGCTTCCCGCCGAGCAGCCCGTTGACGTCGAGGGAGACCTCGGTACCGAAGGGCGGCGCCCCCACGACGACCAGGGTGCCGCGGCCGGCCAGCGCGTCGACGCCCTGGCGCAGGACGGCCACGCTGCCGGTGGTCTCCACGATGCCGTCGGCGCCCCGTCCGCCGGTGATCTCGGCGATCGCCTCACCGAGGTCGGTCTGTCCGGCGTCGACGGTGTGGGTGGCGCCCAACTCCTTGGCCAGTTCCAGGCGTTCGGTGACCCGGTCGACTGCGATGATCGTGGTGGCCGGGGTGAGCGCGCCGGCCATCACCGCCGACAGGCCCACGGCGCCGGCGCCGAGGACGACGACCGTGCTGCCCGGCGCCGGCTTCAGCACGTTCCAGACGGCGCCGACGCCGGTCTGCACACCGCAGCCCAGCGGGGCGATCGACGCCAGCGGTACGTCCGGGTCGACCTTGACGAGGCTGCGCTCGTCGACCAGCGCCCGCTCGGCGAAGGACGACTGACCGAAGAAGTGGCCACCGAGGTCCTCGCCGTCCCGGCTGACGGTGGCGGTGCCGTCGGCGCGGCGGCCGCCGAGGAGGTTCAGCGGCAGCCAGGTGGTGCAGTAGGCCGGGTGGCCGCCGTGACAGTTGTGGCAGTCGCCGCAGGAAGTGAAGGACAGTACGACGTGGTCGCCGGGGGCCACCCCGGTGACGGCCGTACCGACCACCTCCACGACCCCCGCGCCCTCGTGACCGAGGACTCCGGGCAGCGGGAAGGGCAGTCCGCCGCTCGCCACGCCGAGGTCGGTGTGACACAGCCCGGCGGCCACCAGCCGGACGACCGCCTCGTGCGGGGCGGGGTCGGCGAGGACGACGTCGGACAGGGTGAAGGGCGCTCCGCCGGACTCGACGACGGCGGCGCGGGTGGTGATGGGCATCGGGTGAACTCCCTCTGGGTACGGGCGCACTCAGTCGAGCGAGACGACGACGGACTTGACCTTGGTGTAGGAGGCGAGCGCCTCGGGCCCGTACTCGCGGCCGAAGCCGGAGTCCTTGACGCCGCCGAAGGGGACGGCGGGGTCGAGCATCGCCCAGTCGTTGATCCAGACGATGCCCGCCTGGAGCCGGCCGGCGACGCGGTGGGCGCGGGCGAGGTTGCGGGTCTGGACACCGGAGGCCAGGCCGTACCGTGTGGAGTTGGCGAGGGCGACGGCCTCGTCCTCGGAGTCGAAGGGCTGGACGGTGAGGACCGGGCCGAAGATCTCCTCCTGGACGACCCGCGAGTCGTTGGCGAGGTCGGCGATCACGGTGGGCTTGTAGTAGTAGCCGCCGTCGAGGTCGAGCCGTTCACCGCCGCAGACGATGCGGGCGCCCTCCTTGCGGGCGATCTCGACGTACTCCTCGACCTTGCGCAGGTGCTTCTCCGCCGCCATCGGACCGACGACGGTCTCGGGCTGCCGGGGGTCTCCGACGGGCACGCCGGGGACGGCCTCGGCGAGGATGCCGAGCAGGGTGCTGTAGACGGAGCGCGCCACCAGCAGGCGTGGGCCGCCCATGCAGAACTGGCCCGTGTTGAAGACGAAGCCCTTGATGATCGCGCCGACGGCCTTCTCCAGGTCTGCGTCCTCGAAGACGATGTGGGCCGCGTTGCCGCCGAGCTCCATGGTGACGGGCTTGAGGTTCTCACCGGCGATGCTCGCGGCGTGCCGGCCGATCGCGGTGGAGCCGGTGAAGGCGATCTTGTCGACACCGGGGTGGCGCAGCAGTGCCTCGCCGGCGACCGGGCCCGCGCCGGTGACGACGTTGACGACACCGTCGGGGACACCGGCCTTCTGGAGCAGGCCCGCCATGTAGAGGGCGCTGAGCGGGGTCTCGTCGGCCGGCTTGTGGACCACCGTGTTGCCGGTGGCGAGGGCGGGGGCGATCTTGGAGCCGGCGAGGATCAGCGGGAAGTTGAACGGAGTGATGGCGGCGACCACCCCGAGCGGGCCCCGCTTGGTGTAGGCGTGGGCGTTCATCGGCGTGTCGCGCTGCGCGCCGTCGAGGGTGTACGCGAGGGAGGCGTAGTACTCGTAGTCGTTCGCGGCGTTGGTGACGTCGACGGCGTGGGCCAGGGTGACCGGCTTGCCGACGTCGAGGCTCTCCAGCTCCGCGATGTCGTCGGCGTTCTCGCGGATGAGCTGGGCCACGCGGTGCAGGATCCGGCCCCGCTCGCGGCCGCTCAGACCGGACCACTGCCCGGAGTCGAAGGCCTCGCGGGCGGCGCGCACCGCCGCGTCCACGTCGGCCGCTCCCGCCTCCGCGACGGTGGTGACGACCACGCCCCGGGACGGGTCGACCACCTCGCTGCGCGCCCCGTCGGCGGCCTCGCGCCACTGTCCACCGATGAACAGTCGGCCGGGTTCCCTCTCGAAGGTGGTCATCACCACTCCCTCAGCGTCGTCGCCAAGATTTCAACCAACAGGTTTCCTGATGGTTCGCCGTATGGTGCGCAGTCTCATTACAGACAGGTTTCCTGTCAATGGTCTACGCTCTGTTCATGCTCGGCACCCAGGAAACCAAGGCGCCCCCGTCCCTGCTGTACATGGTGAAGCAGGTGGAGCTCGTCGTGCGCTCCCACCTGGACGAGCTGGTCAGGCCGTCCGGGATCACCGCGCTGCAGTACACCGCGCTCACCGTGCTGGAGCGACACGACGGCCTCTCCGCCGCACAGCTCGCCCGCGACTCGTTCGTCACCGCCCAGTCCATCGCCGACCTCGTGCGCTCCCTGGAGGGCCGCGGACTGGTGCGACGGGAGCGCAATCCGCGCAACCGGCGCGAGCTGCTGATCCTGCTGACCGACGACGGTCGCGAGCTTCTCGTCCGGCACGCGGGGCCGGTGCGGGAGCTGGAGGAGCGGATGGTGCGCGATCTCACGGCGCACCAGTCCGAGCAGTTCCGCCAGGCCCTCACCAAGGCCTGGCACGCACTTTCTTAACGCTGTGAACAAAACCTTGAAGGAGTCGGTCGCAAATCGAAGACATATGTCAACCGAACATGCTCAAATTCATCGCAGCGGGGGTAACTTGCTGGGCGGGGGGCTGCTCGGCGCTTCCCGCTGTCGGAGCAGGTTGGAGGCGATGTCGTCGTGCGGCAGGAACCGGCGGCGCCCACCCGCCATCTCCGTGTCCACCAGGACCGGGGACACACGGTGCTGGAGTTCCGGGGTGAGATCGACATCGTCGCGGCCGGGGAGATCGTCCCCCACCTGGACGATGTGACGGCGGGGCCCGACCCCCGGGTCGTGATCGACCTCAGCCGGGTCGACTTCTTCGACTGCTCCGGACTGCGCCTGCTGTACCGGGCCCGCACCCGGGTGCTGGACCACGACGGCCGGTTACTCCTGGTCTGCCCCCATCCGCTGACCCTGCGCGTCCTGCGGGTCACCGGTCTGAGCCGCCTGCTGCCTCCGCATCCGACGCTGGACGCGGCCCTCAGCCGCCCCGAGGCCACGTCCGGCTCGTTATGACCGCGCCCCCGGCCAAGCCCCTCTCGGCTACCCGGCGGTCGGCGCGTCGAACAGGGCGCTGACGGACTCGCCGTTGTGGATCCGTCGCACGGCCTCCGCGAGGGCCGGGGCGATGGACAGGATCCGCAGCTTGTCGGTGTGCTCCTCCTCGGGCACCGGCACCGTGTTGGTGCACACGATCTCCAGGACGTCCGGCTGCTCACTCAGCCGCTTGAGCGCGCCGGCCGCGAACAACCCGTGCGTGCACGCCACTCGGATCGAGCGTGGCCCCAACTCCCGCAGGCGGTCCAGGAGTTCCAGGACGGTACTGCCCTTCGCGATCTCGTCGTCCAGGACGATCACGTCCCGCCCCGCGACCTCGCCTATCACCGAGCTGATGCTGACCCGGTCGTCCGCGAACCGCTGCTTGGCACCGGCCGCCACCTGGGCGCCGATCATCCGGGCGAACGCGGCCGCCTCCTTGGCGTTGCCGAGGTCCGGCGAGACCACGGTGGTACGGGAGAGGTCGTACCGCCGGAAGTGCGCGGCCAGCTCACGGTGGGCGTGCAGGTGGTCGACCGGGACCGAGAAGAAGCCGTGCACCTGCGGCGAGTGCAGCGTCATGGCGAGGACGCGGCGCGCGCCCGCCGCCACCATCAGGTCGGCGACCAGCCTGCCGCCCAGGGAGATGCGGGGCGCGTCCTTCTTGTCGGAGCGCGCGTAGGAGTAGTGCGGCATCACGACGGTGATACGGCCCGCGGACGCCCCCCGCGCCGCGTCGCACATCATCAGCAGCTCGACCAGGTGCTCCTGCACGGGCCGCACCAGCGGCTGGATCAGGAAGACGTCCCGCTCACGGCAGTTGGCCTGGAGCTGTACCTCGAGGCAGTCGTTGGCGAACCTGCTGACCCGGGTCGGGCTGAGGGGGACGCCGAGATGGGCGCAGACCTCGGCGGCCAGTTCGGGATGGGCGCCACCACTGAACACGGCGATGTCTCGCACGATCGGCTCCTCGCGGGATCACGTCCGGGGACCTCATGCTACGGACCCGGAAATCGGGTTGCGGTCCACCCCTGGGCGCACGCCATGATGGCCGCGTCCGTCCTCCCTCACGTCAGGACCACTCGCATGCGCCGACTCCTCGAAGACCCCCGCCTCCCCCACTGGACGACGGTTCTCGAGGACTCGACCACCCATGCAGACCCTGAACATCGGAATTCTGGCCCACGTCGACGCCGGTAAGACCAGCCTCACCGAGCGGCTGCTGTTCGACCACGGCGCCCTCGACCGGCTCGGCAGCGTCGACGCCGGTGACACCCGCACGGACGACGGGGCGATCGAACGGCAGCGCGGGATCACCATCCGCTCCGCCGTCGCCGCGTTCACCGCGCACGGCACACAGATCAACCTCATCGACACCCCCGGGCACTCCGACTTCATCGCCGAGGTCGAGCGCGCCCTGGAGGTGCTGGACGGCGCGGTCCTGGTGCTGTCGGCGGTGGAGGGCGTGCAGGCGCAGACGCGGGTGCTGATGCGGACCCTGCGCAGGCTCGGGCTGCCCACACTGGTCTTCGTCAACAAGATCGACCGGGCGGGCGCCCGCGCCGAGGGCCTGCTCGCCGACATCCGGCGTCGGCTCACTCCGCTCGTCGTCCCGCTGACGCGGGTCACGGGCATCGGCACGCCCGACGCCCGCGTCGGGCCGTGCCCCCTGGACCTGCCCGCCGCCGAGACCCTCGCCGAGGTCGACACCGGCATCCTCGCGGCGGTCGTCGACGGCCCCGAACCCACTCCGGACACACTGCGCGCCGCACTCGCCGCACGCACCGCCGACGGCTCGGTCCACCCCGTCTACTTCGGCTCGGCCCTCGGCGGCCAGGGTGTCGCCGAGCTGGTGGGGGGCCTCGTCCGGCTGCTCCCCGAGCCCGGGACCGCCCCGGCATCCGAGCCCGAACCCGCCGCACCCGCCGACGCCGCCCCCCGCGGCACGGTGTTCGCCGTACGCCCCGGACCCGGCGGCGAGCGGACGGCGTATCTGCGGCTCTACGAAGGTGAGGTGACCGCCCGTCAGCGGCTGACCTTCCTGCGCCGCGAGGCCGACGGGCGGACCACCGAGATCCCCGGGCGGGCCAACCGCCTGGAGGTGATCGGCCGCGGCGGGCCGCTCACCGGCGGCAACATCGCGACGCTGACCGGGGTCGCCGGCCTGCGCGTCGGCGACCGGCTCGGCGCTCCCCCGCCCGACCGGGCACCGCGTTTCGCGCCGCCGACGCTGGAGACCCTGGCCCGGGCCCGGCGCCCCGAGCAGGCGGCGCGGCTGCGTTCGGCCCTGCTGGCGCTGGCCGACCAGGACCCGCTGCTGCACGCCCGCCCGGCGGACGACGGGGCCACCGCGCTGCTGTTGTACGGCGAGGTCCAGCTGGAGGTGGTCGCGGCGACCCTCGCGCAGGACTTCGGCGTGGAGGCCGACTTCGAGCCCGGCCGGGTCCGGCTCCTGGAACGACCCGCCGGGACGGGCGAGGCCTGGGAGGAGCTGCCGTGGCTCGACCACACCAGGTACTGGGCGACGATCGGGTTGCGGGTGGAACCGGGACCGTACGGCTCCGGCGGGGTGTTCACGTACGAGACGGAGCTCGGGGCGCTGCCCCGGGCGTTCCACCAGGCCGTCGAGGACACCGTGCACGGCACGCTGCGGGACGGACCGCACGGCAGGCCTGTCACCGACTACCGCGTGACCCTGATCCGCTCCGGCTTCGCCCCTCCCCTGAGTACCGCGGCCGACTTCCGCGGCCTCACCCCGATCGTGCTGCGCAGGGCGCTCGCGCGGGCGGGGACGCGGGTGTACGAGCCGTACCACGCCTTCGAGGCGGAGGTCCCGCCGGACGCCCTGGCCCCCGTCACCGCTCGACTCGCCTCGCTCGGGGCGGAGTTCAAGGAGACCACCGGCGGATCGACGGCGTGGGTGATCACCGGGGAACTGCCCGCCCGGCATGTGCGCGAGGCCGAGCTGCGACTGCCGGGCCTCACCCACGGCGAGGGCGTCTGGTGGTCGCGCCCGTCGGGCGACCGGGCCGTCCGCCGGACCGCACGCGCATGATCGGGCAACAGGGCGGTCTGGTAGGGGCGTTGCGGGGGAATCCGCTCTGTAGGAAGGAGGGCCGTCGCCATGACGACTCCCATCAGGCGCGTGTCGGGACGGATGCCCGGCTGGGCGAAGGCGGTGAGCGCGGTCGTGATCGTGCTCGTCGTGTTCTTCGCCGGGATCCGGCTCAGTGTGCTCCCCGGTCTGAAGGACCTGTTCGGCACGGAGACCCACGACCGCTCCGGACCCGCGCTGCTCGAGTCCATCCAGGACATCAGCCGCTACGACGCGGCCTCCGGCAACTTCCAGGTCGTCGTCGACCTGGAGAAGGACGCCAAACTCCTGCCCGACGCGATCCGCGGCACCCGCACCCTGTACGTCGGGGCGGGCACCGTCGACGCCTACGTCGACCTCGGGAAGGTCGGCAAGAACGACGTGACGGTCGACGACGACCGTACGTCGGCCACGCTCCGCCTGCCCCACGCCCAGCTCGGCAAGCCGGCCCTGGACACCGAACGCTCCTACGCGGTCTCCAAGCAGCGCGGTCTCCTCGACCGTCTCGGCGACTTCTTCTCGGACAACCCCAACAGCGAACAGGCCGTGCAGAAGCTCGCGGTACGGCACATCGGGGACGCCGCCAAGGAGAGCGAGCTGACCGAACGCGCCGAGACGAACACCACCCACATGCTGGAAGGCCTGCTGCGTTCCCTCGGCTTCAAGGAGGTGAAGGTCTCCTTCGACGCCTGAGAATCCGGCCCGGGGGCCTCGGGGACCTCGGGGACCTCGGGGACCTCGGGGACCTCGGGGACCTCGGGGACCTCGGGGACCTCGGGGACCTCGGGGGCCTCGGGGACCTCGGGGACCTCGGGTTTCTCAGGGTGTCTCAGGTGCCGAGCACGCCCGGCAGGGCGAGGGCGCCGACCAGCGCGGCGCCCACCAGCAGCCAGGCCACGTAGTCGCCGATGTGCCCGGACTGCAGGCGCCGCAGCGGCAGCGCCCGGTCCGGGGCGGAGAGGAGTCCGGGCCGGGTGACGGCCACCGCCGCCAGGCCCACGGCCAGCGCGGTGGAGAGGAGGCCGAGCAGGGCTCCGGCCCGGGTCCAGTGCACGGCGGCGGCCGCGCCCCCGGATCCGGCCTCGTTCACGGCGTGCGCCACGACGTGGGCGAGTCCGGGGGCGGCACCGACGGCCAGCGCCCCCGCGAGCAGCACCGCCGGGACCGCCGTCATGGTGGCGGGGATCCGGGTCAGCCGCCCGCGGGTCTCCGGCCGCTCACCGGTGCCGGTCGTCTCGTACTCCTCCTCCTCGGGCGGGGGGCCGAGACCGAGGAACACCCGTGCGGCGACTCGCAGGACGGCCCCGGCGGTGACCGCGGACGCCAGGACGTACAGCACGGTGAGCGGTCCGCCCACGGCCTCCTCCGCGAGCGCCTTGCCCAGGGCCGTGCCGAACGGCGGCAGGCCCGCGAGTCCGAGGGCTCCGACGGTGAACATCACGCCCACGGCCCGCAGTTCGCGGGCCCGTCCGTGCAGCGCGCGTTCGTCGACGCTGCCGTAGCGGTCGAGGAGGATGCCCGCGCAGGCGAACAGCGCCGCCTTCACGCCCGCGTGACCGAGGACGTACAGCGCGATGCCGTCGTCGGCCTCCGGCTTGAGCACGCCGACGCCGACGAGGAACAGTCCCGTGTGGGCGACGGTCGAGTAGGCGAGGAGCCGTTTGAGGTGCCGCTGGTACCAGCACATGACGGCGCCGATGACGGCGCTCAGCCCGCCGAGCACCGTCAGAACCCGCTCCAGGTCGGCGACGGGGACTCCGCCGGGGCCGGAGAAGACGGTGGTGTAGACACGCCAGACGCCGTACACGCCGAGTTCGACCATGACGCCGGACAGCAGCATGCACACGGGGGTGGGCGCGACGGCGTGCGCGTCGGGCAGCCAGAAGTGGAAGGGGACGGCGGCGGCCTTGACCAGCAGGCCGGTCAGGACGAGGACGAACGCGGCGAGGACCAGCGCGTCGGGGCGGCCGTGCGCGTCGAGGCCCCGGCCGATGTGGGTCATGGCCAGCTCACCGGTGCGCCCGTACAGCAGGGCGATGCCCATGAGGATCGCGTACGCGCCGAGGGAGTTGACCACCGCGAAGGTCAGGGCGCCCTGCACGGCCCTGGGTTCGTCGATCCGGTAGCCGGTGAGCGCGTAGGCGACGACGCTCATCAGCTCGAAGAACACGAACGCGTCGAAGAGGTCGCCGGCGATGGCGAAGCCGCACATGCCCGCCTGGAAGACCAGCATCAGCGCCGGGAAGGAGCCCGCGTGCCCGCGGGGCGGCTCCTCGAAGTAGTGCCAGGAGTACACCAGCGCCGCCAGCGTCAGCAGCGAGGCGAGGGCGGCCATCCCGAGCCCCGGACCGTCGCCGACGACGACGATGCCGACGCTGCGGCCGTTCACCGGCCGCCAGTCGCCGACCCACTCGACCATCGGCGGGGAGCAGTTGAGCAGCAGTACCAGCGCGAGCGCGGCCGTGCCTGCGGAGACCGCGCAGCCGATCGTCTCGGCCGCCGCCCGGGGCAGCCGGCGTCCTGCGGCGACCAGCAGTCCCGCCCCGAGAAGGGGAACGGCGACGAGCAGCGGGAGCAGGTGGTTCATCAGCCGCGCAGCTCCGAGAGCTCGTCGGGGTCCACCGTGCCGTGCCGCTTGGCGACCTGGACGACGAGGGCGAGCAGCAGGGCGGTGACGGTGGCGCCGACGACCACGTCGGTGAGGGCCAGGGCCTGGACGACCGGGTCGACTACGGGCCGCGACCCGGGCTTCACGTCGGAGAAGACGGGAGCGGTGGCGCCGTCGCGGTAGCCGACGGCCAGCAGCAGGACGTAGGTGGCGGACTGGCAGACGGCGAGGCAGCCCACGGCGTGGATCAGGTTGCGGCTGGTGGCGAGGCCGTAGCAGCCGACGAGGAAGATCCAGACGGCGACCAGGTACGGCAGTACGTGCATCACGGCGCTCTCACCTCGCCCTCTCCCTTGTCCTGCTCGATCTCCACCGCCTGGTCCAGGAAGCGGGCGAGGAGGACGACGACCGCGCAGGCGACCTCCATGCCGATGGCCGCGTTCAGCAGCGGGACGGTGCCGCCGGAGGAGAGCGTGTTGAAGGTGCCGTACGGCAGCAGGGTGTTGGTGAGGAAGGCGGTGCCCGCGAGGACGGCCGCGAGGCCGGTGACCAGGTAGGCGGCGGCGGACAGCGCGTCGCCGACCTCGAACACACCGATGGGACGGACGCGTTCCAGGGCGCGGTAGTCGGCACCGAGGTACAGCAGGTGCAGGGCGGTCGCGGCGACCACGCCGCCCTGGAAGCCGCCGCCGGGGCTGAGCTGCCCGTGGGCGATCACATAGAGGCCGGTGAGCAGGGCGACGGGCAGGACGAGCAGGGCGTAGCCGCGTACGGGCCGGGCGACCTCGGCGGGTTCGGGCCGGTCACGGTGTTCGTCGCGGGTCTGCCGGAGCAGGACGACACAGCCGAGCACGGCCGCGAACAGGATGCTCATCTCGCCGAGGGTGTCGAAGGCGCGCTGGTCGAAGTTGACGGACGAGATGGTGTTGGCGGTGTGCCGGGAGAGCGACGCGCGGACGGCCCGGTCGCCGTAGGGGTGCCGGTCGCCGCCGAAGCGGGGCAGGTCGAGGCAGGCGGCCACCAGCAGGGCCGCGAGCCCCGCGCCGCCGACGCCCACGAGCCACAGCCGCAGGCGCCGGTTCACGGCGGCGGCTCCTTCCGGCGCGGCCGCCGCCGTACCTTGCGGACCGTCAGCAGCAGCAACAGCGGAGTGACGGCGGACCCGACGGCCAGCTGCGACAGGCCGACGTCCGGCGCCTGGAGCACGGTGAAGAGCACGGCGAGGACCACGCCGAGGACGGAGAGGACCAGGGCCTGCCGCTCCGGGTCGCGTGTCGCCACGGCGACGGTCGCGGAGGCGGCCACGAGGAGCAGGGCGACCACGATGACGGCGTCCGTCACGACTCACCTCGGTCCGTCGGGAAAATGGGCTCAGCCACGGCGGACCCCGCCGAAGCCGCCCGCGAGGGCCCGTGAGGCGACCACGTTGCCGCCGATCAGCAGGACGCCGGTGACCAGGAGTTTCGCCGTGGCGCGGCCGGGTGCGGCGACCGCGCACAGGATGGCCACGACGACCGTGCCGAGGCCCGCGACCGCCCAGGTCGCACCCCAGGCGCGCGGTGGGTCGCCGGTGAGTTCGTCGGCGAGCAGCCGGGCGAAGACCAGCGTGCCGACCGGGCCCAGCAGCGCGAGGACCAGGGCGACGTCGACGTAGGAGGGGCGGTCGTAGCCCTGGGCGAGGAGCAGCAGGGCGGGGCAGGCCAGGGCGGTGGTCAGGTTCTGGGCGATCACGCGGCGGCGCAGGGGTCCGCTGGCGACGCCCCACAGGGTCGCCCCCACTCCCCCGGCCAGGACGAGTGCCGCCGCGAGGATCCAGCCGTTCACCGGTCGGTCACCGCCCGGCGCGCGGCGTGTGCCGCGAGTGCGCCGACGGCTGCGGCGGCCGCACCCACCGCGAGTTCCAGTGTGTCCACGGCGCTGATGAACACCAGCCACAGCAGGGCGAGGGCGGCCCACCAGCCGAGGAGTTCGGCCGCGGTGAGGAGCGTCGTACGCCGGTTCACGCTCCACCTCCTCGCCGCCCGGTTCTTTCGGGCATCCAAGCACCGCGCGCGCCCCTGGGGGCGGCGGCACGCGCGGGTCTCCACCCGGAGTGCCCCGAGCGCAGGAACGGAAACCGGGGCGCGGCCGACGCCGGGACGGGCGGAGGGGGACTGGTCCCCGTATGTCGGGGTAACCGCCCTACATCGCAGGGATGTTGAAGACTGGAGAAGAATTCATGGTCCGCTCTGCACTGCGCCTGCGCACGATCCGGCCGGCCAGACCGGCCCGGGCGACCAAGTCGGCCGGCCGGGCGTCGAAGCCGCCCCCCGACACCCGCCGCCGCCGGATGCCGTTGCCGCTCCGCCTGCTGGCGACGCTCCTGGCGTTCGCGTTCATGGTGGCGTTCGCCGTGGTCCTGGCCCGGCTCACGCTCCAGCCCTCGCCCGCCTCGGAGGCGTTGACGCACACCAACTTCCACCCGGGCAGCTCCCTGAGGGCCTACCTGGACCAGCCCGCGCTGCGGGACGCGGTCAAGCAGATCGGCGGAAACGTGCTGCTGGGGGTTCCGTTCGGTGTGCTGGTGCCGGTCGTGGCACCCCGCACACGCGGCTTCCTGCGGGTGCTGTTCCTGACCGCCGTGGTGATGCTCCTGGTCGAATGCGCCCAGGGCCTGCTGGTCACGGGACGCGCCTTCGACATCGACGACGTCATCCTGAACACGACGGGCGCACTGATCGGTTACGTGCTGGTGGGCCGTCGACTCAGCCGGGCTGTGCACAGCTGAGGCCCTGGAGCCGGTCCCGGGCCCGCTCCGCGTCGGGGTGGGCCAGGTCGGTGAAGAGCGTGAGGGCGCTGAGCCAGGCGGCGCGGGCGGCCTCGTCGTCGCCCGTCGCGCGGTGCGTGTCGCCGATGCGCAGGAGGGACCAGGCCTCCTCGGCCGGCACGCCCGCGTCCCGGTAGAGGGCGAGCGCGTTGCGGTAGCCGGCCAGGGCCTGCGCGTGGTCGCCGAGGTGGTGGTGGGTGTAGGCGATGCTGTCCCAGGTGGCGGCCTGACCGACGAGGTCGCCGAGTCCCTGGAGCATCGACAGGGCCTCGAAACAGTGGTCGAGTGCCTGCCGGTACTCCCCGAGGACGGCGTACGACCAGCCGACCGCGTTGAGGGCGGACGCCTGTGCGGCTCGTCCGCCGCCGGCTCTGAGCAGGTCGACGGCCAACTGGTCGTGCCGCAGGGAGCCGTGGAAGTCGCCGCGCTGCTCGGACTCCCAGGCGAGGCTGCGGTGCACGGTGGCTCGCCCGATGTCGTCGCCGAGTGCGGTGAAGGCCGCGAGGGCCCGTTCCAGGGTTGGGGCGGCCTCGTCGTGCAGGCCCAGCCGGCCCTGCGCGCGGGCCAGTCCGCGCAACGCGTGGGCCTCCATGACGGGGTCGGACAGCCGCAACGCGGCGTCGAGCGCGGTCCGCTGGACGGCCGCCCAGTCGTGCCAGTGCCCCTGCCGGTCGAGGAACCGCTCCAGGGACGAGACGAGCAGACAGGCCAGGCCGTCGCGGCCCGAGGCGGCGGCCGCGTCGATGACGGCGAGCAGCACCGGGTATTCGGCTCTGAGCCAGGCCAGCGCCCGTTCGTCGTCGGCGAGCGGCTCGGGTCGGACGTCCTCGGGTGCGGGCGGCAGAGGCATCCCGTCGGCATACGGCGCGTTCAGCACGACGGCGGCGTGCGCCGTGTGGAGGTAGTGCGTGAACAGCCGGGTCACGGCCTCCCCGCGTTCGGCGTCCCCGTGTCGGCTGTGCGCCGACTCGGTGGCGTGGGCGCGGAGCAGGTCGTGGAAGGCGTACCGGCCGGGGATGTGCTCACTGACGAGGTGCACGCCGGCGAGCTCCGACAGCAGCAGCCGCGCCCGTCGTACGTCGAGCCCGGCGAGGGCGGCCGCGGCCGGTGCGGTGAAGTCCGGGCCGGGATGCAGGCCGAGCAGTCGGAAGAGGCGGGCGGCGGCGGGCGAGAGGGCGCGCAGGGTCCATGAGAAGACCGCGCCGACGTCGGCGGAGACGTCGGCCCTGGTGAACGCGTCGAGGCTGCCGTGCGTCGCGCGCAGTTCGGCCGCGATGGCCGAGAGCGTGAAGTGCGGGTGGGTGGCCGCGCGGGCGGCGACGCAGGCGAGGGCCAGCGGAAGTCCGGCGCACAGCGCGGTGATCTCCGCTACCGCCTCCGGTTCGGCGGCGACCCGGCCGGCCCCCAGGCGGCGGGTGAGCAGCTCCCTCGCCTCGTCGGCGTCGAGCTGACGCAGGGTGAGGGGGTGGGCTCCGTGGACGGCCACCAGGGCGGAGAGCTCGTCCCGGCTGGTGACGATCGTCAGGCAACCGGGCGTGCCGGGCAGCAGCGGCCGTACGTGGTCGGCGTCCCGCGCGTTGTCCAGCAGGACGAGGACGCGTCGCCCGGCCAGCAGGCTGCGGTAGAGCGCGGCTTGTGCGTCGAGTCCGTGCGGGACGCCGTCCGGTGCCACCCCCAGGGCGTCCAGGAAGCCGCGGACCGCCTCGTCGGGGCTCATGACCGCCCCGGACGGGCCGAACCCGCGCAGGTTGACGTAGAGCTGTCCGTCCGGGTAGCGGTCCGCCACCTGACGGGCCCAGTGGACGGCGAGCGTGGTCTTGCCGATCCCGGCCATGCCACCGATGGCGCCGATCACCACGGTCCCGGCGGTCCCGGCGGTGCCGGCCAGCACCGCGGAGGCCTGGTCGAGTTCGGCCCGCCGTCCGGAGAACGTCGGCAGGTCGTACGGGAGTTGCGCGGGGACGGGCAGGGGGGCCGCTCCTGGACCGTGCAGGTCCGGGGCGGCCGGGACAGGGACGGACGAGTCCCCGGTGGCCGGGGCGGGGACGGACGAGGCATCGGAGGCCGGGACAGGCCCGTACGAGACCCAGGCAGTTGCGGTCGCGGTCCTCGCGGGGGCCGCCACGCCCGGTACGGCCCGGTGGGCGTGGCGTTCGCCCTGCAAGGCCCGGTGGGCTTCGCGCAGTTCCTCTCCCGGGTCGATGCCCAGCTCCTCGGCGAGCCGGGCTGTCACCGCGTCGTACACACCGGACGCCTCGGCCCGCTGTCCGGTGGCCGCGAGGGCGGTCATCAGCCGGGCCAGCAGCGGTTCGTCCAGCGGGCTGCGCACGGCCGCCTCCCGCAGCCGGGGAAGGACCAGGTCCGCCGCGCCCGCGCGCAGCGCGAGGTCGGCGGCCTCCTTCACGGCCGCGAGGTGCTCCTCGTCCAGCGCGCCGAAGGCCGCGTGCGCGCGCACCGGTGCCGGGATCCCGGCGGCCACCGGCCCGTGCCACAGTGACAGTGCCTCGACCAGGAGTTCCACGGCCCGTCCGGATCGCCCGTCGGACGCGGCCCGAGCGGCCTCGGTACGCAGCGCGCGGAAACGCAGCAGGTCCAGGCTGTCGCCGTCGGTCGCCAGTCGGTATCCGCCGGCGCTGCGCAGCAGCCAGCGGCCCGTCGCCCGGTGGGGCAGGCCGGGTTCCAGCAGTCGGCGCAGCGACCCGACATGTCTGCGGACCACGTTGACCGCGCTGTCCGGCGGGCGCCGGCCCCACAGCGCGTCGACGATCTCGGCCACGGCGACGGGCTGCCCCGCCCGTACCAGCAGCAGCGCGAGCAGCGCCCGCTCCTGCGGTCGTCCGAGTTCCAGCTCCGTCCCGGTCCGCCAGACCCGAACGGACCCCAGTACCGCGAACCGCACCGGTTCCGGCGCCACCTCGTCCCCCTCCGGTCCCACACCCCGGCATGCACCCTACGTCACACCGAATGTGACCCTGGGTTACCTGGTACGGGCCCGGCCCTTGTTCGTCCGACGGCGGCCGGAAGGGGACCGTCGGTCAGTGGCGGGTCCAGGTGAACTTGTCCCCGCCCACCCAGCGGACGACGTCCGGGTCGTCCAGGTCGTGGACGGTGATGCCGAAGGCGGCGGCCGCCTCCAGGACGTCGGTGACGGCCTTGGCCTCACCGACCACGTGGCCGTCGATCTCGACGATCCTGAACGGAGGCGTGCCCGGCTGTACCCCGAGCACGAGGATCCGCGGTCTGCCGATGTGCGGGCTCGCGATTTCGGTCATGCATAGAGCGTAGAGCGCGAACCGGCTGGGGGCTGTCCGGCGGATCAGGTCGCAGGAAGGCAGCGGTGACTCATCGATCCGGGTGAGCGGGGTCGTGGGGTCCCCCGCGCGAGCGAAGCCGAGCGTGGGGGAGCGTCCGACTGCAAGGCGGAGGAGGGCGTCGACGCGATGGGGCCCCCGCGCGAGCGAAGCCGAGCGTGGGGGGGGGCGGCAACCGACGACAACGCCGCAGGTGGGCGGGACGGACCCCGCGTCTGCGGCAGATCCGCCGGACAGCCCCCAGGGCTCAGGGGCGTCGCCAGTCGTCGCGCTCGAGGTGGGAGCCCGCCTGGGGGCCCATGCGCAGCATGCCGCCGTCGACCGACCAGGAGGCGCCGGTGACGTACGCGGCGTCGGGGCCGGCCAGGAAGGCGATCACGGCGGCGACCTCGCGGGCGTCACCGGGGCGGCCCAGCGGGATGCCGGGGCGGGACGTCGACTCCACGTCGGTGTCCTCCTGCCCGGTCATGGGCGTGGCGATCTCTCCGGGCGCCACCGCGTTGACCGTGATGCCGTACTCGGCGAGCTCCAGGGCCATGACCTGGGTGAGCAGGCCGAGTCCGCCCTTGGCCGCGCAGTACGGGGCGGCGCCGACGCGGGGTTGGTGCTCGTGGACGGAGGTGACGTTGACGATCCGGCCGCCGTCACCCTGCCGGATCATGTGCCGGGCCGCCTTCTGCCCGCACAGGAAGGGGCCGACGAGATCGACGTCGAGGACCTCGCGCACGGTGTCGAGCTCCAGGTCGACGAAGGGCGTCATGGTGCCCGTACCGGCGTTGTTGACGAGGACGTCGATGCGGCCGAGGCGGTCGCACAGCTCGTCGACGGTGCCGGCGGCGACCGGCAGCCGGGTGAGGTCCATCTGGGCCACGACGGCCCGCTGCCCGTGGGCGCGGACCTCGTCGGCGGTCTCCTCGGCGCCCTTGAGGTCGGTGTGCCAGGTGATGCCCACGTCCATCCCCGCCCGGGCCAGTCGGACGGCGGTGGCGCGGCCGATGCCGGAGTCGGCTCCGGTGACCAGGGCCACCTGGGTGCGTGCGGTGGGGACGGGCACAGAGGGCACCGCGGACATCGCATACCTCCTCACGAAGGGGACGACGCTTCGCAGTACCCGGGTGCGTACCGGACAAACCGTGTGCTCGTCGTGCGTGCCGGGTGGGGCTGGGGAACTCTGGAGCGTGAACGGAACTCATGAGACCGGAGTCGGAGGTAGTGATGGACCCCGTCCGTGCCCTGGAGCGGATCGCCTTCCTGCTGGAGCGTTCCCTGGCGCCGACGTACCGTGTCCAGGCCTTCCGCACGGCGGCCCGGGTGGTGTCTCGGCTGCCCGAGGGCGAGGTGGAGGAACGGGCCGGGGCGGGCACGCTCGAGGCGCTCAAGGGCCTCGGCCCGAAGACCGCGCAGGTGGTACGGGAAGCCTTGGAGGAGCGGGTCCCGGCCTACCTGGAGAAGCTGGAGGGCGAGGCGGGGGGACCGCTCGTGCAGGGCGGCGAGGAGCTGCGGGCGCTGCTGCGCGGGGACTGCCATCTGCACTCGGACTGGTCGGACGGCGGCAGCCCGATCGAGGAGATGGGCCGGGCGGCGGCCGCACTCGGGCACGAGTGGGCGGTGCTGACCGACCACTCGCCGCGGCTGACGGTGGCGCGCGGTCTGTCCGCGGAGCGGTTGCGGGAGCAGCTGGA
This sequence comes from Streptomyces griseus subsp. griseus, assembly GCF_000720255.1. Taxonomy (GTDB): domain Bacteria; phylum Actinomycetota; class Actinomycetes; order Streptomycetales; family Streptomycetaceae; genus Streptomyces; species Streptomyces griseus_I. Next base: position 173,094 of record NZ_JOJE01000004.1, on the reverse strand, counting down.
CGTGGTGGAACGGCTCAACGCGGACTGGGCGCCGTTCCGGCTGCTGACCGGCATCGAGTGCGACATCCTCGACGACGGCTCCCTCGACCAGGAGCCGGAGCTGCTCGAACGGCTCGACCTCGTGGTGGTGTCGGTCCACTCCAAGCTGCGCATGGGGGCGCGGGCGATGACCCGCCGCATGGTGGCCGCCGTACGCAATCCGCACGCCGACGTGCTCGGGCACTGCACCGGGCGGCTGGTCAGCGGGCGGGGGCGGCCGGAGTCGGAGTTCGACGCGGACGAGGTGTTCGCCGCGTGCTCCGAGTCGGGCACGGCCGTGGAGATCAACAGCCGCCCGGAGCGGCTCGACCCGCCCAAGCGGCTGCTGCGGCGGGCCGTGGACGCCGGGGTGCTGTTCTCGATCGACACCGACGCGCACGCGCCCGGCCAGCTGGACTGGCAGGCCCACGGGTGCGCGCGGGCGGAGGAGTGCGGGGTGCCGCCGGAGCGGGTGGTCACCACCTGGTCCGCGGACGAGCTGCTGGCCTGGACGCGGGAGGGGCGCACCCCGGCGGGAGTGGCCGGGCGCTGACGTGGTACTCGGACGGCCCCGGAGCGAAAGGAGCACCTCGACCATGCCGACCCAGCGGCGCGCGGCCCTGTTCGACGTCGACGGGACCCTCGTCGACACCAACCACCTCCATGTGACGACCTGGTGGGAGGCCTTCCGGCAGGCGGGCCACCGGGTCCCGATGCACGCCGTCCACCGGGCGGTGGGGCTCGGTTCGTCGGACCTGATCGCGCACCTGCTCGGCGACGACCGGGACGAGGAGCGGGACGACGAGCTCAGCGCCGCCCACAAGGCGCTCTACGGCCAGTACTTCGACCGGCTGCCCGCGCTGCGGGACGCCGGCCGGCTGTTGCGGCGCCTGCACAAGGACGACTGGGCGGTGGTGCTCGCCACCTCGGCGAGCGGTGCGGAGCTGTCCGCGCTGCGGCGCGCGATCGACGCCGACGAGGCCATCACCGCGACGGCGAGCGCCGACGACGTGGAGCGGGGCAAGCCCGCGCCGGAGCCCGTCGAGCACGCCCTGGAGCTGGCGGGGGTGCCCGCCGAGCGGGCCGTGTTCGTCGGCGACACCGTGTGGGACATGCTGGCCGGCCGCCAGGCCGGGGTGCGGTGCGTCGGCGTGCTGTGCGGCGGCATCCCGCGCGCCGACCTGGAAGAGGCCGGCGCGGAGGTGATCTACGACGATCCCGCGCACCTGCTGGCCTCCCTGGCCGACAGTCCTCTGGCATGACCCGCCGGAAACGGGGAATATCCGCAGGTCATGACGCGTGTGAGTGATGAGGTACGGCTGTGGGAACGGCCCCTGAACGGTTCCGGGCCGGTGGATTTCGTACGGCGGGGGGCGAACGGCGTTGCCCTGTCGGTCCGGGCGGCCTGGAGCGGCCCCGGCCGGGAGCGCGACCTGGTCGTGCAGTCGCTGAAGGCGGCGGGGGCCGCGTTGATCGCCTGGTTCCTGGGCGGAGTCCTGCTGGACGACCCGCTGGCCATGATGGCGCCCTGGGTGGCACTGGTGCTGGTGCAGGCCACGGTGTACAGCTCGCTGCGGCAGGCGGCGCAGCAGTTCACGGCGATCTGCGTGGGGGCGCTGCTCGCCTCGCTGGCGCAGGTGATCACCGACGACACCACGGGGGCGCTGGCGCTGTGCCTGCCGCCCCTGATGCTGCTGGCGAACTGGTCCCGGTTCGGGGACCAGGGCGTGTACGCGGCCACCACGGCCCTGTTCACCGTCGCCTCGGGCACGGCGGTCACGGTGCCGGCCGTGACGCACCGGGTGGGGGAGGCGGCGCTCGGCGCGGTCGTCGGTGTCGCGGTCAACGCTCTGGTCCTGCCGCCGGTGCACCTGCGGGACGTGCGGGAGAACCTGGCGGCACTGGCCCGGGGTGCGGGGGACGTGCTGCATGCGATCTCCGCCGGGCTGCTGGAGGGCGAATGGGACGCGTCGACGGCCGCCGAGTGGTCGCGGGCGGCCGCCCGGCTGGAACGCCGGTGTGAGGGGCTGCGCTCGGCGCGCTCCTGGAGCCGGGAGAGTCTGCGCCTGACGGCCCGCCCGCTACGCGCACTGCACCGGGGGTCGCTGGATGTGCCTCCGGAGACGGAGGACCAACGCTGGTGCCGCGTCGCCACCCATGTGACGGTCCTGACGCGCACCCTCGCGGTGTCCGTCGACGACGACCGATCCCCCGCCCCGCCGGACGGACCGGCGCTGCGGGAGTACGCCCGGCTGCTGGAGCTGATCGGGGACGCCTGCCACGAGTCCGCCAAGGACGGGTCGCGGGCGGCACTGGAGGAGCTTCGCGAGCTGCACGGCCGTCTGCAGAGCAGTCTGAGTCACCATGCGCGGGAAGGGGGCGCGGCCCCTACGGCGGTGCTGGGCACGCTGCTGCTGGAGGCGGAGAACATCTGGTCGGAGGTGGCACCGGCACCGAAGGGGGGCGAGGGGTGACACACGTCACGGCACGACGGGCGTGGGGCGAGGAACACGCACGAGTGGTTGGCCGTTGAACCAGCCGTGGGTACGGATGGGACAGTGTCCCCGGGCCTCACCTTTTGCCCACAGGGACGATCGTTCGGCTGAAGCCCTGTGGAGCCTTTCGCCGAGAGGCGACCGCCATCCGTACCCACCTTCTGACAGCCCCGACCGGAATCCCCCGTCCGGTCGGGGCTCTTTTCTGTCCGGCTCTGGTCCGGTTCCCTGGTGGGTTCTCTGGCCGGTTCTCTGGCCGGAGCACGCCCTTGACTTCGAGTGCGCTCGAATTCGTAGCGTGCCGGACATGACCTACAGCACCACGGCACAGCACAAGATCGGATCGGGCTTCGGCGCAGAGAGCACCGCTGACGACGTCCTCGACGGCGTCGACCTCACCGGACGGCTCGCACTCGTCACCGGTGGCTACTCGGGGCTCGGCCTGGAGACCACGCGCGCACTGGTCAAGGCCGGCGCCCGGGTCGTCGTACCCGCGCGCCGCACGGAAGCCGCGACGCAGGCCCTGGGCGGCCTCACCGGGGTCGAGGTGGACGAGCTCGACCTCGGCGACCTCGACAGCGTTCGCGCCTTCGCCGACCGGTTCCTCGCCTCGGACCGCACCCTCGACATCGTGATCAACAGCGCCGGGATCATGGCGTGCCCCGAGACCCGGGTCGGACCCGGCTGGGAGGCGCAGTTCGCGACGAACCACCTCGGCCACTTCGCCCTGGTCAACCGGCTGTGGCCGGCGATCGAGCCCGGTGGTGCCCGTGTGGTCTCCGTCTCCTCCCGCGCCCATCACTTCTCCGGGATGCGCTGGGACGACGTCGACTGGCGTGAGGGCTACGACAAGTGGCAGGCGTACGGGCAGGCGAAGACGGCGAACGTGCTGTTCGCCGTCCACCTCGACCGGCTCGCCCGGGAGCATGGTGTACAAGCCTTCTCTCTCCACCCCGGCGGCATCATCACGCCGCTCCAGCGGCACCTGCCCAAGGAGGAGATGATCGAGCGCGGCTGGATCGACGAGGCGGGCAACGTGCTCAACCCCGAGGGCTTCAAGAGCCCGCAGCAGGGCGCCGCGACCCAGGTGTGGGCCGCGACCTCGCCCCAGCTGGCGGGTCTGGGCGGCGTCTACCTGGAGGACTGCGACATCGCCGAGGCCGCCCTGTCCGACGACGTGACCTCGGGCGTGCGGCCCTGGGCGACCGACCCGGAACAGGCGGCCCGACTGTGGAAGCTGTCGGCGGAGCGGACAGGCGTGGACGCGTTCGACGTCCGGTGATGGTTCGCCCGTGACCCGGGTACTCGGTCCGTTCCCCGGCGGAGCAGGTGAGAGGAGCCGAAGGTGAGCAGCGAAACGGGCATGAGGATCGTCGTCACGGGCGCCACGGGCAATGTCGGCACCAGTGTGGTGCGCCTGCTCTCGGAGGACCTGGGGGTGGGCTCCGTACTGGGTCTGGCGCGGCGGATCCCGGACTGGAAGCCGCCGGGGACGGAGTGGGCGGCGGTCGACCTGTCGGCCGAGCGGACCGACCTGGCCGCGCACTTCGAGGGGGCCGACGCGGTGATCCATCTGGCGTGGGCCTTCCAGCCGACGCACGATCCGGCGCGGACCTGGCGCACCAACGTCCTGGGCAGCATCAGGGTGTTCGAGGCGGTGGCGGCCGCGGACGTGCCGGTGCTGGTGCACGCGTCGTCGGTGGGCGCGTACTCGCCCGGACCCAAGGACCACACGGTGGACGAGTCCTGGCCTACGCACGGCTGGCCGGACGCCGCGTACTGCCGGGAGAAGGCCTACCTGGAGCGGGCGCTGGACACGTTCGAGCGCGACCATTCGAACACCCGGGTGGTGCGGATGCGGCCCGCCTTCCTCTTCAAGCGGGAGTCGGCGAGCGAACAGCGCCGCATCTTCGGCGGCCGCTTCCTGCCCGGACCGCTGGCCAGGCCGGAGATGCTGCGCTTCCTGCCCGATGTGCCGGGACTGCGGGTGCAGGCACTGCACACGGACGACGCGGCCGAGGCGTACCGGCTCGCGGTGACCACCGAGGTCCGCGGCGCCTTCAACCTGGCGGCCGAGCCGACGGTCGACGCGGAGCTGCTGGGCGAGATGTTCGGCGCCCGCCCGGTCCGGGTGCCCCGTACGGCGGCCCGCTCGGCGATCGCCGCCGCGTGGGGGCTGCACATGCTGCCGGCCTCCCCGCACCTCTTCGACGCGGTGCTCAGGCTGCCGATGATGGACACCGCCCGCGCCCGCGCCGAACTCGGCTGGCACCCCCGGCACACCGCGACCGAGGTGCTGGAGGAGTTCCTCCTGGGCATGCAACGCGGCGAGGGCGAGGACACGGCCCCGATGGCGGGGCGCAAGGTCGGCTGAGGCAGGGCGGAGCCCATCAAGCCGACCGGGGCCTGGTGCCGCGGTCGGCTCGGGGTGGGTGTGCGGGCGGGGATCAGGCCGAGGGTTCGTCCGGTACGGGGTGTTCGGGGTGGACGGTGGCTCCGTGCGGGGCGCCCTGGCGGCCCGTGCCCGCCTCGTCCGTGTCCGGGACGTCCTCGGAGCGGGGGGCGTTGTCCGGATCCTCGGTCTCGGCGTCGGCCTGCGCGCGGGCGGGGTCTCCCTCCCAGGGGTCCTCGCCGCCCTGTGCCTGCTGGTCCGGCAGGTCCCGCGGCACGGGCCCGTCACTCTGGCCCGGTCCTTCGACGCGATGCTCGGTCATGGCGTACTCCTTCCCCTCAGGGTTCCCGTCGTCGAAAGACACGCGAGTACCTCCGCCACGACCTGCGAAACCTCCGCGCCGGGGGCCGCGCGGGTCACGAGGCCGTGGACGACTCGATCTCGGTCAGGGCCGCGACGAGTTCGGGCGCGACCACGTCCCCCACCCAGGTGATGTGGTCAGCGCCGGCGGCCCGCGGGACGGTCTCGGAGATCATGATGAGGTAGAGGTACGCGCGGTAGAGGGCCAGCCGCAGCCGCACGGGCCGGTCGAACTCGGCGCGGCCGCCCGCCTCCCGGTAGCCGGCGAGGAACGCCTCGTCGGCGGTGATGTCCCCGAGCAGCGCCAGGGAGACGAAGTCGGCGAGCGGGTCGCCCCAGAACATGCGCTCACCGTCGATGAGCCCGCCGATCCGGGCCTCCCCCGCCGTACGGTCGACCAGGATGTTGCCCCGCCACAGGTCGAAGTGGACGAGGCGCGGGACGGTGACCTCGTCGAGGGCGTCGTACGCGCGCTCGGCGGTCCGGGCCACCTCGTCGGCCGGGCGGGGCAGCGGGGCCCGGTATCGGCGGGCGTCGTCGAGGACCGCGTCGAACATCGTGGTGAACGCGGTCCGCCAGTCGGGGGCGAGCGGCCCGAGGGCGCCGGACGGATAGCCGAAGGCGGGCCCGGTGATCTCGTGCAGCCGGGCCACCTGCCGCCCCAACTCCCCGCGCAGGACGATCCGTTCCGTCGCGGTGACGGAGTCGTCCCAGGGTGCGCCCGGGCACATCGTCATCAGCAGGTGCTGCCCGTCGAGCGCCACGACGCGCGGTGCCGGTACGCCGGCCCGGGCGGCCGCCCGGTAGAACTCCGCCTCGGAGACGAGCAGTCGGCTCTCGTGCCGCAGGCCCGCCGCGGTCGGCGCTGTCTTCAGCACGTAGCGGCTGCCGTCGGTGAGGCGGAGTTCGTCGACGGCGTTGTACGTCCCGCCGGTGAGCGGCGCCAGGTGGGCGAGGTGCTCGGACCGCAGGCCCGCGTCCGCGAGGACCCGCCGGGCCCGCTCCCAGGAGTCCGCCACCGTGCGCCCACCCTTCCTCTCGGTCCGCCCGCCGCTCGGTCAGCCGGCCACGTAGACGTCCTCGACGTAGCGACCGGCCGCGATCAGCCCGTCGAGCCACTGCTCGGCGTCCGCCTCGCCTGCGTCCGGCGTGCGGTCCCGGTACAGCGTACGGAACGCCGCCCGTACCCCGGGCGCCAGTTTCGAGCCGTCGCCGCAGACGTGGACGCGGGCGCCCGCGTTCAGCAGCTCCCAGACCTCGTCCGCCTCGGCGGCGATGCGGTGCTGTACGAAGGTCACGTCGCCCTCCGGGGCGGCGCTGAAGGCCGGCCGCAGCGAGACCGCCCCGGCGGCCTCGGCGGCGCGCAGTTCCTCGGCGTGCAGGAAGTCGGCGTCGGGCGCGTCGCAGCCGAAGTAGCAGAGCGCCGGGGCGAGTTCGGCGCCCGCCGCGCGTGCCGCCGTACGGTCGGCGACGGCGCCGCGGAACGGGGCGAGGCCGGTCCCCGCGGACACCATGACCACCGGTGCGGCGGTGTCGATCCGGAAGGCCTCGCGGCACGGCTGGACGCGGGCGAGGACGGTGTCGCCGGGTTCGACGTCCGCGAGGTGCCCGGAGCCGGTGCCCCGGTAGACGCCCCTGCCCGAGCGGGCGGGGGCCTCGAGGAGCGACACCATCAGGTCCGCGTGGCCGGGATCGAGGGCGGGCGAGGAGGAGATCGAGTAGTGGCGCGGGCGCAGCGGCGTGAGCAGCTCGAGGAGGTGCGACCAGTCCAGGGCGCCGCGCAGGGCCGGGAAGTCCTCGATCACCTCGACGAGGGTGCGCGGGTCGTCGGTGAGGGCGGCCAGGGCCATGCGCTCCGGCGGGCAGGGGTTGGCGGCGGAGAGCACGGCGAGCTGGGCGGCCGTCGGGCGCTCCTGCAGCTCGACGTGGTGAATGAGGAGCTGACGTACCGTCAAAGGACGGTCCACGGCGAGGCCGTCGCGGCGCGGGCGGGTGGGACGGATGTCCAGGACGGTGTCGAGGTCGACGCCGAGTGCGGCGGCGGCACGCTCGACGAGGGCCGGGGCGTTGGCCGGCAGGACGGTGAGGTGGTCGGCGGTGCGGTAGGCGGTGCCCTCCGGCAGGGCGACGCGGACGAAGCGCTTGCGCCGCGGGTGGCCGGGAGCGGTGAGGTCGTACGCCTCGGTGACCGTCATGGGGACGAGTCCGTGCCGGTCGGCGAGGGCGTCGAGCGGGCCGCCGGTGACCGCGCGGACCTCGTAGGCGGCCGTGGGCTCGGCGCCGGGGGCGGTGGCGTCCGGGTCGCCGTACTGGTCGAGGAGGGCGGTGCGCAGTCGCGCGGTGAAGTCGCGGACGGCGCCGGTCAGGTCGCCGGAGGCGTCGGCTGCGGTGCGGTCGGTGAGGCGGGTGGCGCCGAGTGCGGCGAGGCGTTCGTCGACGCGGGCCGGGACGTGCTGGTAGGTGGCGGCCCAGTTGCGGTCGCCGACGCCGAGGACGGCGTAGGTCACGCCGGACAGGTCGTGGGTGTCCTCCAGCCAGGCGGCGAAGGCGGTGGCGTCGTCGGTGGGGCGGCCGTTGTAGGAAGCGGCGGTGATGACGACGGGGCGGTCGGTGGGCAGTCCCCCGGCGAAGTCGTCGAGGGCGGCGACCTGGGTCTCGCAACCGATCACTGCGGCCTCGTCGGCGAGTTGGGCGGCGAAGTCGCGGCAGGTGCCGTAATTGCTGCCGTGCAGGAACAGGACTCCGGTGCCGGGGCGGACGCGGGTGGGCAGGGCGGCCGTGTCGGCGCTCTCGCCCGCCTGCGCGGGGGCGGCGCCCGGGAGCGGGGCGTGGACGCGGTCGGCCGCGGTGCGCGGGGTGAGGGTCAGGGTGAAGCCCTCGGGCTTGAGGGTGAGGGTCTCCTTGACCGTGAGCCGGTAGTCGGCGTGGTCGGCGGGCCGGTAGCGGTGGACGAGCATCGCGAGCAGCATGGTCGCCTCGTGCAGCGCGAACTGCCGTCCGATGCAGGCGCGTTCCCCCGTGCCGAAGGGCTTGAAGGCGTGCGCGGAGCGGGCCGCCTCCGCCTCCGCGGTGAAGCGCGAGGGGTCGAACAGCTCGGGGTTGTCGCCCCATACCGGCTGCCGGTGCAGCATCGGCGCGAGCACGGCGACGGCCTGCCCGGCCCGCAGCGGGACCCGGCCGCCGAGAAGGGTGTCCTCCACGGCGTGGCGGCTGAAGACGGCGGCCGTCGGCCACAGTCGCAGCGCCTCGTTGAGGACCTGGCGGGTGTAGGTGAGCCGGCCGACCTCGTCGTACGTCGGTTCGGGGTCGGCGCTGTCGCCCCACAGGGCGTCGACCTCGCGCTGCACCAGCTGGAGCGCGGCGGGGTGCTTGGCGAGGTAGTAGAGGGCGAAGGACATCGCGCCGGAGGTCGTCTCGTGGCCGGCGATCAGGAAGGTGATGACCTGGTTGCGGATGTTGGCGGCGTCCAGGGTGGTGCCGTCGGCGGGGTGCGCGGCGCTGAGCATGAGGCCGAGGAGGTCCTCGGCGCCGCTCTGGTCGGTGCCGGTGCGGGCGGCGATGACGTCGTCGACGACCCGGGCGAGGTAGTCGGCGTTCTCTCGGAAGGCCGCGTCGACCGCGGAGTGGTCCTGGCCCGGGATGCGGGCGAGGCGGGTCATGGCCCATTCCAGGCAGCGGACCATCGACTCGACGAAGGGGTGGGGTTCGTCGCGCTCGAAGGAGCCGAAGTCGTAGTCGAATCCGGCGAGTCCGATGGTGTCGAGGGTCATGCGGGTCATGTCGTCGGGGACGTTCACCGGCCGGCCGGCGACGGCGGCGCGGTCCCAGGAGTCGATGAGGCGCCGGGCCACCTTCAGCATGACCGGGTGGTAGGTGCGCATCGAGCCGAGTGCGAAGGCGGGCATGAGGATGTCGTGCGCCTTGGCCCAGTTGGGCTCGTCGTTGTACGCGGTGAACAGGCCGTCGGCGGCGAACTCGCGCACGTTCTCCAGCGCGGGCCCGACGTGCTTGGCGAACCGCCGTTCGTCGGCGAGTTCGGCCACCAGGTCGAGGTCGGCCACGAACAGGGTGTCCCGCCCGTGCAGGCGCCGGACCAGCACCGGCCCGTGCTCGCGCATCAGGTCCATGACCTGCTGCACGGGAGTGTGGCCGGGGCCGGTGGCGGAGATGTCGACGACGGGAACGCCGAGGACGGTGTCTGCGGTCTGCGGGCGCAGTGCGGTGGGGGGCATGGCGCGACAACTGCCTTTCGCGGTACGGGTGTACTGCGATCCAGCGTGATCCACTCCATGTGTCACCCCGGCCCCGCGCACTACACGATCGTGCAGTCGGGAGCGGGCCGATGGGCTTGCGAAGTCGGCGTCGATGCGCAAGACGTCGGTCTACCCTGGCGCGATGACCACCGCGAACGTGCTGTCGATCGCCCTGGACGAGACCGACGACCCGGCGCTGCGGCCGCTTCCCGCGAGGGCGGCCGAGTTGCTGGCGCGCCTGGCCGCTCCGCCACGACTGGTCGCCCATCTGCGGGCCGTGCACGACGTGGCCGCGCGGCTCGTCGAGTGGGTGGAGCGGTACTGTCCCGCGCTGGCCGTGGACCGGGAGGCGGTGCTCTTCGGCGCCGCCACGCACGACGTGGGCAAGACCCGGCACCCGGCGGAGCTGTCCGGACCCGGTTCGGCGCACGAGGAGGCGGGGCGGGCGCTCCTGCTGGCGCACGGGGTGGAGCCGGAGCTGGCCCGTTTCGCCGCCACGCACGCCTCCTGGGGCGCCCCGGGGACCGGCGTCGAGGACCTGCTGGTGAGCCTCGCCGACAAGGCCTGGAAGAACAAGCGCGTCGCCGGGCTCGAGGACCTGGTGGTGGGCGAGCTCTCGCGGGCGGGCGGCCGGCCGGTGTGGGAGGAGTTCATGGCTCTGGACGAGTTCCTCACGGCGGTCGGCGAGGGCGCCGACCGCAGGCTGGCCTACCAGAACGCCCACCCCGTGCATGCGTGATGATGGGCGGCGGGAGGTGCTGGTGGAAGCGGGTCGGCTGGAGGCCGTGGTCTGGCGCAACCGCGCGCTGATGCTGTTCGACCGGGTGGCGGTGCCGGTCGCGGTGTGCGACGTGTACGGCGACGTCCTGCTCGCCAATCCGGCGATGGCGGCGGAGTGCGGTACGACGCCGGGGCGGCTGCGCGGCCGGGCCGTGCTGGAGCTGTTCCGGCCGCAGGAGGCGACCCAGGTGGAGCGCATCGCGCAGGCGCTGCGTCTTCGGCACCGGTCGCGGTACCAGGTGTCGGTCGTCTGGCGGGCGCCCGACGGCCGGGAACGGTACGGGGAGCTGACGGCGGACCCGGTGAGCGACACCGTGGAGGAGACGCCCGCCCTGCTGGTGATGCTGCGGGTCATCGGCGACCGTGAGCCCCGCCCCGAGGAACCGGCGGTGCGGGTCACCGAGGTCGAGGCCACCATCCTCGCCCTGCTCGCCGGAGGCGCGACGACGGTCCGCGCCGCGCGCGAGACCGGCCTCAGCTCGGACGGCGTGACGTACCACCTGCGGCGCCTGTCCGCACGCTGGGGCGCGGCGAACCGTACGGAACTGGTCGCCCGCGCCTACGCGCTGGGTGTGCTGGCGACAGGGGTGTGGCCCCCCTCCCCCGCTCCGGCCGAGTAGGCGGTGCCCGCGCCCTCGGGGGCCCCGAAGCGGGCGAGGGTGTGCCACACCATCTTCAGGTCCTGGATCTCGTACCGCCCGGTGCGGGCGGCGTCCCCGATGACGCGCGGGTCGATGTGACCGTCCTCGGCGATGCGGGCGCCGAGGTCGGCGTACTCCTCGCCCCGGTAGTCGCCGTGGCGGCGCAGCTCGGCCACGGCGAGCCGGTAACCGGGGTGCCATTCGACGGGGACCGGGAGCCGGCGGGCCGCTTCCTCGACGGGGGTGTCGCGGTAGCTCGCGTCCAGGACCAGGGCCTCCACGTCCCGGGTGAGGTCGACGCCGCCGTGGATCTGGGCCTCTATGTAGTCGTTGAGGGCGTCCTGCTCGTCGGCCTCGGCCAGCGCGAGCAGGGACATGCCTGCGGCCACGCCGAAGTCGCCCGGTTCGGCGGCGCTGTCGGGGTAGCAGAACGTCGCCCTGGCGAGCGCGGCGCCGGTCAGCCGGAAATGGGAGGAGCCGAATCTGGGAGCGGCGCCGACGACCTGGCGGCGGAAGTTCAGCGCCCCGTACACCGGCCGCTCGTGCGCGGGCGCGTCGTCGTACGCGCCGCCGAAGATCCTGCTCTCCCAGCGCCAGCGGTCGCCACCCGGGTGCGCGGTCAGGCCGCCGTTGCCGGTACCGGTGACGAACTGCGAGTGGTAGGAGCCGTCCCGGGCCAGGGCATGGAGGATGGGCAGAGCACGGGCCGACCGGTCCGGGTGGAAGTTCAGCGTGATACGCAGGGCGGGGTCGACGGGCGGTCCCGCCGAACGGGCCGCGACATGGCGCAGCGCCTCCCGGGCACGCGGTGGGGCGACCTCCCGGAAATCCATTGGCTCTCCCTCGGCAAGCTAATTACCCTAGGCCAAAACCTAGGCCTACTAGGTTTCGAAGATCGGCGCCCCGGAGGCACTCCATGAGGTCACTCACCGAGCAGGACATCCGCAACTCTTTTATCAACTGCTCCAAGGGCGAGGCCAAACGCCTGGCGGTTCCCCGCGATCTCGACCAACGCCCCTGGGACGACCTGGACTTCCTCGGCTGGCGTGATCCGGGCGCGCCCAACCGCAGCTACCTGGTCACCGAACGGCAGGGCGAGCCGGTCGGCGTGACCTTCCGTTTTCCGTCCTCGCGGCGCGGCTTCCTGCACCGCAGCATGTGCTCCCTCTGTCTGACCACACACCCGGGCGGCGGGGTCTCGCTGATGACCGCCCGCAAGGCGGGCCCGGCCGGCCGCGAGGGCAACTCGATCGGCCTGTACATGTGCACCGATCTGGCCTGTTCCCTGTACGTACGGGGCAAGAAGTCCCCGGAGTCCGGTAGTCGCTTCGAGGAGAGCCTCACCCTGGACGAACAGATCGCCCGCACCACCGCCAATCTGTCCGCCTTCCTCGACACGCTGTACGTCTGAGCGGCGAGGTCCCCCCGAACCGAGGCAGGAAAAAACCACTGGTCGAGACGGGGGTCTTCCTCCGCACGCGGACGGTTACAGTCCCCTGAGCGCGTTCGACGCACCTCAGGAAGGGGAACAGGCCAAAGGATGCAAGACGTACGTGAGTGGCCGTCGTCCCTGGTGGGGTTGGCGAGGCGGTACCGGGAGCCCGTGGTCGTCCAGACGCTGCGGTCGGCGGGTGCCGCGACGATCGCCTACGTCATCGCGCTGCGCCTGAGCCCCGAGCCCGCGCCGCTGACCGCCCCCCTGACCGCGCTGCTGGTCGTCCAGGTCACCCTGTACGCCACGCTCACCAATGGCATCCGCCGGGTGAACGCCGTGGTGGCGGGCGTGCTCGTCGCCATCGCCTTCAGTCTGCTGGTCGGTCTGACCTGGTGGAGCCTCGCCCTGCTGATCGTGGCCGCGCTGGCGGTCGGGCGGCTGGTGCGGGTGGACGAGTACGTCCCCGAGGTGGCGATCAGCGCCATGCTGGTGCTCGGCGTGACCACGGTCGGGGACACGGCCTGGGCGCGGATCGTGGAGACCCTGATCGGCGCGGTGGTGGGGCTGGCCATCAATCTGCTGCTCGCACCGCCGGTGTGGGTGGAGGAGGCGGGCGAGTCGATCGAGGGTCTGGCGCGCCGGGTACGGCAGTTGATGCTGCGGGTCGGCGAGGAGGCGGCCGGCCGTACTCCCGTGGAGCAGGCGGCGGCGCGGCTGCACGAGGCGCGCCGGCTCGACCACGACATCGTGGAGGTGGACGCGGCCCTGCGGCAGGCCGAGGACAGCCTGCGGCTGAATCCGCGGGTGCGGGAGGGCCTGCTGCACCGGGTGGTGCTGCGCACCGGGCTGGACACGCTGGAGATCTGCACGGTGGTGCTGCGGGTCCTGGCACGCACGCTCACCGACCTGGCCAAGGCCCGCGCGCCGAAGCCGCTGTTCGCGTCGGAGACGGGCGCCGCGGTGGAGCAGCTGCTGTCCGAGATCGCCGACGCCGTGGTGAGCTTCGCGGTGCTGGTCACCACCCATCTCAGTGAGAGCGCCGAGTCGGCGGAGGCGCGGCTGACCGCGGAGCTGCGCGCGGCCGTGGGCACGCGCGACAAGCTGGCGCAGCTGCTGCGCGCGGAGTCCGCACACGAGGTCGAGCACTGGCAGCTGCTCGGCGCCGTCCTGACGGAGGTGAACCGGATCCTCGACGAGCTGGACACCGAGCACCGCTCGCGCCGCCTGCTGGAGGAACTGGACCGCGTGTCGCGGGAGCAGCGCGAACGGTTGCCGCGCCTGACCCGGCTGCGTGAGCGCCTCGGCGTTCAGGAACAGCTGTGGCGGAACCGCACGGGGCTCTGAGGGCGTTCTCGGTGAGAGAGCGCCGGGACCGGGCCGGCGCGGGACGAGGGGGAGCGAGCCGATGGCCGAGACCGGCGTACGGATCGACGGGAACACGCTGCGGCTGCCGGGCGGGGTGGCGGTGCGGTTCGTGCGCACCCTGCGGCTGCCCGAGACCGGCACCCATCCGCTGCCGCCCGGGCTCGGGGAGTTCCCGGTCCGCCGGGTCGCCGACTTCCCCGACACCGTGCCGGAGCAGTGGCGGGCGCGCGGTGGTGTGATGCTCCCGGTGTATCTGCGCGAGGCGATGTGGCTGAGCTTCACGGGCACGACCGAGCCCGCCGCGCTGCAGGTCGGGGTGGGCAAGGTGTGCGCGGTCTCGGGGAAACCGTGGAGCGACCGGCTCTCCCGGCACCCGCAGAACTACGTGGTGCTGCCCCGCCAGCCCTGGCTGGACGGCATCAACTCGGGCAAGGGCACGGTCCGCCAGTTCGTGGCGGTGCCGCTGGGCCTCGGCGCGACGGTCGAGGGCCAGGTCACGGGCGAGGAGGTCTGGGGCGGCGTGCAGCTGCAGTCCTTCCCCCTGCGGGACGAGGTGCTGGCGCCGTGGCGCGAGGAGGAGCGGCGCAGGGCCGCGCAGCGCTCCGTGCGGGCGGCAGGCTTCTATGGGGCCCCCATGCCGGTATCCGCCCCGATGGCGCCGGGCGCGGCTCCCGCGGCCGCTCCCGGGGGCCCGCCGCGGGCCGCGGCGGCCATGGGCCTCGGGGTCGGCGGTTCGATGCGTCAGGAGGTCTACCGGGACGAGCGGCCTGCGGCGGACTGGGCCGAGCGGCCCGCCGGGCGGGTCTTCGTCCACCTGGTGACGCCTCCGGAGTGGCGCCGCATCACCGGTGAGGCGCCCCCGCCGTCGCCGGTGGACCGTGCGGCGTACACGCGTGCGGGATTGCCCTGGTACGACTACTACGACGCCGACGCCGACGACCTCACCCCCACCGACACGCTCGGTGCGGTCAAACCGGTGGGCGAGTGGCTCGGTGACGACCTCGACCCCTGGCAGGCCCCCGCGCCCGACCAGGTGCAGCACGTCAAGGGCGAGCCGGTCGAGGACGGCGACTGGTAGCCGCTGCCCGCGTTGCGCCCCGCGCAACGCCCCGCGCCTCTTTTGCAGCGGGCGGGTGATCCGGGCGAAGGTGGCTGTGACGACCGGGGAACCGACGACCTGAGGTGCGGGCATGGGCAGTGGTACGGACGCGTCACGATGGGGGTCCCCCCGCTCGGGCGGAGCCGAGAGTGGGGGCGGCTGGAGCAGGCGCCGTTTCGTGGCCGCTCTCGGCGGGGCGGCGGCGCTTCCGGCCGTGGCGGCCTGTGGGAACTCCTCGGACCCCGCACCGCCGCGGGCGAACGGCGCATCGCCGCGCCCCGAGGGGAGCAGCCGGTCCTCGCCGTCGCCGACCGGGCAGCCCACGGGCCCACGCCCGCTCTACATCGGCACCTACACCTCGGTCGAGGGCGGCGGCACCGGCATCGGCGTGGCCACCTACGACCCCGGCACCGGCCGCGTCACCGGCGGCGACGCCCTCACCGGCGTCGCCGACCCGTCGTATCTCGCGGTGCACCCGGACGGCCGGACGCTGTACGCGGTGAACGAGCGCGAGCGGGGAACCGTGACCGCCGTACGCCTCGCCGACCGGAAGATCCTGGGCAGCCGTGCCACGGGCGGCGCCCAGCCCTGTCATCTCTCCGTCCATCCGAGCGGCCGGTGGCTGCTGAGCGCCGACTACGGTTCGGGCAGCGTGGCCGTGCATCCGATCGAGGCGTCGGGGGGCCTGCGCGAGGCGACCGACACGGTCAGGCACGCGAAGCCCGCTCCCGGACCGGGCCAGGACGGCCCGCACGCGCACCAGTTCGTCACCAGCCCCGACGGCGGCCACGTCCTCGCTGTGGACCTCGGCACGGACACCGTCTACACCTACCGCCTGGACGCCAGGGCGGGCACGCTCACCGAGACCGCGCAGGCCCACACCCGGCCGGGCGCCGGGCCGCGCCACCTCACCTTCCACCCCGGCGGCCGGTACGCCTACCTGGCCAACGAGACCGACGACACCGTCACGGTCTGCGCCTACGACCCCACGAGCGGCCGCCTGACCATCGGCGACCCGCAGTCCACCGGAAACGGCAAGGGCGGCGGGAAGATCACCAACTACCCGGCGCAGATCCTGGTGACGTCCAACGGCGCGTACGCGTTCCTCGCCAACCGCGGCGACAACACCATCGCGCGGTACGCGGTGGAGGCGGACGGCGCCCGGCTGCGGCTGCTCGGCACGGTGCCGGTGGAGGGGGACTTCCCGCGGCAGATCGCGTTCTCGCCGGACGGCGGGCTGCTGTTCGCGGCGAACCAGAGGTCGAGCACGGTCAGCGTCTTCCACGTGGACGTCGGGCGCGGCGAACTGCGCCTCGCGGGCGAGCCGTTCGCGTCACCCGTCGCCGTCTGTGCGCTGCCGCTGTAGGGCGCGCGGGCAGGCCGCCGCGTTCGCCTGTGCCAGCAGGACGTGCACCCGCTCGGTGAGCTGCGCGACGTCGTCGGCGGGCGTGTGGAACGGCAGGCGTACGTCGCCGTGGGCGCGGGCGCGTTCGATGCGCAGGGTGATTCCGTGCCGGTCGACGGCGAGCGGCTGGACACGGACGGCACCGTGCAGGCTGTCGCGTTCGACGAGCCGGGTGAGCCGTTCGACGGCGTCGGCGTGGCAGTCGGCCAGGTGGGTCAGCAGCCGCGCCTCGGCTCCGGCCAGCGGGTCGGGTGCGGCGGCGGCGAACTCGTCGAGGTCGACGACCACCGCGCCGGACGGCTCCTTGAGGACGACACGGGTGGCCGTGAAGACGAGGTGCTCGTCCTCGGGGGCGAACCAGCCGGCGAGCCAGAGCCGGGCGCGGATCCGGCTGTGCACGGGGACGGGCGCGACGTCGGCGAACTCCAGCACGGCGGACGGCTCGCCGCGCGGCGCGCAGATCGCGGCCGTGAGCAGGGCGCTGTCCTCGGGCACGCGCAGCAGCACCCGGCCGTCGTCCGCGACACTGTGCGCGCCGACGAACTCCTCGCGTCCGCCGTCCGTGGTCACCGCGCAGGACCACGCGGTGGCGAGCACGGAACGCGCCCGCTGAGCCGCGGCAGGCGCGGCCGTCCAGCTCTGGCTGTCACCCATCCCAGACCTCCTTAGGTAAGCCTTGCCTAACCTATCGGAGATCCGGGTGCAGGCCAACCGCCGCCCCCGGCCCGGCCGCGGACGTTCACGACGGTGCGGGCTCAGAGGACGCCCAGCAACGCCCGCGCACACAACTCCCGCACCTGCCGCCGGGACAGGTCCGGGCTGCGCAGCCACTCCAGGCAGACCGCGGTGATGAACGCCAGCCAGCCCCGCACCGCCAGCCGTACGTCGGGGCGTTCCTCGAAGGCCGGGCCGAACTCGGGGTCCGCGGCCAGGGTCGCCAGGATCTGGCGTTCCTGTGCGGCCAGGGCCCGCTGGTAGACCCGGCGCACGGTCTGGTCCCCGGCCGCGTCGGCCCGGTGGAAGGCGCGGTAGCCGTGGGCGTGGGTGAGCACGTATTCCAGATAGGTGTCGAGACCGGCGGCGAGCTGATCGCGCACGGGGACGCCGGGGACGGCCGCCGTCAGCCGCAGCATGCGCTCGCTCTCCCGCTCGACGACCGCGGCGAAGAAGTCCCGTTTGGTCGGGAAGTAGTGGTAGAGCAGCCCGCGGGAGACCCCGGCGATCTCGGCGACCTGTTCGATCCACACGTCGTCGTAGGGGCTCTCCGAGAACAGCCGTGCCCCCACCGACAGCAGCTGTTCCCTGCGCTCCTCGGTGCTGAGCCGGCGGCGTGTACGCGCTTGCTGGTTCGCGGCCATCCCCGCACCTTACTTGACGCCGGTTCAACAACGGGTCGAGACTGACCGCGTTATTGACCCCACGTACAACACGGGGTCCCGCACCGCACGTCACACGCACGTCCCGCACGCCCAACTGCCGCCGAACCGAGGGAGATCGCGTCATGGCGACGACGACGGGGGCCGTACCGACGAAGGGCCCGCGCGGCGCCGCTTCGGCCTGGCCCGAGCTGCACCGCATCCCCCATCCCCCGCACCGGCTGCCCTGGCTCGGCGACCTCCTGGGGGTGAGCCGGAACAACCCCCTCCAGGACAACATCCGCTTCGGCCGCCGGCTCGGGCCGATCTTCCGGCGCAAGGGCTTCGGCAAGGAGTTCGTGTTCGTCGGGGGCGCCTCACTCGCCGCCGACCTGGCGGACGAGGCCCGCTTCGCCAAGCACGTCGGCCTGGGCATAGCCAACCTGCGTCCCGTCGCCGGGGACGCGCTGTTCACGGCGTACAACCACGAGCCCAACTGGCAGTTGGCGCACGACGTACTGGCCCCGGGCTTCAGCCGCGAGGCCATGGCGGCCTACCACCCGATGATGCTGGCGGTGGCCGAGCGGCTCACCGCCCACTGGGACCACGCGGTTGCGGCGGGCCGGTCCGTGGACGTGCCCGGCGACATGACCAAGCTGACCCTGGAGACCATCGCACGCACCGGGTTCGGGCACGACTTCGGCTCCTTCGAGCGCACCCGGCCCCACCCCTTCGTCTCCGCGATGGTGGGCACCCTCACCTACGCGCTGCTCCTCGACACCGTGCCGTCACGGCTGTTGCTGCGACGGGCCGCGCGCCGCAACGAGGCCGACATCGCCCACCTCAACCGCACGGTCGACGACCTGGTGCGGGCCCGGCGCGGTGCGAGCGGGAACGGCGACCTGCTGGACCGGATGCTGGAGACGGCCCACCCGGAGACCGGGGAGCGGCTGTCCCCGCAGAACGTGCGCCGACAGGTCATCACCTTCCTGATCGCCGGTCACGAGACGACCTCGGGCGCGCTCTCCTTCGCGCTGCACTACCTCTCCCGGCATCCCGACGTCGCGGCCCGCGCCCGCGCCGAGGTGGACCGGGTGTGGGGCGATTCCGTGGTCCCGGCCTACGACCAGGTGGCCAGACTGCGGTACGTGCGCCGGGTGCTGGACGAGACGCTGCGGCTGTGGCCGACGGCGCCGGCCTTCGCGCGGGAGGCCCGCGAGGACACGGTGCTGGCGGGCGACCATCCGATGCGGCGAGGGGCCTGGGCGCTGGTGCTCACCCCGATGGTGCACCGGGACCCCTCGGTGTGGGGCGCGGACGCCGACCGGTTCGTCCCGGACCGCTTCGACGCCCGGGCCGTCCGCGCGCGTGCCCCGCACACCTACAAGCCCTTCGGGACCGGGGCGCGGGCCTGCATCGGGCGCCAGTTCGCCCTGCACGAGGCGGTGCTGGTCCTCGGTCTGCTGCTGCGCCGCTACGAGCTGGTCCCGGACCCGGGCTACCGGCTGCGGGTGACCGAACGGCTGACCCTGATGCCGGACGGGCTGCGGCTGCGCCTGGAGCGGCGCACCTCCACCGCCTCCCCGACGGCCGCCACCGCTCCCCCCGCCCTGGAGGAACCGTCGTCAGCGCCCCGCTGCCCAGTGCACGGGACGGGTGACTGACTTTGGCAGGCGGGTGCCCGCACTCCCCCGGGCCGCGTTGAGCTGTGGCTGGGTCAGGAAGAACGCGCCGGTCAGGTCGGCGTCGGTGAGGTCGGTGTCCCGCAGGTCGGCGCCTATCAGATCGGCGCCGCGCAGGTCGGCCCCGGTGAGGTCGGCGGCGATCAGGTAGGCGCCCCGCAGGGTGGCTCCGCGCAGGTCGGCGCCCCGGAGGCGGGCGCCCATGAGGTCCGCGTTCCGGCGGTCCTTGCCGCGGCCGCGGACCCCGGCCCGGGCCAGTTCGCTGGTCCGCAGCAGGAGCACGTTGACCTCCTGGCGGTGGGTACCCACGTCCAGCGCGGCGAGTTCCTCGGGGGTCTGCCGGGTGAGGTCCTCGGTACGCTCCAGGGCCCGCCGCAGATCGGCGTGGACCGGACGGGCGGCGGGCAGCGCGAGGGCCTCGGTGAGGTACCAGAGCAGTTCGTGCAGGTGCCGGACGACCGGGAACACGTCGAACATGCGGCGGGCGTGCTCGCGCGGCCCGGTGCGCCAGTCCTGCCCGCCGAAGGTGACCTGCGAGACCTTCTGTCCGGCGCCGAAGCAGTCGTAGACCGTGCAGCCGGTGAACCCCTTCTGCCGCAGCTTCGCGTGGATGCCGCACCGGTGGTCGCCCTGGAGGTTGGGGCAGGGCCGGCCCGCGTCCTTGTCGAGGGCGAAGTCGGCGGAGGCGGCGAAGGGCAGGGCCACGCAGCACAGGCCGAAGCACTGCGCGCAGTCGCCGCGCAGCGCGGCCCGGTCGGCTGTTCGATCTGACATGACGATCAGCCTACGTGCGCCCCGGGCCGCCCCGCGCCGCGGCGGCTACCTGCCGAACACCTCGAAGGAGACCGCGGGCTTCCCGCCGAACCGCTCCCCCGTGGTCTCGGCTTTCCGGGTCAGGAACGCGCGGACGTACGTCTCGGGGTCCTCGTCCGTCAACACCTCGATGTAGGTGCGGTGTTCGAGCAGCGACCGCACCGCGCGCTCCATGCCCGGCGTGGCGTCCACGGCGTGGGTGGGTGAGCAGGAACCGGAGACGGCGACCCAGCGCACCCCGTTCCACGGCTGAAGGCCCTGCTCGACGAGTTCCGGGAAGATCCAGCGGTTGCCCGCGTCCGCGGCCGCGTCCAGGGTGGCGCGCCCCACCGCGACATGGTCGGGGGTGTTCCAGGCGACACCGCCCCAGGTGTCGCGGTGGTTGAGGGTGATCACCAGCTCGGGGCGGTGCCGGCGGATCGCGGCGGCGATGTCGCGGCGCAGCGCGGTGCCGTACTCGACGACACCGTCCCGGTGGTCGAGGAACTCGACCGACGACACCCCGACCACGGCCGCGCTCGCCCGCTGTTCCCGCTCCCGCAGCGGGCCGCACTTCGCCGGCTCCAGTGTGTCGATGCCCGCCTCGCCGCGGGTGGCGAGCACATAGGCGACCTCCCTGCCGCCGTCGGTCCACGCGGCGATCGCCGCCGAGCAGCCGTACTCGAGATCGTCCGGGTGCGCGACGACGGCGAGGGCACGCCGCCAGTCGTCGGGCATGGGCTGGAGTTGGGTGTTCGTCGGCTCGGTCATGGGGCCAGCCTGTCAGACCTCGTCGCGCGCCAGGGCCAGAAGCCGGTCCAGGACCCGTGGGCCGCCCGCGCGGACACCGTCGTGCTCGAACTCGTCGGTGACCCAGGTGCGCAGGCCGCGGATCGCGCGGGCGGTGTCGAGGGAGTGGGCGGTGTCGACGTACATGTCGTCGTGGTAGACGGCCGCCGCGACCGGCACCTCGTTGGCGGCGAGGCGGGCGCGGTCGTAGAGGGGCGGCCAGTCGGTGCGCGCGGCGAGCAGTTCGGCGGTCTCGCGCAGGGGGCGCAGCGCGGGGTCGCAGTCGAACATCCAGGGGTGGACGGTTTCGCCGGTGAAGAGCAGCGGCCCGTCGCCCGCGAGGGTCTTGGCCGCGTCGAACTGCGGGAACTCGGCGCGGACGCGTTCGGCCGACCATGCGGTGGGGCGGGTGCCCTGGCCGTAGATCGCCTCGTGGACGAGGGCGTAGAGGGGGTGGCCGGCGTACGACAGGAGGCCCTGGACTTCCTCCTGGAACGCGTCGGAGAGGGCCGGGCCCTGGAGCGTGCGGACGAAGGCGTGTTCCAGGAGGTGGTGCAGGCGGTGGCTGCCCTCGCTGCCGCCGAGGACGATGCCGAGGGACTGGAAGGCCTCGACGGTGAGACGGTAGCCGTTCGGGAGGACCACCTCGTGCCGGGTGAGGTGCTCGGCGATCGCCCGCGCGCGTTCGACGTCCTGCGGGTAACGGGCGTAGTGCGCGTCCACCTTGCGCTCGATGCGCGGGTAGGCGGCGCGGTAGACGTCGTCGGCGTGCGCGTCGAGCGAGGGCAGGCCGCCGGTGATGATCGCGGTGCTCAGGCCCTCGGGGGCGGTCGAGAGGTAGTTCACCGTGCAGAAGCCGCCGAAGCTCTGGCCGAGGACGGTCCAGGGGGCGCCGCCGGTGACGGCCGGGCGGATCGCCTCGCAGTCGCGGACGATGGCGTCGGCGCGGAAGTGCGTGAGGTAGTCGGCCTGTTCGGCGGGGCCGCCGCGCAGCGGGAGCGTCTGGCGGTTGGCCGGGGTGGAGTGGCCGGTGCCGCGCTGGTCGAGGAGGAGGACGCGGTACTCGTCCAGCGCGCGGGCCAGCCACGCCTGCCTGCCGACGAAGCGCTGGGCGCCGAAGCCTGGGCCGCCCTGGAGGTAGACCAGCCATGGCAGGTCGCGCTGCGCCTTGTCGGCGGCGACGACCTCACGGGCGTAGAGCTCGATCGTCTCCCCGCCCGGGTCGCCGTGGTCGAGCGGCACGGTGAAGTGCCGGTCGGTGAGGACGAGGCCGGGCTGGCGGTAGCTGGCGGTCAACGGAGCTCCAGGGCGGTCGGGGTGCGGGCCGCGACCCAGTTCAGCACATGTCCGGGCCCGCGCGGGAGCCCCTGGATCAAGGTCGGCTACTGAACCGCCGCTCAGCGGGCCGACAGGCTGGAACGGCGGACCACCAGTTCCGGCTGGAGTACGACGCGCCGGTGTTCGTGCGGCCGGGCCGGGGTGCCCGTGGCGGTCTCCTCCGTCTCCTCCAGGAGCAGTTCGGCGGCGAGGGCGCCGAGGGTGACGGCGGGCTGGCGCACCGAGGTGAGCGGGACGGCCGCGGCGGCCGCGAACTCGATGTCGTCGTAGCCGACGATCGCGAGGTCCTCGGGGACGTCCACACCGGCCGCGTACATGGCCTGCAGGACGCCGAGGGCCAGCAGGTCGTTGGCGCAGAACACGGCCGTGGGGCGGTCGGAAAGCCCGAGCAGCCGGGCTCCGGCGTCCCGGCCCGCGGCGACGTCGAGCCGCTCGGTGGGCAGCTCGCGCAGGCACTGCGGACCGAGCCCCGCCTCGGCCAGCGCGTTCAGCGCGCCGGTGCGGCGGTCACGGACCTGGTTGAAGCCGGGCGGGCCGCTGACGTACGCGATGGAGCGGTGTCCGGCGTCGATGAGGTGCCGCACCGCGAGCGCGCCGCCCGCCACGTCGTCCACGGAGACGGAGCACTCGGTGGTGCCCTCGGCGACCCGGTCCACCAGGACGAACGGGATGCCGTGCCGGCGGAACGACTCGATGTTGCGGCCGGTCGCGTCCGCCGGGGTGAGCAGCACTCCCCGCACCCGCTGCTCGGCGAAGAGCGACAGGTACTCGGCCTCCTCGCCGACGCTCTCGGCGCTGTTGCAGACCATCACACCGAGCCCGGCGTCCCGGGCGGCCCGCTCGGCACCGCGCGCGACGTCGACGAAGAAGGGGTTGCCCATGTCGAGGACGAGCAGCCCCATGATCCGGCTGCGGCCCGCGCGCAGTTGCCGCGCGGACTCGCTGCGGACGTAGCCGAGCCGGTCTATGGCGGACTGGACGCGCGCCCGGGTCTCGGTGGCGACGGTGTCCGGCCGGTTGATGACGTTCGACACCGTGCCGACGGAGACTCCGGCGGCACGGGCGACGTCCTTGATACCCACCGACTGGGCCATCAGGCGGGGACCTCCAGGGAAACGAGGGGTGGCGGGCACGCCTTCACGGTACCGTCACGGCGGCACCCGCCAGACCCTCTCATGCGGGCAGGGCGAAGTCGACGACGTGCAGCGCCGACGGGGTCGTACCGCTGGACTTCTCCTGGTACATGAACGACAGCACGTTGTCCGTGCGGACGCGCATCTCGTCGATGACGACCTCGCCGAAGGCGTTGAGACCGCTGCCGTCGAACAGGAGCTTCCAGTCGGTGTAGCCGGAGGCCTTCGACGCGCCGGCGATCCTCCCGAAGGGGAAGACCGCGTAAGCGTTGTCGTACTTGTCCAGGAACAGCTTGGTGCGCTGACTGGAGTTGAGCGGGACCGGGATCTCGGTCTTCTGCCAGGCGCCGGAGGAGTTCTTGCGGAGGTGGAAGGCGCGGCCGTTGGCGGTGCGGTCGGCGACGTAGTTGGTGGTGCACTGCCCGAAGCGGCCGGGGACGTAGCTGATGATGGCGTGCGGCAGGCCGGCGGAGTCGGTGAACTGGCTCTCCTGGTTCATCAGGGAGTGGTCCGGGTTGAGCGGGTCGACGACCAGGCCGCTGTCGGTGACGGCCACCTTGTCGGAGCCGCCGGTGGTGCCGACGACGGTGCCCGCGTTGTTGCGCCAGGTGCGGCCCCGGTCGTCGGAGAAGACGTAGCCGGTGTCGTGGTTGGTGATGCCGCCGCTGTTGCACATCACGGCGCCGTTCTGCTCGCGCCAGGTGAAGAAGGCGTGCAGGCGGCCGTTGACGTCGTAGTCGATGCCGTGCAGGTACATGTTGCGGGCCGTCGAGGAGCCGTGCTCGCTGGTGTAGGTGCCGGTGGAGCTGGACCACTCGCCGAGGTTGGTCCAGGTCGAGCCGTCGTACTCGGCGACGGCGTTGCGGCCGTTGCCGGAGATGGCGACGCGGTAGCTCAGCTGGAGCTTGCCGTCGGGGGTGGCGACGAACTGCGGGTAGGTGAACTGCGAGGTGAGGGCCAGTCCGTCCAGCGTGGACTGGGGCGCGCCGAAGCGGCTCGCGGTCCAGCTCAGCCCGGCCGGGTTGTCCATCAGGCCCGCCACCGACTTGACGTAGGTGAAGCCGTCGCTGTGGGAGTCCATGTTGAGGTGGAGGCGGCCGTCGACCTTGGAGACGCCCATGGAGATGACGTTGTGGGAGTCGTTGGTCTTGAGGGTGTGGCCGACCTGGACCGTGGACCAGGTGCTCCCGCCGAGGACGCGGCGGCCGACGACGGCGTTGCGGTCGGCGGTGTACCAGACGGCGTACTGGTAGCCCTTGTAGGTCAGCAGCCCGTTCTTCTGGAACGAGTTGTTGTTGACCAGGCCGTCGTAGGACACGAAGAAGATGGCCTGGCTGTCCAGCGTGGTGGTGCCGGTACGGCTGACCGAGGGGCCGGGGTCGGCGGCGCGGGCGGTGCCGGCGGCGAGGGCGGGACCCACCACGGCACTGGCGAGGGCGGCGCCCAGCAGCGTACGTCTGTTCATCTCGGGGGACTCCATTGTCGGCGAGCGGGAACTGCGGGTACGGGGGTCAAGCGAGGTGGAACACTTCGGTGAGCGGTTTCATGGCCTCGTCGGGCCGGGCGCCGTCCAGCGACTCGAAGAACGGCGCCATCTCCGCCTGCCAGCGGGCGTTGACGTCGGTGGCTTCCATACCGGCCTGGGCGGCGGCGAAGTCCTCGGTCTCCAGGTATCCGACGAGCAGGCCGTCCTCGCGCAGGAAGAGCGAGTAGTTGTGCCAGCCGGTGGCCGAGAGGGCTTGAAGCATCTCGGGCCACACGGCGGCGTGCCGCTCACGGTACTCGTCGAGGCGGTCCGCCCTGACCTTCAGCAGGAAGCACACGCGCTGCATCAACAACCCTCCAGGGATCAGAAGTTGAACTGGTCGATGTTCTTCTTGTCGAACACGGTCGGCTTGCCGAGGCTGATCACGCCGTCCTTGCCGATGGTGTACGAGCCCATGTCGCCGGCCGTGAAGGTCTCGCCCTCCTTGCCGGTGATCTGCCCCGAGACCAGCGCCACGGCCGTGCGCGCGGCCAGCTCGCCGAGCTTCGCCGGGTCCCACAGCTCGAAGCCGTCGACGGTGCCGTTCTTGACGTACTTGCGCATGTCGTTGGGGGTGCCGAGGCCGGTCAGCTTGACCTTGCCCTTGTACTTGGAGCCCGAGAGGTACTGGGCGGCGGCCTTGATGCCGACGGTGGTCGGGGAGATGATCCCCTTCAGGTTCGGGTACTCCTGGAGCAGGCCCTGGGTCTGCTGGAAGGACTTCTGGGCGTCGTCGTCGCCGTAGGCGACCTTGACCAGCTTGACGTCCTTGTACTTCGGGTCCTTCAGCTCCTCCTTCATGAAGTCGATCCAGGTGTTCTGGTTGGTCGCGGTCTGCGCGGCCGACAGGATCGCGATCTCGCCCTTGTAGCCGATCTGCTCGGCGAGCAGCTGCACCTCGGTGCGGCCGAGGTCCTCGGCGCTGGCCTGCGAGACGAAGGCGTTGCGGCAGTCGGCGGTGGTGTCGGAGTCGTAGGTGACGACCTTGATGTCGTTCTTCATGGCCTGCTTGAGCGCGGGGCACAGCGCGCCCGGGTCCTGCGCGGAGACGGCCATCGCGTCGACCCGCTGCTGGGTGAGCGTGTTGACGTAGTTGACCTGACCGGAGGTGTCCGTGGCGCTGGACGGGCCGACCTCCTTGTAGCTGGAGCCGAGTTCCTTCAGGGCCGCCTCGCCGCCCTTGTCGGAGGAGGTGAAGTACGGGTTGTTGACCTGCTTGGGCAGGAACCCGACGGTCAGCCCCTTCTTCAGAGCGGCGTTCGGGTCGGCCTTGCCCCCCGAGGCCGCGGCCCCGGTGTTCTCGCTCTTCACGTCCTCCTTGGTGGTGCCGCCGCAAGCGGTGAGAGCGAGAGCGAGGGAGGAGACTGCGGCGACGGCCGCACAGGCACGACGAAGGGAAGTTCTGCGCATGACGAGGGTTCCTTTGTACGAAGGTGAGGTGAGTGCGCCCCATAGGGGCGCGGGTCTGGATTGATTTGAGGCTCCGCCGCGCGGGCGCGACCAGCCACGCACGGCCGTGACTCGGGGAGTCGACCTGTCAGGGGGATGAACTGGCCGCCCGGGCAACGGAGATCTGCCGCGCCACACGAGGCCCGAGCACGGACACCACCAGCAGCACACCGGTCACCACGATCTGCGACTGCGCGGAGACGTCCTGAAGGCTCATCACGTTCTGCAGCACACCCAGCAGGAAGACACCCGCGATCGCCCCGCCGAGCGTCCCCTTGCCGCCGTCGAAGTCGATCCCACCGAGCAACACCGCGGCGATGACGGACAGTTCCAGCCCCGTCGCGTTGTCATAGCGAGCGCTCGCGTAGTGCAGCGCCCAGAACACACCGGTGAGTGACGCCACCAACCCCGTCACCGTGAACAGGATCAGCTTGTGCCGCTTGACGCGGACGCCGGCGAACCGCGCGGCCTCCTCGCTCGCTCCGATCGCGAACAGCGACCGTCCGAACGGTGTGGCGTGCAGGACGACCAGGGCGATCGCGAGCAGCACCAGGAAGGGCAGGAGGGCGTACGGGACGAACGTGTCGCCGATGCGTCCCGCGGCGAAGTCCAGGTACTGCGTGGGGAAGTCGGTCACCGCGTCGGAGCCGAGCACGATCTGCGCGATGCCCCGGTAGGCGGCGAGGGTGCCGATGGTGACGGCGAGGGACGGCAGCCCCAGCCGGGTCACCAGCAGCCCGTTGACGAGCCCGCAGACGACGCCGAGGATCAGGCAGATCGGGATGATCGTCTCGATCGTCATGCCCTGGTTCCACAGCTTGCCCATCACCGCGCCGGACAGCCCCGCGGTGGAGGCGACCGACAGGTCGATCTCGCCGGCGACCACGAGCATCGTCATCGGCAGGGCGATCAGCGCGATGGGCAGGGCGCTGCCGATCAGGAACGACAGGTTGAAGGCGTTGCCGAAGCCGTCGACGAAGGAGAAGGAGAACAGCAGCAGGACGATCAGGAGAGCGCCGACAACTGTGTCCCAGCGGATCGCGCGGCTCACCAGGGATCCGGACTCAGGCATGGCGGGCGTTCCTCTTCTTCAGGGCCGACGCCACCCGCAGCGCGACGACGCGGTCCACGGCGATGGCGAGCAGGAGCAGGATGCCGTTGATGGCGAGCACCCAGACGGAGCTGACGCCGAGGGCGGGCAGGACACCGTTGATGGAGGTCAGCAGCAGGGCGCCGAGCGCGGCGCCGTAGACGCTGCCGGAGCCGCCGGTGAAGACGACACCGCCCACCACCACGGCGCTGACGACGGTGAGTTCGTAGCCGGTGCCGGTGCCGGAGTCGACGTTGCCGAACCGGGCCAGGTACATCGCTCCGGCGAGACCGGCGAGGGCGCCGCAGAAGGTGTAGGCGACGAGGGTCCGCTTGCGCACCGGGATGCCGGCGAGGCGGGCCGCCTCCGGGTTGGAGCCGAGCGCGTACAGTTCGCGGCCGCTGCCGAAGTGCTTGAGGTAGTAGGCCGTGGCGATCAGCACGGCGAGGGCGATCAGCGCCAGGTAGGGCACGGCGGAGATGCCGCCGGAGCCGAAGTCGACGAAGCCGCCGGGCAGGTCGGCCGCCGTGATCTGGCTGGAGCCGACCCAGATGGAGTCGACGCCTCGGATGATGTACATCGTGCCGAGGGTGACGACGAGGGCGGGCACCTGGCCGAGGCTGACCAGCAGGCCGTTGAGGAGACCGACGCCGATGCCGAGGAGCACCGCGAGCGCGATCGCGACGACCGGGTTGCCGCCGCCGTTGAGGTAGGTGCCGGCGGCGTAGGCGGTGATGCCGAGCGTGGAGCCGACGGACAGGTCGACGTTGCGGGTGATGACCACCAGCGACTGTCCGGTGGCGACCAGGACCAGGATGGTCGCGTTCAGCAGCAGGTCCTTGATGCCCTGCTCGGAGAGGAACTGGCTGTTGCCCGCCTGGGTGATCGCGATCATCACCAGGAAGACGACCAGGATGGCGAGTTCGCGCATCTTGAAGACGCGGTCGACCAGCCGGGTGCCACTGGACTTGGACACCTCGGTGGCGGGGGCGGGAGTGGGGGCGGTCACCGTCATGCGGCGGCCCTCCCCGTGGCTGCGGCCATCACGGTTTCCTCGGTGGCTTCGGAGCGGGGGATCTCGGCGGTGAGCCGGCCCTCGTGCATCACCAGCACGCGGTCGGCCATGCCGAGGACCTCCGGCAGGTCGGAGGAGATCATCAGGACGGCGACCCCGTCGGCGGCCAGCTGGGACAGCAGCCGGTGGACCTCGGCCTTGGTGCCGACGTCGATGCCGCGCGTGGGCTCGTCCACGATGAGCACCTTGGGGCCGGTGGCCAGCCACTTGGCGAGGACGACCTTCTGCTGGTTGCCGCCGGAGAGCGTATTGACGGTGTCGGCGATCCGGGCGTACTTCACCTGGAGCTTGACGGCCCAGTCGAGGGAGCGGCTGCGCTCGGCGCCGCGGTCCATCAGGCCGGCCTTCACGGTCGTACGCAGTCCGGTGAGGCCGATGTTGCGCTCGATGGACATGTCCATCACCAGGCCCTGGGCGCGCCGGTCCTCGGGGACGAGTGCCAGGCCGGCAGCCATGGCGGTGGAGGGGGCGCCGTTCGTCAGCCGGTGTCCCTGCACCTCCACTTCCCCGGCGTCCCAGCGGTCGATGCCGAAGACCGCCCGGGCGACCTCGGTACGGCCGGCGCCGACGAGTCCCGCGAGGCCGACGATCTCGCCGCAGCGGACCTCGAAGGAGACGTCGGTGAAGACGCCCTCGCGGGTCAGGCGGCGGACGCTGAGGGCGACCTCGCCGGGCTCGACGTCCTGCTTGGGGTAGAGCTCGTCCAGGTCGCGGCCGACCATGCGGCGCACGAGGTCGTCCTCGGTCATGCCCTCGACCGGCTCGCTGGCGATCCAGGCGCCGTCGCGCAGGGTGGTGACCCGCCGGCAGATCTCGAAGATCTCCTCCAGGCGGTGGGAGATGAACAGCACCGCGGCGCCCTGTTCGCGCAGGGTGCGTACGACGCCGAAGAGACGGGCGACCTCGCTGCCGGTGAGGGCGGCGGTCGGCTCGTCCATGATCAGGACGCGGGCGTCGAAGGAGAGGGCCTTGGCGATCTCGACGATCTGCTGGTCGGCGATGGACAGGCCGCGGGCGGGCCGGTCGGGGTCGAGGTCGACACCGAGGCGCTGCATCAAGGCCGCCGTGGCCGTGTGGGTGGCCTTGTGGTCGATCCGGCCGAGGGCGCGGCGCGGCTGGCGGCCCATGAAGATGTTCTCGGCGATCGACAGGTCGGGGAAGAGCGTGGGTTCCTGGTAGATCACGGCGATGCCGGCGTCGCGGGCGTCGCCGGGTCCGTGGAAGACGACGGGCTCACCGTCGAGCAGCACCTGGCCGGAGTCCGGACGGTGCACCCCGGCGAGCGTCTTGATCAGTGTCGACTTGCCCGCGCCGTTCTCACCGGCGAGGGCGTGCACCTCGCCGGGGAACAGCTCCAGGGAGACGCCTCGCAGGGCGCGTACGGCACCGAAGGACTTGGAGATGTCCTTCAGCGCCAGCACCGGGGCGGGTCCCGTGTCGGACGGGTGGGTCATGGGTGGCTCCTCGACGACGCCTGCGGGAGGCCGTCACGGCGTCGTGAAAGGTTTCAACTGGGTTGCCGGGACGTTAGGCACGGCGGCCATGTCACGTCAATGGGTCCGCGTCGAAAAAATTTCGATAGTGGAAGGTCACGCGCCGGTCACGACGAGAAGGGCTGGGCAGAGGGGTTGACAGCCCTCCGGCGGGCTCATAGCTTCCCATTCTGAATCGTTTCATACGGAAGCCGCCAACCCCGATGTCTCAGGAGCCCGAAGTGACCGATCTCGCCGCGGTGAAGGCCGCGCTGAAGACCCAGGCCGTCGAGACGCCTTCGTGGGCGTACGGGAACTCGGGGACCCGTTTCAAGGTCTTCGCCCAGCAGGGCGTCCCGCGCACTCCGCAGGAGAAGCTGGAGGACGCGGCCCAGGTGCACGCGCACACGGGGGTGGCGCCGACCGTCGCGCTGCACATTCCGTGGGACAAGGTGGAGGACTACGCGGCTCTGGCGAAGTTCGCCGAGGAGCGGGGCGTCAAGCTCGGCGCCATCAACTCCAACACCTTCCAGGACGACGACTACAAGCTGGGCAGCATCTGCCACCCGGACGCGAAGGTGCGACGCAAGGCCGTCGACCATCTGCTGGAGTGCGTCGACATCATGGACGCGACGGGCTCCGCCGATCTCAAACTGTGGTTCGCCGACGGGACGAACTATCCCGGGCAGGACGACGTGCGGGGGCGGCAGGACCGGCTGGCGGAAGGGCTGGCCGAGGTGTACGAACGGCTCGGGGACGGGCAGCGGATGCTGCTGGAGTACAAGTTCTTCGAGCCCGCGTTCTACACGACCGACGTTCCGGACTGGGGCACCGCCTACGCGCACTGTCTGAAGCTCGGGCCCAAGGCGCAGGTCGTGGTCGACACGGGTCACCACGCGCCGGGGACCAACATCGAGTTCATCGTCGCGACGCTGCTGCGGGAGGGGAAGCTCGGCGGGTTCGACTTCAACTCGCGGTTCTACGCGGACGACGACCTGATGGTGGGGGCGGCGGATCCGTTCCAGCTGTTCCGGATCATGTACGAGGTCGTGCGTGGGGGTGGGTTCACCTCCGAGGTCGCGTTCATGCTGGACCAGTGCCACAACATCGAGGCGAAGATTCCGGCGATCATCCGGTCCGTGATGAATGTGCAGGAGGCCACGGCGAAGGCGCTGCTGGTGGATCGGGCGGCCCTGGCTGACGCGCAGGTCTCGGGTGATGTGCTGGAGGCCAACGCGGTGCTGATGGATGCGTACAACACGGATGTGCGGCCGTTGCTTCGTGAAGTGCGCGAGGAGATGGGGTTGGACGCGAACCCGATCGCCGCGTACAAGGCGTCCGGGTGGGCCGAGAAGATCGTTGCTGAGCGGGTTGGTGGGGAGCAGGCCGGCTGGGGGGCGTGAGCTTCTGCCGGTTCTGTTGTGTGCGGGGTGCGGGCCCTGTGTGTGGCTGGTCGCGCCCACGCGGCGGAGCCGCATATCGATGCAGCCCCGCGCCCCTATGGAAGTGCACTCATCCCTCCTCTGGAAGTTAGGAACATTCATGTCCACCCATCCCGAAGCCGCCGCCCTTCTCGCGCGGTCCCGTCGGCTTGGTGCTGATCCCCGCAACACGAACTACGCCGGCGGCAACGCGTCCGCCAAGGGCACCGACACCGACCCCGTCACCGGCGGGGACGTCGAGCTGATGTGGGTGAAGGGGTCCGGCGGGGACCTCGGGACGCTCACCGAGGCGGGCCTGGCCGTGTTGCGGCTGGATCGGATGCGGGCGCTCGTCGATGTGTATCCCGGTGTGGAGCGCGAGGACGAGATGGTCGCCGCGTTCGACTACTGCCTGCACGGTAAGGGGGGCGCCGCTCCCTCCATCGACACCGCGATGCACGGTCTCGTCGACGCCGCCCATGTCGATCATCTGCACCCGGACTCGGGGATCGCGCTCGCGTGTGCGGCGGACGGGGAGAAGCTGACCGCGGAGTGCTTCGGGGACAGCGTGGTCTGGGTGCCGTGGCGGCGGCCCGGGTTCCAGCTGGGGCTGGACATCGCGGCCGTGAAGGAGGCCAACCCGCAGGCCATCGGGTGTGTGCTCGGCGGGCACGGGATCACCGCCTGGGGTGACACCGCCGAGGAGTGCGAGCGCAACTCGCTGCACATCATCCGGACCGCCGAGGCGTTCCTCGAGGAGAAGGGGAGGCCGGAGCCGTTCGGGGCGGTCGTCCCCGGGTACGAGGCGCTGCCCGAGGCGGAGCGCAGGGAGCGGGCCGCCGCTCTGGCGCCGTATGTGCGGGCCGCCGCCTCTCAGGACAAGCCGCAGGTGGGGCACTTCACCGACTCCGATGTGGTGCTGGACTTCGTGGCGCGGGCCGAGCACCCTCGGCTCGCCGCGCTGGGGACGTCGTGCCCCGACCACTTCCTGCGGACGAAGGTTCGGCCGCTCGTCCTCGACGTGGCGCCGAACGTGCCGCTTCAGGACGCGGTCGCCCGGCTCAAGGAGCTGCACGCCGAGTACCGGGCGGAGTACGCCGCCTACTACGAGCGGCACGCCGACGCCGACTCACCGGCGATGCGCGGTGCCGACCCGGCGATCGTGCTGGTGCCGGGCGTGGGCATGTTCTCCTTCGGCAAGGACAAGCAGACCGCCCGGGTCGCCGGCGAGTTCTACGTCAACGCGATCAACGTGATGCGGGGCGCCGAGGCGGTGTCGACGTACGCGCCGATCGAGGAGTCGGAGAAGTTCCGCATCGAGTACTGGGCGCTGGAGGAGGCCAAGCTCCAGCGGATGCCGAAGCCGAAGGCGCTCGCCACGCGGGTCGCGCTCGTCACCGGGGCCGGCAGCGGCATCGGCAAGGCGATCGCCCACCGGCTGGTGGCCGAGGGAGCCTGTGTCGTCGTCGCCGATCTGAACGCCGAGAACGCGGCCGCCGTCGCGGAGGAGCTCGGCGGGGCCGACAAGGCCGTCGCCGTGGCCGTCGACGTGACGTCCGAGGAGCAGATCGCGGACGCGTTCAAGGCGGCGGTGCTGGCCTTCGGCGGGGTCGACCTCGTCGTCAACAACGCGGGGATCTCGATCTCCAAGCCGCTGCTGGAGACCTCCGCGAAGGACTGGGACCTCCAGCACGACATCATGGCCCGCGGGTCCTTCCTCGTCTCGCGTGAGGCGGCCCGGGTGATGATCGCCCAGGAGCTGGGCGGCGACATCGTCTACATCGCCTCGAAGAACGCCGTCTTCGCCGGGCCCAACAACATCGCCTACTCCGCGACCAAGGCCGACCAGGCGCACCAGGTGCGGCTGCTGGCCGCCGAGCTCGGTGAGCACGGCATCCGCGTCAACGGGGTCAACCCGGACGGGGTGGTGCGCGGCTCGGGCATCTTCGCCGGTGGCTGGGGTGCCAAGCGGGCGGCCGTGTACGGGGTCGAGGAGGAGAAGCTGGGCGAGTTCTACGCGCAGCGGACCATCCTCAAGCGTGAGGTGCTGCCCGAGCATGTCGCCAACGCCGTGTTCGCGCTGGCGGGCGGGGAGCTCACCCACACCACCGGGCTGCATGTGCCCGTCGACGCGGGTGTAGCGGCCGCGTTCCTCCGGTGACGGGCGTGCGGTCGTACGCCGCGGTCGACCTCGGCGCGTCCAGTGGGCGCGTGATGGTCGGCCGCGTGACCCCGGACTCGCTGGACCTGGTGGAGGCGCACCGCTTCCCCAACCGGCCGGTCCGGGTGCCGGAGGGGCTGCGCTGGGACATCCTCTCGCTGTACCGAGGGGTGCTGGACGGGTTGCGGGCGGCCGGGC
The DNA here is from genome assembly GCF_000720255.1 of Streptomyces griseus subsp. griseus. Taxonomy (GTDB): domain Bacteria; phylum Actinomycetota; class Actinomycetes; order Streptomycetales; family Streptomycetaceae; genus Streptomyces; species Streptomyces griseus_I. Next base: position 139,371 of record NZ_JOJE01000004.1, on the reverse strand, counting down.
AGGTGGATTCCGTCGGCATCGACAGCTGGGCCGTGGACTACGGCCTGCTGGACGCCGACGGGGCACTGCTCGGCAACCCGGTGCACTACCGCGACGCCCGCACCGAGGGCGTCGCGGAGAAGGTGTGGGCGAGTGTGCCCGCCGCCGAGCTGTACGCGGCGACGGGCATCCAGTACGCGCCGTTCAACACGCTGTACCAGCTGACGGCGGCCGCCGGTTCGGCCCAGCTCGCGCAGGCGCGCCGGCTGCTGCTCGTTCCCGACCTACTGTCGTACTGGCTGACGGGCGAGCAGGGCACCGAGCTGACCAACGCCTCGACGACCCAGCTCGTCGACCCCCGGACGCGCGCGTGGTCGTACGACCTGGCCGCCCGGCTGGGGATCGACCTGAGCCTGTTCGCGCCGCTGCGGCAGCCGGGGGATCCGGCCGGCGCGCTGCGGGCGGAGGTGCTGGAGGAGACGGGGCTCACCGGGCCGGTGTCCGTGACGACGGTCGGCTCGCACGACACCGCGTCCGCGGTCGCCGCGGTGCCCGCCACGGGCGAGCGGTTCGCGTACATCTGCACCGGGACCTGGTCGCTGGCCGGTCTGGAGCTGGACGCGCCGGTGCTGACCGAGGAGAGCCGCGCCGCCAACTTCACCAACGAGCTGGGGCTGGACGGCACGGTCCGCTATCTCCGCAACATCATGGGACTGTGGCTGCTCCAGGAGTGCGTACGGGCCTGGGGCGACCCGGACCTGGGCGTGCTGCTGCGGGAGGCGGCCGCCGTACCGGCGCTGCGGTCGGTGGTGGACGCGGGGGACCCGGGGTTCCTGGCGCCGGGGCGGATGCCGGAGCGGATCGCCGAGGCGTGCCGGACGTCGGGGCAGCCGGTGCCGGAGAGTCGGGCCGAGGTGACCCGGTGCATCCTCGACTCGCTCGCGCTCGCCCACCGACGGGCGATCGAGGAGGCGCAGCGGCTGGCCGGCCATCCGGTGGACGTGGTGCACATCGTGGGCGGCGGCACCCGCAACGCCCTGCTGTGCCAGCTCACCGCCGACGCCTGCGGGCTGCCGGTGGTGGTCGGCCCGACGGAGGCGGCCGCCCTGGGCAATGTGCTCGTGCAGGCCCGGGCGCAGGGCCTCGTCGGTGACCTGGCCGACATGCGGCGCCTGCTCGCCCGTACCCAGCCGCTCACGCGGTTCGAGCCGCTCGGCGGCACGGACCGCTGGCGTGCCGCGGAGGCCCGTCTCGCCACACGGTGAGACGGGGACTCCCCCTGCCCGTCTCCTCCTATTAGGCTGCACTCATCCGATGACCGACCTCGAGGAGCCGCGATGCGTGTCGCATTGTTCCTGACCTGTGTCAACGACACGCTCTATCCGGACACTGGCCGTGCCGTGGTGAAACTGCTGGCCAGGCTGGGTGTCGACGTGGACTTCCCGATGGCCCAGACCTGCTGCGGGCAGGCGCACTACAACACCGGCTATCGTCACGAGACGGAGCCGCTCGCCCGGCATTTCTCCGATGTATTCGGTGAGTACGAGGCGATCGTCACGCCGTCCGGGTCGTGTGGGGCGATGGTGCGGGAGCTGTATCCGCGGATGGGTGAGCGGGCCCGGGCGGAGGGGCGCGGGGAGAGTCTCGCGGCCACGCTGGCGCCGGTGGTGCCGAAGACGTACGAGCTCACGGAGTTCCTGGTGGACGTGCTGGGGGTGACGGACGTGGGGGCGTACTACCCGCACAAGGTGACGTACCACCCGACGTGTCACGGGCTGCGCGGGCTCGGGCTGGGCGACCGCCCCCGACGGCTGCTCCAGGCCGTCAAGGGACTGGAGCTCGTGGAGCTGCCGGGTGCCGAGGAGTGCTGCGGTTTCGGCGGCACGTTCGCACTGAAGAACTCCGATGTCTCGGCGGCGATGGGCGCGGACAAGGTGCGCAACGCCGAGTCGACGGGCGCCGAGGTGCTGTGCGCGGCCGACAACTCCTGTCTGATGCACATCGGCGGGACGATGGCCCGGCTGAGCACGGGCATGCGGCCGGTGCACATCGCGGAGATCCTGGCGAGCACGGAGGAGGAACCGGCCGTATGAGCGGGACGTTCGTCGGCATGCCGGCGTTTCCGAAGGCCGCGCACGAGGCCGTGGGCAACACGACCCTGCGCGGCAACCTGCGCCACGCCACGCACACCATCCGTGCCAAGCGGGCGAACGCCGTGGCGGAGGTGTCCGACTGGGCCGAGCTGCGCGAGGCGGGCAAGCGGATCAAGGACCACACGCTGCGCCATCTCGACCGTTATCTCGAACAGGTGGAGGAGTCGGTCGTCGCGGCGGGCGGCGTCGTCCACTGGGCGGCCGACGCCGACGAGGCGAACCGGATCGTGACCCACCTGGTGAAGATGACCGGGGAGTCGGAGGTCGTCAAGGTCAAGTCGATGGCCACGCAGGAGATCGGGCTCAACGAGGCCCTGGAGGCGGAGGGCATCCACGCCTACGAGACCGACCTCGCCGAGCTGATCGTGCAGTTGGGCAAGGACCGGCCCTCGCACATCCTGGTCCCCGCCATCCACCGCAACCGGGGCGAGATCCGCGACATCTTCGCCCGGGAGATGGGCGAGTGGGGCCGTCCTGCCCCGGAGGGTCTGACCGACACCCCGGCCGAGCTGGCCGAGGCGGCGCGGCTTCACCTGAGGGAGAAGTTCCTGCGCGCGAAGGTCGGCATCTCCGGTGCCAACTTCATCGTCGCGGACACCGGCACCCTGGTGGTCGTCGAGTCCGAGGGCAACGGCCGGATGTGTCTGACCCTGCCCGAGACACTGATCTCGGTCGTCGGCATCGAGAAGATCGTGCCGACCTGGCGGGACCTGGAGGTCTTCCTCCAGACCCTCCCCCGCTCCTCCACGGCCGAGCGCATGAACCCGTACACCTCGACCTGGACCGGCACCACCGACGGCGACGGCCCCAGCACCTTCCACCTGGTCCTGCTCGACAACGGCCGCACCGACACCCTCGCCGACGAGGTGGGCCGCCAGGCCCTGCGCTGTATCCGCTGCTCGGCGTGCCTGAATGTGTGCCCGGTGTACGAGCGGGCCGGAGGCCATGCGTACGGTTCGGTGTACCCGGGCCCGATCGGCGCCATCCTGAGCCCGCAACTGCGGGGCACCCAGAGCGAGATCGACGCCTCGCTGCCGTACGCCTCGTCGCTGTGCGGGGCCTGCTACGAGGTGTGCCCGGTCGCCATCGACATCCCGGAGGTGCTGGTGCACCTGCGGGAACGGGTCGTCGAGGGCGGCCCGGTGACGCGGGAGGGCAACAGGGTGGTGCTGAAGCCGGCGAAGGGGCACGCCACCGAGCGGGCCGCCATGCGGGCGGCGCGCTGGGCGCTGGGCCGGCCGGGCGCGCTGCGTACCGGCCAGCGGCTGGCCTCCCGCACCCGGAGGCTCCATCCGCGCGCGCTGCCGGGTCCCGGCAAGGCGTGGAGCGGGACGCGGGACCTGCCGGCGGTGCCGGCGGAGCCGTTCCGCGACTGGTGGCAGCGCACGCGCGGCGGGAAGGACGGCGGACAGTGAACAGCAGGGAACGGATCCTGGGCCGGGTGCGACGCGCGCTGGCCGACGTACCGGGCGACGAGGCGTCCTACGAGCGGGCCGTGGCACGGGACTATCTGCGCGAGCACGGGGAGCGCACCGTCGAGCAGACGGTGGACCTGCTCGCGGAGAACCTGGCGGACTACCGCGCGATCGTGCACCGCTGCACGGCCGACGATCTGGCGGCGACCGTCGCGGGAATCCTGTCCGCACGGGGCACGCGGACGGTGCTCGTGCCGCCGGGTCTGGATCCGGGGTGGCTCGCGGCAGTGGAGGGCGCCGAGCGGGTCGCGGACCGGGCGGAGAGCACCCCGCACGAGCTGGACGGGGTCGACAGCGTGGTCACCGGGTGCGCGGTGGCGATCGCCGAGACCGGCACCATCGTGCTGGACGGGGGCCCCGACCAGGGGCGCCGCCGCGTCACCCTCGTCCCCGACCACCACATCTGTGTGGTGCGGGTGCCGGAGCAGGTGGTGTCGTCGGTGCCGCAGGCCCTCGAACGCCTCGATCCCGTACGCCCGTTGACGTGGATCTCCGGTCCTTCGGCGACCAGCGACATCGAGCTGGACCGCGTGGAGGGGGTGCACGGCCCGCGCACGCTGGAGGTGGTGCTGGTGGGCGAGGTCTGACGGACGTGAACCGCCCCCGCCCAAGGTCAGTGGGCGGGGTCGGCGTCGTAGGCCTCCCTGGCGTTCTCGACCCTGTCGAGGTGGGTGGCGGCCCACTCGGCGAGGTGGGCGAAGAGTGGGGCGAGGCTGAGTCCGAGGTCGCTGATCTCGTACTCGACGCGGGGCGGCACCTCCGGATGGTAGGTGCGCACCACCAGCCCGTCGCGTTCCAGTTGCCGCAGCCGCTGGGTGAGCACCTTCGGCGTGATGCCGGTGATCCGCCGTTCCAGCTCCACGAAGCGCTGACGGCCGTAGGTGTGCAGGCTCCACAGGATCGGCGTGGTCCACCGGCTGAACACGATGTCGACCACCGGGCTGACCGGACAGGCGAGTTCGGGGACGGTGGCGGTGGACGACGCCCCGTGCTGATGACCAGTCATGCGCATCCCTCCGGGGAAGTCACTTTCCTCTAGGTACCTACTATATCCGCGCTGTTAGCGTCGCTCCCGTCTTCAACCACACGGTTACAGCTGGGAGTTGGTCATGTTCGTGGTGACGGGTGCGACCGGGAACGTCGGCAGAGAGCTGGTACGGGCCCTCACGGAGGCCGGGGAACGGGTCACGGCGGTGTCGCGCGGGGTCTCGGGGGTGCCGGACGGGGTGCCGCACCGGAGGGCCGATCTGACCGAGCCGGAGAGTCTGCGGCTCGCCTTCGAGGGCGCTCACGCGGTCTTCCTGCACGACGGTGGGCCCGGCGCCCATCTGCTCAGCCCCCGGGACATCGTGGACGTGGCCAAGCGGGCCGGTGCCGCCCGGGTGGTGCTGCTGTCCTCGCAGGGCGTCGTGACCCGGCCGGCGTCGGCCTCGCACGGCGGCACGGGCCGCGCGATGGAGGACGCGGTGCGCGGGTGCGGGCTGGAGTGGACGATCCTGCGGCCCGGCGGCTTCCACTCCAACGCGTTCGCGTGGGCGGAGTCGGTCCGTTCCCGGCGGACCGTCGCCGCGCCGTTCGGTGACGTGGGCCTGCCCGGGGTCGACCCGGCCGACATCGCCGAGGTCGCCGCGGTGGCGCTGCGCGAGGACGGCCACGCCGGAGCGGTCCACGAGCTGACGGGCCCGGCCCTGGTCACGCCCCGGCAGCGGGCCGGGGCGATCGCCGCCGCGCTCGGCGAGCCGGTGCGCTTCGTCGAGCAGACGCGCGAGGAGGCCCGGGCGCAGATGCTGGCGTTCATGCCCGAGCCGGTGGTCGACACCACCCTGGACATCCTCAGCGAACCGACCCCCGCCGAACTCCGCGTCAGCCCCGACGTGGAGCGCGTCCTCGGCCGGGCACCGCGCGACTTCGCCGACTGGGCGCGGCGGCATGCGTCGGTCTTCCGCGGGGGCGGTACGGCGACCGGGTGACAGAAGCGCTGAACAAGCGCTTAGATAGTCGCCCGGCCACTGTTCCGCCCGCGACCACCGGAGGCCCTGGTGTTCACGTCCGTCGACGAAGTCTCCGCCCGCCTCGCCGAGACCGGCTACCTGGCCTCCCCCGCGGTCGCCACCACCGTCTTCCTCGCCGACCGCCTCGGCAAGCCGCTCCTCGTCGAGGGCCCGGCGGGGGTCGGCAAGACGGAACTGGCGAAGGCCGTGGCGCAGGTGGCCGGGGCGCGGCTGGTGCGACTGCAGTGCTACGAGGGGGTCGACGAGGCCCGTGCGCTGTACGAGTGGAACCACGCCAAGCAGCTCCTGCGCATCAGCGCGGGCCGCGAGGAGTCGTGGGACGAGACGCGGACCGACATCTTCAGCGAGGAGTTCCTGCTGACGCGTCCGCTGCTGACCGCGATCCGCGGCGACGACCCCAAGGTGCTGCTGATCGACGAGACCGACAAGGCGGACGTCGAGGTGGAGGGCCTGCTCCTGGAGGTCCTCAGCGACTTCCAGGTGACCGTGCCCGAGCTGGGCACCATCACCGCGACCCGCCGCCCCTTCGTGGTCCTCACCTCCAACGCGAGCCGTGAGCTGTCGGAGGCGCTGCGCCGGCGCTGCCTGTTCCTGCACATCGGCTTCCCCGAGGAGGAGCTGGAGCGGCGGATCGTCCGGCTGAAGGTGCCGGACATCGACGAGGCGCTGGCCGCGTCCGTGGTGCGGGTAGTGGGCGCGCTGCGCGCGATGGACCTGCGCAAGGTGCCGTCGGTGGCCGAGACCCTCGACTGGGCGCGCACCCTGCTGGCACTCGGCGCGGACACCCTCGACGAGACCGTCGTACGCGACACCCTGGGCGTGATCCTCAAGCACCAGGACGACGTCCTCAAGGCGGCCGCCAAGCTGGACCTGGACGCGCTGTGACGCCGGACGCGGCCACGCCCACGGAGCCCACGGACGTGACGGCGCGGCTGACCGCTCTGGTCGCCGCGCTGCGCACGCACGGCATCCGCATCGGCACCGGTGAGACCGTGGACGCCGGGCACGCGGTCGCCGCGCTGGGTCTGGCCGACCGCGGGCTGCTGCGTGAGGGGCTCGCCGCGACGCTGCTGCACACACCGGGCCAACGGGCCGTGTTCGACGCCGTCTTCGACCTGTACTTCCCCCTCGGGGTCGGCGCGCCGGAGGGCGGCCGGGCCGACCGCGACGACCTGCGCGACCGGCTCGTGGCGGCGCTCACCGCCGACGACACCGCGCTGCTGGGCCGGCTGGCGATGGAGGCGGTCGACGGCTTCGGCGGGTACGGGAGTTCACCGGGCTCGGACGGCTGGTCGTCGTACCAGGCCCTCGACCGCATCAGGCCGCAGACGCTGATGGCCCGCGTCCGCGACGGCGTGCGCGCGCAGTCGGGCGCGGCGGGGTTCACCGACCGGCTCCTCGAGGACGAGATCCGGCGGCGGATCGAGGCCTTCCGCGCCCTGGTGGGGGCGGAGGCGCGGCGCCGGGTCGCCGAGCGGCGCGGCCGCGACGAGATCGCGCGGCGGGCGGTGGCCCCCACCGCCGACCGGGTCGACTTCCTGTACGCCGGGAAGGACCGGCTGGCCGAACTGCGCCGCACCGTGCAGCCGTTGGCCCGCAAGCTGGCCACCCGGCTGGCCGCCCGCCGCCGGCGCGCCGCCCGCGGCACGATCGACCTGCGCCGCACCCTGCGCGGCTCGCTGTCGACGGGCGGGGTGCCGGTTCGGCCCGTGCTGCGCCGACGCCGGCCCGCCCGCCCCGAACTGGTGCTGCTGTGCGACGTGTCGGGCTCGGTGTCCGGCTTCTCCGACTTCACGATGCTGCTGGTGCAGGCGCTGCACGACCAGTTCAGCAAGGTGCGGGTGTTCGCCTTCGTCAACCGCATCGACGAGGTGACCGGCCTGCTCGCGCACGGCACGGCCGACCCGGAGGGCCTCGGCGCCCGCATCCGCGCCGAGGCCACCCTCACCGGCTGGCACGGCAGCAGCGACTACGGCGTCGCCCTGGGCGAGTTCGCGGAACGGTACGGCGCCGCGGTCGGCCCCCGTACGACGGTGTTCGTGCTCGGCGACGCCCGCACCAACATGAGCGACCCGAACCTGCCCGCCGTCCGCCGGATCACCGAACGGGCCCGCCGGGCCTACTGGTTGAACCCCGAGCCCCACGCACAGTGGGGCACGGGCGACTCGGCCGCCCTGGCCTACGCCGAACTGATCGAGATGCACGAGTGCCGCAACGTCCGCCAACTCAGCTCACTGGTGGGGCGGTTGCTGCCGATTTGAGCGCTCGCCGATGGCTTCTCACTCTGCTGACGAGTCTGCGTAGCGGGCCGCGATCGCGGCGGCGCGGTCGCGCAAGGCGGTGCGCAAGGACTGCGGGGCCAGGGCTTCCGCGTCCGTGCCGAGCTGCCACAACGCCCATTCGGCGTGCCGTGAATCCTGGAAGGTCACCTCCAGCCGCAGCCGGCCGTCCGCGTCGGGTTCCTCGGCCCGGACGGCCAGCACGGTGTCCAGCAGTTCCTCCCGCCGCTCCGGGTTCACCCGCACCAGCACGGTGATGTGGTCGCCGCCGGAGAGGAACCGAGCGGAGCGTTCCCGCCAGATCCGGTCGAGATCGACCCGGTTCGGTCGCTCCGCGGCTTCGGGGAGTTCCTCGGCGGCCAGCACCCGGGACAGCCGGTAGGTGCGGTCCGCGCCGGATCGCGTGGCCAGCAGGTAGGCCCGGTCGCGTACGGTGACCAGCCCGATCGGGTCCACCGTGCGCCACTGCGGTGTCTGCCCCGTGGCCGCGTAGTGGATGCGCAGCCTGCGCCCGGCGAGCACCGCGCGCCTGACCACGGCCATGGTGGTGTCGGGTACCTCGTCGGTGACCAGCCGGCGTGCGAGCAGGTCGGTCTCCGGGTCGACGAGAAATCGCTGGGCCGCGTCGCTCGCGGTGGCCCGGTGGCTTTCGGGCAGCGCGTCGACCACCTTCCGCATGGCCGAAGCGAGCGCCGAACCGAGGCCGAACACCTGCTCACCGCGCCCCGACCCGGCGGTCAGCACGGCAAGGGCCTCGTCGTGGTTCAGCCCGGTGAGCTCTGTCCGGAAACCGGGCAACAACGCGAAGCCGCCGTGCCGGCCGCGCTCGGCGTAGACGGGGACACCGGCCGCGGACAGCGCCTCGATGTCGCGCAGCACCGTGCGGGTGGACACCTCCAGCTCGCGCGCGAGCGTGTCAGCGGTCAGCCGACCGCCCCGGCGCAGCAGCAGCACCAGTGAGACCAGCCGGTCGGCGCGCATACGCGAACTGTATCGAAATACATGACTGGGGATGTCGTGATTTTCGGGGAGGCTCGTACTGACACGACGTCATACGTCGTACGTCGGGACCTGGTTCCCATGATTCGAATGGAGCTGATGTGGCAGTGGAACGAACGGCGGTCAACCCGGTGACGTGGTCGGTGGAGATGGGCTTCAACCAGGGCGAGGTGGTCGCCGGGCACGCACGGACCCTGTACATCTCGGGGCAGACCGCGATGAGCGCCGACGGCAAGCCCCAGCACGACGGTGACATGGCGGCGCAGTTGACGCTGAGCATCGACAACGTGGAGGGCGTGCTCGGCGCGGCCGGCATGTCCCTCGCGAACCTCGTCCGCCTCAACGTGTACACGACCGACGTCGATCTGCTCTTCCAACACTACGGCGTGCTGGCGGCGCGGTTGGGCGCCGCCGGGGTGGCGCCGACCACCACCATGCTCGGGGTGACGCGGCTGGCGATCCCCGGCCAGATGGTCGAGCTGGAGGGGACCGCCGTCGCGTGATGTGACGACTGCTCAGCCTGTGGACTTCGCGTATTCCGAGGCCATCTGGCCCGCGAAGTCGTAGACCACGCACTGCTCGTCGCCCACGACCCAGGCGTCGTGTCCGGGCGAGACCACGAAGACGTCGCCGGGGCCCACCTCGGTCTCGCCGCCCTCGTCCATGGTGACGTGCATGCGGCCCTGCACCACGTAGCCGTTGTGGTGGACCTGGCAGCTGTCGGTGCCCGCGATCGGTGCCACGGACTCGGTCCAGCGCCAGCCGGGCTCGAAGGTCGCGATGGCGAAGTCGAGGCCGGACATGTGGACGGCTTCGAGGTGACCGCGCGGGAAGTCGCGCCGCTCGTCCGGCTTGTCGAGCGCTTTCACTTCCAGCATGACGCTTCTCCCTTCCGGCCGCGTCTCATCGCGGCCGGGGCCGGTCTCCCCGGCGGCCGTGGTCGTCACCGGTGGGGGCCGAGCCCCACCACTCCATCGTCCGCCCGTCCACTCGGGGCCGCCATTCGGGGGAATCCGGCTGCCCGGCCTTCCCGCAGGTCAAGCAAGGCCCCCGCACAGGGAGGCGAAGCGGGCCGCGTCGATGTTTCCACCGGAGACGATCACCCCGACCCGGCGCGGGAGCGGGCCGGCGCGGCCGGTGAGCAGGGCGGCCAGCGGGGTGGCCCCGCTCGGCTCGACGACCATCTTCAGGCGCTCGAAGGCGAACCGCATGGCCTGCCGGATCTCGTCGTCTGAGACCAGGGCGATGTCGTCGACGAGCCGTCGGTTGACGGAGAAGGTCAGTTCGCCGGGGATGTGCAGGGCCTGGCCGTCGGCGATGGTGCGCGGCACGGGGATCTCGACACGGCGGCCCGCCTCCAGGGACCGCTTGGTGTCGTCACCCGCCTCCGGTTCGACGCCGATCACCCGGATGCCCGGGTGGAGGGCCTTGGCCGCCGTGGCGCTGCCGGCGATCAGTCCGCCGCCGCCGACCGGTGTCAACAGCGCGTCCAACTCGCCGACTTCCTCCAGGAGTTCGAGGGCGGCGGTGCCCTGCCCCGCCATGACGTGCGGATGCTCGTACGGCGGGATGAGCGTCAGGCCCCGCTCGGCTGCGAGAGCCTCGGCGAGGGCGACACGGTCTTCGGAGTAGCGGTCGTAGGTGACGATCTCGGCGCCGTAGCCGGCGGTGGCCTCGCGCTTGGCGGGCGGGGCGTCCTCGGGCATGACGATCACGGCGGTGGTGCCGAGTTCCCGTGCGGCGAGGGCGACGGCCTGGGCGTGGTTGCCGGAGGAGTAGGCGGCGACGCCCCGGGTGAGCTGCTCGGGGGTGAGCCGGGAGGCCGCGTTGTAGGCGCCGCGGAACTTGAAGGCTCCCACCCGCTGGAAGTTCTCGCACTTGAGGAGCACCTCGGCGCCGACGAACGCGTCGAGGGTGCGGGAGCGCACCACGGGGGTGCGGTGGGCGACGCCCTTGAGTCGCGCGGCGGCGTCGCGGACGTCGTCGAGGGTGAGCGGCGGGGGCGCGGTCGTCACGTGGGGTCTCCCCCAGCGGTTCGGTCGGTGGCTCTGGCCTGCGAGAGGTAGCTGTAGGCGGAGGCGCGGGAGATGCCCAGACGCACGGCCACCTGTTCGATCGCGCGGCGCACGGCGAACACGCCCCGCTCGTCGAGGCTGCGGAACAGTCGCAGTCGCCGCGCGCGGTCGAGACCGGCCCAGGTCTGGTTCTGGCGCAGCAGATGGGCGTCGACCAGGGCGTCCACGACGGAGTCGATGTCGTTGCCGAAGGTGGTCACCGGCGGCTCGGCGCCGTTGCCGGCCCCGGCGATTCCGGCGAGCGCGCCGAGCAGGGCATGGGCCTGGTTGACCGCGGTGACGTCCAGGTTGACGCACAGGGCGCCGAAGACCGCGCCCGTGGAGTCGCGCAGCACCATCGTGGAGGACTTCACCAGCTGTCCGCCGTCGGTCCTGGTGAGGTAGTTCAGCTCGTCCGTGGCGCGGTCGCCCCGGGCCAGGACACGCATGCCGATCTCACTCATCGCTCCGCCCACGGCGCGCCCGGTCACCGAACCGGCGACGGCGACGACCGACTTCTCCGGGCACCGGTAGTCGTGGACCACCACCTCGCACATCGGTCCGAAGGTGGCCGCGAGCCCGTCCGCGACCGGCCCCAGCGCGGCGATGATCGCGTCCCGCTCGCGCTCCAGGCCGTGGGACGGGGACTCGGGCTGCTGGGATGCCATGCGCTCCCCTTCTCGGGCGGAGCCGCCTACGGCCCCTGGGCACGCCATGTTAGACGAACAGTCCAGCAACTGTACAGAGAGTCCAGCACCGTGCCTCGACGCGCCCGCCCCTCCCCCGTCGCCGCCGGCCTACCGGGCCGTCTGCATCTCCCTCCCGCGCCGTGCTCCGCCATGGACGTCGACGAGCGCGCTCCCGCCCCCGTGCCAGGCGTCGAGGAGGCGGGCGCCGAGCCGGTCCTCGAGCAGGGTGGTCGCCTGGATGCCGAGGACGACGTCGGGCTCCAGCGAGGGTTCGCTCTCCAGCAGCCCGCCGATCACGTCGTGCCGCACGACCTGCTCGTGCACGGCGTCCGCCTCCACATGCTCGTCGTAGAAGCGCACGGCGGCGGGTCCGGCCCCGACCCGGCGCAGGGCCTTCGCCAGTCGGCGGGAGCCGGGGGACGACGTCACCTCGACCGTGGCGAAGTGCCCGACGAGGGCTCCGCGCAGGGCACGGTGCAGACCGAGGAGGGAGGCGAGGTTGACGGTGGCGAGGAGCTCGGCGGGCGCGACGTCCACGTAGTGGCCGTAGGCCGTCTCCAGCCCCAGGTCCTCCATCAGGTCGGCGAACAGCCGGGCATGGATCTCGTCGGGCCGGCCGGCGCCGAACTCGTCGAACTCGACGGCGACCATCGCGGCCTTGGCCCGGCCGTGCAGGCGGGGGATGACCCAGGCGTGCGGGTCGGCCTCCTTGAGGTGGTACAGCGACCTGAGGGCCGCGTACTCCCTGAGGTGCCGCATCTCGCCCTCGTCCCGCAGGAAGTGGCTCACTCCGGCGGCCTCGGGTCCAACGGGCTCGGTCTGGAGATCGTCCAGCGCCTCCAGCGCGGTCGCGCCGCCGGGGACGTCGTCGCGCAGGGCGGTGAGGAACCGGTCCTCCAGGGCGCGGCGGGCGCGCAGGAGCGCCGGGTCCCACTCGCGCTCGTCCTCGACGCCGTCGAAGCCTTGGTAGTGCAGCTCGTAGAGGACGTACAGGGCGAGCTGGAGGTCGTCGCCGTACGGGTCGGCGCCCTCCACCGCCCTCAGGGACGGCTGGTGGCACGCGTCGCGCAGGGCTCCGAGTACCGCGTTGGACAGCGGTCCCCGTGCGGTGGGCAGCCGCGGGCTCCGCTCACGCGGTTCGCGACCGATGGGCATCAGCTGACTCCCTTCGTCTGTCGGGTACGGTCGTTCTCCGGCGTACGGTCGTTCTCCGGCGTACGCTCCTTCGCCGAGGTTCGGTCGCCGCCCTCACTCGTCCTCTTCCGTCGCCGATGGCTCGTGTCGCACCACGGGTAGATGGCGCTGCGGCGGCAGGTGCAGATGGCCACGGCGAAGCGGCTGGAGGTGACGATCTCGCCGTCGTCGCCGACGATCTCGACCGGGCCCTCTACGAGCAGCGGCCCGTCGCGCTCGGCGCGGATACGACACGGACGCTCATTCCTTCGTGGCACGGATCACCACCAGCTCTTCCCTCAGGTCGGCGGCGGACAGCCCGCTCTGCCGCAGCCAGGCCAGCCGGGAGAGCAGCACCGGGCCGAACGGGATCGACGTCCGGTCCGTGACCACCGCGCTCAGCCCGGCGTCCCCCAGCCGGGCCAGCGTGTCCTCCACCCCGCACAGACCGGAGTGCACCAGCAGCAGGGCGCCGGAGGGGCGCAGCACCTCCGGCGCCTCGGCGCACACCCGGTCCAGCAGGGCGCGCCCGTCCTGCCCGGCGTCCCAGGCCCGCGCGGCTCCACGCGGTGGCCGGCGCTCGGGTGACGGAACGTAGGGCGGGTTGCTGATCACCAGGTCGAAGGCGCGATCACGGACGGCGGCCGTGAGGTCACCGTGGCGGACGCTGACCTGCTGCCGGGACAACCACGCGTTGAAACGGGTGGTGAGGACGGCCCGCCAGGAGATGTCCACCGCGGTGACCCTGGCGCCGAGCCGCGCGGCCTCCAGCGCGAGGGCTCCGCTGCCCGTTCCCACGTCCAGGACGTCCGCGCCGGGCCTGATGCCCTCCCGGCGCAGGGCGTCGGCCAGCAGACGGGTGTCGTGCTGCGGCTCGTAGACCCCGGGCGGGGTGCGCAGCCGCAGGGGTTCGGGCAACGTGGTGGTTTCGGTGGTCATCGGACTCCTCACCGTGCTCCGCGGCACTCCTGGGTCAGGTTCGTCGCCGCTCCCGGGTCCCCCGTCTTCACCGCTGCCACACATCACCCGACCCCCTCGCATGATCGGTGCGCTTGCGGCACTCCGGGGTACCCGGCGCACGATCACACCGGACGATCACCGGACGGTCAGCGAACGGAGCGCACCGGACGATCGCACGGGACCACACAGGACCACTCCGAGGAGGGCCGATTCGATGGGCCGTACGAATGATCTTCCCGTCCTGCGTTCCCTCGAAGAGCTGGGAAGCCTGGTGCGCCGCTACCCCGACCTGTTCGTGCGCTGGTCGCGGGGCCCCCGCACCGACCTCGGCGCCCCGGGAAGCAAGGACGAGCTCACGGGCGTGCGGATGCCGGGCCTGTCGGCCAATCCGCTCGCGGTCGAGCCCTGGTGGGAGGACCGGCCGGTGGAGCTGTGGGTGGCCCGGCGGCTCCACGACTACTCCCATCTGCCCCGCGACAAGGGCCCGGGGGTGCGCCCCTGGGTGCTGCGCGGGCAGGTCGAGGGCCGCGGGCCCGACAACGAGCCGCTGGTGCGCGAGATACGACCGGTCGGCTGGGTGGACGAACGGGTCATCGCGGACGCGCAGGCCGAGGTCGACCGGCAGGAGGGGACCTGGGGTCCGCTGCGGCGCAACGCTCAGGACGGCGACGCGGAGATGAACGGCGACGCGGGGATGGGCGACGGCAGCGAAGACGCCCGCGCCGACGACCTTTGAGGCGTCGGCGCGGGCGGGCGCGCCCTGCAGCAATCCGGTTCAGTCCTCGCCGCGGACGATGTTCCACTCGGGGCCGTTGTGGTCGACGGGCGCTACGGACCGCTTCTCGACGGCCGCGACCCAGGTGCGTACCCCCTTGCCCCGCAGGCGGCGGGCCCTCGACCAGCCCGTCTCGGGCCTTCGGACAACCGGATTCTCCATGGCGTGCGCGGTCACTGCTATGTCATCTTCCTTCTGCTGTCGCAACTGTCGTCGTCTGTCCCCGACCGTCCCGTGCGGGAGGTCCCGCGTCCGGGAGGTGCCGACCGGGTTCCCTCGCGCGCCACGGGCAAACTTCCGCGGCCCGTGGAAGGGCTCACTTGTTGGACTCCGCGGCGCTGATGTCGCCGAGCGCCGACCCCGGGTCGCGCTCCATCGCCATGTCACCCAGGGAGACGATCCCGATCGGGTGCCCCTCCTCGACGACGGGGATACGGCGCACGGAGTGCTCGCGCATCAGCTGCACCGCGTGGTCGAGTTCCTCGTCCGGCCGTACGACGACGAGATCGTCGCTGCACACACCGGCCACGGTCGTCTCGTCCGGGTCCCGGTGTTCCGCGAGCGCCCGTACGACGAGGTCGCGGTCGCTGACGAGGCCGCGCAGCCGGTCGTCGTCCGTGACGAGGACGGCTCCGATGTTCTGCTCGCTCATCAGCCGGGCCACGTCCGTCACCGAGGTCTGCGGTTCGACCGTCACGGGTCGGCTCGTCATGATGTCGCGTACGAGCTGGGCCATCACATGCCCCTTCCTCGGTCGATGGCGGTGTCGGTCACCGCCGTTCGTGCGCCGAGTACCCGACGAGGTGCGCCCCTCACCTCCCGCCGGTGCCACCGCTGCCGAACGAACCGCTGGAGCCCTCGTCCCAGCGCGGCGGTGCCTGGTCCGCGCGGCGCCGGCCACCGGAGTGCCTGAGCTCGTGCGGGGTGAGGCGTTCGCTCGCGTCGGTCGCCTGGGGCATTTCATCGGGTTCGCGGTATTCCCGGGTCTCGCGGACCGGCCCGTCCTCCGGGAGCCGGGGGTGGCGCTCGCCGGGTCGCGGGTGGGCGTGTTCGCGCCCGCGCACCTTGATGCCGAGGCGGACGGCCCACACCAGCGCGCCGGTGATGACGAGACCGCCGAGGAGGATGACGATGAATCCGGAGGTGGTGCCGGCCCCGGCTGCTTCGTAGTGGATGGTGTCCATGGCCCCCGGGTACCCCCCACCGGCCGCCGGAATACGGTTCGACGCCGCCGACCCCTCCTACGGCGGAACGGGAGGCGTGGCCCGGGCGACCGCGCCGGGGTTCGGCAGTGGCGTCGGGCTGCCCCGCCGGATCGCCGCTGCCGGCCCCGCACTCGCGAGGCGCGCACGGAGGAGGAGGACGAGGCGGAACGCCTTGCGCAGGAGCGGGCCGTAGCCGTCGTGCACCGGCAGTCGGGCGTCGGCCGCGTCCACGACTCGCCCGCCGGGCAAGGACCCGCGCGCGGTGACACACTCGCCCGGCGTGGTGGTGGCGCCCCTTCGGCCTGTTCAGTCGTCGGGGTGGCCCTCGGCGGTCCTGCGGTTGGCCTGCGGGCTGGGCGATATCGGGTCGCCCGTTCCGCCGTGGGTCGGCTCCGCGATGTCGACATCGTCCTCGTCGCCCTCCTGCTTCAGCTCCTCCAGGACCTCCTCCGTGGCGTTCCGGGTCGGTTCCTTGTGTGTGTGACGGCGCTTCAGGATGTTTCGCATGGGCGCCGAGTACCCGATGATCCGACGCTCAGTGCTCGCGGCGCGCGCATTACGCACGCGCCTCTGGGTACGCAGCCACCATGCGTGTAGGAGTGGTGGACGCTGGGTCGAACACGGTGCGGCTCGTGGTCGCGGACGCGGAGGGCGGGGTGCCGCTGCCGGTGCACACGGCCAAGTGGAAGCTGCGGCTGTCCGAGCAGGTGGGGCCGGACGGCCACATCGGCGAGGACGCGGTGGACCAGCTGGCGCAGGCGGTGGGGGCGGCCGCCCGAAAGGCCCAACGGTGGGGCGCGGCGGGCCCGTTGGCGTTCGCGACCGCGGTCGTGCGGGCGGCGCCGAACCGGCTGGAGGTGCTGCGCGCCGTGTACGAGCGGACCGGGGTGCGGATGTGCACCCTGCCGGGCGAGGTGGAGGCCGAGCTCACCTTTCTCGGTGCCCGGCGCTGGCTGGGCTGGCGCTGCGGGCCGCTCGCCCTGTTCGACATCGGCGGCGGCTCCCTCGAAGTGGCCTTCGGACGGGGGCGGCTGCCGGAGTTCGCGGCGTCGCTCCCGCTGGGCGCCAACCGGCTGACCAACGAGTTCTTCCGCACCGGGGACCCTCCCTCGCCGGACGAGGTGAAGGCACTGCGGCGCAGGGTGCGCCACCAGTTACGGGACGTCTCGGCCCGCATCCGCTGGGAGGGGCCGCGCACCGCGGTCGCCACCTCGCGGACGTTCCAGCAGCTGGCCCGGCTGTGCGGAGCGGCGCCCGGGCGTGACGGCCCCTTCGTCCATCGCGTCCTGCACCGCACCGACCTGCGCCGTGCCGTGGACACGCTCGTCGCGCTGCCCACGGCCGAGCGTGCGCTGCTGCCGGGCATCTCCGCGCCCCGGGCCCGGCAGAGCCTGGCGGGCGCGATCGTCGGCCACACCGCCCTCAAGCTGACCGGCATCCGGACGGTCGAGCTCTGTCCCTGGGCCATCAGAGAGGGCGTACTCCTGCGCTACATCGAAGAGGGACCCGACTGGTGGACGAGCACCGCCCGCGAGATCGACGGCGAGGCCACCACCGGCGGGGCACCCCTGCGGGTGGCGGCATCGACCAGCTGAGCCCCGCCGCGCGGCCAGAGCTCACAGCCGGCGCGGGCGCCGGCCGGCGCGTCGGCTCAGACGACGCAGCAGTCGGAACGTCTGGAAGAGAGTGAGCGGCCACAGTGCGGCGAAGCACCAGACGACGACGGGGTCCGAGGTGCGGATTCCCATCACCGCGAGGAAGACCGAGGCAGCGGCCAGCAACAGCACCGACACGATCAGCCACGGCCCGGCCGGCTTTCCGCGCATCGCACGCGCGAAGCGCCGGTCACGCCCGAGCGTCGCCTCGATCCGCAGCAGGGCGAGGCGTTCACTCGGTGACAGTCGAACGTCGTCCGTGTCCCCGTCGTCCACGCGGCGGCACCTCCTTCGAGCACGAGATCCCGTCCGACCGGGTACCCCGCAACCCGCCGTTCGAAGCAGGCCGGCCCCGGAGCCTTCCGCTACCTGCGGATCTTGCGGATCCACCGGCCGATCTCGGCGGCGATCGGCTCGGACCGCCGGGCCCACGCCATGTGGCTGAGCCGTTCGTCGAGGTGCCACCGTGAGACGTCCGCGCCGCGCAGCAGCCCGCACAGGGCGTCCACCGCGCCGGGCGGGGCGAGCACGTCACCGCCGACGGACACCGCCAGCACCGGCAGGCGCAGGGCGGCGATCAGGTCCTCGTAGTCGACGTCGGCCCCGGCCGGGCGGTAGTGGCCGGTGCGGGCCATGCTGGCCCAGTCGGCCACCAGCACCCGGGACTGCCGCCCGGCGAAGCGCAGTACGTCGCCCGGCCAGTAGCCGCGCAGCGCCGCGACACCGGCGACGATGCCGGTGCCGAGCAGCGGGATCAGTCCCGTGAGTCCCGGATAGGTGCGGAAGTGAGGGGTGCCGGCGGCGACCAGCAGGACGCCGTCGAGGGCGGCGGGGTTCCGGGCGGCGTACATCAGGCCGATCTGGCCGCCGAGGCTGTGGCCCAGCAGGAACACCGGGCTGCCCGGGGCTCGTTCGCGCAGGGCGGCGAAGACGGCCGGGAAGTCGACGGTGGCCAGCTCGTGGTAGCCGTAGCGGGCCGAGGCGTCCGGCCTGGGCCGGCTGTCGCCCTGCCCTCGCAGGTCCACGACCGCCACCCCGAGGCCCTGCGCCGTGAGGGTCGTGGCGAAACGCCGGTAGAACAGGGCCCGTACGCCGAGCGCGGGCCACACCACGACCAGCGGTGCGCCGGACGCGCCGGGCCAGTGGTGGACGGCGAGTTCCGCGCCGTCCGGCAGTGTCACCGTCAGCCGGTCGGCCACGGCGGTCTCGTCGGGACGCTCACTCATCGTCCGCGGAGCCTTCCAACGCCGTCTTCAGTCTGTCCAGGGTCCGCCGCATGCCGTCCCGGTTGACGGCGGCGCGCCGGGCGGGTGGGGTGCCGGTGAAGACCAGGCCGAGCAGTCTGGCGGCCGGTGCGCTGCGTCCGGTCCGCAGGTCCCTCCAGTACTCCGTCACGAGGCTGCTTCGGCCCCGGTCCTCGAAGCGGTAGCCCCACAGCGCCACCGGCATTCCGAAGGTCCTGACCTCGAAGGCGAACTCACGCGCGTGGTCGGCCCGCACCACCCTGCACGAGGTGAACCAGAACCACCATCGCCGGCGGTTGAACCCGATGAAGCGGGACCCCGCCCCGAACTGCCGGCTCCGGGACCAGACGCCGATGCATTCCGGGCTCCACTCCCCCATGCGCCGGACATCGCTCACAGCCCGGTACACGGATTCGGCGGGAACCGAGAGGACCGCGCTCTCCTCCACTTGCCCCATCTCGTCCACCATGTCTCCACACAGGATCGGGTCGGCGTTCACTATAGCGGTGGTCAACTCAGGGAACAGCCCGAGGCGTTGACCCGTCCCCGGTGTCACAGCACAATGAGCGCGATTCATGAGAGCGCTCTCAACCCGGACTTCGAGGAGACCCATGAACGGCAGCCAAGGTCCCGCGCCCAGTCGCCGCGCGATCATCGGGACCGGACTCGCTGTCGGTGCCGGGGCGCTCACCGGTGCCGGCGCCGGCACCGCCGTGGCGGCGGACCGCCCCGCCACCGCCGTGGCCTCCGCGGCAGGCCGCGCCTACGCCTTCCTCGCCGCCGCCACGGACGCGTACCCCGATCACGGTCCCGTCCGGCTGGCCCAGAGCTACACCGACCAGGCCGGCCTGTTCAGCACGGCGTTCACCTACGACAACGCCCTCGTCGTCCTGGCCCACCTCGCCTCCCGCACCGCGGACGCCCGCTCCCGGGCGACCGCGCTGGGCGACGCGCTCCTCTACGCCCAGGCCCACGACCCCACGTACGACGACGGCCGGCTGCGCCAGGCGTACAACGTGGGGCCGTACACCTTCTACGACGGTTCGCCGCAGCCGGACGGCTTCGTGCGGGCGGACGGCACGGCCAACGTCGGTACCCAGTTCGGCTTCACGGGTACGGCGGTGGGCGACATGGCATGGGCCGGCATCGCGCTCGCCGCGCTCGCCCGGCGCACGGGGGAGCGCCGTTTCCTCACCGGCGCCGTGCGGATCGGCGAGTGGATCGAGCGTGTCGGCCGCACGGACGAGCCCCTCGGCGGCTACAAGTTCGGTGTCAACGGGGCGGACGAGAAGCTCCCCTTCACCTCGACCGAGCACAACACCGACCTGATCGGCCTGTTCGGGCAGCTCGCCCGGCTCACCGGGGACCGGGTGTGGCGGGAGCGGCGCGCACGGGCCGCGGCCTTCGTCACGAGGATGTGGGAGCCCTCCGGGGGCTTCTTCTACACCGGCACCAACGACGGTGTGACGGTCAACAGGTCGCCGGTCCCCGAGGACACCCAGACCTGGACCCACCTCGCTCTCGGCTCCCCCGCGTTCGCGCGGTCGCTGGACTGGGCCGCGAGCGAGCTCGCCGTGCGGGACACGGCCGGCCGCCGCAACAGCACGGTGCCCGCGGGCCAGTCCTACGAGGGCGTCACCTTCAGCTCCGCGAGTCTCCTGGCGAACGAGGACGTCCCGATCGCCGAGGGTCAGCCCAGGCCGGACCGCAATGGCGTGTGGTTCGAGGGCACGTCCCATCTGGCGCTCGCGCTGCGCGACCGGTGCGCCCCCGGCGACGAGACGCGCGCCCGGCGGCTGATCGCCTCGGTCGAGCGCGCGCAGGACCTGCTGGGCGGCGGCCGGACGATCGGGGGCGGGGCGGTCCCCGAACGTTCCGGCGTCGTGTCGGCCAGCAGCCCGCTGGACACGGGTTTCGGGTTCGGCTACTACCCGTACCGGCACACCGGGGCCACCGCCTGGTACCTGCTCGCGACGGCACGCGCCAACCCGCTGCGGGCCTGACCCGCGGCCCCGGTTTGTGTTCCCCGCCGCCGGGAAACCCGGAGCGGACGAACTGCCCGTCGGAGGGAGCGCAGATGCCCTCGCGCCGTCACGAACCGTACGGCCGTGCCCTGTTGACCGACCCGCTGCGCAACAAGGGTGTCGCCTTCACCGAGGAGGAACGGGAGAAGTACGGCCTGGTGGGCATGGTGCCACCCGGCGTGCTCTCCCTCGAACAGCAGGCCCGGCGGGCCTGGGAGCAGCTGGAGTCCCAGGACGGCGACCTGGCGAAGAACGTGTACCTGGAGCAGCTCCACGACCGCAACGAGGTGCTGTACCACCGGCTCCTGGCCGACCGTCTGACCGAGCTGCTGCCCATCGTGTACGACCCGACGGTGGGTGAGGCGATCAAGCGGTACAGCCATGAGATCCGCCGCCCCCGCGGGGTGTTCCTGTCGGTGGACCGTCCGCAGGACGTGCGGCCCGCGTTCGAGGCGCTGGAGCTGGGCGCGGACGACGTCGACCTGGTGGTGGCCACCGACGCCGAGCAGATCCTCGGCATCGGGGACTGGGGCGTCGGCGGCATGCGGATCTCCGTCGGCAAGCTGGCCGTCTACACGGCGGCCGCCGGCATCCATCCGGGCCGGGCGGTCCCGGTCGTGCTCGACGTCGGCACCGACAACCAGGCGCTGCTCAACGACCCGCTGTACGTCGGCAACCGGCACAGCCGGGTGCGCGGTAAGGCCTACGACGCCTTCGTCGCCGCGTACGTCGACACCGTGCGGGAGCTGTTCCCGCACGCGCTGCTGCACTGGGAGGACTTCGGTCCCGGCAACGGCCGCCGCCTGCTTGAGACGTACGGCGAGAAGGTCTGCACGTTCAACGACGACATGCAGGGCACGGGTGCCATCACCCTGGCCTGTGTGCTGAACGCGTCGCGGGTCTCGGGAACGCCGATGCGTGAACAGCGGGTGGTGGTGTTCGGCGCGGGCACGGCCGGGGTGGGCATCGCCGACCAACTGCGGGACGCGATGGTCCGCGACGGTCTGGGGCGCGACGAGGCCACGGCCCGCATCTGGTGCGTGGACCGGCAGGGCCTGCTGCTGCGGTCCACCGAGGGGCTGCGGGACTACCAGCGGCCGTACGCGCGTCCCGACGACGAGTGGGACGACCCACCGGTGCGGCTCCAGGAGGTCGTGGACCGGGTCCGTCCGACGGTGCTGGTGGGCACCTCGACCGTGCGCGGCGCCTTCACGGAGGACGTCGTACGGTCCATGGCGAAGCACGTGGAGCGGCCGGTCGTACTGCCGTTGTCCAATCCGACCGAGAAGATGGAGGCCCAGCCGGAGCAGGTCCTGCGGTGGACCGACGGCAGGGCGCTCGTCGCGGCCGGGGTTCCCCTGCCGCCGGTGGAATTGGACGGCACGACGCATGTCATCGGGCAGGCCAACAACGCCCTGGTCTATCCCGGGCTGGGCCTCGGTGCGATCGTCGCTCGGGCCTCCCGGGTCACGGACGGCATGCTGCGGGCCGCGGCCGAGGCGGTCGCGGACATGGCCGACCCGTCCGGGCCCGGCGCCCCGCTGCTGCCGGAGGTGGAGAACCTGCGTGCCGCGTCGGCGACGGTGGCAACGGCGGTCGCCCGCCGTGCCGCCGAGGACGGAGTGGCGGGCGCCGATCTGGACGACGTCATCCAGCAGGTGCAGGACGCCATGTGGGAGCCGGTCTACCCGGAGCTCGGCCAGTGACGGTGAGCTCCGGGGAACTCAGCTGCTGTGGACCTCCACCTCGTTCAGGGAGTATCCCCAGTCCGTGCCGCGGGCCAGGCCCTGGACGCGGACGTAGCGGGCGGGGGTTCCGGTGAAGCGGGCCGTGTCCAGGCCGCCGTCGCCGGAGGTGGTGGACCAGGCGGTCTTCCAGTTCACGCCGTCGGTGGAGAGGTCGACGCGGTACGACTTCCCGTAGGCGCGTTCCCAGTCGAGGGTGACGCGGGCGACCCGGTGGGTGGCGCCCAGGTCGACCTGCCACCACTGGTCGTCGCTCCAGTCGCTCGCCCAGCGGCTGCCGCTGTCGCCGTCCGCGGCCCGGCCGGGCGCGTAGCTGGTGAACGGGTTGGACTCGGACGAACTCGCTGTCGCCGGGGCGCCCTTGGCGAGGTTGGTCCCGGCCTGGTGCTTCTCGGAAGCGCCCCAGGTGTCGAGGTAGGACTCGGCGCCCCGGAAGAGGTCGTTGACCACGTCCTGGCCGCCGACGAGCCGGATGTCCTCGATCCAGTCGGGGACGAGCCCGTAGTGGGCGGCTCCGTCGGTGTTGAGGTCCCAGGTGCGCTGTCCGGTGGTCTGCCGGTCGATGACGGAGCCGCCGTCGACGCTCTTGAAGGGGTACGTGACCTTGTGGGGGGCGTCGGCTCCGCGCGGGGCCGGCCAGCCGCCGACGCCGTTCATGTCGGTGCCGAAGCCGTAGCCGACGCCGTACTTGTCGCGCAGGGCGTCCGTGCGCTTCGCCTCGGCGCCGAACTGCTCGGAGCCGTGCATGTACTGGGCGACGAAGCCGCCGAGGCCGTAGACCCGCTCGGTCCAGTTCAGGTCCATCCAGCTGTGCGAGGAGAGGACGCCCGGGTAGGACGCGGACTCGAAGATGTCCAGGACGCGGCCGGTGGCCTTGACGCTCATGTGGTCGACCTCGAGCATCATCTTGCGTTTCATCATGCCGCGCACGGCGTACTCACCGAGTTCGGTGAGGCCGCGGGTGTTGCACTGCGCGTCCGCGGCGTACGCGGGGACGTCGACACCGGCCGGGAGTTGCTTCTCTGCCTCGGGGGCGGCGGCCCCGCCGATCGGGTTGTCGTGCTGGGGGCCGGCGCACTTCTCGGTCTTCCAGAAGGTGCCGGTCGACAGGAACTGCCCGACGTTGATGGCGGTGCCGAGGCCGCCCTCGTCGAAGCGGACGCCGCACAGCGCGTTGTCGAACTTGTGGCACAGGAACATGCTGCGCACGCCGAGCCCGTACAGCTCGTCCAGGCCCTTGTCGATGTCGGCCCTGCTGCACTGCGCGATGTCCAGGACCTGCTTGCAGCCGAACGGCTCGGAGGTCTCCACCCCGAGGACGACCGCCAACTTGCCCTGCTCGACGACCTGTCGGGCCTGTGCGCTGTCGGTGACGATACGGAACCAGCCCTTGCCGGGGCCGCCGTACATCGTGTCGACGTAGGACTGGAGGTCGTAGGTCAGCTTCGCCTGGAGGCGGATCGACGTCATCTCGTCGCAGCCGCGGTCCTTGAAGAAGTACACCGAGCAGATCACGCCGTTGGTGACGAGGTCGTTGACGAGCACCCGCTGGCCGCCGCGCCAGGCCCGCTCCACCCAGGCGTAGTAGTTCTGCTGGTGGGTCAGTGAGTTGTAGCGGGGCCAGTCCTTGAAGGTGGGCCAGCCGTTCGGATCGTGCTTGCCGTCACCACCGTTGGTGATGAAGTCGAAGACGGCGAGGGAGCCGTCGGGGTAGTGCTCGGGACAGTCCTTGAGGGCGTCGGCGATGCCCTTCTCGGAGAACGTCTTGCCGCAGATGAGCCGCCCGCCGAAGCCCTCGTTGGCGAAGAGGTGGTCGTGCGCGTCGACGAACCCGCGCACCTCGCCCGCGGAGTTCGTGCCCTTGAACGGCTCGCCCGTGACGTCGATCTGCGAGTCCGGCGCGGGCCGTGCGGTGGGTGTCCACCAGTCGGCGGCGGCGGCCGAACTCGGCGTGGGGCCGAGGGTCATGGCCAGCACGAGGAGGAGCAGCGAGACGAGGGTGACGTCTTTGCGGCTGCGGTACGGGCGTTGAGCACTGGTCACTACCCACGTCCCTTGAATTGTCATGAGCGGCACAAGATGTGGAACGAGGATCACCGCTGCCGCATGCCGCGTCAATACTTCGCGGTAACTTCTCTGTGGAGCCCGTCACTTACCGGATCAGTCCGGCCTTCTCGCAGGCGGCCCGCAGGTTCGGGACGCAGATCTGGCCAACGGTATACACACCGTCCGCGACGAGGGTCTGTTCGATGTTGTCCACGGTCACCGACTGCGGGGTGAGCAGCACCGCGGGGATGCGCGGTGTGGTGGGGCTGTCGAACGTCGTGGTGGCGATGCCGCTGAGGTCCTCGCCGCGCCCCAGCGCCACCGCCATCTCCGCGGCCGCGTTCGCTTCCTCGTCGAACGGCTTGTAGACCGTCATGTACTGCTCGCCCTTGACGATGCGCCGCACGGCGTCGAGATCGGCGTCCTGGCCGGTGACGGGAGGCAGGTTGCTGACCCGGGCGCTCTTGAGAGCGGAGATGACACCCGCGGCCATGTCGTCGTTGGCCGCGAGGACGCCGTCGATCCGGTTCGGGCCCAGGGCGGCGATGGCCGCGGCCATGTTGGTGTGGGCGTTCTCCGTGCTCCAGTCCTGGGTGTCGTACGACCTGCTGATGATCACCCTGTCCTTGAGGACGGAGAGCGAGCCCCTGCGGAACCAGGCCGCGTTGGCGCTGGTCGGATCGCCGTTCATCATGACGACGTCCTTGCCGGTCCCCCGCTTCGCCACGGCCTTCAGCAGCGCCTCGCCCTGGAGCCGGCCGACCTGGGCGCCGTCGAAGGTGACGTAGCCCGAGATCGGGCCCTCGGCGAGCCGGTCGTAGGCGACGACGGGCACGCCCTCCTTGCGGGCCTCCTGGATCGAGGAGCGCAGCGCCCTGGTGTCGGCGACGTCGAGGATCAGGACCCGGGCCCCTTTGGTGATCATGGTGACCATCTGCTGTCGCTGCCGCGCCGCGTCGTCGTCGGCGTTGGCGTAGTCCACGGTGCAGCCGGGGCAGAGCTCCTTGACCCGCTTTTCGATCAGCGGCCGGTCCGACTTCTCCCACCGCGGGGTCGTCCGGTTGGGGAGCAGCAGGCCGACGGTGAAGTCGTCGGAGCCTCCCGCGCCGTCGCCTCCGCCGCAGGCGGTCGACGTCAGCGTCAGCAGTCCGGCGGCGAACACCGCGAGCCCCTGCCACACCCGGGCCCTCATGACAGCTCCCAGCCTTCCTTGCGCGGCGTCGCCTGCGCGGGATCCGGCTCGTCGCGCGGTACGGCGATCTCGCTCCACACCTGCTTGCCGCCGGCCACCGGCACCGTGCCGAAGGACTCCGCCATCGCCTCGACCAGCAACAGGCCCCGGCCGCCGGTGGACTCCCAGTCCACGATCACCGGCTTGGCGGGCGCCCGCGGCGAGGAGTCGCTCACACAGACCCGCACCCGGTCGCCGCGCAGCATCAGATCGACGCGGACCGGCCCCTGCGTGTGCACCAGGGCGTTGGTGACCAGCTCGGACACCACCAGCAGCACCGTGTCGGACACCTCCTCGACCCTCCAGCGGCGCAGGGTGCGCGCGGTGAAACGGCGGGCGTGCATGACGGCGTCGGGCAGCCGCCACACCGCCCAGCCGGCCCGGATGGGGCGGCTCTCCATGCCGTCGTAGCGCAGTACCAGCAGGGCCACGTCGTCCTCACGGCGGCCGATCTCGCCGAGCAGTTGGTCGGCCATCCGCCCCGGGTCCGCCGGGTCGACCACGGCGAGCGCGGCGCGCACGCGTTCCATGCCCTCGTCGAGGGGCAGGTCGGCGGCCTCGACCAGGCCGTCGGTGACCAGGGCGAGCACCGTGCCGGGGGCCAGGGCGACGGCGGTCATGGGGAACTCCGCCTCCGCGAGGATGCCGAGCGGGGGTCCGCCCTCGACCTCGACCTCCTCGGTGACGCCGTCGGGGTGGCGCAGCAGCGGGGCGAGGTGGCCGGCCCGGACGAACAGGGTGTTGCCCTCCTCCAGGTCCAGCTCGGCGTAGCAGCAGGTGGCGAACAGGTCGGTCTCCATGCCGACCAGGAGGCGGTTGGCGTGCGAGACGACCACGTCAGGCGGGTGCCCCTCCACCGCGTAGGCCCGGACCGCCGTACGCATCTGGCCCATGATCGTCGCGGCTCCGGCGCTGTGCCCCTGGACGTCGCCGATGACCAGGGCCACGCGGTCCTCGGAGAGCGCGATGACGTCGTACCAGTCGCCGCCCACCTGCAGCCCCCGCCGGGCCGGCAGATAGCGGGCGACCGCGGTTCCACCGGGCAGCTGGGGGAGGCGGCGGGGCAGCAGGCTGCGCTGGAGCATCGTGGCGAGCTCCTGCTCGGCGTCGTGCGCGTGCGCCCGCTTGAGGGCCTCCCCGACCAGAGCCGCGGTCGCGGTGAGCAGGGAGCGCTCCTCGGGGACGAAGTCGTGCGGCTGGTCCCAGCCGACCAGGCACACGCCGGCGATCCTGCCCTTGGCGGGCAGCGGCAGCACGGCCAGGCCGCCGCTGCCGATGCCCGCCAGACCGGATTCCAGGACCGTACCGGCGGGCCACAGGTCGGTCCGCCCGTCGCGCAGCGCCATCTGGAGGGTGGGCAGACCGCTGATCGGGGCGTCGGGCCACTCCGAACGCCATTCGGCGCGCCAGATGTCCGGCCATGCCTCGGGCTGCGGCGGGTCGAGCATCGTCACCATGAGCCGGTCGTCCTGCAGTTCGGCGAGGGCCACGCGGTCGGCGCCGAGCGGCTCGCGCAGCGCGGTGACCACGATCCGGCTGACGTCACGGACGGTGGCGGCGTCGTCGAGCGCGGCGGTCAGCCACTGGATGCGGGACACGTCGTCGGCGCTGCGGCGCAGCACGGCGGTCGCCGTCACCACGCCGAGCACCTGCTCCGGCCGCTCGTCGGTGCCCGCCACGACCCGGCAGCTCAGGCTCAGCCAGCGCATCTCACCGGTGGGACGGCGGACCCGGAATTCCAGTTCCCGCCTGCCGAACGCCTGCGGGGACGGCTCCAGCACCGACATCAGGGCGTGCATGTCCTCGGGGAGGGCGTGCGCGAGCAGGGTGTCGGCCTTGCCGTCGAAGTCGTCCGGCGTGATGCCGACGAGTTCGAGCAGCGTCTCGTCCGCCTCGATCAGGCCGGTGTCCGGCACCAGCACGAAGGAGCCGGCGCGCAGGCTGCGCAGGGCCGGACGCAGCAACGGCGGCGCCGCGGCCCGGCCGTTCGCGGCGGGCAGCAGGCCGGCGACCGCGTCGGCGTACCGCTCGAGGAAACCGCGCTGCTCGGCCTCGAAGCCGTTCGGGGAGTCGCCCACGACCACGAGGCAGCCCAGCCGTCCGCCGTCCCTGCCGAGCGGCAACACGCCGAACGAGACGTCTGCGCGCGCGGGCGACGGGCCACCCTGGGGGTAGGAAGCGAGGGCCACGGGGTTCAGCCAGACGGGCCGGTCGGCGCGGAAGGCGTGCGCCGCGGGCGAATCACCGGACAACGGCAGCTTCTCCGGCAGCCCGAACCCCTCGGCGCCGGAAGGTCCGGTGGTTTCCACCAGCAGGAGCTCGGCGCCGGCCTCGGACACATAGAGCGCCGCCAGCGCGACTCCGGCGAAGGTCAGGGCCCGGTCGCTCGCGGCGGCCTCGGACACCGGCGGCGCTGAACCGGTGTCCGCGACCGAGGCCTCGGACACCCGCTGCTGCGAGACCCCGGCCCGGGCAGGGCCGTCATGAGGCATGTCCGCAACCTACCTCCCGTCCATGCCGCAGGTGCCGACAGGATGAGATCGGGGCACCCACACACCAGAATCGCATAAACCGGCTAACCGGACAGATCTATGTATACGCGTACGATTCTCGCCTATGCCCAGAATTGTCTGCCGTCCTATGCCCAGAATTGTCTGCCGCCGAGCCGGTCGGTGGCCGAAGCAGCTGCGCTCGCAGTTCACCGTGCCCGGTGACAGACTGACGACGTGGTCGACGCGTGGCACGGTGAGGAGGCCGGGAGTCGCCATGCTCGATGCGGAAGCCGAATGTACCTGGCGGGTCGGGCGACGGACCCACCGCGCCGGGACGGGCGCCGACACGCCGCGACCCTCCGAGCCGCAGTCGTGCGACCCGCAGCCTTGGGCACGGCCACCGGCCCCGGCTGCCGCATGCGACGCCCTCGCGCCGCGTCCGCATCGGCTCGGTCGGCGGCACGCTGGCGCATCGCGTCATCGCCGGCCCCGGCCGGCCCGCCGCCTTCGTACCCCCGGCAGCGAGCTGCGCGTGCGCCGTTCCTCCGCCGTCGCACCGCGCCGGCGGACAAGGGAGGTCCCGCACATGATGGCCTGCATCCGGGGCGCGGCCGTCGCGGTGGCCGCGCTCTCGACGGCGGTCGCCCTCGCGGCCTGTGGCGCGGGCAAGGGGAACGACGCCGTCGGCGGTGATCCACCGACGATCGGTCTGCTGCTGCCGGACGCCACCACGGCCCGCTGGGAGACACAGGACAGGCCCCTGCTGGAGAAGGAGATCGAGCAGCGCTGCGCCGACTGCGTGGTCGAGCACGCCAACGCCAAGAACGACGTGGCCCTCCAGCAGGAACAGATGGACTCGATGGTCACCAAGGGGGTCGACGCCATCGTGCTCGTGGCGGTGGACGCCCGCTCGCTCGGTCCTGCCGTCCGCAAGGCGGACCAGGCGGGCATCCCCGTCATCGCCTACGACCGCCTCGCCCGGGGTCCGATCGCGGGATTCGTCTCGTTCGACGGCGAGGAGGTCGGCAGGCTCCAGGGCGGAGCGCTGCTGAAGGCCATGGACGACGATCCGGACGCCGGGGACGACCGGCAGATCGTGATGATGAACGGCGATCCCACCGACCCCAACGCGTCGTCGTTCAAGAAGGGCGCGCTGTCCGTGCTCCAGGGGAAGGTGAAGATCGGAAAGGCCTACGACACCCTCCAGTGGCGGACGGAGAACGCGAACACCAACATGGCCGGGGCCATCTCCGCCCTCGGTGTCGGCAACATCCACGGGGTGTACGCCGCCAACGACGGACTCGCCGCCGGCAGCATCTCGGCCCTCAGGGCGAACAAGGTCACCCCGCTGCCCCCGGTCACCGGTCAGGACGCCGAACTGGGGGCCTTGCGGCGCATCGTCGCCGGCGACCAGTACATGACCGTCTACAAGCCCTTCGCCCCGGAGGCGTCCGGCGGTGCCGCCCTGGCCGTGGCCGCGGCGCGGGGCGAGAAGCTCGACCGGGTCGCCGAGGACAAGGTGACGACCAGCGCCGGGAAGGTGGTCCCGGCCGTCATGCTCTCCCCGGTGTCCGTGACCGCCGACAGCATCAAGGACACGGTGGTGAAGGACGGCGTCTACACGATCCGGCAGATCTGCACCCCCGAGATCGAAGCCGCCTGCGCCGAGGCCGGGCTGACCTGACAGGGCGGTCCCGGCCGCTCCGGGGCCCGGGAAGGAGATGGATCCGTGCCGAGTCCCCCCTTGCTGGCCCTGCGCGGCGTGTGCAAGCGCTACGGCGTCGTGGAGGTCCTGACCGACATCGAGCTGGAGATCCACGCCGGCCAGGTCGTCGCGCTGCTGGGCGACAACGGGGCGGGCAAGTCCACCCTGGTCAAGGTGATCGCCGGGGTGGCCCCCGCGGACAAGGGCGTGATCGAGTGGGAGGGGCGGCCGGTCCACATCAGGCGTCCCCATGACGCGCAGGACCTCGGCATCGCCACCGTCTTCCAGGACCTCGCGCTGTGCGGGAACCTCGACGTCGTCGGGAACCTGTTCCTCGGGCGGGAGATCCGCAAGTTCGGGTTCCTCGACGAGGTGGAGATGGAGCGCCACTCCCTCCAACTGCTGAAACGCCTGACCAGGGGTATCCCCGATCT
This sequence comes from Streptomyces griseus subsp. griseus, assembly GCF_000720255.1. Classification (GTDB taxonomy): domain Bacteria; phylum Actinomycetota; class Actinomycetes; order Streptomycetales; family Streptomycetaceae; genus Streptomyces; species Streptomyces griseus_I. Next base: position 109,042 of record NZ_JOJE01000004.1, on the reverse strand, counting down.
GCGCGCTCCGGTCGTCTCGCTCTCCGGTGGTCAGCGGCAGACGGTCGCGATCGCCCGTTCGCTGCTCGGGGAACCGCGGGTCCTCCTGCTGGACGAACCGACCGCGTCTTTGGGCATCGAGCAGACCGGCGAGGTCCTCGACCTCGTCGACCGATTGCGCGAGCGCGGCCTGGGCGTGCTGCTGATCAGCCACAACATGGGCGACGTCAAGGCCCTCGCGGACCGTGCGGCCGTGCTGCGGCTCGGTCGCAACAACGGCTTCTTCGACGTGAACACCGCGTCCCAGGAACAGATCATCTCCTCCATCACCGGCGCCACGGAGAACGTGCCCCGCCGCATGGTTCCCCGGGAGGCGGGTTGGTGAAAGGGAAGCGTTTCACCGGGACGGTGGAGGGCTGGGTCACCGTCATCCGGCGCAAGCTGAGCGCCGGTGAGCTGGGTTCCCTCCCCGTCGTCCTCGTCCTCGCCGCGATCTGGATCGTCTTCCAGTCCCTCAACCCGAACTTCCTCTCACCCCGCAACCTGTCCAACCTCAGCGTGGACATCGTGGGCACGGGGCTGATCGCCGTCGGCATCGTCTTCGTCCTGCTGCTCGGCGAGCTCGATCTGTCGGTCGGTTCGATCAGCGGGCTCGCCGCGGCCGTCTTCGCCGTGCTCAACGTGAACAGCGGTGTGCCGGAGTGGCTGGCCCTCGTCGTCGCGGTGCTCGCGGGAACGGTGGCGGGAACCGTCCAGGGCTATTCGTTCGCCAGGACCCGGGTGCCGGCGTTCGTCGTCACCCTGGCGGGGCTGCTCACCTGGAACGGCCTCATGCTGTCCATCCTGGGCACCAGCGGCACCGTCAACCTCGACGAGAACGGCCTGGTCGCCGAGCTGACCAGCTACTACTTCACCAGCGACGCCGTCGCGTACGCCGTGGCGGCGGTCGGCGCCGGGCTGGTGTTCCTCGTGGCGTACCAGGACCGGCGGCGCCGCCAGGCCGTCGGCATGCCGCACCGCTCGCTGGGCAGCATCGCGACCCGAACCGGGGTGGTCGCGGTGATCGCGTTCGCCGCCGCGTACGTGCTCAACCGCTTCCAGGGGCTGCCGCTCGCCCTTCTGATCTTCCTGATGATGGTGGCCGGCCTCGACCTCCTCCTGCGCCGCACGCACTACGGGCGGCAGGTCTACGCCCTCGGCGGCGGCGTCGAGGCGGCCCGGCGTGCCAGTCTCAGCGTGACCCGGGTGCAGACGGCGGTGCTCGCGATCTCGGGCACCATGGCCGCGATCGGCGGCCTGTTCCTGGCGTCCCGGATCACCTCGGTGAGCCAGAGTTCGGGTTCGGGCGTGCTGCTGCTGAACGCCATCGCGGCGGCCGTCATCGGGGGCACGAGCCTGTTCGGCGGACGGGGTACGACCTGGTCGGCGGTGCTCGGCATGCTGGTCATCCAGTCGATCGCCTCGGGCATGGCGATCACGGACACCCCTGCCGCGGTCCAGTTCATGATCACGGGAGGGGTGCTCTTCGCCGCGGTGGTCATCGACTCGCTGTCACGCCGCTCGCAGGAGGCGCACGGGCGGGCGTGACGGGACCGGGGGTTCAGTGCCGCAGGCGTGCGCCGACCGCCGCCGCCACCACACGGTCCCGTTCGGCGCGGGTGAACAGCCCCTGCGACTGCCAGCCGTCGGCGAGGGTGCGCACCGCCGTCACGAAGCGGCCGGAGGTCGCGAACGGTGCCTGCTGCCAGAGCACGTCGAGGAAGGTCAGGCCGTCGGCGCGGGCCCGGTTCGGCACCCCCGAGTCGGCCGTGCCGAAGACCACGACGGGCTCGGAGCGCTTGAAATAGGCGTGGTAGCGGCTGTCGTCCGCGATATGGAACGGGGCGAGCGTCAGGCCGTGGGTCGTGAAGTGCAGCGGGCGGCCCTCGGGGCGGACGGAGTCGGCGAGGTCGCCGCGAAGGGTGAAGTACTTGTAGAAGGAGAAGGCACGGAAACCCGTTTCCGGGCTGCGCGCGACCAGCAGGACCGGTCCGAAGAACACCGACTGGACGGTGGGATCGTCCAGGGCCCTCTCGACGCGCAGGCGGTACGGAGCGGAGACCTTCACCTGGTCGCCCGGGCGCCAGCTCCTGCTCAGCGTCAGGTAGCTGCCGGGCACCGCCTCGACGCGCTGCCGGACCCCGTTGACCGTGACGGTGAAGCCTCCCGTCGCCCAGGACGGCACCCGGAGTCTCAGGTCGAGCCTCCCGCTGCCCTCGCGGAAGGTCAGGGTGCGCACCCCCTCGGCCGGGTAGTCGCTCGTCTGCTCGACGACGAAGCCCCGCTCCGGCCAGCGCAGCGTCGAGGCGAGGTAGAGGTTGACGTACAGCGCGTTGCCGTCGGCGGAGCGGAAGTAGACGGAGTCCTGGTACTTGGTGTGGTTCTCCATGCCGGTGCCGCCGCAGCAGGTGCCGGTGTTGTCGTACTCGCGCACGACCCCCGGGCCCATACCGACGAAGTAGGTGACCTCCGGGCTGGTCGTGCTGGGGGCGTCCCGCCGGGAGGCGAGGATGTGGTTGGTCAGGCCCCGCTCGTAGTAGTCCATGTACGCCGGGTCCGGCTCCCGGAAGAACAGCTGCCGGCTCAGCTTCAGCATGTTGTACGTCGCGCAGGTCTCGGCGTTGTTGTCACCCAGGGTGGCCGCGATGGCACCCCGTGCCCGGAACATCTCACCCTGCCCGGTACCGCCCAGGCTGTACGTCCGCGGGTCGACGACCATGCCCCAGAAGTTGCGGGCCGCGGCGGCGTACCTCTCCTCCCCCGTGTGGTCGGAGAGCCGGACGTAGCCGGTGAACTGGGGGATGTGCTGGTTGGCGTGCCGGCCGTCGAGGATGTCGCGGTCCTCGGCGCAGGCGTCCAGGAGCGCGGTGTTGTCGAAGCAGCGGGCGGCGGCGAGGTGTTCCTGCCGTCCGGTGAGGGCGTACAGGTCGGCCAGCACCTCGTTCATCCCGCCGTACTCACCGGCGATGTAGATCGACCACATGCGTTCCAGCTGCGCCTTCGGCAGCCGGCCGAGGCGGCTGTGCACCCAGTCGCCCATCTTCGAGGCGATGGTCAGGGCCTGGGCGTTCCCGGCGAGGGTGTGCGCGTCGAGGAGACCGCGCATGATCTTGTGGCAGGTGTAGTACGGCGCCCAGATGGTGGGGTACGTCGTGTAGCTCTCCAGCAGGATGAACTGCGTCTCCGGGTACGCCGCGAGGAAGCCGGGGTGGCTCGGTTTGGGTGTGCCGTGCTCGGCCAGGGCCTGCTGGCACTCGCCCAGCGCGGTCACCAGGTAGTCGAGCTTGGCCTTGAGCGCGGGCTCCCTGGTGTCGGCGTACGCCTGGGCGATCAGGGTGAGGAAGTGTCCGCCGAAGTGGCCGCGCAGGTTGCCGTCGGAGGTCTCCCAGCCGCCGGGCGGCCGGGCGCCGCGGGTGTCGAGCCCGGCGTTGGCCCGGAAGACGGCCAGGATGCGGTCGGCCGGGTAGGACCTGGCGTAGTCGAGCATCAGATCGCGCTTGCGGCGGAAGACACCGTCGCCGAGGGTCACCCGGTCGAGCGGGAAGGGCTGTACGGCCCAGGTGGGCGGGGTCGGCGCCGCAGCCGGGGCCGGCGGGGCGGGGGCGGCCTGGGCCGGGGTGGCCGCCTGCACGAGGGGTACGGCGGCCACCGTACCTGCCGCGAGGCTCAGTACGCGGCGGCGGGTGGGGGGCTGGGACACGCTCGGTCTCCGATCGTCGGTCGTCGGCGGGCATGGGACGGGAGGGGGGACGGATGGTCATGAGGGGGCGGTCACGGTGACGGTCGCCGTGGCGCGGTACGTGGTGCCCGCCACGGTGCCCTTCACCTCGAAGGTCCCGGGCCCGGCGTAGCGGTCCGGGTCCACCGGGTCCCAGGTCACCGGGACGCCGCTGTCCTTCGAGCCGTCGTTGTAGGTGGCGACGACGGTCGCGGGAAGCGTGGGTGCCCGTCCGGCGCGGGCGGTGACCCGCTCCTCCGCGATGCTGGTGATCTCGACGGCGTCCGTCTGCCGCACCCACACGGTCGCGGTGACGGGCCGGCCGGCCCGGTCGGCGAGCCCGGTGATCCGTACGCTGGTGCCGCCCTCGGCGACCTGGTCCGCGGTGAGGGCGGGCCAGGCGACGGGCGAGCGGGCCGTGGAGCCGTCCGGGTACATCAGGGTCACCTCGCGCGGCAGTTCGGGGATCTTGCCGCGCGGGGTGGGGACGTGGACCTCGCGCACGGACTCCGGTGTCTCGGCGTACACCTTCCACTCCTGCACGCCGAGCGCCAGGTTCGGGTGTCCGGTCAGCCGGGCGCGCAGGGCGGTGGTGGTGACCGGCGTGAAGGTGGTCCGGTTGTAGCGGTCCTCCTGGGTGCCGTAGCCGCTGGGCGAGGCGACCTCGCGCCAGGTGTCGCCGTCGCGGTACTCGATGACCCAGGAGGCCGGGACGCCGACGCCGTCGGCCGCGCCCGGCTGGGCGTCACGGAAGAAGTACAGGTCGGAGCCGTCCACACGGACCGGCTCGTCCCAGGTGTACTGGACCCACTGGGTGCCCTTCTGCGGCCAGCTGCCCCAGCGTGGGGCGTCGGAGGAGGAGACGGGTTCGCGGCCGTCGTTGATCGCCGCGACCGACTCCCAGCCCGAGGTGTAGGACGCCGTGGGTGTCGCGGCCGGGGCCACGTTGACCTGGCCGTCGGCGAGCCCCTCCGCCTTGACCACGACCTGCTTCGAGGACGTCGACGCGCCGTCGGTGGCGGTGAGTTCGAGGGTGTAGGTGCCGGGCTCGGTGAAGCGGGCGACGGTGGTCGGGGCGTTCGGGGTGTCGAGGATGACGGCGGCGCCCTCGGGGCCGCCCACCGCCCTCCACGAGGACGACAGCTTGCGCTCCGGCAGCCCGTCGTCCTCGACGATCCCCGTCAACCGGACCTGCCCGGGCCGGCTGTAGGTGGTGTCCCGCCATGCCTCGACGTACGGCGCGTGGTTGCGGGCCGCCGGGGGCCGGACGCCGGTGGCGAACGCCTGGATCTCCTTCAGTCCGCTGGTGTGACCGTCGCGGTGACGCATCAGCACCCTCAGCTTGCCCGTCGTGAGCTTACGGAAGCGCACCTCGTTGAGGTTGGCCCGCGGGTACACGGGCGACTTGACCTGGCCGGGCACGTCCTTCCACTGCCCGCCGCCGTCCTGGTACTGGACGCTGTAGAGGGCGGGTTCGGCGTATCCGCCGGGCCGTTTGTCGCTGTAGAAGTGGACCCTGACGTCGTCGACCTGACGCGAGCGCCCGAAGTCGATCTCGTACCAGTCCTCGGCGTTGCCCGACCCTCGTGCGCCCCAGAAGGGCTCGTTGATCGTGAAGCCGTCCACCGCTCCCGCCACTCCCCGGCCGGGTGCCTCGTGGGAGGCGCGGGCGGTGGCGCCGACGGCGAGGTCGTCCTTCGCTCTGCCCGTCAGGTCCCGGCCGGCCTTGGCGAAGAGGTCGGTGACCCGGTCCTTCGGGCCGTACCGCACGGCCTGCGGTTCGGCGACGGCCGTACGCAGCCCGGTGGTCCGGGCCTTGGCCCCGCCGCCGTCGGGGAAGGTGACCTTGCGGGTGACGGGGTCGTAGACGAGGTGGGTGAGGCGGTCGGCGGTCAGGGCGAGCTTCCCGTCGAGGTAGAGGGAGTACCCCTCGGGGACTCGCTTGCCGTACGGCCGTTTTTCGTCGCCCGGCTGGTCCCACAGTACGGCCACGTCGGTGCCGCGGTAGTTGATGTCGGTCACCGCGAAGTGGGACCAGTCGATGTCGATCGGCGACAACTCGATCTTCCGGTCGTCGCGCGGCCGGAATCCCATCGCGTCCTCGATGACGGTCCAGTTGGTGGTGCCGAGGATGGTGTGGTGGATCCAGGAGCGGTAGCCGATCTTCTGCGGGTCGGCGCTGCCGTCGGACCAGAACTCGTTCTGGTCGGGCCACCGGTTGTCGCCGTCGACGTAGTGGGACCAGGCGTTCCAGGACAGCAGCTTCTTGTACCAGCTGTTGTCGATGTACTTGTTCGGGTACTTCCGCAGCACCGAGGAGAGGAAGCGGAAGGTGACGGTGGAGTTGATGACGGAGAAGTTGTTGCTCCCCGGGTGCCCCTGCTCCGCCGCCTCCGCCTTGTCGGCCTGGTTGGCGGTGAAGAACGGGAAGACGGGGTACTGCTTGTCGTCCGCCCACAGCCGCAGGGCTTCCAGGTACTGCGGGTCCTCGTCCGGCGTGGGCATCAGGCCCACGCTGTACGGGTAGTAGTTGTTGATCTCCTTCCAGGGCACCAGGGTGTCGCTGGCGACGTGCCGGTGCTTGACCAGCTTGTCCTTCGGATCCCAGAGGTACTTCAGGACTCCGTCCTTGACGCGCTGCGCGACCCCGCGCATCTCGTCGGCCTTGTCCTTCTCACCGAGCAGGTCGTAGGCGCGGGCCGCGGCCGTGGCGTTGCTGTGGACGTACGCCGACTCGGCGCGGTCCATGTTGCCCGGCTTCCAGTCGAACGACACCGCGTCGGCGTCGTTGCCGGTCATCGCGCCCCAGTCGTACTCGATCAGCCCGTTGCCGTCGTGGTCGTAGTTCTCGAGCTGGCCCCTGACGTCCTTCTCGGCGTACCGCGCGAGGTTGCGCACCACGCCGTCGGGTCCGCCGTGCACCTGGTAGGAGCGCCAGGCGGCCTCGGAGATGTACTGGGTGTAGCTGTTGGACCAGTTCTCCGGGTCGCCCGGGTTGTCGGTGTACTTGCCGTTCTTCGACACCTCGCCCGCGGACACCCAGGGACCGTAGGAGTAGCTCGGGTCGCGCAGGTACTTGAGGTCGTCGACGAACATGCCGACGGTCAGCGCGATGGCGTTGTTGTAGCCGAGCACGCCCTCCATGGAGGTGGGGAACTGGTAGTCGTTGCCCGGGATGTCGGCGTCGAGGTAGTTGTAACGCAGCAGCCACCAGCGGTAGTAGAGCGTCTTCTCGATGTTGTCGTCGGGAACGTCGAGGTAGGGCAGGTTCTCCCCCCACCAGCGGTTGTACGTCTGCACATGGGTGCGGAAGGCGGCGGCCGGGGTGGCGGTGCGCACCGCGTCGTACTCCGTGCGGGAGCGGCCGATCTCCTCTGTGACGAAACCGAGTTGGACCTTGGTGGTGAGGGTGCGGCCGGCGGGCACGGTGAGGTTCCGGGTCAGGGCTTGCTCGTCGGGGGCGAAGCCGTCGCCGCTGAGCCGGGGGAAGACCGTGGTGAGGTTGTTCTTCGCGGGCACCGCACCGGTGAGTTCACGGCCTTCGGGGGACGTGGTGTACGGCGACGAGGCGCGCAGCGTGACCGCACGGCGCGCGGAACCGGTGTTGGTGACGGCCAGGTTGGTCACGGCCACGTCGGCGTCGGTGATGAACTTGGTCTGGGTGACCTTCAGTCCGGTGGCCTCGTGGGTGAACACGCTGCGCCAGTAGCTGGGGGTCTGGGTGCGGGCGGCGGTGTCCTCGCGGAGGGTGAGCTTCTCGCCGTTCACGGACAGGTCGACGGTGTACGCGGACCGGTTGTCGATGCTCTCCCAGTACGCGACCTTGCCGGCGAACCCGAGCCGGTCGGGGTCGTGTTCCTTCATGAACACCGCCCGGCCCCGGGTGAACAGCCAGTCCCCCGACGGGTCCTCGCCCTTGCGGGCCAGCATGCGGTCCATCCAGAAGTCGGTCCCGTCGCCCGCCTTGCGGTCGGCCTCGAACTGGGCGCGCAGGGTGCGGTGGGTGGAGAAGCCGGCCGGCAACTCCGGCACCGGGTGCGCGGAGCCGGAGTAGACCGGGTAGCCGATGTCCGCGTTGTCCGCCGTGGCGGGGGTGGCGGTGGCGAGGGTGGCGAGCAGTCCCAGGACCGGCGCCACGGCCGTGCTTCGGCGGTGGTGTCGTCTTCGCGGTCGTGGCACGGCTACCTCCCTGTACCGGTGCGGGCCGGTTCCTCCGTCGGCAGCCACACCCGCATCGTCGAGGGGCCGCGGTTGGCCCAGGAGTGGTAGGGAACGAGAACGATCCCCGCCGGGTCCGCGGCAGGGGCGGAGTCCTCGTCGGGCGTCCGGTACGGCCACGGGGCGTCGTGCTCCGGGCCCGGCGCGGCGAGTGCACCGGCTACGACAACGGTGTCGTCCGGCCCGTCCGCGGGCTCGGCGGAGGGATCCACCCGTACGGCGTCGACCTCGTGTCCGTCGGGCAGGTCGACGGACTCGGCGCAGTACACCAGCGGCCCCCGCTGCACGGCCAGCGTGCCGCGCACCGCGTCGACGCGCGGGTCGGCCGTGATCCAGCGCGGTGTCACGGGCAGTTCGAGCCGTACCTCGTCGCCGGGCCGGAAGACGCGGGTGACCTCGGCCGTACCCGGTGCCACGGCCCGCCGTACGCCGTCCGGTTCGACCAGCCACACGGTGGCGCCCCGCGTCCAGGCGGGGACGCGCAGGGAGAGGGTCCAGGGCTGGTCCGGGGACCTGCCGATCCGCACGGTCACGCTTCCTCCGGAGGGGTAGTCGGTACGGAGCCGCAGTGCGACGGGCCGGCCGGTGGAGAGGACGGTGGTGATCTCCGCGTCCGCGTACTGGTGCAGCTGGATGCCGTGGTCGTCCGCCGTCGCCAGGTACGCGGGCAGGGCCGCCAGTGTCCGGGCCACGTTGGTCGGGCAGCACGACACCGCGAACCAGGGGGCCCGCAGGCTCGACTCGGCGCGCGGACTGTCACGGTCCGCGGGCGGCACGGTGCCCCGGTGGCGCCGGTGCAGGGTGTTGGCGTAGAAGAAGGCCCGGCCGTCCTCGGACGGGGAGGTCGCGACCACGTTGAACAGGGTGCGTTCGGCGAGGTCGGCGTAGCGCGGGTCGCCGGTGGCGAGCAGCAGTCGCCAGCTGAGCATCACGGAGGCGACGCCGGCGCAGGTCTCCGAGTAGGCGCGGTCGGGCGGCAGTACGAAGTCGTCGCCGAAGGACTCGTCGCGGTGGTGGGAGCCCATGCCGCCGGTGAGGTAGGTGCGGCGGGCGACCGTGGCCTCCCACTGGCGTACGACCGCGGCGAGCAGGTCCTCGTCGCCGGTCTCCACGGCCACGTCGACGGCGCCGGACGCGAGGTAGAGGGCGCGGACGGCGTGGCCGCGCAGCACGGTGGCGTCACGGACGGGCATGTCGTCCTGGAAGTAGGCGCGGCCGAACTCGATGTCGGCGAGGGTGCGCCGGCCGCGCCGACCGAGGAAGAGGGCCGCCTGGTCGAGGTAGCGCTGTTCCCCGGTCGCCCGGGCCAGTTCGACCAGGGCGGTCTCGATCTCGGGGTGCCCGCAGACGCCCTCGATGCCGCCCGGGCCGAAGGTGACGCAGACGTGGTCGGCGGCCCGGCGGGCGATCTTCGCGAGCTCGCCCTCGCCGCCGGCCCGCGTCTGCGCCACTCCCGCCTGGATCAGGTGCCCGTAGCAGTACAGCTCGTGGCCCCATTCGAGATCGCTGTAGCGGGGCTGCTGTCCGGGGCGTCCGAAGGCGGTGTTGAGGTAGCCGTCGGGTTCCTGGGCGGAGGCGACGACGTCGCTGAACGTCGCGATCTCCGCGGCGTGCGAGAGGTCGTGCGAAACGTCGTGCGAGACGCCGTCCCAGGCCATGGCTTCGAGCAGCTTGTACATCTCGGAGTCGGCGAACTCCCGGCCCCGTCGGTCGCGGTGGATCCGTCCCTCGGCGGCGGCCCGGAAGTTGCCGGTCCAGCCGACGCGTTCCATCCAGTCGAGGCAGTGGCCGAGTGTGGCGGTGGCGTTGGTGTGCCGGCGCCGGCCCCAGAAGCCTCCGGTGATCCTGACCTCGTCGAGACCGAGCGGCCGCAGCCGTCCCCGGCTCGGCGCCACCGGCAGGACGGACGAGCGCGCCGTGTTCTCCCTCACCAGTTCATGCCTTCGGTACGTCCTTTCGGTTGTCCGCTCTCTGTGGTCCGGCGCCTCAGCCCTTGAGCGCGCCCGACATGAAACCCCGTACGTAGTGGCGTTGCAGCAGCAGGAAGAGCAGCAGGCAGGGGACGGCGAGGACGACCACGCCGGCCTCGGTCGCGCCGTAGTCGACGGCGCCCATGCTCTGCTGGCGCAGGTTCGCGACGGCCAGCGGCAGGGGTGCCTTCTCGCTGTCCGAGATGAGGATCAGAGGTGCGATGAAGTCGTTCCAGGCGGCGAGGAAGGCGAACAGCCCCACGGTGATCAGCCCCGGTCGCACCGCCGGGAGGAGGATCCGGCGCAGCGCGCCCGCCGTGCCGCAGCCGTCGACGAGCGCCGACTCCTCCAGTTCGCGGGGTACGGCCTCGAAGGAGATCCGCATCATGAAGGTGGCGAACGGCAGTTGGAACATGGTCAGCACCAGGCTCAGCCCGATCAGTGAGTTCTGCAGGTGGAGCCTGCCGAGCAGCACGTAGAGCGGGATGAGGAGGGTGGCGTACGGGACCATGAGGATGGCCAGTGTCAGCAGGAACAGCAGGTTCTTGCCGGGGAAGTCGAAGCGGGCGAAGGCGTAACCGCCGAGCAGCGACACCCCGAGGGTCAGGGCGACGGTGAGTGCCGAGACGAGGGTGCTGTTGAGGAGGTACCGCCACAGGCCGGCGTCGTAACCGAGCAGTGTCTTGTAGTTGCCGAGGCCGTAGCCGGAGTCCTGCGCGGTACCGGGCTGGGCGCTGACCGAGGCCCAGGCGTTCCACAGCAGCGGGAAGAGGAAGATGACGGCCAGACCTCCGGCGACGACGTAGTACGGCGTCCGGCCGAGGGCGCGGGTGAGCACCGGGGTGTCCCTTCGTAAGGTGGCGGGGGTCATGACGCGTCGTCGCGGCGCAGGCCGCGGAACTGCACGATGTTGAGCAGGAGCAGCGCGGCCAGCACGATGATCGACAGGGCCGCCGCGGTGCCGAGGTTCAGCTTCTGGAACGCCTCCCGGTAGATCAACTGCACGACGGTGACGGTGCTGTTGTCCGGTCCGCCCTTGGTGAGGACGAAGAACTGGTCGAAAGCGAGCAGGGATCCGGTCACGCACAGCAGCAGGGACAGCGCGAGCGAGGGCCGCAGCAGGGGCAGGGTGATGGAGCGGAAGATCTGGGCCCGGCTCGCGCCGTCCATCCGCGCAGCCTCGTAGATCTCGTGGGGGATGCGCTGGAGTCCTACGAGCAGGATCAGCATGTAGAAGCCGGCGAACTTCCAGACGACGAGGAACACCGTCGACAGCAGGGCCGAGGTCGGTGTGCCGAGGAAGGACACCGGGTCGTCGACGAGGCCGAGTTTCTCCAGGATGCCGGTGAGGGGGCCGGTGGTGGGGCTGTACAGGCCCCAGAACAGCAGGGACGCGGAGGCGAGTCCCAGGGCGCCGGGGAGGAAGTAGACCGTGCGGAAGAAGCCGGCGCCGGGGCGGGACTCCTGCACCAGCAGGGCGAGCAGGAGCGCGAGGCCCAGGAGGACGACCGTGACGATCACGGTGTAGAGGAGGGTGAAGCGGACGGCGGGCCAGAACAGCGGGCTGTCGCTGATGTCGGTGTAGTTCTCGGGTGCGTTGCCGCCCCGGTCGCCGGCGAGCAGAGGCCAGTCGTGGAGTGACATCTGCCCGACGAGCAGCAGGGGCAGCAGGAAGAAGACCGCGACGAACAGGGCCGTGGGGGCCGCGTAGCCGAGGCCCTGGACCGTGCGGGACCGCCACCACCGGGCCGCGGGGGGACGGGGGCGGTCTGCCGGGCGTCGCGGTGGCGCCCGGTGCTCGGCGGCCGCTCGGTCGGGCGCCTTCACCTGCATGGCTCTCCTCTGCCGGGTGACGTGGGAGCAACGTGCGGGGCTTGCGGGGTGCGGGGCTCGCGGGTGTGCGGTGGGGGTACGGCGGATCAGTCGGCCAGCGACGCGCTGACGGCCTTGTTGTCCTTCTCCACGGACGCTCCGTCGCCGAAGACGGCGTCGCGCATCAGGCTCAGCCAGGGCCCGTTGGGGTCGTTGAAGGTCTGCCCGAACTTCAGCGCGTAGGGGGTGCGGCCGTCCGCGACGAGCTGGTTGATGGTGACCAGGCGCGGGTCTGCGTCGGAGTACTTGTTGGACGCCAGGTCGGTGCGTGCCACCACGTCCTTGTGCGCGGCGACCACGTCGACCTGCGCCTCGTCGCCCAGGGACCAGGCGAGGAAGTTCCAGGCCTGGTCGGCCTTCTTGCTGGTGGCGGCGATGCCGATGGCGTCACCGCCGACGAAGGTGGACTTGCCGCCGTCGGGTCCGGGGATGGGCGCGACGCCGAGGTCGAGGTTCTTGGGCATCAGGCCGAGGGTGGTCGACGGCATGGGCATCACGCCGACCTTGCCCTTGGGGAAGACGCCGGTCCAGGTCGCGCCCGTCTCGTCGCGGGCGCCGGGGGCGACGATGTCGTCCTTCACCCAGCCGCGGTAGGTGTCGTAGACCTTCTTCGCGGTGGCGGAGTCGAGCTTCGCCTCGGTGCCGTCCTCGTTCAGCACCTGGTCGCCGGCGGCCCAGATGGACGGCCACCAGGTGAAGACGCCGCAGCCGCCGCAGTTGCCGCCGAAGAAGGTGCCGTTGACGTCTCCGCCGAGCGCGTCGACGGCCCGGGCCTGGCGGTCCCACTCGGCCAGGGTGGTGGGCGGCTTCGCGGGGTCCAGCTCGGCCTTCTTGTAGAGCTCCTTGTTGTAGAAGAGCACCGACAGGTCGAGGGTGTGCGGCACGACGTACTTCTTGCCCTCGTAGGTGCCTGCCTTGATGTGCGACTGGGCCAGCTTGTCGGCGAAGGGAAGGGCGTCGACGCGGTCGGTGAGGTCGGCGAAGAGGCCACTGGAGGTGTAGTTGGGGACGAAGACCACGTCGGAGGCGAAGAGGTCGGGGAGGTCACGGGAGCCGGCGGCGGCGCCGACCTTGGCCTGGTAGTCGTCGGTGGGGATGACGGTGAGTTCGATCTTGTTCTTGTGGTGGGCGTTGTACGCCTTGACAAGTGCTTCGCTCTGCGGTCTGGTCGCGGCCCGTGTCCACATCGTCAACGTGGCGCCGTCGTCGACGCCTTTCGCGTCCGCCGCCTTGCCCCCTCCCCCTCCTCCCGAACCGTCCTCCCCCGACCCGCAGGCCGTGATCAGGCTCGCGGTGGTGAGCAATGCGACGGCGCCGAGGGCGAGTCGGCGCATCTGTCCACGTCGTCCGGTCGTGCTCCCCATGACGTTCCCCCTCGACAGAAATGGACCGAAAAGGCTTTCTGAAAGCTAGGACCCCGCTCACTGCCCGTCAATCCCCTTGCACGGAACGTCTTGAAGAGCATCGCCGAAACCTGCGAAACAGCACTTGGCACACCAGTTCCGAAAGTTCTCGCGTACGGTTTCACTGACGCGACGCGTGACAGGAGAACCCTCATGACGCAGGCCACCGGCCCCGCTCGTTCGCATCCCGCCACACTCGGCGACGTCGCTCGGCTGGCGGGCGTGTCCATCGCCACCGCGTCCAAGGCGCTCAACGGCCGCAGCCAGGTCCGCGCCGAGACCCGGCAGCGGGTGATCGAGGCGGCCGAGCGGCTGTCGTTCCGGCCCAACCAGCTGGCCCGCGGCCTGCTCGCCGGGCGGACGGGCACGGTCGGCCTGCTCACCAGCGACCTGGAGGGCCGCTTCAGCATCCCGATCCTGATGGGCGCCGAGGACGCCTTCGGCGCGGGCGAGGTCGCGGTGTTCCTGTGCGACGCCCGCGGTGACGCGATCCGGGAGCAGCACCACGTCCGTGCGTTGCTGGGGCGCCGGGTCGACGGCCTCATCGTGGTGGGCAGCCGGACCGACCCCCGGCCGTCGCTGGGCCGCGAGCTGCCCGTGCCCGTCGTCTACGCGTACGCGCCCTCGGACGATCCGGCGGACCTGTCCATCGTCCCCGACAACGTCGACGCCGGCCGGATCGCGGTGGAGCACCTGCTGGCCTGCGGCCGTACCAGGATCTCGCACATCACCGGCGACCCCGGCTACCTCGCCGCACGGGACCGGGCCGAGGGCGCCCGGGCCGCGCTCGCCGACGCCGGTCTCGACCTGGTCGGCGAACCGCGGTTCGGTGCCTGGTCGGAGGGCTGGGGGCGGGCGGCCACCGCGCTGCTCCTCGACCGGCACCCGGACCTGGACGCCGTGCTGTGCGGCAGCGACCAGATAGCCCGCGGCGTCATGGACGTACTGCGCGAGCGGGGGCACCGGGTGCCGGAGGATGTGGCGGTCATGGGCTTCGACAACTGGCAGGTCCTGACGTCCTCCTCGCGCCCGCCGCTGACCAGTGTCGACATGAACCTGGAACAGGTCGGACGCGCGGCCGCGCACGCCCTGTTCACCGCGATCTCGGGGGTGCGGCGCTCGGGGATCGAGGCGCTGCCCTGCCGCGTGGTGATCAGGGGCTCGACGGCACCACTGTCCTGAACGGCGGGCGGCGGGGGGCGGGCGGCGGGGGGCGGGGGGGGGGCCCAATTCCGGTGCCTGCCGCCCCTCTTGACACCTCCCCGGACCGCTCCTACGTTGCGAAAACCTTTTAGGTCCGTTTCCTCGCACGTATGTCAGGCGCATGACATTGTCCGCATGCCGTCAACCGGAGAGGGAGCACCTCCATGAAGCGCCTCCTCGTCGCCCTCGTGCTCATCCTCGGCTCCGTCTGTTCCGTCACCCCGGCCTCCGCCGCGCAGACCATCGGGTTCCCCACGTTCAGTGGTCCCGCGATCCCGGCACCGCCCGTCGCCCACACGACGGGCGACATGATGAAAGCCATCTACGACGCGGAGAGTTCGGGCACCGACTTCTGGATGGACCGCCTGCTCGCCCGCTCCGGCAACGATCCGGCCGGCCCCTGGCTGATGAGCCGGGGTCGGGCCGTCTTCATGAAGGAGCACGACCCCTCGAAGCTCGGTTTCGGCGGCAAAGTCGCCTACTGGGAGAGCATCAACGACAACAGCGCCTACACGGTCGCGATCAGCCCGGGCACCTTCACCGAGCAGGTCTCCCAGCGCCGGCAGGTGCCCAGCCACTGGAAGAGCGTGCACACCAGCGGCTCGATCACGGTCGACCAGACCAAGTTCATCACCGACAACAACGTCGCCGTGACCAACTTGGCGATCAAGAACAACGGCACCAGCTCCACCACGCTGCAGTTGCGGGCGACCTCCCCGTACGCCACCACGGGCTCCGGCAGTGAGCTGACCGGGCAGGTGAGCGCCAAGAACAACCTCACCACCATCCGTCCCCGGCTCACCGGCGACGGCTTCACCGTCTCCAGCGGCGGCCTGAACCGGTCCGTGACGATCGCCGCCGGAGCCACGGTGACCGCCAAGGTGGTCATGGGCTTCGTCACCGACGAGATCCCCGAGTCGCTCACCGAGTACAACGCCTACGCGGGCTACTCCCCCGCGACCGCGTTCGCCACCCACGTCAAGGCCTACAACCTGTGGTGGGCGCAGAACGTGCCCTACATCGACGTGCCCGAGGGCGCGATCAAGAAGAGCATCTACTACCGCTGGTGGCTGATGCGCTTCAACAACCTCGACGCCGACATCCCCGGGCAGACCTTCCAGTTCCCGACCTCGACCGAGGGCGTCCTGGGCTACAACAACGCGATCGCGCTCACCCAGCCCATGCACATCGACGACCTCAAGTACCTGCGCAACCCCGCCTACGCGTACGGGGACTGGCTCAGCGTCGGCCAGACCTCCAAGGGCGGCCGCTTCCTGGACAACCCGGGGGACCCGGAGAACTGGTCCAACAGCTACACCCAGTACATCGCCGAGGCGGCCTGGAAGAGCTACCAGATCCACGGCGGCCAGCCGGCCATCGCGGGCAACCTGGCCAAGTACGCCGAGGGTGACGTCAAGGGCCAGCTCGCGTACTACGACCACGACAACAACAAGCTGATCGAGTACGACTGGGGCGCCCTGACCGGCAACGACGCCGACGCGGTCTCCTTCCACTGGAAGCCCGGAAACATGGACCGCGCCGAGTCCGCCTACCAGTACAGCGGCGCGCTCGCCGCCGCGCAGGCCTACGAGGCGGTCGGCAACACGGCCAAGGCCACCGAGATGCGCACGCTGGCGAACCAGATCAAGGACGCGATCCTCAACGTGCTGTGGAACCCCAACCGGCAACTGTTCGAGCACCGGCTGAAGTCGACCAACGAGTGGGTGCCCTGGAAGGAGATCAACAACTACTACCCCTTCGCGGTCGGCGCCGTCCCCAACACCGCGACCTACAAGCAGGCACTGCGCCTGTACGACGATCCGGCCCAGTACCCCGTCTTCCCGTTCTACACGGCCAACCAGGTCGACAAGAAGGCGGCGGCGGACGCCGGTGAGCCGGGCTCCAACAACTTCTCCACCATCAACTCCACCGTCCAGTTCCGGCTCTACTCCTCGGTGCTGCGCAACTACCCCAACTCCTGGATGAACGCCACCGACTACAAGAAGCTGCTCTACTGGAACGCCTGGGCGCAGTACATCGGCGGCAACACCCAGTGGCCCGACGCCAACGAGTTCTGGGCCGACTGGAACGGCAGCAGCATCGACTACCGGTCCTGGATCCACCACAACATCCTGGGCAGCAGCAACTGGACCGTCATCGAGGACGTGGCCGGTCTGCGACCGCGCAACGACGCCAAGGTGGAGCTCTCCCCGATCGACATCGGCTGGGACCACTTCACCGTCAACAACCTCCGCTACCGGGGCGCCGACCTCTCCATCGTCTGGGACGACCCGGCCGACGGCGTGGTGCGATACCCCGGCATCCCGGAGGGCTACTCGATCTACGTCAACGGCAACCGGGTCGCCACCGTCAACGCGCTGGTGCCGTTCACCTGGGACCCGGCGACCGGTGACGTCACCACGAGCGGCACGGTCACCCACCACACGGCCGTCTCCGGCCTCAAGGCCCCCAACCAGGTCGTGCAGGACAGCCCCCGGCTGGTCGACATGTTCGCCAAGGCGGGCGTGGACCTGACCGCCGACCTGACCAACCTGGCCTCCGGTGCGACGGTCTCCGCCTCCCACACCGGCTCCGGCAGCACCACCGCCGGCGCGGTCGACGGCTACCCGACCAACGAGCCGTTCTGGGGCGCCGGCGGCTCCCCCAACAGCCAGGACTGGTACGAGCTGAACTTCGGCACGGCCCGCACGCTCAACGAGGTGCGCCTGTACTTCAAGGACAGCCGCCCGGCGAGCACCACCTACCGGGCCCCGTCCGCGTACACCATCCAGTACCACAACGGCAGTTCGTGGGTGGACGTGCCGGGCCAGACCAAGAGCCCGGGGTCACCGCGGGCCAACTACAACCTGGTGCGGTTCCCGGCGGTCAGTGCCCAGCGCGTGCGGGTCCTGGCGACCAACACCTCCGGGGCCAAGACGGGCCTGACCGAGGTGAAGGTCTTCAACCGGGGCGGTGTCCAGCCACCGGCCAACCTGGCGACATCGGCGACGGCGTCCGCGTCGTACACCTCCTCCTGGGAGAGCGTCGCCGCGGTCAACGACGGGATCGACCCGCCCTCCTCGAACGACACCGTGAACCCTCGCTGGGGCACCTGGCCGGAGTCCGGACAGCAGTGGGCCGAGCTGACCTGGCCGTCGGCGAAGACCGTCGACAGGGCCGAGGTGTACTTCTTCGACGACGACCAGGGCATCGACATGCCCGCCTCATGGAAGCTGCAGTACTGGAACGGCGGCGCCTACGTCGATGTGCCGGGCGCGAGCGGCTATCCGCTGGCCAAGAACCAGTACGACACCGTCACGTTCACCGCGACGAACACCACGCGACTACGTGTGCTTCTCACCAGTAACGGCTCCAACTCCGTCGGCCTCCTGGAAGCAAAGGTGTACGGCCCGTGACCCGTTCCAGATGTCTGTCAGCCCTCCTCGCCCTGTTCACCCTGGCGGTCGCTTTCCTGGTCGCGCCGTCGCCCGCTGCCGCCGCCGCCAACTTCACCTCGACGGGGGTGAACCAGAACGGCGGCAACTGCCTGGACCTCCCCGGTGGTTCGACGACCAACGGGACGCAGCTACGGGCGTTCTCCTGCGGCTCCGGAGCCAACCAGAACTTCGGCTTCATACCGGTCTCGGGGTCGAACGACACCTACACGATCACCACCCAGTCCGGTCAGTGCCTCGACGTCCACGGCGCGTCCACCGCGGACGACGCGGCCGTGATCCAGTGGCCCTGCCACGGCGGGGCCAACCAGCAGTGGCGGCTCGCTCCCGTGTCGGTGAGCGGAACGGACAGGACCTTCAACCTGGTCTCCGTCGGCTCCGGCAAGTGCGTGACGCCGAGCGGTGGTTCGTCGGCCTCGAACACCGACCTGGTGCAACTGCCGTGCGCGACGGCGAACGGCAGGGTGTGGCGGCTGCCCGGCTTCACGGGCGGCGGCACGGGGACGAAGACCTACACCAACCCGCTCTCCCAGCAGGGGCCCGACCCCTGGCTGACCTACTACGACGGGTTCTACTACCTCGCCACCACGACCTGGAACTCGACGGTCACCATGCGCAAGTCGAGCACGCTGGCGGGGCTCGCGACGGCCACCGACCAGGTGATCTTCAACCTGAGCCGGCCGAACGGGGCCGGCACCATGTGGGCGCCGGAGTTCCATCTGCTGGACGGCCCGAACGGCAAGCGGTGGTACTTCTACTACACGGCCGGGCGCGAGCCGTACGACCTGGGCACGCAGCGGATCCATGTGCTGGAGAGCGCCGGTCTGGACCCGATGGGGCCGTACACCTTCAAGGCCGACCTGCTCGACCCGACCCAGGACAACACCTGGGAGCTGGACCCGAGCATCCTCCAGCTGAACGGCAAGCTGTACCTGCTCGGCACCTTCTACAACGGCTCCCAGCCCATGTTCATCCGGCCGCTGTCGAACCCCTGGACCGCGAGCGGCACCCGCAGGGTGCTGTCCACGCCGACCTACGGCTGGGAGACGGTGGGCGGCGCGGTCAACGAGGGCGGCGAGGTGCTCCAGCGCAACGGCAAGACGTTCATCATCTACTCCGCGAGCCACTGCTCCACGCCCGACTACAAGCTGGGCATGCTCACCTACAACGGCGGTGACCCGCTGAGCTCCTCCTCCTGGGTGAAGTCGCCGAACCCGGTCTTCCAGCGGTCCAACGCCAACGGGGTGTACGGGCCCGGCCACAACGGCTTCTTCAAGTCGCCCGACGGGACCGAGGACTGGATGGTCTACCACGCCAACAACTCCGCGAGCGGCGGCTGTGACATGAACCGCTCGACCCGGGCGCAGAAGTTCACCTGGAACGCGGACGGCACACCGAACTTCGGTACGCCGGTGGCGACGGGCGTACCGCTGACGGCCCCGTCAGGGGAGTAGCCGACGGCTCTCGCCCATGGGCGGGGCGTCCCTTCATGGGGCGCCCCGCCGATGCCGTGTGTGCTACCCGGCGCACCCGCCGACCCGCTTGGTGCTCAGCGCCACGTCGTCCATGCGGAGGTCGTACGAGGACGGGGTGGGGTCGGCCTGGTACAACTGCCAGCCCAGCTTGAGTTTGTCGAAGCGCGGGAAGACGAAGTCGTCGGCCGTGCCGCCGTGTTGCTTGGTCGAGACGGTCAACTCGGACTGCTCGGTGCCGTCCAGGTAGACGGTGACGCGGTTGTCGGTCGCGTCGAGGTGGAACTCGACGCACTGCCATCTCCCGGCCGTGGCGGGGGCCGAGGTCTTCCAGGCGGTCCAGTCGCCCGTGGGGCCCAGGTCCGAGCCGACGCCCCAGAAGTTGCCCCGGTCGGTGGGAGCGTACTGGCCGCCCAACGGGCGTACCAGCGTGAGTCCATCGGAGCCCGAGGCCTCCGCGATGGTCCAGTGCGCCCAGTCGGGGGCGGTGGGGAAGCGGTCCACGCGCAACCGCAGCCGGGCCCAGAAACTGTTGCCGGGGGGCGCGAGGTCGGAGAGGACGAGGAAGGCACGGCCGTTGCCGTCCGTGTGGAGCCGCAGTTCCCGGCCGTGGCCGGTGGCGCCGCGTTCGACGGTCAGCGAACCGTTGGAGGTGTCGGTGGTCCAGCCACGCCCGGCGGTCACCGGGCCGAGGGGGAGGCGGTCGAAGTTCTCCCGGACGAAGGTGCCGTGCGGGACCTCGTGGTGTGTGGGATCGGCGGAGGCGGTGGGGGGTATCGCAAACAGCGTGCCCGCTGCCGCTGAAGCGGCGGCGAGCTTCCTCATGCGTGTCATGGGGGCCAGTCTGCAACATTGAAAGCTCAAGCAACACAAGGGATTTGGGCCACCGAGGTCATACCACTGCGCGGGAAACGGTCTGCCCGGGAACGTGCGCCGCCCCGCTGCCGGCCGGCTTGCGGATCAGCAGCAGCGCCGCGTCGTCGTGCAGCCGCCCGCCCACGTGCGCCAGCAATTCGGCGTGGAGCCGAGTGAGGGTGCGGGCCGGCTCGTCGGACACGTGGCGGGCCAGCCCCTCGACGAGCGGATAGAACGCGCGGTGGCGGTCACGGGCCTCGATGACCCCGTCGGTGTAGAGGAGCAGCTGGTCGCCGTCGGCGAAGGGCAGCACCTGGAGGCTGGGGGTCTGTTCCGTGAGGGCGCGCAGCCCGAGGGGCGGCGCCGGATGCGTGGGCTCGACGGCCTCGACGTCACCGGCCGGGCCGACCAGCAGCGGGGGCGCGTGACCGCAGTTGACCACCTCCAGCCGGCCGTCCCCGGGGTACCCGGCGACGACGGCGGTCACGAAGTCGTCACCGCCGAGATTGCGCGCGAGGCTCCGCTCGATGCGGTCGACGACGGCGAGGAGGTCGGGCTCGTCGTAGGCGGCCTCGCGGAAGACACCGAGCACCAGCGCGGCGGTCCCCACGGCCGGCAGTCCCTTGCCGCGCACATCGCCGACGATCAGCCGCACCCCGTAGGGCGTGGGTATGAGCGCGTAGAGATCCCCGCCGATCCGCGCCTCGGCCGCCGCGGCGCTGTAGCAGACGGCCACCTGGAACGGTCCGACGGTGGCCGGCACGGGCTTGAGCAGCGCGTGCTGGGCGGTCTCGGCGACCGAGCGGACGGCGGCGAGCACCCGCTCCCGGCGCCCCCGCAACCCGCTGGCCAGGCAACTCGCGAGGGTGACGGCCACCAGGGCGGACAGCACGGCCGCCAGCTCACGGGCCGGAACGCCGTCCCGGATGCCGAGCGGGATCCCGAGGAGGGCGGCGAGGAGACCGACGCAGAGGACACCGCGCGGCTCGCTGGTGGTGGTGGCCAGCGCGGGCCCGGCGGCCAGCAGGGGCAGCCAGATCATGCCCGCGCCGCCGATCAGGTCGACGATCACCACGCCGGTGACGATCAGGACGGGCACCAGGGGTGTACCGACGGCCAGCCGAGCGGCGGTGCGCCTGCGGACCGGCGTCCCGGAGGCGGCGTCCGGATCGGTGATCAGCCGTGTCAGCCAGTGGGCGTCGCCGTGGTCTCGGGCCTGACTCATGTGGTGTCCGCAGTCCTCACCTGTGTACGGGGCATATTTCCGGAATGCCTGTTTCATCCAGGAAAGAGGTTCAGCCCGGCCGTCACAAGGAGGCGGATTTCAGATAGTGAGCGAGAGGCCCCGGGTCACGCGGCTCGCGGTCGGGAGCAGCCTCTCCCGGATCCCCTCCAGCCGGGACAGCCGGTCCGCCGGAAGTGAGACCCCGAGGGAACCGAGCCTGTCCCCGCTGTAGACGGGCACGGCGACACAGACGGTGCCGAGGGCGTACTCCTCGAGATCCGTGACGGCCGGGGCAACGGGCGAGGCGTCGAGCCGTCGGAGCAGCTCCGGCGGGCTGGTGATCGTCCGCGGGGTGAGACCGGCGAGCTCGTGCCGGGAGAGGTAGTCCTTGCGGGACTCGTCGTCCAGCTCACGCAGCACGGACTTGCCCAGCGCGGTGGCGTGCCCGGCGTCCTCGAACCCCACCCAGAGGTCCACGCGGGGCGCCCTTGGGCCGTCGACGATCTCGGCGACCCGGATCTCACCGTCCTCGTAGAACGTGAGGTACGCGGCGGTCGCGAGCTCGTCCCGCAGCGCGGCCAGGGTGGGCCGCACCCGGCTGAGCAGCGCCTGCCCCCGGCCCGTGGTGTGCAGCGCCCCCAGCTTGTCACCCAGCACGAACCCCCCGTCGGCCAGCTTCCGCACGTATCCGTCGTGGACCAGCGTCCGCAGCAGGTGGTACGCCGTGGCCAGCGGCAGCCCCGTCTCGCGCGCCAGCTGCTTCGCCGGTGCGCCGTTCTCGTGCGCGCCCACCGCTTCCAGCAGCCGGAACGCCCGCTGCACGGAAGTGATCAGGGTGGGCCCGTCCTGCCCCGCCATACGACCAGCCTGCGTCAGCCGTCCGGCACAGGCAAGACGCGGTCCGCTCCGGCTCGCCCTGAGGGCCGGAGCGACCGCCCCTGGCGTCAGCTGGAGGGGAGCCGCCTAGAGGGGAGTCGCCGCGTGCAGCACGAGGGCCAGGTTCAGGGCGGAGTTCGCCGATGACATGGCGGAGACGGCCGTGCCGGCGGTGGCCGTCCAGGCCGCCATGCCCACGGCCGTGAACAGGGACGGCCAGCGGCGAGCCAGGGGTGCCGGGTCGAGGAGGGCGGCCACCCGGCGGGGCACCGGGCCGGGCGCGGCGAACCCGGTGAGTCCGGCGAGCGCGGGCGGGGGCGTCGTGCGGTGGGAGACCAGCGCGGCCCTGCCGATCGCGCGGGCCACGGTCCGGCGGCTTCCGACGGCCGCGGCCGCCTCCTCGTCCGCCCAGCGCTCCGTCGTGTAGGCCACCGCCGTCCGCAGCGGGTACAGGAACGGGTTGGCGTGCGCGGCCAGGCGGACCGTGAGGAGGAAGCGGTGGTGACGGGCCGTGAGGTGGGCTCGTTCGTGGGCGAAGAGGGCCCGGCGTTCGGCCGGTTCGAGGTGGGACAGCAGCGCAGTGGTGACGACGATGCGGTTCCGGGTGCCGCCGGGCAGCGCGTAGGCGTACGGGACGTCGTCGGGCAGGACCGCCGCCTCGGTGGTGGGCAGCCCGGCCAGTGCGCGGTGGGCGCGGCGGCGGGTGCGCCGGTGTCGCCACCCGGTGCGTGCGCATGCCGCCACCACCGCGAGCAACGTGGGGACGGCGAGCCGGCCGGCGATCCCGTCGTACGGCACCGCCGCGCGCACCGCGGGGTCGGACCATCCGTCGGGCAGCGGATTGCCGGGCAGTTGGGCGGTGCCCACCACCATGAGCAGTCCCAGGCTGACGGAGCTGCACGTCGCCATGGCGGCCGCCAGCCCGGTCAGCAGCCTGGTGGCGGTGCGGGGATGCAGGTGCTGTTCGGCGAGGCGGGCGACGGGCCACGCGGTGAGCGGCAGGATCAGTGGGAGGAAGACGAACATCCCCATGCGGTGTCAGTCCGTCCCTTTCGTGTCCGGCTCGGTTCCCAGAACCAGTTCACGCAGCAGGCGTTCGTCCTCCGGCTCCAGGGAGGTGACGAAGCTGGCCAGGACCGCCTCCCGGTCGCTCTCGCCGTCGAGCACCTTGCGCATCCGGTGTGCGGCGAGACCGGCCTGGTCGGCCACCGGTGTCCACGCGAAGGAGCGGCCCGACCGTTCGCGGGTCACCGCGCCCTTGGCGAGCAGTCGCGTGAGGATGGTGATCACGGTCGTGTAGGCGAGGCCGCCGCCGAGGCGTTCCTGCACCCAGCCCGCGCTCGCCGGGCCGTCCGCCTCCCCCAGGGCCTCCAGGACCAGCCCCTCCAGTTCGCCCTGTGCCCGGCGCCGGGGACCCTCCCGCCGGTTCGTCACACCCGGTCTCCCTTCCACCGCCGTGAGGTTCACATGGAGTCCATCGTAAGGACTCCCGGTACCGCTCCCCCGCCTGTGAGCTGTGCAACGCCGGCTCCCTTCGGGGTTTACGCCGGCGAGGATCGGTGAGGCGGCCCGGATGCCCGACAGTCTCACCCCCACCGCGCCCGCCCCCGACCCCTTACCGGCCGACGACGGGGCGACGCGCGGAACGACGCCGCCCTCGCCCGGGCGCCCCAAGCAGCGTGACGCGTTCTTCGACAACGCCAAGTACCTGGCCATCGTGCTGGTGGCCGTGGGACACGCCTGGGAGCCGCTGCGCTCCGGCAGCCGTGCCGTCACCGCGCTCTACACGGTGGTGTACGCCTTCCACATGCCGGCGTTCATCGTCATCTCCGGTTACTTCTCGCGCGGCTTCGACGCGAGTCCGCGCAGGATCAGGCGTCTGATCACCGGAGTCATCGTCCCCTACGTCGTGTTCGAGACGGCGTACAGCCTCTACACCCGGTGGGCCGAGCACCGCCCGGACCGTGAGATCAGCCTGCTGGATCCGCTGTACCTGACGTGGTTCCTGGCGGCTCTGTTCATCTGGCGGCTGACCACTCCGCTGTGGGAGAGGGCGCGCTGGCCGCTGCCGCTCGCCCTCGGCATCGCGATGCTGACGACGCTGTCGCCCTCCGTCGGCGGCGACCTCGATCTGCGGCGGACGCTGCAGTTCCTGCCCTACTTCGTGCTGGGGCTGTGCCTTCGGCCGGAGCACTTCCGGCTGGTCCGCCGGCGCGAGGTGCGCATCCTGGCGGTGCCGGTCTTCGCCGGTGCCCTCGCCGTGGCGTACTGGGCTGTCCCGCGCTTCGACTACGCCTGGTTCTTCCACCGGGACAGCGCGGTGGAGTTGGGCGCACCCGCCTGGTACGGGCCGATGATGACGCTGGCCCTGTTCGGCTGCTCGATGACGCTGGTGGCCTGCTTCCTGGCCTGGGTGCCCGGCGGCCGGACCTGGTTCACCGTGCTGGGGGCCGGCACGCTCTACGGGTACCTCCTGCACGGATTCGTCGCCGTGAGTGCCAACCGCTGGCACTGGTACGGCCCTTCCTGGGTGCACGGCCCCCTCGGTGAGGTCACCGTCACCCTCGTCGCGGCCGCCGTCGTGACCGTCCTGTGCACGCCGCCCGTTCGGCGGGCCCTGCGCTTCGTGGTGGAACCGAGGCTCGACCGGGTGTTCCGGCGCCCCTCGGCCGTATCGCCCGAGTAGTCCCGGGACAGCGCCGGGCCGTCTCCCACGGGGGCGCGCGTGAGACGGCCCGGCGGTCGGGCGATGACCAGGGGCCACGACCCATGAAAAAGTAAAAGACACGCAAAAGAGGCTGGTCAAGGTACCAACATGCGCCAGGGGGGCGCTTTCAGGACAAGGGGAGTGGCG
The DNA here is from genome assembly GCF_000720255.1 of Streptomyces griseus subsp. griseus. Classification (GTDB taxonomy): domain Bacteria; phylum Actinomycetota; class Actinomycetes; order Streptomycetales; family Streptomycetaceae; genus Streptomyces; species Streptomyces griseus_I. The sequence goes on along the minus strand of NZ_JOJE01000004.1, from coordinate 83,903 downwards.
GATGGGGACTGACGGGAACTTCTCCGCCCCGCCACTAGTTTCTACATTGCTGTAGATATCGATCGACCGTCTTTGGAGTGCGCATGGCCCTGTGGGACCGCCTCAAGGAATCCGCGACGCAGATGCAGACCCAGCTGCTGGCGAAGAAGAACGACCTCACCAGCGGCGCCTTCCGCGACGCGAGCATGGCGATGTGCGCGCTGGTCGCGGCCGCCGACGGCAGCGTGGACCCGTCCGAACGGCAGCGCGTGGCGCAACTGATCGCCACCAACGACGTGCTGCAGAACTTCGACGCCATGGATCTGCAGCGGCGCTTCGACCAGAACCTCGACAAGCTCACCGCTGACTTCGACTTCGGCAAGGTGAGCGTGCTTCAGGAGATCGCCAAGGCGAAGAAGAAGCCGGCGGAGGCCCGCGCGGTCGTCCAGATCGGCATCGTCATCGGTGGCGCGGACGGCGACTTCGACAAGAGCGAGCAGGCCGTGGTGCGCGAGGCGTGCTTCACGCTGGACCTGCCGCCGCACGAGTTCGACCTCTGAGCGCAGACCGCCGCAACCCCCACGGGCCCCGGATCAGGCGATCCGGGGCCCGTGGGTCAGGCGCGAGCCGTCGTCAGTGAGCGGCAACGTGGATGCTGCCACCCGCCACGACCCCGTCGGCCGAACCGACAGCCAGGAGGTCGGCGCAGACGTCCGCGAGCGGCGTCTCGACGTGGAGGCCACCGGCGCCACCGGCCGCGAGGCCGCCGGAGACGGCGTCCAGGGCAGCGTCGGAGATCTCGGCCGTCTCGACCTGCGGGGCAAAGTTCATAGCGAGTGGTTCCCTTCGAATGAGCACGTCTGAATGGCGGAGTTCGCCTGCTTCCCGCACGGGAAGCGTCCCGGCGATGTGAGCCACGCGCTGGATCAAAGCACGCCGACGAAAAGACGGCCAGCCGCCCGGAGTTCGACCGCGCGTATCGGGAGGGCCGACTTCATCGGTGTGACAGCGCGATGACCGAACACGGCGACTCCTTCACACAGCCCGCCACGCCACTGCACGTGCGGCGGTTGCCGCCGCATTCCGAGACGCACCTTCGTCGCCACTGTTCGGGTTTCGCATGACGCCCTCGTGAACGGTGTGCAGATTCACTGAATTTTCCCCATGGACCGGAAATCCTCGGTCTCCTGGTGGCGTGTAACGTGGCGGCGCTTCATGACGCGGACTTACAGCGAAGGATCAGCCCAGTGACAACCCACTCGAGCGGAATCGACCAGCTGCCCATCTACGACAGCCTGGTGCGTGAGCAAGGTGACGTCGTGGCCGAAGTGCGCGAGGTGGCGGAGCAGATGCTGTTCCAGGCCGCCCAGGCCCTGCGGGGACATCACGTGGTTCAGCAGCGCGTGACATCACCGGACGCGTGAGCCAGCCGCATTTCGACGGAAAGTCCGATTCCTCGCAACCCTGCACAGGACTCCGTCATTTCGAACTGAATCCGCACCGAATCTCCACCGACCCCCGGCGTCCACATTTTCCTCACGACGCGCTCGGCGCCGGGCCCATGCTCCGCAGCTGCCGCACGCTTCCGCCGAGCTCGGACCGGATCTCCTCCAGCTGTTCCCGTTTCGCGGCGACGACCCAGCGGGTGCCGACGAGATAGGTGCCTCCGTAGATGGAGGCGCTCTCCAGCCAGGTGTCCTTGAACTTCTCCTCGGGGAAGGTCGTGATGATGTAGTCGGCCTTCTTCCCGTGGCACACACCCTCGCGCAACTCGTCCGCGTCGATGCGGATCTTGGCCGTACAGCCGATGAGACCGGCGATCACCTCCACCTTCGCCGGGGCGACGACACCGGCCGCGGGCGCGGCGGACACCTTCGTCGGCTTGCTGTCCGCCGACGCGTCGTCGTTGCTTCCGCCGCAGGCCGTGGCCAGCGGCAGCAGGGCCAGACTCGCTGTCAGCGCGACACCGCGCGCCAGTTGCTTGAACACGTGCCTCTCCGTATCCGGGTGCTCTGCCGACGTCGGCGGCCAGGGGTACGAAAGGAGGTACGGCTGAACGCCGCCGCCCGTTCAAGCGCATTCGCGTGCGGTGGAATTTCCCGAGGGTGATTTGGTGGCGGGCATGTGCGGATCGTGTAGGGGAGGCCGCGAATTGGCGGCGTATAAACCCGTCGGTCCGATTCGGCCCCCCGCCGCGCCCGAAGCAGCCTTGCAGCCCTATCGGCCATGCAGTAACTACGTGAATCATGAACTTGTTCACCCGCGCTGCGTCCCTGCGCCGCTCGGCACCCCCCGCGGCTCCACAACACCCCGCCGAGTCCTCGGCGTTCGCCTCCCCCGGCCTGCTCGACCCCGGCCTCGCCGGGCTGACCGGAGCATGGATCATCGACCCGGCCCACAGCCGGATCGGCTTCTCCGTCCGGCATGCCATGGTGACGACCGTGCGCGGGGCCTTCACGGAGTACGAGAGCCGTCTCTACTTCGACGGTCGCGACCCGTCCCGCTCGCGGGCCGAGATCGTGCTGTCCACCGCCAGTGTCGACACCGGTGTGGAACAGCGCGACGCCCATCTGGTCCACCGTGACTTCCTGGACGCCAAGACCTATCCGCGCATGCGCTTCACCAGTACCGCGGTGGAGCTCGCGAGCCCCGACGTCTACCGGATGACCGGCGACCTCACCATCAAGAACAGGACCCGCCCCGTCGTCCTGGAGCTCACCTACATCGGACAGGTCACCGATCCGTTCGGCCTTGAGCGGGTCGGGTTCGACGGCACCACCACCATCAACCGCACCGAATGGGGTCTGACGTACAACGCCAGACTGGCCGAGGGCGGTGCCATGGTGAGCGAGAAGGTGCGCCTCCAGTTCGACATCGCCGCCATCCGCGCCGACCTCGCGGAGCCCGCCGCACGCTGACTCCCGGGGCGGGGCGGACACCGGGTCACGTCCGCCCCGCCGTCCACTTCTCCTCGATACGGGCGAGCTTCCACACGAGCAGGGCGACCACCCAGGTGGCGAAGAACAGCACGACGACGACGTAGCCGAGGACGTTGAGGTCGAGACCGGAGACCCAGTCCCAGAAGGGGCCGCGCAGATGCGCCTTCTCGGCGACCAGGCCGAGCAGTTCGACGGTGCCGATGAGAAGCGCGACGGCCACGGACAGCCCCGTGACGGTGAGGTTGTAATAGACCTTGCGGACCGGCTGGGAGAACGCCCATCCGTACGCGAAGTTCATGAACGAGCCGTCGATGGTGTCCAGGAGCGACATTCCGGCCGCGAACAGGACCGGCAGGCACAGGATCGCGTACCAGGGCAGTCCGGAGACGGCACCCGAGCCTGCCAGGACGAGCAGCGCGATCTCGGTGGCCGTGTCGAAGCCCAGGCCGAACAGCATGCCCAGCGGGTACATCTGCCACGGCTTGGTGATCGACTTGGTCAGCCGGCCGAGGACGCGGTTCATGAAGCCCCGGTGGTCGAGGTGTTCCTCCAGGGCCGCCTCGTCGAAGTGGCCGGTGCGCATCCGCCGGAAGACCTTCCAGATGCCGACCAGGATCACGAGGTTGAGGACCGCGATGACGTAGAGGAACGCGCCGGAGACCGTCGTACCGATCCAGCCCGTCACCCCGTGCAGCGCGGAGTCGTGGTCGGTCACCGGTCCGGCCAGCGCCTTGACTCCGATGGAGAGCAGGAAGGCGAGGACGAAGACGATCGACGAGTGGCCGAGGGAGAACCAGAACCCGACCGACAACGGGCGCTGACCGTCGCCCATCAGCTTGCGGGTGGTGTTGTCGATGGCGGCGATGTGGTCGGCGTCGAACGCGTGCCGCATCCCCAGCGTGTAGGCGGTGACGCCGACCCCGACACCGAAGGTCCGGGTGCCCAGGCTGTGGTGCTCGGGGGCGACGATCACCACGAGCGTGAACCACCCGATGACGTGCAATGCCAGGACGAGCCCCGCCATCCCGGCGAGGCTCGCCCACTCCTGGCGGGTCAGCGAGGCGCGGATCCGCCGCCAGGAGAAACCGCCCTCCGCGGTCGTGGCGGGGCGGGCGGTGTCGGGAACGGTGGCCATGGGGTCGTACGCCTTCTTCGTGTGCTGCGAGGATCCGCGTCGGCTCCCCGAGCGGCCCTTTCACCTTCATGCCATGTCACCGCAGCTGCAACTGGCTCGCAGTAAAGCTCACCCCACGTTTCGGTCAGGGGGGTCCGGGGACAGGAAGACGACGACGTCCGTCTCGCTGCCCGGCCGAGCCGCCGGCTCGCGCCAGCCGATGCGACGGTAGAACGCGAGGGTGTCGTGCGCCTGACTCCACGTGAGCAGCCAGGCACGCCCTTCGGGAGCTCCGGCGGTGAGGGCGCACAGCAGCCTCCGCCCCAGGCCGGTGCCGCGGGCCCGCGACCGTACGCCGAGCTCGTCGATCTCCAGGGCGCCCACCAGCAGTTGGTCCACGCGGTCGGGGCCCAGTAGCTCGGTCACCCGGCCGTAGGCGCGGTCGGCGGGGAACGGGGCCCTGGTCGTCCAGCCGGTGACGAAGCCGTCCACCCCGCCGTCGTCCGCCGGGGACACGAGGGCCCGGAAACCGGGGCGGTGCGCGTCCTTCTCCAGCCGCTCCCGGAACGCCGCCGCGGTCTCGGCGGCGCCCCTGTGCTCCCAGGGCGGGGCGGTGAAGATCTCCACGTACGCCTCGGTGAGGGCGTCCGCGATGGTGAGGATGTCCGAGCCGAAGTACCGCACGGGGCAGCCCTGTCTCCGTCTCACGAGCCGTCAGGAGGTCCCGGTGGTGCGGCGGCTCCTGAGCCACCACGCCACCCCGCCGAGGGCGAGTACGCCCAGTCCGATGCCGAGGGGTACGCCGAGCGGGACGCCGTCGTCGTCGGAGCTGTCCGCCGCGGCCTTCGCCGAGGCCGTCGGGGTCGGTGACGGGGTCGTCGCGTCGGTGGAGGCGGTGGGCTTCTCGGTGGGGGTGGGGTCCTGCGTGGGGGTGGGGCTGACCGCCTTGGCCCCGGGCGCGGCGGCCTTCAGGGCGAGGCGCGGGGCGGGGTGACCGTGCCCTTCGTCGTCGCCGCCGCTGTCGTCCAGCTCGATCCAGCGGTCGACCTCTCCGTCGCTGTAGCTCTGCAGGGTCTTGAAGACCAGCGACTTGGCATCGGGCAACTGCCGTACGGAAACGACGTACTCGGCGTCCTCCCCCACGGCTAGCTTCGGGCCCGAGACGGTGTAACCGCGGCCGGTGGGGGCGAGCTTCCAGCCCTTGGGGCCCTCCTTGTAGGTGATGTCGCCCGGAGCGATGCCCTCGGGAAGAATCACCTCCAGCTTGGTGATGCCGGCGTCGGCGGACTCCGACTCGGCGGTGAAGGTGAGGGCGACGTCCTGGGCGAGGGCCCGGGCGTCTGCGGCTTCGACCTCCGTATGGGCGGAAGCCGGCCCGGCGGTCGCGACGGCGGCGGCCAGCGCGACCGCGGTGAGGACGCCGAGGCGGCTTGCCGTGGACGCCAGGTTGGTGCGGGACACTTCGGACTCCTGAGGGGTGCGGGGCCGGGCCCGGGCCGCTCGACGGCGGACCGGAGAACTGCTGCGGTTCGGTCAGGAAGTCGGAACGCCCGCCACGAAAGTTCCCGAAGCAGGCCAGTGATCCGCGTCACAGGACGTCAGCTCCCACACCCCGCGATGTCGTCCTCGCAGTCCTGTACGTCCTCGGGGGCGACGGTGTCGAGCCGCCACAGAACGAGACCGTCGGTGTCCCGCTCCGTCGGCGTGATCGTGGCGGTGAAGGGGGCACCGGCGGGAACGTTGAACCGGTCCGCGTCACGGTCGCCGCACTCCACCTCCCACTCCCTCTCCGCCTCCCCGCGCGCCAGGGTCAGGGTCAGGGTGTGCGGCGCGGGAGCCTGACAGGCGATGTCGAAGGTGTAGGGCCGGTCGCCCTTCGCGGTGAACGTCCTGTCCAGCCCCTTCGTCAGGGCCGTCACGCCGTCGTCCTCCCGGGAGGCGCCGTCGGACTCGACGGCGTTCAGCGCGCGGGTGGCGCGCTCGATCGCGTCTTCCTGGTCCGCTTTCCCCTCCCAGGACGAGGGTCGCGACACGGACGGGGTGTCCTCGGGATCCGACTCCTTCGGCTCCCCCTTCCGCTCCGCGCAGCCTGCGGCCAGGGCCACCACGGTGAGGGCGAGGACGAGGGTCCCCAGGGGTCTGCGTCTCGGGTGCGTCACGCGCTTGCTCACAGCTCGGATTGCCTTTCACGGTTGGTCAGGCCGTCAGGTGGCGTCACCACTGAACCGTATGCGACTCTCCGAACGCACCGATCACTGATCCGCATGCGACTCTCCGAACGCACCGATCACACTGATCCGGGGGCGGATCCGACGCGAAAAGAACACGCCAGGAGGGACATTTCGGCGACTGTTCGCCCCAGGCGCCCCTCAGGTCACGCGGCGAGCCGCCGAGCCGCTGCGTAAGTCCCGCGAACGCGGGTAGACGCCGCAGAGTCGGCGGGGAAGCGGAGGGCGCAGCACCTGGGGAGGTCATGCGCCCTCCGCTTCCCCGCCCTTCTCTCTTTCCCCCTGCGGCACAGCCCCCGCCCGGGCCCCGCACCGCCGCGTCCGGCGGGCGGGGCGGCCGGGGGGACCGTAGCGTGAGAGATGAAGTCCGGGGAGCAGGAGCGAGACGGGCGGTGGCTGTGTCGAAGATGGACTACGCGGCCTTGTTCGCCGCGACGCCGAGCCCGTACCTGGTCCTGGGGCAGGACCTGGTGATCCTGGAGGTCAACCAGGCCTACCTCAGGGCGACGGGGCGGACCCGGGACGACTTGCTGGGGCAACATGTGTTCGACGCGTTTCCCGAGAACCCCGCCGACCCCACCGCGGACGGCGTGCTGAACCTGAACGCCTCGCTGCACCGCGTCCTGGCGTCCCGGCAACCCGACACCATGGCGCTCCAGAAGTACGACATCCCCGACGTGAGCCGCCCGGGAGCGTTCGACGAACGATGGTGGTCCCCCGTCAACACGCCGGTCCTCGCGGAGGACGGCACCGTGGCCTGGATCATCCACCGGGTCGAGGACGTCACCGCTTTCGTCCAGGCCCACGCCACCGCGAACCAGCCGCCCTCCCGGCACCTGACCGAGCGCGAGGCCCTGGAGGCGGAGCTGTACGCCCGCGCGCGGGAGCTGCAGCGGCTGAACGAGGAACTGCGGCAGGCCCACACCCGGGAGCGGCACGTCGCCCTCGCGCTCCAGGAAGCCATGCTCCAGGCCCCTGACCTGGTCCACCACCAGAACATCGCGGTGCGCTACCTGCCCGCCGCCGGGTCGCTGAACGTGTGCGGCGACTGGTACGACATGGTCGACCTGCCCGACGGCCGCTTCGCGGTGGCCGTCGGCGATGTCGTCGGCCACGGCCTGGAGGCCGCCGCCGTGATGGGCATGCTCCGTAGCGCCCTGAGCGCCGCCATCCGCGCCCTGGAGCGGCCCGCGCAGGCGCTGGAGGTCCTGGGTCTGTACTCCAGGTCGGTCGAGGGCGCGCTGAACACCACGGCGGTCCAGGCGCTGGTCGATCCGACGAGCCGGCTGATCATCTACAGCAACGCCGGTCACCCGCCCCCGGCCCTGCTGCACCCGGACGGCACCTGCGAGCTGGTGGACCAGGCGACCGACCCGCCCCTGGGCGTCCGGCCCCAGCACGTGCCCCGCCCGCAGGCGACCGCCTCCTACAGCCCCGGCGACACCCTGCTCCTCTACACCGACGGGCTGATCGAACGCCGGGGCGAGGACATCGACATCAGCCTCGCCCGGCTGACCGACGTCCTCGGCCGGTTCGGGCACCTGGCCCCCGAAGCCCTCGCCGACAACCTGCTGGCCCAGCTCGGCCTGGCGGGGGGCGGCCGCGACGACACGGCGATGATCGTCGTGCGGCTGTAAAGGCGCTTTCGTAGGCGGACGGCACCGTCGTACGGCCGAGTGTCAGTCCGCGGGCAGCGTCTGCTCCGCCCAGATGGTCTTGCCGCGGTAGGTGTGGCGGGTGCCCCAGCTCCGGCTCAGCTGTGCCACCAGCAGCAGGCCGCGCCCGCCCTCGTCGTAGACGCGGGCCCGGCGCGGATGCGGTGAGGTGCCACTGGCGTCCGAGACCTCGCAGATGAGGTTGCGGTCCAGGATCAGACGCAGTTCGATGGGCGGCCGGCCGTACCGGATGGCGTTGGTGACCAGTTCGCTGACGATGAGCTCCGTGACGAACGCGGCCTCCTCCAGGCCCCACTCCGCCAGCTGCCGGCCGGCCTTCGCGCGCATCTCGGCGACCGCCGACGGCTCCGCCGGTACGTCCCAGGCCGCCACGTGGGCCGAGTCCAGGGCGTGCGTACGGGCCAGCAGCAGAGCCACGTCATCGGCGGGCCGGTCCGGGAGCAGCGTCCGGAGCACGGCGTCGCAGGCGTTCTCCAGTGAGAGGCCCGCTCGGGACACCTGATCCAGCAGGACGGCGATGCCCTCGTCGATGTCGTGCCCTCGGGATTCGACGAGACCGTCGGTGTACAGCGCGAGCAGGCTGCCCTCGGGCAGTTCGAACTCGACGGACTCGAAGGGCAGTCCGCCCAGCCCCAGTGGGGGGCCGGCGGGTACGTCGAGGATGCGCGGCGGGTCTCCGGGCGTGCGCAGGACCGGTGCCGGGTGGCCCGCGCGAGCCATGCAGCACAGGCGGCTGACCGGGTCGTAGACGGCGTACAGGCAGGTCGCGCCGATGTCGCCGGCGTTGCCGGGCTCGTCCTCCGCCTCGGCCGACAGCCGGTCGACCAGGTCGTCGAGGTGGGTCAGGAGCTCGTCGGGGGGCAGGTCGACGTCGGCCAGCGTACGCACGGCGGTGCGCAGCCCTCCCATCGCGGCGGACGCCTTGATGCCGTGGCCCACGACATCGCCGACGACGAGGGCGACCCGGGCGCCGGAGAGCGGGATGACGTCGAACCAGTCGCCGCCCACGCCGGCCTGTGCGCTGGCGGGCAGGTAGCGTGAGGCGACCTCGACGGCGGGCTGCCGGGGCAGCCGCTGCGGCAGCAGACTGCTCTGCAGGGTCAGCGCGGTGGCGCGCTCCCGGGTGTAGCGGCGGGCATTGTCGATGCTCAGGGCGGCCCGGGCGGTGATCTCCTGTCCGAGGAGCAGGTCGTCCTCCTCGAAGGGGTCCGGATGCCGGTGGCGGGAGAAGGTGGCCACGCCGAGCGTGATGCCGCGGGCCTGCATCGGCACCGCGAGCACCGAGTGGAAGCCGAACTGCCGCATCTTGTCGGCCCGATCGGGCGCCTCGATCGCCCACCGGGCCACGCCGGCCCGGGTCACCTGCTGGATCATGGGCTGCCCCGCGAGCAGACACTCGGCCGCGGGCGAGTGGTCGGGGTACACGGCGACCTTGCCCAGCGGGACCACGGCCTCGGGGCACCCGGGCAGCACCGACTGGTTGGCGACTCGGCGCAGCATGACGGGGTTGGGCAACGTCAGCGCGCTCAGCTCCCGGTCGTCCTCGATGTCGGGGAGCAGGTCCACGGTGACGAAGTCCGCCAGTGGTCCGACGGCCACGTCGGCCAGTTCCTGCGCGGTGCGGGCCAGGTCGAGGCTGGTGCCGATACGGACGCCGGCCTCGGCGATCAGGGCGAGCCGTAGGCGGGCGAGGTGCTGCTCGGTCATGTTGTGCGCGGACAGCAGGACGCCCCGGACCGTGCCGTCGGGGGCGCGTACCGGTGCCAGGGACACCGACCAGAGGCTTTCGCGCTGATCCCCGGCCAGCTGCAGGGTCGCCCGCAGATGCTGCCGTTCCCCGGTCTCCAGCACCTGTCGCATCAGGTTCTCGGTGCGCTCGCTCTCCGGGTCGAGAACGATCTCCGACACCCGCAGTCCGCGCACCTCGGCCTCCGACAGGCCCATCACGCGTTCCATGTCGGCGTTGACCCGCAGCAGCCGCAGCCCGGCGTCGTAGAGCGCCATGGTGCACGGGGAGTGGGTCAGCGACCAGCCGAGCAGATCGGCCTCGTCGAGCTTCGGACCGGGCCGGGCCACCGGTGAGACGAACAGCCACTCGTGCCCCTCGCCATCGGCTTCGGCGGAGCCCCGTTCCTGCAGCTCACGGCGGTGCGCCAGCAGACTGACCGGCACGAGTCGGCCGTCGCGGTGGCGCAGGTCCACCGTTCCGTTCCACCTGCTCAGCCCGACGACGGACGCCGGCGTCGGAGCGGGGGCCTCTCCGGCCAGCAGTACGGCGGCGGGGCGGCCCACCACCTCCGACGCCTCGTACCCCACGAGCCGCCGGGCACCCTCGCTCCACCCCGTCACCGTGCCGTGCGCGTCCACGACGGCTCTGGCCGTGCCTGCCTCGCCGTCGTCGTGCGTCATGGCACCCATCCTGCTCTCGGCAGCCCCGGACCGTACCGACACATATGGCGTACATTATAGAACTGACATGCCTTTACGCGTACATGTCCAGATTCACGATGGGCGCCCCTGGTGCCCCGGAGCAGACGGCGGACGGCTGCGGGCGGCCCGTCCGCTCCGATCGCGCCCGTGCCCCCTCCGAGCGACCATGGCAGGACGGGACTCAGTCGGCGTCACGCACCGGCCGGTCGGGAGGTGGCCACGCTGCACACCCTGCTCCCCGTCGTCTTCGCGCTCTGCGCGGCCCTCAGCAACGCCGTCGCGACGGTGCTGCAACGCAAGGCGGCGCTGACCGTGCCGCGCTCAGCGGGGTTCCGCGCCGGGCTGATGCTCGATCTGCTGCGGCGGCCCGTCTGGCTGGCCGGCATCCTCGCGGTATTCGCCGCCGCCGTCTGTCAGGCCCTGGCGCTGGCGACCGGGCCGCTGACGATCGTGCAGCCGCTGTTCGTCCTGGAGCTGCCGCTCACCCTGATCGTCGCCTCGCTGCTGATGCACCGGAATCTGCCGGGCAGGGGCTGGCTTGCGGTGACGGTGGTGGTGGCCGGGCTGGCGATCGGGCTCGCCGCCGCGTCCCCGACCGGCAATCGCACCCATGTGGCGCTGGACCGCTGGATTCCCGCGCTCGCCGTCTGCGCGGGGGTGGTCGCCGCCCTCGCCGTCGCGGCTCTCCGACGCCCGGAGGGCCGTGCCCGCGCCGCCTGTCTGGGTGCCGGGACGGCGGTCGGTTACGCGGTGACAGCGGCGCTGATGAAGGCGTCCATGCACATCCTCGACGAGCAGGGACTGGTGGGCTTCTTCACCGCCTGGCAGACGTACGCCTTCGCCGCGACCGGCGTCTGCGCGCTGTTCCTGCTGGAGAACGCGATGCAGGCCGGGCCACTTGTCGCCTCGCAGCCGGCGCTCACCCTCGGCGACGCGATGGTGAGTCTGGCGCTCGGCATCACCCTGTACGAGGAGACGGTGCGCTCCGGATGGTGGCTGCTGCCGCAGCTGTTCGGCGTCGCGCTGATCGCCGCGGGGGTCCTCGCCCTGGCGCGGATCCCGTTCACCCGGTCCCTGGTGGCACCGGACGAACAGCGCCCGACCGCGGCGGCTCCCTGAGCGAGAGAGGTACCTCACCCGATGGCGTCCGGGCGGGGCTTCACCAGGCCGCTCTGGTACGCGACGACGACGAGTTGGGCACGGTCACGGGCGGCGACTTTGGTCATGGCCCGCTGGATGTGGCTGCGTACGGTCAGCGGGCTCAGGACGAGTTGCTCGGCGATCTCGGCGTTGGACTTGCCGAGCGCGGCCATGGCCGTGACCTCGCGCTCCCGGTCGGTCAATGCCCTGACGGCGTCGGGCAGGGCGAGGAAGTCGTGGGTGTCGGGGGTGGCCAGGAAGCGGCTGATGAGGGTCCGGGTCGCGGCCGGGGACAGGAGCGAGTCGCCGGCCGCGACGGTGCGGATGCTCGACAGCAGGACCTCGGGGCTGACGCCCTTGCCGAGGAAGCCGCTCGCGCCGGCGCGCAGCGCCCTGGCGACGTTCTCGTCGTTCTCGAAGGTGGTGAGGACGAGGATGTGGGTGTCCGACAGTTCCGGTCGGGAGCAGATGGCGGCGGTGGCCTTCACTCCGTCGACGTTCGGCATGCGGATGTCCATGATGACCACGTCGGGCCGGTGGGTCGCGGTGAGGTCGACGGCCTCCTGTCCGTCGGCCGCCTCCGCCACCACGCTCAGGTCCGGGACCGAGTCGATGAGGATGCGGAAGGTGGCGCGCAGCAGGGCCTGGTCGTCGGCGAGCAGGACGCGGATGGTCATGTGGCGGGGCTTTCGTCGGGGTGCACGTCGAGGCCGTCGTGGTCGGTGTCGTCGCTGCCTTCGCTGCCGTCGCTGCCGTCGTCGTTGCCGTCGAGCGGCAGCGTGCAGGCGACCTCGAACGTGCCCTGGGGACGGTGACCGGCGTGGAAGGTGCCGCCCACGGCGGTGGCGCGCTCGCGCATGCTGAGCAGGCCGAATCCGCCTCCTGGGCCCGATGCGGGCGACGGACGGCCCGGGGCGGTGTCGTTGCTGATGGTCAGGGTCAGGTAGCGGGGTGTGTAGGACAGGCGTACCCGTGCCGTGCGGGTGGCGGCGTGCTTGGTGACGTTGGTGAGCGCCTCCTGGATGATCCGGTAGGCCGTCAGGTCGAGTACGGGGGTGAGCCGCCGGGACCGGCCTTCGACGGTGACCGTCGCCTCCAGGCCGGCCACCGAGCAGGCGTCGACCAGGTCGGGCAGTTGCCGAAGGCCCGGTGCGGGCGCCAGGTCGCCGCCGTCGCTGTCCTCACGCAGCAGTCCGACGGTGGCCTTGAGTTCACGCAGCGCCGCGGCGGTGGCCTCGGGCAGCTTGCCGATGATGCCGAGTGCCTGCTCGGGGTGGGTCCGTGCCAGGTGGGCCGCCGTGCTCGCCTGGGCGTCGGCGAGGGTCATGTGGTGGGCGACCACGTCATGCAGTTCCCGGGCGATGCGCATGCGCTCCTGGATCACCCGGTGCCGTGCCTCCTCCTCGCGCTCACGGGCCGCGTGCTCGGCACTGGCCGCCGCGTACTCGCGCCGTACCCGGATGTAGCTGCCGCAGGCCGCCGACAGCAGGACCCAGGCCGCCGGGTTGACGATGATGAGGATCACCGATTCGTGACCGGTGGTGCCGGCCAGTGCCGTGACGACCACGCCCGCGGCGGCCCCCACCGCGCTGTACCAGGTCATGCGGCGGCGGGGTTCGCACGCGCTCACGACGTACTGCGCGACCAGCAGCGGAGCCATCAGGAGAGGGGTCATGAGATAGCCGAGGGCCCCCTCGACCATGGTGCCCAGCAGGATGACGGCGAAGACCGGAAGGGGCAGGCTGTGGCGTCGGCGCAGTGCCGCGCAGGCCCCGGCGGACAGGACGAGGCCGGACCACACGGCGGGCGGGTCGGCCATGACCACCCGGGTGAGGAAGACGCCGCAGAGGGCGGCGGCGAACGGCAGGGCCAGTGTCACCGCTTCGGCGGTCCTCGGACGGGTCGCCGCCCTGCTCTGCCAGTGTGTGCTCATCACGCTCCGAGATGGTTCCGAAGGCAGACTACTCAGGCACGCGCGGGCCGCGGTGCCGGGCAGAGCGACGCCGTGGCCCGCCCGTCCCGGTCGCATCAGGTACGGGCCGGTTCCTGCGGCGCGGGCTCGGCCGCCGCCGCACCGGTGCCGGCCGCGGGGCGCATGGTGAGACCGGCGCCCTCGACGTCGACGCGGGGCAGCATCCGGTCCAGCCGGCGGGGTATCCACCACGCCTTGTCACCGAGCAGGGCGAGCACCGCGGGCACGAGGGCCATACGGACGACGAAGGCGTCGAACAGCACCGCGACGGCGAGACCGAAGCCGATGGTCTTGATCATCGACTCGTCGGAGCCGACGAACCCGGAGAAGACCGCCATCATGATCACCGCCGCCGCCCCGACCACCCGCGCACTGTGCCGGAAGCCGGTGACGACCGCCTGCGGCGCCCGGTCCCCGTGGACGTACGCCTCGCGCATACGGGCGACGAGGAACACCTCGTAGTCCATCGCGAGGCCGAAGACGATGCCCACCAGGAAGATCGGCATCAGGCTCATGATCGGGCCGCTCTGTTCCACACCGAGCAGTCCGGCGCCCCAGCCCCACTGGAAGACCGCCACGACCGCTCCCAGGGCGGCCAGCACCGACAGCAGGAAGCCGAAGGCGGCCTTGACGGGGACGAGCACCGAGCGGAAGACCACCAGCAGCAGGATCAGCGCCAGGCCGACGATGACGGCCAGGTAGGGCACGAGGGCGTCCTGGAGGGCCTGAGCGACGTCGATGTTCATCGCGGTGCTGCCCGTGACCTCGAAGGTCGCCCCGGTCTTCTGCTCCAGCCCGGCCCGTTCCCCTCGGATGGTCCGGACGAGGTCCTTGGTCTTCTCGTCGGTCGGACCGGTGGCCGGAACGGCGGAGAAGAGCGCGGTGTCACCGGCCCGGTTGAAGCGCGCGGCGGAGACGGACACGACCCCGCGGGTGGCGCCGATCTCCCGGACGATCTCCTGGACGGCAGCCTCGGGGTCGGCCGCGCCCTTCGCGTCCGCCACGATCGTCAGCGGCCCGTTGAAGCCCGCGCCGAAGCCGTCCGCGAGCGCGTCGTAGGCACGCCGTTCGGTCGACGTGACCGGCTTGGACTCGGCACCCGGCATGCCCATCTCCAGCTGCGTGGCGGGCAGCGCCAGGACGCCCAGGCCGGCGACGCACGTCACGAGCACCGCCACGGGCCGGCGCAGCACGAACCGCGCCCACCGGGAACCGCCGTTGTCGGAACGCTGAACCCGGAACTTGCCCTTGCGGACCCGGCGGGACAGCACCGCGTTGGGCCACATGCCGAGCAACGCGGGGACCAGGGTGAGGGCGACCAGGACGGCGACGACCACGGCGCCCGCGGCGCACAGCCCCATCTTGGTCAGCATCGGAACGCCGACCACCGCCAGCCCGGCCAGCGCGATGACGACCGTCAGGCCGGCGAAGACCACCGCGGAACCGGCCGTGCCGACGGCGAGACCGGCGGCCTCGCTCGGCGCGTGACCGTTCGCGCGTTCCTCCCGGTACCGGGAGACCACGAAGAGGGCGTAGTCGATGCCGACCGCCAGCCCCAGCATCGAGGCGAGTGTCCCCGTGGTCAGGGAGAGACCGAAGACGCTGCCGAGGGCGATGATCGCGGCCATGCTGATGCCGACGCCGATGACCGCGGTGAGCAGGGGCAGCCCCGCGGCCGCGAGGGAGCCGAAGGTGATCAGCAGGACCACGGCGGCGAGCACGATGCCGATGGCCTCGGACGAGCCGCCCGCGGCAGGCTGCTCGGCGAGCGCGGTGCCGCCGACCTCGACTGTGAGGCCGGAGTCACGGGCCTCGTCGACGGCCTTCTCCAGGGCGGTCCGGTCGGCCTCGGTGAGGTCGTCGGCCTTCACCTTGTAGTTCACGGTGGCGTAGGCGGTGGAGCCGTCCTTGCTCACCGCGCCCGCCGTGAAGGGGCTCACGGCGTTCGAGACCTGCGGCTCGTCGGCGGCCTCCGCCACGAGCGCGTCGACGGCGGCGCGGTGGTCGGCCGCGGTCACCTTCTCCCCGTGCGGTGCGATGAACACGATCCGCGCGTTGGCGCCATTGGCAGCCGAGCCGGGGAAGCGCTCTCCGATGAGGTCGAACGCCTTCTGCGCCTCGATGCCGGGCATGAAGGACGTGCCGTCGTCGGAGGCGGCGGGTGCCTTGGCGGCGCCGGCACCGACGGCGCCGAGGAGCACGGCCCACAACAACGTCACGAGCCAGCGCCGTTGGAAGGCGCTCCGGCCCATCCGGTAGAGCAAGGTAGCCACGGGAAACGGATCTCCAGATCTGGGTTCGGGTAGATCACCAGACTGCGGGGAGAAGGGGTCCCGGGGCATCGTGCCCGTGCTCGCACTCTCGCTTGGTGACACCGCACGAGGTGACGCGCTCGGCTCCGACTCAGGGAGGATAGCCGCGTACTGCGAGGGGAGGAGAGCCAGGTCGACGCCGAAGCCGTCCGTGGCGACCGGCGTCGTCCCGGAGGGGCGAGCGGAGGCGGCCAGTGGCCGTTGATCGAGCCGGTGATCACCGCATGGCACCGCTCGGTCAGCGGCCACCAGGGCGCCTACGACTCGCGCGACACCGTCAGCCCTTGGCCACGAGGTCCTTGAGCGCGATGTTGAGTTCGAGCACGTCGACTCGGGGCTCGCCGATGAAGCCGAGGGTGCGGCCCTCGGTGTGCTCGTCGACGAGCTTTCGGACCTGGGCGACGGTCAGGCCGTTGCGCTGCGCGACCCGGTGGACCTGGAGGTCCGCGTAGGCCGGCGAGATGTCCGGGTCGAGACCTGAACCGGAGGAGGTGACGGCGTCGGCGGGCACCTGAGAGGGCCTGACGGTGTAGTCGGCGGTGGAGTTCTCCCGGACCACCTTGGCCTTGGCCGCCTGGACCTGCTTGATCAGGTCCTTGTTGTCGGCGGAGAGGTTCGTGGCGCCGGAGAGGATCAGCTTGTACCGGGTGTTGACGGAGTTCTCGCCGAGCCCGTTCGCCGGGCGCGGCTGGAAGCAGTCCGGGCCGTAGCCCTGTTGGCCGATCAGGGACGAGCCGACGACCCTGCCGTCCGCCTTGACCTCGGAGCCGTTCGCCTTGCCGTTGAACAACCCCTGGGCGAAGCCGGTGACGACCAGTGGATAGATGACGCCGGTCACCAGGGTGAGCACGAGGAGGGCGCGCAGTCCCGCCCCGAGCAACCGGGCGGAGTTCACAACGGAGTTGTTCATGGTCCTTCAGCACGCTTTCGAGAAATTACAGCCCGGGGATCAGGGAGACGAGGAGGTCGATGAGCTTGATGCCGAGGAAGGGCGCGATCAGTCCGCCGATGCCGTAGACGGTGAGGTTACGGCGCAGCATCCGGTCCGCGCTCACCGGCCGGTACCGCACGCCCTTCAGGGACAGCGGCACCAGCGCGATGATGACCAGCGCGTTGAAGACGACGGCGGACAGGATCGCGGAGTCCGGCGAGGACAGACCCATGATGTTGAGCTTGTCCAGGCCCGGGTGGACGGCCGCGAACAGCGCCGGGATGATCGCGAAGTACTTCGCCACGTCGTTGGCGATGGAGAACGTCGTCAACGCGCCCCGAGTGATGAGGAGTTGTTTGCCGATCTCGACGATCTCGATGAGTTTGGTCGGGTTGGAGTCGAGGTCGACCATGTTGCCCGCCTCCTTGGCGGCCGACGTACCGGTGTTCATCGCCACGCCGACGTCCGCCTGCGCGAGGGCGGGCGCGTCGTTCGTACCGTCACCGGTCATCGCGACCAGCTTGCCGCCCGCCTGCTCCCGCTTGATCAGGGCCATCTTGTCCTCGGGAGTCGCCTCCGCGAGGAAGTCGTCGACGCCCGCCTCCTCGGCGATCGCCTTCGCGGTCAGCGGGTTGTCGCCGGTGATCATGACGGTCTTGATGCCCATGCGGCGCAACTCCTCGAAGCGCTCCCGCATGCCGTCCTTGACGACATCCTTGAGGTGGATTACACCCAGCACGCGGGCGCCCCGCTCGTCGTCCACCGCGACCAGCAGCGGGGTGCCGCCCGCCTCGGAGATCCGGCCCGCGATCCGGTCCGCGTCCTCGGCGACTTCGCCGCCCTGCTCCTTCACCCAGGCGACGACCGAGGCGGTGGCCCCCTTGCGGACCTTGCGGCCGTCGACGTCGATACCCGACATCCGGGTCTGGGCGGTGAACGCTGTCCACTCGGCGTGCGCCAACTCGCCCTGGTGGCGCTCGCGCAGGCCGTACCGCTCCTGGGCCAGTACGACGACGGAGCGGCCCTCCGGGGTCTCGTCGGCCAGCGACGACAACTGGGCGGCGTCCGCGAGTTCGGCCTCGACGGTGCCCCGCACCGGCACGAACTCCGAGGCCTGCCGGTTGCCGAGGGTGATGGTGCCGGTCTTGTCCAGCAGCAGTGTGGAGACGTCACCGGCGGCCTCGACCGCCCGCCCGGACATCGCGAGGACGTTGCGCTGCACCAGCCGGTCCATGCCCGCGATGCCGATCGCGGAGAGCAGGGCGCCGATGGTGGTCGGGATGAGGCAGACCAGCAGGGCGACCAGGACCACCAACGTCAGGTGCGTACCGGCGTAGTCCGCGAGGGGCGGCAGCGTGGCGCAGGCGAGCAGGAAGACGATCGTCAGCGACGCCAGCAGGATGTTCAGCGCGATCTCGTTCGGCGTCTTCTGCCGGGCCGCGCCCTCGACCAGGCTGATCATCCGGTCGATGAAGGTCTCGCCCGGCCTGGTCGTGATCTTGATGACGATGCGGTCGGAGAGGACCTTCGTACCGCCGGTGACGGCCGAGCGGTCGCCGCCCGACTCACGGATGACCGGAGCCGACTCCCCCGTGATCGCCGACTCGTCGACGGACGCGACCCCCTCCACGACGTCACCGTCACCGGGGATGACGTCGCCGCTCTCGCAGACGACCAGATCACCGATCCTCAACTCCGCGCCGGGGACGACCGTGCCGTCCACCTTGCGGGCGATGCTGTCGGTCTTGGCCTTGCGCAGGGTCTCGGCCTGCGCCTTGCCCCGGCCCTCGGCGACCGCCTCCGCCAGGTTGGCGAAGAGCACGGTCAGCCACAGCCAGGCGCTGATCGTCCAGCCGAACCAGTCGCCGGGGTCCTTGAAGGAGGACACGGTGGTCAGGACCGAGCCGATCCACACCACGAACATCACGGGCGACTTGACCATCACCCGCGGGTCGAGCTTGCGGAAGGCCTCGGGCAGCGACTTGACCAGCTGCCGGGGTTCGAAGAGGCCCGCTCGGACACGGCCCTCGGCGAGGTGGTGCCCGGCAGGTGCGTCGCTGTGCGGTGCCCGGACGGGGGTGGCTGTGGACATGGAGTCCTCTGACTTCTCGGTACGGGTGGTCGTCACGCCAGCCCCTCGGCGAGCGGGCCCAGCGCGAGCGCGGGGAAGTACGTGAGACCGGTGATGATCAGGATCGCGCCCACCAACAGCCCCGTGAACAGCGGCTTCTCGGTACGCAGGGTGCCCGCCGTGACCGGGACCGGCTGCTGCCCGGCCAGCGAACCGGCCAGTGCGAGAACGAAGATCATGGGCAGGAAACGGCCGAGCAGCATCGCGAGACCGGTCATGGTGTTGTACCAGTCGGTGTTCGCGTTCAGACCGGCGAAGGCCGAGCCGTTGTTGTTCGCGGCGGAGGTGAAGGCGTACAGCACCTCGGAGAAACCGTGGGCACCGGAGTTGAGCATCGAATGCGGCGGGGTCGGCAGCGCCATGGTGGCCGCGGTGAACACCAGCACCAGCGCCGGGGTGACGAGGATGTAGCAGGCGGCGAGCTTCATCTCCCGAGCGCCGATCTTCTTGCCCAGGTACTCGGGTGTGCGGCCGACCATCAGGCCGGCGATGAACACCGCGATGACGGCCATCACGAGCATGCCGTAGAGGCCGGAGCCGGTGCCGCCGGGCGCGATCTCGCCCAGCATCATGCCCAGCATCGCGATGCCACCGCCGAGGCCGGTGAACGAGGAGTGGAAGGAGTCCACCGCGCCGGTCGAGGTGAGGGTCGTGGACACCGCGAAGATCGACGAGGAGCCGACCCCGAAGCGGACCTCCTTGCCCTCCATCGCCCCGCCGGCCGCCTGCAGCGCCGGGCCGTGGTGGGCGAACTCGGTCCACATCATCAGGGCGACGAAGCCCAGCCAGATGGTGAACATCGTGGCGAGGATCGCGTAGCCCTGCTTCACCGAGCCGACCATGACGCCGAAGGTGCGGGTCAGGGAGAACGGGATCAGCAGGAGCAGGAAGACCTCGAAGAGGTTGGTGAAGGGTGTGGGGTTCTCGAAGGGGTGGGCGCTGTTGGCGTTGAAGTAGCCGCCGCCGTCGGTGCCGAGCTCCTTGATGGCCTCCTGCGAGGCGACCGCGCCACCGTTCCACTGTTGCGAGCCGCCCAGGAATTGGCCGACCTCGTGGATCCCGGAGAAGTTCTGAACGGCACCGCAGGCGACCAGTACCACCGCGGCGACCACGGCGCCCGGCACCAGGATGCGTATCGTGCCGCGCACCATGTCCACCCAGAAGTTCCCGAGTTCACCGGTGCGCGACCGCGCGAAGCCGCGGACCAGGGCGACCGCGACGGCCATGCCGACGGCCGCCGAGACGAAGTTCTGCACGGCGAGACCGGCGGTCTGCACGACATGCCCCATGGTCTGCTCGCCGTAGTACGACTGCCAGTTGGTGTTGGTCACGAAGGACACGGCCGTGTTGAACGACTGCGCCGGGTCGACCGAGTCGAAGCCGAGCGAGCCGGGCAGAACGCCCTGGAGCCGCATCAGCAGGTAGAGGAAGACCACCCCGGCGGCGGAGAAGGCGAGGATCCCGCGCAGGTACGCGGGCCAGGTCATCTCGGTGTCGGGATCGGCACCGATGCCCTTGTAGATCCACTTCTCGACGCGCAGGTGCCTCTTCGAGCAGTAGACCCGGGCCATGTACGTGCCGGCGGGGACGTAGGCGAGCGCCAGCGCGCCCACCAGAGCCAGCAGTTGGAGGATGCCTGCGAGGACGGGACCCATGTCGGCGCTCAGAACCTCTCCGGGAAGATCAGGGCGAGGACGAGATAGCCCAGCAGGGCCACGGCGACGACCAGGCCGACTACGTTCTCGGCGGTCACAGCTTCGTCACCCCCTTGGCGACGAGAGCCACCAGCGCAAATCCCGCGATCATGGTGATGACGAAGGCCAGATCGGCCATCGCAGACTCCTGGAGTGAGGTTCGACGAACTCGGACGATTCGAGGAAAGCCCCTCCATGGCCGGATGGACCGGCCGTTGACGGCTCCCATACGCCCGCACCCATCGCTTTGACGGGTCTCTTACGGCAGCCGGGACCGGAGCCACGGATGACCGCCCTCTCGGCTCCGACGGATGCCCAGCGGCAGGGCGTAAGGGACGCGTCAGGACCGGCCCGCCCGGCGTCTGGGCTTCGGCAGTGGCGGTCTTCGGGGCTCGTGCCGCCACCTGGCACCGGCGGTATGCGACGGAGTGGGTCCGCGGAACCGGCCGGCGATCGCCACTGGCGGGGCAGCGTCCGGCTCGCGGCGGCCTGTGCCCTGGTGTTCGGCACCATGCGCGTGCTGGTCGACTGGGAGGCGGGAAGCCTGACGTCCGCGCACCCTGCTCTGGGCCGCCCCGTCGGCCGCCGTGTTCGCCGTCCCGCTCCCGCCACAGGTGAGCGCGGGCCCTGGCTGGCTTACACGGCGCGGGCGGTGCTCCGCCCTCGTCGAGCGCGTGGCGCCGCGGGATCAGTCCATGGGGACGCGCAGGGCCAGGAGGGCGACGTCGTCGTCGTTGTCGGTGGGGCGGACGCGGCGGAGCAACTGGTCGGTGAACGAGGCGAGGGGGCGGTGGGCGAGGGCGGCGGCGTGTTGGCGCAGTCGGTTCAGGCCCGTGTCGAGGGTGTGGCCGGGCTCCTCGATGAGGCCGTCGGTGTACAGCACCAGCGTGGAACCGGGCGGGAGCAGCGCCGTGGCGTCAGGACGGGCGGTGCCCGCCTGGGTGCCCAGCAGGATGCCGTGGCCGTCGGTGAGGTAGCGCGTCAGACCGTCCCGGCTGATCAGCAGCGGCGGTGGGTGGCCCGCGTTGGTCCAGGACAGCCGCCAGTGACCGTCGTGGGCCGCCTCGATCCGCGCGAAGATCATGGTGGCCATGGTGACGTCGGTGATGTGCTGGATCGCCTCGTCGAGCCGTTCGACGATCCGGCTGGGAGGTTCCTGCTGGAACCAGGCGTAGGCGCGGAGCATGTTGCGGACCTGCGCCATCCCGGCCGCCGCCTCCAGGTCGTGGCCGACGACGTCTCCGACGGCCAGGGCCGTGGACGCGTCGGACAGGGGGAAGGCGTCGTACCAGTCGCCGCCGACCTGGGAGGCGTCGGGGGCGGGCAGATAGCGCACGGTCATCTGCAGGCCCGGGACACCCGGCATCTGGGGCAGCAGATGGTTCTGCATGGTCTCGGCCACCTTGCGCTGGCGCTGATAGAGGCGTGCGTTGTCCAGGGCGAGGCCGGCGCGGCGTGCTATGTCCTCGATCAGGGGGAGGTCCTCGGGGGCGAAGGCAGCGGGATTGTCGGCGCGGCCCAGGGTCAGCGCACCGAGCACCGCACGGGTGCTGCGGATGGGTGCGATGGCCGCGGAGTGCATCCCCGTGGCCTCGAACAGGCGGCGCTGTTCGACGGCGATACCGGAATCCGGTGTCCGCTGGTAAGTCTGCGGACCCGTCAGGGTGGAGGCGACACCGCGCAGGGCCCGGGACAGGGGCATCGGAGATTCCTCGGAGACCGGGGGCATCGGCCCCTGGAGGTCCTCGTACGGCAGGAGGATGTCGCCGTCGGCGTGGGTCACGACGGTACGCCACACCTCGTCGCGCTCGGTGATCAGGTCGACGACGACCCAGTCCGCCAGCCGGGGCACGACCAGGGCCACCAGCCGCCGCAGCGCCTCGTCGACGTCGAGCGTGGAGGTCAGCCGCGTGGTGGTCTCGGCCAGCAGGGCGAGCCGCTGCAGTTCGGACAGCGGCTGAGCCGTCGGCTCCGGCACCGGGTCGGTGTCCTCCGGGCGCTCGGGGACGTGGAAGACAACGAGCGTGCCCGCTTGGTGGTCGCCGATGTCGTACGGGGTGATCAGCCAGGAGATGGGCAGCACGGAGCCGTCCGCGCGTGCGAAGAAGTCCTCGTCCGCCTGCGCGGTGCGTCCGGCGTGGAACGCCTGCCGCATGGCGCACTGGGTCCTCGGCAACGGCTCCCCCTGCGGGCCGCGGTGCAACAGGTCGTGAGCATCGTGACCGACGAGATCGTCGGCGGGCCGGGCCAGCAGGTGCTCGGCGCGGGCGTTGACCGCGATGATGCAGCCCTGCTCGTCGACGACGTAAGCGCCGGCGCCGATGGCATCCAGAGCCCCGGTCAGCGCCTTGGTCACCGCGTCGGACACTGCGGACGCGCACGGCCCGTGGCCGGTCTCCGTATGCTCCGACCCCGCCATCGTGGCCTCCCTTCTTTCTCCTGCCTGCCTTCCCCGTATGCCCAAGCTTGTGGAAATCCCACGTCATCCGGCGGCTTGAATGAAGTCCGCTCAGCCCTCCCACGTCTGAGCGGCGACTGCACCCGCTTCCGACCGCCAGGGCTCCTGCCGAGGCGACCAAAGACACAGGTCAGCGGATTGTTCGGTGCAGTGCCCGGTGATCGCGACGCGTTCAGCGACGAGCCGCGATCACCGGGCCGGAGCGTCAGGACGAGGGCCGTTCCTCCGGTACGTCCTGCTCTGCGGGGAGCCTCTGCTCAGCCCAGATGATCTTGCCGTTGGGCATCTGGCGGGCGCCCCAGCCCTGGCACAGCTGGGCGACGAGGAGCAGCCCGCGGCCGCCCTCGTCGTAGGTGCGGGCCCGGCGCATGTGCGGGGCGGTCGTGCTGCCGTCGGACACCTCGCAGATGAGGGTGCGGTCGTGGATCAGCCGTAGCTCGATGGGCGGTTCGGCGTGCCGGATGGCGTTGGTGACCAGCTCGCTGACCACCAGCTCGGTGACGAACACGCACTCGTCGAGGCCCCATTCCGCCAGCTGCCGGCAGGCGTTCTTGCGGGCTTCGGCGACGGCGGCGAAGTCGGGGGCCACGCCCCAGGCGGCCACATGGAAGGCGTCGAGGGCGCGGGTGCGGGCCACGAGCAGGGCCACGTCGTCCTCGGGCCGGTCCGAGAGCATGGTCCGCAGGACCGCGTCGCAGGTGCTCTCCAGCGGGGCGTGGGCCCCATGGAGCACGCGGAGCAGGGTGTCCATGCCTTCGTCGATGTCACGGCCCCGGCCCTCGATGAGCCCGTCGGTGTACAGCGCCAGAACGCTGCCTTCGGGCACTTCCAGCTCGATGGCCTCGAAGGGCAGGCCCCCCAGCCCCAGGGGAGGTCCCACGGGCACGTCGAGGAAATCCACCGCGCCGTCCGGTGTGGCCAGCGCGGGGACGGGGTGACCGGCGCGGGCCAGGGAACAGCGGCGCGAGACCGGGTCGTAGACGGCGTACAGGCACGTGGCCCCGATGTCGCCGCCCGTGTCGGCTCCCGCGGCGAGGTGGTTGACCAGGTCGTCCAGGTGGGTCAGCAACTCGTCGGGAGGGAGGTCGACATCGGCCAGGGTCCGTACGGCGGTCCGCAGCCGCCCCATGGTGGCCGAGGCCTGGATGCCGTGGCCCACGACATCGCCGACGACGAGTGCGACGCGGGCGCCGGACAGCGGGATGACGTCGAACCAGTCGCCGCCGACCCCGGCCTGGGCGCTGGCGGGCAGGTAACGGGAGGCGATGTCGAGGGCGGACACCTCGGGCAGGCTCCGCGGCAGGAGGCTGCTCTGCAGGGTGAGGGAGGTGGAGCGCTCGCGGGTGAAACGGCGGGCGTTGTCGATGCAGACGGCGGCCCTGGCGGTGATCTCCTGGCCGAGCAGCAGGTCGTCCTCCTCGAACGGTTCCGGGCGCCGATGGCGGGAGAAGGTGGCCACTCCCAGGGTGAGACCGCGGGCCCGCATGGGGACGGCCAGCACCGAGTGGAAACCGAACTGCCGCATGCGTTCGGCCCGCCTGGGGGTCTGGCGCAGCACATGCTCCATCGCCTCGGCGGTGACCTGCTGAATCACCGGCCGGCCGGTGGCCAGGCACTCGGCCGCGGCCGACTTGTCCGGATAGACGGCCACCGCCCCGTCCGGGACCACGGTCTCGGGGCAGCCTTCGAGAATCGACTGGCGGGCGACGCGCCGCAGTCGCACGGCCCCGCGCGGAGGTCCCGTGGGCGGGTCCTCACCGCCCTCGATGGGCGGCAGCAGGTCGACGGTGACGAAGTCGGCGAACCGCGGGACGGCCACGTCGGCGAGTTCCTGGGCGGTACGGGACAGGTCCAGCGTGCTGCCAATGGCCAGGCTCGCCTCGTTCAGCAGGGCGAGCCGCTGGCGGGCCAGGTACTGCTCGGTCATGTCGTGCGCCGAGAGCAGCACGCCTTCCATCCGGCCGTCGTCGTCCCGGACGGGGGCCAGGGAAAGGGTCCACACGCTCGCGCGCTCCTGGCCGACGAGGTTCAGGGAAGCCCGCGTGTCCTGCTGTTCGCCGGTCTCCAGCACACGCCGCATCGCCTGCTCGGTGAGGTCCGCCTGGGGGTGGTGCACGATTTCCGACACGCGCAGTCCGCGCATCTCCTCCTCCGACAGGCCGATCGCCCGTTCCATGTCCGCGTTCGCCCGTACCAGCCGCAGGCGTGTGTCGTACAGCGCCATCGTGCAGGGCGACTGGGTGAAGCTCCGGCCGAGGAACGCGTCGTCGTCAGGACTCACCGCGGGGCGGGAGACCGGCGAGAGGAGCAGCCACTCAGCGCCGGCGCCGTCCTGCCGCCGGTGCGCCAGCAGGTTGACGGCCAGGGGGTGGCCGTCGCGGTGCCGCAGCGTCGCCGTTCCGCTCCACCTGGGCAGGGACGGCAGCGAGCGCAGTACGTCGGAGGGCGGTCCGTCGGCCAGCAGTGCGGCCCCGGGGCGGCCGACGACCTCGGAGGCCGGGTAGCCGAGCAACCGCCGCGCCCCTGCGCTCCATGCCGTGACGAGGCCGCGCCCGTCCACGACGGCCGTCGCGGTGGCCGCCTCGTCCACGAGGTCCGCCGACCGGGCGCCGCCTGAGGCCTGTGCGGAGCAGCCAGGTGACACAGTGGTACGGCATTCCCGTCATTCGCTGAGATATGCGACAAACAGGCGGATAAGTCGCAAAAATGGGAGGTGATCCCACTCCGGGTCGATCGGCTACAGGGGCGGAGGTTGGACGGATGACGGTCACGGGCGAGGGCGTCTGGCCGAACGCGGCCGAGTGGACGGGGATGATCTACAGCGAGGGCTGGCGGACCTCCGAGGGCGGCACCCGCCGAACCATCGAACCGGCCACCGGCGAGCCACTGGCGGAAGTGGGCGTGGCCTCACCCGCGGATGTCGCACGCGCCGGCGCCCGCGCCGCCCGGGCGGCGCCGGACTGGGCGGCGGTCGCGGTGTCCGACCGTGCCGACGTGCTGATGCGCGCCGACCGTGCCCTGCGGGAACACAGCGCGGCGATCCGCGCCTGGATCGTCCGCGAGTCGGGCGGCATCCCCGCCAAGGGTGACTACGAGATCGCGGCCGGGCTCGGTCAGCTGCGGCACGCGGTCGGTCTCGCGTCGCAGCCCCAGGGAGAGATCCTGACGCCGCAGGTTTCCGGCGGGACGAGTCTGGCGTGGCGGGTGCCACTGGGGGTGGTGGGTGTCATCAACCCGTGGAACGCGCCGCTGCTGTTCGCGATGCGGGCGCTGGCGCCGGCGCTGGTCCTCGGCAACGCCGTCCTGCTCAAGCCCGACCCCCTCACCCCGGTGTCGGGCGGCGTCCTCGTCGCCCAGCTGTTCCAGGAGGCCGGGCTGCCCGAGGGCGTGCTGCACGTGCTCCCCGGCGACGCGGAGGCGGGGCGTGCGGTCGCGGCCGATCCGCACGTCGCGATGGTCTCGTTCACCGGCTCCTCCGAGGCCGGGCGGGAAGTGGCCCGGGTGGCGGGGGAAGGACTCAAGCGCGTGTCGCTGGAGCTGGGCGGCAAGAACTCGATCGTCGTGCTGGAGGACGCGGACGTGGAGGCGGCCGCCGCGGCCGGGGCCATGAGCTCGTTCGGCTATCAGGGGCAGGCCTGTGTCGCCGCCGGGCGCCATCTGGTCCACGCGGACGTCGTCGAGGCGTACACCGAGGCACTGATCCGGCAGGCGAAGGGGTTGCCGATCGGTGATCCCCGCGACGACGGCGTGGTGATCGGCCCCGTCATCAGCGAGCGGCAGGCGGTACGGATCACGCGGATCGTGGACGAGAGCGTGGCCGCCGGGGCCCGCGTGCTGGCCGGAGGCACACGGGACGGGCTCTTCTTCCCGCCCACCGTGCTGGACCGCATCGAGCGGACCATGCCGGCCTTCACCGAGGAGATCTTCGGACCCGTCGCCCCCGTCGTCCCCTTCCACAGCGAGGACGAGGCCGTCGAGGTCGCCAACGACACCGCCTACGGTCTGACCGCCGCCGTCCACTCCCGGTCCGTGCCCCGGGCGACCGCCGTCGCGCGGCGGCTGCGCACGGGCATGGTCCACATCAACGACGTGTCCGCCAAGGACGCCGCCAACGCGCCGTTCGGTGGCATGGGAATCTCCGGCAACGCCTCCCGCGTCGGCGGCACCGCCAGCCTGGAGCAGTTCACGCAGTGGCGCTGGATGACGGCCCCAGGGGCGCTGTGACACCGCGGCCGTGCGGCACAGGCGGCCGTGTCACCTCGTGCGCCGGGCGAGGAGCAGCGCCACGTCGTCGTCCGGCTCCCGGTTCAGGGCGCCGAGCAGTATGTCGCACACTTCCTCCAGAGGAAGACGGTTGCCGTCCAGCAGCCGGAGCACGGTGCGCATCCCCGCGCCGACGGGCGTTTCGTGGCTCTCCACCAGACCGTCCGTGAACAACGCGAGCAGTGCCCCGTCCGCGAGTTCCCGCTCCTCGACGCTGAACGGGACGCCACCCACCCCGAGGGGCACTCCCCCGGCGATGTCGAGGAACGCCGCCTTCCCGTCCGGGGCCACCAGGACCGGCGGCAGGTGGCCCGCCCGGGACACCTCGCACCGGCCCCGCTGCGGGTCACAGACGACGTAGACGCAGGTGGCCAGCGTCTCGGAGTCGCCGAGCGAGGCCGCGAGATCGTCGAGGTGGCACAGCAGCTCGGCCGGGGGCAGGTCGAGCCGGGCGAGGGCGCGGGTGGCCGTGCGGAACTGGCCCATGATCGCCGCGGCGTGCACGCCCTTGCCCATCACGTCGCCGACCACGAGCCCCACCTTGCCGTCCTTGAGCGGAATCACGTCGAACCAGTCGCCGCCCACCTCACTGACCGCGGGCAGATACCGGGAGGCGACCTCGATGCCGCCGTAGCGCAGTGGTTCCTGGGGCAGCAGACTGCGCTGCAACGTGAGCGCGGTGTCGCGTTCACGCCCGTACATCCGCGCGTTGTCGATACAGATGGCGGCGCGCGCGGACAGCTCGGTGGCAAGGGTCAGGTCCTGGTCGTCGAACGGCCGCGAGTTCACCGTGCGGCACAGACTGAGCGTGCCCAGCACCTCGCCACGGGCGACCAGGGGGGCGGCCAGATAGGAATGAACCCCGGCGCGCCGCAGCGTCTCGGCGGCGGAGTCGTCCCTGGCGATGCGCCGCAGCGCCGTGTCGTCCACGTGTGCCAGCAGGATCGGCCGAGCCTCCCGTACGCACTGGGTGATCACCCGTGACGAGCTGTACAGCGTCGGCTCCCCGACCGGATCCACGGCCTTGATCGCATCGGTGGGACGGCCTGTCTTGAGGGCGAGCGCCCGGAAGCCGAGGGGACCGCCCGTCCGGACCGCGGCCGAGTGGACCACCGAGTCGAGTACGTCCACGGCGGCGAGGTCGGCGAGCTCCGGAACGGCCACGTCCGCGAGTTCACGTGCCGTCTGGCGCAGGTCCAGCGTGGTGCCGATGCGGACGCCGGCGTCGGCTATCACCGCCAGGCGCTCCCGCGCCTTCGCGACCTCGGCCGCCGCCCGCTGCCGCTCGGAGACATCGAGCACGGAGATCGCCAGCCCCAGCACACGCCCGTTCGCGTCCTCGATCCGGTGGTACGACTCCGAGTAGGCGTGATCTTCGTCGTCAGCGGCCGTCCGGCCGACCGTCTGCTGATCCAGCAGCGGCTCACCGCTGCGAAGGACCCGCCGCATCCGCGACTCGATGGCCTCGACGTCGAGGGCCGGCAGCACCTCGCCGACGCGGCGGCCCAGCACGGCCTCCTCCGGGACACCGTTGAGGCGTTCCAGGGACCGGTTGACGCGCACCCACCGCAGGTCGGTGTCGAACACCGCGATACCGACCGGCGACTGGCTGACCAGGATGTGGGACAGGGCGAGGTCCCGCTCCATGTTCCGTACGGTCTCGGCGTCGGCGCCCAGGCCGAGGGCATGGATGTCGCCGCGTGCGTCGCGCAGCTGCATCGTGCGGAACTCCACCCGGCGCATCGAGCCGTCCTTGTGCCGCACCGGGAAGACACCCGCCCAGCGCGCGCCGGTGCGGACCCGGTCGAACAGTTCGCGTGCCTTCGGCCGGTTCTCCGGGGCCACCAGCAGGGCGCCCGCGTCGCGGCCCAGTGCTTCCTCGGCGGAGAAGCCGAGCAGCGACTCCGCTTCGGGGCTCCACAGTGCGATCCGGCCGTCACTCCCCAGGACCAGGGCGGCGACCCGCAGCACATCGAGCAGCCCGCCGGGCGCGGCAGTGATGCCGTCCTGCCGACCGTTCCCGGTCCGGGTCTCTCGCTCGGGCATGCCGGACGCTCCCGCCTGGCCCGCTGTCGCCGGGCTCTCTGTCAGTCATACCTCCGCCCGGAGGACACCGCACGCCATCGCCTCCGCGCGGGCGGGCCGGTTCCCCGTGGGGCCGACGCCCTACTCGGCGTCGGCGACGATGGACCCGACCCGTTCGGCCAGGCCGGGGTCGCGGCGGACCAGGAGCGCGGCGTAGGCGATGGCGGCGAGCAGGGCGGCCAGGGCCGCGTAGGGGAACCAGCTGTACGGCGCGGGCTGTCCGGGCTTGGCGAGGTAGTAGAGCGGGACGAGGATGGCCAGGGCACCGAGTGCGGGGAGCACCAGGTGTCGCACGGTCCGGAACTCCTGCGGACGGTATCTGCGGTAGTACAGCGGCAGGGCGATGTTGGAGGCGAGGTAGACCAGCAGGATCAGGATGGCGCCCAGGCTGGAGGACTCGGTGAAGAAGACGACGGGGTCCATCGGGCCGCCGTCCGCTCCGAGCAGGTGCCCCAGGCCCCACCCGGCGATGATCAGCAGCGCGGTGGCGGTGAAGGTGACGATGGCGTTGTCGGGCGTACGGCGCGTGGGGTGGACGTAGCCGAAGAAGGAGGGCAGGAGTCCCTCGCGTCCGGCGTTGAAGATGAGCCGCGCCTGGGAGTTGATGCCCGCGATGAGCACACCGAGGGTGGAGGTCAGTCCACCGAGGTAGGCGAGGAACGCCAGTGCTCCGAGGGTGTCGTGGGCGATGTCGACGAAGGGGATGGGGGAAGCACCGAGCCGCCGCACGTCGTAGCCGAAACCGGTCACGGTGGCGTAGGCGAAGAGGATGTAACTCACCGTCATGATCGCGACGGAGGAGAACACCGCCCGGCCGACGTTGCGCCGTGGATTCTCGGTCTCCTCGGCGAGCGCCGCCGAGTTCTCCCAGCCCACGAACAGGTACACGGCCAGGGGGAAACCCGCGGCCAGTCCGCTGAGGCCGTGGGTGATGTGGCCGGGCAGGAACGGGGCGGCGGAGAGGCTGCCGCGGTGCTCGACGAGCGCGGCGACCGACACCACGACCAGGACCAGCATCTCGACACCGAAGAAGTAGCCGGCCCACTTGGTGGAGACCACGATCCCGCGCAGCATCAGCCCCACCGCCGCTCCGGTCAACAGCAGGGTCCAGACGATCCACGGGAAGTCGAGGCCGGTGTAGTGGTGCAGGGTGATCTGCACGAATCCGCCCGAGATGGCGATGACGGAGGCCATCGCGACGATGTAGCCGAGGCCGGCCAGCAACGCCGTGGTCACCGCGCTGACCGGTCCGAAGGTCCTGCCGACGAAGGTGATGAAGCTGCCCGCCGAGGGGTGCGCGCGGGAGAACTCGGCCAGCGTGTTGCCCAGCAGGGCGACGGCGACACCCGCCGCGGCGATGGTCAGCGGGGAGGCGACGCCGGCGGTGGTGGCCAGGAAGGCGAAGCCGAAGAAGAAACTCATGGCCGGGCCGACGTTGGCCATGGTGGCGGCGGCGATGTCCGCCATGCCGAGGACACCGCCGCGCAGACGCTGGGGCGCGCCGCCGGTGGCGCCCGGTGTCGGCAGCGGGCCGACGGCTCCGGGGTCGGGCATGGCGACAGCTCCTTGTGCGGTGCGGTGGTGCCAGAGGGTGGCGGTGGGTGAGAGGTCAGCTCGGAGCGGCGTACTGGTGTGCCTTCACCGCGTCCACGGCCGGGGCCATCGCCCCGCGGGCGAGTTCGTCCAGCAGGTCGGCGTGGCACCGGTTGCGTGCCCGTACGACGTCGGGCCCCGGGGCCGGAAGCAGCAGGCACTGGCGGCCGAGCAGGTCGGCGGCGAACTCGCGGATGCCGGGCCCGCCGAGTGCCTCGGCGAGGTCCAGGTGGAAGCGGGTCTCCAGTTCCAGCAGCCGTGACGGATCGTCGGACCGGTCCATGTCGTCGACCAGTGCCCGTACGCCGTCGAGCCTGCCGTCCGGGATCCCGCCCGCGGCGTGCGCCACGAGACCGCACTCCAGCAGCAGGTGGAAGGCGTCCAGCGAAGCCGCCTCGTCGGAGTCGTGCATCAGTGCCACGACCGTGTCCCAGTCGGACGCGACGAACGTCCCGCCGGCCCGGCCGCGCCGGCGGTCGAGCAGCCCGTCCTGACACATGCCCTCCAGGGCCCGGCGCACCGTGATCTCACTGATCCCCAGCTCCTCGGCGAGGACACCGACGTCCGGCAGCCGGTCCCCGGGGGCCATGGACTTCAGTCGCACCCGCAGGGCGATGCGGGAGCGGACGAGTTCGGATCCGGTGGGGCCCCGGCCGGGCAGGACGCGGGTGTCCAGGACCCCGGCACCCGGCGTGGGCCGCGCGGGACCCGGCTGGCTGTAGGGACCGAACTTGCCCGCTGCGTTCACCACGACGCCACCCTAACGGCGGCCGCGCTGCTGGCTGGTGCATGAGCTCCCCTGGGGGCCGGAACACGGGGGACGGCGCGGAGTCGGCGGCCGGAGACGCGTCTCAGCGCTGATCGGAAAATAGAGCAATGTGAACAGTTAAACAAGACTGTTTTTTTGGATCGTACTGAACTAATTTTCGTGCCGCCCTGGTCCGCCCTCCCTCCATGGATGTCGAGATGACCAATACCGTCACCCCCAGTCCGCCCACCGAGCCCGGTCTGAAGGCCGGCCTGAAGAACCGCCACCTGTCGATGATCGCGATCGGCGGCGTCATCGGCGCCGGGCTCTTCGTCGGCTCCGGTTCCGGCATCGCCGCCGCCGGCCCCGGCATCCTGATCTCCTATGCCCTCGTCGGCGCCCTCGTCGTCCTGGTGATGCGGATGCTGGGCGAGATGGCCGCGGCCAACCCCACCTCCGGCTCCTTCTCCGCCTACGCCGACCGCGCCCTGGGCCGCTGGGCGGGCTTCACGATCGGCTGGCTGTACTGGTTCTTCTGGGTCGTGGTGCTGGCGGTCGAGGCGACGGCCGGGGCGAAGATCCTGGCCGGCTGGGTCCCGGCCGTGCCGCAGTGGGGCTGGGCCCTGATCGTGATGGTCGTCCTGACCGCGACGAACCTGGCCTCGGTGGGCTCCTACGGCGAGTTCGAGTTCTGGTTCGCCGGTATCAAGGTCGTCGCCATCGCCGCGTTCATCGTGATCGGCGGCCTCGCGCTGTTCGGCCTGCTGCCCGGCTCCGACCACCCGGCGAGCGGCTTCTCCAACCTCACCGCGCACGGCGGATTCCTGCCCAACGGGCCCGGCGCGATCCTCACCGGCGTCCTGATGGTGGTCTTCTCCTTCATGGGCAGCGAGATCGTCACGCTGGCGGCGGGCGAGACCGCCGACCCGCGGGCCGCGGTCACCAAGGCGACCAACAGCGTGATCTGGCGGATCGCGGTCTTCTACCTGGGCTCGATCCTGATCGTCGTGTCGCTGCTGCGGTGGGACGACCCGGCGATCCTCAAGGACGGCTCGTACGTCGCCGCGCTCAGCTCCATCGGTATCCCGCACGCGGCGCAGATCATGAACGCGATCGTGCTCACCTCCGTGCTTTCCTGCCTCAACTCCGGCCTGTACACCGCCTCCCGCATGGCGTTCTCGCTGGGGGGCCGCAACGACGCGCCGGCCGCGTTCGCGAGGACGACCGGCCGTGGGGTACCCCAGGCGGCCATCCTGGCCTCGGTGGTGTTCGGCTTCGTCGCTGTCGCCTTCAACTACCTGTGGCCGGACACCGTCTTCCAGTTCCTCCTCAACTCCTCCGGTGCCATCGCCCTGTTCGTGTGGCTGGTGATCTGCTTCTCCCAGCTGCGCATGCGCAGGATCATCCAGCGGGAGGCGCCCGAGAAGCTGACCGTCAAGATGTGGCTCTACCCGTACCTCACATGGGCCACCATCGCCCTGATCACCTTCGTGCTGGGCTACATGCTCACCGACACCGCCGAGGGCGGTGGCCGCGACCAGGTGGTCCTGTCCACCCTGGTCGCCGGGGCCGTGGTGCTCTTCGCCCTGGTCCGTGAACGGCTGGCGCGAAAGCGCGACGCCGTCACCTCGCCGTAGGCCCGCCTGCCCCTCGCGGGGCGTCCTCGTCCGGCGGCGCAGGCCGGTTCCCCACCGGGGACCGGCCTACGCCCCATGGTGCGACGGCCCTGGGGTTCCTCAGGACCGGCGTACCGCCGTCGGCATGCCGAGCAGGGCACGCGTGGCGGCGTGTTCCGGTGCCGCGAACACCTCCGCCGTGGGCCCCGACTCCACCACACGGCCGGCGTCCAGCACCGTCACCGTGTCCGTGCGGTCCGCGACGAGCCGCAGATCGTGGCTGATGAGAACCACGGTCATGCCCCTGCGCTCCCGCAGCCCGGCCAGCAGGTCCATGATGGCCGCTCCGGTGTCCGGGTCCAGCGCGGAGGTGATCTCGTCGCAGATCAGCACCTCCGGATCGGCAGCCAGGGCCCGGGCGACGGCGGCGCGTTGGCGCTGTCCGCCGGACAGCTCGTGCGGATAGCGGTCGGCGAACGCGGGGGGCAGACCGACCTGTTCGAGAAGATCAGCGACCCGCTCGGACACGTGCCGCGCGGCGCACCGACGGTGCAGGCGCAGGGGCCGCCCGACGGCGGCGCCGATGGTGCGGCTGGGGTTGAGGGCGCCGAGCGGGTTCTGGGTCACCAGCTGTACCTGGCGCCGCTGCTCGCGCGTCCGGCCCCGCGGTCCGGTGCGCACCTGCGTCCCGGAGAGGTGGACGGCGCCGGACGCGGCACGCTGCAGGCCCACGACCGCACGGGCGAGGGTCGTCTTGCCGGAACCGGAGACACCGACGATTCCCTCGACGGAGCCGGGGGCCACACGGAGGCCGACACCGGTCAGCACGGGAGCGTCCCCGAACTCGACGTGCAGGTCACGCACTTCGAGGACGGGCGGGCCGTCGGCCTCGCCGCAGGGGGCGGGCACACCTCCCGTCACCCGTGTGCGGGGCCTCGGCACGGGAGCGTCCAGGACGACGACGTCGTCGGCGAACCGTTCCACGACCTCGGGGTCGTGGCAGGAGAAGGCGACGGCGAGTCGGTGCTCGCGGGCCAGATGCCCGAGCAGCTCGGCCACCTCGTCCCGGAGTCCGGGGTGCAGGCCGGCGGTCGGCTCGTCCAGGAGGAGGATCTTCGGGCGGCGGGCGAGGGCACGTGCGAGTGCGACGCGACGCTGCTGTCCGCCGGAGAGGGCGCCCGGCCGGCGGGCGGCGAGGCGTCCGTCGTCCGGGAGGCGCACCTCGGCGAGCAGGGCGCCCACGATGTCCGAGCTCTTGTCGACCGCGAGTTCCCGTACCAACGACCGGACCCGCATGCGGGGGTTCAGCCCGGATCCGGGGTCCTGGCCGACGTAGGCGAGGTGCCGGCCGCGCATGGTGCGCAGGTCCCGCTCGGGCAGGGCGAGGACGTCCTGGCCGAGGACGTCGATCTGACCGGCCGTGCGGTGCGTGCCGGGGGGCAGCAAGCCGGTGACGGCGCGCAGGAGGGTGGTCTTGCCCGCACCCGAGGGGCCGGTGAGTGCGGTGAGGCGGCCGGGGCGCAGCGTGAGGGCGGCGTCGCGCAGCAGGAGCCGGCCGTCCTGGGCGGTGACGGTGAGGCCCCTCACGATGACGACGGGGGTACCGTCCGGCGGGCCCTGCGGCTTCGCGTACCGGTCGTGGGAGTGGCTCACAGGACGGTCACCGCCTTCCGGCCGGTCTGCGGGGCGAGGGCGGAGGCGGCGAGGTTGACACTGAGGGCGAGCAGGCCGACGGCGGCGCTCGGGGCGACCACGGCCCAGGGGTTGAGGAGGATTCCGGCGGAGTTCTCCCGGATCATCAACGCCCAGTCGGCTGCGGGTGGTTGGGGGCCGACCTGGAGGAAACCGGCCGTGGCCACGAGGTAGACGGCGGCGACGAACCGCAGCCCGAACAGGGCGAGCAGGGTCGACCGCAAGTTGGGCAGGATCTCCCGGACCACCAGGTACCGGAGGCGTTCCCCGCCGGCCGCCGCGGCCTCGACGTAGCCGGTGGCGGCGATGGGGGCTGCCGCGCCGCCCGCGAGTCGCACGGCGTAGGGGACTCCCAGGACCACGGCGGCCGCGACGACGGCCAGTCGGCCGCCGCCGGGCCAGGACAGGGTGACCAGCAGAATGCCCAGGACGGCGGGGAGCAGCATCAGCACGTCCGCGGTCCGCTCCACCAGGCGCCCCACCCACGGCCGTACGGCGCCGACCGCACCCAGCACGGCGGCCGTGCCGGTGACGAGCACGGCGACGAGCAGCGAGGACAGCACCAGCTCGCGCCCGCCGGCCAGCAGTCGGCTGAGGACGTCCCGGCCGAGTTGGTCGCCGCCGAGTGGTGCGTCCCCGACGGGTGCGGCGTAAGGGGCGGTCACGGGCGTGTCGATGGCGTGCGGTGCGATCCAGGGGCCCACCAGAGCGAGGGTGACGAGCAGCAGGGCGGGCAGCACTTTGACGAGGGTGCCGAGCGGCGCCCGGAGCGCTGCGGACACCGCCCGCTCCGGCCCCTCGCCCCGCGCCGGCCTCATCGCTCTCCTCCCGTGACGAGGTCCCGCACCAGGTCCGCCAGCAGCAGTACGACCGTGATGACCGCGCCGGTCAGTGCGGTGACCCCGGCGATGACGGGGCTGTCCCGGTCGGTGACGGCGGAGGCCAGCACCGAGCCGACGCCGGGATAGTTGAAGATGGTCTCCACGACGACGGCGCCTCCCAGCAGCATGCCGGTGGAGGTGGCCAGACCCGCCGCGATGGTGGGCAGGGCGCCGGGCAGGACGTGGTGGGTGAGGACGCGGTGCGGCGGGAGTCCGTCGAGGACAGCGGTCTCCACGTGCGGTGCGCGGGCCTCATCGGCGAGTGCGGCACGGACGATGCGAGTGTTCCAGCCCACTTGAGGGACCGTCAGGGCGAGTGCGGGCAGGACGAGCATGTCCCAGGAGGCCGGGGAACCGTCGGCGCCGGTGAGCGTGACGGCGGGCAGCCAGCCGGTCCAGAGCGAGAGCACGAGGACCAGGGCGACGGCGACGACGAACTCGGGCAGGGCGAGGACCGCCGTGGCGGTGCCGGACACGGCACGGTCCAGGCGTCCGCCCGGCCGCAGCGCCGCCCAGCAGCCCAGGGTCAGGGAGAGTGCGGCGGTGAGCGCGAGCGCGATGCCGCCGAGCAGGAGCGTGTTGGGGAAGGCGCTGGAGAGCAGGTCGGTGACCTTCTCGCCGCGCGCCGAGGTGCCGAGGTCGCCGGTGGGCAAGCCGGTCATCCAGTCCCAGAAGCGTTCCGGCACCGGCCTGTCCAGGCCGAGCAGTGCTCGCCGCCGCGCCAGGTCGGCGGCGCTCTCGCCGCGTTCGGAGGTGACGTCGGCAGCGTCGCCCGGCAGGAGTTCGACCGTGACGAAGACCAGCGCGAGCAGGACCGCCAGGAGCGCCGTCCGCTTCAGCACCTGGGCGAGGACCAGTGCGGGCATACGCGTCGGCCGCCTGCCCGGGGTCACCGGGGAGGCGGTCGGCGTGGTGGTGTCGGTGGTCAACTCGTCAGCCACGCGCCTTCGAGCTGGACCCTGCCGTAGCCGGGCAGCGTGGGCAGACCGCGGACCTTGGGCCCGGCGAGGTCGATGCCGTCGGCCATGCCCCACAGCAGGTAGCCGGAGCCTTCGTACTCGATCTGCTGGAGTTTTTTGAGGAGTTGGGCCCGCCGCGCTTCGTCGGCGGTGCCGATCGCCTTCTGGTACGCCGTGTCGAACTCGGTGGACTTCCAGCCGGCCTCGTTCGTGGCGCTGGAGGAGACCATGGTCTTGCTGGCGAAGAAGACCACGGAGTCGTTGGTGCCCCAGTAGGTGGTGTAGAGGTCGCCCTTGAGCCAGGTCTTGTCCCAGAACGTCGCCGACTCCTGCTTGACCACCTTCACCTTCACGCCCGCCTCACGGACCTGAGTGGCGAACAGCGTGGCCGACTCGGCGAGGCCGGATATGTCTTCGGTGGTGCGCAGTTCGTAGGTCTTCGAGGTGTCGAAGCCGGCCTCGCTCAGGAGCTTCTTGGCCCTCGCGAGGTCGCGGGTGCGCTGCGGGACGCTCCTGTCGTAGGCGGGGTCGCCGGTACCGAGGATGTCGTTGGCGACCGTGCCGTAGCCGGAAAGGACCTGCTTGACCATGGCCTCGCGGTCGACGGCCAGCCGCAGCGCCTCGCGGACCCTGGGGTCGGCGAACGGGCCGCCGGCGGTGCGCATGACGATGGGCATCGCCATGTCGTTGGGGCGGCGGACCGTCTGGACGTCCTTGCGGGAAGCGGCCGTTCGGGCGGCGATCGCGCCGACGTTGGAGGCCAGGTCGATCTGACCGGCGAGCAGCGCGTTGGCCATGGCCTGTGGGTTCTCGAAGATCTTGACCTCGATGGCGTCGAGGTGCACGTCGCCGCCGTACCACTTCTCGTTGCGGACCAGGCGGGCGTTGCCGGAGCGGTACCAGTCGAGCTTGAAGGGGCCGGTTCCCGGCGCCTTCGCGATGTCCTTGTCGGTGGTGCCGTCGGGGATGACGAAGGTGGTCAGCCGGGTGAGCAGGGGCAGTTCGGCGTTGGCGTAGTCGGAGACCAGGACGACGGTCGCGTCGCCCTCGGCGGTGATGTTCTTCGCCTGGATACCGGGCAGCCGGGAGGCACCGGAGGGAGTGGCCCGCAGACGCTTGAGCGAGAAGACGACGTCCTTGGCGGTCACGGGGGAGCCGTCGTGGAACGTCGCCCCTTGTGCGATCTTGAACTTCCAGGTCCTGAGGTCCGCGGACGGCTGCCAACTCGCCGCCAGCCGGGGCTCGGTGTTCGGCTTCGCGCCGGGCACGGTGAGCGTGTCGTAGACGAGGCTGAGGACGAGGTAGTCGCTCTCGTTGGACTGGGTGCCGTGCGGGTCGCGCGTGACGGCACCGGCCCGGCCCAGGGCACCGACCCTCAACGTACCGCCCCTGCGGGGCTTTTCGGAGCCGCCGCCGGCGGACCCGGCCGGCTCGTCGTCACTGCCGCCACCACACGCGGCAAGCAGGGCGGTGGCACCCAAGGCGCCACCAGCCCACATCAGTTGACGTCTGGTCAGGTCCACTTGTTCCTCGATCTCACGGGGCGGGTCGATTGCTTAGGTTTGCCTACCCTGCCTTACAGCCCGAACACAAGACTGCCCACCGTGTGATTCTGATCAAACTTAGGTAAGCCTTGCCTGCTTTCTGTGTGCAGGCTATGTTTCCCGGCGGCTTCCCTGCTTCACGAACGCCCGCACGCCACGCGTCCCCCACCCGCACTCGAACGGACGGTTCACCATGCCCACGGGAGCCATCCCGGTACGCCCGCTTTCCTCCGTCGCCGTGGCGGAACTCATCACCGCGGCACAGACCCTTCTCAGCACCGTCGGCTCCTCCGCCGACCCCGCACTGCTCGCTCAAGTGCCGCACGTAGCCGCCTCGTTGAGTGGGGATATCCGGCACGCGTGCCGCCCCGTCGACACCGACGACGGTCTCTTCGTCCTACGCGGACTCCCCGTGGACGACGAGGAGCTCGGCCCGACCCCCCACCACTGGTCCGGCGCCGGGAACGCGGGCGCGCTGTACGACGTCGTCCTGCTGCTGGTCTCCGCGGTGATGGGCACCCCCCTCTCCTGGGAGGGTCAGCAGGACGGCCGGTTCGTGCACAACATCGTGCCGTCGGCCGGGCACGAGGAGGAGCAGACCGGCGCCAGCAGCAGTGTGCTGCTCAGCCCACACACCGAGGACGCCTTCCACCCGGGCCGCGCCCATCTGCTGGTCCTCGGCTGCCTGCGCAACCATGACTCCGTCGCGACCACGGCAGCCAGTATCCGCCGGGTCGAACTCAACGCGGGAGACGTGGAGTTGCTCAGCCTGCCGACCCTGCCGATCCTGCCCGACGACGCCTACGCCGAGGCGCGGTCCTACCAGGGAGAGCCGCCGTCGGTGCCGACCCTGTGGGCGTCGGAGGAGGGCCTGACGCTGCGGTTCGACCCCGCCTACACCCCCCTGGAGAAGGCGTCCGAGGAGCATCGGGAGGCATACGGCCGGCTGGAGGCCGAGCTGTCCCGGGTCTCCGTCGCGGTGGCCCTGACGCCAGGAGACGTCCTGGTCGTCGACAACGACCTCGTCGTGCACGGCCGCGTCCCCTTCCAGGCCCGCTATGACGGAACAGACCGCTGGCTGAAACGTTCGTCCGTGCGTGTTCCGGGCCGACGCACCCGCCCGCCCGCCGAACGTCTCGAACACGGCTACGGCCAGAGCGCCGTGGCGGCATACCGATGACCGACGGCACGCCCATCGACACCGACATCGACATCGACATCGACATCGAGGAGACATGGTGACGTCCGACGACAAGACGCTGCGCATCCTGAGCACCAGTGATGTGGCCGGCATCGACATCACCCTGCCGGACGTCGTCTCCGTGGTGGAACAGGCCTACCGGACCCTGGCCGACGGCCGTTCCGACAACCCGCGCAAGCTCACCGTCACACCTCAGGACGGTCACTCGGTCGCCTACGCCATGCTCGGGCGCGACGGAGTGCGCGGCGTGGTCGCGGTGAAGACGTCGTACAAGTACGGGCTGCACGAGGACCGCGACAAGCAGCACTACTACACGACCCTGACCCTCTACGACGACGAAACGGGCCTGCCCGTCGCGATGCTGGACTGCGGCCGGGTGGGCGCCCTGCGCACCCCCGCGGTCTCCGCGCTGCTGGCCCGCGAACTCGCCGCTCCCGGCAGCCGCAGCGCCCTCGTCATCGGCACCGGCACCCAGGGGCGGCTCGCCCTCCCCTTCCTGCTCACGACCATGCCGGAGCTCGAGCGGCTGACGCTGTTCGGCACGCACCCGGACGGGATCCGCGCCGTGCGCGAGCAACTGCACGTCCACTTCCCCGAACGCGAGTTGGAGGTCGTCACCGACCTGCGGGCGGCGGCCCAGGACGCGGACGTCGTCCTCGCCACGGCGGGCCCGAACACCCCGGCCTCAGTCGAGGCGGACTGGCTCAAGCCGGCCGCGCTGTCGGTCCTCGTCGGGTACGGCATCGCCCCGTCCACGCTGCACCGCGCCGACCGGGTCGTCGCCACCAGCGCCGCCCAGATGCGCGTGACCGGCACCGACATGGTCGACGCGAGCGGAGAACTGCGCGCCGTCGACGCCGAGTTCCCCGAGGTGCTGTCCGGACGTGCGGCCGGGCGCACCGACCCAGGTCAGCGGATCTTCGCGTACAACAGCGGGCTCGTCGTCACCGACATCGCGCTCGGCCACCGCTTCGCGCAACTCGCCCTCGCCCAGGGGCTGGGCACGGCGGTGCCGCTGTGGAGGTGACCGCCCCGCTTCCGGCCCACGCCGGCCCACAGCTGCGCTCACTCCTGGCCGATCCGCTCCTGCACGAGCTCGGCCATGGCCTCGGCGGCCCCTACCACGTGCTGCTTCCGGAACTCTTCGACTCCAACGCCGCGGCCTTTCGACGGGCGTTCACCGACGCGGGCGTCGACGGCCGGGTCTACTACGCCAAGAAGGCCAACAAGGCGGCCGTCTACGTCGAGCGGGCGGCCGTCGCGGGTCTGGGCGTGGACGTGGCGAGCCACGGCGAGCTGCGCGAGGCGCTCGCCTCCGGCGTACGGGGCGAGGACCTCGTGGTGACCGGCCCAGCCAAGGCGGACGAACTCCTGCGGGTGGCCGTGCTCCAGGGCGCGCTCGTCGCTGTCGACGCCCTCGACGAACTGGACCGGCTCCTCGCTCTCGCGACCGAAGTCGAACGAAGGGCACGGGTGCTGCTCCGTCGGCTCCCGCCCGAGCAGCCCGGCAGCCGCTTCGGGCTCGACGCCGACGAGATGGCCGCCGCTCTGCACCGTTGCGCGTCGGACGCATCGGTCGACGTGGAGGGGTTCAGCTTTCATCTGTCCGGCTACGACATCCGTCAACGGGCCGACCTCGCTGGCGAATTGGTACGACTGTGCCTGCGCGCCCGGGAGTCGGGACTCCGCGCGGACCGGATCAGTGTCGGCGGCGGCTTCGCCGTGGACTACGTGGGTGAGGACGACTGGCGGCAGTTCAACAAGAGCCTTCGGCCCGAGCACTTCCACGCCGACAAGACCTTCTCCGGCTTCTACCCCTATCACTCCCCCGTCGCAGGAGCCGACGGGCTGCGCGCGCTGCTGGCCTCGACGCCCGTGGGCGAGGACACCACGTTGGCCGGCCTGGTGCGGGCCGCCGGGATCACGCTCCTCGTCGAACCCGGACGCGCCCTGCTGGACCGGGCCGGGTTCACCGTCTTCCGGGTGCGGGGCGTCAAGGAGCGCGACGGCTACGCGATCCTCACCGTGGACGGCAGCAGCCTGAGCCTGTCAGAGCAGTGGTTCGAGAGCGAGTTCCTGCCCGACCCGGTGCTCGTGCCGGCCGAACGACAGGACATCGCCGACGCGGGCCCCTACCCGGCGAGCGTGGGCGCCGCCACCTGCCTCGAGTCGGACATGCTGACCTGGCGCAAGATCCCCTTCCCGGTCCGGCCGGCCGTCGGTGACCTGCTGGTCTATGCCAACACGGCCGGCTACCAGATGGACTCCAACGAGTCGCCGTTCCACGATCTTCCACTGCCACCGAAGGTCGTCGTCGACCGCCCCGCCGACCGATTCCGCTGGCGGCTGGACCGCCGCCACTTCTAGGAGCCTTCATGGACGACCCCCTCCACCGGCCGCCCATCGTGCGCCGGGTCTCCGAACTCGTGGGCGCGACCCCGCTGTTCGAGTTGTGCCGCAGGGAGAACGGCAGCCGGCTGCTGCTGAAGCTGGAGCAGTACAACCCGACCGGGACCGCCAAGATCCGCATGGCCCGGCAGATGGTCGTCGACGCCGAGGACCGCGGGCTGCTGCGCCCCGGCGGCCGGATCATCGAGTCGACCTCCGGCAACACCGGCCTGGGCCTCGCCGTCGTCGCCGCGGAGCGCGGCTACACCTTCACCGCGGTCGTCGACCATCACGCCGCCGTGGACAAGCTGCGCGCCATGAAGGCGCTCGGCGCGGAACTGGTCTACGTCGCGGACGACGGCGACGAGGAGCTGGCCACCGCCGCCCGCGAGGAGTTCGCGGAGAAGCTGGCCGCGGAGTCCGACAACGCGTACTTCACCGAGCAGCACAACAACCCGGCCAACGGGGCCGGTTACCACCCGGTGGCCCGCGAACTCGACGCCGCCCTGGGCGGTCGTATCGACGTCCTCATCGGCGCGGTCGGCACGGGCGGCGGGCTGTTCGGGACCGGAAAGGTCCTGCGCGAGACCGTACCCGGCGTGCGGATCGTCGGGGTGGAACCCAAGGGCTCCATCGCCTTCGGGCCGCCCGCCCACGACTACTACCAATCGGGCACCGGCACCCCCGAGGGCGCCACGATCGGGGCGATGGTCGACTACGACCTGCTCGACGAGGGCGCGAAGGTGGGCGACGTCGAGGCGTTCGCCACCGCCCGCGTCGTCGCCCGGCACACGGGCCTGCTGATCGGCGGCTCGGCGGGCGGGGTGGTGTACGAGGCCTTGACCCGGATGTCCGCGCCGGCTCCCGGAGCCGTTATGGTCGCGCTGGTCAACGACGGCGGGGAGAAGTACATGGACACCGTCTTCGACGACGACTGGATGGCTGCCCGCGACCTGCTCTCCCCTCAAGTGGAGTGTGAAGTGGCGGAGTTGCTGGCCAAGCTGCGCCGCCCCACGCCGGACACCCCCCAGGAATGGACCTGATGCCGCCCGCCCTCGCCCGCCTGCTCACCGACGGCCGTGCCCTCGCCACGCTCGCCGTCCCGCTCGCGCTCACCCAGCTGGCGCAGGTCGCGCTCACCACCACCGACACCATCATGATGGGCCTCATCGGCACCGAGGCCCTGGCGGCCGGTGGCCTCGCGATGGTGATCTTCAACCAGTTGCGCACCATGGGCGTAGGACTGGTCACCGCGGTCGGGAACCAGGTCGCGGCAGCCGACGCCCGCGCGGAGAACGGGGAGGACACGGAAGCGGCGCACGACGACATCCGCGACCTGGTCCGGGCGAGCCTGCTGCTGTCCACGCTGGCGGGTGTCGCGGGCGCTGTGCTGATGGTGCTCATCGGGTACGCCGTCGTATGGCTCGGCCAGGACCCGGACGTGGTCGACGCGGCCAAACCGGTGCTGTACGCGATGGCACCCGGCCTGGTGCCCTGTCTCTGGTTCCAGGCGATCCGCCAGTTCACCGTCGGCATGCGCCGCCCCCAGGCCCTGCTGCGCATCACCATCGCCTCGATCGCCGTCAACGCGGGCCTCAACTGGGTTTTCATCCATGGCACCTGGGGCCTGCCGAAGCTGGGGCTCCCGGGTATCGGCCTCGCCACGACCTCGGTGTACGCGCTGTCGTTCCTGGCCCTGTACGTCTCCGCCCGCCGCGACCCCCGCCTCGGTCCGCTTCTCTCCTTGCGGATCTGGCAGACCCGTCTCGCGACCTTGCGCCGCCTGTTCGGGCTCGGCGCACCGATCGCCGCGACCTACGGCTCCGAGGCGGGCTTCTTCTCCGTCGTCGCCCTGCTCGTCGGCAGCTTCGGCACGGCCGCACTGGCCGCGCACACGGCCGTCAACCAACTCGTCTACATCGTCTTCCAGATCGCCGTCGGCCTCTCCCACGCCGCGTCCCTGGGGGTCAGCCGCGAACTCGCCCTCGGCAACACGGCGGCCGCCCAGCGGCTGAAGACGACGGCGCTGGCCTTCGCCGCGGCGGTGATGGCGGTCGTCGCTCTGGCGTATGTGAGCGTGCCCCGTCTCGTGCTCGCCCCGTTCTTCGACAGTGACGACCGGTCCGCGGCCGACACCGCCTCCAAGCTCCTGATCGTCGCCGCCGTGCTCCAGTTCTTCGACTGTGCCCAGAACATCGGCGTCGGCCTGCTGCGCGGACTCGACGACACCAAGGGCGGCTTCCGCGTCACCCTCGTCGGCTACTGGCTCGTCGGCCTCCCCGCCGCCGCACTCCTGGGGTTCGCCGCCGGCTGGGACACCGTCGGCATCTGGCTGGGCCTTGTCACCGGGCTCGCCACCACCGCCGTACTCCTGCTCCGCCGCTTCAACCGCGGCGTCGGCCGCCTGCCCGCCGTGTCACGGGTGTCACCCGTTTCCCCATGAGGCCCCGGCACACCGGACGAGCTGCTGACCGGTGGCGTGCAGGCGCGGCCTGGGTTCGAACTGCTGACGCGCGTGACAGCGTGTGAGTGCGGCCGCCTCGGCGAGTGTGTCGACGAGGGCCGTGGTGGCCCGGACGCGCACCCGCGACATCAGTTCACCGTCGTCGACGGACAACTCGCCGAGTGGCGCTGCGCGTTGGCCTCCGTCGGCGTGCACGACCGCGTCCGGGGCGGTGACGTCGTCGAGGATCCGGTGCGGCGTGGCGGGCTCGGCCGGGTCAGCCTGGAGCCAGGTCAGGCCGGGCGCCGGCTCCGGTCCGCGGCGGCTGACCCACCACCGCACGGTCATCCGCCCCGTCCGGCTCGGCCTGCGGGGCCGGTGACGAGAAGGGGCGGGGCGATCCCGCCTCCGCCCCGGGGGCGTTCTGTGATCGACCCCAGGGGGTCACCCCGTGACCGGGGACTCCGCCGTGCAGCCGCCGGCGGCCACCAGGCCCTTTGCGGTCTGTTCGTCGATCACCTTGCCCTTGTGGGTGATCTTGCAGGTGATGTGGGCGCCTTCGGGGTCCGCGGCGACC
Organism: Streptomyces griseus subsp. griseus; assembly: GCF_000720255.1. Taxonomy (GTDB): domain Bacteria; phylum Actinomycetota; class Actinomycetes; order Streptomycetales; family Streptomycetaceae; genus Streptomyces; species Streptomyces griseus_I. The sequence continues at coordinate 38,909 of NZ_JOJE01000004.1, read as the reverse complement.
GGCATGACCGCCGCGGGCATGATGCCGCGCAGCGTGACCGTCTTCGTCCAGGGCAGCTTGGGCTTCGACACCGACTCGATCTTCGGCTTCATCGCCGTGCCCCCGCCGCCGTGGAACTCGATCGAGTCGACGCTCGTCCCCGTGACCTCGTAAGTGACCTCATACGTCTCGTCCACCGCCTTGTCGACCTGGTCGACCGCTTCGGAACAGGCACTGACGCCGAACGCGAGACCGACGACGACGACGGAACAGACAGCGGCGCGGATGGTGCGCTTCATGGGATCCCCCCGGATCGTGCAGGTCGGATCCGCAGCAAATCGCAAAGGTAAGGTAAAGTCAAGCTGTTATGGGACCTGACAATCAGCAGGTCAGACGGGTCACCAGAGGCGCCCCGAAGCGTCGGCCACTCGCTGGGTTCCGTCGCGCAGCTTGAGAATGTACGTCGCCGTGAGCGCAACGGCACGGTCTTCGTCATGTGACAGCTGCGCGAGGGCGCGGGACGTCGTGACACCCGGGACGTCCGCGAGCGCCTGAGTCAGCCGTCGACGTGCGGGCGGTCCGACGGTGCCGCGGTCGAGGCAGTCGACGAGCCCGGTGGCGATGCGCTCCCCCAACGCGGGATCTCCCGCCAGCGTGCTCAGCGCGTCGGCCGCGTCGGTGTCGTTCCTCCCTTCGACGATCATGTCGATGAGCGTCGGGACCGCGTCGGCGACTCCACGTGTCCCGAGCGCCAGAGCCGCGTACCCGCGCACCACGGTGTCGGGGTTCGTGAGGGCGTCCCGCAGCAGTGCGGTCGCCGCATCGTGCGGAATCTCGGCGATGGACTGGACGGCACGTTTGCGCACCTCGGCCACGGATGAGCCGAGTCCCTTCGCCAACAGCGCCGAAACGTCCTCGCCCGATTGCGCGAGGGCCCAGCGAAGGGCTCCGGCGACGTTCGGATCCGACTCGTTCAGCACGGCCTCGACCAGTGCTTCCACCGGCACGGGAACCTCCTCCGCCGCGGACAGCGCCGCGCGCTGCCGTGCCCCCGCGCTCTTCGACCCCAACGCCTGCAGGAGCGCGACGATCTGGAGGACGTCCTCCCAGCCGGCGGGTTCCGCGACACCGATCCGGCGCAGTCGCGTGAGCAGCTCCGTCTCAGCCGCGATCCGCTCTCGCGTCTGGCGGATGAGGTCGTCGACGAGCTCCGCGGGCGCGAAGCCCGGGTCGTCGAGCGCGCGCCCGACGTCACGCAGCGACAGCCCCAGTGACCGCAGGCTCTCGACGTGGAAGATCCGCCGGATGTTCTCGCTGGAGTACTCCCGATAGCCGGAGTCGCTACGACCCGTCGGCCGCACCAGACCGAGCGATTCGTAGTGCCTGAGCATGCGGGCGCTGACCCCGGACCGTCGCGCGACATCACCGATCAACACTGCCTACCGCCCCTCCTGGCCGGCCCCGCCGAGGGCTACGGTGCGCTTCGCCTCCTCGATCGCGAACTCGAATCCGGCGTCCGGGTCGCGCCACAGCCGTTCCGTGGCGATCGCGTGCGTGCGCACGCGAGGGTCGGGATCCGCCCTGGCTGCGCCCACGGGCGGCAACATCGCCTCCCCGAGCTCGATCAGCGCCCGGCTGAGGCTCAGTTGCGTCTCGCGTTGGCCGCGCCCGAGCTGTGTCGCCAACACTACGGCCAACTCGCGCTTCTCGTTTTCGGGTACGAGCACGACCGCTGCCCGCCAGGCACTCCGGGCCACCTCGTCGTCGGCGTCGGACAGCAGCGCCGGCGTGATGGCCGGCCACGCCTGCCGATCCCCGATCTTGGACAGCGTGTGCAACGCCTGGCTCCGTGCCTGCGCACCCTCCGAGCGGACTTCGTCGAGCAGCACCGGGACCGTCATCGATGCCGAGTGACGGGTGAGCGCCCAGGTCAGCATCTCACGCACATAGAACTCGGGTTCGATCGCACACCGCTCGACGAGCTTGCCGATGAACCCCGGGTCAGGGGTCGTGCCGACCGCCAACGCCGCCTGCAGCCGTACCGAAGAGCTGTTGTTCTCCAGCTCCTGAAGGGCTCGCAGCGTGTTCTTGTCCTTTTCCGGCATGATCATGAGGACCACCTCCTCGGCACAGCGAAGACCCTGTCACCGTGTCAAGGTCAAGCGGAGCCGGGCCGAGAGGTGCGCAGGGTCACCCGGCGGCCCGCCGCCAGGCGGTCTCACGCAGCAGCCGCAGACCGTTGAGGCCGACGACGACGGTGGAGCCTTCGTGGCCCGCGACACCGAGAGGCAGCGGCAGGTCACCGGCCAGGTCCCAGACCACCAACCCCACGATGAAGACCCCGGCGATCACCACGTTCTGCACGACCAGTTCGCCGGCGCGCCGGGACAGGGAGATCACGGCGGGGACAGTGGTCAGGTCGTCGTGAACCACGACCGCGTCCGCGGTCTCCAGAGCCAGGTCGGATCCCGCTCGGCCCATGGCGACGCCGGTGTGGGCGGCGGCGAGGGCCGGGGCGTCGTTGACTCCGTCGCCGACGACCATCACCTTGCGGCCCGCCGCCTCCAACTCCCTTACCGCCCCGACCTTGTGCTGCGGCAGCAGCCCGGCACGCACGTCGTCGATGCCGACCTGGGCGCCGATACGAGCAGCCGCGCGCGGGTTGTCCCCGGTCAGCAGCAAGGGAGCGGTTCCGGTGAGGGACTTCAGCGCGGCGACCGTGGCCCCGGTCCCCGGACGCAGCTGGTCAGCGATGCCGAGCACTCCCACCGGCGTGCCGTCCACGGTGACCAGTACGGCGGTCCGTCCGCCGTCCTCCAGATCGGCGGCCGCCCTCGACACATTCGCGCGGTCGGTGTCGGTCATGCCGTTCAGCAGCCGGGCCGGGGCACCGACGGCGACCACGCACCCCCCGACGGTTGCGGTCACGCCCACGCCGGGGGTGGAGTCGAAGTCCTCCGCCGCCTGAAGTGCGATCGCCCGCTCACGGGCGGCGTCCACGACGGCCCGGGCCAGCGGATGCTCGCTCGGATGTTCCGCGGCCGCGGCGAGGGCCAGCAACTCGCCCTCGTCCAGGCCGGATCCGCTCAGCGGCCGGACGTCGGTGAGCCGCGGGGTGCCCTCGGTCAGCGTGCCGGTCTTGTCGAACGCCACCATGTCGACCTGCCCGAGCCGCTCCATCACCACGGCCGACTTGACCAGTACCCCGTGCCGTCCGGCGTTGGCGACGGCCGACAACAGGGGCGGCATGGTCGCCAGAACCACGGCGCACGGCGAGGCCACGATCATGAAGGTCATGGCCCGCAGCAGCGAGTCGGTGAGCTGGGCGCCGAAGCCCAGCGGCACGAGGAACAGCGCGAGGGTGGCGGCCACCATGCCCAGCGAGTAGCGCTGTTCGACCTTCTCGATGAACAGCTGGGTCGGCGCCTTGGTCTCGGACGCCTCCTCCACCATGCGCACGATCCGGGCGATCACCGTGTCCGAGGCGTCACGCCCGACGCGGACGCGCAGCGCGCCGGTGCCGTTGAGGGTGCCCGCGAAGACCTCGTCGCCCCGCTCCTTCGCCACGGGCAGCGGCTCGCCGGTGATGGTCGCCTGATCGACGTCGCTCGCCCCGTCCAGCACTCGTCCGTCGGCGCCGACGCGCTCGCCGGGCCGTACGAGGATGACGTCCCCCACCGTCAACTCCTCGACGGCGACCGTCTCCTCGCCGCCGCGGCCGTCGACGCGGGTGGCCGTGGCCGGCGCCAGGTCCAGCAGCCCACGCACGGAGTCGGCGGTGCGGGCCGTGGCCAGCGCCTCCAGCGCGCCCGAGGTGGCGAAGATGACGATCAGCAGCGCGCCGTCCATCACCTGCCCGATCGCCGCGGCCCCGAGCGCGGCGACGACCATCAGCAGATCCACGTCGAGGCTTTTCTCCCGCAGCGCCTGAAGCCCCGCCCAGCCCGGCTCCCAGCCGCCGGCCGCGTAGGTCAGCGCGTACAGCGGGCCCCATGTCCAGGCCGGGGCGCCGGCCAGCTGAAGCGGCAGCGCGAGCAGGAAGAGGACGGTGGCCGCGGCCGCCCACCGCGCCTCGGGCAGCGCGAGGACGCTCGTACGGCGCCGGGGAACGCCACCGCGCGGGGCCGTGAGCCGGTCAGGAGCCGGGACGAGGGTGGAAGTCATCGAAGCGGAAGTCCTTCACGACGGCACGACGAAACAGCGGCAAGCCGGAGTGGCGGCACCGCTTCCCTCCACCGTACAGGACCACATGAAGACTCATTCATGTGTTCATGGGTTCGGAATCCGGCGGCCGCCGCCTGCCGCGCGCCGCCTCCGTAGGATGAGTGCCATGGGCCACGGAGCTGACGCCAAGACCACCGACACCGCACGCGAGCGCCTGGAAGCCGTCGGCGCCGCGGACGTCGCCGCCACCCTCCAGGCCCTCGCCACCCCCTCCCGGCTGCGGATCCTGACCCACCTCCAGGAGGGCCCCTGCGCGGCGACCGAACTCGCCGAGGCCGTGGGCATGGAGCAGTCCGCGTGCTCCCACCAGCTGCGCCTGCTGCGCAATCTCGGCCTGGTCACCGGCGAACGCCGCGGACGCTCGGTCATCTACGCCCTCTACGACAACCACGTCGCCGAACTCCTGGAGCAGGCCCTCGACCACGTGGAGCACCTCCGGCTCGGCCTGCGGGACAGCCCCCGGGTCAGGTGATCAGACGACCATCCACTGCTGGTTCGCACCGGCGGTGCACGTCGACTGGTCCAGGGCCGCTCCATTGGCGGTCGACGCCCCGGCGACTTCCAGGCACTTGCCACTGTTGACGTTGGTGAAGGTGACGTAGCCGCCGATCACCGCCGTCCTCGTCCACAGCTGGTGCGCGGCCCCGGTGCACGTCGACTGGACGGCCACAGCGCCGTCGGCGGTCGAGGCCCCGGAGATCTGCAGGCATTTGCCGCTGTTGACGTCGACCAACTCGTAGCTCGAGCCGGCCGCGGTGGGCACCCACTGCTGGTTGGCCCCGGAGTTGCAGTTGCCGGAGTTCACCGCCGCCCCGTCCGCCGTGCTCAGGGACCAGACGTCCGCGCACTTGGCGCTGTTGCGGTTCAGCAGGTGGTTGTTCGGGGCGCCGAGCGGACCGGCGATGACCGGCCAGCCGTTCGCGAAGGTCACCTGGCGGATGTCGAGGGTCTCCTGTCCGGAGTTGTCGCCGTCGTAGTAGTGGTAGGCGAGGAACTTGGAGGTGCCGTCGTCGTAGGCGTCGGCGCCGCCCGCGGCGACCTTGGGGTAGGCGCCGGTGAGGACGGTGGTCCCGCCGCCGGAGGCCAGGTCCGTGCCGTTCTGGTCGCGGTACGGTCCCGTGATGCTGGTGGACCGGCCGACCACGGTGTAGTAGGTGCTGTTGACTCCGCTGCAGCAGGTGCCCCTGGAGCCGAAGAGGTAGTAGTAGCCGCCGTCGAGGATGATCGTCGGGTTCTCGATGCCTACGGCGATGTGCCAGAGGTTGTTGTCGGTCGTGGACAGCTTGCCCGTGGCGGTGTCCAGGACGTGCATGTAGGTGCCGCTGCCGGTCCAGGAGCCCCAGGAGATGTACAGCCGGCCGTCGGGTCCCCAGTCGACGTTGGGGTCGATCGGGTAGTTGACGTCCGTGACCATGCCCTGGTCGGTCCAGGGGCCCTCGATGTTCGTGGCGGTGGCGAGGCCCATCACCGCGTAGGTGGAGCCCCAGATCGAACCGGCGTAGTACAGGTGGTAGGTGCCGTTGAAGTACTTGATGTCCGGGGCCCAGATGTTCGGCGGGGTCGAGCCGAGCTTGGCGGTGATCCAGGACGGGGTCGACTCCCAGATGTTCCCCACCTTCGTCCATCCGGACGCCGCGGTGCCGGCGCAGGTCTTGCGGAGGGTGATGGACCCGCTGGGGTTGAGCGGGTCGTGCTCGAAGCCGGTGGAGAAGCCGTAGTAGCAGCTGCCCACCTTGATGACGCTCGGGTCGTGCATGCGGAGGTCACCGCTGAGAGCCCGTGCCGGGGAGGCGGCGGCCAGGCCGACGAGGATCAGGAAGGCGGCCAGGAACGCGGCGAGTGCGGGACGGACGTGTCGTCCGCGTATCCCCCGGCGCGGGCCGGGGTGGGTGAGAGCGGCCATGCGAAACTCCTTCGTATCGCTGTGGATGAGGTGGGGTACGAGCTGTCCCCGACGACGCCTTCGGCCCCGTCAGCCCTTGACCGCTCCGGCCGTCATGCCCGCCACGATCTGCCGGTTGAAGAACAGGAACATGATCAGCGGCGGGACCGTGATGAGCAGGATGTCCATGAAGAGCAGGTTGTAGCTGGTGTTGTACTGGCTCTGGAAGTTGAACAGGGTCAGCTGGACGGTGGCGTTCTGTTCGCCGGGCAGGAAGTACAGCGGGTTGGTGAAGTCGTTGAAGACGGCCACCGACTGGACGACGATCACGGTCACGATCACCGAGCGCAGCATCGGGAAGATGACCCGGAAGAACAGCCGCAGCGGGGACGCGCCGTCGATGACGGCGGCTTCGTCGAGTTCGCGCGGGATGGTGGCGATGAAGGCGCGGAACAGCAGGATGGAGAAGGACAGGCCGAACGCGATCTCCACCAGGATCAGCCCGGGGAGGCCGCCGAACAGGCCGGCCTTCTGCAGGACCCAGATCGTGGGTACGACCGCCGGTGGGATGATCAGGCCGGACAGGACCAGAAAGTTGATGAGTCCCGTCCACCGGGTGACCCGCCGCTGCAGCACGAAGGCCACCATCGCGCCGAGTACGACCATCGCCGCCACGCTGACCACGGTCAGAATCACGCTGTTGATGAACGCGATGACGAGGATGTAGTCCCGCGCCTCCACCACCTGCACGAGGTTGTCCACCGGTTGGAACCGGCGTGGCCAGGAGAAGTCGAGCTGCGCGGCCTGCTGCGGGTCCTTCACGGCCGTGAGGACTATGAACGCGAACGGGACCACGAAGACGACGACGCTGACGACGACCGACAGTGCGCCGAGCCACGTACGGGCCGGGTTCTTCATCGCTGGACCTCCTTGCGGGCGAGGAAACGGGCCAGCGGGACGACGATCGCCGTCACGACCAGGAACAGGACGACGTTTCCGGCGGTGGACAGGCCGTAGAAGCCGGCCTGGTACTGCTTGTAGATGACGGAGGCGACCACGTCGGAACTGAAGCCCGGTCCGCCGCGGGTCATCGCCCAGATGAGGTCGAAGGACCGCAGGCCGCCGATGAGGGAGAGGATGATGACGGTCGACGTGGCAGGCCAGCTCAGCGGGAGGACGACGTTGCGGAACAGCTGCCACGGTCCCGCGCCGTCGATCTTCGCCGCCTCGTAGTAGTCCTGCGGGATGGACACGATGCCCGCGATGTAGATGACGGTCGCCAGGCCGACGCCCTTCCACACATCGACCAGGGCCACCGAGAACAGGGCGAGCGAGGGGTCCGTCAGCCATCCCGGACCGTCGATGCCCACGGCCGCGAGGGCCTTGTTGATCACACCGTACGAGGGGTCCATGAACGCGGTGAAGGTGATGCCGACGCCCACCGTGCTGACCAGCACCGGGAAGAAAACCACCGAGCGCAGATAACCGCGGGCCCGGATCTGGCTGGTCAGCAGGATGCCCAGGAGGAGACCGAGGACCACCTTGAGGCCCGAGGTGACGACGGCGTAGAGGAAGGTGTTGACGAAGCCCTTGACGAGGGCGGGTTCCTGGAAGAACTCGGTGAAGTTGTCCAGCCCGATGAAGGTCGACTTGAAAATGGTCCACCGGGTCAGGCTGAAGTAGAACGACGCGAAGGTCGGGACGAGGAACAGCGTCCCGTAGATCACCGCGGCGGGCAGGTAGAACCAGTTGGGATAGGTGCCGCGCGTCCTGCCGGACCGGCGCTGCCGGGCTGCCGCCTCATGTGACGTGGCCTTCGGTGGCGTGGTCGGTGCGAGTGTGGTCATCCGTCGACCTCTTTCAGTGCCTCCCCGCGCCCCTGCCGGGGCCGGGGAGGCACGGTTGCGTGTCCTACCAGCCCGACAGCCCGAGCTGCTGGGCCTGCTTCTTGACGTCCTTGTCGTACTGGGCCGCGCCGGACCTGGCGCCGGTGATGCCGGAGCCGACCTGGACGCAGATCTGCTCGAGACTGGGGCCCTTGACAGGCGAGAGGAACTCCAGGGCCGGGCTCTGCGCGTCGTTGGTGAAGTACGACGCGACGTCCTTGGTGATCGTGGGGACGTCCGGCGGCAGGGCGCAGCCCTTGACCAGATACGGTCCGGTCGGCGTCGACGCCTTGGCCTGGGACGTGCAGCCGGCCGGGCTCGCCGCGAACGAGAGGAATTTCTTGACCGCGGTCAGCTTGTCCCCGGCGGTCGACTTCGGGACGTAGAAGGCGTTCGGGAACCACGCGGTCAGGCCGTTGGCCGAGGCGTCGTCACCGGGGAGGGCGAAGAAGCCGATGTCGTTGAGCTGGTCCGGGTTGCTCGTCTTGATCGCGCCGATGACGGTGGACAGCATCGGGTACTGCGCGCCCTTGCCGGTGGCCAGCATCTGCAGGCCCTTGGCGAGGGTGGCCGAGGCGTAGTCCGCGTTCTGGAGCTTCAGGTCGTGGATCTGCTCCAGGTGTTCGAAGCCCTTGACCGCGTTCGTGTCGGTGGCGAACTTCGCCTGGTTGGCGGTGTACTTCTTGGCGAAGTCCGGTTCCGCGGCGGACACGTTGTGGAAGTCGCCCAGCACGAGGAGCTGGGAGGTCCAGGTGTCCTGGTAGGTCTGGATGACCGGGGCGACGCCGGCGGCCTTGATCTTCTTGCTGTTGTCGATGAACTGCGCCCAGGTCGTCGGCACCGTCAGGCCGAGCCGGGCGTAGACCTTCTTGTTGTAGAGGACACCGCCGCCGAGAGCCGGGCCGAAGGGCACGCCGTAGGTCTGGCCGCCGACCGTGACCTGCGGAAGGAAGGACTTGTCGAGCTTGTTGACGTACGGGTCCTTGGTGATCGGCGCGAGGTTTTTCGTTGGGTCGATCTGCTGGAACAGCGAACCGGTGTTGTACGAGAAGACGTCGGCCATGCTGCCGGTCTGCAGCCGGGTCTTGATGAGGTTGTCGCCGTCGGCACCGCCGGGGCGGGTCTCCACGCTGACCCTGATCTTGGGATTCTGGGCCTGGAAGTCCTTCGCCAGCTGCTTGGCGGCCTGGAGGTTGTCGGGCGCGTTGTCGACCATCAGCTTGATCGTCGTCGCGCTGCCGTCCCCGCTGGATGAGCCGAGAGAGCCGGCGCTGCACGCGCTGAGCAGAAGCGGCAGAGCAGCGGCCGCGGCGACCGCCGCCCTTCTCTTGGCGAGAGTCCTTGACCTCATGAGTGTTCCTTCGATCGAGCGGCATTAAATCGTTTCAATCGCTGCCACCGGGTGGGCCGATAACAATTCACTCGGGGGTGGCGGGATCCCCTGGTCACAGTCGGCTGCCTCTGAGACTCTGGGCGGCCCGACTGCGGCGCGGCCGCCCGGAGAGCCCCTGTCTCGGCTTTCAGCTTCGTGTAACGTGCCACACAGGGACGTCCCAAAGGTTGAAGCGAAGAGACCGCAGCCGTCAAGCATCTGCGAGTAACTTTCCGAAACGCCAAATGGGGCAGAGCGGCACATGACAACGGAGGTGGGCGCCCGTATGCGACCGGCAGGCGGCTCGAAGAGGGTCACCATCGCGGATGTGGCGCGCAGCGCCGGCGTCTCCACCTCGGCGGTGTCGAAGGTGCTGACCAATGCCTACGGGGTCAGTCCGGCGATGCGCGAACGGGTGCGGAAGGCCATGGACGAGCTGGGCTACCGCCCGCACGCCGCGGCACGGGGCATGCGGGGGCGCACCTACACGATCGGCATCCTGCTCGCGAGCATCCGCAACGCCTTCTACGCCGACCTGCTGGACGGGGTGAACGGGCGGCTGCGGGACACCGAGTACGCGCTGTTCATCGGCTCCGCCGGCTCCTCCGAAATGGCGGACCAGACACGGCTCATCCACGCCATGGTGGACCGGCAGATGGACGGCCTGATCCTGATCGCGCCCGCCGTACCCCGCACCGAGGTGGTGCGCATCGCGGCCGACGTGCCGACGGTGGTGATCGGCCACCACGACCCCTCGCCGGCGTACGACTGCGTGGTCAACCAGGACGGGCTCGGCGTCGACCTGGTCGTGGACCACCTCGTCGCCCTCGGGCACCGCGACATCGCCCACATATCGCATCCGACGGTGCGGGGCAGCCAATGGGAGCAGCGGCCCGAGCACCATGTCCGGGCCGCCTACGGCGACGCCATGGCACGGCACGGCCTGGCCGACCTGGCCCGGGTGGTGAACTCCGGCTACTCCGACGAGGGCGGCTACCGCGGCGCCATGGAACTGCTCACCTCGCGGCGCCCGCCCACCGCGATCTTCGCCGGCGCCGACGTCGCCGCGACCGGTGTCTTCCGGGCCGCCGCCGAGCTCGGCCTGCGCATCCCCGAGGACCTCTCGCTCGCCGGGTACAACAACACCTCCGTCGCCGCCCTCGCGCCGGTGAGCCTGACCAGCGTCGATCAGGCGGGCGCCATGATGGGCGAGACCGCGGCCCGGCTGCTGCTGGAACGGATCCAGGACCGGCGCGACCGCGCGGTCGTCACGGCTTCGACACCGCACCTGGTGGCCCGCCGCAGCACCGCACCGCCACCCGCCTGAGCCGTCCGCCCCTGGCGAGAGGGCCGCCGCGCGCAGGGGCGGCCGAGCGATCACCGCATCCGCCGATTTTCCGTTCTCCTCTTGACGTTCCGGGGATCGCAAGTCCAGGGTTGAGTCGTTTCAAACGTGGAACGTTCCACACCCTGGAAGGCGAGGAGGCCGCATGAGCCTGGAGCGTCCGGAACCCGACACCGCGGTGGTGTCGATCCGCTTCGAGCACCGGCAGGACGCGCTCGGCATCGGCACGCCCGAGCCCCGCCTGTCGTGGCAGGTCCGCACCGACGACCCCGCCTGGCGGCAGACGGCGTACGAAGTGGAACTGGACGGTGCCACCCGCGTCCGGGTCGACTCGTCCGACCAGGTGCTGGTCCCCTGGCCGTTCGAACCCCTGCCGTCCCGTCGGCGGGCGAGCGTCCGGATCCGGGTGGCCTGCGCGGAGCGGTGGAGCGGCTGGAGCGCGCCCGCCGCCGTGGAGACCGGGCTGCTGCGGTCGCGGGACTGGACCGCCCGCTTCATCAGCCCCCGGGACCACGGCGCCCCGGACGCGCCCGCCCCGGAACTCGTGCGGACGTTCGCGCTGGGTGCGGATGCGGTCTCGGCCCGTCTGTACGCCACCGCTCACGGTGTCTACACCGCGTCCCTGAACGGCGCGCGGGTCGGCGACGAGGTCCTCGCCCCCGGCTGGACCAGCTACCGCCACCGGCTGCGGTACCGGACCCACGATGTGACGGCCCTGCTGAGAAAGGGCGAGAACACCCTTTCGGTCGTGCTCGGCAACGGCTGGTACCGCGGCCACCTCGGCTGGTGGGGGGCCCGCGCGCTGTACGGCGACCGGCTCGCCCTCCTCGCGCAGCTCGAAGTCCGCTACGCCGACGGCTCGGTGGAGGTCTACGGCACCGACGAGGAGTGGCGGGCCCGGGACACCCGGGTCCTCGCCGACGACCTCTACGAAGGTCAGCGCACCGATCTGCGCTTCACGGGGGGTACGGCCGACGGCCCGGTGGACGTGCTTCCCGACGAGGAAGCGGACATGACCCGGCTCGTCGCCCCGGAGGGCCCGCCCGTCCGCGTCACCGAGGTGCTGCCCGCCGCCAAGGTCTGGCAGTCACCATCGGGACGTACCCTCGTCGACTTCGGACAGAACGTCGTCGGCTGGGTACGCCTGCGCCTCCGCGGAACCGAGGCCGGCGGGGAGGTCACCGTCCGGCACGCCGAGGTCCTCGAGGACGGGGAACTGTGCACCAGGCCGCTGCGTACGGCCGGCGCGACCGACACCTACGTCCTGGCCGACGCGGACGAGGCCGTTCTCGAACCGTCGCTCACCTTCCACGGGTTCCGCTACGCCGAGGTCACCGGCGTGCCCGACCTGGCGGCCGACGACGTGCATGCCGTGGTGGTGGGCAGCGACCTGCGCCGCACCGGCTGGTTCTCCTGCTCCGACCCCGATCTGGAGCAGTTCCACGAGAACGTCGTCCGCAGCACGCGGGGCAACTTCCTCGACGTACCCACGGACTGCCCGCAGCGCGACGAGCGGCTCGGCTGGACCGGCGACATCCAGGTCTTCTCCCCCACCGCCGCCTTCCTCTTCGACACGGCGGGCTTTCTGTCCTCCTGGCTCGCCGACCTCGCCGCCGACCAGCACGCCGACGGCGCGGTGCCCTGGGTGGTCCCCGACGTTCTGGACACCGAGACCCCGACCGCGGCGGCCTGGGGTGACGCGGCTCCGGTGGTGCCCTGGGTGCTGCACGAACGCTACGCCGACCTCGGCATCCTCGAACGGCAGTTCACCAGCGCCCGCTCCTGGGTCGACAAGATCGCCTCGCTCACCACCGACGGCGTGTGGTCGGGGGGTTTCCAGTTCGGCGACTGGCTAGACCCCGCCGCGCCACCGGACGACCCGTTCGCCGCCCGTACGCCCCCGGACGTCGTCGCCACCGCGTGTCTGGCCCGGTGCGCCGATGTCGTCGCCCGCACCGCGGAGATACTGGGCCGCGCCGCGGAGGCCGCACGGTACTCCGCGCTCGCCGATCGCACCCGGGAGGCGTTCGCCCACGCCTTCGTCACCCCGGCGGGCCGGATGCTGGGCGACTCGCCGACCGCTTACGCCATGGCCCTGCAATGGAACCTGCTGCCCGCCCCGCGGCAACGCGAGACCGCCGGACGCAGACTCGCCGACCTCGTGCGCACGAGCGGCTTCAGGATCGCCACCGGGTTCGTCGGCACACCCCTGATGACAGACGCGCTCACCACCGCCGGCCGCCCGGACCTGGCCCACCGCCTGCTGCTGGAGAAGGGCTGCCCCTCCTGGCTCTACCCCGTGACGATGGGCGCCACCACCGTCTGGGAACGCTGGGACAGCATGCTGCCCGACGGCACGGTCAACCCCGGGCAGATGACCTCCTTCAACCACTACGCGCTCGGAGCGGTCGCCGACTGGATGCACCGCACGGTGGCGGGACTGGCCCCGGCCGCACCCGGCTACCGCGAGATCCGCGTACGCCCGCTGCCGGACCGCTCGCTCACCCACGCCGGGGCCGTGCATCTGACTCCGTACGGCGAGGCGTCGGTGAGCTGGCGACGTGACGACGGGCTCTTCCACCTGGAGGTGGTCGTGCCCGCGGGAGCGCGCGCGTCCGTCCACCTTCCCGGTTCCGGGCAGCCTCCGGTGACCGTGGCCCACGGCACGCACACGTGGACCAGCGAGGATCCCTGCCTCACCCCGGCGCCGCCGTCCGGACCGGCCACCGTCCGGGACCTGATGGACGACCCCGCCCTCTGGGCACGTACGGTCGGCGTTCTGAGCGGGCACGGCCTGGGCGGAGACTCCCCCCAACTGGCCAGGCGGCTGGGACCGTTCCTGGACCTGCCGGCCCAGAGACTGCCCGCGCTGCTGAACAAGGTCCTCTTCGAAGACGGCGGTGCCGGGGCCGCCGCCGATCTCGAGGCGCTGCTGAGCGGCACGGCGAGCTGACCTCGGCTTGCTCGCGCCCGGCGGTTGCACGGGGCGACGCGGCTCACCGTGTACCGATGTCGTGAGCGGTGCCGTCGGCGACGGCCTGGAGCTTGTCCGGGTTGGCCACGTTGTGGATGGCGACGATGCGGCCGTCGGCTTCGAAGTCGAGGGTGACGGTGGCGATCACGCGTCCCGGCCCGCTGAACACGATGCCCGGCCCACCGTTGATCTCGACGAGTTCGGCTTTCATGTCGGCGGGCTCGATGCCCTGGTAAGTAGTGGTGCCGATGGCCGCGAACCAGGCAGCCACGGTGGTCGCGCCCACGACCGGGCGCAGGGCCTGGCGGACCTTGCCGCCGCCGTCGGTCCACAGCGTGACGTCCGGTGACAGCAGTTCCATCAGGGCGTTGACATCACCGCCGGTCGCGGCGGCGAAGAAGCGCTCGGTGACCTCGCGCTGCCGTGAGCGGTCGGCGGCGAAGCGCGGCCGCCGGGCCCGCACATGCGCGCGGGCCCGGTGCGCGGCCTGCCGCACCGCAGCCTCCGAACGTTCCACGGCCTCGGCGATCTCGGCGTGGCTGAAGTCGAAGACCTCCCTCAGCACGAACACGGCGCGCTCCAGTGGGCTGAGTGTCTCCAGCACCACCAGCACGGCCATCGACACCGACTCCGCGTCCGTGACGGCTTCGGAGGCATCACCGCCGGTGAGGATGGGCTCCGGAAGCCATGGCCCCACGTAGGTCTCCCGCTTGTGCCGGGCCGAGCGCAGCCGTTCCAGCGCCACGTTCGACACGATCCGTGTCAGGTACGCCTTGGGGTCGGCCACCTGCGAGCGGTCCGCGGCGGACCACTTGATCCAGGCGTCCTGGACCGCGTCCTCGGCATCGGCGGCGCTGCCGAGGAGGCGGTAGGCCACCGAGAACAGCAACCGCCGGTGCTCGTGGAAGACCTGTTGGCCAAGGTCGGCGGGGTCGTTGGTCACCGGCCCTCCCGGACACGGGTGAATCTGCCCCCGCGAGGCCAGAACGCGCCCGAGGCGGGCATCTTCTTCATACGGCCGTAGGTCGGCCAGGGGGAGGCGGTCACCGTCTCCTTGTACCGGACGGCCGTACGGCCGGTCAGGCAGATCCGGCGCGGGCTGTCGTCGGGGCGGGTGAACTGCACCACGGCGTCACCGCGTCCCAGGCTCACCGGCGTGTGGTAGTAACCGAAGCGGAACGGCTTGGGCTGCTTGCCCCTGAGCACCCGGTCGATCGACAGCGCGGCGTGCACCCCGGTCGGCATTCCTCCCTGGCAGGTGCCGTGCATGACGCCGTACTCCTGACGGATCGCGGCCGCGTCGCCGATCGCGTACACCTCGGGGTGGGACACCGACCGCAACGCGGTGTCTGTGAGGATGCGTCCGCGTTCGTCGACGGTCAGCCCGGCGGCGGCCGCCAGAGGGGACACCCGCGTACCGCTCGTCCACAGGACCGCGTCGGCGACGATGCTCTCCCCGCCCGCCAGTTCGACCGATTCGGGCAGCACCTTCGCCACCTCGACGCCGGCGCGCACCTCGACGCCCAGCCGGTGGAGCGCGGCGTGCACGTACGCCTTGGCCGTCGGATTCATGGCCGCGCCGGGCTCGGTCCGGCCCAACAGGACGACGTGCAGCTCCGGGTGCCGCTCAGCGATCTCCGCGGCCGATTCGATGCCGGTCAGCCCGCTGCCGCCGACCACCACCGTGCCGCTGCCGAGCCGACCCAGCCGATCGGCCAGCAACTCGGCGTCCTGGGCGCTGTTCAGGGTGTAGGTGTGCTCCTCCGCCCCCGGCACCGCCGATGTGTCGGCCACACCGCCCAACGCGTACACCAAGGTGTCGTAGTGCAGGACCCGGTCGTCGTCGATCCGCACGGTCCTCGCGTTCGCGTCCACCGCCGACACCCAGCCCCGCACGAACCGTGCGCCCGTGCCCTCCAACAGCTCCGGGACACTCAGCTCGACGAGCCGCTGCCCGGTCGCCGTCATGTGCAGCCGCATGCGCTCGGTGAACCGCTCCCGCGCGTTCACCACGGTCACCTGCACGCCCTCGCGCCGCTTCGTCCGGGCCGCGAGCTGGATGGCCGCGGCCATGCCGGCGTACCCCGCTCCCAGGATCACCACGCGGTGCGCGGTCGTCGTGCCGGTCTCCTGCTGTGCGCTCATCGTTCCGTCCTCCTCGGCTCGTGTGCTGACGACCAGCAGATGGGAGCGGGCAGCCGGGGCGTGACATGGACTGGATGTGACGCGCAACACAGAAAAGTTCGGGACGTCGTAGATCGCTGCACGGGTCGGTCAGGACCGCGCCGCTGACCGCCCTGACCTGCCGAGCGGCTTACGGTAACGGACGTACTCGTTCTGCCGCTGAAACCCCACACTCTCGTAAAGATCGTAGGACCGGTTCGGGTTTGCCGTGCCCGTGAACAGCCGGGCGGTCGTGGCACCACGCTCGCGAAGGCTTCGCAGCCCCTCGAGCAGCAGGGCCCGGCCGACTCCGAGGCGTCGGTGGTCCGTCCGGACACTCAGCTCTTCGACCTCGCCGACCGTCCGGTCGTGACGGCGGATGGAGCAGAGGGCGACGCCGACCATGTCCTGCCCGTTCCATGCGGCCCTCCAGCAGGTCGGGTCGGCGGTGTCGACGAAGTCCTGGAAGGACCATTCCTGAGTGAACCGAGTGCCCGCATACGAATCGACGACCGTCCTCCAGGCCGCACGGTAGTGGCCGGTCCCGATCGGCCCGATCCGTATCCCGGCCGGCAGTTCACCGCCCCGCTCGGGCAACTGCTCGAGGTCGCCCAGCTCCAGCTCGACCAGGCTGAAGACTCGTCGATAGCCGGCTTCGAGCAGCAGCGCCGTGGCGTCCTGCTCGGAGACGGCGGCGTTCGCGCCGATCACCGCCGTCCGTGCCGTCCCGTGCCGGTCGACGAGCTGGTGGATCCGCTGTTCGGCCCAGCGGAGCATGGCTGAGCCGACGCCCTGGTGACGGTGCTCGGGCAGGAGGTGGCCGCGGTGCAGATAGAGCCACGTGTCGTCCCGCTCTCGCCACCACCGGATCGTGGAGTAGCCGACGACGCTCGCGTCGTGCACCACCAGGATCTGGTTCTTGGACGGTTCCTCCAGCTTGGCTGAGGCTTCGGCGATCTCGGCCGGTGTCGGGAACCCTTCCACTACGGAATGGGCATCGACGCGGTCGCGTGCAGCACACCCGAGCCGCACCGCTGCCATGGCGTCGTTGTCGTCGCCGCCACGATACGGCCGGAACGCGAAGCCGACCGGTGGGTTCTGTTCTGGCACACCATCCGTCATGACGGCATGATCTCGAACTTCGAGGCAGGACCGCCGCCCAGCGTTGCACAGTCCGCGCTGGTGACCCTGCTGTCAGGTGTGTCGGCCTCACAGGTCGGACATCGTTCACGGAGTGGCTGCCGCCGAGGGGTGCACGGAGGGCCGAGTGAGGCTCTCGGGCCGCAGCAGTGTGTCCAGTTGGGCCGTGGTGAGCAGGCCGGCCTCGGCGGCGAGGTCCTTGATGGTGCGGCCGGTGGCCAGGGCTTGGCGGGCGAGGGTGGTGCTGGCGGCGTAGCCGATGTGCGGGGCGAGCGCGGTCACCAGGCCGACAGAGCGGTGGACCGTGTCACGGAGGTGTTCGCGGTTGGCGGTGATGCCGGCGACGCAGCGGGTGGCCAGGGTGTCGCAGGCCGCACGCAGATGAGCCAGGGAGCGCAACAGGCTGTAGGCGATGACGGGTTCGAAGGCGTTGAGCTGGAGCTGTCCGGCTTCGGCGGCCATGGTGACGGTGAGGTCGTTGCCGATGACCTCGAAGGCGACCTGGTTGACGACTTCGGGAATCACCGGGTTGACCTTGCCGGGCATGATCGACGAACCCGCCTGGACCGGCGGCAGGTTGATCTCGCGGAGTCCGGCGGTGGGACCGGACGAGGTCAGGCGCAGGTCGTTGCAGGTCTTGGAGAGTTTGACGGCGACGCGCTTGAGGACACCGGAGAGCTGCACGAAAGCACCGCAGTCCTGGGTGGCCTCGATGAAGTTCCCGGCGGGCCGGACCGGTTCGGCGCTGATCCGCGCCAGGTGTGCGCAGGCGAGTTCGGCATAGCGGGGGTGACCGTTGATGCCGGTGCCGATGGCGGTGCCGCCGAGGTTGGACTCCAGCAGCAGCGCCGCGGCCTCGGCGAGGCGCTGGCGGTCTTCCTCGATCATGACGGCATAGGTGGTGAACTCCTGGCCCAGCGTCATGGGCACGGCGTCCTGGAGCTGGGTGCGGCCCATCTTGAGGACGTCGGTGAATTCCTCCGCCTTCGCGCTGAAGGTGTCGGCCAGCGCCTTCATGGCGTCGCAGAGCCGGCGCAGTGAGGTGACCAGGGCCAGTCGGACGGCGGTGGGGTAGACGTCGTTGGTGCTCTGGCCGAGGTTGACGTGGTCGAGCGGGTGGATCACGTCGTAGGAGCCGCGCGGGTGACCGAGGCGCTCCAGGGCGCGGTTGGCGATGACCTCGTTCGCGTTCATGTTCGTGGAGGTGCCGGCCCCGCCCTGGACGGGGTCGACGACGAACTGGCCGGTCAGCCGTCCGGCGCGGATGTCCTCGCACGCCTCGATGATCGCTTCGGCGATGTCCGGCGCCAGCAGGCCCAGTTCGCGGTTCGTCTGTGCGGCCGCCTGCTTGACCGCGGCGAGGGACGTGATCAGGTCGGGGAATTGGGCGATGGTCGAGCCGGTGATCGCGAAATTCTCCACGGCGCGCACCGTGTGCACGCCGTAGTAGGCGTCGGCGGGCACCTCCTTGTCTCCCACCAGGTCGTGCTCCATGCGTGTGGCTCGCGCCATCCGATGCTCCTCGTGATCGCGGGCGGACGTCAGCCGGGCTGACGCTGCGGGACTCCTTGACAGGCGGCCGTCCCAGGGCTCAGTGTTACCGCCCAACATGCAGAACGCAATATATTGCATATGGCAGGAGCTTGATGGACACGCCAAACACCCCTCCCACCAGCACGGACGCCTCCGCGGCCCGGCATTCAGGATTTCTGCGGCGCTGTCTGAGGATGCCGATCGGTATCCAGTCGATCATCGCCGTCGGTCTCGGCGCCCTCATCGGATCCTTTGCGCCGCCCGCGGGCGAGCAGATGAAGATCCTCGGGGACGTGTTCCTGAACCTGGTGCAGGTCGTCGTACTTCCGCTGGTCTTCCCGCTCATCGTGCTGGGCATCGCCCGCATGGAGTCGGTCAAGAAGGTCGGCCGGATCGCCGGCAAGGCGATCCTCTACTTCGAGCTCGTCACCACCGTGATCCTGCTCATCGCGGTCGGCCTGGCCAAGTTCACGGGCATCGGCAAGGGCGCGCCCGTCCACGGCGCCGACGCCGACGCCGACGCCGACGACCTGGACGGCCTGAGCCGAGGCATCGACTTCCACGAGCTGGTCCTGCACGCCGTACCGAAGAACATCTTCGCCGCGTTCGGCGAGGGCAACCTGCTCGGCGCGATCGTCTTCGCCCTCCTCGTGGGCGTCGCCATGGCCGCGATCGGAGAGAAGTCCGAGCCCTTCGCCACCGTGCTGGAGTCCGTCGCCGCGGTGATGTTCAAGGTCGTCGGCTACGTCATCCGCGTCGCGCCGCTGGGCGTCCTCGGCTTCATCTCCTACGACGTCGCCCACTACGGCTTCGGCAACCTGCGCAGCCTGCTGGGCTTCATCGCCGTCGTCTACGCGGGCCTGGCGATCGTCGTCGGCGTGCTCTTCCCGCTCATCGCCACGCTGTACCGCATCCACTACGTCGACCTGCTGAAGTCGATCGCCGGGCTGGCCGGGATCGCCTTCGTCACCCGCAGCTCCGAGTCGGTACTGGCCCCGTTGATGGGCAAGCTCGAAGCCTTCGGCGTCAGCCGGTCGACGACCTCCTTCGTCGTCCCCCTCGGCTACTCCTTCAACACCGACGGCTCCGTCCTCTACCAGGCCGCCGCCCTGGTCTTCCTCGCCAACGCCTACGGCGCCGACACGTCCCTGCCCGCGCTGCTGCTCATGGTCGGTGTGCTGGTGATCCTTTCCAAGGGCATGGCCGGGGTCGCCTCCGCGTCCATCGTCGTCCTCATAACCGCCGGAAACTCCATCGGCCTGCCCGCCGAAGGCATCGCGCTGCTCCTCGGCGTGGACTTCATCGTCGACATGGCCCGCACCGGCGTGAACGTCATCGGCAACTCGCTCGCGGCCGCGGTCGTGGACAGCTCCGAGAACCGGCGCGAAGCCAAGCGCGGCGCCCGCGACACCGCTCCCAACCCTGCCGAGCCCGAGGCGACGGCCCTCCAGAAGGAACCCGCACAGTGACCACCCCCACCACCGAGATCATCGGCATCCTCGGCGGCATGGGCCCCGCAGCCACCGCCGACTTCTACGCCAAGCTCGTGGCAACCACTCCCGGCTCCAGCGACCAGGACCACCTCCGCACGGTCATCTGGTCCGATCCCACCATCCCCGACCGCACCGAGGCCCTGCTGGGCGACGGGCCCGACCCCACCCCCTGGCTCCTGGACGGCAGCCGCGTCCTGCGCGAGGCCGGCGCCACCGTCATCGCCATTCCCTGCAACACCGCGCACGCCTTCGTCCCCCGCATAGCCGACCATGTCGGTCTGCCCATCGTCCACATGATCGGCGAGGTCGCCCGACACCTCAGCACCATGAGCCCGCGCATCCACACCGCCGGACTGCTCGCCACCACCGGCACCGTCCGCGCAGGGCTGTACCAGGAGTGGCTGGACCGCTTCGGGATCAGCCTGGTCCTGCCCGAGCACGCCAGCCAGGACGGAGAGGTCATGACGGCCGTCCGAGCGGTGAAAGCCGGTGTCCGCGACGATACGACGAGCGCACTGCTGGCCCGCGCCGTGCAGGGCCTGACCGAGCGGGGTGCGCAGGCGGTGATAGCCGGCTGTACCGAGATCCCGCTCGGGCTTCCCGTGGAGGCGGTGGACGTCCCTCTCATCGACCCGGCGCACGGGACGTGACCGCACGGGACGTGACCGCACGGGACGTGACCGCACGGGACGTGACCGCACGGGACGTGACCGCACGGGACGTGACCGCACGGGACGCATGACTGCACGGGACGCATGACTGCACGGGACGCATGACCGGGCAATGTACTGTACGCAATATGTCACTTGACCGCCCTGTCTCCCGCCGCCTCCTCAGTGACGAGGTGTTCCATCGCCTGCGCGACTCCATCGTGCGTGGCGAACTCGTTCCCGGCGAGAAGGTCAGGGACGGGGAGCTCGCCGAGCGCCTCGGGCTCAGCCGCACTCCGGTGCGCGAGGCGCTCGCCCGGCTCGCCGACATCGGCCTGGTCGAGGCCAAGCCCGGTGTCTACACCCGCATCACCACGCTCAACCGGCGTGACGTGGAGAAGACGCTCGCCGTCCTGCGTTCCCTCGACCAGCTCGCCGTCGAGACCGCCGTGCCGGTCATGACCGAGCAGGACCTGCAGCACATGCGCGAGGCCAACCGCGATTTCGAACGGGCCGTCGCCGCCAACGACACCGACGCCGCCCTGGCCGCGGACGACCGTTTCCACGCCGTTCCCATCACGGCCGCGGACAACCCCGTCCTCAGCCGGATCGTCGAGCAGCTCCACCCGCAGATCCACCGCATCCTCTACCGCAAGTTCTCCACCCTGCTCGGCGGCCGCAACACGATCGAGCACCACGACCAGCTTGTCGAGGTCTGCGCCACCCGCAACGCGCGGACCGCCGCTGAACTGTCCGGACAGCACTGGTCCGAGCTGGGCGGACACATCAACGAGCTGTTCGACACCAACCAGTTCGCCGAGACGGCCATCGGCTAGGACCGGTCCGTCACCTTCGTGTGCGGAGTGTTCCGCGCAGCGGACGGGGAGAGAGAAGTCTCCCCGTCACGGAGGTGAAGGTGGTGGCAGGCTCTCGCGTGACCGGAGAGGGCCGTCAGGACGCGCGGCTGTCGAACCCTTGTCGCGACGCCATGCGCAGTCGTACGTCACCCGAGATGAGTGTGCCCCCGAATGTCATCCTCGGTGGACAGCCGGTCTCGCCAACTGCCCTTTGTCGTGTGGGTCTGGCTGTCGGCACGTTCCTCATGGGCAGCACCGAATTCGTCGTGGCCGGTCTGCTGCCCGAGGTCGCGGACGATCTGGACGTCAGCGTGTCCCGAGCCGGCCTGCTGATCACAGCGTTCGCCGCAGGCATGATCATCGGCCCTCCGGTGATGGCGATCGCGACGCTGCGCCTGCCGCGGCGCTCCACGCTCGTTCTCGCACTCGTCGTGTTCGCCCTCGGCCATGTGGTCGCCGCGCTGAGCTCCGACTTCACCGTCCTGCTCGCATCCCGCGTGATCACCACTCTGGCCACGGGCGCCTTCTGGTGCGTGGCCACGGTCGTGGCGGCGAGCGCGGCAGGGCCGACGGCGACGTCCCGCGCGCTGGGCCTGCTGATGGGGGGCCTGACGGTGGCCAACGTCTTCGGCGTCCCCCTGGGCTCGTGGCTGGGACAGGTGTCCGACTGGCGCGGGCCCATCTGGGTGCTGGCCGCGCTGTCGGCCTGCGCCGCATCGGTCGTCGCCCGTTTCGTCCCCGACGAGCCACGACAGCAACCACCCTCCGTGCGGGCCGAGTTCGCCGCGCTGCGGCAGCGGCGGGTCTGGCTCGTGCTCGGCTTCATCGCCCTGCTCATGGGTGGCGTCCTGGCGACCTACAGCTACATCTCGCCTCTGCTCACCGAGCGTGCGGGCGTGCCTGCCGGGTCCGTGCCCTTGGTTCTGGCCGCCTACGGGGTGGGCGCTGTGCTGGGTACCGCGGCCGGCGGGCGCGTGGGCGACGACCGGCCCCTGGCCACGATGATCGCGTCGGCCGGCCTTGATCCTTGCCGCCGCTGGAGTCCTCCGTGGCCGTCGGGCAACCCTGGGGTGCGCTCGAGCACCTCGCCGCGTTCGGTGTGACGCCGACGAACGAGCGGGTCGTCATCGACGGTCACTACGCGACCGCGGCAGGCGTCTCGGCGGGCATCGAGTTGGCTTTGACCCTCGCTGGTCTCATTGCGGGCGACGACGTGGCGCAGGCCCTTCAACTCCTCATCGAGTACGCGCCGGAGCCGCCATACAACGCAGGATTCCCGGACTCTGCCCCAGCGGAGGCCGTAGAGAAACTGTTCACGCTGTTCCCGCCCAGCTGACGCATGGGGGCTCCAGTCAGATGACAACGGTGCGGCGAACGGGTCCCCCGAGCCCACCTCCCGCACCCATTTGATCGAAGCATGTGGCACCGAACCATGGCGTCCATGCCCTCGCGGCCGCACCGACCGGCCGGAGGACCTCAAAACGAGGGTGCGCGGGCGGCGTTGCGGGGGAGAATGACCGCCATGACGTACGAAGGCTCCTCCATCGACTCGGCCAAGCCCAGCATCGCCCGCGTCTACGACTACCTGCTCGGCGGCAAGGACAACTACGCCGTGGACCGTGAGATAGGCGATGTGTTCAAGCGCGACCTTCCCGGTTCGGTGGCAATCGCCTTCGCCAACCGCGCGGCCCTGACCCGGGCGGTCGGGGAGATCATGAAGACCACCGGTATTCGGCAGTTCATCGACCTGGGCAGTGGCCTGCCGACCGCGGACAACGTCCACCAGGTCGCGCAACGGCACTTTCCCGATTCCCGGGTCGTCTACGTCGACATCGACCCTCAAGTGCTGGTCCACGGCCGCGCACTGCTGGAGAACAACGACCGGACCCGCGTCGTCGCGGTCGATGTGCGCAACCCCGAAGGCATCCACACTCACCCCGACACCCTCGAACTCATCGACTTCGCTCGCCCCGTCGCCGTCATCCTCAGCGCCATCCTCCACCACGTCAACGATGACGAGGACCCGGCCGGCATCGTCCGCTACTGGCGCGACCATGTCCCCTCCGGAAGCCACTTCTTCATCAGTCACTTCCGCTCCGGCAACAACCCGGAGACCGCGGAGGCCGAGAAGGTCCTCCAGCAGACGTTCGGCCGCGGCCGGTGGCGCACGGACGCGGAAATCGCCTCCCTGCTCGACGGCCTGGAGATCCTCGACCCCGGGATCGTCCCCGCGTCCCTGTGGCGTCCCGACGAGACCGACAACCCGTGGAACAACGGCGAAAGACGAGAACTCACGGTCTGGGAACACCTCATCGCCGCCGGACTGGCTCGGAAAGCCTAGATTGTCGCCGCCCAAGTGGTCCGGCCGGGTGCGGGGGTGACCGCCTGGCGGGCAGGGAACGCGATGTGTTCGAGGACCTCCATCATCTGCGGTGCGTCACCCCATGGGCCGGGCGTGCGCAGAAAGGCCATCGGTCGGCATCCGCCTTCACCAGCGAGGTGCAGCCTTCCCTGTGCCACAGGGGCCCACAGGGGCCCACAGGGGCATGGGCCCGTCGTCTCCATCCCGCTCCGGCTACGACTACGGCTGCGGCTAGGTCGGCGTGGCCGACAGCGATGCGGGCCTGAGCGCGGCCGAACTGTCTGCGCTGCGGGAGAACCTCAACGAGCAGCGTGCCTTTCGTCTGGACCAGCTCGCCCAGCTCTGGCAAGGCGCTCCTGGCCGGGCTCAGCGCGCCCGCGAACGGGCTGTGGTCGCCCAGTTGGAGGTCCACATCAAGCTGTGTGCCTCGGCCCGCATGGTCCTCGCTGATGTGGAAGCCGCCCTGGAGCGCATGGATCAGGGTATGTACGGCGTCTGCCGGCAGTGCCGGCGCCCCATCGAGTTGGCGCGGCGAGTCCCTCATGTGTAGCCGCCCGCCTCGTGTCCGGCATCCGGGTGACCATGGCGTCCCTCCGCGCACAGCTTCTCGGGCCCGGGAAAGGGATACATCTGCACCCTTCGGGCGTCCCGGACTCTGACGCGGGCCCAAAAGCTAGGCCCTCCAGCCAGCTGTCAGGTGGACGGACCCGAGCGCGTCGCACTCTCCGTCAGACCGGAAGGCAGCAGCTGTGAAGATCAACATTGTGGGCCCCGGCAACATGGGCCGCGCCATCGCCACCCGTGCCCTTGCCGGCGGCCATGGAGTGCGCGTCGTCCACCCCGACGCCGACCCTGCTCGGGCACTGGCCGAGGAGCTCAGGCAGCGGTTCCCGGACGGCGAGAGCGACTGGGCCGCTTCGGCCGACGCGGCCGATGTCACCGTGCTCGCGCTGTGGTACGACGCGGCATTGCAGTTCGCGAGATCCGCCGGGGCTGCACTGGCCGGGCAGGTCCTGGTGGACATCTGCAACCCCATCGACGTCTCGACCATGGACGGGCGGGTGACACCCCCGGACAGCTCGGCTGCCGAGGAGATCCAGCAGATCGTCGGCACGGACGTGAAGGTCGTCAAGGCGTTCAACACCACCTTCGCCGGCCCGCTGACGACAGGCGAGGGACATGACTTCCCGCTCGACGTCCTGATCGCCGGTGACGACTCCACCGCCAAGGGCAGGATCGCGGAGCTTGTTCGCTCCGGCGCGATGCGTCCGTTCGACGTAGGCCCCCTGCGCAGAGCTCGGGAGCTGGAGGCGATGGGATTTCTGCACATCGCCATCCAGCAGCCTCTCAAGCTGAACTGGCAAAGTTCGATCAAGATCCTGCCCTGACCGTTCCCAGATGCCTGGGCCGTTCCCCTGGCCTGCCACGTGCCGACCCGCGCGCGCTGCCCGCACCGCCGGAGGCATGGCGTGTGGCGGGGCTGATCGAATGTCTCCGTCCGCGAAGAGCCCGTAACGGCACGACGCTCAGGCGGAACGCAGGAGCGGCTGTGTGGGGTCACGCCGGGGCCTGATCACACTGGCCACGGTGGTGACCGTGGGCACCGCGCCGATCACGGCCAATGACACGGCGGCGGTGATCTGCGGAATGCGGGATTCGATGCCGTGGCCCCAGTGCAGGATGGGCTTCACGCCGATGAACGCCAGGATGAAGACGAAGAGGTTGTCGGCGGACAGGCTCTTCTCCACGACGTAGCCGGCGAAGTACCGCGCAGAGTACTCCCACGGACATCGCTTCCCATCCGGCCACGCCAGTCACCGTTCTGTGGAGGCGGAACGCTCGCTCCTGCGGCGGCGGAGGATAACCACCAGGTCCACCGCCGAGATCAGAGCGAGTGCCCCGCACACTCCCGACAACGCCGCGAGTTGTGAGGAGGTTGGGCTGCTGCCCGGCGTGGACTGCGATGACCAGACGGCGAACAGTGCTGATGCGGCGATGAAGAGCGGCGTGTAGCAGATGGCCAATAGCAGCCGCAGGCCCAGCGAACTTCGGGCTGTGACAGGTTCGGTACCCGTCCGTTCAAAGCGGCGGCCGATGAAACCCGAGCGTGATCGGGGCAGAGGCATGGCGGTCCCCATGGGGTGCTGAGATTGCCGACGATGAGGCCGCAGCCGATGGCATTGCCCACACGGCTGGGCCGCTTTGGCATCCGACGCATGCTTACGGGTTCCACAGCTACCCTTCGCTATGCGCATGCCGCGGTCGGTTCTGCCCTCGGATGTCAGGGCGGCACGGCAGCCGGCTTTCGGCTGGTCGTGGCTGGTCCGGCCGACGCCGTCCGATCAGTGGCTCTTGCTTGGGGAGCTCGCGGTTTATCCGGGCCTGGTTGGTTCCGCGTGGCGCTGGGCGATGTCAGCGACGATTTCGCGGAACTTCTTCTCGGTCAGGGGGTAGGTCACCATGATGGCGATCGCGAGAATGATGACCAGGGCTGGGACAGCCCCGGCCGCGATTCTGATCGCGGTGACAGCGCTGTCGCTCTGGGTGGCGGCGCCGGATTCGTAGCCTCCGATACCAATGATGTAGGCCGCGGCGGCAGCCCCGATGGCCTGGCCGAATTTGCGGCTGAGGGAAAGCACCGAATAGGTCGCGCCTTCGGCGCGCACGCCGGTCTTCCATTCCCCGTACTCGACGGTGTCGGCCACGAGCGCCCACATCAGGGTGTTGATGGCACCGATCCCGATGCCGAGGACGCCGAAACCGACGAAGGCGATCGCGGGAATGGATCCAGGCGCGACGGCGGTGACGATGCCGCCCAGGACGGCGATGATTCCGCCCGCGACGTAGGAGGTCCGCTTGCCGACCTTGCTCACGGTGGCGGGGATGGTCAGGGTGGCCAGGAGCATGCCGCCGACCTGTACGGCGACGAGGACGACGTAGAGGTCGGCGTCGTCGAGAACGTACCGGGCGTAGTAGATGGCGGTGGTCTCCAGGGCGAACATGCCGCACAGGAACAGCACGCTGGACAGGCCGAGCCGGAGCAGCGGCTTGTTCTGCTTCACGGTGTCCCAAGCCTGGCGCAGGCTGACCTTCTCGACATCGCGCTGCACCCGCTCCTTGGCGGTGGCAAAGGTGAACACGTACAGCGCCATCCCGATCACCACGAGGCCGACGGTGATGATCGTCAGGGATCGCTGGAGGTCGTCGGAGCTCGCGATCTGTTGTGAGACGACCACTGCCAGCAGCAGGATGACCAGGTTCGTGGCGAGCACTCGGGCGCTGGAGAGTCTGGAGCGTTCGTCGGGATCTTGCGTCATGGCGGTGGACAGGGAGCCATAGGGGATGTTGACCAGGCCGTAGGCGAAGGAGAACAGCGCGTAGGAGATGTAGGCGTACACGAGTGCGCCGCCTTCGCTCAGTCCGCCGGGCACGGAGAAGAGAGCGACGAGCAGTAGCAGCAGCGGCAGTGAGGCGAACAGCAGGTAGGGGCGGTATTTGCCCCATCGGGTGGAGGTGCGGTCGACGATGCGGCCGGCGATCACGTCGCCGATCCCGTCCCAGGCCCGCACGATCAGAAAGAGTGTTCCCGCCGTGGTGGCGGCGATCCCGACGACGTCGGTGTAATACAGGAGCAGGAACATCGACGCCATGGAGAAGGCCAGGTTGTTGGCGAAGTCTCCGGCGCCGTAGCCGATGTACTGAAGGGTGCGCAGCTTGGGGGCCTGCTCGCCCAGCCGGGTAGTCATCGGCGTGCTCGCCAGCGTTCACGTAGCTGCCAGGCGCTGGTCTTGGGTGTGCGGTCGCGGGTGAACACACCCTTCTTGTTGCCGTCGACACGCAGCAGACCCGGGGCGGTGGCGAAGTCGGCAAAGTTCCAGATTTGCTCGCCGACGACGGCCTCGACGCGGTCGAAGACTCGGTGATACATCGCGAGCACGTCGGCCTGGTAGTCCTCGGTCCACGGGGTGGCCATGAGGGTGCGCAGGCCCATGAGCGCGTCGGCGCCGTATTCGGTCATGATGATCGGCTTGTCGTGCTTGCGGGTCCAGGCCCGGAGCTCGTCCTCCAGGTTCCGCTCGGCCGCCGCGAGGTTCCCGAGGTCCTTGTACCAGCCGTAGTAGCGGTTGAGCATGAGGACGTCGAACAGACCGGAGATGACGTCGTTGTCCGGGGTCGCGCTCATGAAGTTGACGAAGGCCACCGGGCGGGACGGGTCCAGTCGCCGGGCCTCGTCGACCAGGGGCTCGAAGTAGGAGCGGGAGGCGGTGGTGGTGGACTCCGGCTCGTTGGCGATGCTCCAGATCACCACGCTGGGGTGGTTCTTGTCCCGGGCGATCATCTCGGCGAGCGCCTGGCGGTGGACCTCCTGCGTGGCCGTGTTGATGGTGAACTCGGAGAACGTGGTGAACACCGCCTCGGCGAGGGTGGCGCCGAGTTCGGCGTTGAGTCCCACGGCGGGAGTTTCGCCGATGACCACGATGCCGTGCCGGTCCGCGTACTCGAGCACCTCCTCCGCATAGGGGTAGTGCGAGGTGCGGAACGAATTCGCGCCGAGCCACTCCATCAGCGCGAAGTCATGGACCATGAACGCGTCGTCATGCCCCTTGCCGTGTACGGGGCTGTCCTCGTGCTTGCCGAATCCGGTGAAGTAGAACGGCTCTCCGTTGATGAGGAACCGGCTCCCTTCGACGGCCACGGTCCGTACCCCCACCGGCAGTGCGTAAGCATCGACGGGTTCCTCGCCGGCTCCACGAAGCTCGGCGTGCAGGTGGTAGAGGTAACCCTCGCCCGGCCGCCACGGGTGCACGTCCTCGACGGTGAGCTCCCCGGTGCTGCCGGCGGCTGACGCGACCTCGGCGCCGTCTGCGTCCCGCAGGACGACGCGGACGTCATGCTTCTCATCGGCGACCGCTTGGACCTGGTAGTCGATGATCCCGGTCGCCCCGTCGAGCCGTGTGAAGACAGTGATGTCGTCGATATACGTGCGGGGCGTGGTGTAGAGCCAGACGCTGCGGTGCAGGCCGGCGTAGTTGAAGAAGTCATGGAAGTAGCGTTGCCGTGGGCCGTCGGGAGTCTGTTCGACGTATCCCGGCGGGATCGACTGCCACGACAGGGTGTTGTCCACCACGACCGTGATCCGGTGTTCGCCGCCCGGCGTCACCAGGTCGGTGAGGTCGGCCTCGAACGGCGTGTACCCACCCTCGTGTGCTGTGACCTCGGTGTCGTCGACCCAGACCACGGCCCGGTGGGTCGCGGAGTCGAAACGCAGGACGATCCGCTGCCCCTCCCATCGCCTTGGCACTCGTATCATCCTCTGGTACCAGACGTCGCCCACATGGTCGTGGATGGCAGGGTCCGGAAACAGGTCGTTGTAGCTGGCCGGTACGGGCACCTCCCGTCTGCCAGGCAAAGTGCCGTTCCACCACCCACCAGTCCGGCCGTCACCATCGGTGTCGACGGCGAACCGCCACAGGCCGTTGAGCAAGGTGCGCTCGCGGGTGGGCGTATCGCGGGGCCTGAGCATAGGCACTCCTCGTGTCGTTGAGTCAGTTGCTGCGCGACATGCGCAAGTCGGCGGCAGCGACGATCAGCTCCACGCACGCGTCCACGCTGAAGGCGGTGGCGTCGATCATGAGGTGATACAGGGCCGGGTCGTCACCATCAGCGCCGTACGCCCTGTGGACGTACTCCCTTCGCGCCCAGTCGTTGGCCTTTACCCGCCGCTCAGCAGTGGCGCGATCGACGCCTTCGGCTTCCATCGTCTGTGCGATACGGGTCTGCAGGGGTCCGCCCAGGTACACGTGCAGTGCTTGCGGCAACGCGCGCAGCACGATCGCGCCGCCACGCCCCAGCACCACGCCTCCGGAGGAGGCGGCCTCGGCCATGAAGCGGCGGATCTGCGCCCGCATCTCGCTCTCTTCCAGAGGCCAGCGGTCCTGGGTGGGGCCGGCTGTCAGGCTGGGCGCTCTGGCCAGCCGTGCCAGCAGCCGCTGCCCGCGCCCGACCGGGCGTTCCTCGGCGGCGGCGACCACCTCCTCGGGAACGCCGGCCTGCGCGGCGACCGACGCCGGAATGGCGCGGTCGAGGAAGGTCACGCCGAGCCGCTGCGCCACCTCGGGCCCGATGACGACGCCTCCCGTGCCGTACAGCGCGGCAACCGTCACCACTGGAGGAGGCCGCTTCGGTTCCGGACCTGCGGTGTCAAGATCGGGCATACTTGGAATTCTTCACAAACCACACCAACCCGCTACTCAGCCCGACGTCTGGGTCACCCGCGTCGGTGGGATGTGCGGTGTTGCCGATGTCGTCGTACGGGGGTCAGCAGTTGATCAACACGCTGGTGCTGCTCGGTGCCACAGGCGACCTGTCCGGCCGGTACCTGCTGCCGGCCCTTGCCGCGCTCCGCGCCGCGGACCGGCTGCCGGACGACTTCCAGGTCATCGCGGCCGCGCGGCAGGACTTGGACGAGGCCGCCTTCCGGCGCACGGCCGCCGAGAGCCTCGAGCGTCACGCCCCGCTCGTACCGGCAGGGACGCGCGAGGACCTCATCCGCTCGGTGCGCTACCGCCGAACCGAGATGACCGACCCAGCGAGCCTCAGTGGCCTGCTGTCCGGTATCCGGCAGCCGGTAGCGGTCTACCTCGCCCTGCCCCCCGGTCTGTACCCAGCGGTGGTGTCCACGCTCGGGACCGCGGGGCTGCCTGCGGGGAGCCGGATCGCGCTGGAGAAGCCCTTCGGCGAGGATCTGGACAGCGCCGTGGCGCTCAACCGGCTCCTCGCCCAGGTGGCCGACACCGCCGGGGAGCAGGCGGTGTTCCGGGTCGACCACGCCCTCGGGCTACCGACGGTGCAGAACCTGTTCGCGCTGCGCCTGGCCAACCGCGTCCTGGAAGCCGTATGGAACAGTCGGCACATCGAGCAGATCGACATCCTGTGGGAGGAAGACCTGGGCCTGGAGGGGCGGGCGGGGTATTTCGACCGCTCCGGGACACTGCGGGACGTGATGCAGAATCACATGCTCCAGATCCTGTCCCTGGTCGCGATGGACCTGCCTGCTTCCCTCGATGAGCACGCTGTGCGGGATCGCAAGGTCGATGTCCTGCACTCGGTCCGCCCCCTGAGCCGCGAGGAGGTGGCGGCCCGGACCCGTCGCGCCCGTTACGCCTCTGGCTGGCTCCCCGATCCGGCGGGCGGGGCCGGGCGCGCCGTTCCGGCATACCGGGAGGAGGACGGCGTCGATGCGGCCCATGGCACCGAGACCTTCGCCGAGGTCGTGCTTGAACTCGACAGCGAGCGGTGGGGAGGCACCCGTTTCCTGCTCCGGGCCGGCAAGGCGCTGCATCGCCGGCGCAAGCAGGTCACGGTCCGCTTTCGGCCGGCCGAGCACCCGGTGCCCCATGACGTGCCGGCCAACGAGCTGCGGATCGGCCTCGACGGCCCTGAGGACATCGCCTTGCACCTGACCGGCGGCGTTTCGCTGAATCCGCCGAGCCCGGTGCCGGTGACGATGGCCGCGCCGCCTCCCGCCGCCGACCTGCCGGCCTATGGTGGCGTCTTGCTGGAGCTGCTGTTGGGCGGCAGCACGTTGTCCGTCCGCGGTGACGAGGCCGAAGCGGCCTGGCGCGTGATGACGCCCGTCTTGGCGGCTTGGAAGGCAGGGCTGGTCCCACTCGAGGAATACGCGGCAGGAAGCGCAGGCCCGCCCTGACGCACGGCCGGCGCCACCCGTCGTGGTCAACGTCGCCGTCGTCGTCGCCGGCCCGACAGCCTGCGTCCGAGACGACGGAACACCGTGGAGCGAGGCGGGCCGGGGACGCGGGAGTCCTTTGGCGGCGTGTCCGCCCGCAGCCCGCCTTCGCCGTGCTGCGGCACGGCGGAGGCTTCCCCGGGTGCGGCGCCGGCGAGGGCCATGATGTCGAGGCAGAGATACCGCACGCCGGCTGCCGTTGCTTCTCGAGCCACATGCGCCGCTGGGGCCTCGCCCGCCCGGCGGGCGACGGCCCGGGCCCGATCCACCGCGCGCCGGCGGATCGGGCGACTGCGCAGGTCGGTCGCGAGGTCGCTGATCGCTGTGGCCAGCTCCCGTACGGCCTGGGCGAGCCACCCCTGCTTGTCCTCGCTCATAGCAGTGCGCATGAGCATCAGGCAGCTGGCTCCGAGCAACTGCACCTGCTCCGTCTCCTCGTTCGTCCGCTTGGCGGCGGGGCGCTCGTAACGCCAGATCAGCGAGTGACCGGCGACCCGGACGCCTGCCGGTCCGGCCTTCCCCACCTCCGCGAGGTGCTCCCGTACGTTCGACATGCACCTGATCAGCTCCGTATGCAGGTTCTCGTCGCGCGCGTCCCGTTCCATCGCCTCAGCCGCCAGTCGAAGGCCCTCGGCCATGGTCGTCAGCGCCGCCTTCTCCGCCCGGCGCACCAAGGCCAGCGGCTCGGGGGGAAACAGCACCTGCGTGAACACCAGCGCCACCCCCGCACCGATCAGCGCATCGATCAGCCGGTTCCAGCCGGCCCCTCCGTCGGCCGCGGCGATCGTCAGGACCGCCCCGGAGGCGGCCTGGACGCGCACCAGCCGATCGGCCCCCAGCGCCTGCGCGATGACCAGCGCGACGAGCGTGGCCACCGCCAGCCTGTCCCAGCCACCTCCGAGGACCGCGACCGTCAATTCACCGACCACGATGCCGATGCACACCCCGAAAACCAGCCGCAGGGCGTTCCGGCCCCGCTCGCCGCGCCCGAAGTTGAGAGCGACCACGGCCGCGATCGGGGCGAAGAACGGGGCATCGTGAGCGGCGATCCGGCGGGAGATGACCCAGGCCACCGTGGCCGCCGCCGTCACCTGCACCAGCGGCCAGATCTCGGTGAACCACGACCGCAACGCTGCGGCTGTGCGCGAACGGGCCATACCGCGATCTCCTGGTTCGGTGAGGCACCATGACACGTAAGGGAGGAAGAGGGCATTATCCGCCCAAACTATCCGCTTCGCCGGGAGGTGCCGGTGCGTCCGGAACAGGTGACCGGCCCGGTCGCCTACCACGCCGAGGGGCCCGTATGGTCGCCACGCCGGGGCGGCCTGCGCTGGGTCGACATGCTGGCCGGGGACGTGCTGTCCCTGGCGGACGACGGCACGGTCATCCGCCACCACGTGGGCGACGTCGCCTCAGCAGTACGGCCCCGTCGCCTGGGAGGCGCGGTCATCGGAGTCGAGCGGGGCTTCGCCCTGGAAGACGCCGACGGCACACTGACGCACCTGGCCGAGCTGTGGGACGACGACCTGTTGGGGACCCACAGGTCCCCGATCCCGCGAGCCGGAACGGGTCGCGTCGATCCAGCGGCCCGCGTCGGGATGGCTGTCGGCCAAGCGGCCGGTCGGCACCGGTGCGATGGAGGCGTGGGCCTGAGTGGTGGCGCAAGTGGTGGGGTGGTGTCACGATTCGTGGATCGTCCAAGTGCGCTTTGTGTCGGGGGTGTTGAGAGTGCAGGCGTTGACCGACGACGATCCGCGGCAGGTGGGCGAGTACCGGCTGTTGCTCCGCCTGGGCGAGGGCGGCATGGGCCGCGTGTATCTCGGGAGGTCACCGACCGGTCGCATGATCGCGGTCAAGCTGGTGCAGGCGGAGAGAGTCAACGCGCCGGGCTTCCGAGAACGGTTCGCGCGCGAGGTCCGTGCGTCGCGGGCGGTCTCCGGTCCGGGCACGGTGCCTGTGGTGGACAGTGACCCGGGCGCGCCCGTGCCCTGGCTAGCCTCCGCCTACGTCCCGGGCCCCTCCCTCCACGAGGCTGTGCACGGGCACGGTCCGCTGCCCGTACCCGCGTTGCGGCGGCTGCTGTCGGGGCTTGCCGAGGCACTGGACACGGTGCACGCGTGCGGGCTGGTCCACCGCGATGTCAAGCCGTTGAACGTGCTGCTGTCCCCCGAGGGACCACTGCTGATCGACTTCGGGATCGCCCGTGCCGACGACGACACCGCCCTCACAAGAACGGGTCCTCCCCCCGGTACGTTCAGTTACATGTCACCGGAGCAGTTGCGGGGATCGGAGGTACGCGGTGCCAGCGACGTCTTCTCGCTCGGCGTGGTCCTGGCATTCGCAGCCACCGGGCGCAATCCGTTCGGGTCGGGATTGGCAGTGATGCACCGGATCCAGGAAGAGGATCCGGATCTGAGCGGTGTGCCGGACGACCTGATGACGGTGGTGCGCCGGTGCCTGGCCAAAGAGCCCGGGCACCGCCCCTCCCCCGAGGAACTGTGTGCCTGGGCGGAGGAGCACGGCACCGACGCCGCAGACTGGCTGCCCGCCTCCATCATGTCGGACATAGCCTGGAGGAAGGAGCGGCTCCGCGCTCTGGGGGCCACCGATCGGGACATCTGGCCGGGGCACAGCCGAGGCCGGGTACCGCCGCGTGCCGCCGCTGCTCTCCCTGCGGAGGTAGTCCCTCCGGTCACCGTCGTCTCCCCGGTCGCCGACCTGCCAACGGCCACGGCGGTCCCGCCGTCACCCCTCGCCCGACCGGCCACGGTCGCCCCACCGACCGCCCTCGCCCCACCAGTCGGCTTCGGCGGTCGGCCAGGCTTCGCCGCCCCGGCGCGCCCGATCCCGCCGCCGCGCCCGATCCCGCCGCCGCGCCCGAGCCCACCGCTGCGCCCGAGCCCGCAGCCGCCCTCGCGACCGCCGTCCTCCATGCCTCCGCCTCCCCCCATGCCTCCCCCTGATCAGGTCCAGGTGGCGCCCTGGGTGCGGAGGTCGGTGCTGGGCCACCCACTGCTGAGCCTGCTCGGTTTGCTGCCGATGTTCGTGCTGTTGGTCATGGGACCCGACCTCAAGGCCTATGCCCGGCAGCACCCGGACGGAGTGGAGGACAGTTGGCAGAGGCTGACCGACTGGGCGATGGGCGGGGACGGGTGGCGGCTGCCGTTGACGGTCCTCCTCATCGTCGTCCTGGTGGGACTGCAGTACTTCCGCGCCCGGCTCGAGCGCTATCCCGTGGCAGGCACCCGGACCTGGACCGCGGCCGTCGGGGGCTTCTGGCTCTTGTGGTCGGCCATGGTGACGCTCACCCTGTTGTGGGTCGTGGGGGTGGCCGAGAATACGGACGGGGACCTGGTGAGTGACTGGTTCCGTAACACCGTGCTGGGCACCTCGCTGGCTCTGTTGGTCAACCTGCTGGCGGCGCCGTTCATGGCGGTGGCGGCTGTGATTCGCCTGCTGCGCGGAGTCTTCGGCGAGGTGGGCGTGCTCGTACACCCGAGGGGCCGGAGCGGCGACAGCGGAGCCGGTAGCCGTACCTGATGGGAAGCCGGTGATCCCGCCCCACGTTCGGAGCCGACGACGCGACGCCCCCACCCGGGTCGGGGGACCCAGGTGGGGGCGTCGCGGACGGATGCGCGTGGTGAGGCGCTACCTGGCTGATGGGCTATTCGGTCTGCGCACCGTTGTCACCCGTCACCTCGGACACCTTCCACCGCTGGTTGGAGCCGGAGTTCGGCGTCCACACGCCGACGGGGGCTCCGTCGGCGGTGGACTGGCCGGAGACGTCCGGGAGGCGGCCGGTGGCGGCGTTGACGAGGGTCCAGGAGCCGTCGCCGGTCGTCGACAGGATCCACTGCGTGGCGCTGTCACGGTCGCCCTCGTCGGGCTCGGCCACGAGGGACCCGTCACGGACGGCCAGGCGCTTTCCTTCGGTGGCCTCGGTGAAGACGTACCGCTTCCGGTTGTCGTTGCCCCGGGTGGTCTGCTCCACCCGCCACTGCTGACCACTGGGGTCGGCCGCGTCGGCGCTCTTGATGACGAGGCCGGTGCCGTTGTCGGCGATGGTGAGGTCCTTGCCGCTCTGGACGCCGGTCAGCCGGTAGGTGTGGCCCTTGCGCAGCTCGGCCGCGTCCTTGGCGACGCCGGAGACGCCCTTGATGACGAAGGAGGTCACGGACTGGGCGGGCACGGTGACAGTGGCCTGCTCGCCGGTGACCCGGACGGCCTTCTGACGGGCGAGCTTGCCGTCGGCGCTGGTCACCACCGGGGTGACGGTGGCACGGGAGGAGACGTGGCCGAACTTCGACAGGTCGAGCGTGACGTCGCGGGCCTCGGTGGTGCTGTTGACGTGGACGACGGTCGCCTGGTCGCCCTTGCGGGAGAGCGCGGCGGTGCTGGAGGTGTCGTTCGTCTTGATCAGCCGGTCGCCGGGCTTGATGTAGTGAGTGAAGTTGCGGGCGGTGTCGAACTTGGTGTTGGTGTAGATCGGGCAGGTCTTGAGCGTGTCCTTGGAGGTGCAGCTGAACGGGAGCTGGATCTCGCCCCAGTTGCCGCCCTTCGCGGACTCGCCGCCCGGCTTCATGTTGTCGTAGTCCTCGACGGGCTGCCAGAAGACCCAGGCACGGGGCTCCAGTTCGCGCAGGTCGTTGACCATCTGCTGGGCCAGCCCGAGGCCGGGCCGCATGTCCGTGAAGCTCTGGCCGTCGCCCCAGTCGCCCTCGACCTCGCTCATCCACAGCGGCTTGTCCGCGGCCTTGGCCAGGTCGCGCACACTGGTGCGCTGGCTGGTGCCGTAGGTGTGGACGTTCATCTGGCCGACGAGGTCGCGCACGTCCTGGGGGTAGGAGTTCCAGTTGGTGGCGAAGGTGCCCGGGTTGGTCTCGTCCATCGCGGAGATCTCCGCGTTCGACTTTGACTTCTCCAGGGTCGGGCCCAGCGCGCGGATCACCTTCTGCTGGAGTTCGGGGCCGATGTGGGCCCCCTCCTGCCGACCGCCCACGGGCTGGCCGTCCGCGCCGAGCTTGGTACCCCAGTAGTTGGTGTTCGGCTCGTTGAACGGGTCCAGCGTGTCGACCTTGATGTGGTGCGCCTTCTCGAGGCGTTCGGTGGCACCCACCAGGTACTTGGCGAAGTCGTCGACGGAGTCGGGCTTCAGCTGGTCCTTGCCGGCGTCGAAGTTGCCGGAGACGTAACCGCTCTCGGTCATGAACCAGGGCGGGGAGTTGCTGAAGGTCTCCCAGTGGGTGATGTCCTTCTTGATGCGGTCGACCCACCAGCGCTGCGTTTTGTCGGCGTTCTTGTTCCAGTCGGCCGGGTCGTCCGCGTCCCACCAGTCGACGTCCTCGCGGGTGGTGCCCGCCGGGGCCTTCCACCAGCCCTCGACCGCTCCTCCGGCGCGGAGGTAGTCCTTGACGTCCGGGGCGTTGCCGCCGCCGATGTTGTAGCGGGCGATGTTCAGGTTGAGGCCGTCGTCGCCGAAGAGGAGCTTGGCCAGCTTCTCCCGTATCTCGGGCGGGTAGTCGCCGGTGGCGTTGGCGAACCAGACCAGGCTGGTGCCCCAGCCCTCGAACTTCTCCTGCTGGTAGGAGGGGTCGGGGCGGACGGTGACCCCGGCTGCGGCGGCGGCCTGGGTGGGCTCGGCGTGCGCGGCGGGCAGGGTGGTCGTGGCCAGGACGGTTCCGGTCGCCAGGGTGACGCCGATGGCCCCGAGGAGCCTTCTCTTGCGGGTGCGTTGTGCCATCTCGAGTACTCCACCTCTTCTGCGTGCCGTGTGTCCCGGCGCCGCGGAGATCGGGGCCTACGTGGTGCGACTAGTGCGGGTCTAGAGCCTTTTCGTACGGTTTGGACTGGGCAATGTTTACGTAAACATCCACTGGCGGGATGTCTACACTGTGCGAATCGCAGGGGTCAAGGAGTCGATCGGGACCGAAATCGCGCGGGCCGCGCGGCCAGGGGGCGAGGGGCAGGTGGGCGCAGTGGACGGGGAGCGGGAACCCGTGGGCACGAGCCGTACGAGAAAACGTGCCGCCCGGCCCCGGCAGGGCGCCTCCATGGCCGACGTCGCCCGCGTCGCCGGTGTCTCCTCCCAGACGGTCTCCCGGGTCTCCAACGGCTTCCCGGGCGTGACCGAGGAGACCCGCCGGCAGGTCCTGGCCGCGATGCGGGAGCTGGGCTACCGGCCCAACAGCGCCGCACGGGCCCTCAAGCGCGGCGAGTTCCGCACCCTCGGCGTGATCACCTTCTCCCTCTCCAGCATGGGCAACATCCGCACCCTGGAGGCGATCGCCACCTCCGCCGCCCGAGAGGGCTACGCCGTCACGCTCCTGCCGGTCGCCGTCCCCACCCAGGACGAGGTGCACGGTGCCTTCTCCCGTCTGGGCGAACTGGCCGTGGACGCCGTCATCGTCATCATGGAGATCCACCTGCTGGACGCGGTGACCGTCTCGCTGCCGCCCGGCGTCCAGGTCGTGGTGGCCGACTCGGACGCCGGCGACCGTTACACCGTGGTCGACACCGACCAGGTGGGCGGAGCCCGGGACGCCGTACGGCATCTGCTGGACCTCGGCCACGACACGGTGTGGCACCTGGCCGGCCCGGAGGGCTCCTTCGCCGCCCAGCGCCGCGCCAACGCGTGGCGCGACACCCTCACCGAGGCGGGTCGTGTCCCGCCGCCCCTGGTGCGCGGCGACTGGTCGGCCGAGTCCGGTTACCGGGCCGGTCTCCGACTCGCCGGGGAACAGCACTGCACGGCGGTGTTCGCCGCCAACGACCAGATGGCCCTGGGCCTGCTGCGCGCCCTGCACGAACGGGGCCGGAGGATCCCTGACGACGTCAGCGTCGTCGGCTTCGACGACATCCCCGAGGCCGCGTCCTTCCTGCCTCCCCTCACCACCGTCCACCAGGACTTCGCCGAAGTGGGCCGGCTCTGCGTCGCGGGCGTCCTCAGCAAGATGCGGAACGCCGGAACGGAACACGGCACCACGCTCGTCCCGCCCCGGCTCGTGGTGCGCCACAGCACGGCACCGCCGCCTCCTCGCGAGGACGCCCGGGCCGGCCAGGTGCAAGGCCCCTGAAGGCCCGGCTGAGCAGGGCCTGTCCGGCGGATCAGGTCGGAGGAAAGCCGCGGCGCCTCATCGGCGCAGGTGAGCGGGGCCCGGCGCCCCCAGCTGCAAGGCGGAGGAGGGCGGCGCCGAGCGCCTTCTGCAGGGCGGGCAGGCCCTCGTGGCGCAGCCGGGACCGGGTGTAGGCCGGGTCGGCGTTGTGGGGGTCGTCCCAGACGGGCAGGGACTGGACCAGGCAGGC
>NZ_JOJE01000003.1 GCF_000720255.1 Streptomyces griseus subsp. griseus | reverse complement strand
ATATCTGGCGTTGACTTTTGGCACGCTGTTGAGTTCTCAAGGAACGGACGCT
Organism: Streptomyces griseus subsp. griseus; assembly: GCF_000720255.1. GTDB lineage: Bacteria > Actinomycetota > Actinomycetes > Streptomycetales > Streptomycetaceae > Streptomyces > Streptomyces griseus_I. The sequence goes on along the minus strand of NZ_JOJE01000003.1, from coordinate 497,098 downwards.
TCCTTTGTACTCACCCTCTCGGGCTTTCCTCCGGGCGCTTCCCTTCGTTGTTCCCAACTCTATCAGTGTTTTTCCGGCTCTCTGACCACCATCCTGCAGGCATGCAGAAGATGACCCCGAGATAGGATCTGACAAGTTGGATGCTGCCAGGCAAGGACGCTTGGTTGCGTCGCTCAGCCCCAGGCAGGGTTACGACTGTACACGGAGCCGCCGAGCGGGTGCAAATCGATTAGGGTTGGGGCCTAGACTGGTCTAGACCTCTATCGGGAGTACCCGGCGGAACCGGTACTTCCTATGACATATGGATCTCCACCCCTGGGAGGTTTCCCATGACCACCGTGACGTCCCCACTCGCAGGACGCGCCATCGGACTGGCAGCTGTGCCGGATCCGGTCTTCTCCGGGGCCATGGTCGGCCCCGGTACCGCGATCGATCCCGTGCGTGAGCCGTCCGAGGCCGTCTCGCCCGTGGACGGAGTCATCGTCTCTCTTCATCCGCACGCCTTCGTCGTCGTCGACGCGAACGGACACGGTGTACTCACCCATCTAGGCATCGACACGGTGCAGCTCAACGGCGAGGGCTTCGAGCTGCTCGTGAACAAGGGCGACACCGTGACCCGCGGCCAGGCCGTGGTGCGCTGGAACCCTGCAGCCGTCGAGGCCGCCGGAAAGTCCCCGGTGTGCCCGGTCGTGGCGCTGGAGGCCACGGCCGACGCCCTCTCCGACCTCCGCGACGACGGCGATGTGAAGGCAGGAGACAGTCTCTTCCTCTGGAAGTGACGTCAGCGCTGTCCTAGGACGGCTAGTACGACAACCACCGCGGCGGCGGGACCCGCCGCACTACCGGAGACGGGTGAGAAGGTGACAACGCTGCGAGGCGTCGGCGTGAGCCACGGTGTGGCGATCGGCGAAGTTCGGCACATGGGAACGGCGGTCCTCGAACCGCCTGCCAAGCAGATCCCGGCGGAGGACGCGGAGCGTGAACAGGGGCGCGCTCACAAGGCCGTGGAAGCGGTGGCCGCCGACCTGACAGCACGGGGCAATCTGGCGGGAGGCGAAGCACAGGCGGTGCTCGAGGCCCAGGCGATGATGGCCCAGGACCCGGAGCTGATGGCGGACGTGGAGCGCCGTATCGCGGTGGGCAGCACCGCCGAGCGCGGCGTGTACGACGCGTTCGCCGCGTACCGCGAGCTGCTGGCGGGTGCCGGAGAGTACCTCGCCGGCCGTGTGGCGGACCTGGACGATGTGCGGAACCGAATCGTCGCTCGTCTGCTCGGCGTTCCCATGCCAGGTGTCCCGGACAGTGACGAGCCGTACGTCCTTGTCGCGCGTGACCTCGCGCCGGCCGACACGGCTCTGCTGGACCCCACGCTGGTGCTCGGTTTCGTCACGGAGGAGGGTGGGCCCACCAGCCACAGCGCGATTCTGGCGCGGGCTCTCGGTGTTCCGGCCGTCGTCGCCCTGCCCGGCGCCGGTGAACTCGCCGAGGGAACGCTGATCGCCGTGGACGGCAGCACCGGTGAGATCTTCGTGGACCCGAGCGAGGAGAAGAAGGCCCAGCTGGAGGCCGCCGCCTCGGAGCGCAGGGCAGCGCTGGCCGCGTCGACGGGGCCGGGTGCCACAGCCGACGGTCACAAGGTGCCGCTGCTCGCCAACGTCGGTGGGCCGTCGGACGTCGAGGCCGCCGTCGAGGCGGGGGCGGAGGGCGTCGGACTCTTCCGTACCGAGTTCCTGTTCCTCGACGACAGCAAGAACGCGCCGTCCGAGGAGAAGCAGGTCGAGGCCTACCGGAAGGTGCTCGAGGCCTTCCCCGAGAGCCGCGTCGTCGTGCGTGTGCTGGATGCCGGTGCGGACAAGCCGCTCGATTTCCTCACCCCTGCCGACGAGCCGAACCCGGCCCTCGGCGTGCGTGGTCTGCGGACTCTGCTGGACCACCCCGATGTGCTGCGCACGCAGCTGACGGCGCTGGCGAAGGCCGCCGAGGGGTTGCCGGTCTATCTCGAGGTCATGGCCCCGATGGTCGCGGACCGTACGGACGCCAAGGCGTTCGCGGACGCCTGCCGTGAGGCGGGGCTGCGGGCGAAGTTCGGCGCGATGGTCGAGATACCGTCGGCGGCGCTGCGGGCGCGTTCGATCCTGCAGGAGGTGGAGTTCCTGTCGCTGGGCACGAACGACCTCGCTCAGTACACCTTTGCCGCCGACCGTCAGGTGGGCGCCGTGTCTCGTCTTCAGGATCCGTGGCAGCCCGCGCTGCTCGACCTGGTGGCGCTGTCCGCGGAGTCGGCAAAGGCCGAGGGCAAGAGCTGTGGTGTCTGCGGTGAGGCGGCGTCCGATCCGCTGCTCGCGTGTGTCCTGGCCGGACTCGGTGTCACCTCCCTCTCGATGGGTTCGGCGTCCATTCCCTACGTGCGAGCCACGCTGGCGAAGTACACCCTCGCCCAGTGCGAGCGTGCCGCGTCCGCCGCCAGGGCGGCGGACAGTGCGGGCGAGGCGCGGAATGCTGCTCAGGCGGTGCTGTCCGGCGAGTAGCCGTCGTGCGCCGTTGGTCCGGTGCTCCCGAGGGGCGCTCCACCTGCGGGTGGGGCGCCCCTCGCGTGTTCAGTGCCGGTGTCCGGGCAGGCGCTTGTCCTCTCCGAGGTCGGGCGGCGCGCCGTAGTCGACGTCGGACTCCGGGGAGATGAGGTCCCCGGATTCGATGTCGGTGCAGTAGGCGTCGAAGACCTCGCCGGCTGTCAGGGGTTCCAGACGGTCCCCGCGCAGGCGCCAGCCGTAGACACGGTCGGGGGTGCCGGGCGCGCTGGTGCGCATGACGAGTCCACCCGGGCTCTGCGTGGCGAGGCCGACGGCGAGGACGGTGGTGAATTCGAGGACCTCGGCCTCGTCGAGTTGTGCGATGCCGTCCGCTCCGTCGTCGGCGTGGAGGACGGCGACGAGCGCCTCCGGTGTCCCCGAGACACTGCAGACGAGGTGACTGCTGCCGGCGGGCGCGGTGTCGATGATGCGGTCGAGGAGGATCGAGGCGCGGGCCAGAGAGGCGCGTCCGATGTCCGCACCGCAGGTGGCGCAGGCGCCGCGGCGGGCCAGGAGTGTGGCGGCGTATTCCCAGGTCGCCTGTCGGATGGCTTCGTCGACGAGGGCGGGTACCAGGGCGGCGAGGGGCTGCCCCTCGTAGGGGACGCTGGGGCCGGTGGTCGCGAGTTCGGCCGTGAAGCGGGTGCGGCTGGCGGGGAGGTCGGGGTCGAGGCCCTTGTCCGCGCAGTACTCGGCGTACTCGAGTGGGTCGAAGAGGGCCACCGTCGTGTGGTTGCCCTGGGCGTCGCGGACCTTCAGAAGGGCCTCGACCTGTTGTAGGTAGGTCTCGTGGTCGTCGAAGGTGAAACTGCGGTAGCGCCGCATGGCGCGGAAGTCGTGTTCGTCTGTGAGCAGGCCGATGGTGCCGGCGATTTCGCGCCGCAGGACGCGCCGCATCGTCTGATGGTCGATGTGCGTCATGGATTCCCCCTGTGAGCGAGCAGTCGATCAATGCTCACTCACAGTAATCGGCGGCACTGACAACGGGCTCCCGGGTGGGGTGTTCCGGGGTCAGCCGCGCTTGCGGGCGAGGTCCTCGTAGAAGTGGAGCAGGCCGAGGTTGTCGATGGATCCGGGGTTGACGGCCTTTTCCAGGGGTGTGCCCTGGAGCAGGCGCTTGACCGGGACTTCGATGCGTTTTCCGGTGAGGGTGTGGGGGATGCCGGGCACCTCGATGACCTCGTCGGGGACGTGGCGTGGAGAGAGCTGTTCGCGGATGGTCTGCTTGATGCGTTTCAGGAGGGTCTCGTCGAGGGCGGCGCCGGGGGCCAGGTGCACGAAGAGGGGCATCCAGTAGCCGCCGTCGGGCTGTTCGATGCCGATGACGAGTGATTCCTTGATCTCCGGGAGCCGTTCGACGGCTTCGTAGATGTCGGCGGACCCCATGCGGACGCCCTGGCGGTTGAGCGTGGAGTCGGAGCGGCCGTGGATGACGACGGAGCCACGGGAGGTGAGGGTGATCCAGTCGCCGTGGCGCCATACGCCCGGGTAGGTGTCGAAGTAGCTGTCGTGGTAGCGGCTGCCGTCGGGGTCGTTCCAGAAGTGGATCGGCATGGACGGCATGGGGTTGGTGACGACGAGTTCGCCGACCTCGTCGACGAGTGGTTTGCCGCTGGGATCCCAGGACCGCAGGTCGGTGCCCAGCCCGGGTGCCTGCAGTTCACCGGTGTACACCGGGAGGGTCGGTACGGCGCCCGCGAAGCAGGAGCAGACGTCCGTGCCGCCGCTGACGGAGGCGATCCACAGATCGTCGCGGACCTCGTCGTGCAGCCAGCGGAAACCGTCGGGCGGCAGGGGCGAGCCGGTGGTGGCGACGCACTGGACGCGGGAGAGGTCGAAGTCGCGTGACGGGTGTACCCCTGCCTTGCGGCAGGCCATGACGTAGGCGGCGGAGGTGCCGTAGAAGGTGGCTCCGGTGCGTTCGGCGACCCGCCACTGGGCGCCGGTGTCCGGGTACCCGGGGCTGCCGTCGTAGAGGACGATCGTGGTGCCGGTCAGGAGGCCGGAGACGAGGAAGTTCCACATCATCCAGCCGGTCGAGGTGTACCAGAAGAAACGGTCCTCGGGGCCGAGGTCGCAGTGCAGGCCGAGCTGTTTGAGGTGCTCGATCAGGATGCCGCCCTGGGACTGGACGATGGCCTTGGGCAGGCCGGTGGTGCCGGAGGAGTAGAGCACCCACAGGGGATGGTCGAAGGGCACCTGCGCGAAGTCGGGTTCCTCGTCCGCGGCCGTGAGGGCCGACCATTCGAGGGCGTCCTCGGGGGCCTCGGTGCCCAGGATCGGGATGTGCACGACGGCGCGCAGGGTGGGCAGCTCGCGGCGCAGTTCGGCGACGGTCTCGCGTCGGTCGTGTTCCTTGCCGCCGTAGCGGTAGCCGTCGACGGTGAACAGGACGACGGGTTCGACCTGCTGGAAGCGGTCCAGGACGCTGCGGGCGCCGAAGTCGGGGGCGCAGGATGTCCAGACGCCTCCGACGGCGGCCGTGGCGAGGAGGGCGACGACCGCTTCGGGGATGTTCGGGAGGTAGCCGCTGACGCGGTCTCCGGGACGCACGCCCAGGGCACGCAGCTCGGCGGCGAGGGAGCCGACCTGGCGGCGCAGCTCGGCCCAGGTCATCGGGTGGGGATCGTGGGTCTCGTCGACGTGGAGGAGGGCTGGTTCGTCGGGGCGGGTCGCGGCGGCGCGCAGGGCGTGCTCGGCGTAGTTGAGGGTGGCTCCGGGGAACCACTGGGCGCCGGGCATCGCGCGATCACCCAGCACGCGCGCGTAGGGGGTGGAGAACCGTACGTCGAACCACTCCGTCACTGCTCTCCAGAACGTCTCCAGTTCGTCGACGGACCAGCGGTGGAGGGTTGGGTAGCCGCCTTCGGAGGGGGCGCCGTGGTGCTCGGCCGCCCAGGTCTGGAATGTGGTGACCTGTGCCCGGGCGATGCGTCCCGGATCGGGCTGCCAGAGCGGTTGGGGGTTCACGGTCGGCATCGGGCGGCTCCTGGACTGTGCGCGTCGTGGGCGTCGCTCGCGCACGGGCGGGGGTGTGCGCGTGACGCGGCTGACACGGACGATGCCATGTGATCGACTTGTACACCAGGGCGCGCCCTACATAGTCCGTGTCGTGAAGATGTGGTCCCGAGCTAGGTGAACGACAGTTGAACGACACGCATGTGGGGGGCGTTCGATGGCAGGGTGAGCAGCATGAACGGTCGTGACCTGGTGCGTTCGGTGAGGATGGTCGGTTCTGTGGGGGCGGCCCAGGGGTTGCGGACCGTGCGGGCCGCGTGGCGCAGGCGGCGAGCCGATGCCACCGGGTTGCCGTCGCGGAAGGGTGAGCGCGCACGGGTGCCCGGGCTCGTGCAGGACGTCGAGCCTGGCCCTGGCGGCGGGGTCATACGATTCAGCCGCTCGGAGTTGCGGATCACCGTCACCGTGAGCGGAGCCGTCTTCTGGGGCTGGGACGGAGCCGGTCCGGAGCCGTCGTACGCGCTCTCCGGCCGGAGTCCGGAGCCGGATCCGCGGGCGGTGCTGGAGCCGGACAAGGACGGGGGCTGGCGGGTCGTCGCCGAACGGGTGACGGTCGTGGTCTCGCGGCACGGGGCTGTCGAGGTGTGCACGCCCGGGGGCGTGATGCTGCGCCGCGACCTGCCGCCGCGCTGGTGGGAGCCGGACGGCGGGGGCGGTGCTCGCTGGATGCAGCGGTCCGAGGTCGCGGCGGACGCCAGGTTCTTCGGTCTTGGCGCGCGGGCGTCGGGGCCCCGGTTGCGCGACGGGACGTACCGGCTGTGGAACACGGACCCGGGTGGGGCGTTCGGTCCGGGTGACGACCCGCTGTACCTCACCATGCCGGTGCAGTTGGTCGTGGCCGACGCCGCCACGCATCTGGTGTTCCACGACACCTCGTGGGACGGGAGGGTGACGCTGCGGGAGGGCGAGGAAGGGGCCGGTTCCGGGCACGACCGGGCGGGGACCTGCGAGTTGCGCATGGATGGTGGTCCGTTGCGTTGCTGGGTCATGGTAGGCACGCCCGCGCGCGTGCTGCTCGCCTGGGCGTCGCTCACCGGTGCACCCGCGCTGCCGCCGGCGTGGGCGCTGGGGCACCATCACGCGCGGTGGGGCTTCGGCACGGAGCAGGAGGTGCGGCGGATCGTCGCCGGGTATCAGGAGCGCGGCCTGCCGCTCGACGCGGTGCACCTGGACATCGACCACTACGACGCCCATCAGGTCTTCACCGTCGACGAGGAGCGCTTCCCCAAGCTTCCGGTCCTGGCCGACGAGTTGCGACGGCACGGCATCCGGCTGGTGTCGATCGTCGACCCGGCGGTCAAGGCCTTGCCGGGCAACGCCGTGTACGACGGCGGGACGGCCGAGGACGCGTTCGTGCGGGACGCCTCGGGGCGGCTGGTGCGGGGGGTGGTGTGGCCCGGGGACGCCGTCTATCCGGACTTCACGCACGCGCGCGTGCGGCAGTGGTGGGGCGGCCTGTACGCGGAACGGCTCGCGCAGGGGTTCTCCGGGTTCTGGCACGACATGAACGAACCGACCTCGTTCGTCGCCTTCGGGGAGTCGACCCTGCCCCGTTCCGCCCGGCACGCCCTGGAAGGGCGCGGCGGTGATCACCGTGAGGCGCACAACGTGTACGCGCTGTGCATGGCCCGGGCCGGCTACGAGGGTCTGCGCGAGCTGATGCCGGAGGAGCGGCCGTTCGTCTTCTCGCGCTCGGGGTGGGCGGGCATGCAGCGTTACGGGGGCAGCTGGTCGGGTGACGTGGCCACGGGGTGGCCAGGGCTGAGGGCGTCGCTGTCGCTGGTGATGGGGCTCGGCCTGTGTGGGGTGCCCTACTCGGGGCCTGACGTGGGCGGTTTTGCGGGCAGCCCCTCGCCGGAGTTGTACCTGCGGTGGTTCCAGCTGGCCGCGTATCTGCCGCTGTTCCGCACGCACGCGAGCATACGTGCGGGGCGAAGGGAGCCGTGGGAGTTCGGCGAGGAGGTGCTCGAGCATGCGCGCGTGGCACTGCTCGAACGGCGTCGTCTGCTGCCGTACTTCCTGACGCTGGCGCATCTGGCGCGGCGTACGGGTGCTCCTTATGTGCGTCCGGTGTGGTGGGGCGCGCCCAGGGATCGTGCGCTGCGTGACTGCGAGGACGCCTTTCTGCTGGGCGACTGTCTGCTGGTGGCGCCGATCCTGGACCCGGGAGCGGACCGGCGTGCGGTGCAGCTGCCGCGGGGGTGGTGGTACGACACGGCCACGGGGAGGGCGTACGAGGGGCCGGGGCGGGTTCTCGTGGACGCTCCCTTGTCGCGCATTCCGGTGCTCGCGCGTGCGGGTGCCGTTCTTCCGGTGCGCGGCGCGGACGGTGGGCTGGAGCTGGAGGTGTGGGCGCCGGCTCATGGGCGGGCCGGGCGTGGGCTGGTGGTGGCGGAGGCGGGCGACGGCTGGGACGAGCCAGAGATCGAGCGTTACGTCGCCCGCTGGGAGGGCACGCGCGTGGTCGTCGAGCGCGAGGGTGAGGACGGCGTGTACGAGCCGTCCCACCCGGTGCGGGTACGGGGACTCGCGGAGCGCTGAGCTCAGTACCGTCCCTCGAACCACGCGCGTACGGCCACGGTGTGCAGAGGGAAGGCGAGCTCCTCCGGCCTGCGGAGCAGGTGCCAGCCCTCCGTCTCGCCGGTGGCCGTCGAGGTGGGAAGGCCCGCTGCGGGGCGTTCCGGCAGGAGGCCGAACAACAGGAGGTGGCCGTCGGGGGAGCTCATGGCGTCGACGAGCCGCACGTCCCGGCTCGCGGCGTCGATGCCGGTCTCCTCGTTCAGTTCGCGGACGACCGCGTGCCGCCAGTCCTCGCGGTCGTCGATGAAGCCGCCGGGCAGAGCGATGCCCCCGCGCGCGGGCGCGATGGTTCGGGTGATGACGACGAGGGCGGTGCCCTGTGTGTCGTACACGGGCTGGAGTGCGACCGCCACGGGCAGCGGGTTGCGGTAGGCCACGGTGTGGCAGGCCGGGCAGGTGCGGGGCCAGCCGGAGACGCCCTCTCCGTAGGGCGCGCCGCAGCTGGAACAGTGGGAGCCCGCTGCGGAGTTGGGGGTGGAGTGCTGAGTTTCGGACACGCGGCGGACTGTATCCGATCACGGGGAGGGCGTTTCGCTCAGGCGGCCGAATGACGTTTCTTCGCAGGTCAGGGGAGCTTGGGGAGGGATGAGTAGGCCACGGGGAAGTCGAAGTAGGTGTCCGGGTACGGCTCCGGTTTGAAGGTGTAGTGCCACCACTCCTCGGCGAGGTTCACGAAGCCGAGCCCCTCCAGGGTGGTCCTGAGGAGCAACCGGTTGGCGCGTTGCTGTCCCTGGATGCGCGGATCGAGGGTGTGGGCGAGGGTGTCGAAGCAGTCGAAACCGGTGCCCATGTCGACGGAGTTGTCGGGGAAGCGCTGGTCCCGGGGTGCGTAGCAGGGCACCAGGGGTTCGCCGGGAACGTAGGGCCGGGTGGGCCGGGCGGGGAGTTTCACGATGGTGAGGTCAAGGGTCGAGCCGCGGCTGTGTCCGGACTTCTCGGCGATGTATCCGTCGTCGAACAGCCGGCTCTTGTCGACGTTCGGGTAGAACTCGGGCTTCATGGCCTGGTCGTCGAGGTTCTCCGCCCAGCGGACGAAGTGGTTCACGGCGCGCTGCGGCCGGTAGCAGTCGTAGACCTTGAGGGTGAAGCCCTTGTGCGTCAACCGCGTCTGCGCCTGGTGAAGTGCTTCGGCGGCGGGGCGGGTAAGGAAGCAGAGGGGTTGCCGGTAGCCGTCGATGCGCTCCCCCACGAAGTTGTGCGGGGTGAAGTAGCGCATCTCCTGGAGGATCGTCGGGTCGACGGTTCTCAGGGCCACGAAGCCTCGGGGCGCCTTGGGGTCGGTCGTGGCCCGGGCGGTGGTGGAGGTCGCCGTCATCGCCAGCAGGGCGGTGAGGGCGGTGATCAGACCGCGTGCTGCGCGAAAGCGTCGTGTCATGTCTCCTGCCTGCCCAATTTCCTGGGCCGGTGGCACACTTCTGTCGTGGAGCAGTTCTGACGCATCGTCAGTTTCCGCTTTTCAGGAGGTGCTTTGGTGCGGATTCGCAAACCCGTGGTCACCGGATGGTTCGCCGGCGACGGGGACGACTTCAGGCTCCTCGGTACCCGCTGCTCGGCCTGCGCCTCGGTGTTCTTCCCGCGCGAGGAGGTGCACTGCCGCAACCCCGGGTGCCCGGGCGGCGCTCTGGAGGAGGTACCTCTCTCCCGGCACGGGCGTGTCTGGTCGTACACGGACAGCCGGTATCGCCCTCCGTCACCCTATGTGACCAATCCGGAACTTCCTTGGGAGCCGTACGCGTTGATCGCTGTGGAGCTGGAGTCCGAGCGGATCGTGGTGCTGGGACAGGCGGTTCCCGGGGTCACCGTCGCCGGTCTGGCGGTGGGCATGCAGGTGGAGGCCGTCCCCGGCGTGCTCTTCGAGGACGCGGAGACGGTCTGGACGACCTGGCAGTGGCGGCCGACGGGGGTGGAGGCATGACAGGTGAGGTGGCGGTGCTCGGCGCGGGCATGCATCCCTGGGGCAAATGGGGACGCGGTTTCGTCGAGTACGGAGTGGCGGCGGCCCGCGCGGCGCTCGCCGACGCCGGCCTGGACTGGCGGGACGTCGACTCGGTCGTCGGCGCGGACACCGTTCGCGGCGGCTACCCCGGGTATGTGGCCGGGGCGACATTCGCGAAGGCGCTGGGCTGGCAGGGAGCTCGCGTCGCGAGTGTCTACGCGGCGTGCGCTTCGGGCGCACAGGCGATCAACACAGCGCGGGCGCAGATCCTCGCGGGCCTGGCAGACGTGGTGCTGGTGGTGGGCGCGGACGCCGCGCCCAAGGGGTTCTTCAGGCCGGCGGGCGGGGACCGGCCCGACGATCCCGACTGGCTGCGCTTCCGAGTGCTCGGGGCGACCAATCCGGCGTATTTCGGGCTGTACGCGCGCCGGCGTATGGCGGTCCACGGGGACACTCCGGAGGACTTCGCCCAAGTGAAGGTGAAGAACTCCGCCATGGGGGCGCTGAACAGGTACGCGCGTTACCGCGCGCGGGTGACCGCCGAGGAGGTCGCCGCCTCGGCGGTGGTCGCCGATCCGCTGCGGCTCCTCGACATCTGCGCGACTTCGGACGGCGGCGCGGCGCTGGTCCTTACCGGCATGGAGTTCGCCCGCCGGCACGGCGCGGCCGATCCCGTGCGGATCCGCGCGGTGTCCACCGTGACGCCGCGCTACCCCAACACGGTGCTCGACCTGCCGGACCTGGCGACGGACTCCGCGGTGGCGGTGGAGCCCGCCCCCGAGACGTTCCGGGCCTCCATCGCGCGGGTCGCCTACGAGGAGGCCGGCATCGGGCCCGAGGACCTGTCCCTGGCGGAGGTCTACGACCTGTCCACCGCCCTGGAGCTGCAGTGGTACGAGGATCTGGGGCTGTGCGGTGAGGGCGAAGGCGCGAAGCTCCTGCGGGACGGCGCTACGGCGCCGGGAGGCCGCATACCCGTGAACATGAGCGGCGGACTGGCATCCTTCGGGGAGGCGGTGCCGGCGCAGGCGATCGCTCAGGTCTGCGAGGTGACCTGGCAGTTGCGGGGCACCGCCGGCGACCGACAGGTGGCGGGCGCGCGGGTGGGCATCACGGCGAACCAGGGGCTCTTCGGGCACGGGTCGGCGGTGATCGCCGTGCGATGAGGCCGACGGCGGACCTACGCTGTGTGACTGAGCGAGAGTGGTGCGTGAACATCCCGCGAACTGCGCCCGGGCGGCCGGCGGACGTCATGTTGTCCACGCCAGTGTTCCGTGCGCCCCCGGCAGCGTCGCGGACCACCGATAGGCGGAGGCTTGTCTGGCGCCCCTGAAGCAGGCCTGGAAGTCGCTGCCCAGGCCCGGCACCCCGTCACAGACTCGAACGATCACCGGAAAGGCCCTCGTATCGGCGGCCTCATGCTCGGCAGGCGCCCCGCCGCCGTCTGTGCGAATCTGAGAAAAAAGCGTCCGTCCTCTGCCTCTCGACCGTTGGTGTCGGCGACCTTGACGCCCTTTGGGCGCGCCGATGTCGAACGCTCCCGGTGTCAGTGGAATCGCCATCCAGATTCGGCGCATTCCGCCACTGCGCCGCACGGGCCCTCTGCTTTCGGGCCCGTCTCCCACGGGCGAATTGCGGATGCGACGGCACGCTCGTCACGGACGCCGGGCGGGATGCGAGGAACCCTGCCTTCGGCTGAAGTCGCCATGGAAAACGCACCCTGCACGAGGAATCGGGCCGATTGCCCCGGGTCGGGGCGAAGGAGCCGCCATGAGCAACGGAGACATTCGCGTCGGCGAGTCGATCGGAACAGCGATCCTGTTCCGCTTCGGTGTGCTCGCGGTTCCCGGTGCTGCCCACTCCGGCGCCGGTCGGCGACAACCGACACGTCGCGGGCATGGGCATCGTGCACACCTTCCTGCCGATTCCGAAATCCACAACGCAGCCATCTGACTCAGCCAAGGGGTAGCCATGACGGACAACGCCGAGAAGTACGTCGCCGCGATCGACCAGGGCACCACCTCGAGCCGCTGCATCGTCTTCGATCAGAACGGTGCGATCGTCGCAGTGGACCAGCGCGAGCACCGCCAGATCTTCCCCAAGCCCGGCTGGGTGGAGCACGACGCCACCGAGATCTGGGCCAAGGTGCAGGCGGTGGTCGCGGGGGCGATAGCCAAGGCCGGGCTGCGCGCCGACCAATTGAGCGCGCTCGGCATCACCAACCAGCGCGAGACGACGGTCCTGTGGGACCGTGCGACGGGCAAGCCCGTGCACAACGCGATCGTATGGCAGGACACGCGCACTGCGGCGCTGTGCAACGAACTGGGCGGATCGGACGGACAGGACCGTTTCCGCGAACAGACCGGCCTGCCGCTGGCCAGCTACTTCTCCGGGCCCAAGGCCGCGTGGCTGCTCGACAACGTGCCCGGCCTCAGGACCCGTGCGGAGAACGGCGAGATCGCCTTCGGCACCATCGACTCCTGGCTCATCTGGAACCTCACCGGCGGCACGGACGGCGGACATCACGTCACCGACGTGACCAACGCCGGCCGGACCATGCTGATGAACCTGGAGAGCCTCGAGTGGGACGAGTCCATCCTGAACGCGATGAACGTGCCCGCGGCCGTACTGCCCGAGATCAAGTCGTCCTCGGAGGTGTACGGGACGGCCGTGGGCCAGCTCGCCGGCGTCCCCGTCGCCTCGGCTCTGGGCGACCAGCAGGCGGCCGTCTTCGGGCAGGCCTGCTACGACGTGGGAACGGCGAAGAACACGTACGGCACCGGCAGCTTCCTGCTGCTGAACACCGGCAGCCGCCCGGTGCCGTCGAAGAGCGGGCTGCTGACGACGATGGGGTACAAGATCGGCACGGAACCGCCCGTCTACTGCCTGGAGGGAGCGATCGCCATCACGGGCGCGCTGGTGCAGTGGTTCCGCGACCAGCTGGGCATCATCCGTACCGCCGACGAGATCGAGCCGCTGGCGGAGAGCGTCGAGGACAACGGCGGCGCGTACATCGTGCCCGCCTTCTCGGGACTCTTCGCGCCGTACTGGCGCTCCGACGCGCGCGGCGTCATCACCGGCCTCACCCGGTACGTCACCAAGGCGCATCTCGCGCGCGCGGTGCTCGAGGCGACCAGCTGGCAGACCCGTGAGGTCGTCGACGCCATGTTCCAGGACTCCGGGGTGCACATCACCACCCTGAAGGTGGACGGCGGCATGACGAAGAACAACCTGCTCATGCAGCACCAGGCGGACGTGCTCGACGTGCCGGTGATCCGTCCGAAGGTCTCCGAGACGACGTGCCTGGGCGCCGCCTACGCCGCTGGGCTCGCCACCGGGGTGTGGAACGACCTCGACGAGCTCAAGGCGCACTGGAAGGAAGACGTCACGTGGACGCCGTCGATGGAGGCGTCGGTGCGTGACCGTGAGTACCAGAACTGGAAGAAGGCCGTGGAGAAGAGCTTCGGCTGGCTGGAGGACGGTCAGAGCTAGACACGCGCGCGGGTCGTTTCCGGGACGCGGCCCGTACCCCGGTCGTCGGGGTACGGGCCGCGGCCGTGTGGTTGTGCCGGCACGTCGGCTCAGCTCGTGACGCTCTGACGGCGCTCGGCCCCATATTCCATCGCGTGCTCGACGACGCCGATGAGCACGTCCTTGACCGACTCACGGTCGCGGGCGTCGCACAGCAGGAGCGGTACGTCGTCGTCCAGGTCGAGTGCCTGGCGGATGTCCCCCGCCGGGTAATGGGCGGCGCCCTCGAAGCAGTTGACGCCGATGACGAAGGGTATGGAGCGCCGCTCGAAGTAGTCGACCGCGGCGAAGCAGTCCTCCAGGCGGCGGGTGTCCGCGAGCACGACGGCGCCGAGCGCTCCCTCGGAGAGTTCGTCCCACATGAACCAGAAGCGCTCCTGGCCGGGGGTTCCGAAGAGGTACAGCACCAGGTCCTCGCGCAGCGTGATGCGACCGAAGTCCATGGCGACGGTGGTGGTGTGCTTGCCCTCCACGCCGCTGGTGTCGTCGACCGGGCGGCCGGCCTCGGTGAGGTACTCCTCGGTGCGCAGCGGTCTGATCTCGCTGACCGCGCCGACGAGGGTGGTCTTGCCCACTCCGAATCCGCCGGCCACCAGGATCTTGAGCGTGACGGGCTCGACCGGAGGCTTGCCGCGCTCAGAACGCCCGAAGATCATCGATCTGTTCTCCTGCTTGATGGGGGTCGTGCGGCGGTGGGCCATAGCCTCCGCCGCCGGGGGTTTCGATGACGAGTACGTCGTCGGGGCCGACGTCCGCCGAGTCGCTACCGCGCAGTTCGACCACGGTGCCGTCCGCCCGTTCCACACGGTTGGCCCCCAGGGCGCCGGGCCCACCGCCCGCCATGCCGTACGGGGGGACCCTGCGGTGCTGGGAGAGCGTGGAGACGGTCATGGGTTCGTGGAATCGGATGCGTCGGACCGCTCCGTCCCCGCCTCGCCATCGTCCATCGCCGCCGCTGCCGCACCGGAGGGCGAACTCGTCGAGCTGGACGGGCAGTCGCGACTCCAGGACTTCGGGGTCGGTGAGCCGCGAGTTGGTCATGTGGGTCTGGACGACGCTCGCGCCGGGGAAGCCGTCGCCCGCGCCGGAGCCGGAGGCGACGGTCTCGTAGTACTGGTGGTTCTGGTTGCCGAAGGTGACGTTGTTCATGGTGCCGGATCCCTCGGCCTGGACGCCGAGCGCCGCGTAGAGGGCACCGGTGATCGCCTGCGAGGTCTCGACGTTGCCTGCGACGACGGCGGCGGGTGGCTCGGGTGCCAGCAGGGAGCCGGCCGGCACGATGATCCGCAGCGGGCGCAGACAGCCGTCGTTGAGCGGGATGTCGTCGTCCACCAGGGTGCGGAAGACGTACAGGACGGCCGCGTTGACGACTGCGGAGGGCGCGTTGAAGTTGGTGTCCAGCTGTGCTGACGTGCCGGTGAAGTCGACGGTCGCCGACCGGTTCTCGCGGTCCACGCGCACGCGTACGCGGATGACGGCACCCGAGTCGGTCTCGTAGGCGTACTCACCGTCGTCCAGGGCGTCGATGACGCGGCGCACGGCCTCCTCTGCGTTGTCCTGGACGTGCTTCATGTAGGCCTGGACGACATCGAGGCCGAAGTTCTGGATCATGCGGCCGACCTCGTCGACGCCTTTCTGGTTGGCGGCGATCTGAGCCCTCAGGTCGGCGAGGTTGGTCCTGGGGTTGCGGGAGGGGTGGGGCGCCTCGCTGAGCAGGCGAAGCGTCTCCCGCTCTCGGAGGCGGCCGTTCTCGGCGAGCAGCCAGTTGTCGAAGAGCACGCCCTCCTCCTCGATGGTGCGGCTGTTCGCCGGCATCGAGCCGGGGGCGATGCCGCCGATCTCGGCGTGATGGCCGCGGGAGGCAACGTAGAAGAGGATTCGGTGACTCTTTGTGTTCGAGGAAGCTGTGGGGCTGTGCGTCTCGAACACGGGGGTGATGACGGTGACGTCCGGGAGGTGGGTGCCGCCGTGGTACGGGTCGTTGACCGCGTAGGTGTCCCCGGGCCGCATTCCGGTACTTCGGCGCCGGATGACCTCTTTGACGGTCGTGCCCATCGAGCCCAGGTGGACGGGGATGTGCGGGGCGTTGGCCACCAGGTTTCCGTCGGGGTCGAAGAGGGCGCAGGAGAAGTCCAGCCGTTCCTTGATGTTGACGGACTGGGCGGTGGACTCCAGTCGGGCACCCATCTGCTCGGCGATCGACATGAAGAGGTTGTTGAAGACCTCAAGCAGAACCGGGTCGGCTTGTGTGTCGAGACCGGAACTCTCCGTGATCGCCGCGCGTTCCATGACCAGATGCCCGTCGTCGGTCGCCGCGGCCTGCCAGCCGTCGTCGACGACGGTCGTCGCACTGGCCTCGGTGATGATCGCGGGTCCGGTGACGGTCTCGCCGGGAGGCAGTTCCTCGCGGCGGTGGAGGGGTACGTCGCGCCAGGCGCCGCCCGTGTGCAGGTGGACGGTTCCGGGCGTGGCGAAGTGGCCTTCGTACGGGGCGAGGGCGGAGAGATCGGGGGTTGGGGTGATGCCGGTGGCTTCCACGGAGAGCGCTTCGACGACGATCGGGCGGTCGAGCGTGAAGGAGTACGTGGCGCGATGACGTTCTTCGAAGGCGTGCCTCATCGGGTCGGGCTCGGTCAGCTCGACGGTGAGGGTGGTGTCGGTGCCGTCGTAGCGCAGCTGGGCGCGGCGGGTGACGTGGACGGAGCCCCCTGGGACGTCCTCGGCGAGGAGCTCGGCGCGGGCCGCGGCCTCGAGGTCGTCGGCCGTCTTGAGGACGGCGGGCATCGTGGCGGGCTCGAGGGGTGCCTCCACGGACTGTTCGCGCATGGCCGTGGTGTCGGCGAGGCCGATGCCGAGGGCGGAGAGGACACCGGCCATGGGCGGCACGAGGACGGTGCGGATGCCGAGCGAGTCGGCGACCATGCAGGCGTGCTGGCCTCCGGCTCCGCCGAAGGTGGTGAGGGCGTAGCGAGTGACGTCGTGCCCCTTCTGCACGGAGATGCGTTTCACGGCGTTGGCGATGTTGGCCACCGCGATCTGGAGAAAGCCCTCGGCGACCTGCTCGGGGGTGCGGTCGTCGCCCGTGCGGTCGCGGATCTCGCGCGCCAGGGCGGTGAAGCGGTCGCGGACGAGTCCCTCGTCGAGGCGCTGATCGCCGTCGGGGCCGAAGACCTTGGGGAAATGCGCGGGCTGGATCCGCCCGAGCATGACGTTGGCGTCGGTGACGGCGAGCGGGCCGCCGCCGCGGTAGCAGGCGGGGCCCGGGTCCGCGCCCGCCGAGTCCGGCCCCACCCGGTAACGGGAGCCGTCGAAATGGAGGACGGAGCCTCCTCCGGCCGCGACGGTGTGGATGTCCAACATGGGCGCGCGCAGCCGGACTCCCGCGATCCGCGTGGTGAAGACGCGTTCGTACTCACCCGCGAAATGGGAGACGTCGGTGGAGGTTCCGCCCATGTCGAAGCCGATGACGCGGTCGAAGCCGGCGAGCTGCGACATGCGGGCCATGCCGACGATGCCGCCCGCGGGCCCGGACAGGATGGCGTCCTTGCCGCGGAACTGCCCGGCTTCCGTGAGTCCGCCGTTGGACTGCATGAACATCAGCCGTACGCCTTCGAGCTCGTCGGCGACGTGCTGGACGTAGCGGCGCAGCACGGGCGAGAGGTAGGCATCGACGACTGCGGTGTCCCCGCGCGGGACGAGCTTCATCAGCGGGCTGACCTCGCTGGACAGCGAGATCTGCGGGAAGCCGATCCGGGCGGCCAGCGCGCCGACGGCCTTCTCGTGGGCGGGGTGGAGGTGGCTGTGGAGACAGACCACGGCGACGGCGCGGATGCCGGCGTCGTAGGCGTCTTCGAGGGGGCCGGCGAGGGCGTCCAGGTCCGGTGGACGCAGGACGGTGCCGTCGGCGGCGATGCGCTCGTCGACCTCGACGACCCGTTCGTGGAGCAGTTCGGGGAGGTCGATGCGGCGGGCGAAGATGTGGGGCCGGTTCTGGTAGGCGATGCGCAGGGCGTCGCGGAAACCGCGGGTGACGACCAGCACGGTCCGCTCGCCCTTGCGCTCCAGGAGGGCGTTGGTGGCGACGGTGGTGCCCATCCGCACCACGTCGACGGGCTCGGAGGAGCCGTCCAGGAGTGCGTGTACTCCCGCGACCGCCGCGTCGGCGTACCGCGCCGGGTTCTCCGACAACAGCTTGTGCGTCAGGAGCCGGCCGTCCGGGCGCCGCGCGACGATGTCGGTGAAGGTGCCACCCCTGTCGACCCAGAACTGCCAGCCCGTCACGTCCTCACCCCGCTTCCGCGCCGCTCACAGCGCTCGCAGGCCGTTGATCACGTCGCGCAGAATACTCTCGTCCGGCAGTTCGGCAGGGGGCACGGGCCGGTTCACATGGACGAGTTCCGCGTCCACGAGGTCCCCGACGAGGACCCGTACCACGCCGATGGGCAGGTTGAGGTCGGCCGCCAGTTCGGCGACCGACTGCGGAGTGTCACGGCACAGGTCGACGATGTCCACGTGTTCCGGGGACAGGCTGGGGTCGGCCTCCGGATCGTCCACATGAGGTTCCGCGACGACCACCGCGATCAAGTCGAGGCGGTGCTGGCCCGCACTGGTGGTGCGGCCGCGCGTCATGGCGTACGGGCGGACGACCGGTCCGGCTTCGTCGTCGAACCAGTGACTTCTTCCCTGACCGTCTGCGCTCATGCCATCCCACTACCCGCCCGAGGGCAGATCGGTACGCGGGGCGGCAGCCAGATGTACGCCGACCCGCTTGACCAGGAGGGTCATCTCGTACGCCACCTGGCCGACATCCGAGTCGGCGTCGGCCAGGACGGCGAGGCAACTGCCGTCACCGGCGGCCGTCACGAAGAGGAAGGCCTCGTCGAGTTCGACCACGGTCTGCCGGACGTTGCCCGCCTCGAAGTGGCGTCCCACGCCCTTGGCGAGGCTGTGGAAGCCGGAGGCGACGGCGGCGAGGTGCTCGCTGTCCTCCCTGGTCAGGTCCCTGGACACCCCGGTCGGCAGGCCGTCGCCGGAGAGCACGAGGGCCTTGCGGATGCTGGCGACGCGGTCGACGAGGTCGTCGAGAAGCCAGTTCAGCTCGCCCGTGTTGGTCGCGCTGTGGCCGGTCGCCTTTGGTGCGGTCATCGACCGTCCCCCTTGTTCGTTCCTTGTGGTGCTGTGCCGCTGTGGGCGTCGTCGCCCGCGGCGTTCTCTGCGCGGCCGCGCTGCCAGCCGCGCTGGAGCGAGGCCATTCGGCTGCGCACCTCGTCGGCGTCGCGCTCGACGAGCTCCGCGCTCTCCTCGGTGCGTCGTCCGGTGCCCTTCTTCAGCTGCGGGGCCAGGTTCGCCTGGCGTACGCGTCGGGGCAGCGCCCCTGGGCCGGAGCCTGCCTCGTGAGGCGCGGGCTCCCCTCCGGCCGCTTCGGTCGCGGGCCGGTGGCCGGTCCCGTACGAGCCGGATCCGTGGCCGGTCTCGTACGGCGCGCGCTCGGGGCGGTGGTTCGTTTCTTCCGAGGCGCCGGGCGCGATCGCGGGACGCCTGGTGCGACTGGGCGGGGAGGGGGCCTCCGAAGGCTCTTCCGCGCCGCGGCCGGGGTAGGCCGACTCGGCGCCCTGAGCGGTGCGGTCGGGCCCCCCGGGCCCTCGACGGAGGGACGCCTCCGCGCCGCGTCGGCGGGTCGGCAGCGGAGCGGGCATCCCCGCCCCTGTCTCCGCCTCCGGGCGTCGGGGGCCGGGATGCGTCGCGGCCTCCTCGGCCGCCTCCTCCCGGCGGGACCGCTGGTCGGTGACCGGGCGTCCGTGCGAACTGACGAGCTTGGGCGTTCGCCGTTGCGGCAGCGGTACGGGGGCACCGGCACCCGAGTCGGTGCCGGCTGCCCCGGCCGAACCACTCGTGCCGGGGAGTCGTCGACCGGGCTCGTCGGGGTGGCCGGTCGACGTCGCGTCGACGTGGGCGTCGGAGTGGCGCGGCCGGAAGAGCGCGCCGCGCTCCCCGTCCTCCTCGTCGAGGGGGTCGGGGAAGCCGGCGAGGGCGTCCAGGTCGACCGGGGCCTCCAGTTCGACGGGGCCGTCGAGGAGCGAGGCGGGCAGGCCGGGGCGCAGGCCGGGCACCTGGGTGAGTGCGGCCCTGCGGCTCTCGACGGGCTCGGCCTCCTTGGCGGGCCGGGGCCGGTCGAGGCGAAAGCCGATGCCGTTGGTGTCCGGGACGTCGTCGGTGAGCAGCGCGTCGGGAATGAAGACGACGGCGGTGGTCCCGCCGTACGGGGACGGCTGGAGCGAGACCCGGACGTTCTGTCGCTGGGCGAGCCGGCTGACGACGAACAGTCCGAGCCGGTCGGTGTCGGAGAGTTCGAACTCAGGGGTCTCGGCGAGGCGGAGGTTGGCGTCCATGAGTGCCTCGGCCGCCATGCCGAGACCACGGTCGTGGATCTCCAGGGTGAAGCCGTTGGCCACCCGCTCGCCCAGGACCTGGACTGCTGTGTGTGGCGGGGAGAACACGGTGGCGTTCTCGAGAAGTTCGGCGACGAGGTGGGTGAGGTCCGCGACGGCCGGTCCGGTGACGGCGACCCGCGGCAGACGGCGGACCTCGATGCGTTCGTAGTCCTCGACCTCGGCGACCGCGGCCCGGACGACGTCCATGAGCTGGACGGGCTTGCGCCACTGCCGGGAGGGGGCGGCGCCCGAGAGGATGACGAGACCCTCGGCGTGCCGGCGCATGCGGGTGGTCAGGTGGTCGAGGCGGAAGAGGTCGGCGAGTTCCTCGGTGTCCTCGGTCCTGCGCTCCATGGTGTCGAGCAGGGTGAGCTGCTTGTGCAGGAGGACCTGGCTGCGGCGGGCGAGGTTGACGAAGACCTCGGAGACGCCGGAGCGCAGCTCGGCCTGCTTGACGGCGGCCTCGACGGCGGCGCGTTGCAGGGTGTTGAGGGCTTGGCCGACCTCGCCGATCTCGTTCCTGTCGTACTCCAGACGCGGAACCTCGGTCTCCACGTCGACCTGTTCACCGGCGGAGAGGCGGCGCATCACGCTGGGCAGCCGGATGCCCGACGCCTCGTGTGCCTCAAGACGCAGCTGCCGCAGGTCACGGATGAGGGTGCGGCCAATACGTACGGACAGGAAGAGCGAGACCAGCAGGGCGATCAGCCCGAGGACGCCCACGGCGACCGCCTGGACGATGACGCCGATGGCAACGGGGCGGACACGGTCCTGGTAGCGGTCGTTGGCCTGGTCGTCAAGGGTGGCGAGTTCGTCGAGAACGTTTCCGGCCGTGGTGTCCCAGATCTTGGCGGTGACGCCGCGGGGCATGCTGCCGGGCTTGGCGGCGATCGCGGACTGCTCGGCCGTCCGCAGCGGGGCGGTGGTGGCGTTCTTCCAGAAGCGGTCGTACCGTTCGCGCTCCGCGGTGGGCAGTTGCGTGAGGCTGACGTCGTAGACGGCTTCTCGCTGTGCCTCGAGGTCCGAGACGTGACGGATCTCGTCGCGGGTGAGCCGGCCCACGACCAGGGCGGAGCCGAGGAGGGCGTCTTCCTGGGAGAGCAGTTCACGGGCCCGGGCGATGTTCACGAGGGCGCGGTACTGCTTGTCCATCTCCACGCTGTCGACGACGTCCAGGTTGGACAGCAGGGCGTAGCAGGGATCGATCAGACGGTTGTAGAGGTCCAGGGCCTGGGAGCGGGTGACGGTGCCCTCCTCGACGCTGCGGCGCAGGGAGTCGAGGCCGTCGAAGGCGTCCAGGACGGCGGTCAGGCTTTCGCCGTCATCCTGGTCCAGGGCGTCGCGCACATCCGAGTCCTTGGAGTTGCGGCGGATCTCGGCGACGGCTTCGTCCGTGCCGGTCCGGGTGTGACGGAGTGCGGCGAGGGCGTTGGCTGCCCTGGGGTCGGCCAGGTAGACGAGGGTCTGGCGGCGTTCCTCCTGGATGTCCCGGACGGTGTCCTCGACCGGGTAGCTGATCTTCTCCACCACGTCGGAGACGTTGAACAGCCGCCCCGCCTCTCGCCCCGTGAGTACCGTGGCGAAGCCCCAGATGGCCGTCAGGGACACCAGCGGCACGAGAAGCAGCGCCACGATCTTCCGGCGGATGGACTTCCCGCGAAAGCGCATGGCCTCCCCCAGCTCAACCCCCACCATCCAGGGGGTACACATGTGCGTCAACAAACGGCGCGAGCCTACTACCGACGCACAGGTAACTCGAAGGGCGGTCCGGAACCTGAACTTCCGCACCCGCGACAAGACATACGGAGTTGTCCCGCCATTACGGGAGATTACGGCCCCGAATCGGGCGACTGTCACGTGTCCGGAACCGAGCGGCTCGTCCGAGCAGTTGGCCAGAATTTTTCCTTCCGCGGGAATCATCAGGTCGCGTTGTTCGTCCTTCTCTACGGGAGTTGGGGGCGGAATCGGCCACAGGTGCCGTGTGCCGCACCCGGGCGGCGTAAAACAGCGCAAGCCGGGCAGCCACTGGGGAGCCGGTCCTTTCGGGCCGGGGCGAGCGGTCTGCTGGCGGTGGGGAGTGACACCTTGATGGGCACGGCGGAGCGGCACGAGGCGCCGACGCGCGGCGTGACGGCGCATGCGACGGCAGAACGGATGACCGAGGCACCGGATCGCGACATTCCAGCATCCGGCCGCGGGCAGCGGAGTGTGAGTCAGGCCAGGCCGTCCTACCGGCCGTTGTGGGTCGAGGAGCCCGCACGGCGACGTCGGCTGCCCGACCCGGTACGCACGGCGGCGGTGCGCGCGGTGCTGATCATCGCCGTGACACTGCTTCAGGCGATGGTGGCCTTCCTGTGCACGATGGCGGGCTCCTGGCTGGCGTTCCCGATGGTGATCAGCAGCGTGGTGAGCACGGTGGTGGCCACCTGGGGCGCGCTGGACGTGTGGGTGACGCGGCAGGTCTGGAAGCAGCGCAACGGCGTGGTGTCGGCGCCCAGCAGCACGGCGCGGGCCCTGCGCCGCGAGCGGCGCCGCGCCCATCGGCAGGAGCGTGCCGCCGAGCGGGCCCAGGAGCGGATACGCCGGTCCGGCGGGGCGGGACAGTTGTCACACCCCTGACGCGCTGCACCGGTTACGGGGCGCTCGGCGCCGGGCGCTTGTACATCCGCGTCGCGGTGATCTCACTGTGGCCTGCTTCACCGGCGGCAGCCTGAGGCAGCCCGGGACGGAGGTGCTCCTCGACGCTGATGTACTTCAGGCCGGCCCGCAGGTCGGCATCGTTGCGCAGCCGGATGACCAACGGGAACTCGGCCAGCGCGGTCGTGTCGAACAGGCCGGTGGTGTACAGGAGTTGCACGCCGAGTGCGTCCGAGACCGCGCGCTGGAGCTCCAGCAGGTAGGTCGCGTTGGCTCGCCCGATGGGGTTGTCCAGGAACAGCGTGCCGGCGTGACGGTGCTTGTCACGGCCCCGGTCGTTGCTCCTGAGGGCGGCCATCGTGCAGTACAGGGCGATGGCGGCGGTGAGCAGCTGACCGCCGGAGAACACGTCGCCCATCTGCCCGACGGGTACGCGCTCGGCGCGCAGTACGGCGTCCGGCTTGAGGATCTCGACGGCGACGCCCTTCGGCTGGAGCGCGGCGGCCACGCCCCGCAGCAGCATCGACATTCCGTCGCGCCGCAGGTCGGAGTTCTTCTTCACGGCCGCGCGGGTCGCCTCGTCGATGACCTCGCCGAGCCGTTCGATGAGGGTCGCCTGGTCGGGCTCCTCGAAGCGGATGCGCAGGAACTCCTGTCCGGACCACTCGCCGAGGCCTTCCGGAAGGCGGGAGAGCCGCTGGGCGGACCTGAGCGTGGCGAGTGCCGACTCGACCAGCCCTCTGAGACGGTCGACGATCGAGTCCCGGTTGCGCTCCAGCTGCGCCAACTCGTCGGTGAGGACGCGCAGTCGGGGTGCGAAGGCATCGGCCCACTTCTGGGCGTGCTCGGGCAGGGCGGAGGCGGGCAGCTCACGGATCTGCTGTCGCGCGGGGGTGCGGACCTGTTCGTAGCGCGTGGAGTTGGCGTGGCGGACGAGGACGTCACTCGCCTCGCGCACCGCCGATTCGGCGGCGGACAGGTCGGCGGCGCAGCCACGCAGGGAACGCCGGGTCTCGGCGGCCGAGTGCCGGGCCTCATCGAGGGTGCCGGGGTAGGGCTCCGGCGTCTCCTGATCCTCCTCCGGAGTGTGCTCGCGCAACAGATCGCGGAGCATCACGGCGGTCTCCTCGAAGCCGCCGACGGCGTCCTCGGCGGCGCGGTGGGCGTCGAGCAGCTCACCGTGCGCGTCCCGCGCCTGCGCCAACGCCTCGGTGCGGGAGGCGAGTTCGGCGGTCGCGGTGCGCAGGAGTGCCTGGGCGTGTTCGGCGTCGCGCGGCTGCTGGTCATCGGGGAGCTCGGTGTGGGCCTGGCCGTCCTCGGGCGCGTGCCGCTCGGCCTCGCCGCGCAGCCGCCCGAGCTGCTCGCTCGCGCTGGACATGCGGGTCTCCAGGAGCTGCACCAGTTCCTCCGCGCGTGCGGCGGCGGCCTGCCGGGACGGTCCATCGGACCCGTCGGGCGACTGGAGCAGTTGCTCGGCGCGGGTGCGGACCTTGTTGCTCAGCCGGTCCAGTTCGGCCCGCGCCGCGCTCTCGTCGCTCTCCGCGCGGGCTTGTTCGGCCCGCAGATCGGCGCCGACGCCGACCTTCTCGTAGACCTGTGAGGCGGCCCGGTAGGCCTCGCGGAGGGCGGGCAGCGACCCCTTCGGGCCGTCCGTGTCGTCTTCCGGTACGTCGTCCGGGGCACCGGCGATCTCGGAACGCTCGGCGCGCAGCGCACGCGCGGTGCGGCGGGTGTCGTCGGCGGCGCGCTGGGCGGCGCGCCGGTCCTCGTCGGCCGCGCGCGCACGCTCCAGGCAGGACTGGGCACGGGCCTCCGACTCGGTGGCCTCGTCGGCGAGTTCGCGCAGCTTGACCTGCCAGCCGGCCCGCTCACGCAGCCGGAAGGCGAGCCCTGCGAGGGCGTCGGCGGCGCGCCGGGCCTTCTGCGCGGCCTCCTGGCGCTCGTCCCGCACCTGGGCGGCCTCGGCGGCGGCTTCGTCCGCCTCGGCCCGCACGGTCCGTGCCTCGGCGAGCTCTGCCTCGGCCTCCTCCGCGAAGGCCCGCGCCTGATGGGCGGTCTCGGACAGTTCCAGCAGCCGGCCCGCGGGGCAGCCGGTGCGCCACGAGGCGAGTCGCGCCGCCAGCTCACGGTCCTTGCCGAGCCGTGCGGCCAGCGTGCGGATCTCCTCGTCGCGCTCCGTCGCCCGCGCGCGCAGCGCCTGGCGCTCCTCGTCGGCGGCGTGTTCGTCGTGCATGGCCGGGTTCGGCGGCACGAGGAAGACGTCGCCGGTGTCCGAGTCCGGTGCCGGGGTCGGTGCGAGCAGGGCTGCCGCCGTACCGACCGCCACGGCGGAGCGCGGCAGCAGCGCGGCGTCGCCCAGCGCCTCGCGGGCTCGCGCGTGCGAGTCCGGGTCGGTGATGATCACGCCGTCGACCAGCTCGGGGCGGGCGGCCAGGACGCGCGCGTGGTCGGTGGGGTCGACGGCCTGGGCGAGGTAGCGCCAGCCGGGCAATGCGGGGATGCCGTGCTCGCCGAGGAACTCGACGGTGGCCAGCACGTCCGGGCCGGGCGGCAGCAGTCCGCCGTCACCGAGGGCGCCGAGGATGCGGGCGTCGTCAGCGGCGGCGGTGCGCAGCTCGAACAGCTGGCGCTCGGCGGAGGAGACGCCGTCGTCGAGGAGTTCGCGCAGCTCGTCGGCGAAGCGGTCCAGGTCTTCGGGGGTGAGCAGGCCTTCGGCGGGGCGGGGAGTGCCTGAGGCGCCTGCCGGATGGTTGGAGCCGTCGCCGCCGATCCGCCCGGCCGTGGACCGGGTGTCGGAGTGGCGGTCGGCCGACGCGTCCTCCGCCCCTCCCGCAAATGCGGCCTGCGTCCCTTCCGCCGGGTCGCCCGGTCCGTCGGCCCCGGCACCCGTGCGGGTGCCCGTGCCGCCCCTTACGCCGTCGGCCTCGGACCTGGGGGCGGGTACTCCGCCCCGGCCCTCCCCGGAGCCGCCGGGCAGGCTCAGCAGCTCTGCCAGCCGTTCCTCGGCCGCCAGCCCCTCGGCGGTCCGCCGCTCGGCCTCGTAGGACCGTTCGGCCGCGGTCGCCGCGTCGGCCGCGCGGGCCGCCGTGAGCTCCGCGCGGGACTCGGCCGAGGCGGCCTCGCGGGCGTGCTCGGTGGCCCGGCGGGAGACCTCCCGCGCGGTGTCCCAGGCGGCGACGGCGGCCTTCTCGGCGTCACTGGCCGCGAGGGCCGCGCGCGCGGGGTCGGCGTCGGGCGCGCTGTCGTCGAGCCAGCCGGCGCGCACCGCCTCGGCGGTCTCCTGCTCGACCTCGGTCAGGCGCTGGCGCAGATGGCCGACCTCGCTGCGGGCGCGCTGGGCGTCGGTCGCGGCGGACGTGGAGTCACGGTAGGCCGAGTCGCTGACCTCCTGGAGGGAGGCGGACCGCTCCTCCTCCTCGTTGGCGTGGCTCTCGGCCCGTTCGGCAGCCGCGTGCAGGGCTCGTACGAGGTCGACGGCGGCTTTGGAGCGCGCGGCGAGCGCCGGGGCGGCGTCCCGCTCGGCCTCCTGGATCGCGGCGGACACCCGGGCGACGCGGTCGGCGGCGGCGCGATGGCGCAGGGCGGCCTCGGCGGCCTGCCAGGCGGAGTGCAGGGTGCGCGCGTCGGCGAGTTCGCGCTTCTGGGCAGCGGCGGACTTCTCGGCGGCGGCGAGCGCCAACGAGGCGTGACGGTAGGCGATTTCGGCGGCGATCAGCGCGCTGCGCTCACGGGCCCCCTCGGCCTGTGTGACGGCGTAGGCGGCGGCCGTGACCCGTTGGGCGAGGTCGGTGGCCCGCGCGCGTTCCCGTACGGCACGCGCGGACAGGCGCCGGGCCAGGGTGCGGGTGCGGCGCTCGGCGGCGGTGTGGATGTCACGCGCGCGTGAGCGGGCCTCGGCGGCCTCGACGATCCGCCCGAGCAGGTCGACGGACCCGGCGGTGAAGTCCCGTTCGGCGATCAGTTCGGCGCGTCGGCCCAGTTTGTTGCCGAAGCCGCTGACGAGGTCGGCGAGGCCATCCGTGTCGCGCGTGTCCGTCACGGCGCGCAGCAGCAGGTCGGTGAAGTCGGAGTCCTTCTTGACCGCGAAGAGGCCGGCGGCCTCGCCCTCGTCGGCGTTCATCTCGCGCTGGTAGCGGAAGAGTTCCGGGTCGAGGCCGAGATCGCCGAGGTGCTCGATCCAGCGGTCATGGATGTCCTCCCAGTGCACCTCCAGGTACGGGTACGCCTTGCCGGACTCGGTGAGGGCGTCCCGGAATCCCTTCATGGTGCGCCGGCGGCCCTGCGCACCCGACTGGCCCTCCACGGGCGGCCGTACGGTGGTGGACTCGGCGACGGGCAGGTTGTCCAGGGTCAGTCCGGGCCCGGGCCGGAACGAGTACCAGGCCTCTGCGAACTTCCGGGGATCATTGGACACCTGGCGCCCGCGCCACTCGCTCACCTTGCCGACGACCACGCACTCACCGGTCAGCACGTGCTGCCACTCCAGCGCCACGTGTCCGCAGTCGTCGGCGAGCAGGAACTTGCGCAGCACGCCGGAACTGGCGCCGCCCAGGGTGTTGCGGTGGCCCGGCAGCATCACCGAGAAGATCAGCTTGAGCAGTACGGACTTGCCGCCGCCGTTCTCCAGGAAGAGCACACCGGCGGGCGCGGGCCGGCGGGGCGGGCCGACGGGCTCATCCTCGAAGAACTCCGCCTGCATGGGGGCGGGATCGGGCACGACGTCGCCCACACCTCGCAGGTCAAGCACGGTGTCGGCGTAGCGCGCACCGGCGGGTCCGATGGAGTAGAGGCGGACCCGGGACAGCTCGTACATGGCGGACTCTCGTAAATCTTCGGCAGATCAGGGGGGTTCGGCAGCTCGGAAGCCTCAGGGCTCGGTGAGCTCGGCGAGAGCTCGGGGAGCGGCAGACGCCTCCGGGCGGTTCAGGAGTGGAACGGCAGTCCGGCGTCGGCCACCAGGTCCAGGTCGTCGGTTTCCTCGGCGGGCAGCAGTGTCGGCGTGCCGTCGGTCACCGGGACCACGCCCAGCTCGAGCAGTTCGGCCATGGCGGCGCCTCCTGCCATGTCGCGCACCTGGAGCTGGTACCGCGCCGTCGTCCGGTACGTGCCGCCGTTGTCGTCGCCGGTCCGCTGGAGGAAGCCGGAGTCGGTGAGGAACGCGACGGCCTTGCCGACGATGCCCGTGGTGGAACCCGCCAGTCTCCGGGCGTCCTTGGTGGCACCGGTGGAGCTGCGCCTGGCCCAGATCCGCCAGGCGGCCTCCAGGCCGGGCGCCTCGGTGGCGGGGTCGGTGTTCTCGCCCTGCTGTTCGGCGCGTTCCTCCAGCCGATGGCAAGCCTGCCGGACGAACGCGTCGACCCCGTTGACGCTGACCCGCCCGATGTACCCGTCGTCGGCGAGGTCCTCCGGACGCGGGAACGCCATGGCGGCGACCGCGAGGTGGGCCAGCCCGTGCAGGAACCGGTCGCCGGAGTCGGCGGAGGTACGGCGGGCGTAGTCACCCATGCGCACGGCGAACACGGAGTCCTCCGCCGCGGTCACGGCCATCCCCGCGCGGGGGGACACCTCCAGCACGACGAGGCCCAGCCCGGCCGCCACGGCGTCCGCGAGCCGCGCGAACGGCGGATCCTCCCGGTAGCGCCGCAGCAGCTCCGTGTACTCCTGGTCGCGCGCGGGCTGCAGCTTCGGCTGGAGCCCGAAGGCGACGAGCCGCGCCGCGTCAGCGGCGTCCGCGGGTGTGACGGCGGCGGACGCCGACGGCGCCGGGGCCTCCGCGTCACTCCACTCGACGTGCTCACTCACGACTGCAACTCCTTGCTCTTGAGAACGGGGCCGAGACACCGAGGGGCGCGGGGCAGTGACCGGTGCGGCTCCGCCGCGTGGGCGCGACGAGCCGCGGACGACCCGCGTCCGAACGACGGCATCACGCCGCCTCCGTCCGATCCGCCGCCATCCCCACCGCGTCCAGCAACGCCGTCCCCACGATCAGATCCGCCCCACCGAACTCGGGGTCCTCCAGCTCCGTCCCGTCGTCCACGGCGAACAACAGCTTCCCCTCGCCCTGCCGGTACGCCGTTCCCACCGGCGGACTGGCGGCGTGCACGGCCAACAGCGCCACCAGGTACGGCAGGTCGGGGTCGGACCGGCGGGCCTGTGCGAGCAACCCCGACAGTCGTCGCGGCGCGTCCGCGGGCAGGTCCAGCAGTTCCATCGCCGCCGCCAGTTGCTCCTCGCTGAAGCGGCTGTCGTCCGGCGTGGCGATGAGGTCCGGCTCGGGCATCTCCGCCCCGAGGTGCTCCCGCTCCATCGGCGGCGTCAGCAGTATGTCGACGAGATCACCCACCCGCACGGACACCGGCGTACGCAACCCGGTCCCGCGCGCGAAGAACGCGTCGGTCACCCGGAGGGCCTGCTCCAGGGGCAGTGGGAGGACGGGCGCGACGAGGTGTCCGTACAGGTCTATCCCCGACGCCGTCATGGGTGTGGCGAAGGCCTGCCGGTCCTGTTCGGCGCGGAACAGGGGGCCCGCCTCCAGCAGCCGGGACTGGAGCTGCGTGTGCCGGCGGATGCAGTCCTTGACGATGTCGACGAGCTCGGCGGCGCGCCGCTTGTTCTCCGGGTCCTCGGACTCGTCGCGGGCCTTGCGGATGTTGGTGAGGATGGCGTTCTCGTGGCGGTAGCGGTCGGCGACGTGGTCGAGTGCCTCGGCGATCATGTCGGGGACCGCGTTGAGCCAGTCCACCGCGCGGACGTTGCGCCGGGTGGCCTCCAGGGCCCTGCGCAGGGTCTCGGAGTACTGCACGGTGCGGTACCGGGCCTGCTCGGCCGCCAGTTGGGCATCGGCGAGCCGGCCGCGGCTGATCAGCACCTCCAGTTTGACCTCGGCGGCGATCTGCGCGCTGGTGACGTCGGTGTCGAGGGCGCCGACGAGGACGTTGACGGCCTCGTCCGTCGTACGGAGGTAGACACTGCCGCCGTACCCGGGCACCTCCTCGATCAGCTTGAAGTCGTAGTCACGACGCACGTAGCTGCCGTCGGGGGCGAAGGTGCCGTACACGGCGCGGAAGCCGCGGTCGACGCTGCCGACGTTGATCAGGTTCTCCAGGACCCAGCGGGCCACCCGCTCGTGCTCGGCGACGGGACGCTGCGGGGCCTGGGCGGCGATGCGCGGCAGGAGGCGGGCGACGATCTGGTCGTGGTCGGCACCCGTGTCGAAGTCCATGTTCAGGGTGACCAGGTCGATCGCGGCGAGGGCGATCTCGGCCATGCCGTACACCGAGTACTCGCCGGCGAGGTTGGCCTTGCGTGCGTCGAGGTCGTGGATCGGCGCCGTGCAGGCGAGCGCACGCAGCCGCCGCGCCAGCCCCTCGTCGGCGGCCGGTCCCGGTGCGGGGCGCGGCCCCGCGCTGAGCTGGGGCGGAACACTGTCCGTCGATGCAGGCGAAGTCACGGTGCACAGACTAGGTCCTCGGTCTGACAACGACCCAAACGACGCAGCCCGGCCCGCCTACCCCTCGTCCCCCACCCTCCGCCGGTACACCTCCACCACCCGGGCCAGCGAGTTGTCGAGGTACACCGAGAGGAGGTTCTCGGCGTCGGCCTTGTCGCCCGCCTGGAGCGCCTGGAGGATCTGCTGGTTGCGGCTGAGGTAGGGCTCGTGCAGCCGACGCGGGTCGTCGACGACGTGGAAGGCGAGGCGCAGCTCGGCGAAGACGCTGCGCATCAGTTCGTCGGTGCGTTCGCTGCCGGCGAGCGCGACGAGCTCCCGGTGGAAGTGGATGTTCGCCGTGCCCAGGCCCTTCCAGTCCTGCTGAACGGACGCCACCTGTCCTTCCGTGACCGCCGCCGCGAGGCTGTCCAACGCGTAGGGCGGTTCGCCGAGCCCCCGCACGACCGCGCACTCGACGAGGGCGCGGGTGCGGTAGATGTCCTCGACGTCCTCGACGGTCAGGACCCGCACGAAAACGCCCCGGTTCAGTTCGTGGACGAGCAGGCGTTCGTGGGTGAGCAGCCGGAACGCCTCGCGCAGCGTGTTGCGGGAGACGCCGAGCGCCCCGCCGATGCTGTCCTCGGACAGTCGTGTCCCGGGCGGGAAGTAGCCCTCGGCGATCCGGCTCCTGAGGATGTCCGCGACCCGTTCGGCCGTGCTGGTGCGGCCCAGGAGGGCGCGGTCGTCGGCCAGTCCTGCCAGCTGCTCTGCCATGACCGGAATTCAAGCGCAGATACAAGGACGAAACAACACGGGTATTGAAGGATCGTTGAACGATCCTCTACGGTGCTACGCACGGCCACGCCCCGTCCCCACCGCGGCTCCCGGCCTCCGCACGGCTTGGCTCTCTCCCAGCACCCTCCTCTTCTCTCAGCGAGGTGCCCATGAGCACGACCCCTCCACCGCAGGCCCTGCCCACCACCGCACCCCCCGAGAACGCCGAACGCGCCGCCGATGACGGCGCGTTCGGCTGGCTGCGCGCCCTCGGCCCGCGCGGCCGCCGCGCCTTCGCAGGCGCGTTCGGCGGTTATGCGCTGGACTCCTACGACTACTTCACGCTGCCGCTGAGCATGGTCGCCCTGGCCGCGTACTTCGGCCTGGACAGCGGCCAGACGGGCCTGTTCACCACGGTCACGCTGGTGGTCTCCGCGATCGGCGGCGCCGTCGCCGGCGTGCTGGCCGACCGGGTCGGCCGGGTCAGGGCGCTGATGGTCACGGTGATCACGTACGCCGTCTTCACCGTCGCCTGCGGCTTCGCGCCCAACTACGAGATGCTGCTGGTCTTCCGGGCCCTGCAGGGCCTCGGCTTCGGCGGTGAGTGGGCGGTCGGCGCGATCCTCGTCGCGGAGTACGCGAGCGCGAAGCACCGTGGCCGCACGCTCGGCGCGATCCAGAGCTCCTGGGCCGTGGGCTGGGCGCTCGCCGCGGTCGTCTACACGCTGGTCTTCTCCTTCGTCGGCGACGACCTGGCCTGGCGGGTGATGTTCT
Source organism: Streptomyces griseus subsp. griseus (assembly GCF_000720255.1). GTDB lineage: Bacteria > Actinomycetota > Actinomycetes > Streptomycetales > Streptomycetaceae > Streptomyces > Streptomyces griseus_I. The sequence continues at coordinate 465,418 of NZ_JOJE01000003.1, read as the reverse complement.
GGACCGGCGCGCTGCCCGCACTGCTCATCGTGTGGATGCGGCGCCGGGTGCAGGACGCGCCCGAGGCGGTCGCGGTCCGCGAGTCGAACACCGAGAAGGGCTCGTTCACGGCGATCTTCAAGCCGGGTCTGCTGCGCACCACCGTCTTCGCGGCGCTGCTCTCCACCGGCGTCCAGGGCGGCTACTACACCCTGGCCACGTGGGTGCCGACCTATCTCAAGACGGAACGCGGCCTGTCGGTCGTCGGCACCGGCGGCTACCTGACGTTCCTGATCACGGGCGCGTTCGCCGGCTACCTCACCGGCGGCTACCTCACCGACCGGCTGGGCCGGCGACGCAACATCTGGCTGTTCGCCCTGCTGTCGGCCCTGTGCATCCTGGCCTACGCGAACATCCCCGGCGGGGCCAACACCCTGCTGCTGGTGCTGGGCTTCCCGCTCGGGTTCTGCATGTCGGCGATCTTCAGCGGTTTCGGCTCCTACCTGAGCGAGCTGTACCCGACGGCGGTGCGCGGCACGGGGCAGGGCTTCACGTACAACACCGGCCGCGCCGTCGGCGCCGTCTTCCCCACCACGGTCGGGTTCCTGGCCGACAGCTGGGGCGTGGGCGGCGCGCTGGTCTTCGGGGCGATCGGATACGGCATCGCGGCGCTGGCACTGCTGGGACTGCCGGAGACGCGCGGGAAGGAGCTGGCGTGAACCCCACGGAGGACCTCGTCGGCCACCGCCCCCGCACGCTCATCGACGACCGCCCGCTGACCCTGGTCGACGAGCACGCGCACGCATGGAGCCCGAAGACCGCGCGGGCGCGCTTCCGGGAGGGCCTGACGGGCCCCACGGCGGGGGTCGCGGCAGGACACACCCAGGTCAACCTGATCTCGGTGCCCGCCGACTGGGCGTACGACATGCTGCTGTTCTGCCAGCGCAATCCGAAGCCGTGCCCCGTGCTGGACGTCACGGACGCGGGATCGTTCAACACGGTCCTCGCGGACGGCGCCGACCTGCGCACGGATCTGCCGCGCTACCGCGTCTGGCGGGACGGCGAGCTGGTGGAGGAGCCGACCGACGTGCTCGGCCACTGGCGCACCGACCTGGTGTCGTTCCTCATCGGGTGCAGCTTCACCTTCGAGTGGGCGCTGGCCGAGGCGGGCGTCCCGATCCGCCACGTCGAGCAGGGGCGCAACGTGCCCATGTACGTGACGAACCGCCATTGCCGCGCCGCCGGCCGGCTGCACGGCCCGATGGTGGTCTCCATGCGGCCCGTGCCACCGGACCACCTGGCGGCGGCCATCCGGGAGAGCAGTCTGCTCCCGGCGGTGCACGGCAGCCCCGTACACTGCGGCGATCCGTCCGGGCTCGGCATCGACGACCTCGGCCGCCCCGACTTCGGGGACCCGGTGGACGTCGCCCCCGACGACATCCCGGTGTTCTGGGCCTGTGGCGTGACCCCGCAGGCCGCGGTGACGGCCTCACGGCCGCCGTTCGCCATCACCCACGCACCGGGGCAGATGTTCCTCACCGACGCCCGCGACGAGCAGTACCGCGTGGCCTGACAGGAGATACGACAGTCCATGACACCGATCGACCTGAACGCCGACCTCGGCGAGGGCTTCGGCCGCTGGCAGCTCACCGACGACGAGCGGCTGCTGTCCGTCGTCACCAGCGCCAACGTGGCCTGCGGCTTCCACGCCGGGGACGCGGCCACCATGCGGCGGGTGTGCGAGCTGGCGGCCGAGCGCGGGGTACGGATCGGCGCCCAGGTCTCCTACCGGGACCTGGCGGGGTTCGGGCGGCGCGCGATGGACGTACCGCCCGCCGAACTGGCCGCCGAAGTGGCCTACCAGATCGGCGCCCTGGAGGTCTTCGCCCGCGCGGCGGGCGCGCGCGTGGCCTACGTCAAGCCGCACGGGGCGCTGTACAACCGCGTCGTACGTGACGAGGAGCAGGCCCGCGCGGTCGTCGACGGGGTGCTCCTCGCCGACGGCACCCTGCCCGTGCTCGGTCTGCCCGGCTCACGCCTGCTGGAGCTGGCCGGCAAGGCCGGGCTGCCGACCGTCACCGAGGCGTTCGCGGACCGCGCGTACACCGAGGAGGGCACGCTCGTGCCGCGCGGGCAGGAGGGCGCCGTGGTCACCGACCCGGACACCGTGGTGGAGCGCTCGGTGAGCCTCGCCCGGTCCGGGACGGTCACCGCGCACTCCGGTGCCCGCATCGAGGTACGCGCGCGTTCCCTGTGCCTGCACGGGGACACGCCCGGCGCGGTGGAACTGGCCCGCCGGGTACGGCAGCGGCTGGAGGAGTCGGGCGTCCGGGTGGAGGCGTTCGCATGAGGGCGCTGCCCGTCGGCGACAGCGCCCTGCTCGTCGAAGTCACCTCGGGTGAGGAGGCCCAGGCCCTGCACGCGGAGCTGCTGCGCCGTCGATCGGAGGGCACGCTGACCGTCCGGGAGATCGTCCCCGCGGCCCGCACCGTCCTCCTCGACGGCCTGGCCGACCCGGTCCGCTGGGCGTCCGAACTGACCACCACCGACCTTCCTCCCGTTCCTCCACGCGCGCGGGAGGTGGTCGAACTCCCCGTGCGCTACGCCGGCCCCGACCTCGCCGACGTCGCCGCCCACTGGGGTGTCTCGGAGCAGGAAGTGGCCCGTATCCACGCGTCCGCCGAGTACCGCGTGGCGTTCTGCGGCTTCGCACCCGGATTCGGCTACCTGACCGGTCTCCCCCCGCTCTACGACGTGCCCCGCCGTGCCACTCCGCGCACGGCCGTCCCGGCCGGTTCGGTGGCGCTGGCCGGTCCGTACACGGGCGTGTACCCGCGTTCGTCGCCCGGCGGCTGGCAACTCATCGGCACCACCGACACGGTCCTGTGGGACCACACGCGCGTGCCCGCCGCCCTGCTGTCACCGGGCACGCGCGTACGGTTCGTCCCGGTGGGGGCGGCATGACGGACCGTGCGCTCGCCGTCGTACGCGCCGGGGCGCTGACCACCGTGCAGGACCGGGGGCGCCCGGGGCACGCGCACCTGGGTGTGCCCCGGGCGGGGGCGCTGGACGGACCCGCTGCGGCGCTCGTCAACCGGCTGGTCGGCAATCCGGTCGAGGCGGCCGTGCTGGAGACGACGCTCAACGGCTGTGCCGTGCGGCCCCGTTCCACGGTCACCGTCGCGGTCGGCGGCGCGCCCTGCCCGGTCACCCTGGACGGACGACCGGTCGCCTGGGGCGCGCCGGTACGTGTACCCGCCGGTGCGCTGCTGGAGGTCGGCGCGGCCGTTCGAGGCGTACGCAGTTATGTGGCCGTCTCCGGCGGCGTCGCCGTCGAGCCGGTCCTGGGCAGCCGCTCCACCGATCTGCTGTCGGGTCTCGGTCCCGCGCCGCTCACGGACGGCACGGTGCTGCCCCTGGGGCCCGTCCTCGCCCCCCACGCGCGCGTGGATGTCGCCCCGCAGCCGAGCCCTCCCGCCGAACTCGTCCTGCGCGTCACCCTGGGCCCCCGCGACGACTGGTTCACGCCCGAGGCCGTACGGACCTTCACGTCGCGCCCTTACCGCGTGTCCCCGGCGAGCAACCGCATCGGCCTGCGCACGGAAGGCCCGTCCCTGGAGCGGGCCCGACCGGGTGAACTCCCCAGCGAGGGAATGGTTTTGGGCGCGGTCCAGGTCCCGCCCGACGGACGACCGGTGGTGTTCCTGGCCGACCATCCGACCACCGGGGGTTACCCGGTGATCGGAGTCGTCCGCGCGGTCGACCTCTCCGCGACGGCACAGGCGCTCCCGGGCACACCGATCCGGTTCGTGGCGGTGCGCCGCAGGTGAGGGTCATGCGGCTCTATGCAGCGTCCACCCGCCGCTCCCCCACCGACAGCGCCGCCAACGCCGCCGACACCGCCGCCGACGCCCGTAGGTCGAGGCGGGCGCTCGTGCCCCGGGCGCGGTGACGGATCTCGTCGGCGGCCAGGGTGAGCAGCTGCGGCAGCAGGTCGATGCATCTCCGGGCCACCCATCCGGTGCCGGCAGTGGCCAGCCACCGCAGGCCGGCCGATCTCGTGGGCGCCGGGAGCTCGGGCTCCGGCGACGGCGCCGTGCCCGTCGCGAGACCCGCCTCCGCCAGCAGTGCGTGGAAGCGCACGGCCAGCTGCCGGTGCCCGCCCTCGCCTGGGTGCAGCCGGTCCGCGCTCCACAGGGCGCGGTCGGTGAGCCACGCGCCCTCGGCGGCGTGCAGGTGGACGGCGCCGTACCGGTCGGACAGCGCGTGGACGACGGCGTTGACCGTGCGCTGCCGCCGGGCCGGCGGGCGGGCGAGGGCACCGGGCAGGCCCAGCATCGCGCCCGGGTCGGGCAGGCACGCGGTGAGGAGGACCGCGCCCTGCCCGGTGAAGGCGGCGTACACCGTGTCGAGCCGTTCGGCGACGGCCTGGATGTCGAAGGTGCAGCGCAGGGTGTCGTTGACTCCCACGACGACGGAGACGAGGTCAGGCCGCTGCTCCAGCCCGGCGGGGAGTTGCCGTTCGAGCACGTCGCGCGTCTGTGCCCCGCTGACCGCGAGCTTCGTGAACTCCGCGGCGTCCTCGGGTCGTTCGGTCAGCCCGAGGGCGAGCAGCGCGGCCCAGCCGCGCCACCCGTCGCCGACGGGGTCGCCCACGCCTTCGGTCAGCGAGTCCATGAGCGCCACGAAACGGAGGGTTCTCATCCGACGCCTCCGCGCGCGCGTGTCCGCACCGGCACCGTCGCATCGTGCGCCGCCAGGAACGCGTCCACCGCCGTGTCCCAGCCGAAGCCCTCCGCACGCGCGCGTGCCGCCTCCCGCCGCTCGTCCTCGGGGTGGTCGAGGAGCAGGCTCACGGCGTCCGCGAACCCCTCCCCGTGGTCGGCGGCCGTGGCGCCCGCGGATCCGATCACCTCCGGCAGCGCGGAGGAGGCGCTCACCGCCACGGGCGTGCCGCAGGCCATGGCCTCCAGGGCGGCGAGCCCGAACGTCTCGGCGGGGCCCGGCGCCAGGCAGACGTCCGCGGAGGCCTGGAGCGCGCCGAGGAGGCCGCGGTCGGCGACATGGCCGAGGAAGGTCACCGGCAGCCTCCGCTCGCGTGCCCGCAGTTCGAGTCGCGCCTTCAGCGGCCCGTCCCCTGCCACGACCAGCACCGCCCGCCGGCCGCGGCGCAGCAGCGCCTCCAGGGCGTCCAGCGCGGTACCGGGCCGCTTCTCCACGGACAACCGGGAGCACAGCACCAGCAGCGTCTCGTCCAGGCCCGCGTACCGCGCCCGCAGCGACGGATCGCGCAGCGCGGGGCGCCGCTGCACGAGGTCGACGCCGAGCGGGGCCCGTACGACGTTGCGGGCGCCGATCCGCACGAACTCGCGCTCGGCGAACTCCGTCGTGCACACCACGCGCGCGTAGGTGTGCGCCGTACGGACGTTGAGGGCGTCGGCGGCTCGCCTGGCCGCCCCCTCCGGCAGACCCCAGGTGCGCAGCACGCCGTCGGCGGTCTCGTGGGAGACCATGACGGCGGGCACCCGGGCCCGCCGAGCCCACCTGCCGGTCCAGCGCAGTGTCGTACGGTCCGACACCTCCAGCCGGTCGGGGGCGAGGTCCTCCAGGAGCCGGGCCACGCGCCGCCTGTCGGTGAGGACGCGGTAGCCACCGGTGCCCGGCACCAAGGGCCCGGGAAGCGTGATCACCCGGCCCTGCTCGGTGTCCTGGTCCGTCGCTCGCGAGCCGGGCACGATCAGCACGGGCTCGTGGCCGGCCGCCTTGAAGCCCTTGCCGAGTTCACGCAGGGCGGTGCGCAGGCCCCCCGACGAGGGGGCGACGAAGTTGGCGAGTCGCACGATCCGCAGCGAGGGTGCGCTCGGGCGGCCACCGCCCTCCCCCGGACGATCCACAGCGAACGTGCTCATGCCGCCGCCACCACCTTCCGCGCGGCCAGTACACCGGCGTAGTGCCCGATGAGCTGGTCGCCGACGGCGGCCCAGGTGCGCCCCTCGACCGTGGCCCGTCCGGCGGCTCCGTAGGCGGCCCGCCGCGTGGGGTCGGCGGCCAGCGCGGCCACGGCGTCCCGTACGGCGGCGGGGTCGCGCGGCGGTACGAGGAGCCCGGTGCGCCCGTGCGCGACCAGGTCCAGGGGGCCGCCCGCGGCGGGCGCGACGACGGGGACACCGCTCGCCATGGCCTCCTGCACGGTCTGGCAGAACGTCTCGAAGGGGCCGGTGTGGACGAAGACGTCCAGCGAGGCGAAGATCCGGGCGAGGTCGTCGCCGGTCCGGCGGCCCAGGAAGACCGCGCCGGGCAGCGCCCCGGTGAGGCCGGGTCCGCTCGGGCCGTCGCCCACCACCACGACGCGCACGCCGGGCAGTCCGCAAGCGTCGGCGAGGAGTTCGACCTGCTTCTCGGGGGCGAGCCGCCCCACGTAGCCGACGATGAGTTCGCCGTTCGGGGCGAGCTCGCGCCGCAACGCCTCGTCGCGCAGGTCGGGGCGGAAGCGGACGGTGTCCACGCCCCGGGGCCACAGCCGGACCCGGGGCACGCCGTGTGCCTCCAGGTCGTGCAGGGCGGCACTGGAGGGGGCGAGGGTGAGGTCGGCGGCGGCGTGGACGGAGCGGATGCGCCGCCAGGCGGCCGCCTCGCCGGCGTGCACGTAGGTGCGGGCGTATCCGGCCAGGTCGGTCTGGTAGACGGCCACGGCCGGGATGCCGAGCCGGGCCGCCGCGGTCATGCCGCGCACGCCGAGGACGAAGGGGCCGGCCAGGTGGACCAGGTCGGCGCGGTGCGCAGTGAGAGCGGCGGCAACGCGTCGGCTGGGGAGGGCGACGCGGACCTGGGGGTAGCCGGGGAGCGGAAGGGAGGGGACACGGACGACGGGGCACGGCGCCGAGGCGTCGGGCCCGTTACCGGCCGCGGTGGCCGGCGCGACGACGAGCGGAAGATGACCGCGATCCACGAGGTGCCGGGCGGTCTGGAGCGCGCAGTGGGCCACGCCGTTCACATCGGGGGGAAAGGATTCGGTCACGATGACGACACGCATACCGGTGTTGTCGCCGTACCGGACGTGGCCGCGCCAAAGTGGATCTTTCCGAACGACAAACGTCCTGTGAGCGTTGCGCTGCGCGACCCCGCAGGTCGGACCGCGTCCATGCCCGACCGGCCCGCCGGTCACCCCTTGTTCACCCGGCGGGCATGCCGCTACCGGGGGTTCACATCGCCGACGCGGCGTCCGGGCCGATCCGGCTGCGTACGGCGGTCTGCACCTCGGCCTCCTCGGCGGGATCGGCGGCGAGCCGGCGCAGTCGTTCGACGACGCGGACGTCACCGGTCTCGGCGTGCCGGGCGGCGACCTCGCGGGTGGTCTCCTCGCAGTCCCAGAGGCATTCGACGGCGAAGCCCGTGGCGAACGAGGGGTCGGTGGCGGCCAGCGCGCGGGCGCAGCGTCCCCGAAGGTGGGACGAGGCGGTCTCGCGGTAGATGTGCCGCAGGACCGGCGCGGCGCAGGCGATGCCGAGCCGTCCGGCTCCGTCCACGAGGGTCCACAAGGTCGGTGCGTCTGGCCCCTCGCCGCGTACGGCCTCACGCAGGGCGCCGAGGACGAGCTCGCTGTCGGCGGCCGCGCCCCGGCAGGCGAGCATGCGGCCGGCGGCGGCTCCGAGGGCGTCGGGCCGGTGGACCCAGCCGCGGGCGCGGTCCACGGCGGCGACGCTGCGCATGCGTTCGAAGGCGTCGACCGCGGCCTCCACCACGGCCGTCGTGCCGGTGGCCACAGCACCCTCGACCAGATCGAGGGCGTCGGGATCATTGCTGTCGGCGAGGTAGCGCAGCGCGGTACAGCGGGCACCGTCGGTGCCGCCCTGGGCGGCCCGCACGATCTCGGGCCGGTCCTCGGGCCCCGCCACGGCGGTGAGGCAGCGGGCGGCCGGGACATGGAGGGCGGCGCCGCGTTCGATGCCCTGCTGGGCCCACTCGAAGACGGCCTGCACGCTCCAGCCCGGGCGGGGCCCGGTGGGGCGCATCTGCCGTTGCCACCGGTCGAAGCAGCCGGCTTCCTGGGCGGCACGCACGCGCGTGGAGACGTAGTCGCGCGGGTCGTCGGCCCACAGTCGCCAAGGCCGTGGCTCGAAGGCGTCACGCACGGTGGCAGCGAGTTCGGCCTCGCCCTCGGCGTCGGTCGCGAAACGGGCCAGGACGGGCGCGGCGAGGGCACGCAGGCCCGCGTCGTCGTCGCGCAGGGCCAGCTCGTCGAGGGCCCAGGCCCAGTTGGAGCCGGAGGCGGCGTACCTGCGCAGCAGCCGCAGGGCATCGCGCCTGCCGTAGGAGGCGAGGTGGCCGAGGACGGCGAGCGCCAGGCCCGTGCGGGACTCCTCGGTGTCGAAGGCGTCCTCGACGTCGAAGAGGTGCGCCTCGATCTCGTCCAGTTCGCCGCCCAGGTCGAGGAAGAGACGGGCGTAGTACAGGGAGCGGTTCTCCACCTGCCAGTCGTGGCGGGGGTCGCGCAGCACACAGTGGTTCAGTGCCGCGAGCGCGTCGGCCCGCGGGGCGGTGAGCGCGTGCAGCGTGCCGTCGCCGCGGCCCCGCTGGAGCAGGCCGAGCAGCGTACCGCTGGGCGCTATGACCGGATCGAACATGGGAAACAGCCTCACATCAAGCGTCGACGCAACCGGGGAACACGCGTTACCTGGCCACGTGACAACACGTCGGAGTGCCCGCCGTCTCGTGCTTGCTGTAGACCATCTTCCTCTGCCTCTCGTCGGTGGCCCATGCGGACCGCATCACGGCCCGCGCGGTGCGGCAACACCTGCCCAGCCATCGCGTCCGTGAATCACGACGTCATGATGACTCGGCAGTTCAGCCTGCCGCGACCGAAATTTCCGGCGGCCCCGTACCGCCTCCCCCGTGGTCGTTGATTTACCTGGTCAGGAACTGCGTTTTACCTGGTGGTACATGTCGTGTCAGTCCGCGCCGAACAGCTTCAGCAGGTCCGCCTTGCCGAACATCCGAGCCGTGTCGACGGCCGACGGAGTGCCCGCGGACGGGTCGGCTCCCGCGTCCAGCAGAGCCCGGATCACTTCTTCCTCTCCCTTGAACACGGCCCCCGCGAGTGGGGTCTGGCCTCGGTCGTTGACGCGGTCGGCGTCGCCACCGCGTTCCAGCAGCGCCCGTACCGCCGCGGCGTGGCCGTGGTAGGCGGCGAGCATCACCAGGGAGTCGCCCCGGTCGTTGGTGAGGTTGGCCGGAACGCCCGCGTCGACGTACGCCACGAGTGCCTCGGTCGGCCCCTGCCGGGCCAGATCGAAGATCTTGGTGGCCAGCTCCACGACCTCGGGGTCGGGGGCTTCAGTCATCGGGTGGTCCGCCTCTCACTGCAACCGTTCAGGTGAATCGCCAGGGTACTGGCTTCCGGCGCACATGACCGGCCCCGTCCCAGGCAAAGATCACCACGGCCCCCGAAGGGCACGACAGCGCTGGTCACAGGGCCGGGCCGACCTCCGCCGCCCGGGTGAAATCTGACACATTCCACCCAGTTGCACCTTTTATCGTATGGATACATCCTGTGAGCCTGGAAGTACTCATGGTGACTGTCCCCACCAACCAGGAGACCTCAAATGATCTTGTCCATCTCAGGCGTGGTCCTGCTCGGCATCATCGTGTTCCTGTTCTTCCGCAAGGACGGGCTCAAGGCGTCGCACGCCCTCGTCTCGGCGCTGTTCGGGTTCTACCTGGCCAGTACGGCCATCGCCCCGAGCATCAAGGCAGGTGGCGAGAGCCTGGCGAGCCTTCTCGGCGGCATCAAGTTCTGACGCCGGCCGCCCCGCCGTCCGTCCCTTCCGTACGCACCACCAGGAGACAGCAGTGGCCCGGCGCCCCCTCCCCCGCATCCTGAGCACAGGCAGCGCGCAGATCGCCCGGAGCCGGGAGCTGGCCCGGACGGCGGCCGACAGCGCCACCGACGTCCTCCACCCGCTGATCACGATCACCCGCGGTGCGCGCCGGCTGGCCTCGGCCGGGCGGCGCAAGTGGGCCGACACCCCCAAGGACCGGCGTGGAGCGCTGCTGTTCCTGGTGGCGTCGGTGGTCCTGGTCGTGGCGCTCCTGCCGTACGGTCCGCTGCTCGCCGTCATCACCCTGATGGCGGCGGCAGCCTGGCAGGGCCGGGAGGGCAAACCGGCGGAACCCGAGGGACCGGACGAGTCCCAGACGCAGCGCCTGCAGTCGCTGTACGAGGCGCTGGTCCCTCACTTCTCGACCGCCGAGGACCCCGCTCCCCTCTACGCCCACGGCGGCGACTGGGAGAAGACCTTCCCGGCGTACGACTTCGACGACTCCGGCCGTTTCGCCCACCTGATCATCCGCTACCCGGCGTACTTCCCGGACGGGGATGCCGAAGCCCGGGCCCGCGTCGAGCTGCTGCTCACCGCGAAGTCGGGCCGCGGCCGCGAGTACCACTTCGCGTGGGACGAGGAGGGCAACGAGCTCACGGTCACCGTCCTGTCCCCGCTCCCCACCGACATCGCCGCGCAACGTTTCGTCACCGCACCCGGCGAGACGGTCCTCGGCTTGACCGACCCCACCCAGGTCCAGCGCACGCTTCCCCTCACCCACGGGGAGGCACGGCGCGACGTGCCCCCGGTCGTCTGGCGCACCGGCGTCCGCTCCACCGAGCCGCACCTGCTGGTCGTGGGCCAGCCGGGCAGCGGCGCCTCCACCCTCCTGCGCTCCATCGCCCTCCAGGCCCTCCAGTACGGCGACATCCTCGTCGTCGACGGCGGCGGCACCGGCGAATACGCGTGCCTGACGGGCCGGGACGGCGTCCTCGCGGTCGAGGTCGGCCTGGCCGGCGCCCTGGCCAGCCTGGAGTGGGCCGCGCACGAGACGGAGCGCCGGCTCATCGCGGCCAACCGCGCCCGCCAGGCGGGGCAGGCGCCCCCAGCTGACACCAAGCGCCCCCTGTGGATCCTCCTCGACCGCCCGACCGCGTTCACGCACCTCGCCGACGCCGACGGCCGCGAGGACCCGCAGTCCCTCCTTCAGGTGCCCCTGCGGCACGGCCGCGCCGCCAATGTGACGGTGGTCGTCGCCGAACAGTTCGACGGCCTGGAGGCCCTGCGCGACGCGGTACGGCAGCACACGCGCGCGCGTGTGGCGCTAGGTCCCGCGACGGCCGGGCAATTGGAGTCAGTCCTCGGTGCCCGCCCCCACACCACCCCCGTCGCCCAGGTGCCCCCCGGCCGCGGCTACGCCCGCCTGGGCACGGGCCCGGTCCACCGCCTCCAGGTCCCGACCACCCCGGACCCCTACGACGACGCGACGACGGACGTCCACCGGCAGGCGGTCCTGGATCTGCTGCCCCCGCTCAGGACCCCGGCGGACGAGGAGCCGGAGCCGGTACCGATGGAAGCGATGGTGGCCGAGACCTCGTGAGCGGCGCACTCCCGGCGCTGGGTCTGTCGATTCCCGCGCCACTCCGCTATGCCACGAACGTCCGCGGCGCCTCCACTCCCGCGGTCCCTCCGCTCTCCACCACCCTCGCCGCGGCGGCCAACCGCACCGCCGCCTCCTCGGCCACCGCGCCCCCCACGGTGAACGGCAGCCGCACATACCCCTCGAAGGCCCCGTCGACCCCGAACCGGGGCCCGGACGGTACCCGTACCCCGACCCGCTCCCCCGCCTCGGCGAGGCGCGAGCCGGAGAGGCCGCCGGCCCGCACCCACAGGGTCAGTCCCCCCTTGGGCACCTCGAATTCCCACTCCGGCAACGTTCGCCGGACCGCGGCGACCAACGCGTCCCGGTTCTCCCGCGCCTGCCCCCGCCGCAGCTCCAGCGCCTGCTCCCACCCGCCGGTGCTGAACAGCCAGTTCACCGCCAACTGCTCCAGCACGGGGGTGCCCAGATCCGCGTACGCCCGCGCGGCGACCAGGCTGCGGATCACGTCGGGAGCCGCCCGCACCCACCCGATTCGCATGCCGGCCCAGAACGCCTTGCTGGCCGAACCGACGGTGATCACCGTCGAGCCGGCGGGATCGAACCCGCACACGGGCCGCGGCATCTCCACGTCGTCGTCCAGCCACAGCTCGCTCATGGTCTCGTCGGCGATGAGCACGGTCCCCGCGGAGCGGGCCGCCTCCACGAGCCTGCGCCGCTGGTCGTCGTCGGCCAGTGCGCCGGTCGGATTGTGGAAGTCGGCGACGACGTACGCGATGCGCGGCGCGGCCTCCCGCAGCACCTGGCGCCAGCGGTCGAGGTCCCACCCGGCGAGCCCCTCGGCCATGGCGACGGGCACCAGCCGTGCGCCCGCCTCCCGCATGAGCTGGAGGATGTTTGCGTACGACGGCGATTCGACGGCGATGCGCTCGCCCCGCCCGCCGAAGAGATGACAGATGGCGTCGATGGCGCCCATCGCGCCGGTCGTCACCATGATCTGCTCGGGCATCGTGGGGATCCCGCGCGCGGTGTAGCGCTCCGCGATCATCGCGCGCAGGGCGGGCAGTCCCGCCGGATAGTCGCCGTGCGTGTGCGCGTACGGCGGCAGTTCCTCCAGCGCGCCCCGCACCGCGCGGGTGAGCCACGGCTCAGGTGCGGGCAGTGCCGCGCAGCCCAGGTCGATCATCGAGCCGAGCGCCTCGGGCGGGAGCGGCTCCAGGCCGCGCGCGGGGAGGGGGTTTCCGGCCGGCACGGCGGTCCAGCTGCCCGCACCGCGCCGGGACTCCAGGAAGCCCTCGGAGCGCAGCGCCTCGTAGGCGGCGGCGACCGTGGTGCGGCTGACGGACAGGGACAACGCCAGCTCCCGTTCGGCGGGCAGCCGGGCGGCCACCGGAACGCGCCCCTCCAGCACCAGCAGCCGGATGCCGTCGGCGAGCGCCCGATAGGCGGGCGGGCGGCGCGTGCCGGGGCCCGCCGGGCGGTCCTGCTGGGAGGTGAGCAGCCGGGCGAGCTGCGCCGGCCCCACCGCCGAGGTCCACTGCGCCATGGTGATCAGTCCACCTTCCCCGAATTGGCCATGGATGCCATCACTTCTCAAGCCACAGAGTGGCATGAGCCAGGCCACTACCACCACCCGGGGGCCCACGTGTCCACGCAGAACTCCGCGCGGAGGCAGCTCCTCCGCCGGCTCGTCCAGCTCTACGCCGGTCTCGCCCTCTATGGGGCGAGCTCCGCGCTCCTCGTCGAGGCGGGCCTGGGTCTTCAGCCCTGGAACGTGCTGCACCAGGGGCTCGCCGAGCTCACCGGCATGTCGATCGGCGTCGTGTCCATCATCGTGGGCGCGGGCGTGCTGCTCCTGTGGATCCCGTTGCGCCAGCGCCCGGGCCTGGGCACGGTCTCCAACGTCTTCGTGGTGGGCGTCGCCATGGACGGCACGCTGGCCGCGGTCCCCGAGGCGCACGGCCTGGCCGTACAGGTGCTTCTGCTCGTGGCCGGCCTCGTGCTCAACGGTGCGGCCACGGGGCTCTACATCGCCGCGCGCTTCGGGCCGGGCCCACGGGACGGACTGATGACGGGGCTGCACCGGCGCACGGGCCGCTCGATCCGCCTGATGCGCACGGCGGTCGAGGTGGCGGTCGTCGTGACCGGATTCGTCCTCGGCGGCACGATAGGCGTCGGCACCGTCCTGTACGCGGTGTCGATCGGCCCGCTCGCACAGTTCTTCCTGCGGGTGTTCGCCGTGCCGAGGGCATCCGAGGGCAGCACGGTGGTTGCCGCGGGGACACCCGGGGGAGCGATACTGCGCAGGTGACCGCGCTGATACGCCACCCCTATCTAGACCATCCGGGCCCCATCGCCTTCGCCCACCGCGGCGGGGCGGCCGACGGACTGGAGAACACCGTGGCCCAGTTCCGGCGCGCGGTCGAGACGGGCTACCGCTACCTCGAGACCGACGTCCACGCCACGCTGGACGGCAGGCTCGTCGCCTTCCACGACGCCACGCTGGACCGGGTCACCGACGGCGCGGGCCGCATAGCGGACCTTCCGTGGAAGGACGTACGGCACGCGCGCGTGGCCGGCAAGGAACCGGTGCCTCTGTTCGAGGAGCTGCTGGAGACCTTCCCCGAGGTGCGCTGGAACGTCGACCTCAAGGCCGAACCGGCGCTGCATCCCCTGCTGGACCTGATCGGGCGGATCGACGCCTGGGACCGGATCTGCGTCGGCTCGTTCTCCGAGGCCCGCGTGATCCGCGCCCAGCGGCTGGCCGGCCCGCGCCTGGCGACGTCGTACGGCACCCGGGGCGTGCTCAACCTGCGGCTGCGGTCCTGGGGTGTGCCGGCGGCGCTGCGCCGCTCGGCGGTGGCGGCGCAGGTGCCCGAGGTGCAGTCCGGCATCCAGGTGGTGGACCACCGCTTCGTCCGGGCGGCGCACGCGCGCGGGCTGCAGGTGCACGTGTGGACGATCAACGAGCCGGATCGGATGCACCGGCTCCTGGACCTGGGAGTCGATGGCATCATGACCGATCACATCGACACGTTGCGCGGGGTCTTGGAGGACCGGGGCGTCTGGGTCTGAACACCCCGGCGGCCGCGCCCGACCCTTCGCACGGCACTTCGGCGGGGAAGCGAGGGCACGGGTGGGCACCGACACCGTGCGGACGGACGCGGCCGACGACGCCGCGGGGCGGCGGCGCGAGCAGCGCGGCTGGTACTTCTACGACTGGGCGTGCTCCGTCTACTCGACGAGCGTGCTCACCGTGTTCCTCGGCCCCTATCTGACGTCGGTGGCCAAGGCGGCCGCGGACGCCGACGGCTATGTCCATCCCCTGGGCATCCCCGTCCGGGCCGGATCCTTCTTCGCGTACTCGGTGTCCCTGTCGGTGATCCTGGCCGTGCTGGTGATGCCGGTGGTGGGTGCCGCCGCCGACCGCACGGGCCGCAAGAAGCCCCTCCTCGCGGCCGCCGCCTACACGGGCGCCGTGGCGACGACAGGCCTGTTCTTCCTCGACGGCGACCGATATCTGCTGGGCGGAGCGCTGCTGATCGTGGCGAACGCCGCGCAGTCGGTCGCGATGATGCTCTACAACTCCTACCTGCCGCAGATCGCCCCGCCCGAGGAACGCGACGCGGTCTCCTCGCGGGGCTGGGCCTTCGGTTACGCGGCCGGCTCCGTCGTCCTGATCGCCGATCTGGTCCTCTATCTCGCCCACGACACCTTCGGTGTGTCCGAAACCACAGCCGTGCGGATCTGCCTGGCCTCGGCAGGCCTGTGGTGGGGCGCCTTCACGCTCGTCCCGCTACGGCGGCTGCGCGACCGCCGCTCGCCGTCCCGGGAGGCCGCCCTGCCCGGGCTGCGGCAGCTCGCGGCGACCGTGCGCGACATGCGCCGACACCCCCTCACCCTCGCTTTCCTGCTGGCGTACCTCGTGTACAACGACGGCATCCAGACGGTGATCTCCCAGGCGTCGGTCTACGGCTCCGAGGAGCTGGGGCTGGGTCAGTCCACCCTGATCGCGGCCGTGCTGCTGGTGCAGGTGCTGGCGGTGGCCGGGGCGCTCGGCATGGGGCTGCTGGCCCGGCACTACGGCGCCAAGCGCACGATCCTGGGCTCGCTGGTGGCCTGGACGGTGACGCTCGGCGCGGGGTACTTCCTGCCTGCCGGGGCGCCGGCCTGGTTCTTCGTGCTGGCGGCCGGGATCGGACTCGTGCTGGGCGGCAGCCAGGCCCTGTCCCGCTCCCTGTTCTCGCATCTGGTGCCGCCCGGCAAGGAGGCGGAGTACTTCTCCGCCTACGAGGTGAGCGACCGAGGGATGAGCTGGCTCGGCCCGCTTCTGTTCGGACTCACTTATCAACTGACCGGAAGTTATCGGGACGCGATCATCTCACTGGTGATCTTCTTCGTCGTCGGGTTCGTGCTGCTCGCGCGGGTTCCGGTGCGGCGGGCGATCGGCGACGCGGGCAACCCCGTACCCGAAAGGATTTAGCACTCAGGGCGAAAGCGCTGTAGTGTACGCGTTTGGCCTGCCAGGCGTACCGTTACTGCGCGTCAAAGATGACGAAACGCTGGGTGACATCTGCTAGCAGACGTGACAAACCGGGCGACGGTGGGTACTGCACTGGTTGACAAGGCTGCGGCTACGACGGCGACGCATGACCCGAAACGGGACACGGGACGGGAATCTTTACCGCCGACCGGACGTTGACCGGATGACGACGACAGCGACACCTGTCCTGTGGGCGACAAGCCCGGGAGGCACGATTCATGAGTGAGCGAGCTCTTCGCGGCACGCGCCTCGTGGTGACCAGCTACGAGACGGACCGCGGCATCGACCTGGCCCCGCGCCAGGCCGTGGAGTACGCATGCGAGAAGGGGCACCGCTTCGAGATGCCCTTCTCGGTCGAGGCGGAGATCCCGCCGGAGTGGGAGTGCAAGGTCTGCGGGGCCCAGGCACTCCTCGTGGACGGCGACGGCCCTGAGGAGAAGAAGGCCAAGCCCGCGCGTACGCATTGGGACATGCTGATGGAGCGGCGCACGCGTGAGGAACTCGAAGAGGTCCTTGAAGAGCGGCTGGCTGTTCTCCGCTCCGGTGCGATGAACCTGGCGGTTCATCCCCGGGACAGCCGCAAGTCCGCGTAGCGGGAGACCGCGAGCAACGCGCCGACACAAGCGACCGTGGGCGCCGTACGTCCTCAGCACGTACGGCGCCCCCGGTCGTTTCGGCGTGCCCGCACCTCATCGGCTCCGCAACCGCCGAGATCCTCCCACCCGGCGTCGGGTGGGAGGATCTCGGCGTGCTCGATCAGTACGTCAGCGGCGGCCTGGGCTCCTGCGGCGCGTTGCCCTGGGCTCCCGGCTCGTCGCGGATGACCTCGCCCTGCACGACCTTGCCGTCGGGGCGGTGCATGCGGGCCTGCTGGAAGACGTCGCCCAGGCTTCCGGAGGCGGCCTCACGGAGCTTGCGGTCCACTGTGCGTTCCGCGTAACGGCTGACGGCCTTCTGGACCGGCGGGATCAGCAGGACCAGGCCCACGGCGTCCGAGACCAGGCCCGGGATCATCAGCAGCAGGCCGCCGAGCATCATCAGCCCGTTGCCGCCGCCGCCCTGCGGGGAGCCGCCGCGCTGCAGCGCCTCGTTCAGGTTCTGGAACGCGCGCCGGCCCGCCCGCTTGATGACGACCGAGCCGAGCACGAACCCGGCGAGCAGCAGCAGGAACACCATGAAGCCGCTCGTCGCGCCCGCGACCACGGTGAGCAGCCAGATCTCCAGCACCAGCCAGGCGGCGACGCCGAGCGGCAGGAAGGTGCGGATGCGGGAACGCCGGGGCCGGGCGGAGAAGGAGGGGGTCGAAGGGGTCGAAGCGCCTGTCGTCATGCGTCCAGTGTGCCCGGACACGGCTCAGCACCGCATAAGGGGTGTACGGCACTACGACTGCTGCGGCCTACCACTGCCGCGACCTTCGACCGGTACGGCCTACGCCCCCTGCGCCTACGACTCCTGCTGCGGTGCCGGTTTCGGCTTCTCCTTGCCCGTGATCCTGCCGACGCGCTCTCCCACGCCCCACGCAGTGACCCGCCACAGCGCCTCCACGAGGATGTCGCGGCTCATCTTGGAGTCGCCGTGTTCGCGCTCGACGAAGGTGATGGGGACCTCCACCACGTGAAAGCCGGCCTT
The DNA here is from genome assembly GCF_000720255.1 of Streptomyces griseus subsp. griseus. Taxonomy (GTDB): domain Bacteria; phylum Actinomycetota; class Actinomycetes; order Streptomycetales; family Streptomycetaceae; genus Streptomyces; species Streptomyces griseus_I. The sequence continues at coordinate 447,849 of NZ_JOJE01000003.1, read as the reverse complement.
GACCGCGCGGCGGGCCAGGTCGACCTGGAAGCAGTAGCCCTGGGAGGCGACCTCTTCGAGGCCCAGGCCTTCGAGGGTCTCGCGGCGGAAGGCCCGGTAGCCGCCGGTGATGTCGCGCAGCGGCAGGTCGAGGGCGAGACGGGAGTAGAGGCTGCCGCCGCGGGAGATGGCCTCACGGGACTTCGGCCAGTTCACGACCCGGCCGCCCGGCACCCAGCGGGAGCCCAGGACGAGGTCCGCGCCCTTGAGGGCGGTCAGCAGACGGGGCAGTTCCTCCGGCTGGTGGGAGCCGTCGGCGTCCATCTCGATCAGGACGCCGTAGCCCTCGTCGAGGCCCCAGCGGAAGCCCGCGAGGTAGGCGGCGCCCAGGCCCTCCTTGCCCTTGCGGTGCAGTACGTGGACGTGCTCGTCGTCGACCGTCAGCTCGTCGGCGAGCTTGCCGGTGCCGTCGGGGCTGTTGTCGTCGGCCACCAGGACGTGGGCCTCGGGGACCGCCTTCCGCACCCGGCCGACGATGGACTTGATGTTCTCCGCCTCGTTGTAGGTCGGGATGATCACCAAGGCCGTGCCGAGCGGGCCGAACTGCCTCCCCCGGTCCTGTGCCAGGGTCCCCTCGCCGTCGTTCACTGCTGCCCCTTCGTGTCCGTACGCACAGGACCACCATAGTGGCCACGGCCTGCGATGAAGCGACAAGACGTTCGTATGGTGGTGTCGTTGCCAGAAAACCGGGGTAAGAGTGTACTTTTCGCGTTGCATGAGTGCGGCGGATGGGGGCCCGGCGCCCTTCGGGCCGACCTGGGGCCCGCTGGCTGCGGGTCGACCGAAAGCCGTTGTCTACTGAGCGCCCGGGCCCCACCCGGGTCACACCTCCCCGACCGGCCGGAACGTTCGCTCGCCGCGGGGCGGGCGCTGTGCCTGGCTCCCAGTGACGGTGCCCCGGCGCGGCACACCGTCCCTGACCCAGCGGCGCCGCTGCGAGTGGGCGGACGTTCCCCGGTCGGGCGTCCAGTGGTGGACCCGGCCGAACCTACCGGCCTCCCGCAGTCGCCTGTCAACAGCCGCTTGACCTGCGGGTATGCGATCAAAGTCCTGGTCAGCGCAGAGGATGCGCAGGTAGCGCGGCAGCGGAGCGCCGGATGATCGGCGCCGCGCCACCCCGGTAGATCACTCGCCCGGCCGTACGAACACCGTCCGTCCGCCCACCACGGTGCGCAGACAGACGGGCAGGTCGTGGCCCGGAGTCAGGTCGGGAAGCCCCGGGGTGCCGGAGCGGGGGTCGGTGGACCAGCGGGCGACCCGGTCGTCGGGGGCCTGGACCACGAGCTCGTCGGTGCGCCACACCGCGTAGTCGGCGGGCGCGCCGGGCACCAGGATCCCCGCGTCGTCGCGTCCCACGGCCCGCCAGCCGCCGCGGGTGTGCGCGGTGAACGCGGCACGGACGGAGACGCGGTGCTCCGGGGTGCGGTGGAAGGCGGCCGCGCGGACCGTGCCCCACGGGTCCAGGGGGGTGACCGGGCTGTCGGAGCCGAAGGCGAGCGGGACGCCGGCGCGCAGGAGAGCCGCGAAGGGGTTGAGGGTCCGGGCCCGGGCCACGCCCAGGCGGTGGGCGTACATGCCCTCCTCGCCGCCCCACAGCGCGTCGAAGGCGGGCTGTACGGAGGCGGTCAGGCCGAGTTCCGCGAAGGCGGCGACGGTGTCCGGGGTGAGCATCTCGGCGTGCTCGACGCGGTGCCGGGCGGCGCGGACTCGGGCCAGGCCGACCTTCTCGGCGGCTGCCCGAACGCCCTCGGCCACGGCGGTCACGGCGGCGTCGCCGATGGCGTGGAAACCCGCCTGGAGGCCTTCCTCGGTGCAGGCGACGACGTGGGCGGCGATCGCCTCGGCGTCCAGGTAGGCGGTTCCGGAGTGGCCGGCGTCGGTGTACGGCTCGTGCAGGCAGGCGGTGTGCGAGCCGAGGGCGCCGTCGACGAAGAGGTCCCCGGCCGCGCCGGCCGCGCCCAGCTCCCGTGCCTTGCGGACGTCCCGCTCGGCCCAGTAGCCGACGACCCGTGGGCCGGACTCCTCGGCGGCGAGGCGCAGCAGTTCCGTGAAGTCGTCCTCGGAGGAGATCTGCGGGCCGGCGCACTCGTGGACGGAGCCGATACCGAGGGAGGCGGCGTGGGCGAGGGCGGCGCGCTGCGCTTCGAGGCGTTGTTCCGACGTCACAGCCGCGAAGGCCGCGGCGCGTACGGCGTGGTGGTCGTCGCGGGTGAGGGGGCCGTCCGTGCCCCGGGGGCCGGCCGTCGGGGCGAGGTCGGGGGTCATGTCGAGGAGCGCCGTCGTCACGACCGCCGAGTGGACGTCGATGCGGGAGAGGTACAGCGGGCGGCCGCCCGTGGCCTCGTCCAGCTCGGCGCGCGTCGGGGGACGGCCACCGGGCCAGCGGGCGGCGTCCCAGCCGTGTCCGAGCAGGACGCGGTCCTGCGGGCGGGCGGCGGTGAAGTCCCGGACGAGGGCGAGGGCCGCGTCCAGGGAGGGGGCGTCGGACAGGTCCAGGCCGGTGAGGGCGAGGCCCGTGGCGGTGGTGTGCACGTGGGCGTCGGTGAACGCGGGGGTGACGAGGGCGCCGTCCAGGTCGATCACCTCGTCGACGCCGTCCGCGAAGGCGTCCGCGGCGCCTTCCGAGCCGACCCAGGCGACTTGCCCTCGTTCCACGACCATCGCGGTTGCGAAGGGGTCTGCGGGGCTGTGGACCTCTCCGCGGCGGAGGAGGACGGTGGTGGGGTCGGGGGTGCGTGCACTCATGACGGACAGTGTGTCGTGCGGCGCGTGGCGAGCCGCACCTGGGCCGGGACCACCTCGTCCCGGGGGGCGGTCAGATCCGGGGCGGGCGGGCCTCGTAGGGCGTCGACAGGACGACCGTCGTGCGGGTGGACACACCTGCCAGGGTTCGGAGGCGTGCCAGCAGTTCTTCCAGCTCGTGCGGGGTGGAGACCCGGACCTTGAGGATGTAGTTCTCGTCGCCGGCGACGCTGTGGCAGGCCTCGATCTCGGGGACGCCGGCGAGGCGGTCCGCGATGTCGTCGGGGGCGCTCGGGTCGAACGGTTTCACCGAGATGAAGGCGGTCATGGGCAGCCCCACGGCCTCCGGGTCGACCACCGCGGCATAGCCGCGGATGACGCCACGCTGCTCCAGCCGTCGCACCCGTTGGTGCACGGCCGACGTGGACAGGCCCGTGGCCTTGCCCAGGTCTGTGTAGCTCATCCGCCCGTCCTTGACGAGCAGCTGCACGATCTGTCGGTCCAGCTCCTCCATGGCGCAAGAACCTACAGTGCGCCTGATCTCCTCCGGTACCCGAGCGGCCCAGGTCATGCCCGGTTTGTGATGTGGCTGAGAGTCGCTTGTGCGCCATCCGGGGGACAAAGCGGCCGCCAGGGGCATCTGCGATTGGCATGTGACGAACGCCACAGCTTTCGAAAAGGCTTCGTGATGCCCTCGTGATTACCGCCCAGACGGGACGGGAAGTGCTTGCTGTGGTCGAGGCCGCAGCAGCCTTCACGGCCCAGCCCGAGGGGGAGAAACCCATGCAGAGTCTTAAGCGCCCTGGTCGCACCGTGCCCAAGCGCCCGCAGTTGGTCGTCGAGCCCACGCCGGAGGGCGTCGAACCCGACGACCCCAACGACCTCGACGGCGAGGAACTGGACGCGTACGACACCTTCGAGATGTACCGGGTGATCTGCCCGGACTGCGCGCAGCCCATCGCCCTGCTGGCGGACGAGGAGGTCCTGCCGGAGCACGCGCTGTGCGCCTCGCCGTGGAACCCCTTCGGGCTCACGGTCTGCGCCGGTACGGGACGCCGGGCGTCCGAGGCCCGGCCCGCCGACGAGTCCGCGCATCCGCAGGAGCAGGACACCGCCCTGCTGTTGACGCTCCCTCAGGGACTCGACTGGCGGACTCAGCCCTTCTCGCACGTCGGCGGCCCGGGCTCGCGCCCAATGCGGGTGCCGACGATGCGACGCCAGGCCGCCTGAGCCGGCCTCCCACCCATCGAGCCGGCCGGGAGGGTGCCCGTCAGGGGCACCCGACTCCCCTACGGCGCGACCGAGTCGGCGTCCGTGAAGCCGCTCGGGTCATGGCGTCCGAACGAGCCGTGCTCGAAGATGCCGTAGCCGACCTGACCGTCCATTTGGAAGCGGGCGGTGTGGGCGGTGACCCCGGGGGCGGTCACGGGATGCCGTTCGGTGAGGGCGTAGGTGTGGCGGTCGGTCCGGCCGGAGGCGCGCCAGGTGCCGTACCGGCCGTCGTGGAACGGCGGTCGGCCGGTACCCGGGGTGAGCGGGGCGGAGGTGAGGATCTCCGCCTCCAGTTCCAGCGGCTTGCGGACGTCGCCGAGGTGAACGAGGGCGCGTTCGGGGTGCCGGGTGCCGGGCCGGTAGGTGATCTCCGTGTGCGGCCAGCCGAGTTGGCGGTCGCGCAGGCCGGGGCGTACGAGGGTCGCGTCGTTGAGCGAGCGGTGGCCGTCGGCGTCCTCCTGGGTGAGGACCATCAGGAAACGGTCGTCGAAGCGGACCGGACACCAGATGTGGTGGAAGCCCTCGGCAGGGCTGTCGTGCGCGGAAGGTCCGGCGTCCGCACCGGGGACGGGTCGCACGCCCCAGCCGCGACCGCGGGCACCCGACCACGCGCCGGGCGTGAGACGGATCCGCTCCCCGCCGGCCTGGATCCAGCCGACGCAGCGGCCGACCTGCACGAAACGCCTTTCCCGGACCGTGAGCCGCCCGCCGCGCCGCTGCTCGTGGTGCGGCTCCCACAGCGCCGGGAAGTCCGCCGACCACTGGATCTCGTACGACAGCCCGTCCGGGTCGTCCGGGTCCGCCGCGCAGCTCAGGACGATGTCCCGCAGCGGCCGCTCGACCGTGCTGCGCAGCGGTCCCACCTCGAGCCGGGTCCGGTCGTCGCCGAGCGCGTCCGAGGCCCGTACGGCGTGCACGGTGTCGCCGATGCGGAGGGTCGCGTAGGCGTCGATCACCCCGAGATTGGGGTACACGCCGAGCCCGGCGACCAGCAGGGCGCGGCCCTCGTGATCGAAGACGTGGAAGACGGAGCTGTCGTGGGCGTTCCGGTCGCCGGTCGCCACATGCCGCATCGACAGTGGCGCCTGGTGTACGGGGTACTCATCGAGCGGTATGGGACGGTCGTCGGACACGGGTGACACAATCCTCCCTGCCGGTAAGCGAGTTGACAGTACGTCAGCTGAGTGTCGGGTCACCAGACGCGGGTCGGACATCCCTCGGCTCAAAGCGGACATCCGTGAACTCACGCCCGATTAACGAGACCGGTGACCCGGCCGCATGTCGCCCCGTTGTCGCGGTATGACTTTCATTCATCCGGTGGAGGGGCGGCACAGGGTCTTCGTGCCGCCGCCCGTGGGATCGATGCCGTCGGCCGCTGCGCAGTCCCAGGACCCGCCGATCTACCGCTCTCTGATGCGCACCTGGGCCGACCGGGGGCGGACCCTGCCGGGCCGCCACGATGCGGAGTGGGTCAGGCTGGCGGCCCCGCAGGTGATGCTGGAGCAGCTCAGCGGCTCTCGGGACCCGCTACGTGACGGGCGATGACCATCCGCTGGATCTGGTTGGTGCCCTCGACGATCTGGAGCACCTTCGCCTCGCGCATGTAGCGCTCGGCCGGGAAATCGGCGGTGTAGCCGTACCCACCGAGGATCTGGACGGCGTCGGTGGTGACCTTCATCGCGGCGTCGGTGCAGTGCAGCTTGGCCATGGCCGCCTGCTTGGCGAAGGGCCGCCCGGCGTCCCTGAGGCGTGCCGCCGCGAGATACAGGGCACGGCCGGCCTCTATCTGGGTCGCCATGTCTGCGAGCATGAAGCGCAGCCCCTGGAAGTCGGCGATCGGCCGCCCGAACTGCCTGCGCCCGCTCGCGTACTCCACGGCCTCGTCGAGCGCCGCCTGGGCCACACCGATCGCGCAGGCCGCGATGCCCAGCCGCCCGGAGTCGAGCGCGGCCAGGGCGATCGCGAAGCCCTGACCCTCCTCCCCCAGGCGCCGGTCGTCGGAGACCCGTACGCCGTCGAAGTGGACCTGGGCGGTGGGCGAGCCCTTCATGCCCATCTTCTTCTCCGGCGCCGCCGCGCTCAGGCCCTCGGCGTCGCCGGGCACCAGGAACGCGGTGATCCCGCGCGAGCCGTCCTCGCCGGTGCGCGCCATGACGGTGTAGAAGTCGGCTACCCCACCGTGCGTGATCCAGGCCTTGGTCCCGGTGATCACCCAGTCTTCGCCGTCCCGGACCGCCTTGGTGCGCAGGGAGGCCGCGTCGGAGCCGGAGGACGGCTCGGAGAGGCAGTAGGCGCCGAGCATGCCGCCGCCGAGCATCGCGGGCAGGTGCTCGACCTGCTGCTCCTTGGTGCCGTAGGCGGCGAGCGCGTAGGAGGCGAGGGTGTGCACGCTGACGCCGAGGCCGACGGTGAGGCGGGCCGCGGCGAGCTCCTCCAGGACCTGGAGGTAGACCTCGTAGGGCTGGTCGCCGCCGCCGTACTCGGAGTCGTAGGGCAGACCGAGGAGCCCTGATTCGGACAGAAGGGTGAAGATCTCACGCGGGAAGCGTCCGGCGTCCTCCTCCTCGGCCGCCTTCGGGGCGATCTCGCGTTGCGCGATGTCCCGGACGAGCGAGATCAGATCCCGGGCCTCCTCCGTGGGCAGCTGACGGTCCACCGGCTGCGGGGCGCGGTCGGGCATGGCGACGCTCTCCTCCCTGTCGGGCGCATCGGCGGACGTGCGCCATGGGTTGGGGCGGCTCCGCCGGAGTCTCACTGGTGCCGGCCGAGGCCCGCCCTCCCGGGTCACGGAAGCGGCTGACCAGCGGCTCTGCGGTGAGTATGCCCGATGAGAGGCACCCCGTCACCGGTTAACGACCGCTTACTTCAAGAAAAGACGGAAGCCGCGAGAACCACAAACGCAACGCGCTCACCGGCATTGGTCCGAACCATTGACTCGACTGGTCTAGTCCTCCTAATCTCTCGCCCACTGCTTGACCGCGTCATGCCAATCGGCGCGCGTTCCCCTCACCCCCACGAGGAGACACCCGATGCAGACCCGTCACCGCCCCCGCGCCCTCTTCCGGGCGCTCCTGTCCGCAGTGTGTTGCGCCGTCCTCGGCGCCGGGCTGCTGGCCGGCGCAGGCACCGCCACGGCCGAGCCGACCCGGCAGCGGGCCGCCGGCTCCAAGGTCGTCGGCTACTTCACCGAATGGGGCACCTACGACCGCAAGTACTACGTCAAGAACATCGAGACCTCCGGCTCGGCGGCCCGGCTCACCCACATCAACTACGCCTTCGGCAACGTCACCGGCGGCAAGTGCGCGATGGGCGACTCCTACGCGGCGACCGAGCGCACCTACACGGCCGCCGAGTCCGTGGACGGCGTCGCCGACACCTGGGACCAGCCGCTGCGCGGCACCTTCAACCAGCTGCGCGAGCTGAAGAAGAAGCACCCCGGCCTCAAGGTCCTGTGGTCGTTCGGCGGCTGGACCTGGTCGAGCGGCTTCGGCGAGGCCGCGAGGAACCCGGCCGCGTTCGCCCGGTCCTGCTACGACCTGGTCGAGAACTCCAAGTGGGCCGACGTCTTCGACGGCATCGACATCGACTGGGAGTACCCGAACGCCTGCGGCAACACCTGCGACACCAGCGGCAAGGCGGCCTTCCGGAAGCTCATGGCCGCGGTGCGGGCCACGTTCGGCTCCACCGGTCTGGTCACCGCGGCGATCACCGCCGACGCCACGTCCGGCGGCAAGATCGACGCGACGGACTACGCGGGCGCGGCGCAGTACGTGAACTGGTACAACCCGATGACGTACGACTTCTTCGGCGCCTGGGACGCGACCGGCCCGACAGCCCCGCACTCCCCGCTGAACTCCTACTCCGGCATCCCGAAGGCGGGCTACTACACCTCCGCGACCATCGCCAAGCTCAAGGGCCTCGGCGTCCCGGCCTCGAAGCTGCTGCTCGGCATCGGCTTCTACGGCCGGGGCTGGACCGGCGTGACCCGGTCGGCGCCCGGCGGCACGGCGACCGGCCCGGCGGCGGGGACGTACGAGCAGGGCATCGAGGACTACAAGGTGCTGAAATCGAAGTGCCCGGTGACGGGGACGGTGGCCGGCACGGCGTACGCCAAGTGCGGCTCCGACTGGTGGAGTTACGACGCCCCGGCGACCATCGCGACCAAGATGACGTACAAGAACCAGCAGGGCCTGGGCGGGACGTTCTTCTGGGAGCTGAGCGGTGACACCGCCGGCGGTGAGCTGATCAAGGCGATCGGCTAGCCGGACCCACGGGGGGACTCGGGGCGGAGGACCACGAGCCTCCGCCCCTTGTCAGGCGTCCTGGCGGGCGGGCTCAGGGGCCGGATAGGAGGGGTCGAGGTCCTGGATGGCGCGCATGGTGCCGCCCAGGGTCCTCACCAGCAGTTCGCACATGGTGTCCCGGGAGAGCTCGGGGCGGTCGATCCAGTCGAGGGTGGCGCCCTCCACGCTGCACACCCAGCCGAGCAGGCCCATGCGGGCCACGGGCGCGATGTCACCGCGGCCGTAGGCGCCGTCGGCGATGGTGGCGACGATCGCCTCGCGCACCCCGTCCCGGATCGCGTGCACCTCGGTGTCGAAACCGACGCCCCCGCTGACGATCGTGCGGTACGCGGCCTGGTTGTGCTCGGCGTAGCGCAGGTAGCTGTCGATCGTGCGGTGGACGCGGTCCACGGCGGCCAGCTGGAGACCGCTCGCCGCGAGGGTGACCAGGTCGGCGACGGAGTCCTCGATGATCGCGAGGTAGTAGCCCCGTTTGGACTGGAAGTAGTAGTAGATCAGCCCCTTGGCGACATGCGCCTGCCGGGCGATGTCATCCATGGAGAGCGCGTCGTACGAGGTGTCTGCGAACAACCTCCGCCCGATGGTAATGAGTTCGGTACGGCGCACCAGGGAGCGCTCGGTACCGCGTGGCCGGGGGCGGGCGGCGTCGCGCTGTTGACTGATATTCAATTTCGACCCTGGTCTTCCAACGGGCGGCGGGACATCCGCAGTATGGCAGGTCGTAGCGAGAGTCAGGTCACAGCAGCCCCAGTCGCACCAAGAGCATCGCGACGACCACGACCAGAGTCCATCCCATGACGTGCTCGAGGATCTGCGGGCCGTCTTCCCGGGGGCCGCCGGTGCGGGCGGCGGTGGCTGCGTCTGTACTCATTGGCCCACCTTGCCACCGTCAGCGGCTTTTGCGGCCGAGAGCTTGGTCACAGGGCCCCGGCGGAGCGGGGCCCGGTGCCGGTTCAGCGCACGCCGACCGCCCCCAGCGCCGCCCGCTGGCGGGCGCTCGGGTGGGCCGGGAAATAGAGGTAGCAGACCCCGCCGGTGCCGGAGACGACCTTGCCGCTCGCGTTGTACCGCTTGGTCCGCAGCCAGATGTTCTCCCACTCCCGGCGCCTGTAGACGCGGCGCACCGTCGCGTCGTCCGGGGAGGCCGGGTCGTTGGCGATCACGTCGCCCTCGGTGGTGAAGCCGATCACGGTCATCAGGTGGCCGGAGGTGCCGTAGCCGGCTCCCGTGAGCTCCTCCTTGAGGAACGACTGGGACGTTATGGCCGGGATGCCCACCGCGATCAGTGTCTCCAGGTCGGTCAGGGAGCCGAGCCGGGTGACCACGCCCTGGAGGCCCTTGAAGGTGGCCGCGTAGGCGGCGTTGAACGGCCAGTTCCCGCAGCCCGCGTATTGGTAGTCGTATGTGTACCGGGCCGCGTGGCACACCTGCGGGTCGGCGTACGTGGGATCGACCCAGGCCGTCTGCTCCTTGCTGAGCCGGCCGCCCCAGTACTCGATGATCATCTGCGAGGAGGTGGGGCTGCACCAGGCCTCGCCGCCGTTGTCGTACTCCGGGTACTGGCCCGTATGGATCTCCTGCGAGTACCGCGGCACGGTCAGCTCCCGGGCCAGGCCGGGCACGGAGGCCGGGACGGTGAAGCGGTCCGGGACGTCGGAGCCCATCACGCCGAGCCGCCAGACGGTCGGCGTGAGCTTCGTGCCGGGCTTGCGGTAGAGGGTGAGGCGCAGCCGGTACGAGGCCAGGCGCAGCCCTGTCGCCGGGTCGTCGATCGCGAAGGTGTCCGTCCAGACCGCGCTCTTTCCGTCGGCCTGGTCGTCGACGGAGGTCCGCCTGATGTCCTGGTCGCCGGCCGCCCAGCGGCCCATCACGTACCACGGGGTGTCCGTGCCGTCGGAGTACGTTCCCGTGAGCTCGACCTGGATCCAGGTGCCGGCCGGGGTGCGCGCACTCCAGGAGGCGATCGCCTCGGTGGCGGGGACGGAGAGCCGGTGGACCGGGGACGTCCAGGTCGCGTACTCCCAGGTGGCGGTCCTCCCCGTGTGCGGGTCGGTGTACTCGCTGGTGCCGGCGGGCGCGCCGACCTCCACACCGGGACGCGCACCGGCGACGGCACGGGCGCCCCTGGCGGTGCCTCCGCGCCAGTCGGCGTACGTGGCCCAGGCACGGTAGTCGACCGGGCGGGCCGGTGTGTGGGCGGATGCGGCGGTGTCGGTCACGGCGTCGGGTGGGGTGCCGGGGGCGGCGGGATCGGGTGGGACGCTCGGGGTGATGCCGGGCGCGGTGGCGGCGACCGCCGGGCCGGCGCCGCCCGCCATCGTGGCGGCGACCGCGGCGGCCAGGACGGTTCTGCGGGACGGCTGTTCGGCTCTGCTCATGGGTGGAAGACCCCCAGGTGTCCGAGTCGGGGCAGGTCCTTTGCACGGCTGTGCGCCCACTATGGCGGCGACGACCCGCTCCTGCCAGCACTGCGGAGCCCGGGCGCGGCGAGCACCATGGGTCTCGGCCAGTGGCACGAGCCGCTTCCGCGGCGGCACGGCCCGGCCCCGAGTACGCGCACCCGCCTTCCAGGCCCGCCTAGAATCCCCCGCCCGCCCCGCCGCACCTCAGGGAACCATCATCGACGCCCTCGCCTCCCGGCTCCGCCGGCTCCCCCCGTCCTGCGGGCCGGTCCGTCTGATCGGCGTCGACGGGCATGCCGGGTCCGGAAAGAGCACGTTCGCGGAGGAGTTGGCGCGAAGGCTCGGCGACGCCCCGGTGCTGCACCTGGACGACATCGCCAGCCATGACGAGCTCTTCGCGTGGGACGCGCGCCTGCTGGCCCAGGTGATCAAACCGCTCACCCGGGGCGAGACCGCGTTCTACTCCCCCTACGACTGGCGGTCCCGCGACTTCGGCCCGAAGCGGGCGCTGCCACCGGCATCCTTGATCGTGATCGAGGGAGTCGGCGCCGGGCGCCGGGCCCTGCGACCGCACCTCGCGCAGCTGTTGTGGATGGAGCTGTCGCCGGAGGAGTCCTGGGAGCGCGGACGCGCGCGGGACGGGGAGGAACAGCGGGTGTTCTGGGAAGGCTGGGTCCGCGCGGAGCGACGCCACTTCACCGAGGACCCCTCCCGGCCGCATGCCGATCTTCTGGTACGTCAGTTGAAGGAGGGGTACGAGGTACTCGTGGGACCTGCTGGGGCCGTTGGACCGGACCAGATAATCACGTACGGTGACGACCCACCCGCATTGTGGTGAACCTGTGAAGGGACTTGCCGGACAACTTGCGGGAGTGCTCCAACTCGGCTTGACCGACGGCCCGTACAGGACTTACGTTCTGAATGTGCGGCAATCGAAGCCGCCCACAGACGCGAAGCCCCCGGTTGTTCCCCCGTGATCGGGGGCTTCGTTCTGTCTTCGTCCGGTTTTCCGGGCGCCGCGAGCTGCGATCCGCTCACCCTCGGTCACCGTGCCAGAGCCCCCGCCCCCGGGTCCCCACCTCGCCGAACGACCCGCACGCCACCCTTCGGCGGGCGACACCCCACGGGTACGATGCCCTCGGTGCGACCTACGGACGGCTGCTTCGCGCACTGTTGCAACTCCGCTCCGCGGTACGGCGGTTCGATCAAGGCGGCCGACGGGCGACGACCGGCGGCCTACCGACGGGGGCACGGTTTGTGGGGGACGTGATGGACTTCGGAACACAAGGCCCCGAGGCCCCGGCCGAGCTCGCCTGGCTGCGAGGCGTGGACGCCTACACCATGGGCGCCTATCCGCAGGCCGAGGAGGAGTTCCGCGCCGCGGTGCGGATAGACCCCGGGATGGCCGATGGCTGGCTCGGTCTGCACGCGCTGCGCGTCGACACGACGACCGCGCTGCTGCGGATGTTCCGCCACCGCGACCGCTTCGGCGAACAGCGCACCCGGCACCGTCGCACACTCAACTCCTGGTACTGGCTGGGCTGGTGGGTGCAGCCCGTGCTGGAACACCCGCGCGATCTGCTGCTCGCGCACGCCTCGCACTGGCTGGACGGCCGGCACGTCCCCGAGCTGGACCGGGCGCTCGCCGGTCTGCCACCCGTCGACACCGACCACCAGGTCCGCTTCCTGCACGCCTGCCGCGCCTACCTGGTCAAGGACTGGGAACAGCTCGTACGGCACACCGAATCGCTGCTCGACGATCCGCTGCTCGGCATCGAGGCCGGCCTGTTCGGCGGCATGGCCCGGGTCCGCCTTGAGATGTACGGGCAGGCCGAACCCCTCCTTTCGGCGGCGCTGATGCGCTGTCGCAGCGAGCAGCCGCAACGCAAGGAGCTGCGCTACTGGCTGGCCCGCGCGCACGAGGGCACGGGCCGCAGCGCGGCCGCACTGCCGCTCTACCGTGCCGTGCACCGCGTCGACCCCGCCTTCATGGACACCTCGGCGCGGCTCGCGGCGATAGCCGAGGGCGACGGCTACGACGACCCGGCCGGCCTCGCGGCGATCACGCTCACCGGAGTCGGACAGGACAGCGTGGACGGACCGGACACCCTCGACCCGCTGTTCGGCACGGAGGGGCGCGATCTGCGACTCCCCGAGGCCGAGCTGCCGCCGGCCACTCCCCTGCCGACGGTCACCGATCCGGCGGTACGCGAGAAGACCGTCGTAGCGTCGACGCTGCCCGCCGGGCCCACCGACCCCGAGTTACTGGAGGATGCGCTCGCCGAGCTGGAGCGCATGGTGGGGCTGGAGCCGGTGAAACGGCAGGTCAAAGCCCTGTCGGCGCAGTTGAACATGGCGCGGCTGCGGGCCGGGCAGGGGCTGCCGGTGCAGCCGCCCAAACGCCACTTCGTCTTCTCCGGCCCCTCCGGCACCGGCAAGACCACGGTGGCCCGCATCCTCGGCCGGGTCTTCTACGCCCTCGGTCTGCTGGGTGGCGACCATCTCGTGGAGGCGCAGCGGGCCGACCTGGTCGGCGAGTACCTGGGCCAGACGGCCGTGAAGGCCAACGAACTGATCGACTCGGCGCTCGGCGGTGTCCTCTTCGTCGACGAGGCCTACTCGCTGTCCAACTCCGGTTACGGCAAGGGGGACGCGTACGGGGACGAGGCGCTCCAGGTGCTGCTGAAGCGGGCCGAGGACAACCGCGACCACCTGGTCGTGATACTCGCGGGCTATCCGGAGGGCATGGACCGGCTGCTCGCCGCGAACCCCGGGCTGTCGTCACGCTTCACGACACGCGTCGACTTTCCCTCGTACCGGCCGCTCGAACTCACCTCGATCGGTGAGGTGCTCGCGGCGGAGAACGGGGATGTGTGGGACGAGGAGGCGCTCGACGAGCTGCGCTCGATCGCCGGGCATGTCGTCGAGCAGGGGTGGATCGACGAGTTGGGCAACGGGCGGTTTCTGCGGACGCTGTACGAGAAGAGCTGCGCGTATCGGGATCTGCGGTTGTCGAATTACCCGGGGTCGCTGACTCGGGATGACTTGTCGACGTTGCGGTTGGCGGATCTGATGCAGGCGTACGGAGAGGTGCTGTCGGGGCGGGGGCCGCAGGATCCGTCGGCCATGTGACACGTGTGGGCGCAGGCAGCACCTCGCAAGCGCGGGCGAGCGAATTCACCACCCGCCCGCACCAGCGTCGTGAGCGCAGTCGGCTAGGTGGCCATTGCCTGCTCCGGCTCCCCGCTCACCCGCGGTTCCGTCACCCGTACCTCCGGAATTTCCCGGTGGGCCGGGTCGCGGACCTCGCCGACCAGGAGTTCCAGGACGTCCTCCAGGGCGACCAGGCCCAGCACCTTGCCGGACGTGTCCGCCACCTGCGCGAGGTGGGTGGCGGCTCGCCGCATGACCGTCAGGGCGTCATCCAGCGGCAGCTCCGACCTGAGCGTGGTCATCGGCCGCCAGATCTGCTGCGGCACCGCGCGTTCGGAGTCCTCCAGGTCGAGTACGTCCTTCACGTGCAGGTAGCCCATGAAGGCACCGGTCTCGGCGGCGACGGGGAAGCGGGAGTAGCCCGTGCGGGCGGTCAGGGCGACGATCTGGCCCGGGGTGACCGACGGGCTCACCGTCACCAGGGACTCGCGCCTCAGCAGGACGTCCGTCACCGGGCGGGAGCCCAGCTCCAGGGCGTCCTCCAGGCGCTCCTGCTCCTCGGGGTCGAGCAGACCGGCCTGACCGGAGTCCTCCACCAGCCGGTTGAGCTGCTCACTGGTGAAGACGGCCTCGACCTCGTCCTTGGGCTCGACACGGAAGAGCCGCAGGATGCCCTGGGCCACGGCGCCGAGGGCCACGGTGATCGGCCGGCACACTCGGGCGAAGGCGACCAGGCCGGGGCTGAGCCACAGCGCGGCCTTCTCCGGCGCCGCCATCGCGAGGTTCTTCGGGACCATCTCGCCGATGACGAGGTGGAAGAAGACCACCGCGGCCAGGGCTATGACATAGCCCAGCGGGTGGATCATGCCGTGCGGCAGGTGGATCCACTCGAAGACCGGTTCCAGCAGCTTGGCGACCGTGGGTTCGGCCACCGCGCCGAGGGTCAGCGAGCAGATCGTGATGCCGAACTGGGCGGCCGCCATCATCTGCGGCAGGCGCTCCAGGCCGTAGAGGACCTGGCGGGCCCTGGCGGTGCCGAGAGGCTCGATCTGGCTGCGGCGGACGGAGACGAGCGCGAACTCGGCGCCGACGAAGAAGCCGTTGGCCAGGACGAGAAGCGCGGCGAAGAGAAGTTGGAGCACGCTCATCGGGCGGCCTCCACCACGACGGGGGATGTCCTGACCAGCCGTACCCGCTCGGCGCGGTAGTGACCGACCTGGCGGACGGTCAGCCGCCAGCCGGGCAGCTCGGCCCGGTCGCCCACGGCGGGAATGCGGCCGAGGAGGTCGGCGACCAGGCCGGCGACGGTCTCGTACGGCCCCTCGGGCACGTCGAGGCCGATGCGCTGGAGGATGTCGACGCGGCAGCTGCCGTCGGCGTCCCAGGCGAGCCTGCCGTCCTCGGGCGGAGCGGCGGCGAGTTCCGGCACGTCCTGCCCGTCGTGTTCGTCGCGGACCTCGCCGACCATCTCCTCGACGATGTCCTCCAGGGTGACGACACCGGCCGTGCCGCCGTACTCGTCGACGATCACCGCGATGGGCTGCTCGCTGCGCAGCCGGGCCAGCAGGGGCTGGACCGGGAGCGTCTCGGGGACGAGCAGCGCGGGGCGCGCGATGCGGTCGACGGGGGTGCGCAGCCGTTCGTGCGCGGGGACGGCCAGGGCGTCCTTGAGGTGGGCCATGCCGACGATCTCGTCGATCTTCTCCCGGTAGACGGGGAAGCGGGACAGGCCGGTGGCGCGGGTCAGGTTGACCACGTCCTCGGCGGTCGCCGTCGACTGGAGTGCGCTCACCTTCACGCGCGGGGTCATGACGTGCTGCGCGGTCAGCTCGGCGAGGGACAGCGTCCGCACGAAGAGGTCGGCGGTGTCCTGTTCGAGGGCGCCGGCCTGCGCGGAGTGCCGGGCCAGGGAGACGAGCTCCTCCGGGGTGCGGGCGGAGGCCAGCTCCGCGGTCGGCTCCACGCCCAGGGCCCGTACCAGGCGGTTGGCGACCGCGTTGAGGGCGGCGATGACCGGGCGGAACAGGCGGGCGAAGGCGTGCTGCGGGCCGGCCACGAAGCGGGCGACCTGGAGCGGCCGGGACACCGCCCAGTTCTTGGGTACGAGTTCGCCGACCACCATCTGGACGGCCGAGGCCAGCAGCATGCCGACGGCCACGGCGACCCCGGAGACGGCGCCCTCGGGGACGCCGATCGCGGTGAACGGGCCGTGCAGCAGCTGCGCGAGCGCCGGTTCGGCGAGCATGCCGACGACGAGGGAGGTGATGGTGATGCCGAGCTGGGTGCCGGAGAGCTGGAAGGACAGCTCCTTCAGCGACTCGACGACCGTACGAGCACGTTTGTCGCCCTCGGCGGCGGCCTTCTCGGCGTCCGGGCGGTCGACCGTGACCAGGCCGAACTCGGCGGCGACGAAGAAGCCGTTGGCGAGGATGAGCAGGAACGCGGCTGCCAGGAGCAGCAGGGGGGTGGTCATGATGCCGCCGCCTCCGCGTGGGCGCGGACACGGTCCGCGCTCGGTCGGGAGGGGGCGGCGCAGGTACTACAGGACGATCCGTCCATCGCCGGAGAGGGTCACTCCTCGGTTAGCAGGAACCCCTGTGCGCCGGGCGGCACGACAGGAGCGGAGGCGCGGGACGGCGCCTCCGCCCACCAGATTAATCAAGACACCGGCATGAGCGGCAGGGTGGAAGGCCCTGAGTCAGCCCCGATGTTCCTCGGGGTCCTGGATGGACCGGGCCTCGGCGAGGGCGCGCAGCGTCCGCGCGTCCTCGATGGCGCGCTGCTTGGCGATGCCCGGCTGGATGCCGAGCGCGGGCAGGCTGGTGCCGTCGCTGAGGTCGAGGAAGACCCAGGGGTCACCCGAACGGAGGTTCACCCGGACGATTTCCGCCCAGGCCAGGCGCCTGCGGCCGGCGATGTTCACCACGGTGACACCGGAGTCGTCGGCGACGACCTTCACCCGGGCGAGCAGGGCCAGCACGCCGAAGATGAGCGCGCCGGTGAGGATGAAGCTGAGGCGCTCCCCCGGGCCGAGCTGGTCGAGCAGCAGCGCGACGGCGGAGATCACCACGAAGATCGCGGCTCCGGCGGTGAGCAGAACCACACGGGTGCGGCCCGGCCGGAAAGTGACGGGCAGGGTCGGAAGATCGGACATCGGAGTACGGCCCCCCGGCTCAGAGGCGGCAGGCGTGGATGGCCGTGGTGAGGATGGCCCGGGCGCCGATCTCGTACAGGTCGTCCATGATCCGCTGGGCCTCCTTGGCGGGGACCATCGCGCGGACGGCGACCCAGCCCTCGTTGTGCAGCGGGGAGACGGTCGGGGACTCCAGGCCGGGGGTGAGGGCGACGGCCTTCTCCAACTGCTCGACCCGGCAGTCGTAGTCCATCATCACGTACGTCCGGGCCACCAGGACGCCCTGCAGGCGGCGCAGGAACTGCTGAACCTTCGGCTCAGCGGCCTCCTCGGTGTCCGCGCCGCTGCGGCGGATCACGACGGCCTCGGACTTCATGATGGGCTCGCCGAAGACCTCCAGGCCCGCGTTGCGCAGGGAGGTGCCGGTCTCCACGACGTCGGCGATGACCTCGGCGACCCCGAGCTCTATGGCCGTCTCGACGGCGCCGTCGAGGTGGACGACGGAGGCGTCGATGCCCTGGTCGGCGAGGTGCTTGGCGACGATGCCCTCGTAGGAGGTGGCGACCGTCTTGCCACTGAGGTCCGCGAGGCCGTTCACCGTGCCCGGCTTGGTGGCGTAGCGGAAGGTGGAGCGGGCGAAGCCGAGCGGGAGGATCTCCTCGCTGTTGGCGCCGGAGTCGATGAGCAGGTCGCGTCCGGTGATGCCGATGTCGAGGCGGCCGGAGGAGACGTAGATGGCGATGTCGCGGGGGCGGAGGTAGAAGAACTCGACCTCGTTCTCCGGGTCGACGATGCGCAGTTCCTTGGACTCGCGGCGCTGCTGGTAGCCGGCCTCATGCAGCATCTCCGCCGCAGGGCCTGACAGGGAACCCTTGTTGGGGACGGCGATGCGCAGCATGAGGTCGGCTTCCTTTGCGTGATGTGCGTGCGGGATGTCTGGTGGAACGGGGTTCTACAGGTGGGCGTAGACGTCGTCGAGGGAGATGCCGCGGGCGACCATCATCACCTGGACGTGGTACAGCAGCTGGGAGATCTCCTCGGCCGCCGCCTCCTTGCCCTCGTACTCGGCGGCCATCCAGACCTCGGCGGCCTCCTCGACGACCTTCTTGCCGATGGCATGGACGCCCTTGCCGACGAGTTCGGCGGTGCGGGAGGTGGCGGGATCGCCGTTGGCGGCCTTGTGCTGGAGCTCGGTGAAGAGCTCCTCGAACGTCTTCTTGGACATGGTGGTCCCACCCTACGCGTAGACGGGCATCCCTCAGCGCCAGGGTTCAGATACTGAGCGGAGGGTGGCCGCGGTCGCCACGGCCGCCGTCACCGCCTCGTGTCCCTTGTCCTCGTTGGAGCCCTCGATGCCCGCGCGGTCCAAGGCCTGCTCCTCGGTGTCGCAGGTCAGCACGCCGAAGCCGATGGGGACGCCGGTGTCGATGGAGACCTGGGTGAGTCCCTGGGTGACGCCTTGGCACACGTAGTCGAAGTGGGGGGTGCCGCCGCGGATGACGACTCCGAGGGCGACGATCGCGTCGTAGCCCCGGCCCGCGAGGACCTTGGCGACCACCGGGAGCTCGAAGCTGCCGGGGACCCTGAGCAGGGTCGGCTCGTCGATCCCCAGCTCGTGCAGGGCGCGCAGCGCGCCGTTCACCAGGCCGTCCATCACCTGCTCGTGCCACTGTGCCGCGATGACGGCGACCCGCAGGTCTCCGACGTTGCGTACGGACAGTTCCGGTGCACCCTTGCCGCTCACGTCTCTCCTCGTTGTTCTCTCTTACTGGTTGCCGCAGGTGGACACGGGGGCCGTGTCCAGCCAGGGCAGGTCGTGCCCCATCCGGTCCCGCTTGGTGCGCAGGTAGCGGAGGTTGTGCTCACCGGCCTGCACGGGCATCGGCTCGCGCCGGGTGACCTTGAGGCCGTGGCGCAGCAGCGCGTCGGTCTTCTCGGGGTTGTTCGTCATCAGGCGCAGGCTGTGCACACCGAGGTCGGCGAGGATCTGCGCGCCGGCGCCGTAGTCCCGGGCGTCGGCGGGCAGGCCGAGTTCGAGGTTGGCGTCGAGGGTGTCGTGGCCGCGTTCCTGGAGTTCGTAGGCGCGCAGCTTGGACAGCAGGCCGATGCCGCGTCCCTCGTGGCCGCGCAGGTAGACCACCACGCCCCGGCCCTCGGCCTGGATGCGCTCCAGGGCGGCGTCGAGCTGCGGGCCGCAGTCGCAGCGGGCGGAGCCGAAGACGTCCCCGGTGAGGCACTCGGAGTGGACGCGGACGAGGACGTCCTCGCCGTCGCCGATCTCGCCGTGCACGAGGGCGACGTGCTCGACGCCGTCGACGGTGGAGCGGTAGCCGTACGCCGTGAACGTGCCGTGCACGGTGGGGAGGTTGACCTCGGCCTCGCGGCGGACGGTGGGTTCGGCGGAGCGGCGGTAGGCGATCAGGTCCTCGATGGAGATGATCGTCAGGCCGTGCTTGCGGGCGAACGGGATCAGTTCGGGCAGGCGCAGCATCTGGCCGTCCTCACCGGCGATCTCGACGATCGTGCCGACCGGGCGCAGGCCCGCGAGGCGGGCGAGGTCGACGGCGGCCTCGGTGTGGCCGTTGCGTACGAGCACGCCGCCGGTCCTGGCACGGAGCGGGAAGATGTGCCCGGGGCGGACGAAGTCGCCCGGCTCGGCCGTGCCGTTCGCGAGCAGCTGGAGCGTGGTGGCGCGGTCGGAGGCGGAGATGCCGGTGGTGACGCCGTGCGCGGCGGAGGCGTCGACGGAGACGGTGAAGGCGGTCTTCATCGACTCGGTGTTGTCCTCGACCATCTGCGGCAGCCGGAGCCGGTCCAGCTCCTCGCCCTCCATGGGAGCGCAGATCAGGCCGCGGCACTCGCTCATCATGAACGCGACGATCTCGGGGGTGACCTTCTCGGCGGCCATGACGAGGTCGCCCTCGTTCTCACGGTCCTCGTCGTCGACGACCACGACCGGGCGGCCGGCCGCGATGTCGGCGATGGCCTGCTCGACCGGGTCGAGGGTGAGGTCCTCGACGTCTTCGGTGCTGTACAGAATCGTTGCCGCGCTCATGCCGGCGCTCCTTCCAGGGTGGGCCGCGCGGCCTTGCGGGAGCGCAGCCACCAGTCGCGCATGCCCCACAGGACGAGTGCGCCGTAGATGACGTAGACGAAGCCGGAGAATGCGTAGCCGTTGGCGAAGTTCAGGGGGACGCCGACGAGGTCGACGAGGAGCCAGGCGAACCAGAACTCGACCATGCCGCGGGCCTGGGCGTACATGGCGACGATGGTGCCGACGAAGATGTACGCGTCCGGCCAGGGGTCCCAGGACAGGCTCGGGTACGCCTTGAAGAGCAGGGCGACCCCGACCGTGCCCGCGGCGGCCGCGCCGACCATCGCCGCGCGCTCGGTCCAGGTGGCGAACCGCGGGACGATGTGGCCGTCCTCGGCCCGGCCCTTGTCGCGGTTCCACTGCCACCAGCCGTACAGGGCGACGACCATGACGACGACCTGCTTGCCGGCGCTGCCGGTGAGGTGGCCGAAGAAGGCTCCGAAGAGGATGAGGCCGGAGAGGAACTGCACCGGCCAGGTCCACAGGGAGCGGCGCCATCCGAGGGCGAGGGTGATCAGACCGAGGATGTTGCCGATCATGTCCGACCAGAGGATGTGCTGGTCGAAGGCGACGAACGCCTCGGAGTTCAGCCAGTTCATCGGCCCGCTCCCTGAGTGTTCGCTCCCTGAGTGCCCGCTCCCTGACTGTTCGCCAGCAGGCGCTCGACGTACTTGGCGACGATGTCGACCTCGAGGTTGACCGGGTCGCCGGGCTGCTTCACGCCGAGTGTGGTCAGGTCGAGGGTGGTGGGGATGAGGCTGACGGTGAAGTGGTCGGGGCCTGCCTCGACGACGGTGAGGCTGATGCCGTCGACGGTGATGGAGCCCTTTTCCACCACGTACCGGGAGAGGTCGGCGGGGAGGGAGATCCTCACGAGCTCCCAGTGCTCGGACGGGGTGCGTTCGAGGACGTGGCCGGTGCCGTCGACGTGGCCCTGGACGATGTGTCCGCCGAGGCGGGCGCCCACGGCGGTGGGGCGTTCGAGGTTGACCCGGGAGCCGACGGCGAGGGCGCCGAGGCTGGAGCGCTTGAGGGTCTCCGCCATGACGTCGGCGGTGAACTCGTCGCCCTCGTGCTCCACGACGGTGAGACAGACCCCGTTCACGGCGATGGAGTCGCCGTGCTTCGCGCCGTCGGTGACGACGGGGCCGCGCAGCCGGAAGCGGGCGGCGTCGCCGAGGTTCTCGACGGCGGTGACCTCACCCAGCTCTTCGACGATTCCGGTGAACACGTCCCGGGTCCTCCTGCCTCTTCGGGCACGGACTCCGGGGCTGTCGATGACGACAGAATGTACGAACCGGCACCGGGCGTCGCCGGACAGGCTCGTCCACATGGACGAGCACGGACGGCGGCGCGCACGAATGCCCGCCCGCCGCGCACTGCCTCCCATCCGGACTTTAACCGTCGGTCCAGGAATTTCACCTGGTCAACCGATCGCTGGAAGCGATCGGGTCGCGGACTGTAACCGCCGGTTCGGACTTTCACCGACCCCGGAGTGCGCTGCTTCTGGTACAAGGCCAGTGTGCCACGCCTGATCGACGCCCATACGGGCGAACCATGTGGGGTGAGTCACAGAACGTGGCACTGGACTTGGTCTAGTCCTTTCTGACTCCTTGGGGTGACGGCCCGGCGGCGGTGACGACGGCCCTTCCCCGCCGCCGGGTCTCCCGTGCCCTTCTGGCAGGGTGAACGCATGACGTCCGCCATTGCCGACGAGTTCGAGAGCCACCGGTCTCGCCTGTTCGGTCTGGCGTACCGCATGCTGGGCTCCGCCGACGAGGCCGAGGACACCGTCCAGGACGCGTACCTGCGCCTCAGCGGAGCCGAGCGCGAGGGCATCGATAACCTCGCGGCCTGGCTCGCGAAGGTCGTCACCAACCTCTGTCTGACCCGTCTGACCTCCGCCCGGGCACGACGGGAGCAGTATGTCGGGCCGTGGCTCCCGGAGCCGCTGATCACCTCCGACGGCGCACTCGGCCCCCTGGAGTCGGCCGAGCGGCGCGACGCCGTGTCGGTGGCGGTGCTGGTGCTGCTGGAGCGGCTGACCCCGACCGAGCGGGCGGTGTACGTGCTGCGGGAGGCGTTCGGGTACGGCCACCGGGAGATCGCCGGGGTACTGGACCTCTCCGAGGCCAACTGCCGTCAGCTGTACCGGCGCGCGGTGCGGCGGGTGGCGGCGCCGGAGAGCCGGTTCACGCCCGCTCCCGAGCGGCAGGAGGAGCTCGTCGCGTCCTTCCTCACGGCGGCCCGGGACGGCGACCTGGCCGGTCTCGAGAAACTGCTCGCGGCCGACGCGACCTGGTGGAGCGACGGTGGCGGCAGGGTCAGCGCGGCCCTGCGGCCGATCGAGGGGCGCGAGAAGGTCATCCGGTTCGTGGTGGGCGCGGCGCGGAAGTACGCGACGCGCTGGGACTTCACGATGGTCGAGATCAACGGCGCCAGCGGGGTGGCGGCATCGGCGGACGACACGCTGATCGGCGTGCTGGCGTTCGAGTACCGCGACGGGCTGATCGCAGGGATGCGGGCCGTGGTCAGCCCGGACAAGCTGGACTTCGTACGGCGTCAGCTCGGACGGTCGTAGCGGCCTGTCACATCGCGCGGGTCTGTTCGGTCTCCACTGACGAGGGGGCGTTCCGGACGGGAACGCCCGATGTTCGGAAGGACCGAGGACCATGACCACGATCCTGGTGACCGGCGGCACCGGAACGCTCGGCCGGCTCGTCACCGAGCGGCTGCGGACGGACGGGCACGAGGTGCGGGTGCTCAGCCGCCACAGCCGACCGTACGCCGTGGACCTGCGTGAGGGCGGGGGCCGGCTGGACGCGGCCGTCGAGGGCGTGGACACGATCGTCCACTGCGCGAGCTCGCCGCGTGGCGGTGACGAGCGTGCGGCGACCCATCTGATCGCGGCGGCGCGGCGGGCGGGGGTGGGCCATCTCGTCTACATCTCGATCGTCGGTGTCGACCGGGTGCCGTTCGGCTACTACCGCACCAAGCACACCGTGGAGCGGCTGGTCGAGGAGTCGGGACTGGGGTGGACGGTCCTGCGGACCACCCAGTTCCACGATCTGCTCGTCCAGATGTTCCAGGGGCTCGCCAAGTCTCCGGTGATGCTCCTGCCGGCCCACGTGCGGGACCAGCCGATCGAGGTCGGTGAGGTCGCGGCGCGCCTCGCGGAGCTCGCGACCGGCGCGCCGGCCGGCCGGGCCGAGGACATGGGTGGACCCGAGGTGCGGACGCTCAGCTCCCTGGCCCAGGCGTACCTCACGGCCACCGGCCGACGCCGAGCCGTCGTGAACGTCCCGCTCTGGGGCGCGGCCTACCGGGGCTTCCGATCGGGCGGCCACCTGGCCCCGGAACGAGCCGTCGGGAAGGGGACGTTCGAGGAGTACCTCACGAAGCGCTTCGGGCGGAGGTGAGGGGAGGGTGTGAGTGGGGGCGGCTGGGTAGGGCGGGGCGCCTGCCAGCGGGGTGGGGCCTGCCCGAAAGGGCGGGGCGGAGTGTGCGAGACGGGCGGCGCCCGCCCGGAGAGACGGGGGCCCGCCCGGAGAGACGGGGGCCCGCCCGGAGAGACGGGGTCCGCAGGAAGGGCGGGTTCTGCCATGGCGTGCCGGGCCTGCCGTGGCGGGCCTTCCAGCGGGGCGGGCCCGTGCGAGACGGGCGGCGCCCGCCCGGAGAGGCGGGCTCCGCCCGGAGAGACGGGGGCCCGCCCGGAGAGGCGGGGTCCGCAGGAAGGGCGGGTTCTGCCATGGCGTGCCGGGCCTGCCGTGGCGGGCCTTCCAGCGGGGCGGGCCGGCCTCTTGGCCGGACGGGGCCTGTGATCGGGTGGAGTCTGCCGTGGCCGACGAGAACTGCCGGACGGAGCGGGGGCTGCTGGGCAGGCCTGGCCTGTCTGCTGACGGGCCATGACGGGGCCGGGCTCACGACGCGGGCGAGACCCGCCGCCAGGGCGAGACCCGCCAGCCGGGACAGGGCCTGGCCGGCCGGGCTGGGCCTGCCGTCGCGGGCCGGGGGGTCCTTCTGCCCTCATCCGCCTGACAGCCGCCCGCCGGCTACCGCTCCGCCGGTGCGAACAACTCCTCCTGCGCTGTCTCCTGTGCCGTCAGCAGCGCGCCACGCAGGACCGCGCCGCCGCCCAGGGTGCTGGGACGTACCTCCGTGGGCAGGGGCGACAGCCGGCGGACTCGCTCCTCGACCAGAGCGGCGAGCACCTCTCCCCCGGCCTGGCCGATCTCCCCGCCGAGCACCACGCACCCGGGATCCAGGAGGGCGGCGACCGAGGCCACGCCGATCGCGAGCCGATCGGCGAGAGTGTCGAGGAAGCGGTCTGCTGCCACGAGATCAAACCCGGGGCCGGTGCCGGCATCCGTAGCCGCATAGCGCCCTGGCCGCGCCGTCACCCCGGCCCTCCGGCCGGTGCCGGCATCCGCATCCGCATCCGCAGCCGCAGCCGCAGCCGCAGCCGCAGCCGCCTCGTCGTACCGCCCTGACCTCGCCGCCGCCCCGGCCGCCGGGCTCGCCTCGACCCCGATGCCCGTCACAGCCGCAGCCGCGGCCCTCGCGCTCCACACGACGTCCACAGCCGCGCGCACCACCTCCGCCACCACGGCCCTCTCCCCCCGAACCCCGGCCCGCTCCGCCAACTCTTCGATCGCCCACGCCCCGGCCAGCGAATGGAAGCCCCCCTCGCAGTCGGTGGCCGACGGCAGTCCCGCTGTCCCCGGCACCGGGAGGAACCCGATCTCCCCCGTACCGCCTGAGGCACCGCGCCTCAGGCGGCCGTCGAGGACGACCGCCGCGCCCGTGCCCTGGCCCAGCCAGAGGAGGACGAAGGTGTCCCGGTCGCGAGCGGCGCCCTGACGCTGCTCGGCCAGCGCCGCGAGGTTCGTCTCGTTCTCGACGATCACCCGGGCCTGGGGCAGCCGATCCTGAAGGGCGGCGACCAGGCGCCGGTGCCACTCGGGCAGCCCCGTGGAATCGCGAAGTTCGCCGCTCGCGGGGTCGATGAGGCCGGGCGCACCGATGCCGACGGTGTGCAGCCGGTCCGCCCCCGCCTCCTTCACCGCCCGCTCGACGAGCGCCACCGCCCGCTCCACCGCGGGCCCCGTCCCCGTGTCGTCGCCGATCGGTACCGACGCCTCCGCCAACGCCCGGCCCAGCAGGTCGGACACGACCACCGAGACGCCCTCGGTACGCACGTCCAGGGCCGCCAGCTGAGCCCGGTCGGCGACGATCCCGTACAGCTTCGCGTTCGGCCCCCGCCGCTGCTCCCCCGCCTCCCCGACGACCGCGATCAGCCCGGCCGCGGCAAGCCGCTCGACGAGGTCGGCGACCGTCGGCCGGGACAGGCCGGTCAACTGCTTCAACTGCGCCGCCGTCAGCGGGCCTTCCCGCTGCAACAGGCGCAGGGCGAGCCGGTCGTTGATGGCCCGGGCGGTGCTCGGGGATGCGGGCATGCCGGGAATCCTCCCAGATCGGCGGAGCGGCACGGTTCCACGCCGGAGGCGCACCCGTCACCTATCTATCAGGCAGGGTCCCTGATAGTTTACGCCGAGCCAACGTACGGGAGCAGGGCGGACACTGCCGGGGAGGGGCCGGAGAATGACTGGAGTGGTCTACGAGCAACGTGAGGTCAGGCGCGCCCGGTACGCCGTGGCGGCCGTCTTCGCCGTGCACGGAGCCGTGACCGGGTCGTTCGCGACCCGCGTGCCGTGGATCCAGGACCACGCCTCGGTGAGCGCGGGCCAACTGGGCCTCGCCCTCGCCTTCCCCGCGCTCGGCGCGTCCGTGGCGATGCCGCTCGCGGGCAGCGTCAGTCACCGCTTCGGCGCCCGCAACGCCCTGCGTGGGCTGATCGGCCTGTGGACCGTGGCGCTCGTACTGCCGTCCCTCGCGCCGAACCTGCTCACGCTCTGCCTGGCCCTGTTCGTCTACGGGGCGACGGCCGGCATGGCGGACGTGGCGATGAACGCGCTGGGCGTGGAGGTCGAGACCAGAATCGGCCGGTCGATCATGTCCGGTCTGCACGGCATGTGGAGCGCGGGCGCCCTGGTCGGCTCGGCGGCGGGCACCTTCGCCGCGCACCTCGGGGCCGACGCGCGGCTGCACCACGCCCTGGCGGCGGCCGTGCTGACCGCCGTCGGCGTGGTCGCGTGCTCGTGGGTGCTGGACCTGCAGCCGGCCGAGGACGAGGAACCGCCGCCCCGGTTCGCCCTGCCGCCCCGGTCGGCGCTGCTCATCGGCGCGGTCGGCTTCTGCGCGGTGTTCGCGGAGGGCGCGAGCCTGGACTGGTCGGCGGTGTACCTGCGTGACCAGTTGGAGAGCTCGGCCGGTCTGGCGGCCGCCTGCACCACGGGCTTCACGCTCACCATGGCGATCGCCCGGATCGCCGGCGACCGGGTGGTGGACCGCTACGGTTCCGTGCGCACGGTCCGGGTGAGTGGTGTCCTCGCGGCCCTCGGCGGGGTGCTGATCGTCGTGGCGGACCAGCCGGCCGTGGCGATGGGCGGGTTCGCGCTGATGGGCCTCGGTATCGCCGTCGTCGTACCGCTGTGCTTCGCCGCGGCCGGCCGCAGTGGCCCGAACCCCAGTCTGGCGATCGCGGGCGTCGCGACGATCACGTACACCTCGGGGCTGGTCGCGCCCAGCGCGATCGGCACGCTGGCGCAGGTGACCAGCCTCGTGGTCTCGTTCGGCCTGGTGACGGTGCTGGCCTGCGGGCTCGCGGCGTTCGCGGGGGTTCTGCGCAGCGGCGACCGGGACCGTCCGAAGATCAGTCGGCCGAGCGCAGAAGTGTCCGACCCGCGGCCCTGAACTCCTCGCTCCACGGCGCGGGACGCATGGTCGTCGCGTCCAGCCGGACCAGCACCCGCGTCCCGTGCGCGTAGGTCTCGACGCCGTCGGTCGAGCAGAAGCGGAAGCCGTACGTCAGCCCGGTCGTGCCGAGCCGTTCCAGCCAGAGGTGGACGGCGTACGCGCCCGGCCGCGTGACCGGGGCCTCGTAGGTGATCCGCAGTTCCTTCACGGCGTTGCAGGCGTCGCCTGCGGTGGTCCAGTCGCCCGCGAAGCTGATGCCGTGCGCCTCCCAGAACTCCGCCCAGGCCCGCTCGACCATGAGCGGGTAGCGGGCGTTGTGGAGCAGTCCGAGGGCGTCCAGGTCGTCGAAGTGGACGGTGACGGGGATCAGGCGGCCGTACGACAGGGCGGGTGCGGACAGGGCTTCGGCGGTCACGGGTGGGGCTCCTGAGATGTATGGGACAACCATCCCCATCCTAAGCGGACGCTCACCCTCGATTCCGCCCTGACAATGGGTCCGAGCGATCGCCCCGGGCCATGGGTCCGGACAATGGTCCGGGCACCCGTACCGGTGCCCCGCAAGCCGCCCCCACGACGAAAGCGATACCGCACCATGGATCTTGGCGTCCGCTGGAAACTGCACGGCGACGGACGCAATCCGGCCCCAGGAGCCGTGGTCCGCCCCGACGAACGGCTCTCCTGGCCCCGCACGGTCGGGCTCGGCGCCCAGCACGTGGTGGCCATGTTCGGCGCCTCGTTCGTGGCCCCCGTGTTGATGGGCCTGGACCCGAACCTGGCGATCATGATGTCCGGCGTCGCCACCGTGATCTTTCTGCTCGCCACCCGCGGCCGGGTGCCGAGCTACCTGGGCTGTTCGCTCTCCTTCGTGGGAGTCGCGGCGGTCATCCGGGCCGACGGCGGGACCAGCGCCACCGTGACGGGTGCGGTCCTGGTCGTCGGCGTCGCGCTGTTCCTCGTCGGTGTCGCCGTGCAGCGCTTCGGGGCGCGGATCATCCACGCGGCGATGCCGCCGGTCGTCACCGGCGCCGTCGTGATGCTGATCGGCTTCAACCTCGCCCCGGTGACCGCCACCACCTACTGGCCCCAGGACCAGTGGACCGCCCTGCTGGTCATGCTGTTCACCGGTCTGGCGGTGGTCTGCCTGCGCGGTTTCTGGTCCCGCGTCGCGATCTTCCTGGGCCTGGTCTTCGGATACGGCATCTCCTGGGCCTTCGACCGGATCTTCGGCCGGATCCACTCGGCGGACGGCAGCGGCAAGGTCACCGACCACTGGCGGCTCGACCTGTCCGGGGTGGGCCACGCCGACTGGATCGGGCTGCCCTCCTTCCACGGGCCGTCCTTCGAGTGGTCCGCGATCCTGGTCGCCCTGCCCGTCGTCATCGCGCTGATCGCGGAGAACGCCGGGCACGTCAAGGCGGTCGGCGAGATGACCGGCGACGCGCTCGACGACAGGCTGGGTACGGCGATCTCGGCCGACGGCATCGGCTCGGTGCTGTCCACCGCGGTCGGCGGCCCGCCGAACACCACGTACTCGGAGAACATCGGCGTGATGGCCGCGACCCGCGTCTACTCGACGGCCGCGTACTGGGCCGCCGCCGGATTCGCCCTGCTCTTCGGTCTCTGCCCGAAGTTCGGCGCGGTCGTGGCCGCGATCCCGGGCGGAGTCCTCGGCGGCATCACCGTCATCCTGTACGGCATGATCGGCCTGCTCGGCGCCCAGATCTGGCTCAACGCCGGGGTGGACCTGCGCAATCCGCTGAACCTGGTGCCGGCCGCGGCGGGCATCATCATCGGCGTCGGCAACGTCACCATGAAGTTCACCGACACCTTCTCCCTCAGCGGCATCGCCCTGGGCACCCTGGTCGTCATCACTGGCTACCACGCGCTGCGCGCCTTCGCCCCGGCCCACCTCAAGACCCAGCACCCCCTCCTCGACGAGGGGACCAGCTCCTACGACAGCGAGGCCGACGAGACCGGCGAGACCGGTGACGGGGCTCAGCGCGCCAAGTCGTAGGCGTAGGAGGGCGAGAAGGTGCCCGGCGTGCCCTTGCAGCCGTCCGACTCCCCCGGCAGCTTCACCCACAGGTAGGCGTCGATCCGGGGCTCGCCGGTGTTCAGTGTGGGCGCCCGGCCGATCTTCCGCCCGGCCGGGTCGCACCACTGGCCGTCGGCCGGGGCGCCGTTGCCGTTGCGGCTGGTGTCGATGACGGCACCGAGGCTCGCGGGGCCGCCGAGGGCGTCGAGGACCTGTCGGTCATAGGCGATCTCGTCGGCCGTGCGGTGGAAGTTGGAGACGTTGCTGAAGATGCCGTCGGACCCGGCGGGCGAGGCGGCGCCGGCCTGCCTCAGCCAGGCCGCCTGCTTCGCGGGCGCGTTCCAGGCGGAGTGGCCGGCGTCGTAGTAGACCCGTGCCTTCGGTGCCGCGGCCTTCATCGCACGGCCCGCGCGGGCCAGCGAGGCGAATCGGGCGGCGCGTGGTCCGGCCGCGAGGCAGTCGGCCTGGGCGATGGAGTCGGGCTCCAGGACGACGACGACCTCGCCGGAGCCCAGCCCGGCGGCGAAGGCGTCGATCCAGCGGTCGTAGGCGTCCAGGTCCGGTGCCCCGCCCTCGGAGGCTCCGCCGCAGTCACGGCCCGGGACGGCGTACGCGACGACGACGGGCACCCGCCCCCGCACCGAGCCTGCCGCGGTGACCGCCCGCACCCGTGCGGTGATGGTCGCGGGGTCGAAGTCGGCGAACCACACCGCCGCCGGCCGGTCGGCGATCCGGGACCTGATGACGTCCTGGCGGGGGTCGTCGGGGTGGTCGCCGAGCCAGTCGAGGACCTGGGAGGCGGGGTGCCGGTACAGCCGGGCGGAGGCGGCGGACCGTGTCCCCGTCCCGGGCCGGGCCCCGGTCGCGGCGGGCGACGGCGTGCTGCTCGCCCGCTTCAAGGCATGCGAACGCGAGGTGGACGGCGAGGGGGTGACGGTCGGCGAGGGTGACGCCGACCGCACGGCCGGGAACGACTTCTGGCCCTCCGAGCGGCTCACGGCCACGCCCGGCGCGGCCTGGTCCGATCCCCGCCCGTCACCGAACGCGGCCAGCGTTCCGGTCACGGTGCCGACGGCGGCCACGATCGACGCCGCCGCCACCATCGCGGCGCGCCGCACGGCACGCCTGCGTTCCGCTCTGCGTGCGGCGAGACGCTGGGCGCGTAAGCCTGACACGGTGCTGCTCCCCTCCCCCACGGCGGGCGCGTTCCCCCGTTCTGGGGAAGCGTCGGGCCCGCCGGCACCCGGATCAGCGTAGGGCTGCGACCCTGCCGTCATGCCGCAATCGGAACAGTTCACCTCATCCGTGGACTCGGTCGACACCGTCCTGTCCCGCATGCGCGTCCTGGCCGCCGCACTGCCCGAACGGGACGGAATCGCGGTCTTCAACCGCGTCTACCTCACCGTCACCGAGGAGGTGGACCGGCACATCGACGCGGGCCGGTTCGCCGGTGCCCGGGCCGCGATCACGCTGGACGTACGGTTCGCGGAGCGGTACCTGGCAGCCGTGGACGCGGTGGCGGACGAGCGTCGCCCACCGGCCTGTTGGCGGCCGTTGTTCCAGTTCCGCCGCCATCCCGGCGTACGTCCGCTGCAGTTCGCGCTGGCGGGCATCAACGCGCACATCGGGCACGACCTGGCGCTCGCCGTCGTGGACGCCTGTCGTACGTTGCACTGCGAACCGGCCGACCTGGAGGACGAGTTCGACCGCGTGGGCGATCTCCTCGTCTCGCTGGAGGAGCGTATCCGCGAAGATCTGATGCCGGGCCCCGACCTCCTCCAGATCGCCGACCCGCTGACCCATCTGCTCGGTTCGTGGAGCCTGGAGCGCGCCCGGGACGCCACCTGGTCGGCGGCGCGTGCGCTGTGGGCCCTGCGCCGACTGCCGGACCTCGCCGCGGAGTTCGCCGAACGCCTCGACACGGCGGTCGGGTTCGCGGGCCGCATGCTGCTGACACCTCTGCCGGACTGAGCCGCCCGCCCGGTGGCCGATTCCCGCGCCCGCCCCGCCGAACTGATCAATGAAAGTTGTACGTTCGACAGAAATTGACCACGTGTCGAAGGAGCGGTGGGCATGGCGACCAGACTGGGACTCGGTCTCCCCCAGAACAAGCAGTACGACCTCGGACGCGACGTGCCCGACGTGGCACGCGCAGCCGAAGGGATCGGCTACAGCAGCCTCTGGGTGTACGAGCGCGCCCTGTTCCCCGAGCCCGCCACCCAGGGCCTGTACGGCATCGAGGGCCTGCCCTGGCCGGACGCCTACCGCGGTGTGGCCGAGCCCCTGGTCACCCTCACGCTCGCCGCTGCGGCCACCGAGCGGGTCCGGCTGGGCACGAGCGTCCTCGTCGCCCCCCTGCACATACCGTTCCAGCTCGCCAAGGCCCTCGCCACGCTGGACGCGGCGAGCGGCGGCCGGGTGGTCGCGGGCTTCGGCACGGGCTGGTCGCTCGACGAGTACGCGGCCGCCTCGGTCCGGCCCTTCGAGGAGCGTGGCCAGGTGCTGGACGAGCTGATCGAGGTGTGCCGCGCGGTGTGGGGCCCGGACCCGGTGGCGTACGACGGCCGGGTCACGACGATCGCGTCGGCCGTCGTCGGGCCGAAGCCCGCCCGGCCGATCCCGATCCTGCTGGCGGCCAGCTCGCCGAAGGCCCAGCGCCGGCTGGTCGACAGCGCCGACGGCTGGATGCCGGTGGGCATGGGCGCCGAGGCGCTCGCCAAGCAGTGGAAGCGGCTCCAGGACCTGGCCGCCGAGCGCGGACGCACGGAGCCGGTCCAGACGGTCCTGCGAACCAACCCGCACTACCTGGCCGGGGGGTACGACGGCCCCGACCGTCAGCCCTTCCAGGGCAGCGTCGACCAGATCGTCGAGGACCTCGCCGCCCACGCCGAGGTCGGCCTCGACGAGATCCTCATCGACCTCCAGGGCTCGACCCGCGACGCCCAGGAGCTGAAGGACGTCGCCGCCGAGGTGTTCGAGAAGGCGCGCGCGGCAGGGGTCTAGGCCTGTCGTTCGGATCAGGTCGCCGGGAAGCAGCGGTTTCTGGACCCCGCGGCTGCGGCGTGACCTGAACGACAGGCCCTAGTCCTCCGGGAGCTCGACCGGCGCGATCTCGTCGAACACGTCGCCCGGGCCCGGGTTGGTCGCGTCGGTTTCCCCGCCGAAGTGGTGCATGACGCCCCAGACCGCGTTCAGCGCGGTCTGGATCGCGCCCTCGGCCCAGCCGGCCGTCCAGGAGATGTCGTCACCGGCGAGGAAGATGCCCCGCTTGTCCTCGGGCAGCCGGTCCTGCACGAAGTGGGTGAACAGGCGCCGCTGGTAGCGGTAGTGGCCGGGGAGGTTGGCCTTGAACGCGCCCATGAAGTAGGGCTCGTTCTCCCAGGAGACGGTGACCGGGTTGCCGATGACGTGCTTCCTGATGTCGACGTTCGGGTAGATCTCGCCCAGCGACTTCAGCATGACCTCCATCCGCTCGCTCGCGGACAGCGGCAGCCACTTCAGGCTGTCGTCGCACCAGGTGTAGGAGAGGCAGATGACGGCGGGCTTGTCGGGGCCGTCGTCGAGGAGGTAAGTGCCGCGCGTCATACGGTCGGTGAGCGTCATCGACATGACGTCACGCCCGGTTGGATTTCCCTCGTCGTCGACGGCCTTGTCCAGCCAGAACGGCCGGTCGACCGGCACGAAGAGCTTCGAGCTCTCCATGTAGTGCGTCCGCTCGATCGCGGTCCAGTGGTCGATCGGGAAGAGCGAGTCGTCGCAGGCGATCTTCGACAGCAGCATCCAGGACTGGGCGGTGAAGATCGCCGCCCGGTAGGTGCGGATGTCGCCGTTCGCGTCCGTCACGGTGATCCGGTTGCCGGCGGTGCGGTGCAGCCGGGTCACGGCCGGGCGGGGCTCGCCGCCCTCGTGAAGGCTCGCCAGCGAGGTCCCCCGGGCCCAGTGCACGATCTTCTGGGGCTCGCGCTCCCAGAGCCGGAGCGGCAGCTGCTGGCTGCCGCCGACGATGCCGCGGTGGTGGTCGTCGGCCTCGGTGTAGACGACCCGGAGGATCTCCAGGATGGAATTCGGGAAGTCCGTGTCCCAGCCGCCCGTCCCGAAGCCGACCTGGCCGAAGATCTCACGGTGGCGGAAGGACTTGAACGCCTCGGAGTCGCAGAGGAAGCCGTAGAAGGTCTGGTTGTCGAGCTTCTCGACGAGCCGGGACCAGATCTCGCGGATGCGCGGCACGTCCCGCTCGCGCAGGGCGCGGTTCATGTCCGAGAAGTCGGCGCCCTCTTCGAGACACCGGTTCCAGGCGTCGGCGACGTCCCGGTAGACCTGCGGGAGGTCATCGATCGTCTCGGCGTAGTGCGACTCGCCCTTGAGGTCGACGACCGTCGAAGGGGTCGCCTCCGAGAG
The DNA here is from genome assembly GCF_000720255.1 of Streptomyces griseus subsp. griseus. Classification (GTDB taxonomy): domain Bacteria; phylum Actinomycetota; class Actinomycetes; order Streptomycetales; family Streptomycetaceae; genus Streptomyces; species Streptomyces griseus_I. The sequence continues at coordinate 414,461 of NZ_JOJE01000003.1, read as the reverse complement.
GGGGTTGGGGAAGGGCCGGGTCTCGAGTCCCACCAGGTCGATGTAGTGCTGCAGCGCCGTGGAGGACGGCGGGAAGCGCATCGCGCCCATCTCCGCGGTCAGCGACGGGTCGCAGCCGTCGAAGCCGACGGTCCGGAGCCGGCCGCCGATCCGGTCGGCCTCGTACACGACGGGCTTGAGGCCCATCTTCATCAGCTCGTACGCGGCCACGATGCCGGACAGACCACCGCCGATGACCGCGACCTCCGTGCCGTGCTCGGTCGCCGGGACCTGCCCCAGGCCCGCCGGGTGGGCGAGGAAGTCGTCGTACGCATAGGGGAAGTCCGGGCCGAACATGGTGATCGGCGGCTGCTGCTCGTCTGCGTGCTCGACGGCGTTGGGCACGGTGGACGTCATGGGGTACGGACTCCTTGCGCGAAAGGTACTGGGAGAAGCTCAGGGGGCGGCGAGGCGGCAACTCAGACCAGGGACCCGTAGAGCCCGGGACGGCGGTCCTTCAGATACGGGTTCGCCTCGCGGGAGGCGGCCAGGAGGGCGGGGTCGGCGTCGGCGGACACCAGCTCCTCGCCCCGGCCGGCACGGGCGCGGGCCACTCCGTCGGGGCCGGCCAGCGTGGAGAGCCCGACGAACTCGAACTCGCCCTCCGTGCCGACCCGGTTGACGTAGGCGACGTACATCTGGTTCTCGAAGGCGCGTACCGGGATCACCGACTCGGCCACGAACTGGAAGGGGTGCATCTGAGCCGTCGGCACCACCAGGAGGTCGGTGCCGGCGAGGGCGTGGGCGCGGACGTTCTCCGGGAACTCGACGTCGTAGCAGATCATCAGCCCGACGGTGAGGCCGTCGAGTTCGGCCTGGACGACCGGCTGGTCGCCCGGCACGAAGTGGTCGCGCTCGAAACAGCCGAAGAGGTGGGTCTTGCGGTAGTTGGCGAGCCGCGCGCCTTCGGCGGAGATCAGCTGGGCGGAGTTGAAGACGACGTCGGAGGAGCGCTCCGGGTACCCGTACGCGACCGCCAGCCGGTGCCGCGCGGCGATCTCGGCGACCGCGTCGGCGGAGTCGCCGTCGGCGGGCTCGGCGAGGCGGGCGATGTCGTCGCCGATCGCGTAGCCCGTGAGGAACATCTCCGGCGCGACCAGCAGTCCCGCACCCGCGGCGGCGGCGCGGTCGGCGGCCTCGTCGAGGACCTTGAGGTTCTCGACGACCGAGCCGGGCCGGCCGGAGCTCTGGAGCAGGGCGGTGCGCATGGGTGTCCTCACCGGGGCGAAGGGATGGTTGTGGGGGCCACGTAGACGGTACGGGTGGCGGAGTCGGGCGGACAAGAAGGAGCCGTTGCGCGCCGGTGAGCGGTTCGTTGCGTCACGAGGCACCTCTACGGCGATTCGTTGCGCGCCCGGTCCGGTACAACCGGCCGTGCCCCGGGCCCTGGCCGGAAAACTCCATGCGGAACCCGGTATGCGGTTGGCAGGCTGGGATCATGAACGCCCCGGACTGGATCACCACCCCCCTCACCGCCGACCTGCTGCGCGGCGCCCTCGACCTGGAGCACACCGAGCACGGCGTGCTGCCGCACCGACTGCCCGCCTGGGCGCGCGCCCAGAACTCCGACGGGCAGCTGGCCGGGGCGGAAGCCCAGCCCTCGGGCGTACGGCTGGCGTTCCGCACCCGGGCGACCGCGGTCGAACTGGACACGCTCCGCACCAAGTTGGCGTACGAGGGCGCTCCGCCCCGTCCGGACGGCGTGTACGACCTGCTCGTCGACGGCCGTCTCACCGCCCGGGCGAGCACGACCGGCGGCAACGTCCGCCTGGTGGACATGGCCACCGGGTCCGCGGAGACACGGCCCGGCCCGGTCGGCACCGTCCGCTTCCCGGGTCTTCCCGACGGTGAGAAGAACATCGAGATCTGGCTGCCGTACAACGAGACGACCCAGCTCGTGGCCCTGCGCACCGATGCCCCCGTCGAGCCCGCGTCTGTGGACGGCCGCAGGGTGTGGCTGCACCACGGCAGTTCGATCAGTCACGGCTCGAACGCGGCGAGCCCCACGACGATCTGGCCGGCGCTGGCCGCCTCGCTCGGCGGCGTGGAACTGATCAACCTCGGCTTCGCCGGCAGCGCCCTGCTCGACCCGTTCACCGCCCGGTCCATCCGTGACGCCTCCGCGGACCTGATCAGCCTCAAGATCGGCATCAACCTGGTCAACCTCGATCTGATGCGTCTGCGGGCCTTCGCCCCGGCGGTGCACGGCTTCCTCGACACCATCCGCGAGGGCCACCCGACCACTCCGCTGCTGGTCGTCTCGCCGATCCTGTGCCCGATCCACGAGGACACTCCTGGCCCCGCCGCCCCCGACTTCAGCAACGTCAGCGAGGGCGTGCTGAAGTTCGTGGCCATGGGCGATCCCGCGGAGCGGGCCGCCGGGAAGCTGACGCTCAACGTCATCCGGGACGAACTCGCCCGCATCGTGAAGCAGCGCGCGGTCGACGACCCGCACCTGCACCATCTCGACGGCCGTGACCTCTACGGCGAGGCGGACTCGGCCGAGTTGCCGCTGCCCGACCAGCTCCACCCGGACGCCGCCACGCACCGCCGCATCGGCGAGCGCTTCGCCGCGCTGGCCTTCGGCTCCGGCGGAGCGTTCAGCGCCTGAGACGCGCCCGCCCTCCGGTGACGATCACCAGCGCCGTGACCAGGTACGGCACCGCGAACAGTGCGAACGCGGTGCTGTGCGCGGCGACCGTGGAGACGAGTGCTCCGTAGCCGCCGTACACCGCGACCGTGGTCAGCTCGGTGCCCAGGCCCGCGACGGACGTCAGCGTGGCCCGGCCACCGCCGTCGATGCGCTGCTGGAGCCGCGCGTCCGCCAGCACCGTCGCCAGCTGGAAGCCGCCGAAGGCCAGCGCCACCAGGCCGATGCCGGCCGGTGTCCGCGCCAGCGCTCCGGCGGCGAGAGCGAGCGCGGAGGCCGCGAGCACAAGGGCGAGGCCGACTCGGCCGAGGCGTTCGGCGGTGCCGGCGAGCAGGCTGCCGACCGTCGCTCCCACCCAGACCAGCACCAGGAGGTAAGGCACCGTCCCGTCCGGGACGCCGGTGTCGCGGATCAGCAGCGGTGTGTACTCGTCGAGGGCGCCCCATACGGCGGTGACGGCGGGCACGAGCAGCAGGGCTCCGCGTACGGACCGGTCGCGGCGGGCCTCGGCGAGTCCGCCGCGCAGCGTCGCCGCCCAGCTGTCGCCGGCCTCCGCCTCGACCGCCGAGGCGGACCGCTGCTCGGGGAACCGGGTCGCCGTCAGCGCGGTGAGCAGGCAGGCCAGCACGCTCGCCGCACCCACGGCCAGGTAGCCGCCCGCCGCGAGGACCGGCCCGGCGAGTGCCGTCGCCGCCATCACGCCCACCTGACCGGCCGCGGCGGCCCGGCCCATGACGCGCGTGTACCGGTCGTCGGCGCCGAGCCGCTCCAACTCCTCGTAGACCAGCGCCTCCAGGGCGCCGGAACCGAGCGCTCCCCGCGCGCCCCACAGGACGAAGCCGAGGGCGAAGGCTCCGTACGAGGGGGTGAGCACCCACAGCGCGAAGCCGACGGCGGTCAGCAGCGGCCCCAGCCACAGCAGCAGCCGACGCGAGACCGCGTCGGCCCAGACGCCCGAGGGGACCTCCAGCACCATGCCCGTGACCGACCACAGGGCGAAGAGGGAGGAGATCTGCCAGACCGACAGGCCGGTGTCGCTGAAGAGCAGCGCGTACACCGGGTAGAGCAGCACGAAGTCGTCGAGGAAGGCGTACGTGTACAGCGTCCGGGTCAGTCGCCGGACGCGCGCGAAGCGTGTCGTGGATCAATGTCGCCGGGCCATGACATTGAGCGCAGACCCGCGTTCCCCGAGCCCACCAGCGCTTTACGTGGGCGACCCCGACGAGAACCGGCGCAGCAGCGGCGACAGCACCAGCACGGATCTCGTGCGCTCCACGAACGGCTCCCCGGCGATCCGCTCCAGGACCCTCTCGAAGTGCCGCATGTCCGAGGCGAAGACCTGGGCGACCGCGTCCGCGTCTCCCGTGACGGTGGACGCGGCCACGACCTCCTGGTAGCGCTCCAGGCCCCGCTGGATGATCTCCGGCGAGGTGTTGCGCCGGCAGTAGATCTCGACGAACCCCTCCGTCTCCCAGCCGAGGGCCGCCGGATCGACCCGCACGGTGAATCCGGTGATGGCTCCGGTGGCACGCAGCCTGTCCACGCGCCGCTTCACGGCGGGCGCGGACAGGCCGACGAGCTGCCCGATGTCCGCGTAGGAGCGGCGGGCGTCCTCGGCGAGGGCGTGCACGATGCGTTCGTCGAGATCGTTCAGCACTGCGGGTGGTTCACTTCGCTTCTGGTGTGGCAAGACGGGAACGGCGGTGGCCGTACAGGAAGTAGAACACGAGCCCGACGGCCATCCAGACCCCGAAGACGACCCAGGTGACGGCCGAGAGGCTGCCCATCATCCACAGGCAGAACGCGAAGCCCAGCGCGGGCAGGACCGGCGACAGCGGCACGCGGAAGGTGCGGTTCATGTCCGGGCGGGTCCGGCGCAGCACCACGACGGCGATGTTGACCAGCGCGAAGGCGAACAGGGTGCCGATGCTGGTGGCGTCGGCGAGCTGGCCGAGGGGGATGGCCGCGGCCAGGATGCCGCAGAAGAGGGAGACGATCAGCGTGTTGGCGCGGGGCGCGCCCGTCTTCGGGTGGACCTTGGCGAACACCTTGGGCACGAGCCCGTCCCGGGACATCGCGAAGAGGATGCGGGTCTGACCGTAGAGGACGGTCAGGACGACGCTCGCGATGGCGACGACGGCGCAGAACGCCAGCAGGGTGCCCCAGAACGTCTGTCCGGTGACGTCGCGCATGATCTGGGCGAGCGCGGCCTCGGAGTCGGTGAACCCCTGCCAGGGCTTGGCGCCAACGGCGACGGCGGCGACGAGGACGTACAGCGCGGTGACGATGACGAGGGAGAGCATGATCGCGCGCGGCAGGTCGCGCTGCGCGTTCTTCGCCTCCTCGCCGGCCGTGGAGGCGGCGTCGAAGCCGATGTACGAGAAGAAGAGCGTCGCGCCGGCCGCGCTGACGCCGGTCATTCCGAGCGGCATGAAGTTCTCGTAGTTGCCGGAGCGGAAGCCCTGGATGCCGATCGCGCAGAACAGCACCAGGGCGGCGATCTTCACGACGACCATGATCGTGTTGGCGCGGGCGGACTCGCGGGCGCCGCCGAGCAGGAAGGCCATGGCGAGCAGGACGACGATCAGCGCGGGCAGGTTGAACACGCCGCCGTCGCCGGGCGGAGCCGACAGGGCGGCGGGGAGGGTGACGCCTATGGTCCCGTCGAGCAGTTCGTTGAGGTACTCCCCCCAGCCGACGGCCACGGCGGCCACCGACACGCCGTACTCCAGGACCAGGCACCAGCCGCACACCCAGGCGATCAGCTCGCCCATCGTTGCGTACGCATACGAGTAGGAGGAGCCCGCGACGGGGATCGTGCCGGCCAGTTCGGCGTAGGAGAGGGCCGAGAAGAGGGCGGTGAGACCGGCGATCACGAAGGAGAGCGTGACGGCGGGGCCGGCCTTGGGCACGGCCTCGCCGAGGACGACGAAGATTCCGGTGCCGAGGGTGGCACCGATGCTGATCATGGTGAGCTGCCACAGCCCGAGGGAGCGCCGCAGGGAACCTCCCTCGCCCTGCCCGCCCTCCGCGACCAGGCGTTCCACGGGCTTGCGACGCATCAGGCGCGTGCCCAGCCCGGGGGACGGGGGCGCTGTCCGGTTGTGGTCCTTCGGGGGTGCGCCTTGATCGAGCACGCGCTGACTCCTTCGTCGCTGCCTCTCAGGGCGGCGGGGACCGGCGGCACCCCCGCTCGAGCAGGGACCCACCGAGCGGGGTCCCCGCCACGCCACGTACAGCGCAGCACCCTACGGGGCGGAGCGTTGCTGTTGAAATGCAGCAACCATGCACGTCCCCGCAAGATCATTGCGTTGCTCGCGGGTGACCGGACATTCGTTGCGCGGAGGCTTTGGACCCTTGCGTCAGCGCAGCTCTTTGACGAGGAAGGTGCACAGGTCGGCGCGCTCGTGCCGCACGCCGTCGGAGTCCAGGTACGCCCAGCGGTCGACGTACGCCACCGTGGGCCGGTAGCCGAGCCGCGCATAGAGAGCGGCCGCCCGCCGGTTGTCGTCGCCCACGCCGAGCCCCATCGCGCCGACGCCGCGCTCCCGCGCCAACCGCTCGGCGGCGCGCACCAGCGAGGTGCCGACGCCCTGGGAGCGGAGCGACTCGGGCCACACGAGAAGGCCGTTGATCTCCGGGCAGCCGGGCTGCGCCAGCCGTACCTCCGCCGCCTCGCAGCCGGTCCACCGGACCTCGGCGTGCCCGACGGGCCTGCCGTCGAGCCACGGGATCAGGTAGGTGCTCCGTCCCGCCTCCTGGCGCGCGAACCGGGCGGCGTGACACCCCTCGACGCTGGACGAGGGCATGCGCCGCTCCAGTACGGCGATGTCCTCCGCACGGCTCACGGTGATGTCCATACGAGGACCGTAGAGGCCCGGCGGGAGAACGGCCCCCGGTTTTCGACGGGGTCCCGCGGAGCCGGGGTCAGCTCCAGCTGGCGTGCAGAGCCTTGCCCTCCGCGTAGCCGGCCGCGCTCTGGACGCCGACGATGGCCTTCTCGGCGAACTCCTCCAGGGAGGCCGCTCCGGCGTAGGTGCAGGAGGAGCGGACGCCCGCGATGATCGAGTCGATCAGGTCCTCGACGCCGGGGCGGGCCGGGTCCAGGAACATGCGGGAGGTGGAGATGCCCTCCTCGAACAGCGCCTTGCGGGCCCGGTCGTACCCCGACTCCTCGGAGGTGCGGTTGCGCACCGCGCGCGCGGACGCCATGCCGAAGGACTCCTTGTACAGCCGCCCGTCGGCGTCCTGCTGGAGGTCGCCAGGCGACTCGTAGGTGCCCGCGAACCAGGACCCGACCATCACGTTGGACGCGCCGGCGGCCAGCGCCATCGCCACGTCGCGCGGGTGGCGGACACCGCCGTCGGCCCACACGTGCTTGCCGTACTTGCGCGCCTCGGCAGCGCACTCCAGCACGGCGGAGAACTGGGGCCGGCCGACGCCGGTCATCATGCGGGTGGTGCACATCGCGCCCGGGCCGACACCGACCTTGATGATGTCGGCGCCCGCCTCGACGAGGTCCTTCACACCCTCCGCGGAGACGATGTTGCCCGCGACGATCGGCACCCCCGGGTCGAGGTCGCGCACCAGCTTGATGGCGCTGATCATCGACTCCTGGTGGCCGTGCGCGGTGTCGATGACGAGCGTGTCGACCCCGGCGGCGAGCAGTTCCTCGGCCTTGCCCGCGACGTCGCCGTTGATGCCGACGGCGGCGGCGACGCGCAGCCGGCCGTCCGCGTCGGTGGCGGGGGTGTAGAGGGTGGCGCGCAGGGCGCCCCGGCGGGTGAGGATGCCGGCGAGGCGGCCCTCCTTGTCCACGGCGGGGGCGTAGCGGCGGTTGGCGTGGTCCAGCCGGTTGAAGGCCTCGCGCGGGTCGATGTCGGCGTCGAGCAGCAGCAGGTCCTTGGACATCACCACTTCGAGCTGGGTGAAGCGGTCAACACCGCTGAGGTCCTGGTCGGTGACGACACCGACGGGCCGCCGGTCGTCGTCCACCACGACACCCGCGTTGTGGGCCCGCTTGGGCAGCAGGGCCAGCGCGTCGGCGACGGTCTGGTGCGGGGCCAGCACGATCGGGGTGTCGAGGACGAGGTGACGGCTCTTCACCCAGGAGACCACGTCGGTGACGACGTCGTTCGGGATGTCCTGCGGTATGACGACGAGGCCGCCGCGCCGGGCCACCGTCTCGGCCATGCGGCGGCCGGCGATGGCGGTCATGTTGGCGACGACCAGCGGGATCGTGGTGCCCGTGCCGTCCGGGGAGCTGAGGTCCACGCCCTGCCGTGAGCCGACCGCGCTGCGGCTCGGCACCATGAAGACGTCGTCGTACGTCAGGTCGTACGCGGGCTGGATGTCATTGAGGAAACGCACGTGCTGCACATCCCAGTCGATCAGAGGTGGCCCCCGGACAGGTCAGCCAGGGGGAAGAGCACGTACTTCATTGTCCCATGTCGACCGGTACGCGGTCCCCGGTCGCATCATCCAAGCAGGTCAGGGGCGTATTCGGAGGAACCTCCAAGGGCTGGCGGCGACGGCGAGCGCCGGTGCCGGCCCTCCGTGTCGATGAACGAGGGGGCGGTGTGCACCGCCCCCTCATCGCACTCCCTCAGGCCCTCAGGCCCCGTCCGGGTCGGTCCGGTTGAGGGCCGGCTTCGGCGTCGGCCGCCCCGCCGTCATCAGGTAGTCCGCGGCCGACGTGTCCGTCACGAGGCTGGTGACGAGCCCGGACCGCAGCACCGCGTCGATCGCGGCCGCCTTGCGCTGCCCGCCCGCGATCGCGACGACCTCGGGGATACGGCGGAGCTGGTCGGCCTTGACCGTGATGCACCGCTCGCCCAGGTCCCGCCCCACCCGGCGGCCCTCGGCGTCGAAGAGGTGCGCGGACATCTCCGCCGCGACGCCGAGCGAGGCGTAGTGCGCCCGTTCCTCGTCGCTGAGCATGTCGTGCACCGTCGAGATGCCCGGCTCCCAGGAGCCGATGGAGACGCAGGCGACGGTGACCTTGTCGAAGTACTCGAAGGCCCGCGCGATTCCGGTCTGGTGACGCAGCGCGGCCGCGGTGGCCGCGTCCGGCAGCAGCATCGGCGCGTAGATGGGGTGCGCGTCGCCGCCCGACACCTGCGCGGCGCGGCGGACGGCCTCGACCGAACCGCGCTCGGCGGTCCCGGCGTCGTACACGCCCGTCAACTGCACCACCGTGCACGGCGGGAGCCGGTCGAGGGCGGCGGCCATGTGGATGGTGGACCGGCCCCAGGCCAGCCCGAGCACATCGCCCTCGTTGACGAGCTCACCGAGCAGGTCGGCGGCCACCTCGCCCAGGTTCTCCGGGTCGGGCGACTCCTCGACATCGGCCGGGGACTCGACCACCACGGCGTGCCTGAGGCCGTAGCGGGCGCGCAGCGCGTCGGAGCGCTCGGCGTCCAGCTCGGCCGGCACACGGATCTCGATACGCACGAGATCCCGTTCGAGGGCCGTCTCCAGGACCCGGGCCACCTTGAAGCGGCTGACGCCGAACTCCTCCGCGATCTGGATCTTGGACTTGCCCTCGAGGTAGAAGCGGCGGGCCATGGCCGCCGCCTGCACCAGCTCAGCGGGTCCCATCCGCATGGCTGACCGGCCCGCCGACATACCCGACACGGCGATCTCCTCACTGCTGTTCACACTCTGGATTCGCCGTTCATCCTTGCAGATCCGGCGTACTTGATCAGCCCGGATGGGCGCCGTTCACATTCCTTTGGCCTGAGGTCTGCCCAGTAACCCCTAGTGTGCGCAGGCCCACGACGCCTTGGCGGTCGCGGCGTCCGCCTGGCTGCGTAGTGCACGTACCGCCTCGGCCGGGTCGGACGCCCCGTAGACCGCCGACCCCGCCACGAAGACGTCCGCACCGGCGTCGGCGCAGCGCTCGATGGTGGAGGCCGACACTCCGCCGTCGACCTGAAGCCACAGCTCGAGCCCGTGCTTGCTGATCAACTCGCGGGTCCGGCGGATCTTCGGAAGCATGATGTCGAGAAAGGCCTGGCCTCCGAAGCCCGGCTCGACCGTCATGATCAGCAGCATGTCGAGCTCGGGCAGCAGGTCCTCGTACGGCTCGATGGGCGTCGCGGGCTTGAGCGCCATGGAGGCACGGGCGCCCTTCGCACGGATCTCCCGGGCGAGTCGCACCGGCGCGGCAGCCGCCTCGACATGAAAGGTGACGGACGAGGCACCTGCCTCGACGTACTGCGGGGCCCAGCGATCGGGGGCCTCGATCATCAGATGGCAGTCCAGCGGGGTGTCCGTCGCACGGGCCAGGGACTCTACGACCGGCACCCCGAGCGTGAGGTTCGGTACGAAATGGTTGTCCATGACGTCGACGTGGAGCCAGTCGGCTCCCTCGACCGCCTTCGCCTCGTCCGCGAGGCGGGCGAAGTCGGCGGACAGGATGCTGGGGTTGATCTGCGCGGCCATGACCCAAGAGTATGCGCTGCGCCGTGCTCGGTCGGTGGGGCCCCAAAATCGGTGTCCCGCGCCCCCTTCACGGCGCTCGTGCGGAGGTCTCCATGACGAGTAACCGAGGCATGGCGTATCTGGTCTGCGGGCGGCGTGCCAAGTGGCTGGTGCTGGCGTTGTGGGTGGTGGTGCTGTTTCTGACGGCGCCGTTCGCGCAGAAGCTCACCGACGCCCAGGACAACGACGCGGCCTCGTGGCTGCCGGGGTCCGCCGAGTCCACGCAGGTACTGCAGTTGTCGAAGGACTTCCGGCCCGAGCAGATCCCCGCCGTCGTCGTCTACGCCCGGGACGGCGGGCTCACCGCACAGGACCGGGCGCAGATCACCGCGGACGCGGCTCAGTTGCGACAGCTGCGCGACCACGGCATCCGGGGCGCGGAGACCCGTGGGCCCGTCTACGACCGGCCGGCCGGTCCCCGGGCGGCGGAGATCCTCGTACCGATCACGATGGACGAGAAGGGCTGGGAGCGGATCAAGCCCGCGGTCGACTCCATCCGGGACGTCACGGGCGAGAGCCGCGGCGGCCTGGCCGTGCACATCGCCGGCCCCGGCGGCACGTCCGCGGACTTCGCCAAGGCCTTCGAGGGCATCGACTCGACGCTGCTGCTGTCGGCGATGACGGTCGTCATCGTCATGCTGCTGATCACCTACCGCAGTCCGACGTTGCTGCTGGTCCCGCTGCTCGCGGTGGTCGCCGCCCTGTTCACCGCGCAGGCCCTGATCTACTTCCTGGCCACCCACGCGGGCCTTACGGTCAACGGCCAGAGCGCCGGAATCCTCACCGTGCTCGTCTTCGGCGCGGGCACGGACTACGCGCTGCTGCTGGTCGCCCGCTACCGGGAAGAGCTGCGCCGTCACGAGGACCGGCACGAGGCGATGGCACTGGCCCTGCACCGGGCGGGCCCCGCCGTCCTCGCCTCCGGCGCCACGGTCGTGCTGAGCATGCTGGTGCTGCTGGCGGCCGAGATGAACTCCACGCGGGGCCTCGGTCCGGTCGCGGCCATCGGCGTCGCGGTCGCCCTGCTCGCGATGATGACGCTCTTCCCTGCCCTGCTGGTCATCTTCGGCCGCTGGATCTTCTGGCCGGTGATCCCGCACCTCGGCACGCCCGACCCCTCCGAGCGCGGCGTGTGGGCCCGCATGGGGCGCCGTATCGCCCGGCGTCCGCGCATGACGTGGGCGGTGACGGCACTGGTGCTTGCGGTGTGCTCCCTCGGCCTGATCCAGCTGCGCGCCGCGGGCATCTCCAACGCGGACGCCTTCACCGGGAAACCGGACTCGGTCACCGGTCAGGAGGTGTCCGCGCGGTACTTCCCCGCGGGCAGCGGTGATCCGCTGGTCATCGTCTCCGACCAGGCCCAGGCCCGGCAGGTGGGCCTTGCGGTCGCGGCGACCCCGGGGGTCGTGCCGACCTCGCTCGGGCTGCCGCCGGGCACGAAACCGTTCAACGACGGCAAGGTGCTGTTCGAGGCCACGATGACCGCCCCCTCGGACAGCGAGGCGGCGAAACAGACCGTCGAACGGGTCCGGGACGCCGTCCACGCGGTGCCGGACGCCGACGCGAAGGTGGGCGGCGGCACGGCGGCCCTGCTGGACATGGACAAGGCGACCACGCACGACAATCTGCTGATCATCCCGCTGGTTCTGACAGTCGTGCTGCTGATCCTGTGCGCCCTGCTGCGGGCCCTGATCGCCCCGCTGCTGCTGGTCGGGACGGTGATCCTGTCCTTCGCGGCGGCGCTGGGCCTCAGTGCGCTGGCGTTCCGATACGTGTTCGACTACGCGGGCGAGTCGACCGACTTCCCGCTGTTCGTCTTCGTCTTCCTCGTGGCCCTGGGCATCGACTACAACATCTTCCTCACCACCCGCATCCGCGAGGAGGCGGGCCGTCAGGGCACCCGCCCCGGCGTGGTGACGGGCCTGGCGGCCACCGGCGCGGTCATCACCTCCGCCGGCCTGGTCCTCGCCGGCACCTTCGCCGCCCTCGGCACTCTCCCCATGGTGGCCTTCGCCGAGATCGGCTTCGCGGTCGCCCTCGGCGTCCTCATCGACACCTTCATCGTGCGGTCCGTGCTGGTCACGGCCCTGTTCCTGGACGTCGGCCCGAAGGTGTGGTGGCCGCACCGGCTGGCCCGGGACGACGGCGGCGCGGCCGCACGGGCCCGGGCGGAGGAGCGGGTCGGCGGGGCTTAGGGCTCCTTTCACCATGCCCACCCGGGCCGCGCGGCCTGGGCACCGCGCCTCGCCGCGTTGCCGAAGAGCCCCTAGTAGCTCCGCTACGAGGGCTCTCCGGCGCCTTGCGATGCACGGCGCCAGAGCACGCGGCCTGATCGGGTGCGCATAGTAAAGGACCCCTTGGGCGTTCGCGTGGCGCGCCCTGCCCATGTCGCCCGCTACACCTGGCAGCGCGTCGCGGACGGCGTGGAACACGTCTACCGGCTCGCGTCCGTCAGCCAGGGACGTTCGCCGAGCAGGGTGAGGCCCGTCTGGGCAGTTCCGGCGATCGCCGGCGCGTACCTGTTCGAGCCGCTCGACGGTTCAGCCGGTCCGTCGGATGACCGCCAGATACATCGCGTCGGTCCCGTGCAGATGCGGCCACAGCTGGACGTCGGGACCGTCCCCGAGGGCCGGGACTCCCGGGAACAGCGGCCGGGCGTCGACGAGTTCGGTCTGCGGGAACTGCTTGAGGAGGTCGGCGACGACGGCCCGGGTCTCGGCGAGGTGGGGCGAGCAGGTGGCGTACCCGACGACACCGCCGACCCGTACGGCCTCCAGGGCGCTGCGCAGCAGACCGCGCTGCAGCGGAGCGAACCCCTCCAGGTCCTCCGGCCGGCGCCGCCACCGTGCCTCGGGACGCCGCCGCAGGGCGCCAAGACCGGTGCAGGGCACGTCCATCAGGACGCGGTCGAAGCTCCCGGGGCGCCACGGCGGCCGGGTCCCGTCGGCGGCGATCACCTGGTACGGCCCGGGGTTCCCGTCGAGCGCCCTGGCGACGAGCCCGGCCCGGTGGGGCTGCTTCTCGGAGGCGAGCAGGAAGGCCCCGCGCTCGGCGGCGAGGGCGCCGAGCAGCGCCGCCTTGCCACCGGGACCGGCGCACCCGTCGAGCCACTTCTCGTCCGGACCCTCCAGGGGCGCGTTGGCCAGCGCCAGCGCGACGAGCTGGCTGCCCTCGTCCTGCACACCGGCCCGTCCGTCCCGTACGGCGTCGATGGCGCCCGGCTCACCGCCCTCCGTGAGTCGCACGGCATACGGCGACCAGCGGCCCGCCACTGCGGCCTCCTCGCGGAGCAGCTCCTCGGTCGTGGCCCGTCCCGGCCGGGCGACGAGGGTGACCTCGGGCCGCTCGTTGTCGGCCTCCAACAGGTCCTCGATGCCCGCCCGTCCGCCGCCCAGCGAGTCCCACAGCGCGGAGACGACCCACCGCGGGTGCGAGTGGACGACGGCGAGATGGTCCTCGGGGTCCTCGTCGTAGGGCGGCGCGATCTGCTCCAGCCACCCGTCCAGATCGTGCTGCGCGACCTTCCGCAGTACGGCGTTGACGAACTTGGCCCGCCCGTCGCCCAGCACCACCCGCGCCAGCTCCACGGACGCGGAGACGGCTGCGTGCGTGGGGATCCGCGTCCCGAGCAACTGGTGCGCGCCCAGGCTCAGCACGTCGAGCACCGGCGGGTCCACGTCCTTCAGCGGCCGGTCGACACAGGCGGCGATGACGGCGTCGTACGTCCCCTGCCGCCGCAGCGTCCCGTACACCAACTCGGTGGCGAGGGCCGCGTCCCGGCCGTCGAACGTGTCGGGCCCCTCCTTCTCCCGCGCCTTGCGCAGCAGCGGCGGCAGTACGAGGTTGGCATACGCGTCCCGCTCGTCCACGGCGCGCAGCGCCTCGAAGGCGAGGATGCGGACGGGGTCCTTCTGGGGCCGACGGTAGGGCTTGCGGGGCCGACGGGAGGTGTCGCTCACGAAAAAGGTGCTCCGGCTTGCTGGGTGAGAGGTGCACCCAGCGTACGTCGCACGCCCGACCCCGTGTGCGAGGTGTTTGCGAACCCTCTCCGAGGCCCTTCCCGAGCCGCTCAGCCCCCGAGCCGCTCCGTGTCCGCGATCCGCACCCCGCGGGCCCAGTCCGCCGCGCGCATCGGCTTCTTGCCCTGTGCCTGCACCCACAGCAGCTCCACGGCGTACGAGCCGGTGCCGACGTGGACACTGTTCTTGCCGACGGCGAGCGTGCCCGGTGCGAGGTCGTCGCGCTCCGGAACCGGCTTGACCTGGATGAGCTTGAGCCGCTCGTCCCGGAACGTGGTCCAGGCACCGGGTGCCGGAGTACACCCGCGCACCACCCGGTCCACCCGCAGGGCGGGGGCGGCCCAGTCGACCCGGGCGTCCTCCACGGTGATCTTCGGCGCGAGGGTGATGCCCTCGGCCGGCTGCGGTACGGCCTTCAGCGTGCCGTCCTCGATCCCGTCCATGGTCGCCGCGAGCAGCCCCGCACCGGCGAAGGCGAGCCGGGTCAGCAGGTCACCGCTGGTGTCGGTGGGCCGGACCGGCTCGGTCACGGTCCCGTACACGGGCCCGGAGTCGAGCCCCTCCTCGATCAGGAAGGTGGACGCTCCCGTGATCTCGTCACCCGCCATGACGGCGTGCTGCACGGGTGCGGCCCCGCGCCAGGAGGGCAGCAGCGAGAAGTGCAGGTTGACCCAGCCGTGAGCCGGCACATCGAGCGCGACCCTCGGCAGCAGGGCGCCGTAGGCGACGACGGGACAGCAGTCGGGCCCGATCTCCCTCAACCGCTCCAGGAACTCCGGGTCCCGCGGCTTGGCCGGCTTCAGGATTTCGATCCCGGCCTCTTCCGCCCGCTCGGCGACCGGCGACGCCACGAGCCGCCGCCCCCGCCCGGCCGGCGCGTCGGGCCGCGTCACCACCGCGGCCACCTCATGCCGCCCCGACTCGATCAAGGCGTCCAGAGCGGGAACAGCAACCTCAGGAGTACCGGCGAAGACAAGCTTCATGGGCAAGCGGACCCTCTCGAACGGACCGAGTAAACCGACGCACAAGTCTATGGCCGAACCCCCCGCCCGTTGACGGCCGACCTGACCGCCGCCGTGGGTGGTGCGCAGGGGGAGAACACCCCCAGGGGGCGTACGCATATGCCCATACGCCCCCACACCGTGACCAGCGAAGCTCATCCGCGTTGGTCAAGAACGAGTTGACCACAACGGGCCGCCTTCGCCGCCCGCCCCTTTCAATGCAACGCCGGTTCGAGAGGCTTGTTCATGGCCGACCACGCAACCCACGACGCCCAGGCCCGGGCCAGCCTGCACTTGCTGGTGCGGGACATCGAGCGGGTCCGCCGACAGGTGGACGCGCTGCGCACCCTCACCGCCCAACTGGGCAACGTCTACCGCCCACGCCGCTCCGGCCCCTCCACGGGCTTCGTCGTCTACGGACGCGCGCCCGCCCCGACGGTCCGTCTCGCCCAGGAACTGCGGGACAGCGTCGAGACCCTGGTCACGGCCGCGGTCGACTTCGACCGCTCACTCGGCTTCTCCTGGGACGCGGTGGGCTCCGCCCTCGGAGTCACCAAGCAGGCGGTCCACCGCCGCTACGGCGCCCGCCGTGCCGCCGCCCAGGCGGCCGCCGAGGCCGAGCGCGCCACGGAGCCGTCCGGCAGCCGCACGGTCAGTGTGGGCACCGGCATCCCGGCCCCCACGGTCCCCGCGGCCCGTGCCATGCCGACCCAGCCGACGGCGGGCAGCCCGTCCTTGCGCGACGAGACCAGGCCGACGGCCTTCCCGGGCCCCCGCAACGGCTGACCTGACGCGCACCCCTCATACCCCGCCCTCCCGAGACCCCCCGTGCCCGGGAGGGCGGACGCACATCACACCGCACATCCCGACGGTGGCGTCACCCGATGTCCGGCGGATCGATCCGCACCCACACCCGCAGCCCGGCCTCTCCCCCGCCCCGCGCCATCCGAGCCGCCTGCGCGGCCTTCAGCGCGGAGGCGAGGGCGGCACCCCTGCCCGGCGGCACCCGTACCAGCGCCCGCTCCCAGTGCTCCCCGGGAGGCGGCGCCCCGGGCCGCCGCGGTCGCCCCGCCTCGCTGACGGGCAACGGCACGGGCCCCAGCACCTCCGCCTGCGGGGGCAGTTCGACCGCAGCGAGGAACTCGGCGACGGCCTCCACCGTCCCCGACACGGCCGCCATCCGCGACACCGGCGGAAATCCCAGCTCGGCCCGCTCGCCGAGCTCCCGCACCGCATGCCCGACGGGATCCCACCGCACCAGCGCCTGCACGGGCCGCAACGTGGGCTCGGCGACGACGGCCACCGTCCCGCCGTCCCCCTGAGGCCGTACGAGCGCTGCGGCCGCGATCCACCGCCGCAGCGCGTCCTCCCCGGCCCGCAGATCGGGCCGCCCGAGCATGGCCCACCCGTCCAGCAGCAGCGCCGCCGCGTACCCGCCCTCGGCGACGGGCTCGGCCCCCGGTGTGCTCACGACCAGCGCGGGCGCCCCCGGCACGGTGTCCAGTACGTGTTCGCGCCCCGACGTCCGCACGGGCACGGCCGGAAACGCCCGCCCCAGTTCCTCGGCGGTGCGCCGCGCCCCCACGACCTGGGCCCGCAGCCGGAAGGCCCCGCACTCCGGACAGTGCCACGCGCTCTCCTCCCGCCCGCACCACCCGCACCACAGAGCACCACTGCCCGTGCCGACCGCACTCCCCGCGCCGCCCATGCCCCCCTCACGCGCCTCCAACGGCCCGGAACAGTGCCTGCACCGGGCCGGCGCCCGGCACTGCGCACAGGCCATCCGCGGCACGTACCCCCGCCGGGGCACCTGCACGAGTACCGGCCCGCTGCGCAGCCCGTCCCTGACCACCTGCCAGGCGAGGGTCGGCAGCCGGGCGGCCCGGGCGGCCTCGTCGCGCGCGAGATCCTGGTCGCCCACGGTCCGTACGAGCGGTGCCACGCGCCGCACCCGCTCCCGTGAAGCGACCAGCGGCCGGGCCCACCCGCTCTCCACGAGCTGGGCCGCCTCCACCGTGCAGCTCCAGCTCCCCAGCAGGAAACCGCACTTGTCCTGAGCGGCCCGCAGCAGCAGCACCTCACGGGCGTGCGGCTGCGGAGCGTGCTGCTCGCTGTGGCTGTCGTCCCCGTCGTCCCAGAGCACGACGAGCCCGAGATCCCCTACCGGAGCGAACATGGCGGCCCGCGTCCCCACGACGGCCCGTACGGACCCGCGCCGCACCGCGAGCCATTCCCGGTACCTCTTCTCGGGCCCGGCGTCGGCGGTCAGCAAGGCATGCCGGCCCTCCCCCAGGAGCGAGGTCAACGCGGCGTCGACCCGCGTGGCGGCCCGTCCGTCGGGCACCACGACGAGTGCCCCGCGCCCGGAGGCCAGCGTGGCCGCGACGGCTCGCGCGATCTCCTCGCTCCACTCCGGCCCGGGCAGCGCGTTCCAGACGGCGCGGGGAGTGTTCCCGGAGGCCAGCGCCTCGAGAAACGCGCCCCCGCGCTCGTACCGCGCCCAGGACCCCACCGTCGGCGCCCCCGGCGGGGGCAGGGGCGCGGGTGAGGGCCGCTGCTCGGCCCGCGCGCTGCGCGGCGGCACCGCCAGCTGCAGCACATCGGCCAGGCTTCCCGCATACCGGTCGGCAACGGCCCGCGCCAGCCCGAGCAGTTCCGGACCCAGCACGGGCTCGGGCGAGACGACCTGGGCGAGCGCGGCCAGCGGCCCGGAGTAGTCGGACTCGGCGAGCCGCTCGACGAGGAACCCGTCGATGAGCCCCCCGCCCTCGCGCCGCCCGTCCCGCACCCGATGCCGACCGGCCCCGAACCGCACCCGCACCCGGACACCGGGCTGGGCCTCGGCGTCGAGCTCCTCGGGGACGGCGTAGTCGAAGTACCGGTCGAGATGCAGCACACCCTTGTCGACCAGTACCCGAGCGACCGGCAGCTCCTTGGCCAGCGCGGCCCCCCGCCACGTCCGCGGCTTGGCCCGCGGCGCCTTCGCCTTGCGCACACTCTCCCGGATGAACGCGAGCTGCTCCGGCGGCGCGCCCTCCACGGACCCGCCGTCCCCCTGCCCGTTCTCGCTGCTCACACCTGCATTCTTACCAAACCGCACTGACAACCAGGGGCGCCCCGAGGCGCCCCGGCGTCGTCCCTCCCGAGATCAAGTCGGCGGCGGCACAGACCTGCTGAGTTTCACCGCACGCCCGAAGACGCGCTCCACCGAAGTAACCGCGACCTTCGCACCGGGAGAGCGCCGGCGTACGAGCCCCCGGTCCGCGCCACCAGCGAATTGCGCTGAGCGACTTCCGCTGCACGCCGTGCGCACGCAAACGCACCGGGGCCCGGCCTCCTCCAGGAGACCGGGCCCCGGCATGTCGCTCGGTGCGGGTGACTACAGGCCCGCGGCCTCACGCAGCGCGTCCACGCGGTCCGTGCGCTCCCAGGTGAACTCGGGGATCTCGCGGCCGAAGTGGCCGTACGCGGCGGTCTGGGCGTAGATCGGGCGGAGGAGGTCGAGGTCGCGGATGATGGCGGCCGGGCGGAGGTCGAAGACGTCGTCGATCGCCTTCTCGATCTTCTCCACGTCGATCTTGGCGGTGCCGAAGGTCTCGACGAAGAGGCCGACCGGCTCGGCCTTGCCGATCGCGTAGGCGACCTGGACCTCGCAGCGGGACGCCAGGCCCGCGGCGACGACGTTCTTCGCGACCCAGCGCATCGCGTACGCCGCGGAGCGGTCCACCTTGGACGGGTCCTTGCCGGAGAAGGCGCCGCCGCCGTGGCGGGCCATGCCGCCGTAGGTGTCGATGATGATCTTGCGGCCGGTGAGGCCGGCGTCGCCCATCGGGCCGCCGATCTCGAAACGGCCGGTCGGGTTGACCAGCAGGCGGTAGTTCTCGGTGTCCAGCTTGATGCCCTCGTCCAGGAGCGCCTTCAGCTCCGGCTCCACGACGAACTCGCGGATGTCGGGCGACAGGAGGGAGTCCAGGTCGATGTCGGAGGCGTGCTGGGAGGAGACGACGACGGTGTCGAGACGGACCGCCTTGTCGCCGTCGTACTCGATGGTGACCTGCGTCTTGCCGTCGGGGCGCAGGTAGGGGATCGTGCCGTTCTTGCGGACGTCCGACAGGCGCTTCGAGAGTCGGTGCGCGAGGAAGATCGGCAGCGGCATCAGCGTGGGCGTCTCGTCGGCGGCGTAGCCGAACATCAGGCCCTGGTCACCGGCGCCCTGGCGGTCCAGCTCGTCCTCGTCGCCCTCGACGCGGGACTCGTACGCCGTGTCGACACCCTGCGCGATGTCCGGGGACTGCGAGCCGATGGAGACCGACACGCCGCAGGAGGCGCCGTCGAAGCCCTTCTTGGAGGAGTCGTAGCCGATCTCGAGGATCTTGTCCCGCACGAGCTGGGGGATCGGGGCGTAGGCCTTGGTGGTGACCTCTCCGGCCACGTGCACCAGACCGGTCGTGATCAGGGTCTCGACGGCGACCCGGGAGGTCGGGTCCTCGCGCAGAAGCGCGTCGAGAATGGTGTCGCTGATCTGGTCAGCGATCTTGTCGGGGTGACCCTCGGTCACGGACTCCGAAGTGAACAGGCGACGGGACACAACGCTCCCTGGGGTTGCAGCGGCTGCTGGCTGATCATTGGTGGACGGGGCGGGAGCTGCGCCCGCCGTCGTCCAAGAACAGTTTATCGGTCGAGCTCGGCCACGGTCCTCCCTGTCTCGCCTCTCGGAAGTGCTGTGACCTGCGGCACAGGCATTCTGCACAATGGCAAGCGTCCTTGGCCAGGGGCGCCACGCCAGTATGCAAGGTTCGCAAGGGCCGTGGAACTGAGGAACGCTCAGCTCAGGCGTCCCACCACAAGGTCCCACACGGTGTCCGCCAGGTCCTCCTTCGGGCCGTGCGGCACGGGGGTCTCGCTGCCGTCGGCGCCCAGGACGACCGCCTCGTTCTCCTCGGAACCGAAGGTCTTGCGCTCGCCCACTTCGTTCACCACCAGCAGGTCACAGCCCTTGCGGTCGAGCTTCGACCGACCGTTGGCCAGGACGTCGTCGGTCTCGGCGGCGAAGCCGACGATCACCTGTCCAGGGCGGGCCCGTTCGGATGAGATCTCCGCGAGGATGTCTGGATTACGCACGAGGACGACGGGTTCCGGGTCCTGGCCGTCCTTTTTCTTGATCTTCCCGGCCGCGTACGTCTCCGGGCGGAAGTCGGCGACCGCCGCGGCCATGACGACGGCGTCGGCGTCGGCGGCCGCCTTCAGCACCGCCTCGCGCAGCTGCACGGCCGTGCCGACCGGGACGACGTCCACGCCGGCCGGGTCCGGCAGGCTCGCGTTCGCGGCGATCAGCGTGACCCGGGCGCCCCGCGCGGCGGCCGTACGGGCGAGGGCGTAGCCCTGCTTGCCGGAGGAGCGGTTGCCGAGGAAGCGGACGGGGTCGAGGGGCTCGCGGGTGCCTCCGGCACTGACGACGACGTGCCGCCCGACGAGGTCCGGTCCGCTCACTCCGCGCGCGAGTACCCGGCGGCAGACCTCGAAGATCTCGCCGGGATCGGGGAGCCTGCCCTTGCCGGTGTCGACGCCGGTGAGGCGGCCGACGGCCGGCTCGATGACGACGGCGCCACGGCGGCGCAGCGTCGCCACGTTCTCCTGGGTGGCCGGGTGCTCCCACATCTCCGTGTGCATGGCCGGGGCGAAGACGACCGGGCAGCGCGCCGTGAGCAGCGTGTTGGTGAGGAGGTCGTCGGCCAGACCGTGGGCGGCCTTGGCGAGCGTGTCGGCGGTGGCCGGGGCGACGACGACGAGGTCGGCGTGCTGGCCGATGCGGACGTGCGGGACCTCGTGGACGTCGTCCCACACCTCGGTGGAGACCGGGTTGCCGGAGAGCGCGGACCAGGTGGCGGCGCCCACGAAGTGCAGGGCGGAGGCCGTGGGCACGACCCGGACGTCGTGACCGGACTCCGTCAGCCTGCGCAGCAGCTCACAGGCCTTGTACGCGGCGATGCCACCGCTGACCCCCAGGACGACCTTCGGCTTGTCCACCGTCTCTCCCCGGCTCGGAAACGTATGACGTCCATGACACACCACAGGCCCGGCAGCACGACTGCCGGGCCTGTGGAAAACCAAGCTGAAAAAACTACTGCGCCGGGCCCTCGACGGCCTCGGAGGTCAGCAGCCCCGCGTTGATCTCGCGCAGGGCGATCGAGAGCGGCTTCTCGTGTACGTGGGTGTCGACGAGCGGACCGACGTACTCGAGGAGACCCTCGCCGAGCTGCGAGTAGTACGCGTTGATCTGACGGGCACGCTTGGCCGCGTAGATCACGAGGCTGTACTTCGAGTCGGTGGCCTCGAGGAGCTCGTCGATCGGCGGGTTGATGATGCCCTCGGGCGCGGAGATGGAAGAGGACACGCTCTACCTTCCGATGGATGGGAAAGAATCAGGGAAGTGTGACCTTCACGATCACACGACATCCATCAAGGCTAGCAGCTCGCGCGCCACATCCTCGACGGAGGTGTTGACCAGGGTCACGTCGAACTCCGGCTCGGCCGCCAGCTCGATCTTGGCGGCTTCGAGACGGCGCTCGATCACCTCGGGCGGCTCGGTGCCCCGTCCGGTGAGCCTGCGCACCAGCTCCTCCCAGGAGGGAGGAGCCAGGAACACGAGCTGGGCCTCCGGCATGGTCTCGCGGACCTGCCGGGCGCCCTGGAGGTCGATCTCCAGGAGGACGGGCTCCCCCGCCTCCAGCCGCTCCAGCACGCCACCACGCGGTGTGCCGTAGCGGTTGCCGGCGAACTCGGCCCACTCGAGCAGTTCGCCGTTGGCGATCAGCTTGTCCATCTCGTCGTCGGTGACGAAGAAGTAGTGGACTCCGTGCTGCTCGCCGGGGCGGGGCTTGCGGGTCGTCGCCGACACCGAGAGCCAGACCTCGGGGTGTTCCTTGCGCATATGGGCGACGACCGTGCTCTTGCCGACCCCTGAGGGGCCGGAGAGCACGGTCAGCCGCGGACGTACGTCCGGGGGCTCGGGGGTCGCCCCCCGGAATGTTGCAGCCATGCAGCGATTATTCCAGCAATCCCGGAGTGCCCGGGACTCCCTTCCGGGTGGTGCCCGGGATCAGGAGCCGGTACTGCCGAACTCACGCTCCAGGGAGGCGATCTGGTTGGACCCGAGACCGCGCACGCGGCGGCTCTCGGAGATACCGAGTCGCTCCATGATCTGCTTGGCGCGGACCTTGCCCACGCCCGGCAGGGACTCCAGGAGGGCGGAGACCTTCATCTTGCCGATGACGTCGTTCTCCTGGCCCTGCTTGATGACCTCGTGAAGGGAGGCGCCGGAGTGCTTCAGTCGATTCTTGACCTCGGCCCGCTCCCGGCGAGCCGCGGCGGCCTTTTCGAGCGCGGCTGCGCGCTGTTCGGGGGTAAGGGGCGGAAGAGCCACGCCTACGTCACCTCGGATGTCGAACTGTCGGATACGGACCGGTGAGGAACCTAGTCGCCCCACACCTGGTGAGCCACGAGCAACACGCTTGCCCGTTGACTCTCGTCGGAGACTAGCGGGCAAGTCCGCCGGAGTCAGCGAGAACAGCGGAAAAGTCCTGGTCAGCCTCTGTCAGGACAGGATATTTCAGACATACTGCCCTGGATTTGAGGATGTATCCAGCCTCAAGCCGACCACGGGGACCTGCGACACCACCCGCCCGAGGCCTCGAACAGGTGGCCGCAACCCCTCAGCCGGCCGTCACCGCGGCCCGGATCTCCTCAGCGAAACGGTCCGCGGCGTCACGCAGAGCGACCACGTCGGGACCCTGGCGCAACACTCCCCGGCTGACGTTCGGCACCACATTGCGCACGGCCCCGCCGAAGACCGCTGGCAGATCCGCCGGGGTGGCCCCCTGCGCACCGATGCCGGGCGCGAGGAGTGGGCCGTTGATGTCGAGGTCGTACGACGACAGGTCGCCGAGCGTGGCGCCGACGACCGCGCCGAAGGACCCCAGGGGCGCCTCCCCCGCGTTCTCGGCCGCCAGGTGTCCCAGCATGGTCGCGCCGATGTTCCGGCCGTCCGCCCGCACCGCGTGCTGGACCTCGCCGCCCTCCGGGTTCGAGGTCAGCGCCAGCACGAACAGGCCCGTACCGCTCTGCCGCGCCAGCGCGACGGCCGGGCTCAGCGAGCCGTAGCCGAGGTACGGCGAGACGGTGAGGGCGTCCGAGAACAGCGGGGCGTCCTTGTGCAGGAACGACTCGGCGTACGCGGCCATGGTCGAGCCGATGTCGCCGCGCTTGGCGTCCATCAGCACCAGCGCGCCGGCCGCCCGGGCCTCCTGGACCGACTTCTCCAGCACGGCGACGCCTCGTGATCCGAAGCGCTCGAAGAACGCGCTCTGCGGCTTCAGCACGGCGACCCGGTCGGCCATGGCCTCGACCACGGTCCGGCTGAACCGCTCCAGGCCCGCCACGTCGTCGTTCAGGCCCCACTCCGCGAGCAGGGAGGCGTGCGGGTCGATGCCGACGCAGAGCGGGCCGCGCTCGTCC
Organism: Streptomyces griseus subsp. griseus; assembly: GCF_000720255.1. Lineage (GTDB taxonomy): Bacteria > Actinomycetota > Actinomycetes > Streptomycetales > Streptomycetaceae > Streptomyces > Streptomyces griseus_I. The sequence continues at coordinate 390,753 of NZ_JOJE01000003.1, read as the reverse complement.
ATCGCGCGGCGCAGCCGGGCGCCGAAGGGTTCGAGAGCGCTCATGCGGCCTTCCCCGCCTTCCTGACGTCCGCGCCGACCGCGTCGGCGAGGGTGGCGTACGGGCTCGTGCGCAGGCGCGCGGCGAGCCCCTTGTGGATGGCCCGGCCCCAGAGAGGCCCCTCGTAGACGAAGGCGCTGTAGCCCTGGACCAGGGTGGCGCCCGCCAGGATGCGCTGCCAGGCGTCCTCGGCGTTCTCGATGCCGCCGACGCCCACCAGGGTGATCCGGTCGCCCACGCGCGCGTAGAGGCGGCGCAGCACCTCCAGGGAGCGCGCCTTGAGCGGTGCACCGGAGAGGCCGCCGGCCTCCTTCACCAGCGAGGGTTCGGATTCCAGACCGAGCCCCTCGCGCGCGATGGTGGTGTTGGTGGCGATGATCCCGTCCAGGCCGAGCTCCACCGCCAGGTCGGCCACCGCGTCGACGTCCTCGTCGGCGAGGTCCGGGGCGATCTTCACCAGCAGCGGCACGCGACGGGACGGCACCGTACGGTCCGCGGCCTCCCGGACGGCGCTCAGCAGCGGCCGCAGCGCCTCCGTGGCCTGGAGGTTGCGCAGACCCGGCGTATTGGGCGACGACACGTTCACGACCAGGTAGTCCGCGTACGGCGCGAGCCGCTCGGCCGACTTCACGTAGTCGCCGACGGCCTCCTCCTCGGGCACGACCTTGGTCTTGCCGATGTTGACCCCCACGACGGTCCTGAAGACGGGCGTACGGGAGGCCAGACGGGCCGCGACGGCCAGCGAACCCTCGTTGTTGAAGCCCATGCGGTTGATCAGCGCCCGGTCCTTCACGAGCCGGAACAGCCGCTTCTTCGGGTTGCCCGGCTGGGGCTCCCCGGTGACCGTGCCGATCTCGACGTGGTCGAAGCCGAGCATCGACATCCCGTCGATGGCGACCGCGTTCTTGTCGAAGCCGGCGGCGAGCCCGAAGGGGCCGTGCATGCGCAGCCCGAACGCCTCGGTGCGCAGCTCCTTGTAGCGGGGTGCGAGCACCGCCGCGACGAAGGTGCGCAGCACGGGAACGCGGACGGCCAGGCGGATCCAGCGGAAGGCCAGGTGGTGGGCCTGCTCGGGGTCCATGCGCCGGAAGACGAGACGGAAGAAGAGTGTGTACATGGTGTCCTCACGAAGAGGGGGACACCGTCTGACGGTGTCCCCCTCAGGGCTGCTAGTCGCGGGCCGCGGTCAGGTGTTCCGCGTGTTCCTGGAGCGAACGGACGCCCACGTCGCCGTGGTTGAGGGCGTCGATGCCCTGGACGGCGGCGGCGAGCGCCTGGACCGTCGTCAGACACGGCACGGACCGCGCCACGGCCGCCGTACGGATCTCGTAGCCGTCGAGGCGGCCGCCGGTGCCGTACGGGGTGTTGACGATGAGGTCGACCTCACCGTCGTGGATGAGCTGGACGATGGTCTTCTCGCCGTTCGGACCGGTGCCCTCGTACTGCTTGCGCACGACCGTGGCCTTGATGCCGTTGCGCTTGAGGACCTCGGCGGTGCCGGAGGTGGCGAGCAGTTCGAAGCCGTGCGCGACCAGTTCACGAGCGGGGAAGATCATCGACCGCTTGTCGCGGTTGGCGACGGAGATGAAGGCACGGCCCTTCGTCGGCAGCGGACCGTACGCGCCGGCCTGCGACTTGGCGTAGGCCGTGCCGAAGACGGAGTCGATGCCCATGACCTCGCCGGTGGAGCGCATCTCGGGGCCGAGGACGGTGTCGACGCCGCGGCCGGAGGTGTCCCGGAAGCGGGTCCACGGCATCACGGCCTCCTTGACGGAGATCGGCGCGTCCAGCGGCAGCTCGCCGCCGTCGCCGGTCGCCGGGAGGAGTCCCTCGGCGCGCAGCTCGGCGACGGTCGCGCCCAGGGAGATCCGGGCGGCGGCCTTCGCCAGCGGCACCGCGGTCGCCTTCGAGGTGAAGGGGACGGTGCGCGAGGCGCGCGGGTTGGCCTCCAGGACGTAGAGGATGTCGCCGGCCATCGCGAACTGGATGTTGATCAGGCCGCGGACGCCGACGCCCTTGGCGATGGCCTCGGTCGAGGCGCGCAGGCGCTTGATGTCGAAGCCGCCGAGGGTGATCGGGGGCAGGGCGCACGCCGAGTCGCCGGAGTGGATGCCGGCCTCCTCGATGTGCTCCATGACGCCGCCGAGGTAGAGCTCCTGGCCGTCGTAGAGCGCGTCGACGTCGATCTCGATCGCGTCGTCGAGGAAGCGGTCGACCAGGACCGGCCGGGAGGGGCTGATCTCGGTCGACTCCTCGATGTAGGCCGACAGACGGGTCTCGTCGTAGACGATCTCCATGCCGCGACCGCCGAGGACGTAGGAGGGCCGTACGAGGACCGGGTAGCCGATCTCGTCGGCGATGGTCTTGGCCTCGGCGAAGGTGGTGGCGGTGCCGTGCTTGGGGGCCGGCAGGCCGGCCTCGGCGAGGACACGCCCGAAGGCTCCGCGGTCCTCGGCCGCGTGGATGGCCTCGGGCGGAGTGCCGACGACCGGCACGCCGTTGTCCTTGAGCGCCTGCGCCAGGCCCAGCGGGGTCTGGCCGCCGAGCTGCACGACGACACCGGCGATCGGGCCGGCCTGCGCCTCCGCGTGGACGATCTCCAGCACGTCCTCCAGCGTCAGCGGCTCGAAGTACAGCCGGTCGGAGGTGTCGTAGTCGGTGGAGACGGTCTCCGGGTTGCAGTTGACCATCACGGTCTCGTAGCCCGCGTCGCTCAGCGCGAAGGAGGCGTGGACGCAGGAGTAGTCGAACTCGATGCCCTGGCCGATGCGGTTGGGGCCGGAGCCCAGGATGATGACCGCGGGCTTCTCGCGCGGCGCGACCTCGCTCTCCTCGTCGTAGGAGGAGTAGAAGTACGGCGTCCTGGCGGCGAACTCGGCGGCGCAGGTGTCGACCGTCTTGTAGACCGGGCGGACGCCCAGCGCGTGCCGGACCTCACGGACGACGTCCTCGCGCAGGTCGCGGATCTCGGCGATCTGCTGGTCGGAGAAGCCGTGCCGCTTGGCCTCGGCCAGCAGGTCGGCGTCCAGCCGGTCTGCGGCGGCCAGCTCGTCCGCGATCTCCTTGATCAGGAAGAGCTGGTCGACGAACCAGGGGTCGATCTTCGTGAACTCGAAGACCTCCTCGGGCGTGGCGCCCGCGCGGATGGCCTGCATGACGGTGTTGATACGGCCGTCGGTGGGCCGGACGGCGTCGCGCAGCAGCTCGTCCTTGTCGCCCGGGTCGCCGACGAAGGTGAACTGGCTGCCCTTCTTCTCCAGCGAGCGCAGCGCCTTCTGGAAGGCCTCGGTGAAGTTGCGGCCGATGGCCATGGCCTCGCCGACCGACTTCATGGTGGTCGTGAGGGTGGAGTCGGCGCTGGGGAACTTCTCGAAGGCGAACCGCGGGGCCTTGACCACCACGTAGTCGAGCGTCGGCTCGAAGGAGGCCGGGGTCTCCTGCGTGATGTCGTTGGGGATCTCGTCGAGGGTGTAGCCGACGGCGAGCTTGGCCGCGATCTTGGCGATCGGGAAGCCGGTCGCCTTGGAGGCGAGGGCCGAGGAGCGCGACACACGCGGGTTCATCTCGATGACGATCACGCGGCCGTCCTCGGGGTTCACCGCGAACTGGATGTTGCAGCCGCCGGTGTCGACCCCGACCTCGCGGATCACGGCGATGCCGATGTCACGCAGGATCTGGTACTCGCGGTCGGTCAGCGTCATCGCGGGGGCGACGGTGATCGAGTCGCCGGTGTGCACGCCCATGGGGTCGAAGTTCTCGATGGAGCAGACGACCACGACGTTGTCGTGCTTGTCGCGCATCAGCTCCAGCTCGTACTCCTTCCAGCCGAGGATGGACTCCTCCAGGAGCACCTCGGTGGTCGGGGACAGCGTGAGGCCCTGTCCTGCGATGCGGCGCAGCTCCTCCTCGTCGTGCGCGAAACCGGAGCCGGCGCCGCCCATGGTGAAGGACGGGCGGACGACGACGGGGTAGCCGCCGAGTTCCTCGACGCCCCGGAGGACGTCGTCCATGGAGTGGCAGATGACCGAGCGGGCGGACTCGCCGTGCCCGATCTTCGCCTTGACCGCCTCGACGACCAGCTTGAACTGGTCGCGGTCCTCGCCCTTGTGGATGGCCTCCACGTTGGCGCCGATCAGCTCGACGCCGTACTTCGCCAGGACGCCGTTCTCGTCCAGCGAGATGGCGGTGTTGAGGGCCGTCTGACCGCCCAGGGTGGGCAGCAGCGCGTCGGGGCGCTCCTTGGCGATGATCTTCTCGACGAACTCCGGGGTGATCGGCTCGACGTAGGTGGCGTCGGCGATCTCCGGGTCGGTCATGATCGTCGCCGGGTTGGAGTTCACGAGGATGACCCGCAGGCCCTCGGACTTCAGCACGCGGCACGCCTGGGTGCCGGAGTAGTCGAACTCGGCGGCCTGGCCGATGACGATCGGGCCGGAGCCGATGACCAGGACGGACTGGATATCGGTGCGCTTAGGCACGCTGGCCCTCCATCAGGACGGTGTTCATCAAAGACGTGAAGCGGTCGAACAGGTAGGCGGCGTCGTGCGGACCGGCGGCCGCTTCGGGGTGGTACTGGACGGAGAAGGCCGGCTGGTCGAGCAGCTGGAGCCCCTCCACGACGTCGTCGTTCAGGCAGACGTGCGAGACCTCGACGCGCCCGAACCGCGTCTCGCTGACCTTGTCGAGCGGCGCGTCCACGGCGAATCCGTGGTTGTGCGCGGTGACCTCGACCTTGCCGGTCGTACGGTCCTGCACCGGCTGGTTGATGCCGCGGTGGCCGTACTTCAGCTTGTAGGTGCCGAAGCCGAGGGCGCGGCCGAGGATCTGGTTGCCGAAGCAGATGCCGAACAGGGGCGTCCTGCGCTCCAGCACCTCGGTCATCAGCGCGACCGGGCCGTCCGCGGTGGCCGGGTCGCCGGGGCCGTTGGAGAAGAACACGCCGTCGGGGTTGACGGCGTACACCTCGTCCGCGGTGGCCGTCGCGGGCAGCACGTGCACCTCGATGCCGCGCTCGGCCATGCGGTGCGGGGTCATGCCCTTGATGCCCAGGTCGATGGCGGCGACGGTGAACCGTTTCTCGCCGACCGCGGGGACGACGTACGCCTCCTGGGTGGCGACCTCCTCGTAGAGGCTCGCGCCCTTCATGTGCGGCTGGGCCTGCACGCGCGCGAGGAGCTCGCTCTCCGGGGCGATCGCCTCGCCGGAGAAGATGCCGGCCCGCATCGAGCCGCGCTCGCGCAGGTGGCGGGTGAGCGCACGGGTGTCGATGCCGGAGATGCCGACCACGTTCTGGGCGACCAGCTCGTCGTCGAGGGAACGCTTGGCGCGCCAGTTGGAGGGCACGCGCGCGGGGTCGCGGACGACGTAGCCGGAGACCCAGATGCGGCGGGACTCGTCGTCCTCGTCGTTCCAGCCGGTGTTGCCGATCTGGGGGGCGGTCGCGACGACGATCTGCCGGTCGTACGACGGGTCGGTGAGGGTCTCCTGGTAGCCGGTCATGCCGGTGGAGAACACCGCTTCGCCGAAGGTCTCCCCCACGGCCCCGTAGGCACGGCCGCGGAAGACCCGGCCGTCCTCCAGGACGAGTACGGCGGGAACCTTCGAGGTTCCCCTGGTGGAGGTCGTCATCGTGCGCCTTCCGTCGTGTTGTCATTGATCATGGAGTTGATGGCGGCAACCCACTCGTTGTGCTCGGCCGCGTGGTCGGAGCGGAAGCCGGAGTCGATCAGCCGGTCGCCGTGCGCCCAGGTCACCACGAGCAGACCGCCCTCGGTGAGGACCTTGCCGGCGATGCCCTTGCCGAGCAGGGCCTCGCGCAGCGCGCCGACCGGGATGAAGAAGTCGGTCGCGCCGGGGCGTACGACGTCCAGGCCCGCGTCCGTCAGGGTGAGCTCGGCGCGGCTGCGGGTGCCGAGGCCGTGGGCCACGATGCGGTCCAGCCACTGACCGGCGGTGGTCGAGCCGTGGTAGCGGCCGCTCATCGTGAGCTTCGCCGCCCCCGGCTCGTCCGGCGCCGTCGGCAGCTCGGGCAGGTCGCCCTGGAGCGTGCCGCGCCACTTCCAGCCCTCGCGCATCAGCCAGTAGACCAGCGCGACGAAGAGGCCGAGGCCGACGACCCAGCCGACCCGCGCGGCCCAGTCGGTCACTTCGGCCGATTTCTGTTCGGCCGCGAGCAGTAGTGCAGCAGATGTCACGTCAGCTTCCCGTCCACGAGCGTGGCCTTGCCCCGGAGCCACGTGTGGGTGACACGGCCCGGCAGCTCACGCCCCTCGTAGGGGGTGTTGCGGCTGCGTGAGGCGAAGCCCGCGGGGTCCACCTGCCCACGGTATGCCGTGTCGACGAGCGTGAGGTTGGCGGGCTCACCTGCCGAGACGGGACGCCCGTGGCCCCCGACCTGCCCGATCCGGGCGGGCTTGAAGGACATGCGGTCGGCGACCTGGGCCCAGTCCAGCAGGCCCGTCTCGACCATCGTCTCCTGGACCACGGAGAGCGCGGTCTCCAGGCCGACCATGCCCATGGCGGCCGCGGCCCACTCGCAGTCCTTGTCCTCGTGCGGGTGCGGGGCGTGGTCGGTGGCGACGATGTCGATCGTGCCGTCGGCGAGCGCCTCGCGCAGGGCGTGCACGTCACGCTCGGTGCGCAGCGGCGGGTTGACCTTGTAGACGGGGTTGTACGTCCGGACCGACTCGTCGGTCAGCAGCAGGTGGTGCGGGGTGACCTCGGCGGTGACGTCGATACCGCGGGACTTGGCCCAGCGGACGATCTCGACGGAGCCGGCGGTCGACAGGTGGCAGATGTGGACGCGGGAGCCGACGTGCTCGGCGAGCAGGACGTCCCGGGCGATGATCGACTCCTCGGCCACCGCGGGCCAGCCGCCGAGCCCCAGCTCGGCGGAGACGATGCCCTCGTTCATCTGGGCGCCCTCGGTCAGCCGCGGCTCCTGCGCGTGCTGGGCGACGACCCCGCCGAACGCCTTCACGTACTCCAGGGCCCGCCGCATCATCACGGCGTCGTCGACGCACTTGCCGTCGTCGGAGAAGACGGTGACGCCGGCGGCCGACTCGTGCATGGCGCCCAGTTCGGCGAGCTTCCTGCCCTCCAGGCCGACGGTGACGGCGCCGATGGGCTGCACATCGCAGTAGCCGTGTTCCTGGCCGAGCCGGTAGACCTGCTCGACGACGCCGGCGGTGTCGGCGACCGGGAAGGTGTTGGCCATGGCGAACACGGCGGTGTAGCCGCCGGAGGCAGCCGCGCGGGTGCCGGTCAGGACGGTCTCGGAGTCCTCACGGCCGGGCTCGCGCAGATGGGTGTGCAGGTCGACCAGGCCCGGCAGCAGCACCTTGCCCGCCGCCTCCACGACCTCCGCGCCCTCGGCGTCGAGGCCGGTGCCGACCGCCTCGATGACCTCGCCGTCGATCAGCACGTCCTGCGGCTCGCCGCCGAGCACCTTCGCACCACGGATCAGGATCTTGCTCATGGTCGCTTACTTCTCCTCGGTGGAAGCGGTGGTACGGGCGTGGCTGACGGCGGGTTCGTTGCCGCCCAGGAGCAGGTACAGGACGGCCATGCGGATCGAGACCCCGTTGGCGACCTGTTCGACGACGGTGCAGCGGTCGGAGTCGGCGACCTCGGCGGTGATCTCCATGCCGCGGACCATCGGGCCGGGGTGCATCACGATGGCGTGCTCGGGCATCCGCGCCATGCGGTCGCCGTCGAGGCCGTAGCGGCGGGAGTACTCGCGCTCGGTGGGGAAGAACGCGGCGTTCATCCGCTCACGCTGCACGCGCAGCATCATCACCGCGTCCGACTTGGGCAGCGTGCTGTCGAGGTCGTAGGAGACCTCGCAGGGCCAGGTCTCGACGCCGACCGGCACCAGGGTGGGCGGAGCGACGAGGGTGACCTCGGCGCCGAGGGTGTGCAGCAGGTCGACGTTGGAGCGGGCGACCCGGCTGTGCAGGACGTCTCCGACGAGGGTGATGCGCTTGCCGGACAGGTCCTGCCCGATCCCGGCGTCCCGGCCGACCAGGCGCCGTCGCATCGTGAAGGCGTCCAGCAGGGCCTGGGTGGGGTGCTGGTGGGTGCCGTCGCCGGCGTTGACGACGACCGCGTCGATCCACCCGGAGTTGGCGAGGCGGTACGGCGCTCCGGAGGCGCCGTGCCGGATGACGACGGCGTCGACGCCCATGGCCTCCAGGGTCTGGGCGGTGTCCTTCAGGGACTCGCCCTTGGAGACGCTGGAGCCCTTGGCGGAGAAGTTGATGACGTCGGCGGAGAGACGCTTCTCGGCGGCCTCGAAGGAGATCCGGGTGCGGGTGGAGTCCTCGAAGAAGAGGTTGACGATCGTGCGGCCGCGCAGGGTCGGCAGTTTCTTGATCGGCCGGTCGGCGACCCGGGCCATCTCCTCGGCGGTGTCGAGGATGTGGACGGCGTCGTCGCGGGTGAGGTCGGCGGCCGAGATGAGATGACGCTGCATCTGTCAGGCTCCGTAAGGCAGTTCACGTATACAGGGAGGTTCCGGGCAGACTGGGGCGCGCCGGGACCGGCGTACCCGCTCGGCCTGCTACGGGGTCTGCTTGGCGCCGAGCAGCACGGTGTCGCGACCGTCCTCCTCGGCGAGCTGGACCTTGACCGTCTCCCGCAGCGACGTGGGGAGGTTCTTGCCGACGTAGTCGGCGCGGATGGGCAGTTCGCGGTGGCCGCGGTCGACGAGGACCGCGAGCTGCACCGCGCGGGGGCGCCCGATGTCGTTCAGGGCGTCGAGGGCCGCGCGGATGGTGCGGCCGGAGAAGAGCACGTCGTCGACGAGGACGACCAGCTTGCCGTCGATGCCGTCACCGGGGATCTCGGTGCGGGCCAGCGCACGCGGCGGGTGCATGCGCAGGTCGTCGCGGTACATGGTGATGTCGAGCGAGCCGACCGGGATCTTGCGGTCGGTGATCTGCTCCAGCTTGGCGGCGAGCCGCTGGGCGAGGAAGACGCCCCGGGTCGGAATGCCGAGGAGCACCACGTCGTCGGCGCCCTTGGCGCGTTCGACGATCTCGTGGGCGATGCGGGTGAGCACCCGTGCGATGTCAGGGCCTTCGAGGACGGGCCTCGCGCCTGACGCCTGCGGGTCCTGGTGCTCGTCGAGCTGCGGGTCCTGCTGGTCGTGCTTGTCCATACGAAACGGACCTCCTTCTCCGCCTCACGGGACGGACCTTAAAGGACGTCGGATTTGCGCCATCCACGGTAGCAGGCCGGTGCGACACGCCTGATCACCCCCCTGCCGCACCACTGTCACCCTCTTGGCCCAACCGATCACCGATACCACGGAAGAGTCGGTGTGGACCATTCGGCTTGACGCAGAAGAATCACGCTGCGTAACCTCACAGTGAGTTACCAGCCGCGCGGCCCTGCCGCGTCGACACAGTGCCGGGGAGCTATATGTCCAGCGAATACGCCAAACAGCTCGGGGCCAAGCTCCGGGCCATCCGCACCCAGCAGGGCCTTTCCCTCCACGGTGTCGAGGAGAAGTCCCAGGGACGCTGGAAGGCGGTCGTGGTCGGTTCGTACGAGCGCGGCGACCGTGCCGTGACCGTACAGCGCCTTGCCGAGTTGGCGGATTTCTACGGTGTCCCGGTTCAGGAGCTGCTGCCGGGCACCACGCCGGGCGGCGCCGCCGAGCCCCCGCCGAAGCTGGTCCTGGACCTGGAGCGTCTCGCCCACGTCCCGGTCGAGAAGGCGGGCCCCCTCCAGCGCTACGCGGCCACGATCCAGTCCCAGCGCGGTGACTACAACGGCAAGGTCCTCTCGATCCGCCAGGACGACCTGCGCACACTCGCCGTCATCTACGACCAGTCGCCCTCGGTCCTGACCGAGCAGCTGATCAGCTGGGGCGTCCTGGACGCGGACGCGCGTCGCGCGGTCTCCCACGAGGAGAGCTGAGCCCTTCCGCGGGCTGCGCAGAAACGTGCCGCCGGGGTGGCCGGAACTTGACGGTTCCGGCCACCCCGGCGGCGTTCTACGGGCCTGTGGGGTGCCAGGGGTACGGGGATGAGCATGGACACGCCGGAGGGCCCGCAGACGTGACGCTGCGGGCCCTCCGGCGTTCGTAGTACCGCTGACTGCTTGTACCGCTGCCTAGGCCTCGTCGCGGCGCAGGGACGGCTTGAGCTCCTTGAGACGGCCGAGCAGGCCATTGACGAACGAGGGCGACTCGTCCGTGGAGAACTCCTTCGCCAGCTGCACCATCTCGTCGAGGACGACGGCCTCCGGGGTCTCGTCGGACCAGATCAGCTCGTAGGCACCCAGGCGCAGGATGTTGCGGTCGACGACCGGCATCCGGTCGAGCGTCCAGCCGACCGAGTACTGGGCGATCAGCTCGTCGATGCGCGTCGCGTGCGCCGCGTACCCCTCGACCAGCTGCATCGTGTACTCGCTCACCGGCGGCTGCCGGGTGTCGGACCGGGAGAGCCGGACCCAGTCCGCGAGGACCGTCAGGACGTCGGCCCCGCGCTGGTCGCCCTCGAAGAGGATCTGGAAGGCACGCTTGCGGGCCGTGTTGCGGGCAGCCACGGTTAGCTGTTCACCCGGCCGAGGTAGTCGCTCGTGCGGGTGTCGACCTTGATCTTCTCTCCGGTGGTGATGAAGAGCGGGACCTGGATCTGGTGGCCCGTCTCCAGCGTGGCGGGCTTGGTGCCGCCGGTGGAGCGGTCGCCCTGGACGCCCGGCTCGGTGTCCTGGATCACGAGCTCGACGGCGGCCGGCAGCTCGACGAAGAGCACCTCGCCCTCATGCTGCGCGACGGTGGCCATGAAGCCCTCGATGAGGAAGTTGGCGGCGTCGCCGACGGCCTTGCGGTCGACCATGAGCTGGTCGTAGGTCTCCATGTCCATGAAGACGAAATACTCGCCGTCCATGTACGAGAACTGCATGTCGCGCTTGTCGACAGTGGCCGTCTCGACCTTGACGCCGGCGTTGAAGGTCTTGTCGACGACCTTGCCGGAGAGCACGTTCTTGAGCTTGGTGCGCACGAAAGCCGGGCCCTTGCCGGGCTTGACGTGCTGGAACTCGACGACGGACCAGAGCTGGCCGCCTTCGAGCTTGAGCACCATGCCGTTCTTGAGGTCGTTCGTGGAAGCCACGGTTGCGGAATCTCCTGGACTGACGTACGACCCCGGGGCAAGCGCTAGAGCGCGAGCAGCTCCTTGGTCGTGATGGTGAGTAGCTCGGGTCCGCCGTCCGCCTCGGGGCGTACGACGAGCGTGTCATCGATCCGGACACCGCCCCGGCCCGGGAGGTGGACCCCCGGTTCGACGGTGACCGGCACGCAAGCGTCCAGTTTACCCATGGCCGCGGGACCCAACTGCGGGTCCTCGTCGATTTCGAGCCCGACCCCGTGACCAGTCAGTTCGGGAAGGCCCGCCGCGAACCCCGCGGAGTCGAGCACCTGACGTGCCGCGTGGTCCACGTCACGGTACGCGGCGCCGGGCGCGAGGGACTCCCGTCCGGCGCGCTGGGCTGCGAAGACCAGGTCGTACAGCTCGATCTGCCAGTCCGCGGGCGAGGTGCCGATGACGAAGGTCCGGCCGATCTCGCAGCGGTAGCCGCGATAGGTCGCCCCCAGACAGACGGAGAGGAAGTCGCCCTCCTCGACCCGGCGGTCGGTGGGGCGGTGGCCGCGGCGGCCGGAGTTCGGGCCGGTCGCGACGGAAGTGGGGAAGGCGGGGCCGTCGGCGCCGTGGTCGACGAGACGGCGCTCCAGTTCCAGGGCGAGATGCCGTTCGGTACGGCCGACGAGGATGGATTCGAGCAGTTCACCGAGGGCCTGGTCGGCGATCTCGGCGCCGATGCGCAGGCAGGAGATCTCCTCCTCGTCCTTCACCACCCTCAGCTGCTCGACCGCGCCCCCGAGGTCGGCCAGGCGCAGGCCCGGGGCTACGGAGCGGATGGCGCGGTGCCGGGCCACCGTGAGGTGGTGCTCCTCCAGGGCCAGGGAATCGGTGCCCTGCGTCACGAGGAGGCCGACGGCCGCGACGGCGGGGTCGCCTCCGGCTCGGGGCAGGGCGTGCACCCGTAGCGCCTCGTCGAGGCGACCTTCGGCGGGCCGGTCGTTCGGCGGGCCCGCACTCACCAGCAGTTCCTCGCGCTTTCCCAGCAGCAGGACGGCACCGGGCGGGGCGATGCCCGCGAGGTACCGCACATTGGCTGGACGGGAGATCAGCGCTGCCGCGCTGCCGGCCGCGCTGCAGCGCTCCCGTAGGCGATTTCGGCGGGACGCGTACACCTCTGACATGTGCCGAGCGTATGAGCTCCGCGGGGTTGGCGCCGGTTGGGGAGGCCGAGTGGGGCAACGGCGCGTTGTCGGGTGCGGGTGCGTGGGGGTTGTTCGCGCCCACGCGGCGAAGCCGCATATCGACACGGCCCCGCGCCCCTGGGTGAGTGCGGTCCCCCGCGTCAGCAGCTCGGGGCGATTGCCCTCCCCCTGTCTCTACCAGTTCGGGGGGCTGGTGATGGATCTTGCCAGGACCTCGTTCAGGAGGTGGGCGGTTTGGGGGACGTCGAGCTGGGAGTTGTCGATGATCGGGAGGCCCGAGCCGTACCAGCCGGCCATGCGACCGTGGATGCGGGCGACCTCCTCGTCGGTGAGGCGGCGGTTGCCGGAGCGTTCGGCGTTGCGTTCCAGGACGATCTCCAGGCCCGGGAGGAGGACGACGGGCAGGAGGCCGGGGCCCACGTGGCGCTTCCAGCCGCCGAGGCCGACCACGGGGCGGTCGGGGAAGACGGCGTCGTCGAGGATGCAGGAGATGCCGTTGGCGAGGAAGTTGCGGGCGGCGAACCCGCAGGTGCGGCGGGCCAGCCGGTACTGCGCCTCGGAGTGGTCGTTCCAGCCGGACTGGGGGTCGGCGAAGCCGGAGCGGACCCATTCGCGGACGTCGTCGAGGCTGATGTGCGCGGTGGGGACGCGGCGGTGGTCGGCCCAGTACTTGGCGACGCTCGTCTTGCCGGCGCCCGCGGGTCCGATCAGGAGGACGGCCAGGGTGGTGGTCGTCGGGTCGGGCGCGGCCGGTGTCGGGGGCGCGCTGGGCGCGGCCACCGGGCCGCCCGGCGGGAGCGGGACGTGGCCGGTGGTGTCGGGGGCCGGGACGGGCGGCGCGGGCGGTACCGGGGGGAGCGGCACGGTGGGCGGCCCTCCGGTGAAGCCCGGGGGCGGCGGGGGCACGGGGGCGGGCCCTTGCTGGGGGCCTGGGCCCGAGGGGTGCGGACCCGGATGATGCGGGCCCGGGTGGTGCGCGGCCGGCGACCAACCGTGGGCCGGACCGTGCCCCGGCTGAGGGGGCTGCGGCAGCGGAGACCCCACTGCGTGCTGCATCCGGTGCCACTCCGTCTCGTTCTTCTGGGCTCGGTTCGCCGCGGGCGAGGGACGCCGGCGGCGGGGGTGAACCCGCTTTCCTCCACACCCTAAAGGGCGTGACGGGGGGGCGTTGTCCGAACCGTACCGCCCCTGGTCGTTGTTCTGGGAACGGCCGGGGGCGGCACCAAGTGCCCGTGACGGGAGGCGAATCGGTAAGAAGTCCGCGTGCGGGGACTTACTGACCGACTTCGCCGTAGGCGGCCAGCAGGACCGCCGGGTCGGGACCCTCCAGGACGGTCGGCTTGGCGAGACCGTCGAGGACGATGAAGCGGAGCAGGTCGCCCCGGGACTTCTTGTCGACCTTCATGGTCTCCAGGAGCTTGGGCCACTGGTCGTAGCGGTAGTGCAACGGCAGGCCCACCGACTCCAGTACCGTGCGGTGACGGTCGGCCGTCGCGTCGTCCAACCGGCCCGCGAGACGGCCGAGTTCGGCGGCGAAGTGCATGCCGACGGCGACCGCGGCTCCGTGCCGCCACTTGTAGCGCTCGTTCTTCTCGATGGCGTGCGCGAGGGTGTGGCCGTAGTTGAGGATCTCCCGCAGACCCGACTCCTTCAGGTCGGAGGAGACGACGTCCGCCTTCACCTTGATGGAGCGCTCGATGAGCTCCGCGGTGTGCGGGCCCGCCGGGGTGCGGGCGGCCTCGGGGTCGGCCTCGATGAGGTCGAGGATCACCGGGTCGGCGATGAAGCCGGCCTTGATGATCTCCGCCAGACCGGACACGTAGTCGTTGACCGGCAGCGAATCCAGCGCGGCCAGGTCGCACAGCACGCCGGTCGGCGGGTGGAAGGCACCCACGAGGTTCTTGCCCTCGGCGGTGTTGATGCCGGTCTTGCCGCCGACGGCCGCGTCGACCATGGCCAGCACGGTGGTGGGGACGGCGATCCAGCGCACACCGCGCAGCCAGGTCGCCGCGACGAAGCCGGCCAGGTCGGTGGTCGCGCCGCCGCCGACGCCCACGACGACGTCGGTGCGCGTGAAGCCGGACTGGCCGAGCGCCTTCCAGCAGTAGGCGGCGACCTCGGCGGTCTTGGCCTCCTCCGCGTTCGGCACCTGGATGGCGACGGCCTCGTAGCCCTGCTCGGCCAGGTCGGCGCGGAGCGCGTCGCCGGTCCCGGCGAGCGCCTCGGGGTGGATGACGGCGACCCGCTTGGCCCTGGCGCCGATCAGCCCTCCGAGTTCACCGAGCAATTGACGGCCGATCAGGACCTCGTACGGCTCGGAGCCCGCGCTGCCGCCTACCCGGATCCGCGTCACAGACTCGCTCATGCTTCCTTCAACTCCAGTGCGTCCAGGGCGGCTTGCGTGACCTCTTCGGGCGTACGGCCGTCCGTCGGTACGACGGCCGTGGCGACCTCCTCGTACAGGTGCCGCCGCGCCTCCATCAGCTCGCGCCACTGCTTGCGCGGGTTGACGGCGAGCAGCGGCCGGGCCGCGTTGAGGCCGGTGCGCTTCACCGCCTCCTCGACGTCCATCGAGAGGTAGACGACGCGTCGGCCGGAGAGCAACTCGCGGGTGTCGGCGTCCAGAATGGCGCCGCCGCCGAGGGCGAGGACGCCGTCGTGCTGGACCAGTGCCTGCGCGACGGCCTCCTTCTCCAGCGCGCGGAAGGCGGGCTCGCCCTCCTCGACGAAGATGTCGGCGACGGTCCGGCCCTGCGCGGCGACGATGTCGGCGTCGGTGTCCCGGTAGCCGACCCCGAGCCGCTCGGCCAGCAGCGCGCCCACAGTGGTCTTGCCGACCCCCATCGGGCCGACCAGCACGACCAGGGGAGCGCTCATCGGACGGTCAGGTTGTCGAGGTAGGACCGCACGTTGCGGCGGGTCTCGGGGACGCTGTCACCGCCGAACTTCTCGGCGACCGCGTCGGCGAGGACGAGGGCGACCATGGCCTCGGCGACGATCCCGGCCGCGGGCACGGCACACACGTCGGAGCGCTGATGGTGGGCCTGGGCGGCCTCGCCGGTGGCGACGTCCACCGTCTGCAGGGCACGCGGCACGGTGGCGATCGGCTTCATCGCGGCCCGCACACGCAGCAGCTCACCGGTGGTCAGACCGCCCTCGGTGCCGCCGGAGCGGCCGGTGGCCCGCCTGATGCCCGCGGGTGTGGTGATGATCTCGTCGTGGGCCTTGGAGCCGGGCACCCGGGCCAGGTCGAAGCCGTCGCCGAGCTCCACGCCCTTGATCGCCTGGATGCCCATGAGCGCGGCGGCCAGCCGGGCGTCCAGCTTGCGGTCCCAGTGCACGTGCGAGCCGAGGCCCACGGGCACGCCGTACGCCAGCACCTCGACGACGCCACCGAGGGTGTCACCGTCCTTGTGGGCCTGGTCGATCTCGGCGACCATCGCCTTCGACGCGTCGGCGTCCAGGCAGCGCACCGGGTCGGCGTCGAGCTTCTCGACATCGGCGGGGGTCGGGTACACGCCGTACGGGGCCTTGGCGGCGGCCAGCTCGACGACGTGCGAGACGATCTCGATCCCGGCCGTCTCCTTGAGGTACGAACGGGCCACCGCGCCGAGCGCCACGCGGGCCGCGGTCTCCCGGGCCGAGGCGCGCTCCAGGATCGGCCGGGCCTCGTCGAATCCGTACTTCTGCATGCCGGCGAGGTCGGCGTGGCCGGGGCGCGGACGGGTCAGCGGCGCGTTGCGGGCGAGGCCCGCGAGCACCTCGGGGTCGATGGGGTCGGCCGCCATGACCTGCTCCCACTTGGGCCACTCCGTGTTGCCGACCATGATCGCGACCGGCGAGCCCAGGGTGAGGCCGTGCCGCACTCCGCCGAGGAAGGTGACCTCGTCCTGCTCGAACTTCATCCGGGCACCGCGACCGTATCCGAGCCGCCGCCGTGCCAGATGGTCCGCGACCATCTCCGTGGTGATCGGCACGCCGGCGGGAAGGCCCTCCAGCGTCGCCACGAGTGCGGGACCGTGGGACTCCCCCGCGGTCAGCCAGCGCAACCTGCTCAACGGTGCTCCTCAGTATCCGCGCCCTGCTGCTGCCCTGCGTACGCGCGTCCTCGCGTACGGCGACGGCGCGACCGGGTGCGCGACCCTGGCCCGCCACCTCCGATCCTCCCACGTTCGCCCCGCGGACCCGGCCGCCGGTCCACAAGACGGACGCGAGCGACGGGGCGGGACGGCACCGCGGATCAGGCCGAGCCCTCCCGCTGCGGCTGCTGCGGTGCGTAGGAGCCGAGGAAGTCGGCGCCGCTGGGCTGCCGGGGCTGTGCCTGCTGTGCCTGCTGTGTCTGCTGTGCCTGCTGTGCCTGCTGTGCCTGCTGTGCCTGCTGCGGGGCGTACTGCCCCAGGTAGTCCGCGCCCCGCCCCTGGCCCTGCGCCTGCTGCGCCACCGCGACGGCCGGCGCACCGGACCGCACCGCGCGCCGGTGGGAGATCCAGCGCTTCAGCTTGAGCAGCCACGACAGGACGACGATCCCGATGATCAGGCAGAGCACGGGCACCTGGATCCAGTCCGGCATGAATTTCAGGACGATCTCGAAGATTTCGCCCTTTCCGGACGCGAGTGGCACAGCTGTGGTCATGAGTGGTTACCCCCCTGGTACGGCCCCCGTAGCTGTTCCGCCCCCTGCGGAACAGCAGCGGATCTTACCGGGCCTCGAGCGCATGTTCGCCCGCTTTTCGCATCACGTCCACGGGAGCCGGCCTACGGCCCGTCATCTGCTCCACCTGGAGGACAGCCTGGTGCACCAGCAGGTCCAGCCCGCTGACCACGGCACCGCCGTACATGGACCAGCGGGCGGCGAGTGCGGTCGGCCAGGGGTCGTAGAGCACGTCGAAGAGCGTGGCGGGACGCTCCGGCACGGCGGCTGCCAGGGCGTCGGTGGTACCGGCAGGGGTGGTGGCGATCACCAGGGGCGCACGCAGCGCCTGCTCCGCGTCCGCCCAGTCCGCCGTACGGACCTCGACGTCGAGCCGCTCGCCCCACTGCCGCATCTCGGCGGCCCGGGCCTCGCTGCGGACGTAGGCGACGACCTCGCCGGTGCAGACCCGCGCCAGGGCGGCGAGCGCCGAGGAGGCGGTCGCGCCGGCGCCCAGGATCGCGGCCGAGTCCACCTGTTCGATGCCACGTTCACGCAGGGCGGCGACCATGCCGGGGATGTCGGTGTTGTCCCCGACGCGGCGGCCGTCCTCGGTGAAGACGACCGTGTTGACCGCCTCGACGGAGGTCGCCGTCTCGCTGATCCCGTCGAGCAGCGGGATGACGGCCCGCTTCAGCGGCATGGTCAGGGACAGCCCCGCCCACTCGTCGTCCAGCTCCGCGAAGAACCCGGGCAGTGCCTCCTCGTCGACCTCGAAGCGGTCGTACGACCAGTCGGCGAGCCCGAGTTCCCGGTAGGCGGCGCGGTGCAGCACCGGGGAGAGGGAGTGGGCGATGGGGCTGCCGAGCACGGCGGCCCGGCGACGCCGGACGCCCTCCGTACGCATGGTGTCGCTCATTGAAATCCGTGATCCGAAATCAGTTGGCGGATGCTTCGTTGAACTTGTCCTTGAGCCGCTGGAATTCCGCGTACGTCTTGGCGAATTCGGTGTTGTTCTCGCCGTCGGTCGCCACGAAGTAGATCCAGCCGTCGTGCGTCGGATTCATTGTCGCCTTCAGCGCGTCGTCACCGGGATTGCCGATGGGTCCGGGCGGGAGACCCTTCTGCGTGTACGTGTTGTACGGGTCCTGGTTGCTGTTGATCTCGGACTCGCTGATGTTGATGTTGCTCTCGTTCTTCAGGTAATTGAAGGTCGAGTCGAACTGAAGCTTCTGGTTGGTCTCGGTGTTCGTGGGCTTGAGGCGGTTGTAGACGACCTCCGCCATCTTGCGGAAGTCGTCGTGCGTCTTGCCCTCGGCCTGGACGAGGCTGGCGACCGTGATGACCTGCAGCGGGCTCTCCAGCTTGAGTTCCCGGGCCTTCGCCTCCAGGTCGTACTTGCCGTACGCCTCGTTGGCCTGGGACACCATCTCCTTCAGGACCGTCTCCGGCTTCATGCCCTTGGCGGCGGGATAGGTGCCCGGATAGAGGAAACCCTCCAGCGGCTCCTTTATGTCCTTGTTGTCGTTCGCCCAGTCGGGCAGGCCGAGGCTCTTGTACTCCTTTTCGGCGGCCTTCTGGGTGGCGCCCGAGGCGAGTTCGAGTTTCTGGTCGATCGCCTTGTACACCTGAACGTTGCGCTCCCCCGGCCTGACCAACACATTGGCCTGGCTCTTGCGGTCGAGCATCATGTCCAGCGCACTGGCGGCCGACATCTCCTTTTTCAGGATGTAGGCGCCTGCCTGGATCTTGTTGCCATCGGGATTGTTCGCCTGAGCCGAGACGAAGGCGTCCACGCTCTTGACGACGCCGGCGGCCTTCAGTTTCTGGCCGATGACGTAGCCTTCCGCGCCCTTCGGGATCTCGACGGTCACCTTCTGGTCGGTGCCGCTGCCCGCGAAGTCCGGCGCCGGGGCGAAACGATTTTGGTAGAACTGGTAGCCGAAGTACCCGACGCCGGCCAGACCGCCGCCCAGGACGACCACGACCAGCAGGCAGGCGGTCCCGTTGCGGCCCTTCTTGCCCTTGCCGCCCTTGCCCTTCCCACCCGTGCCCTTGTCGCCGCGCCCTCGCCGGTCGCCGCGTCCTCGGCGCTCTCCCGGCTCGTCGTCCTCGTCATCGCCGCCCGCGAAGAAGGCGTGCTCGCCCTGGTCGGGTCCCGGGTCCCAGTCGGTCTCGGGCTCCGGTTCGGTGCGGCGCCTGCCGGGCGGTTCCGGCGGCGGATAGGCGTCCTGAGTGCCGTAGAAGTCGGGCTGTTCACCGCCGGGGCCGACGGGCTGCTGCCCATAGAGGTCCGCCGGGTCGGCGGGGTACGGGACGTGCGGCTGCTGCGCTCCGGTGCCGTCCCCCCAACCGCCCTGGTCGTACGGCTGTTGGCCCTGTCCCTGAGCGGCGTAGTTCTGCGGGTCGTAGTGCTGCTGGTGCTGCGGGTCGTACTGCTGCTGCTGGTCGTACTGGTGCTGCTGCGGGTCGTACTGGTGCTGCTGCGTCTGTCCGTACGCGGCCTGCTGGTCGTCCCAGTCGCCGAATCCCGGCTGCTGCGGATAGTGGTGCTGCTGCTGGCCGCCGTAGGCAGACTGCTGACCCACGTGGGCCTGCTGCCCTTCCCATCCGCCGTCCCCGTACAACGGGTCCTCCGGATGCCACGGTTCGGAGCCTGGGCCCCGGCCATACTCAGTCATCGATCCCCTAGAGCCGCGAGGCGGCGGTCGCTCGGTGTTCACGCCCCGGCTCCCGTCCCGCCTCTCTCTGTGCGGCGGCTGTTCGAACACCACCGCATCGCGCGGAACGTTACCGTATCGCGATCAGATGACCACTTCGACGCCCTCGCCGGGTGCTTTACCTGACACCCGTTCGGATTCGAGGGCCTGCTGCAGGATGACCACGGCCGCCGCCTGGTCGATCACCGAGCGGCCCTTCTTCGTCTTCACTGCTGAGGCGCGCAGTCCCTGACTGGCCGTCACGGTCGTCATCCGCTCGTCGACGAGCCGGACCGGGACCGGTGCGATGCCCTTCGCCAGCTCCTGCGCGAATCCGCGAACCTTTACCGCGGCCGGGCCCTCGCCCCCCTTGAGGGAGCGAGGGAGACCGACGACGACCTCGATCGGCTCGTACTCCTCGACCAACTGCCTCAGCCGCCGGTGAGCCGTCGGAATGTCCCGGCCGGGGACCGTCTCCACGGGAGTGGCGAGGATCCCGTCGGGGTCGCACGAGGCGACCCCGATCCGGGCGTCCCCGACATCGATCGCGAGTCGACGGCCCCTCCTCATCGACTGGCTCACTTGGCTGTTTCCGCCACGAGGCGCTCGACGGCGTCGACGGCCTCGCCGACGGCGGCCGGGTTCTGGCCACCGCCCTGGGCGACGTCCGGCTTGCCGCCACCGCCGCCGCCGAGGGTCTTGGCGGCCGTGCGGACCAGGTCACCGGCCTTCAGGCCGCGCTCGCGGGCGGCCTCGTTGGTGGCGATGACCGTCAGCGGCTTGCCGTTGTTGACCGTGAACAGGGCCACCACGGCGGCCCGGCCGCCCTGGATGCGGCCGCGCACGTCGAGGACGAGCTTGCGCAGGTCGTCCGGGGTCGTACCGTCCGGCACCTGGCCGGTGACGAGCGCGACACCGCGCACGTCCTTGGCCGACTCGACGAGACCGGCGGCGGCCTGGAGAACCTTCTCGGCGCGGAACTTCTCGATCTCCTTCTCGGCGTCCTTCAGCTTGCCGAGCATGGCGGAGACCTTCTCCGGGAGCTCCTCCGAACGGCCCTTGATCAGCTCCTGGAGCTGGGCGACGACCGTGTGCTCACGCGCGAGGAAGTTGTAGGCGTCGACACCGACGAGGGCCTCGATACGGCGCACACCGGAACCGATGGAGGACTCGCCGAGCAGCTTCACCAGTCCCAGCTGGGCGGTGTTGTGCACGTGCGTGCCACCGCACAGCTCCTTGGAGAAGTCGCCGATGGTGACCACGCGGACGCGCTCGCCGTACTTCTCGCCGAACTCGGCGATGGCGCCCTGCTTCTTGGCCTCGTCGATGCCCATGACGTCGGCGCGGACGTCGAGGTCGCGGGCGAGCACCTCGTTGATCTTCTGCTCGACGTCGGTCATCACGGCCGTGGGAACGGCGGACGGCGAGCCGAAGTCGAAGCGGAAGCGGCCGGGCTGGTTCTCCGAACCGGCCTGGGCGGCCGTCGGGCCGAGGGCGTCACGCAGGGCCTGGTGCGTCAGGTGCGTGGCCGAGTGGGCGCGGGCGATGGCCGTGCGGCGGCGGGAATCGATCGAGGCCTGGGCCTTGGCGCCGACGGTGACCTCGCCGACCTGGACGACACCCTTGTGGACGTAGACGCCGGGCACCGGCTTCTGGCAGTCGCGGATCTCGATGACGGCACCGGTGTCGACCTTGATGCGGCCGGTGTCGCCGATCTGGCCGCCGCCCTCGGCGTAGAACGGGGTGCGGTCGAGGACGATCTCGACCTCGTCGCCCTCGCCGGCAGCCGGGGAGGAGACGCCGTCGACGAGGATGCCGACGATCGTGGTCTCGCCCTCGGTGTCCGTGTAGCCGATGAAGTCGGTCTCACCGGTCCGGTCGGCGATCTCACGATAGGCACCGGCGCCGGCGTGGCCGGTCTTCTTGGCCTGGGCGTCGGCCTTGGCGCGCTCCCGCTGCTCCTTCATCAGGCGGCGGAAGCCATCCTCGTCCACGGACAGCCCCTGCTCGGCGGCCATTTCGAGGGTGAGGTCGATCGGGAAGCCCCAGGTGTCGTGGAGCAGGAACGCCTTGTCGCCGGCCAGAACCGTGCCACCGGACTGCTTGGTCTCGGTGACGGCGGTGTCGAGGATGTTGGTGCCGGCCTTCAGCGTCTTGAGGAAGGCGTTCTCCTCGGCGAGGGCGACCTTCTCGATGCGCTCGCGGTCGGTGACCAGCTCCGGGTACTGCTGGCCCATCATGGCGATCACGGTGTCGATCAGGTCGAGCACGACCGGGCCGGTGGCGCCGAGCAGGCGCATGTTGCGGATGGCACGGCGCATGATGCGGCGCAGGACGTAGCCGCGGCCCTCGTTGCCGGGGGTGACGCCGTCGCCGATGAGCATCACGGAGGTACGCATGTGGTCGGTGACCACGCGCAGGGAGACGTCCGAGTCGTGGGCGTCGCCGTAGGCCACGCCGGTCAGCTCGGTGGCCTTCTTGATGACGGCCATGGAGGTGTCGATCTCGTACATGTTCTGCACGCCCTGCAGAATCATGGCGAGGCGCTCCATGCCGAGGCCCGTGTCGATGTTCTTGCTCGGCAGCTCGCCGAGGATCTCGAAGTTGTCCTTGCCGATGCCCTCGCCGCGCTCGTACTGCATGAAGACGAGGTTCCAGATCTCCACGTACCGCTCGTCGTTGACGGCGGGGCCGCCCTCGGCGCCGAACTCGGGGCCGCGGTCGTAGTTGATCTCGGAGCAGGGGCCGCAGGGGCCGGGGACGCCCATGGACCAGTAGTTGTCCTTCATGCCGAGGCGCTGGATGCGCTCCTTCGGCACACCGACGACCTCGTGCCAGATGCGCTCGGCCTCGTCGTCGTCCTTGTAGACGGTGATCCAGAGCTTCTCCGGCTCCAGGCCGTAACCGCCCTTGTCCTGGGGGCTGGTGAGCAGCTCCCAGGCGTGCTTGATGGCGCCTTCCTTGAAGTAGTCGCCGAAGGAGAAGTTGCCGCACATCTGGAAGAACGTGCCGTGGCGGGTGGTCTTGCCGACCTCTTCGATGTCGGGGGTGCGCACGCACTTCTGCACGCTGGTGGCGCGCGCGAAGGGCGGCTTGACCTCGCCCAGGAAGTAGGGCTTGAAGGGCACCATGCCGGCGGGGACGAGGAGCAGAGTCGGGTCGTCCGCGATGAGCGACGCCGAAGGGACGACGGTGTGCCCGCGCTCCTCGAAGAAGCTCAGCCAGCGGCGGCGGATCTCAGCCGACTCCATCAGTGGTCCTCATTCCGGTTGTACGAGTACGTCGGGTCGACGTACTTCGGGTCGTTGCGGTTCTCGATCGCGGCGAACCGCCGGGGGGCGGGGAGTTCGGGGTCGGTGTCGATCCCGAGCGCGTCTCCCAGCTCGGCCTCCCGCTGGGCCATGTTGTCGCGGACGTCGAGTGCGAAGCCCACCGCGCGGTCCTTGAGCCGGTGCCCTGTCTCGAGCGCCTTGTTGGCCGCGGTCGCGGCGAGGCTCTCGGGGGTCAGCGCCCTCAGCTTGCGGTTGACCTTGGTGGTGGCCCACACCCCGGCGGCGACGCCGGAGGTGAACCAGAACGTACGGCGGAACATCGGTTGCCTCAGTCCTTCTTCCGCTTGCCCCACCGCGAGGCCGAGACCGTGCGGCCCACGATCACGGTGCTGCGGGGCGCCTTGGCCGGCACGTCGTCCTTGCGGCCGCCGAGGGCCCGGCGCACGCCGTAGCCGAAGGCGGCGACCTTGACCAGGGGGCCGCCGAAGGTGGAGGCGACGGTCGTCGACAGCGCGGACGCGTTGGAGGTGACCTCCTGGACGTCCGACGCGATCGCGTCGACCCGGTCGATCTGGGTCTGTGCGGAGCGCACCGCCGCGGAGGCGTCGGCCAGCAGCGGGACGGCCTGGTCGGTCACGTCCGCCACGAGCTTGGTGGTCGCCTTGAGCGTCTGGGCCAGCCTCGCGAGGGCCACCGCGAGGAAGGAGACCAGGATCGCCCAGAAGACGGCCACCAGGATCCCGGCCACCTCTCCACCGGACACTGCGCACCCGCTCCCTGAAACGTGCCTGTACATCGGTCTACTGCATCGAAAAAGTCGTGCACCGAGCCTATCGCGCCGAGGATGGGGCTCCGTACCGGATTAGGGGCCGGTGCATGCACGAACCCGCCGCCTCGCCCACCGGTGAGGGTGGGGAGACGGCGGGCCGAGTGGTGCGTGGTGTTACGACCGGCTGGTGATCAGCGGGCGTAGTACTCGACGACGAGCTGCTCGTCGCAGATCACCGGGATCTCCTTGCGGTTCGGCTCGCGGTCCAGGCGGAACGCCAGGGCACCGAGGTTCACCTGGAGGTAGCGCGGGGTCTCGCCGTCGGGGGCGAAGCCACCGGCACGGGCGACCTCGAACAGCGTCTTGCTGCGGCTGCGCTCGCGGACCATCACGACGTCGTCGGGACGGACGCGGAAGGAGGGCTTGTCGACCTTCTGGCCGTTGACCTCGATGTGGCCGTGGACGACCATCTGACGGGCCTGGTAGATGGTGCGGGCGATGCCCGAACGCAGGACCAGGGCGTCGAGGCGGCGCTCGAGCTCGATGATCAGGGCCTCACCGGTCTTGCCCTGCACCTTGGAGGCACGCTCGTAGGCGCGGACGAGCTGACGCTCGGACACGTCGTACTGCGCGCGCAGACGCTGCTTCTCGAGCAGACGGACCTTGTAGTCCGAGTTCTGCTTGCGGCCGCGGCCGTGCTCACCCGGCGGGTAGGGGCGGGCCTCGAAGTACTTGACGGCCTTCGGGGTCAGCGCGATGCCGAGCGCACGCGACTTCTTGACCTTGGGGCGGGACTGGTTCGCCACAATCTCTCATTTCTTGGTGTTCGGCTCGTCAGAGTTATGGGAGGTCGCAATCCGCAGCCGGGGAAACCCTTGGACCCGCACGGGGTCTTCCGGGCAGCCGCTCCCCTGGTCTGGGCACATATGTGCAGCACGCGAGTGGCCCACCTACCGTGATGGTGGTGGGCTGCCCGCGACACCATTCGAACGGTGCGCGACGCTCCTGGAACCCGCTGAGGGTTCCGGCCGGCTGTCCCGTTCTGACTGCACGGGACTCGGCACTTCGAGCGATTCTACAGGGTGCTCAGGACCGCCTTCGACCGAGGTGCTTCCTGGTCCACTCCACGGCGTCCGCGTACCGCGCCTCGGCGCCGTGCCGGGTCGGGGTGTAGTACTCGCGGTCCTTGATCTCGTCCGGTGCGTACTGCTGCTCGGCGATGCCCTCGTTCAGGTCGTGCGGATACACGTACCCCTGGGCATGCCCCAGCTTGGCCGCGCCCTTGTAGTGCCCGTCGCGCAGGTGCGGCGGGACGGGTCCGGCCAGTCCCTTGCGTACGTCGTCCAGGGCGGCGCCGATCGCGGTGGTCGCGGAGTTGGACTTGGGGGCCAGGGCGAGGGCGATGGTGGCGTGGCTGAGGGTGAGCGCGGCCTCGGGGAAGCCGATCATGGCGACGGCCTGGGCGGCGGCGACGGCGACGGGCAGCGCGTTCGGATCGGCGAGGCCGATGTCCTCGCTGGCGGAGATCATCAGTCGGCGGGCGATGAAGCGGGGGTCCTCACCGGCCTCGATCATGCGGGCCAGATAGTGCAGCGCGGCGTCGACGTCGGAGCCGCGGATGGACTTGATCAGGGCGCTGGCCACGTCGTAGTGCTGGTCGCCGTCGCGGTCGTACTTCACGGCGGCCCGGTCGACGGTCTCCTCGAGCGTCGTCAGGCCGATCTCGGTCTCGTCCTTGTCCAGCGCGGCCCCGGCGGCGGCCTCCAGCGCGGTCAGGGCGCGGCGGGCGTCACCGCCGGCGATGCGCAGGAGGTGTTCCTCGGTGTCCTCGGGGAGGGTGACGGCGCTGTTCAGGCCGCGTTCCTCGGTGAGGGCCCGCTTCAGCAGGGCCCGGATGTCGTCGTCGGTGAGGGGTTCGAGGGTGAGCAGGAGGGAGCGGGAGAGCAGGGGGGAGATGACGGAGAAGTAGGGGTTCTCCGTGGTCGCGGCGATCAGGGTGACCCAGCGGTTCTCGACGGCGGGGAGCAGGGAGTCCTGCTGGGCCTTGCTGAAGCGGTGGATCTCGTCGAGGAAGAGGACGGTCTCCTTGCCGTAGCCACCGGACGCGCGGCGGGCGCCGTCGATGACCGCGCGGACCTCCTTGACGCCCGCGGTGATCGCCGACAGTTCGACGAAGCGCTTGTTGGTGGCCTTGGAGACGACGTACGCCAGGGTCGTCTTGCCGGTGCCGGGCGGCCCCCAGAGGATCACGGAGGAGGGTCCGGCCGGGCCCTTCGCGCCCTCGCCGACCAGACGGCGCAGGGGTGATCCCGGCTTCAGCAGGTGCTGCTGGCCGACCACCTCGTCGAGGGTGCGCGGGCGCATCCGGACCGCCAGGGGGCTGCCGGTCGGGTCCTTCTCCTGGCGTTCTTCTGCTGCGGCGGTGAACAGGTCGGGCTCCACGCTGAAACCCTAAAACACCGTACTGACAATCCCTCGGGGACGGTCAGCTGGTCCAGAAGTCCCACCAGCGGGTGAGGATCAGCATGCCGATGATGCCGATGTGCAGCACCGGCATGACCCAGGTGAACTCGCCGAAGAAGCCCTTCAGCCAGCGCGGGGCGGGGAGGAAGCCGTTGCGGACGTTGAACGAGGTCACGTACCAGAACATGATGATCGTCGCGACCCAGGCCAGGGAGCACCACAGGCACAGGGCGTTGATCCGGTACAGGGACTGGAACATCAGCCAGGCGCAGAAGCTCACGCCGAAGAGCGTGCCGGCGTTGAAGGTGAGCCAGTACCAGCGCGGGAAGCGGGCGCGGGCCAGCAGGCTCATGCCGACGCAGATGACGATGCCGTAGCAGACCAGGCCGAGCATCGGGTTGGGGAAGCCGAAGGCGGCGGCCTGCTTGCTCTCCATCACGCTGCCGCAGGAGACCACGGGGTTGAGGCTGCATCCCGGGGTGAAGGTCTTGCCCTCGACCTTGGCCTCGAGCAGCTTGAACTTGTCGATCGTGATGACCCACGCGGCGAGCAGGCCGGCCGCGCCGGTGATCACCAGCATCAGCGCGAAGGCACGGCTGCCGCCGACCGTGCGCGGCGTGGCGGGTGCGCGCTCCGGCTCCGGCTCGGTGGAGACGTCTTTGACTGTCGTCTTGCTCATCACGCCGATTCCGTCACTTGAGAGTGGGATCTTCTCCGGGCACGGCCCATTCTGCCGCACACACCCGTCGGCTCACCGTTCGCTCGACATAAATGCCGGGCCGCGCCGCGACGAAGGCGCCGGTCACCAGGAAGGCACCGGCGCCTCGTCACCCGCAGGAGTGACTAGCCCAGACGGGATTCCAGCTCCGCGACGATCTCGTTGACGCCGACCGCCGTCTGCTCGCCGGACGCCATGTCCTTGAGCTGGACGACGCCCTCCGCGAGGTCGCGCTCGCCGGCGACGACGGTGAACCGGGCCCCGCTGCGGTTGGCGTTCTTCATCGCGCCCTTGAGGCCCTTGGCGCCGTAGGAGAAGTCGGCGGCGATGCCGACCTTGCGCAGTTCGGTGACCTTGGCGAACAGGATGCGCCGGGCCTCTTCGCCGAGCGGAACCGCGAACACCGTGGTGGACGCGGGGATTTCGAGTTCGACGCCCTCCGCCTCCAGGGCGAGGACCGTACGGTCGACGCCCAGCGCCCAGCCCACCGAGGGCAGCGCGGGGCCGCCGATCATCTCGGACAGGCCGTCGTAGCGGCCGCCGCCGCCCACCGCGGACTGGGACCCCAGCCCGTCGTGGACGAACTCGAAGGTGGTGCGGGTGTAATAGTCCAGGCCGCGCACCAGCTGCGGGTCGTCCTCGAAGGCGACGCCCGCGGCCGTGATCAGCTCACGGACCTCCTCGTGGTACGCCTTGCAGGCGTCGCAGAGGTAGTCGCGCAGCAGCGGGGCGTCCCCGAGCTGCTTCTGGACCGACTCGCGCTTGTCGTCCAGCACGCGCAGGGGGTTGATCTCCGCCCGGCGCAGCGTGTCCTCGTCGAGGTCCAGGCCGCGCAGGAAGTCCTGGAGGGCGGCCCGGTAGACCGGCCGGCACTCCTTGTCGCCCAGGGAGTTGAGCAGGATGCGGAAGTCGCGCAGCCCCAGCGAGCGGTACGCCTGGTCGGCCAGGATGATCAGCTCGGCGTCCAGGGCGGGGTCCTCGGCACCGATGGCCTCTGCGCCGACCTGGGAGAAGTGCCTGTAGCGGCCCTTCTGGGGACGCTCGTAGCGGTAGTACGAGCCGGAGTACCAGAGCTTGACCGGCAGGTTGCCCGCCTTGTGCAGGCTGGCCTCCAGAGCCGCGCGCAGTACGGAGGCCGTGCCCTCGGGACGCAGGGCGAGCTTGTCGCCGCCCTTGGTCTCGAAGGCGTACATCTCCTTGGTCACGATGTCGGTCGACTCGCCCACGCCGCGCGCGAACAGCTCGACGCTCTCGAAGCCGGGCGTCTCGACGTAGCCGTAGCCGGAGTTGCGCAACGGCGCGGCGATCGCCTCACGGACGGCGAGGTACTTGGCGGAATCGGGCGGCAGGAGGTCGTACGTGCCCTTGGGGGCCTTGAAGGTGCTCACGGGAAGTCTCTCGTCACATTCCTCGTCGGGGAGCCTGGGTCGCTCCCTGGCCGCCGGCGGCCACCTGCCGCAGATACGGGTTGGTGGCGCGCTCCTGGCCGATGGTCGTCTGGGGGCCGTGGCCGGACAGCACCACGGTCGAGTCGTCGAGCGGCAGGCACACGCGGGCCAGCGAGTCGAGCATCTCGGCCATGTCACCGCCGGGCAGGTCGGTGCGTCCGATGGAGCCGGCGAAGAGCAGGTCGCCCGAGAAGAAGACCGACGGGACGTCGGCGGCCTCGGGCATCCTGAACGTCACCGACCCCTTGGTATGGCCGGGCGCGTGCGTGACGGACAGCTCCAGACCGGCCAGTTCCAGCTTCGCGCCGTCGGCCAGCTCCTTGACGTCGTCCGGCTCCCCCACGGTGAGCTCGCCCATCAGCGGCATCCCGATGGAGCGGCCGAGCGCCTTCTCCGGGTCGCTCATCATGTAGCGGTCCTCGGGGTGGATCCAGGCCGGTACGTCGTGCGCGCCGCACACCGGGACGACCGAGGCCACGTGGTCGATGTGGCCGTGGGTGAGGACGACGGCGACGGGCTTGAGCCGATGCTTCTTCAGCGTTTCCTCGACGCTTTGGGTGGCCTGGTGGCCAGGGTCGATGATCACGCACTCCTCACCGGCGGCGGGGGCGACGAGATAACAGTTCGTCCCCCAGGCCCCGGCGGGGAACCCGGCAATGAGCACGATCGTCCTTCGTTGTGTCGATTCGGGCGGCTACAACTGTCGTCAGAGCCTACCGGCGCTGCCGATTCCTCAGCGAACCCATATACGGTACGGGGCACACGCAGGCGGTCGGCTCACAAGACGCACGCGTCCCAGTCGACGTACGAGACGCACGAGGAGAGAACCCGGTGGTCACCCAGGAACAGCGGAAGCGTCAGCTCGCCCGGGAGAAGTTCTTGCGGCAGCAGCAGCGGCGCACTGCCGCGCGGCGCAAGGCGCGTGTGCGCAACTCGGTGATCGCGTCCGTGCTCGGCGTGATCCTGATCGGCAGCCTGGCCCTGTACACGACGGGCGTCCTCAAGGACGACGACAAGGCGAACGCGAGCTCGGAAGCGAGCCCGTCCGCCTCCCCCAGCGCCGCGAAGGACCCGTGCGCGAAGCCGGCCGCGGGCAAGGTCAAGACGGAGAGCTGGAAGAAGGAGCCGGCGCTCACGATCGACAAGTCGGCGAAGTACACGATGAAGCTCGCCACGACCTGCGGTGACATAGACATCGCCCTGAAGGCGTCGGCGGCCCCGCACACCGTGAACTCGTTCGACTTCCTCGCGGGCAAGGGCTACTTCGACCACACGAAGTGCCACCGGCTGACCTCGAACACCATCTACGTGCTCCAGTGCGGCGACCCGACGGGCAGCGGCAGCGGCGGTCCCGGCTACACGATTCCGGACGAGAACCTGAAGGACAAGAGCCTCAAGGGCAACGTCTACCCGGCCGGCACGGTGGCGATGGCGAACACCGGGCAGCCGCACAGCGGCGGCAGCCAGTTCTTCCTCGTGTACCAGGACAGTCAGCTTCCGCCCAGCTACACACCGTTCGGTACCGTTTCCGAATCAGGCATGGCCGTTCTGAAGAAGATCGCCGCCGCGGGTGAGAGCACCGGCCAGGGGGACGGCGCCCCGAACGCGACGGTCGTGATCAACAGGGCGACGGTCTCGAAGTCCTGACGACCAGGACGGCCAACTGCGCAATTTCGGTCGCGCTGGATGCGGACAGGTAACCCGCTGGTCGCCTATGTTGGCCGTGACGAAACTGTGGACGATGCCCGGGGGTGCTGAGGCCCTCCGCAGGCATCATGTGGAGGAGGCGCTGTGAGCAGCGACCCGTGGGGCCGCGTCGACGAGACGGGGACCGTGTACGTGCGTACGGCCGACGGCGAGCAGGTCGTCGGTTCCTGGCAGGCCGGCTCCCCCGAGGAGGCGCTGGCCTACTTCGAGCGCAAGTACGAGGGCCTGGTTGTCGAGATCGGCCTCCTCGAAAAGCGAGTGCAGACCACCGATCTGTCGGCCAAGGACGCCCAGGTCGCCATCGACCACATCCGCGAGCAGGTCGACGCGCACCACGTGGTGGGCGATCTGGACGCCCTGCGGACCCGGCTCGACAAGCTCGTGCGGACCGTCGAGGCGCGCCGTGAGGAGCGCAAGGCGCAGCGGGCCAAGCAGTCCGACGCGGCACGCCAGGCCAAGGAGGACCTGGTGACCGAGGCGGAGCAGCTGGCCCAGTCCGACCAGTGGCGGGCCGCCGGTGAGCGGCTGCGCTCGCTGGTGGACACCTGGAAGTCGCTGCCGCGGCTCGACCGCAAGTCGGACGACGAGCTGTGGCACCGCTTCTCGCACGCGCGGTCGGCGTTCTCCAAGCGTCGCAAGGCGCACTTCGCGCAGCTGGACGCGCAGCGCGAGGAGGCACGCAGGATCAAGGAGCGGCTGGTCGCCGAGGCCGAGTCGCTGTCGAACTCGACGGACTGGGGCCCGACGGCCGCCCGCTACCGCGAGCTGATGGCGGAGTGGAAGGCGGCGGGCCGTGCCCAGCGCGAGCACGAGGACGACCTGTGGAACCGCTTCCGCGGCGCCCAGGACGTCTTCTTCGCCGCGCGCAGTTCGGTGTTCGCCGAGCGGGACGCCGAGCAGGCCGAGAACCTGAAGCTGAAGGAGGAGCTGGCCGAGGAGGCCGAGAAGATCCTCCCGGTGTCGGACCTCAAGGCCGCCCGCGCCGCGTTCCGCTCGATCAACGAGCGCTGGGAGGCCATCGGCCATGTCCCGCGGGACGCCCGGCCGAAGGTCGAGGGCCGTATGCACTCGGTCGAGCGGGCCATTCAGGAGGCCGAGGAGGCCGAGTGGCGCCGGACGAACCCGGAGGCACGCGCGCGTGCCGAGGGTCTGACCGGCCAGCTCCAGGCCGCCGTGGACAAGCTGACGGGCCAGATCGAGACCGCGCGGGCGCAGGGCAACACCGCGCGGGCCGAGAAGCTGGAGCGTGAGCTCGAGGGCCGTCAGGCGCTGCTCGACCAGGCTCTGAAGGGCCTGCAGGAGTTCGGCGGCTGACCTCCGGACCGCCACGGGCGACGAAGAGGCCCCCGTACATCGTGTACGGGGGCCTCTCGCGTTGCCGGAGGTGCTACGGCGTTTTTCCGACAGCCCTACGACGGCCTGCGCGCCGACGTCACGCGGTACACGTCGTAGACGCCCTCCACGCCCCGTACGGCCTTCAGGACGTGCCCCAGGTGCTTCGGGTCGCCCATTTCGAAGGTGAACCGGGACGTGGCGACCCGGTCGCGGGAGGTCTGGACGGCCGCGGAGAGGATGTTGACGTGCTGGTCGGACAGGACGCGGGTGACGTCCGACAGGAGCCGGGAGCGGTCCAGGGCCTCGACCTGGATGGCGACCAGGAAGACCGAGGACTGGGTCGGCGCCCACTCGACGTCGAGGATGCGCTCGGGCTCGCGGGACAGTGACTCCACGTTGACGCAGTCACTGCGGTGAACCGATACTCCGCTACCCCGCGTGACGAAGCCGATGATCGGGTCGCCGGGGACGGGCGTACAGCAGCGGGCCAGCTTGACCCACACGTCGTCGACGCCCTTGACCACCACACCGGGGTCGTTGCTGCTGCGCCGCTTGCGGCCACGGGTACGGGACGGCGGGACCGCCTCGTCGATCTCCTCGGTGGCTGCCTCCTCGCCGCCGAGGGCCTGCACCAGTTTCTGCACGACGTTCTGCGCGGCCACATGGCCCTCGCCGATGGCCGCGTACAGCGAGGAGATGTCCGGGTAGCGCATCTCGTGCGCGAGCGTGACCAGCGAGTCGCCGGTGAGGATGCGCTGGATCGGCAGGTTCTGCTTGCGCATCGCCCGGGCGATGGCGTCCTTGCCCTGTTCGATCGCCTCGTCCCGGCGCTCCTTGGAGAACCAGGCGCGGATCTTGTTGCGGGCGCGCGGCGACTTGACGAAGCCCAGCCAGTCGCGGGAGGGGCCCGCGCCGGGCGCCTTGGAGGTGAAGACCTCCACCAGGTCCCCGTTGTCCAGGGTGGACTCGAGCGGGACGAGCCGGCCGTTGACCCGTGCTCCGATGGTCCGGTGGCCGACCTCCGTGTGGACCGCGTACGCGAAGTCCACCGGCGTGGCCCCGGCCGGCAGCGCTATGACGTCGCCCTTCGGCGTGAAGACGAAGACCTCGTTGCGGGACAGGTCGAAGCGCAGGGACTCCAGGAACTCTCCCGGGTCCTCGGTCTCCTTCTGCCAGTCGAGCAGCTGGCGCAGCCACGCCATGTCGTTGAGGTGGTCGTCCTTGGCGCCCTTGCCGGACGTCTTCGGCGCGTCTGTGCGGATCTTCGAGGCGCCGGCTACGGCCTCCTGCTTGTACTTCCAGTGCGCGGCGATGCCGTACTCGGCGCGGCGGTGCATGTCGAACGTGCGGATCTGGAGTTCGACGGGCTTGCCGTTGGGGCCGATGACCGTCGTGTGCAGCGACTGGTACATGTTGAACTTGGGCATCGCGATGTAGTCCTTGAACCGGCCGGGGACCGGGTTCCATCGCGCGTGCACGGTGCCGAGGGCCGCGTAGCAGTCGCGGACGGTGTCCACGAGGACGCGGATGCCCACCAGGTCGTAGATCTCCGCGAAGTCACGGCCGCGGACGATCATCTTCTGGTAGACGCTGTAGTAGTGCTTGGGGCGGCCGGTGACGGTCGCCTTGATACGGGCGGCGCGCAGGTCGGCCTGGACCTCGTCGGTCACTATGGCCAGGTACTCGTCACGCTTCGGCGCCCTCTCGGCCACCAGCCGGACGATCTCGTCATACATCTTGGGGTAGAGGATCGCGAAGGCGAGGTCCTCCAGTTCCCACTTGATGGTGTTCATGCCCAGGCGGTGGGCGAGCGGCGCGTAGATCTCCAGGGTTTCGCGCGCCTTCTTCTCCTGCTTCTCGCGCTTGAGGTAGCGCATGGTGCGCATGTTGTGCAGGCGGTCGGCGAGCTTGATGACGAGGACGCGCGGGTCCTTCGCCATCGCCACGACCATCTTGCGGACCGTCTCGGCCTGCGCGGCCTCACCGAACTTGACCTTGTCCAGCTTGGTGACGCCGTCGACGAGCAGGGCGACCTGGTCGCCGAAGTCACGGCGCAGGTCCTCCAGCCCGTACTCGGTGTCCTCGACGGTGTCGTGGAGCAGGCCCGCCATGAGGGTGGCCGGATCCATGCCCAGCTCGGCGAGGATCGTGGTCACCGCGAGGGGGTGGGTGATGTACGGGTCGCCGCTCTTGCGCTTCTGGCCGCGGTGCCAGCGCTCGGCGACCTGGTAGGCGCGCTCGATCTGACGCAGCGTCGCCGTCTCGATCTTGGGGTCGTTGCTGCGCATTATCCGCAGCAGCGGTTCCAGGACCGGGTTGTACGGGTTCGCGCGCTGCACGCCGAGCCGGGCCAGCCGGGCTCGGACACGGTTGGAGGATCCGGAGCGGGCGGGCTGGCCGGCGGACGGGCGGGTACCGGATGTGGCGCGCTCGGGCGCCGGGGGTCCCCCCGCTCGGGCGGAGTCGGTGGGGGACGGCTTGGGGCGCGTCTGCTCGGCCGGCTTGTCGACGGGCGCGGACTGGGCGTGCTCGACCGGCCCGCGGGTGTCGTTCGTCGCGTGCGGCGCGTTCGGCGCGGGCTTGGCCGCGGGTCCCGGGGCGGGCTCGGGCTTGGCGGCGGTCAGGTGCTGGGCCTCGTCTGGCAAGAGGACTCCTCGTGCGCGATCCGGGTCCCCCGGTCAGGCTCCGGAGAACCCATCGTAGCGATCCTGGGCTCCAGGGTCCCCTTCAGGCTGATGTGAGGGCCGTCTACCCAAGAAACACAAGAGGCGGACGCCGGATTCCTCCGGGTCCGCCTCCGCGGTGTACCTGGCGCGCGGCTGTCGTGCCGGTGATCAAATGGTGAGCAGCGACTCCAGCGGCGCACCGTCGAGGGCCGCCTCCAGCCTGGCCCGTCCGTCGAGGAAGCTGAGCTCCATCAGGACGGCGACGCCCGCGACCTGGGCACCCGCGCGGTGGATGAGCTTGATCGACGCCTCGGCGGTCCCGCCGGTGGCCAGCACGTCATC
This sequence comes from Streptomyces griseus subsp. griseus, assembly GCF_000720255.1. GTDB lineage: Bacteria > Actinomycetota > Actinomycetes > Streptomycetales > Streptomycetaceae > Streptomyces > Streptomyces griseus_I. Next base: position 356,370 of record NZ_JOJE01000003.1, on the reverse strand, counting down.
AACCACCAACACGCGATCGTCCCCGCAGAGGTCCTCCGCGTGCACCTCGATCTCGGCGGAGCCGTACTCCAGGTCGTACGCCTGGGCCAGGGTGGCTCCGGGGAGCTTGCCCGCCTTGCGTACGGGGATGAAGCCGAGGCCCGCCCGGACGGCGACCGGGGCACCGAGGATGAAGCCGCGGGCCTCCAGGCCGACGACCTTGGTGGCGCCGGTCCGTTCGGCGATCTCCGCGAACGCGTCGGTGAGCGCGGTGAACGCCCCCGGGTCCGCCAGGAGCGGGGTGATGTCCTTGAACATCACGCCCGGCTCCGGGTAGTCCGCCACGTCACGGATTCGGCTGAGCAGCAGTTCCTTGACGTCGGTCATCGGCGCTTCCCGGAGGGGCGACCGCGGCCGCGGTTGCGGGCGGCGGGCTGGTTGCGGGGCCCGACGACCGCGGGAGCGGCGTCCTCGGAGTCATCGGCGACGGGACGCGACGTCTCGATCTCCTCGTCGGTGGCGGCCTGGGCCCGCTTGGCCAGGACGCGCTTCCTGAGGGCCTTCATCTGCGGCTCGCGCTCCTTGAGGTCGGCGACGAGCGGGGTGGCGATGAAGATCGAGGAGTACGCACCGGCCGCGAGGCCGACGAACAGCGACAGCGAGATGTCGTTGAGCGTGCCCGCGCCGAGGACACCGCCGCCGATGAACAACAGGCCAGCCACCGGCAGCAGCGCGACCACCGTGGTGTTGATGGAGCGGACCAGGGTGCTGTTGATCGAGCGGTTGGCGACGTCGCTGTAGGTGAAGCGGGTCTGCTTGGTGAGGTCCTTCGTCTGCTCCTTGAGGCTGTCGAAGACGACGACCGTGTCGTAGAGCGAGTAACCGAGGATCGTCAGCAGACCGATGACCGTGCCGGGCGTGACCTCGAAGCCGACGAGGGCGTAGATGCCGACGGTGATGGTGATGTCGTGGATCAGGGCGACGAGCGCGGCGATGGCCATGCGCCACTCGAATGCGATCGCCAGGTAGATCACGACCAGGACCATGAAGATCCCCAGGCCCTGCCAGGCCTTGTTGGCGATCTGGTCGCCCCAACTGGGACCGACGAGGTCGGCGGCGATCTTCTCGGAGTCGACCTTGAAGTCGGCGGCGAGCTTGTCCTTGATCTCGTCGGACTGCTGGGTGTCCATGCCGGCGATCTGGATGCGCAGCGTGTCGTTGCCGAGCTTCTGCACGACGGCGTCATGGCCGGACGCGTCCCGCGCGTAGTCCTCCGCCTGGGCGACGGACACGCTGGTCTTCGGGGTGGTGAAGACGGCACCGCCCTGGAAGTCGATGCCCATGTTCAGGCCTCGCACCGTCAGGCCGAGGATGGCCGTGATGGTGATCAGGATCGAGATGCCGTACCAGAGCTTGCGGTGGCCGATGAAGTCGTAGCTGATCTCACCACGGTGCAGACGGGCGCCGATGCTGCCGAGTTTCGACACGCTCACGCCTCCTTGGTCTCGACGGGGCCGGCGGCGGGACCGGCGGGACGGCGGGTACGGCGCAGGGGCGGCTTGGCACCCAGGCTCTTCGGGTCGAGGCCGGACCACTTGTTGCCGTCCGCGAAGAACTTGCGGCGGGCCAGCAGCGTCATCAGCGGCTTGGTGAAGAAGAAGACCACGACGACGTCGAGGACGGTGGTCAGACCCAGCGTGAACGCGAAGCCCTGGACCTTGCCGACGGTGACGATGAACAGCACCGCGGCGGCGAGGAACGACACGAAGTCGGAGACCAGGATGGTGCGCCGGGCGCGCGGCCAGGCCCGCTCGACAGCGGGGCGCAGGGTGCGGCCCTCGCGGATCTCGTCCCGGATGCGTTCGAAGTACACGATGAACGAGTCGGCGGTGATACCGATGGCGACGATCGCACCGCAGACGGCCGGCAGGTTCAGCGCGAAGTTGATGGCCGGGCCGAGCAGCGACATGATCACGTAGGTCAGGGCCGCGGAGACGAGCAGCGAGGCGATCGCGATCATCGACAGGCCGCGGTAGTAGGCCACCAGGTAGATGACGACCAGCGCGAGGCCGATCGCGCCGGCGAGGAGACCGGCGTGCAGTTGCTCACCGCCGAGGGCCGCGGTCACCGTGGTCACACTCTGCTCCTTGAAGGAGAGCGGGAGCGCGCCGTACGACAGCATGTTGGCGAGGTTCTGGGCTTCTTCCTGCGTGAAGCTGCCGGAGATCTGGGCCTGACCGCCGGTGATGGCCGTCCTGACGGTCGGGCTGGAGACGACCTGACCGTCGAGGACGATGCCGAACTCGTTCTGCGGCGGGGCCGGGTTCTTCGCGAGCTGGCCGGTGACGTCGCCGAACTTCTTCGCGCCCTTGCCTGTGAAGGTCATGTTGACCTGCCAGCCGGCGGCCGTCTGGGTGTCGAAGACCGCCGAGGCCTTCTTCACCTCGGTGCCGTCGACGGCGGCCGGGCCGAGCACGTACTTGTACCAGACCTTGTCGACCTCACCGCAGGCCACGGTCGGGTCACCCGGCTTGGCGTTCTTGCCGGCGGTGGCGCGGACCGACTCCTTGGAGCAGTCCAGTGCGGCGTACTGCGCCTGGAGCTTGGCGGTGGCGTCGTTGCCGGCGCCGCCGCTCGCCGAGGCGGAGGGGCTGGGAGAGGCCTTGCCACTGGCCGATGCGGACGCCGACGGGGTGGAGTCGGCCTTCAGGGCGTCGGTGACGGAGCGGCCCTGTGAGGTGGCGGAGGCCGACGGGGAGGGCGATGCGGAGGAGGACGCCTTCTCCTTCGGCGAGGCGCTGGCGGAGGGGCTCGGAGACGCGCTGGACGAGCCGCTCGCGGAGGGGCTCGGCGAGGGGCTCGCCGCCGAACCGGTCGCCTCCTGGGCGAGGACCGGACGGAAGTACAGCTTCGCGGTGGTGCCGACCTGGTCCCGGGCTTCCTTGGAGTTGGTGCCCTTGGGGATGTTCACGATGATGTTGCGTTCGCCCTGGGTCTGCACCTCCGCCTCGGAGACGCCCAGGCCGTTGACACGGCGGTTCATGATCTCGACCGCGGTGTCCATGTTGGCCTTGTTGATCGCGGACCCCTGGTCGGCCTTCGCCTCCAGCGTGATGCTGGTACCACCGGCGAGGTCGATGCCGAGGCGCGGGGTCGTGTGCCCGGCGGCGAACATGCCTCCGGTGAGCGCCACGATGGCGATCAGGATCAGGGCCAGCGAGCGCCCTGGCTTGCTCTGGGCACTCGCACTCCGGCCCTTCTTGGGTGCTGCCACCTTCTCGTACTCCCTCTCGGGCCGCCCGGCGCCGAGTCAGCGCGGTGGCGGCCATGACATGGTGTCGGGATCCCGTGCGGGAGGCACGTCGTGGGGCGCGCCAGACCGGCCCGCGCGCCCCGGGACATGACTACTTCGCGTCGGAGTCGCCCTCGGTCTTCTTCGGCTCTTCGTCGGCCTTGGCCTCGGCGGGCGTCTCCTCGGCCTCGTCCTTCTTGCCGAGGTCGACGGACTTGTCGTCGGAGGCGGCGGCAGCTTCGTCGGCGGAGCCGTCGGTCTCGGTGAGGGAGGAGGCGTCGTCCGGGATGATGTCGGTGTCGGACTTCAGGTCGTGCTCGACGCCGTGGACGATGCGGTTGTACTCGTCGTCGGACAGCACGGCACCGATGGCGTTCTTGGCGAAGAGCAGTTCCACACCCGGGCCGGCGTCGACGAGGACCGTTTCCTCGTTGACCTCCTTCACCGTCGCGTAGATGCCCCCGATGGTGCGGACTCCGCTGCCTGGCTGCATCTGGTTGCGCATGTCGGCGGCCTGCTGCTGCTTCTTCTTCGCCGACCGAGTCATCAGGAACATGGCCCCGATGAGCACGATGAACGGGAGGAGGGTCACGAGACTCACGGGTCGGTACTTCCTTCACGTGACCGCGATGATGAGCGGCCTGGATGATTGGGGTGTGGGTGCCGCCGACAAAGGCGGCATCGGCGGAGTCTAAGCGAGTCCGCGTGCAAGGAACAACGCTCAGCATGGCACCCGGGTTCCTGACCCGGCCGATGTCGCCACCATTGTTCTGCCGGTGTCACGGCCACTGTACGGCCAGGTCCCGGGTCGGCGACGGGGACACCCTGCGGACTGTCAGGTTCCGAACAGGTCCTGCTGGCCGTTCCCCCCGGTGGCGGAGCGGGGCGGGGTCAGGCCGAGGTGCGCCCATGCGGCCGGGGTCGCGACCCGTCCGCGCGGAGTACGGGCGAGCAGGCCCTCCCGGACCAGGAAGGGCTCGGCGACCTCCTCGACGGTCTCTCGCTCCTCCCCCACCGCCACGGCCAGCGTCGACAGGCCGACCGGGCCGCCGCCGAAAAGCTTCAGCAGGGCCTCCAGGACGGCGCGGTCCAGCCGGTCGAGGCCTCGGGCGTCGACCTCGTAGACGGCGAGGGCGGCCCCCGAGATCTCGCGCGTGATGACGCCGTCGGCCTTGACCTGGGCGTAGTCGCGCACGCGGCGCAGCAGGCGGTTGGCGATCCGGGGCGTGCCGCGCGAGCGGCCGGCGATCTCGGCGGCGCCGTCGGTGTCGATCTCGACGTCGAGCAGGCTCGCCGAGCGGTGGATCACCCGCTGGAGCTCGGCGGGCTCGTAGAACTCCATGTGGGCGGTGAAGCCGAAGCGGTCGCGCAGCGGGGGCGGCAGCAGGCCCGCGCGCGTGGTGGCGCCGACCAGGGTGAAGGGCGGCAGCTCCAACGGGATGGCGGTGGCGCCGGGGCCCTTGCCGACGATGACGTCGACGCGGAAGTCCTCCATCGCCATGTAGAGCATCTCCTCGGCGGGCCGCGACATGCGGTGGATCTCGTCGAGGAAGAGGACCTCGCCCTCCTGGAGGGAGGAGAGGATCGCGGCGAGGTCGCCGGCGTGCTGGATGGCGGGGCCGGAGGTGATGCGGATGGGGGCGCCCATCTCGGCCGCGATGATCATCGACAGGGTGGTCTTGCCGAGCCCCGGGGCGCCGGAGAGCAGCACGTGGTCGGCGGTGGCGCCGCGCGCGCGTGCGGCGCGCAGAACGAGGTCGAGCTGTTCGCGGACCTTCTCCTGGCCGATGAACTCGTCCAGGTCCTTGGGGCGCAGGGCGGCCTCGACGGCCTGGTCCTCGCCGTCGGCAGACGCACCGACCAGCCGCTCGGGAGCGGGGGTGTCGGTCGTGTCGTCCCAGTTCATTGCGTATGCCTCGGGGGTCGTGGGGTCAGCGGGCGCGGTTCAGGGTCTGCAGGGCAGCCTTCAGCAACTGCCCGACCTGGGGCGTGCCCCCGGCGGCCTCGGCCTGCGGGGCCACGGCGGTCACGGCCTCGTCGGCCTCGCGGGTCGCGTACCCCAGGCCGATCAGGGCGGCGTGCAGCTGGTCGCGCCAGCCCTGGGTGACCGGGGCGCCGATCGCGGGGGCGCCGATGGGCTCGCCCAGGCGGTCCTTCAGCTCCAGGAGCAGCTTCTGGGCGCCCTTCTTGCCGATGCCGGGGACGGCGATCAGCGCCTTCTCGTCAGCGGTGGACACGGCCCGGCGCAACGCGTCCGGCGAGTGCACCGCGAGCATCGCCTGGGCCAGACGGGGGCCGACGCCGCTCGCGGTCTGGAGCAGCTCGAAGGTCTGCCGCTCGTCGTCGTCGGCGAAGCCGTACAGGGTCAGCGAGTCCTCGCGGACGACCAGGGAGGTGGCCAGCTTGGTCTGCTGTCCCATGCGCAGCCCGGAGAGGGTGTTGGGAGTGCACTGGACCGCGAAACCGATCCCACCCACCTCGACCACCGCGGAGTCGGGGGCGAGGGCGGCGACCGGGCCGCTGACGAAGGCGATCATGCCGTACGGCCTTTCGATGGGAGCGTTGCTCTGGTGGCGTGCAGGGCGACGGCCTGCTGGAGGCGATTCTGCGCGGGGGCGCGCCAGATGTGGCAGATGGCGAGCGCGAGGGCGTCGGCGGCGTCGGCGGGCTTCGGCGGCGCGTCGAGCCGCAGCAGCCGGGTGACCATGGCGCCCACCTGTGCCTTGTCGGCGCGGCCGCTGCCGGTGACGGCGGCCTTGACCTCGCTGGGCGTGTGCAGGGCGACGGGAATGCCGCGGCGGGCGGCGCAGAGCATGGCGACGGCGCTGGCCTGGGCGGTGCCCATGACCGTACGGACGTTGTGCTGGCTGAACACGCGCTCCACTGCGACGACTTCGGGCCGGTGTTCGTCCAGCCACCGCTCGATGCCCTGTTCGACGACGACGAGGCGCTGCCCCAACTCGGCGTCCGCGGGGGTGCGGACGACACCGACGCCGAGCATGGTGAGCGGCCGCCCCGCGACCCCCTCGACGACACCGACACCGCATCGCGTCAGGCCGGGGTCCACCCCGAGTACCCGCACCGCGCCCCTCCCTCTCGCTCGCCTGTTTGTGCAGGCTATCGGGTGCCACTGACAACGGATGCCACTGACGACGGCTGACATGGCGACGGGCCGACGGGTGTGTCCCGTCGGCCCGTTCGAAGTGTGAGCGTCGGCTCAGGCGTCGACCTTCGCCATGACCTCGTCGCTGACGTCGAAGTTGGCGAAGACGTTCTGGACGTCGTCGCTGTCCTCGAGGGCGTCGATCAGCTTGAAGATCTTCTTGGCGCCCTCCTCGTCCAGCTCGACCTGCATGGTCGGGACGAAGTTGGCCTCGGCGGAGTCGTAGTCGATCCCGGCGTCCTGCAGGGCGGTGCGGACCGCGACGAGGTCGGTGGCCTCGCTGAGCACCTCGAAGGACTCACCGAGGTCGTTGACCTCCTCGGCACCCGCGTCCAGGACGGCGGCGAGGACGTCGTCCTCGGTCAGCTCGCCCTTGGGGACGATGACGACGCCCTTGCGGTTGAAGAGGTACGACACCGAGCCCGGGTCCGCCATGGAGCCGCCGTTGCGGGTCATGGCGACGCGGACCTCGGAGGCGGCGCGGTTGCGGTTGTCGGTGAGGCACTCGATGAGCACCGCGACGCCGTTCGGCCCGTAACCCTCGTACATGATCGTCTCGTAGTCGGCACCGCCGGCCTCGAGACCCCCGCCGCGCTTGACCGCGGAGTCGATGTTCTTGTTCGGGACCGACTGCTTCTTCGCCTTCTGGATGGCGTCGTACAGAGTCGGGTTGCCCTCGATGTCGACACCGCCCATGCGGGCCGCGACCTCGATGTTCTTGATCAGCTTCGCGAAGAGCTTGCCGCGCTTGGCATCGATGACGGCCTTCTTGTGCTTCGTCGTGGCCCATTTAGAGTGGCCGGACATCTGCCTGTCTCCTTCGCGTAACCCATCTCAATACCGAACCCCAGCGATCCTACAAGGAGTCCGGCGTCCGGTTGGCGCGCACCATGTCGACGAACAGGGAGTGCACGCGGTGGTCGCCGGTCAGTTCCGGGTGGAACGACGTGGCCAGCGCGTTGCCCTGGCGGACCGCGACGATGTGGCCGTCGTGTTCGGCGAGCACTTCGGCCCTGGCACCGACGGACTCGACCCAGGGGGCGCGGATGAAGACGCCCTCCACGGGGGCGCCGTCGACGCCTCGGACGTCGACCGCCGCCTCGAAGGACTCGTTCTGCCGGCCGAAGGCGTTGCGCCGCACGATCATGTCGATGCCGCCGACGGTCTCCTGGCCCGAGCGCGGGTCGAGGATCTTGTCGGCCAGCATGATCATGCCGGCGCAGGTTCCGTAGACGGGCATGCCGTCTCGCACGCGCGCGCGAAGGGGCTCCATCACGCCGAAGAGGACGGCCAGCTTGGAGATGGTCGTGGACTCGCCGCCGGGGATGACGAGGCCGTCGACCTCGGCGAGTTCTTCGGGGCGCCGCACCGGCCTGGCCACGGCATCGGCCGCGGCCAGGGCGACGAGGTGCTCCCGTACGTCGCCCTGGAGGGCCAGGACGCCGATGACAGGGGCTTCAGTCATGTTTCCGACGCGCCTTACCAGCCGCGGTTGGCGTAGCGCTCGGTCTCGGGCAGGGTGTCGCAGTTGATGCCGACCATGGCCTCGCCCAGGTTGCGGGAGGCGTCCGCGATGATCTTCGGGTCGTCGTAGAAGGTGGTCGCCTTCACGATGGCGGCGGCGCGCTTGGCCGGGTCGCCGGACTTGAAGATGCCGGAGCCGACGAAGACGCCCTCGGCCCCGAGCTGACGCATCAGCGCGGCGTCGGCCGGGGTGGCCACACCGCCGGCGGAGAACAGCACCACCGGGAGCTTGCCGAGCTCGGCGACCTCCCTGACCAGCTCGTACGGGGCGCGCAGCTCCTTGGCGGCGGCGTACAGCTCGTTGTTGTCGAAGCCGCGCAGCTTGGCGATCTCGTTCTTGATCTGGCGCAGGTGACGGACCGCCTCGACGACGTTGCCGGTGCCGGCCTCGCCCTTGGAGCGGATCATCGCGGCGCCCTCGGCGATGCGGCGCAGGGCTTCGCCCAGGTTGGTGGCACCACAGACGAACGGGGTGGTGAACGCCCACTTGTCGGAGTGGTTGACCTCGTCGGCCGGGGTGAGGACCTCGGACTCGTCGATGTAGTCGACGCCGAGCGACTGCAGGACCTGGGCCTCCACGAAGTGGCCGATACGCGACTTGGCCATGACGGGGATGGAGACGGCCTCGATGATCCCCTCGATCATGTCCGGGTCGGACATGCGGGCGACGCCGCCGTCCTTGCGGATGTCGGCGGGGACCCGCTCCAGGGCCATGACGGCGACGGCGCCCGCGTCCTCGGCGATCTTGGCCTGCTCCGGCGTGACGACGTCCATGATCACGCCGCCCTTGAGCTGCTCGGCCATGCCGCGCTTCACGCGCGCGGTGCCGGTCTCGGGGGTCTGGTTGTCGGAGAGCGTGCTGGACACGGGTTGACCTCGCTCGGTGGAAGGGGGTTGCTGCAAGCACCGAGGAAACGTGAGGGCCACAGGCCACAGCAAGGGCCAATGGTGAGCCGGTGGATCGTTTTCGGCCCCGGGCGCGTGGGCCGTCCCCCGGGAAAGTCCTACGCGGCGCGCTCCGCCAGGGCCGTCGGCGGCTCGTCGTCCATCTCGAAGGCCAGCGGGAACGGGGCGTGTCCGGCCAGCCGGAACCAGCGCACCTTGCGGTGCTCCCGCAGCCTGCGGGCCGCGCCCACCGCGTCGTTGTGGAAGCGCCGGGCCATCGGGACCCGCCGTACGGCCTCCGCCAGCTCGCGGGCCGCTGCCTCGCCGCCGGGTGCCTCGCGTACGGCCTCCACCTGCTGCGGATCCGCGAACACGGCCCGCAGCGCCTGGCTCAGTTCACTCTCGGCCACCTCCCGCTGTTCCTCCTCCGCCTGCCGGGCGGCGTGCGCGGCCTCGTACAGCACGATCGAGGCGGCCGGGTCGAGCACGCCCGAGGTGGCCAGTTCCTGGACCACGGAGGCCCGGCGCAGCAGCTGCGCGTCGAGCGCGGCACGGGCGGCGTCGATCCGGGCGTGCAGGCGGTCCAGGCGCCCCGCGGTCCAGCTGAGGTACAGGCCGATCGCGGCGAGGACGACGAGGATCCAGATGAGGGTTGCGGTCACGGGCGGCAAGGCTACCGGGGCGCTCCGCTTGGGGTGCCGTGGGTTGTGCGGGGCGTTTCTGCCGGGTCTGCTGGGGGCTGCCGCCCTCCGACCCCTGCTTCGGCTCGAACGGCCTCGTCCTCAAACGCCGGACGGGCTGGGATTGCCCGGACCGGCCTCGAAAGGCCCGGGACCAGCTGGGGATACTCGGACGGGCTCCGAAGGCCCTCGGTCCAGCTCGGATCACCGATACCGACCTCAAAAGCCCCCAGGCCCAGCCGGCATTACCGACACCGACTGCAAAAGCCGCCTAACCGGCTGGGGTTGCCTTGACCAGCCTCAAAGGCCCGCCGGACAGCCGAAATTGACCGAGCCCGCCTCGAAAATTCGCGCCGGACCAGCCGAAATTGATCGAGCCCACCTCGAAAATTCCCGCCGGACCAGCCGGGATGACCAGACCCGGCCTCGGCGGACCCCCGGACCAGCCGGCACGGCCTGGAAACCCCCTCGCGCACCCAAAATCGCCCGACCCGCCCCACAGTTCCCCCGGACCAGCCGGTATCGGCTGAACCGCCCCCGGCAGACCCCCGAACCAGCCGACACAGCCTGGAAACCCCCTCGCGCAGCCAAAATCGCCCGACCCGCCCCACAGTTCCCGCCGGACCAGCCGGGATGACCTGGACCCGGCCTCGGCAGACCCCCGGACCAGCCGGGATGACTTGGACCGCCCTCCGCAGACCCCGGGCCGACTGGGATGACCTGGACCCGCTTCGAAAGGCCCCGCATCCTCGAACGCCGGACTGAGATCAATGGAGCCCGGGCACGAACCCCGCGCTCTCAGTCCCGTGCCAAGCCGAACCGGCCCCGCAGGCCCGGTGTGCGGTCGTCGTCCGCTGCCGCTACCGCTGCCGCGCCGGCCGTGACCGTCTCGTACACCGACAGGATGTCCGCGCCGACCGTGGACCAGTCGAAGCGACGGACGTGGGAACTGCCCCGCTCCCGCAACTCCGCACGTCTCTCCGGGTCTGCCAGCAGGCGTACGGCCGCGTCCGCCAGGGCCCGCGCGTCCTCGTTGGCGAAGAGTTCGCCCGCCGTGCCGTGGTCGAGGACCTGGGCGAAGGCGTCGAGGTCGGAGGCGAGGACGGGGGCGCCCGCGGACATCGCCTCGACCAGGATTATGCCGAAGCTCTCGCCGCCGGTGTTGGGCGCCACGTACAGGTCGACGCTGCGCAGGAAGCGGGCCTTGTCCTCGTCGCTGATCATCCCGAGGAACTCCACGCGGGGGCGCAATTCGGCGGGGAGCGAGGCGACGGCCTCCTCCTCGTCGCCGCGTCCGGCGACCAGGAGCCGGGTCTGCGGGCGCTCGGCGAGGATCCTGGGCAAGGCCCGCATCAGGACGGGCAGGCCCTTGCGGGGCTCGTCGATGCGGCCGATGAAGCCGATGGTGTCGCCCTGCCACTCGGGCTTGGGCTCGGCCTTGGCGAAGAAGTCGACGTCCACACCGTTCGGGATGACGACCGCGTCGCCGCCGAGGTGTTCGACGAGGGTGCGGCGCGCGTACTCGCTCACCGCGATCCGCGCGTTGATCTTCTCCAGGGCCGCCTGGAGGATGGCGTACGCGGCGATCATGGCGCGCGAGCGCGGGTTGGACGTGTGGAAGGTGGCCACGATGGGGCCCTGGGCCGCCCAGCAGGTCAGCAGGCCGAGGGAGGGCGACGTGGGCTCGTGGATGTGGATCACGTCGAACTTGCCGTCGTGCAGCCAGCGTCGTACGCGCGCGGCGCTGAGGAAGCCGAAGTTCAGACGGGCCACCGAGCCGTTGTACGGGACGGGTACGGCGCGGCCCGCGGAGACGACGTAGGGCGGGAGCGGGGTGTCGTCGTCGGCGGGGGCGAGGACGGACACCTCGTGGCCCAGGCGGATGAAGTACTCGGCGAGGTCGCGGATGTGGAACTGAACGCCACCCGGCACATCCCAGGAGTACGGGCAGACGATGCCGATTCTCACGCGGCCCCTCCGGGAGCGGTGGCTTCGCCGGGCGCGGACGCGGGGTCCAGGTCAGCGAGCCACAAGCGCTGAAGCATGTGCCAGTCCTCCGGATGGTCGGCGATCCCCGTGGCGAAGGCGTCTGCCAGCGCCTGTGTCATGACAGACGTCTTTTCGGCCCGCGTACCTGCCTCGGGTACCTCGATCGGGGGATGCACACGACCCCGCATGACGGGTGAGTCGTCGTACCAGAGCGTGACGGGCAGCAGGAGCGCGTCCGTCTGCTGGGCGAGGAGGGCGGGTCCGGCGGGCATCCGGGCCGTCTCGCCGAAGAACTTCACCTCGACGCCGGAGGCGGACAGGTCGCGGTCGGCGACCAGGCAGACCAGGCCGCCGGCGCGCAGCCGCTGGGCCAGCGTGCCGAACGCGGTGCCGCCGCTGTGCGGGAGGACCTCCATGCCCAGGCCCTCGCGGTAGGCGACGAAGCGGTCGTAGAGGGTCTCCGGCTTCAGGCGCTCGGCGACCGTCGTGAAGGGCGTTTGGAGTTTGGTGGTGACCCAGGCGCCGGCGAGGTCCCAGTTGCCCAGGTGCGGCAGCGCGAGGATCACGCCCCGGCCGGCGGCGAGGCCGTCGGTCAGGTGGTGCAGGTCCTTCGGCTCGAAGCCGCTCTTGACGCGCTCGGCGCTCCAGGCCGGGAGCCGGAAGGACTCCATCCAGTAGCGCAGGTACGAGCGCATGCCCGCGCGGGAGAGCTCGGAAAGCCGCTGCGGGGTGGCGTCGGGAACCACGCGCGCGTAGTTGCGCTCCAGCCGTCGTACGCCCTTGCCGCGGCGCTTCCAGGCGAGGTCGGCGATGGACTGGCCGAGCCGTACTGCGGCCGGCTCCGGAAGCTTCTTGACCACGCCCCAGCCGGCGCCGTAGAGGGCGTCGGTGAGCCGTTCCTGGACGCTCACTTCGCTGCCTCGCTCCCCCGCGAGGTGTTCTCCTGCGGGGCCTCGGCTGCCTCGGCTGCCTCCACCTCGGCCGATTCGCGACGGACCGTGACGACCCGCTGGATCAGCGTGACCAGGCTGCCGACGGCGACGATCCACAGCGCGATGGGCAGCAGGTACTGGATGCCGGGCACCCCGAACTTGTGCAGGCCCGCGAGCCCGGCCGCGACCAGCGAGACCACCAGCCGCTCGGCGCGCTCCACCAGCCCGTTCACGGCGACCGGCAGGCCGATCGACTCGCCGCGGGCCTTGGTGTACGACACCACCTGGCCGCTGGCCAGGCAGAAGATCGAGACGGCGCACAGGATGTTGTCGTTCCCGTTGCCCGCGTACCACAGGGCGAAGCCGCCGAAGATGGCGCCGTCGGCGACCCGGTCCAGCGTCGAGTCCAGGAAGGCGCCCCAGCGGCTGGAGCGGCCGAGCTGGCGGGCCATGTTGCCGTCGACCAGGTCGGAGAAGACGAAGAGCGTGATCACGACCGTGCCCCAGAAGAACTCGCCCCTGGGGTAGAAGACCAGCGCGCCCGCGATGACGCCGGCGGTACCGAGGAGTGTGACCGTGTCGGGGCTGACGCCCCGCCGGATGAGAAACGCGGCGAACGGTGTGAGGACACGCGTGAAGAATGCACGCGCGTACTTGTTCAGCATGGCCTTCCCGACGGTCGGTGTCGCCGCGGCCCTGCTGGCCACCGGCTGGCCCATCGTAGCCACGCCCGCGCGTGGACGGCCGTCGGGCACCCGGACCCCCGGGTCACGGCCTGACGGCATCCGGGTCACGGGGCGATCGCGTCGTTCGTATGGACGCACCGTGACGACAGTGGAAAGCTCGAAGGACCGCGGGCGTCATCGGAGCCGCACCGCACGCGGGTCCGCATGTCCGCGCCCACAGTGACCTCACCGTGCACGGGAGGCAGGATCATGGGCGACAAGGCGAACGCACACCCCGGAGCCGCCGGCAGGGCTACGGCGGCCGACCACCCCGCGTCCGTACGGAATGTGGTGCTGGTCGGCCACAGCGGATCGGGCAAGACGACTCTGGTGGAGGCTCTCGCGCTGACGGCGGGAGCGGTGAACCGGGCGGGCCGCGTGGAGGACGGCGGCACCGTCTCCGACTACGACGACATCGAGCACCGCCAGCAGCGGTCGGTGCAGCTGTCCCTGGTGCCCGTCGAATGGGACGGCATCAAGATCAACCTGCTCGACACCCCAGGATACGCCGACTTCGTCGGTGAGCTCAGGGCCGGTCTGCGCGCCGCGGACGCGGCCCTTTTCGTCGTCTCGGCCTCGGACGGCGTGGACGGCTCGACCCGCATGGTGTGGGAGGAGTGCGCGGCCGTCGGCATGCCCCGCGCGATCGTCGTCACGCACCTGGAGTCCGCCCGCGCGGACTTCGAGGCCATGACACGGACGTGCGCGGAGGCGTTCGGCGGCGACGACCCCGACGCCGTACTCCCCCTGTACCTGCCGTTGCGCGGCCCCGCGGGGCCCGACGGGCACGCGCCCGTGACCGGTCTGACCGGGCTGCTGTCGCAGAAGCTGTTCGACTACTCGTCCGGCGAACGGAAGGAGTCGGAACCCGGCGAGGACCAGCTGCCGGACATCGAGGAGGCCCGCAACCGGCTCATCGAGGGAATCATCGCCGAGAGCGAGGACGAGACCCTCATGGACCGCTACCTCGGCGGCGAGCAGATCGACTTCAAGACGCTGGTGGAGGACCTGGAGCGGGCCGTCGCGCGCGGCACGTTCTTCCCGGTCCTGGCCGCCGCCCCCGCGGCCGACGGCGCCCGCCAGGGCCTCGGCACGGTCGAGGTGCTCGAACTGGTCACCAGGGGCTTCCCGACCCCGCTGGAGCGCGAGGCACCCCAGGTCACCACCGTCGACGGCAAGCCGCGCGCGCTGAAGCTCTGCGACCCCGAGGGACCGCTGGTCGCGGAGGTCGTGAAGACCTCCTCCGACCCCTACGTCGGCCGCGTCTCCCTGGTGCGCGTCTTCTCCGGCACCCTGCATCCCGACGAGACGGTCCACGTCTCCGGGCACGGCCTGGCCGACCGCGGCCACGAGGACCACGACGTCGACGAACGCATCGGCGCCCTGTCCGCGCCGTTCGGCAAACAGCAGCGGCCGCTGACGCACTGCATCGCCGGCGACCTGGCGTGCGTGGCGAAGCTGGGCCGCGCGGAGACCGGTGACACCCTCTCGGCCAAGGACGACCCCCTCCTCATGGAACCGTGGCAGATGCCGGACCCGCTGCTGCCGTTCGCCATCCAGGCGCACAGCAAACCGGACGAGGACAAGCTGTCCCAGGGCCTGAGCCGGCTGGTCGCCGAGGACCCGACCATGCGGCTCGAACAGAACCAGCACACCCACCAGGTGGTCCTGTGGTGCCTGGGCGAGGCGCACGCGGACGTCGCCCTGGAGCGGCTGCGCAGCCGCTACGGCGTCCAGGTCGACGTCGTCCCGCACAAGGTCTCCCTCCGGGAGACGTTCGCGACCCGGTCCGCCGGGCGGGGCCGGCACGTCAAGCAGTCCGGCGGGCACGGCCAGTACGCCATCTGCGAGATCGAGGTGGAGCCGCTGCCGGGCGGCTCGGGCATCGAGTTCGTCGACAAGGTGGTCGGCGGCGCGGTGCCCCGGCAGTTCATCCCGTCCGTCGAGAAGGGCGTGAGGGCCCAGGCCGCCAAGGGAGTCGCCGCGGGTTACCCGCTGGTCGACGTGCGGATCACGCTGCTGGACGGCAAGGCGCACTCCGTGGACTCCTCCGACGCCGCGTTCCAGACCGCCGGCGCGCTGGCGCTGCGGGAGGCGGCCGCGGACACCCGGATCCATCTGCTGGAGCCGGTCGCCGAGGTGAGCGTCCTCGTCGGGGACGACTACGTGGGCGCCGTGATGAGCGACCTGTCCGGACGGCGCGGCCGGGTCCTCGGCACCGAACAGACGACCGGCGGACGCACCCTCGTCCGCGCCGAGGTGCCCGAGATCGAGATCGGCCGCTACGCCGTCGACCTGCGGTCCCTCTCGCACGGCACCGCCCGCTTCAACCGCGCCTACGCACGGCACGAACCGATGCCCGCGCAGGTCGCCGACCGCGTCCGGGGCGAGGAACGCGCGGCGTCGTAGGGCCACTTGAAGAGAGGGAACGTGCGCGCGCCCCTATCGTTCGCAAGGGGCGCGCGCCGTCGTGCGGTTGGCGCCCGGCGCGCACAAGTCGCCCGCGGGGAACGCTCCCTTCCGTCTCCGCGGACGGCTGGGACCGCCCGCAGACGGAACACGGTGCCTGCGGATACGCTGATGACCTGATCAACAGGTGTGCGGAGCACGGAAGTCGGGAAGGCCGCAGGAGCGAGCATGGCGGCGATCGGGGGCGGTAATGACCGTTGACGGCGGTTACGCGGACATCTTCGGACCTCAGGTGCCGCGTACGGGCGACGAGGGGCAGACGGCGACCTTCGCGCTGGCCTCGGCGGCCTACCGGGACAGCCCGGTCGAGGAGATCAAGAAGGCCGACAACGAGTGGCACCAGTCGGCCGTGAGCCCCGGCCGCAAATGGGGCACGATCTTCCGGCCCAACCTCGGCGAGGCCTTCGCCGGCGCGGTGGTGGGCCGGATGCTGGGCAGCGGCCGCAAACCGCTCATCCAGTCCTTCGGGACCGAGCCCCAGGTGGTCGTCGAGCACTGCCTCGCGGCCAACAACATCCGCCGCGACCGCGACAACAAGCTCATCGTCGTCATCGTGCTGTGCGGGCTGCTGTTCCTGCCCGGATTCCTGGTCTGGCTGCTGGTGTTCACCGCGCGCACCCAGATCGACCGGCGTGACGACAAGCGGGCCTCCGCGCTCGGCACCACCCTGCTCGTCGCCATGGGCGCACTCGCCGTGGTCGCCCTGCTGAAGATGCCGTTCACCGGTTTCTGGGCCTTGTACGCGCGCGCGTGCGTCGTCGCGCCCGTCCTGGGCTGGTTCTGGGCCCGCCAGATCTGCGAGCGCACCGCCAGGGACCTGCGCGGACGCTGGGACAGCCTGCTGTCCGGCAGCAGCGTGGGCGCCAAGGTCCCCGAGGCGGTCCCCACCAGTCAGCGCGACACCGCCGCCGAACAGATGCGCCAGTCCCTCGGCAAACTCAGCGCCGAGCAGCAGTCGAACTCCGTCTTCTACGCCGGCCCCAAGGGCATCCTCGGCATGGGCACCCGCTGGGGCTCCTGGCAGCTCGCCGAGGACCTGGTGCCCGCCGACCCCGGCCGGGAGATCCACCCCTTCCGCAGCTGGGACGTCGTGCGCTCCATCCACGACCAGCTGCGCATGCTGGAACGCGGCCCGCTGAACACCGGTGGTTTCCCCAAGCCGTCGATACGGCACTGGATCGTCACCCCGATCGGAGAGGGCGCGAAGGCGGTCTCCCGCCCCGAGGGCACCGACGTCGACGCGTACCAGGTCAAGTCGCACGCCATCCAGGACATCTGCAACAAGCAGCAGTTCGGTGCCGGTGACCGCCACTACCTCGGGGTGCAGTGGACCCTGTGGGACGGCCAGCTCATCATCACCATGATGATCACGGTGACCGTGCTGCACTCGACCCTGCGCATCGAGGTCACCGGCCACGCGCTGGGCCCGGTGAACTCCCTGTTCACCACCAAGCCGGAGGCGCCGACCAGGGAAGTCGCCAAGCAGTTCAAGCCCTGGGAGAACCGCACGATCAAGCTCCCGCTGGTCAACACCAACGAGGTGGTACGACTGGCGGTCCGCGCCCCGCTCACCTGGTACCCGCCGCTGCTGAACTGGCTCGGCGGCTCCATAGGCCTGCCCGAGCCGTTCGGCCTGCGGCACGCCTGGGCCGACCAGCCCTGGCGGCACCGCTTCATGGCCGACGACGCCCTGCGCGCCGCGACGCCCGTGCTGCGGGTCGTGCACTCGGCGGCGATCAAGGTGCTGGAGGACAACGGCGTGAACACCGAGAAGTTCGGCGCGCGCTCGGCGTTCCTCAGCACGGCGGTGCAGGACGTCTCGCCCAGGAAGGCCGACGTGTACGACGCGTGACGCCCTCGGTGGGGAGCGTTACGCGGGCCAGGCCTCCGCCAGCATCTTCCGGGTGTCGGCCAGCAGCTGCGGCAGCACGCGCGTGTGGCCGACGACCGGCATGAAGTTCGTGTCGCCGCCCCAGCGCGGGACGATGTGCTGGTGGAGGTGGGCGGCGATGCCCGCGCCGGCCACCGAGCCCTGGTTCATGCCGATGTTGAACCCCTGCGCGCCGGAGGCGGTGCGCAGCGCCGTCATCGCCTGCTTGGTCAGCTCCCCGAGCTCGGCCGTCTCCGCCGTGGTCAGGTCGGTGTAGTCGGCGACATGGCGGTAGGGCACGGTCATCAGGTGACCGCCGTTGTACGGGTAGAGGTTCAGGACCGCGTACACCTGCTCACCGCGCCTGACGACCAGCCCGTCCTCGTCGGACTTGGCCGGGATGGAGCAGAAGGGGCAGCCGTCGTCGGCACCCGGGCCGGTCGGCTTGTTCTCGCCCTGGATGTAGGCCATCCGGTGGGGCGTCCACAGACGCTGGAACGCGTCCTGGGTCCCCACTCCCCACTGCTGCTCCGGCTCACTCGTCATGCGTGCAGCATATGGCTTCGCCCGTTCGCGACGTGGCGCCGGGGCTCCCGCCCGACCGCCCCGGGCCAAGCTGGGCCGATGGACGACGACAGCCGGCAACTGCGCTGGGAACGCCGGGCCGAGATCCCCCTCGCGGTCGGCTCGCTGCTCTTCCTGGGCTCCTACGCGGTCTGGGTTCTCTGGCCCGGCCGGCCCAGCGCCTGGCGCGACCTGTGTCTGGCGGTGACCTTCGCGACGTGGGCGATGTTCCTCGTCGACTACGCGGTGCGCTGGCGGCTCAGCGGCGAGGGTCCGCGTTTCGTGCGGCGGCACTGGATGGACACGGTGGTGGCGGCGCTGCCCCTGCTGCGGCCCGTGCGGATCGTCAAGATGTACGAGACCGTGCAGCGTCGCCGGGGAGAGCCCCGCCTCGCCCTGCACCTGCGGGTGATCGCGTACGCGGGGCTGTCGACCTCACTGCTCGGGTTCGCGGGCGCCCTCGTCGTATACGACCAGGAGCACACGGCGCCGAACGCGTCGATCAGGACGTTCGGCGACTCGATCTGGTTCGCCTGTTCCACCCTCGCGACCGTCGGCTACGGCGACGTCGTCCCCGTCACCTCCGGCGGCCGCGTCGTCGCCGTCGCCCTCATGGCCTGCGGCCTGGCCCTCCTGGGCGCCGTGACGGGCTCCTTCTCGTCCTGGCTCCTCCAGACCTTCGCCCGCGGGGACGAGGAGAGGCCCCCGGGGAGCTGAACCACACCGTTGGCGAATTCCGGGGCGGGCGCGGGGCAAGGCGTGCGGACGTCAGCCTGTGCGGCGTTCCGCGACGGCTGTAACCGCCAGGGCGGCGACGGTCAGCAGCAACAGCAGTGCCCAGGCCGGGGTGAAGCTGCTGGTGAGGTCGACCAGCAGGCCAAGCACGGGCGGCACCGTGACTATGGCGATCTGGTTGACGGACATGGCCAGACCCAGGGCGAAGCCGGTCTTGCCCGGTGGGGCCGCTTCGGTGACGTAGGCGACCCACGGGCCGTACCAGC
Source organism: Streptomyces griseus subsp. griseus (assembly GCF_000720255.1). GTDB lineage: Bacteria > Actinomycetota > Actinomycetes > Streptomycetales > Streptomycetaceae > Streptomyces > Streptomyces griseus_I. The sequence continues at coordinate 337,297 of NZ_JOJE01000003.1, read as the reverse complement.
CGAATCCGAAGAAACCGAGCCAGACGAAGACGCCGGAAGCGACGACCGGTGCCCGCCCTGCCGGTGTCATCAGCACGGTCAGCCCGGCGATCACGGCGACCATGCAGACCAGCACGATGGCATAGCGTCCCGAACCGCTCCGGTCGCTCCAGGCCGCCAGGCATATCCGGCCCGCAACGCCCGCACCCTGGGATGCCACCAGGATCAGGGCCGCCTGCCCGGCGCCGACCGATGACGCCTGGTGGAGGTGGAGCACGGTCAGGATGCCCACGCCGTACTGCACCGAGATCAGGCTGGTCCCCGACAGCATGATCTTCACCGTGGACGGTTCACGGAGCATGCGTAGCCGGCCGCGGAGCTGAGCCGCGAGCGAGGCCGACGGTTCCTTGTCCTGTGGGACGGGCAGCGTGGGCGGCCGACGGTAGCAGCCCATGAAGAGGCCGGCTCCGAGCAGCGCGACGAAGCCGCCGGTCAGCAGTGTCGCCCGCCAGCCGAACTCCTCAGCGATGAGTGGGAGTACGGCCGAGGCGAGCGCCGCGCCCAGCGGCAGCCCGGCCTGCCGGATACCCATGGCGAAGCCTCGCTGTGACGCGTCGAACCAAGACGCAACCGATTTGCTCCCACCCGGCTGGACGGTGCTGTAACCCATGCCGACCACCAACAGTGCGACCAGCAGGGCCGCGTATCCCGGCGCCAGGCTCCCCGCGCCCAGAGCCAGCCCGACCGCGCCGGCCCCGATCCCGACCACCCAGCGCTCGCTGTAGCGGTCCAGCAGCTCACCGGCCACCAACAGCCCGGCCAGCGGCACGAGTTGAGCCGCTGAGATCAGCAGCCCCAGCTGCGCCGTGCTCAGGTCCAGGGCACTCCGAAGGTGGACGCCGAGGGCTCCGATGCCGCCCACGAAGAACCCGGACGCGGCCTGGGTGAAGGTGGCGATGCCGAGCACGATCCAGCGATAGCGCCACGGGTCGCGGGCCTGGGATCCGGTGAGTCCGGCGGTTTGTTGTGTCATGCCGACCACACTGTTGTAATGGTCTTATGCTGCTCAACCCTTACGGCGAGGATGCGGTGAACCTGGCCGCGGACCTGGTCAACCGCCGGCCCCAGAGCGCGGATGAGCTGGCGGACCGCTGCCGCGCCGCCGGTCTCATGCTGGAGCGCCCGGTGACGGCGGACGATCTCGGCCGCGCCCAGGCCGCACTCGATGCCTGGGAGAGGGTCGTCGACGCCGCCGGAGAGCAGGAGCGCGCCGATCTGCTGAACCGGATGCTGGCCGAGGCCGCCGCCTACCCGCGGCTGACCTCCCATGCCGGTTCCGGCTGGCATCTGCATTACCGGGACTCGGAACAGCCACTCGGCTCCGTACTGTTCACGCTGTTCGCGGTCGGTACCGCACTGCATCTGGCCGGCCGGGGCATGCACCGGCTGCGGCGCTGCGAGACGACTGAATGCGACACGGCCTTCGCGGACACCTCACGCACCGGACGACAGCGCTACTGCTCCCAACGCTGTGCCAACCGCGACGCCGTCCGCAGGCACCGGGCGCGAGCCGCTGACTACTCCTCCCCGGGCTCGAAGTCTTCCAGGAAGTAGCTGTCGTGCCGGATGCGAAACTGCTTGAGCTCTTCGCCGCCGCGCTGCGCGATCTCCGCGACCTGCTCGAAGTACTCCTCGCGTGGGGCGCCCGGGGAGAAGAGCATGAGCATGGACATGGGCTCGTCGGTCACGTTCTTGAAGGCGTGCAGGCCGCCAACCGGTACGTACAGGAAGCCGCCCGCGCGGCCCGTGACCCACTTCTCGCCGTTGTACAGCTCCAGTTCGCCGGAGAGGATGTAGAAGGACTCCGACATCGCCTTGTGGAAGTGGGTCTTGGCCCCCGCGGACCGTGCGCCCAGCTCGACCTTGTACAGGCCGAATTCGCCGCCGGTCGACTCGTTGGTGGCGAGGTAGTGGGTGGAAGCGCCGGGTGAGGAGATGTCCGGTGGGCTGTCGGCCGGGCGGAAGGCCGCGTTCACTTCGCCCTTGGTGCCGTGGTAGCGGGCTTCCGGGTACTTGAGGTGTTCCGGGTACGACATGATGCGCTCCTCTTGGCAGGTCTCCACCAGCATGGTGGCTCCCACATCAAGTCGGCATCGGGCTTGCGGATGATCTTGGGTTTGCCCGGGCTGAGGTCTGCGGACCTAGTACTGCCGGGAGAAGCCGCCCCAGGAGGCGGACACGACGTCGGCCTTCACGACCCGGGCGGGTCATGAAGGCCGACGTCACGCTCGCCCCGGAATTTCGCGAACGGTGTCAGCTGAAATCCCGGGGACCCGCACACGTTGCCCGATCAGACCTGCGTACGCTCCTCGACGACCTTCGCGATCTTCTCGATGGCCTCGTCGAACGGGATGCCGTTCTCCTGGGAACCGTCGCGGTAGCGGAAGGACACCGAACCGTTCGACATGTCCTCGTCGCCCGCGATGACCATGAAGGGCACCTTCTGCTTCTGGGCGTTGCGGATCTTCTTCTGCATGCGGTCGGAGGAGGAGTCCACCTCCACGCGCAGCCCCTTCTTCTTCGCCGCGGCGGCGAACTTCTCCAGGTACTCGACGTGACCGTCGCCGATCGGGATACCGATCGCCTGCACCGGCGCCAGCCACGCCGGGAACGCGCCCGCGTAGTGCTCCAGGAGGACGGCGAAGAACCGCTCGATCGAGCCGAACAGGGCTCGGTGGATCATGACCGGGCGCTGCTTGGTGCCGTCCGGACCCGTGTACTCCAGGTCGAAGCGCTCCGGCAGGTTGAAGTCGAGCTGGATCGTCGACATCTGCCAGGTGCGGCCGATGGCGTCCTTGGTCTGGACGGAGATCTTCGGCCCGTAGAAGGCGGCGCCGCCCGGGTCGGGGACGAGGGGCAGGCCCTGCTTCTCGGCGACCTGGCGGAGCGTTTCGGTGGCCTCCTCCCACACCTCGTCGGTGCCGACGAACTTCTCCGGGTCCTTGGTGGAGAGCTCCAGGTAGAAGTCGGTCAGGCCGTAGTCGCGCAGCAGGCCGAGGACGAAGGTGAGCGTCTTGTCGAGCTCCTCCGACATCTGCTCGCGCGTGCAGTAGATGTGCGCGTCGTCCTGGGTGAAGCCACGTGCCCGGGTCAGACCGTGCACGACGCCCGACTTCTCGTACCGGTACACGGTCCCGAACTCGAAGAGGCGCAGCGGCAGTTCACGGTAGGAGCGGCCGCGCGCGTCGAAGATCAGGTTGTGCATCGGGCAGTTCATGGGCTTGAGGTAGTAGTCCACGCCCTCGTCGAGCTGCATGGGCGGGTACATGCCGTCGGCGTACCAGTCCAGGTGCCCCGACGTCTCGAAGAGCTTCCCCTTCGTCGCGTGCGGGGTGTAGACGAACTCGTAGCCCTCCTCCTCGTGGCGGCGGCGCGAGTAGTCCTCCATCACGCGGCGGACGATGCCGCCCTTGGGGTGGAAGACGGCGAGGCCGGAGCCGATCTGCTCCGGGATGGAGAACAGGTCGAGCTCGCTGCCCAGCTTGCGGTGGTCGCGCTTCTCGGCTTCGGCGAGGAAGTCGAGGTACCCCTTCAGCTCGTCCTTGGTCGGCCAGGCGGTGCCGTAGATGCGCTGGAGCATGGGGTTCTTCTCGCTGCCGCGCCAGTAGGCGGCCGCGTTGCGCATCAGCTTGAACGCAGGAATGGCACGGGTCGACGGCAGGTGGGGACCGCGGCAGAGGTCCTTCCAGCACAGGTCGCCGGTCTTGGCGTCCAGGTTGTCGTAGATCGTCAGCTCGCCGGCGCCGACCTCGACGTCCGCGCCGTCGTCGGAGGAGGCCGAGCCCTTCAGGCCGATCAGCTCCAGCTTGTACGGCTCGTCGGCCAGCTCCTCGCGGGCGGCGTCGTCGGTGACAACGCGGCGGGCGAACTTCTGGCCGCGCTTCTGGATCTCCTGCATCTTCTTCTCGATGGCCTTGAGATCCTCGGGCGTGAACGGCTTCTCCACGTCGAAGTCGTAGTAGAAGCCGTCCTTGACCGGAGGGCCGATGCCCAGCTTGGCCTCGGGGAAGAGCTCCTGTACGGCCTGGGCCATGACGTGCGCGGTGGAGTGGCGCAGGATGTTCAGGCCGTCCTCGGAGGAGATCTCGACGCCCTCGACCTCGTCGCCCTCCGAGACCTCGTACGACAGGTCCTTCAGCTCACCGGCCACTCGCGCGGCGATGATCGAGCGCTCGCCGGCGAAGAGGTCCGCGGCCGTGGTGCCCGTCGTCACCGTGCGCTCTTCCCGCTCGGAATCGCGTTGGATGATCACACGGACGTCTGACACCGGTCTCTCCTGACTGAAGGTGGAAGCGCATCCCTGGACGTATTGCATGCGCAATAGGGGATCGTACCGACCCCGGGCCACCCTCTGCGAAATCACTCCCCTCCGCAGGCCTCCTCGAAGAAGGCCGCGATCTCGGAGTTCTCCTGCACCGACTTCAGCAGCCGGTCCCGCTCCGCCTCGTCCACCTGCACCGGTACGACACCGGTGGCGCCGGTGAGCCTGCGGAAGCCGCCCCTGCGCTCCAGCCGCCCCTGCACCCGCACCGGCAGTCCGACGAGGTGGGCGTGCCCGGCGATCCGGTAGGCCTCCTCGTCGAGGGTGAGCCGTATGTACGGCACGTCGGCTCCGGCGAGGACCCGCAGCCGTACGGAGCCCTCGCCGCGCGGGCCCGACCTGCGCATCCGTACCACCGCGCCGGTGATCCGCACCGGTACGCAGGGCTCCTCGCGCAGGAAGCGGGCGCCGGCCTCGCGCAGCGCGGGCAGGTCGCCGGGCGAGAACTCGACGGGGTCGGCGGTGGCCGCGCAGTCCTCGGGGACGCCTGCGGCGGGCGCCCACTCGACGGCGATGCGGGCGCCCTCGGTGCCGCGGACGAGGGCGATGAGCGCGTCGGTGAGCTCACGGCTGACGCCGGCCTCGACGGCGCCGTCGAAGGCGTCCATGCCGCCGGTGGCCCGCTGGTAGTCGATGGCCTCGCGGGCGGCGTACAGGGCCTGCTGGAGGCGGACGGCGAGCGGACGGCCGGTGGCGACGGGTACGAATGCGGTCAGCCGGCGGCCGCCGGCCGCGGTGCCGACGAGGACATCGTCCAGCATCGCGGCGGCGGAGCGCCGGTGGCGGGCGCCGTAGTAGCCCGCACGCGCGCGTGTGGCGAGCGCGCCGGCGAGCAGCATCTGGCGGGCGGCGCCGCGCAGCTGTTCCTCGACGGTCCAGGGCGCGGCGCCGGCGGGGCCGTCCGGGGCGTCCCGCCACCAGTGGATCTCGTCGCTCGGCACGGACAGCGCGACCAGCACCTCGCGGGCGGAGGGTGTGCCGCTGCGGGAGAGGGCGAGGAGCGCCTCGGCGAGCAGGTCGTCGCTGTCGGGGAACGCGCGGCTCTCGGGGACGAGGAGGCTGGTGGCGTTGGCGCCGGGCCCGGGCGGGGTCCAGCGGCCGTAGCGTCCGGCGGCGCCGCCGCGCCGCTGCCAGCCGTGCCGGCGGAGCAGGGCGCCGAGGACGGCGGGGTCGACCTCGCCGGGCCCCGGGGGGCGGTGCCACTGGTCCTCGTCGGGGTGCCGGCGGACCGGCCGCAGCGGTTCGTCCAGCGGGCGGTGGGTCATGGTCTGCCTCCCGTCCCGACCCGCGTCATGATCTCGCACAGCGCCCGGTCGTCGAAGATGCGTGAGCTCGGTATCCGCACGGTAGTGCGATACCGCCCGGTGATCGGGTGTCCGGCGAGGTTGACCCAGTAGCAGCAGTGCCGCAGGTCGAGCCGGTCGTGGCCGGCGCGCAGCCACTGGTCCTGGGACCGGGGGACGATCATCACGACGAGGATCTTGTGCACCGAGACCGGGGTGCGGGCGAGCTTCCTCAGGTGGTCGTTGTCGAGCGTGAAGGAGAAGGAGCGGCCCGGTGGGTTCGGCGGGAGCTGGTAGGTGCACTTGAGCTGCACCTTGATGGTGACCTCGTCGTCGACGGTGTGCCCGGGCGCGCTGTGACTGACGTGCCAGTCGATGCCGTTGTCCGGGAACGGCTGGGACAGCGAGCATCCCGCGGCCGCGGCGACGGCGTGCAGGTAGCCCACCTGAAGTGTCTCCATGCAGGCGGTGGTGGCGAGGGTGCCGCGATGTGGACCCATGCTCTCGGGCAGCAGCCCGCCCCGCTCGGGCTGCGCTATCGCCATGACGGAACAGCCTTTCCAGCCAGGTGAATCCCCGTGTCGAGCCGCTGAACAGCAAAGACCCGTACTCCTGTTGTGTCCTTCCGGCGTACGGCGCAAACAGCCCGGGTATCACCAAACGGGCAGAAGACGGTGCGTCAGCTGCCGTGGTTGAACGAGGGGTTGTGTTGGTATGACGTGCTGGTACGAGGGCCCTTTGGCCGCGTTCGACACGGAGACGACAGGCGTGGACGTCGAGACCGACCGGATCGTGTCGGCCGCCCTGGTCGTCCAGGACGCCGCGGGCACCCGTCCCCGGGTGAGCCGTTGGCTGGTGAATCCCGGTGTGCCGGTGCCCGCCGAGGCGACGCAGGTGCACGGGCTGACGGAGGATCATCTGCACCGCAACGGCCGCTGGCCCGCGCCGGTGATGTACGAGATAGCCGAGCTGCTGGCCGAACAGGCCACCGCGGGCCGCCCGCTGGTGGTGATGAACGCGCCGTTCGACCTGACGCTCCTGGACCGTGAGCTGCGCCGGCACCGCGCCTCGTCGCTGGAGCGCTGGTTCGAGGCGTCGCCGCTGCTGGTGCTGGATCCGCGGGTGCTGGACAAACACCTGGACCGCTACCGCAAGGGCCGCCGCACGCTCACCGACCTGTGCGCGCACTACGGCGTGACCCTGGACGAGGCGCATGACGCGGCCGCGGACGCCAAGGCCGCGATGGACGTCGTCCGCGCGGTGGGCCGGCGCTTCGCGGCCCGTCTGGAACGCCTCTCCCCCGCCGAGCTGCACACCCTCCAGTCGGCGTGGCACGCGGCGCAGGCCCGGGGCCTTCAGGCGTGGTTCGCCCGCAGCGGCTCGGAGGAGATGGTGGATCCGTCCTGGCCGTTGCGAGGGGAGATGCCTGCGGCGGCGTAGGAACGAGTACCGCGCTGAGCCGCGGACGCGGGCCACTGACCCGTCTCATCAGAAGCGGGCCGCCGCCACCAGGAGCCGCCGCCACCGCCACCGCCGCCTCCGCCGACGTCTGAGCCGCCTCCTCCGCCACCGCCACCGCCGCCTCCGCCACTGGAGGCCGGGGCGGTGCTGGAGGTCAAGGTGGAGGCGCCCAGGCCCACGGCGAGGGCGGGCCCGATCCGGGAGGCGAGGGTGGAGCGACGGCGGGGGGCGGTCGCGGTGTCGGTGACCGCCCGTTCCCAGGCTTCGGTCGCGTCGAGGGCCACGGCCCAGGCGGTGTACAGCTCCTCGCGTTCCTCGTCGAGGGGTTCGCCGGCCGGTTGTGCGGACGGATCGAGGAGGTAGCGGCGGAACGCCTCGGTCCGCAGCCAGAGGGCGGCGCCGCGGGGCGTGCGGGTCTGCAGTTTCCCAGCCGTTCAGCCGCAGCGCCAGACCGGCACCGACGGCGATCACGCCCGCCGCGAGGATCGGCCATCCGGCCGTGGCCCGGCCTCCGCCCAGCCACGCGCCGAGGATCGTCGCGACGAATCCGAGCACCACGGCGAGGGTGCCCCGGGTGCGTGCGCGCGCCGCGCGGCTCACGGTGGCCGTGTCCCACAGGCCACTGTCCTTCTGCCACTGCGTCAGCCTGCGCGTGAGGCTCTCCCAGGCCGACGCGAACTGCGGGTCGTACGCGCCCAGGACGAAGGCGTCGCGTCCGGCGAAGATACTGCCGAAGACGACGCGGGCGTCCGGGTCAACCGGTGCGTCGGCGACGTCACGACGTATCAGCATCGGACGCCGCTCGTTTCCCTCGATCGTGATGTGGCCGTCGATGGCCGCGCAGAGCAGCCAGGCCGCACAGTGACGGTTCTCGACACTCTCGTCGAGCAGGATCCCGCCCTGGGCCGGGGTCAGGCCCTCCGGGGGGAGAGCGGACGGGGTGAGCGAGGCGGCGAGCCGGCGGAGGTCCACGCGCCGGGTACGGCCGGGCGTACCGTCGGGCGCTTCCTCGACGAGCCGGTCGCGCCCTGCGAGACGCAGGAGTCCGATCGTGCCGACGGCGCAGGCAAGCGCGATGACGATCGCGGCAAGGGCCATCCGCATGGGGTCGGCCACGGTCGTGCCGTCGGCTTTCCCCGAAGGTGGCACGGGGAGTGCGGGCCCGCTCCCGGCCAGGGCCTGCCCGCGGGAGGCGTAGAGGGTGACGCCCTCCTTACCCTTGAGCTTGTCGAGCGAGACGGCGAGGTGACCGGGCGCTTTCCCGTCAGAGGTGCAGGGGTCCTCGGAACCGTCGGTGCCCCGCACGCAGCGGATGCCGGTGAGGTCGTAGGGGGCGACGACGTGGAGCCGCACGTCGGAGCGGTCGACGCGCCACCCGGTGCCGACCGCGTCCCAGGCGAGCCTGCCGTCCTTGACGACGTCCGTGAGGGTGTACTGGATTGCGGTAGCGGTGCACCCCTGTGACGGTGCGGTCCGGGTCGCCCACCTGGATGCGGGTGGCGATCCTGCGTTGGCCGTCCGGTTCTTCGTAGCGGTCGCCGACCCTGAGTTCCCACGGCACCCGGCCGCCGTCCATAGTGGCGACGACCTTGGCGGCTTCCTCGTCGTAGGGCAGGTCCGGCAGGTCGCGGTAGATGCCGTGTCGGCTGTCGGCGGGGTGCCCGAAGTCGTAGTCGATGACCTCGGTGACACGGGCACTGCCGTCCTCGGCGATCTCGGCGCCGACCCACATCGTGTTGACCCGCTCTTCGTTCCCGGTCGCCCAGAAGAGGGCGACCAGGCCCGCCGAGCAGCAGCGTGGTGAAGAAGATCCTGAACGGTCCGCGGGTCCTGCGCCGCCTGAGCGGCGCCCCAAAGGGCTTGCGGTTCCTGCTCTTTGCCACGTTCCGCACAGTTCCCCCAGCACGCCACGGGAACCTCCTGCGCCCGTGAAGATCGGAAGCGCATACCGGTCGCGGGAGAACAAGAAGAGCCGATCCGCGGAATGCGGACCGGCTCTTTCCCGGTGGGCGATACTGGGTTCGAACCAGTGACCTCTTCGGTGTGAACGAAGCGCTCTCCCACTGAGCTAATCGCCCGGGAACGGACTGAACAATACAGGGCCCCGCGCGTTTCGTTCAAACCGCTTGGAGGTGGGCGGCCAGCCCCCGCCGCCCGGCGCACATCATCAGCCGGTGGTTGGCGCGGAAGACCGGCCGCCCGGGCACGGCGAACGTCCTGAGCAGCCGCTTGTTGACGTCCACGGCCTGGTCGTAGCGGGCCAGCGTGCCGGTGCCGACCGCGGTGACCGTCCAGCGCGCCCAGCCGTCGATGTCGCCGGACAAGGCGGTCTCCAGGACGCCCGCGGCGGGGTCACGGCGCACCTCGCGGGCGGTGAAGGTGATGTCGTACGGCAGGAGCGAGCGGATGCGGATGACGCCGGTGGTGCCGTCGAGCCGGGTCACCTCGCGGACCTGGCGCCACCAGCGCGGGTAGCCCTCGACGCGCTGGAGCACCTCGTACACGGTGTCGGGGGGCGCGGGCAGGGTCCACAGGCTGCGGAAGCGGTAGTGCGTCCAGTCCATGGTCAGAGTGTGCCCGCACCGGATGGATGGCTGAGTACGTTCTGAGTACGCGCACTCATGCCGGGTGACGTGACTGGGACCACACTCCGAAGGTATGACGCACATTCCGCCACCGGCCGAGGAGTTGCGGCTCCTCGACACCGAGCTGTGGCAACTGGACGCCCGCCGGGCCCAGTTGCTCGCTCGCCGCGCCTGGCTGATCGCCCACCTCCAGCCGCCACGACCGCTCCCTCCCCCTCAGCCGGCGCCGAATGGACCAGTTCCGGAGACCACCGCCCCGCGCGTCCAGAACGTGCTCCTGCTGCTCGGCGGTGTCCTGCTCACCATCGCCGCCATCGCCTTCACGCTGGTCAGCTGGGGGCACATGGGCATCGCCGGGCGCGCCCTGGTGCTCGGCACGGTCACGGCGGTCACGCTGGCCGCGCCGGTGCCGCTGCTGCGGCGGGGGCTGCGCTCGACCGCCGAGTCGGTGGCTGGTCTCGGGGTCGCGCTGACGGTGCTGGACGCCTACGCCCTGCACGAGGTGGCGCTCACGGGCGCTGACGGAGTGTCGTACGCGGCGTTCGCGTCGGCGGTCCTGGCGCTGCTCTGGGCGGGGTACGGACTCGGGCTGGGTGCGGTCACGGCCGCACGGCCCGCGGCGGAACCCACCGCGCCGGCTCGCCCGGCCGGCCTCCGGCTGCCCTTGCCGTTCGCGTCGGTGGCGGCCCAACTGCCGCTTCCGCTGTGGGCGATCGCGGCCTCCGCGGGGACGTACGGCGTGGCGGCCGCCCTTGTGGTGACGGCCGGGTTCGACACGGCTGTGGCGCTCCTGCGGCCGACGACGACCGCCAAGTCCGTCCGTGTCACCGCCACGGTCGGGGCCTACGCCGTGGGCGGGGCGGGTGTGTCGGCGGCCGGCTGGCTGGCGTGGACGGCGGCCGGTCCGGGCGCCGCCGCCGGTGCGGCGGCACTCCTGATCCTCGCGGCGGCGATCGCGCTGGTCGCGGCGTGGCGGCTCGCGGGGCCGGCCCTCGCGACGGGCCACGCGGTCGCGGGCGGTGTGCTGCTGGTGGCGGCCTCCGGTTCCGTCCTGAGCGCCGCCCTGCCCGCCGGCTGGGCGGTGCCCGCCCATCTCGCCTGCGGCATCGCGCTGTTGGCGGCGATACGGGCCCCACTGCCCGAGCCCGTACGGCGCGGCCTCGCCTGGGCCTCCGGCTCGGTGCAGGCGTTGGCGCTGCTGTGGACGGTGCCGTTGGTCTCGGTCGCGCTGCTGGGGCCGGTGGGCTGGGCCGAGCGGCCCTGGTCGGGTGTGCCGTCGGACGCCCGTGCCGCGGTGACCGTGCACACCCCGTGGCCTCCGTACCCGCTCCAGGCACTCCTCGTCCTGGTGGCCGTCGCCGGTGTGCTGGCTCTCGTGGTCCGCGACGCGACCTGGCGTCCGAGGGCCCTGACCGGTGCGCTGGTCCTGGCCTGGGCGACGGCGGCAGCACTGCCTTCGGCACTGGGACTGCCCTACCTCGCGGCCCTGCTGGTGCTGGGCGCCCTCACGGCGGCAACGGTGTTCACGTCCCGGTCGCCGGCCACGATCCTGCTCGCCCTGGTCGGTGCCCTGAACCTCGCCTTCCTGTCCTTGGCCTCGCAGACCGCCGACCTGGTCGTGCTGTCCGCCCTGACCGTCCTGTTCGCCGCGGCCTCCTGGCGACCGCGCACGGCACCCTTCACCGCCCCGGCCGCCCTCGGGTACGCCACCGCGCTCGCCTGCGCCACTGGCGCGGCGGCGGACTGGCAGCCGCAGTACACGGCCCTGTTGGCCCTCGTGGTCCCCGGTGTCGCCGCCCTGCTCGCGGCGCGCCTCGGCGGCGCCCCGGCGACCGTGCCGGTGGAGGCGGCGGGCCTCGCCGCCGGGCTGCTCGCCGTTGCCCTCGCGGTCACCGACGGGCCGGTGCTGGCCCTGGTGCTGGCCCTGTGCGCGGTGATCACGGCGGGCACGGCGGTGCGCGCCGAGCGCCGGCCCGTGGGGTACGTGGCCGCCGCCCTGTTCCTGCTGGCCACCTGGGTCCGGCTGGCCTCCTGGGACGTCACCACCCCTGAGGCGTACACGCTCCCGGTCTCCGTCCCGGCCCTGCTCGTCGGCGCGCTGCGACGCCGCCGCGATCCGGCGGCCTCGTCCTGGACGGCGTACGGTCCCGGTCTCGCCGCCACTCTCGTGCCGAGTCTGATGGCCGCCTGGACCGACCCGCACGGGACACGTCCGCTGCTGCTGGGCGTGGGCGCGTTGCTGGTCACCCTGCTGGGGGCCCGGCACCGGCTGCGGGCGCCGCTGGTGGTGGGCGGCTCGGTGCTGGTGCTGGACGCGGTGCACGAGCTGGCCCCGTACCTGGTCCAGGTCGCCGACGCGCTCCCCCGCTGGGTGCCGCCGGCGCTGGCCGGCCTCCTGCTGCTGGCCCTCGGGGCGACGTACGAGCAGCGCCTGCGGAACGTCCGACAGGTGCGGGACGTGCTGGGCAGGATGAACTAGCCCGGAGAGGAGGTTTTGTTCCGCATCCACTGCGGGCCGCGGCCGTCGTGTCGTACGTTTTCCGGATCTGGCGGGGGCACGGGACGGGGGCGCTGTGGCGGATCCGGGGGTATCGGCGGGCTGGGACGCGGCCGGTGAGACGCGGGTGACGCTGGAGCGACTGCTCTCCGTCGTGGGGGCGGGCGCCGTGGAGTTGCACGCGGCGCCCGAGGGCCTGGGCGCCACGGTCACCGGCGTGAACGTGCTGGACCTCCTGGAGCCCCTGGTCAGACCGCGGGAGCTGCTGCTCGCCGTGGGCGTCGATCCGCGCTCGGCCCAGGCGGTCGACGTGGTGCGCCGGGCGGGCGAGTCGGGGGCGGCGGGCGTGGTGTTCGGGCCGGACCGGACCGCACCCGCCGCGGGAGCTCTCCAGACGGCCGCCGAGGAGGGTGGGACGGCGCTGCTCTTCCGTACCGCGTGGTGCACCTGGGCGCATCTGGTGGGCGTGCTGCGGGCGGGGCTGGCCTCGGCGGGCGTACCGCCGCCGGCCGGGCTCGGCGGGCCGCGCCTGGGGGACCTCAATTCGCTGGCCGACGCGGTGGCGGCCCTGGTGGGCGGCTCGGTGACCATCGAGGACACCGAGTCCCGGGTGCTCGCCTACTCCTCGACCGAGGAGAACGTGGACGAGCAGCGCCGGCTGACCATCCTGGGCCGTCGGGTCCCGCCGTGGCGGGTGGCCGCCATGCGGGAGGCGGGGTTCTTCCAGGCCCTGTGGGCCGGGGACGACGTACTGCACCGGCCGGCGCACGGGCAGAACCCGGAGCGTCTGGTGGGTGCCGTGCGGGCCGGCGGGGAGGCGCTCGGGTCGATCTGGGTGGCCGCGGTGGCCGGCCGGCCGCTGGCGCCGAACGCCTCCGAGGCCCTGCGCGCCGCGACCCGGACCGCCGCCGCCCACTTGTTGCACCACCGCACCCACAGTTCGGACGACCGCCTGGTCGAGGACGCGGCGCGCGCCCTGCTGGAGGACCGCGGCTCGGTCGAGGTGCTCGCGGAACGGGCCTCACTGCCGGCGCGGGAGCCGTGCGCCGTCCTCGCGGTCGGTACCGGGAGCGCGGGGCAGGGGGACGACGATCCGTCAAGGCCGCACGGGCTGCTGAGCCTGCACTGCGCCGCCTATGGACACCGCGCGGTGGTAGTCCCGGCGGGCGGCCGCATCCTGGTGCTGCTGAGCGCCCTGGACCGGGATCCCGGCCGGGCCGAGAGCCAGGTGACGCGACTGGGGGAATCGCTGGCGAGCCAGGTGTCGGCCGCCCTCCGCAGGCCGGTGAAGGTCGGGTTGGGCGATGTGGCCCCCGGGCTGGCGCGGGCACCCGAGTCGCGCCGCTCGGCCGAGCTCGCCCTCAGGGCGCTCACCGAGGCCGCCGGGTCGCGCACCGTGGCCCGGACCGCGGACGTGGCGGACACGGTCGGCATCCTGCATGTCATGGGCGCCCTGCGCGGGCTGGCCCTGCCGGCGCAGACCTCGGTGGCCCGGCTGCGGGCGTTCGACGCGGAGCAGGGCGGCAGTCGGCTGGTGGAGACCCTGCGCGCCTACCTCGACCACTTCGGCGACGTGTCCGCCGCCTCCCACGCGCTGGGCGTGCACTCCAACAGCCTGCGTTACCGGCTGCGGCGCATCACCCAGGTGTCGGGGCTGGACGTGGACGATCCCGACGCCCGGCTGCTGGCGCAGTTGGAGTTGCGCCTGGGCGACCAGGTCGACGACCGCCGCCTCTGAGCAGGTCACCGACCGCACTTCCGCCGCTTGTGCGCCGGCACCACGAGAACGCGGTTTCTTCGTCGGAGCGCACAACGGCACGCCTGCCCGGGGCAGTTGTTTGCCTCCGACCGCCGTGCGGCGGCCCCGCGGCTCTGCCGAACCGACGAAGACGCCCTCCCGGTGCCGGCCGCAGCCTGGTAATCCGCCCCGGGACGGTCCCGGGCGCCGGCCACACCACCCCGGAAGGCTCACCATGACCGGACTGATCCCCGCCCCCTCCCCCGCCGCCGAGCGACGCGAGCGGATCCTGCGGGAGGCGGTGCTGCAGGGGCTGCTGGACCCCGAGCGGTCGCAGCTGGCCGCCTTCGTCGACCTGGACGGCGTCGCCGCGACGGTCGAGTCCCTGCACCGCGCCTTCCCCTCCGCCCCGCCCGTGCTGCACGCGTTCGCCGCCAAGGCCAACAGCCTGGTGCCGGTGCTGGCGGAGCTGCGCCGGCTCGGCATGGGCTGCGAGGTCGCCACCGCGGGTGAGCTGGCCCGCGCCCTTGCGGCCGGCTTCGCACCGGACCGGATCGTCTTCGACTCGCCGGCCAAGACGCAGGCCGAGCTGCGGCGCGCCCTGGACCTGGGGGTGGCCGTCAACGCGGACAACTACCAGGAACTCGCCAGGATCGACCGGGCACTCGACGGCCGCGCCCCGGTCTCGAGGATCGGTGTGCGGGTCAACTCCCAGCTGGGCGGCGGCACGATCGCCGCGATGAGTACGGCCACGAGCACCTCCAAGTTCGGCGTCCCGCTGGCCGACCGGGGCAGTCGGCGGGAGTTGCTGCGCGCCTACCTCGACCGGCCGTGGCTCACCTGGGTGCACACGCACGCCGGTTCGCAGGGCTGCCCGCTGGACCTCATGGCGCGCGGGGTCGCACAGGCCGTCGAGTTCGCCGAGGAGGTCAACGCCGCCGTCGGACGGCGCCAGGTCGTCGGCATCGACATCGGCGGCGGACTGCCCGTCAACTTCGCCGACGACGAGACCACGCCGACGTTCGAGTCGTACGTCGGACAGTTGCGCACCCACGCTCCCGCGCTGTTCTCGGAGGCCTCCGGTCTGCGCGACGGGTACGAGATCGTCACCGAGTTCGGGCGCAGCGTCCTCGCCAAGAACGGTTTCACCGCCGCGTACGTCGAGTACACCAAGAGCATGGGCGGCCGGCCGATCGCGGTCACCCACGCCGGTGTGCAGGTGGCCACCCGGACCGTGTTCAATCCCGACGCCTGGCCCCTGCGGATCGAGGCGCACGACGCGAGCGGCCGGACCAAGCAGGGCCGCTCGGTCCGTCAGGACATCGCGGGCCCCGCCTGTTTCGCCGGTGACCTGCTGGCACGTGACCGCGCCTTGCCGCTGCTGGAACCCGGTGACATCGTCGCCGTTCCGGACACGGGCGCCTACTACTTCTCGACGCCGTTCCACTACAACAGCCTGCCCGAGCCGGCCGTGTACGGGGTTCGCACGGCCGGTGACGGCCGCGTCGGCTTCGAGCTCCTGCGTCGCGCGCAGGACCCGTGGGACGTGCCCGTGCTCGAGCCCGCTGTCGGAGCCAGGTAAGGAGCGCTCAGGTGCCACAGGCCAACCGTCGGCGCACCGGCCGGGGCGGGCCGCTCCTCACTCAGCGCGCCGCCATCGTCTTCCTGCTGGCAACCCTGGTGGGCATCGGTGCCACCGTTCTGTCGGCGCTGGCCGGCAACGCGTGGCCCGTCGCGGTGAGCGTCGGCGGCGGGGTGGTGGCACCGGCCGTGCTGTTCTTCCACCAGATCATCGACTAGGAGCTGACGAGCCGGCGCACCGGCTCGTCGGGTGTCGCTCGGCCACGGCGGGGACCGCCTGGACGGGCGGAACCGGGGCGTCGCCACGGTTCCGCCCGTCCGGCTCCCCGCTACGGCATCCTGTCGCCGAGCAGCGCCAGGTTCTCGATGGCGGCGAGTCCGTAGAGCGCGGTGTCGTTGGTGGAGATCCAGGCGGCCTCGCTGCCCGCGACCAGGGTGGCGGGGCCGCTCAGCTTCTCCGTCCGCCAGGGAGCGGACTCCTTGTAGCCGTCGGAGTTGTAGAACTTGTCCCACGCGCGCGTGGCGAGCTTCGTGTCCCCGGTCTTTACGGCCGCGTACGCGTCGAGGCGCGAATGGCCCTGGAAGAGCAGCAGGGAACCGAAGTTGGTGCCGTAGCGCGCCGCCTGTTCCGCCTTGGTGGCGTTGAAGTAGCGGCAGTAGTCGAAGTACGCCTCGTTGAACTTCGGCATGTCGACGAGGTGGATGAGCTCGGCGCACAGCTCGTTGAGGCCGAAGACGGCGGAGAGGTGCGAGACGCTGACGACCGGCTTGTCGGCGATGGCGAACTTGCCCGTGTCGAGGTCGTAGAGCCCGGTCCCCTGCACGAATCCGTTGGGCTGGGCGGCGATGGTCTCCATGGTCGACAGGACGCGCGCCTTGGCCTTCTCCCACTTGGGGCCCTTGCGTTCCCACTCCGTGAGCCACGCCGAGACCAGGCCGCTCCAGTCCGTGCCGAAGCCGATCGACAGGGCGTGCCGGTCGGGTGTGTAGGGCTCGGTGCGGATCTTGCGGATGGGGTCGAGGACGAGGAACGTCTCGTCGGAGTCGACGTTGGCGTGCATGAGGTCGCCGACGCGTTCGTCGGCGGTGAGGAAGTAGTAGTAGCGGCGGTAGGTGGTGTTGGCGATGCGCTGCTGCTTGGCGCTGTCGGCGAAGTGCTGGACGCCGTGCCGGGTACCGAGGCCCGCCCATTTGCCCAGGTGGTAGACGTCGACCTCGCCGGTGTGCCGGGTCATGGATTCGGCGAAGCGGAAGATGTCCGCGCGGCCGCTGCGGAGGTAGGCGAACCAGAGCCACAGGTCGGGCGACAGCTCGGAGTTGTCCCAGGCGTAGCCGCCGATGTCGTACCGCCACTGATGCCTGACGGTGTCGTAGGTGTGCATGATGTCGCCGTAGTCCCAGAAGCCGTACCAGCGGCGCTGCTCCACCTGGTCCTTGTAGTAGGTGAAGAGGAAGTCGAGGTGGTCCTCGATCTTGGCCTTGGCGGGTGTGGAGCGGTCGGGCTCGGAGTAGAGGCCGGGGCCGAAGACCTTGGCCTTGATGAGCTGCTTGGGCGGGGCGGCGAGCTGGGGCAGCACACGGACGGCCTCGACCTGCTCGGCGAGCTTCTCGGGGCTCGGGGTGGACTCGTTGGCCCAGAAGAGGAGTTCGGAGGTGCGGGCGATGCCGTAGGGGGTGCCGAAGCCGGGCTCGTAGTCCTCGTAGGTGATGTTGAGGCCCTCGAGCTGCTCGGGGAAGGTGTCCTGGCCCATGCCGTCGTGGTAGAAGCGCAGGTCCATGGGCTGCGCCTCGGGCGACCAGAGCCAGAGGGTGACCTCGGCCTCGTCGGTGTGGGCGTCGCGGATGTCGAGCTGGGCGGGGTGCTTCTCCCAGAAGTCCCGCAGGCCGAAGGAGAACCCACCGCTGACACCGCCGACGTAGCCGAAGCCGGAGGCCCGCTTGCCGCCGCCGGCGCCGATCCAGCCGTACCCCTTCTTGGTGCGCTTGCGCAGGGTGAAGCCGTCGGCGGACAGCTGGGAGAGGGTGTAGTCGCCCCACTCGGGGATGTACTGGAGGCGGGTGGTGACCCGCTGGTCCCAGGTCGACGGGTCGGGCAGCTTCTCGCCGGCGTACTGGGCCGCCTGGACGGCGGCGCCCGGGTCGCGGCGCAGTCCGGTGATGCCCTTGACGGCCTCGCGCAACAGGCCGGTGCCCTCGCCGCCGATGCGGATGTGGCGGTCGTAGGACTCGTCGCGCATCGGCACGCTGAAGCGGACGCCGAGGCCGCGGATGAAGTCGCCGCTCGCCTTGCCGGGCTCCTGCTTCCCGTCGTAGGTGATGGTGTGCACCATGCGGAAGGAGTCGGCGCCCGCGTAGAAGTAGAGGCGCAGGGAGAAGGGGAGCCAGCTGCGGTTGCCCTTGCGGTGCTTGCCGTCGATGCGGACGACCGCGCGGACGGGGCCGGTCTGCTCGACGGTGACGTGGTCGATGGCGCCGTCGAAGCGCTCGGTCCTGACCGCGCCCTGGTCCTCGTCCTCGATCTCGGGCTGGCGGATCAGGACCAGTCGGCCGTTCTTCGCGATCTCGGTGGAGCCGCGCTTGACGGACTTGATGAGGGTGGCGCCGTCCTTGCCGATCCTGACCGTGATGACGCCGGTGGAGACGGTGATGGTGCCGCCGCTCTTGTCGACGGTGACCTTCTTGGCGGGCGCGGTGGGGGTGCCGGCGGTGAGGGTGAGCTTCCCGTTGCCGGAGCTGACCGCGTGCGCGGTCCACTTGAGTGAACCGTCGGGCCAGTACGCGATGGGCCAGGACTGTACGGGCACGTCCTTGCCGTCGGCGTCCGTCACCGCGAAGGTCTGGTCCTCCTGGTGGGCGCCCATCGGCCAGGGCACGCCGAGGGTGGAGCCGGGCGCG
The DNA here is from genome assembly GCF_000720255.1 of Streptomyces griseus subsp. griseus. Classification (GTDB taxonomy): domain Bacteria; phylum Actinomycetota; class Actinomycetes; order Streptomycetales; family Streptomycetaceae; genus Streptomyces; species Streptomyces griseus_I. The sequence goes on along the minus strand of NZ_JOJE01000003.1, from coordinate 318,897 downwards.
GCGCCGAGGCCGCCGTCCTCCAGCCAGTCCAGGGTCACGGGAGAGTCGTCGGCCTCGGCGGCTCTCGGCCCGGCCTGCGCGTCCTTGGTCCCTAGCGCCCAGCTGAACTGGGCGGCGGCACCGGCGACGGCGGCGGCTTTGAGGATGGACCTGCGGGGGATGGGGGACATGGCCATTCCTTTCCATGGACAGGCTGGTCAGGGGCACGACAGAGAGAGGTGCGGCGCCCAGGGCACCGACCTTGTGACGGGGGCGCCGTCCGTCAGCGGCGCCGGTAGCGCTCCTCCACGGCGACGGCCGCCGCCGCGACGGCCCCGAGGACCGGGACCGCCAGCGGCGCGACGAACCCGGCGGACAGGGCCACGACGGCCAGACCGGCGATGATCAGGAAGGACCCGGCGGGGTCGCGCAGGGTCCGCCGTGCGGCGTCGGCGAGCAGCGCGCGCCAGGAGGCGCCCGGGGCCCAGACCGCCGCCGCGCGCAGCCCGGCCACCGCGAGGCCGATCAGCGCGAAGAGCCCGACGGCCCCGACGAGCGGGCCGCCGGGGATCCCGGCCCGAGCGGCCTGCACGTCCACCCAGACCGCGGCCGCCGCGGCCCACCCGGCCACCCCGACGAGCCACCCGCGGCGCACGGCCGTACGGAAGTCCGCGACGAACTCCCGCCAGCCGCCGCCCTCATGGCTCGTGCGCCGCCGCAGATGCCGTGCGCCGGCGGCGAAGGCAGCGGGGTAGGTGACGAGGCCGAGACAGGCCACGGCGATCCACACGCCGGTGAGCAGGGCCTCGGCGAAGACCGCGAAACGCTCACCGCCGAACACCGACGCCCTGCGGGCCTTCACACGCGCTTGCGCCATGCTGACCGCCTCACTTCAGTCCGGACGTCGCCATGCCGTCGATGAGGTAGCGCTGGAAGGCCATGAAGAAGGCGATGACCGGCACCAGCGCCACCAGCGACATCGCGATCATGCTGCCGTAGTTGGAGATGCCCTCCTGGTCGCGGAACATCATCAGGCCGAGCGAGACGGTGTACTTCTCGGGAGTGTTGAGGTAGATCAACGGCCCCATGAAGTCGTTCCACGCGTTGATGAAGGTGAAGATGGCGCTGGTGATGAGCGCCGGCCGGCACAACGGCAGGACGATGGACCAGTAGGTCCGCAGATGTCCGCAGCCGTCGAGCTTGGCGGCCTCGTCCAGCTCGCGCGGCAGCCCCCGCATGAACTGCACCATCAGGAAGACGAAGAACGCCTCCGCGGCCAGGAACTTGCCCGCGACGAGCGGCACCAGCGTGTCGACGAGTTCCAGCTTGCGGAACATCACGTACTGCGGGATAAGCAGGACGTGGTACGGCAGCAGCAGCGTGCCGATCATCAGCGTGAACAGCAGGTTCCGCCCGGCGAACCGGATCTTGGCGAAGGCGTACGCGGTCAGCGAACTGGAGATCACGACCCCGGCCACGGCGAGGCCCGCGTACGTCAGCGAGTTCAGGAAGAAGCTGCTGATGGAGATGCCGGAGATGCCGTCGGCGAGGCCGGAGAAGTTCGCCCAGACCGGCTTGGCCGGCAGCAGGTCGATGCTGGCGATGATGTCCTTGCTCGGCTTGAACGCGGCACCGACGACCCAGATCACGGGGTACAGGACGACGGCCAGGACGGCGAGCGCGCCCACGTGCCAGGCGATCGATCCGGTGCGCCGCCGTTCGTTGGCGGTGCGCACGGCAGGGGTGCTGACAGTGGTCACTTGGCGGCCTCCTCGTAGTGCACCCACTTCTTCTGCGACCAGAACAGGACCGCCGTGACCAGCGCGACCGCGACCACCAGCGACCAGGCCATCGCGGAGGCGAAGCCCATCTGGGCCTCCTTGAAGCCCTTCTGGTAGAGGTAACAGGTGTAGACGAGGGTGGCGTCGGCGGGCCCGCACCGGGTGTCGGAGACGACGTAGGCGGAGCCGAACACCTGGAACGCGTGGATGGACTCCAGCAGCACGTTGAAGAAGAGCACCGGGGAGATCATCGGCAGGGTGATGTTCCAGAACCTGCGCAGGGGGCCGGCGCCGTCCACCTCGGCCGCCTCGTACAGCTCCCGCGGGACCTGCTTGAGGCCGGCCAGGAAGATGACCATCGGCGCGCCGAACTGCCAGATGCTCAGGGCCACCAGGGAGTAGAGGACGTAGTCGGGGTTGCCGATCCAGCCGCCCACGTCGACACCGAAGATCTTCTGCGTACGGTCCACGATCGCGTCGTCCGAGAACAGCGCCCGCCACACGAAGCCCACGGAGACGCTGGCGCCGATGAGCGAGGGCATGTAGAAGGCGGCCCGGTACAGGCCCTGCCCGCGCCGCTGCTGCGCGAGCAGCAGTGCGACGCCGAGCGCGAGCAGCAGCTTCAGCGGAGTGGCCACGACGACGTACTTGAGCGTGACCTCCACCGACTTCTGCCAGCGCGGGTCCTGGAACATCGTGGTGAAGTTGTCGAAGCCGACCCACTCGGGCGGCGTGAACAGGTTGTACCGGGTGAACGCGTAGTACAGCGACGCGATCATCGGCCCCGCCGTGAGCAGCAGGAATCCCGCGATCCACGGCGACATGAACAGGTAGCCGGCGAGGTTCTCGCGGCGCCGCCCGCGCCGCCCGGCGACGGGAGCGGCGGACCGCTTCCCGGCCGGGCGCGCGGGCGCTTCCTTGACGAGCGTCATGGTGGTACGTCCCCTCAGCCCGCGAACGCGGCCTTGGCCTCGCTGAACAGCGCCTTGGCGGCGTCGGCCGGCTTGGTCTTGCCCTGGGTGACCTCACCGCCGAGACGCAGGAACGCCGCCTCGATGACATCGGCGCCGGACGGGTGCGGGGTGATCTTCCCGAGCACACCGGCCTTGGCGACCTCGTCCTCGTAGGCCGCGACACCCTTGTTGTTGGGGTCGGTGGGCTTGAACGCGTCGTACTGCTCGGTGGTGGCGAGGATGCCGCGGTCGTAGCCCATGATCTTGCCGACCTCGGGGTCGTGGACCATGAAGGAGATGAACTGGGCGGCTTCCTTGGGGTGCTTGGTCCCGGCGAAGGCGCTCAGCATCAGCGAGCCGAGGTACTGGCCGGTCTGCTTGCCGTCCGTGGTGGGGATCGGCGCGAGCCCGTAGTCCGACTCGCCCTCGCCCTCGTAGCGGATGGAGAAGTTGTCCCAGGTGAACTCGGAGGCGGCGAGGCCTGCCGAGAGCCCGGACTTGGGCTTGACCTGCTCGATCTTCTTCGGGTCGGCGATGAGCCCGGACTTCACGCGCTTGTAGCCGTCCGCCCACCACTGCGTCAGGTCGTCCTCGGTGAAGCCGAGATCGGACTCGGTGAAGAACGCCTTGCCGTTCTGCCGCAGGTACAGGTCGTAGAGGTACATGATGCTGCAGTAGCCGGTGTCACCGGCGATCTTCAGCTTGTCCTGGATGGTCTGGAGCGCGTCGAAATACTCGTCCCAGGTCCAGCCGAACTTCGCCTCGACGCCCGCCTTCTTGAAGGCCTTGAGGTCGATGACCAGCGCCATGGTGTTGGCGCCGACCGGGACGGCGATCTGCTTGCCGTCGACCTGACCGTTGGCCAGAACGCCGTTGCGGAAGTTGTCCAGGTTCAGATTCCCGGCGTCCGCCTGCGGCTTGAGGTCCAGCAGGACACCGCGCTTGTCGTACTTGCGCAGGAAGCCGACCGCATTCTGGAAAACGTCCGGCGGATTCCCGCCGGAGGCCTGGGTCTGGAACTTCTCCCAGAACGCCTCGTAGTCGGTGAATTCAGGCTTGATCTTGATCTTCGGGTACTTCTTCTCGAAGAGCGCGATCGTCTTCTTGATGGCGATGGTGCGCGGCTCACCGCCCCACCACGCGTAACGCAGTGTCACCGTTCCGTCTCCGGAACCGCCACTGTCCCCACCGCACCCCGTCGTCGCGGCCAGCCCGAGCGTGGCCGCCGTGGCACTGGCCGCCTTCAGGATCGTACGCCTCTCAACTTTCCTGCTGGTTCCCACAGTCGGACCCTCCCCGCAGCGTTGCCGCCTGCATGAATCGTTTCAAGTAAGCGCTTGCTGGCACAAGTTACGGAGGGCTCGAGGGTGCGTCAATGATTCGGACAGGAATTTCTTGGACGCTGGGTGGGCGACTTGACGGGGCGCCAGGGAGGGGCGCCTCGACCGGCGGGCCAATGCCGCAGGTGAAGGGAGTGCGACCGGTGGGTCGAACGCGGGGGCGGCCGGTGAAGGATCTCGCCTTACGGCCGAAAGTCGCCTGCCGGATGGGGACTTGGGGGCCGGTGGGGCGAACGGTGACGGGGGTGTGGATGAGGTGTCTGGGGTGGCAGAGGCGGCTGGGGTGCGGCCGTCCGAGGCCGCGCCTCGACCGCCGACCTCCGCCGGGCGTCGCGTGGAGCGCGGTGACACTGAGCCCGGGAACCCGGTGCGCGGCGCGGTGGGAGGGAGCTGTCGGCGACGCTCTGGACGCGCCGGCCCGGGCCTCGGGGGGCGCGACTCGACTGCGGGACGGGACCGGTCGGCCCAGGCCCAGATCGCGACGGGGCCGCCGCCGGCCGCGGTCGGCTTGACCGCAGGCCGCGCCCAGCACCCCGAGCGCAACGTCTACCCATCTTCTCCGCCGCGCCGTGAGCCCGCGGGCGGCAACGCCCCGGCGTCGCTCTCGCACACGGCGGGTGCACCTGGCCCAGGCCTCGGCGGCAACCGGCGGGGGAAAGCCCGAACGCGCCACCGTGCTCGCACCGGCGTCCGTCCCGATCAGCGACCGCTCCACCGCCGCATACGGGCACCTGCTCCGCTCGTGCAAACGACACCGGCCCACCTGCTGTCTCGCAGGTGGGCCGGTGTTCCGGGTGGGCGATACTGGGTTCGAACCAGTGACCTCTTCGGTGTGAACGAAGCGCTCTCCCACTGAGCTAATCGCCCGGACGCAGGAAGAACATTACCCCATGTCAGGCGGTGGCCGTGACCACGGCAGACCAGCGACGAACGGCCCCCGCGCCCGGCCGGCGGATCACTGGTCCTTGATCTTCCAGGGCATCACGAGGCCGAACTTCCAGAGGTAGAACCCGATGATGGCGGCGATGATCACGAGCCCGATCGCGGTCAGTGTGATGTTGCGGCGCCGCACCTTGGGGTCGAGGGCCCGCTGGGCGGCCTCGGTGACCTTGCGCTTGGTCCAGCGGAGCACCAGCTGGGCCCAGACGAACTCGGTCGCCCAGATCGCCATGCCGCCGAAGATCACGATCCAGCCAGGCCCGGGCAGTGGCAGCATGATGATGCCGGCGACGACCACCGCGAGCCCGATGACGAAGACGCCGACCTGCCAGCTGAGGTGCAGCATGCGGCGTGCCTTGATGAACTCGGGCGCGCGGGAGCCGAGCCCCTGCTCGCCCTCGTGTGCCGCCCCGTCGGTCTTCGTCTCGTCCGCCGCCACGACCACCTCGCCCGGCCCATTACTCCCCGTGTTCATACACCCAAACCCTACCGGAGAGAAACCGGTCACTGAAATGGCGGTACCGAGGGCACGAACCCTCGGCCGGAAGAGTTACGTAAACACACGCAAAACACTCAGAGGGGTTTACAACGGCACCGTAGGTGGCATGTCGATTTCGCCGACGTGCGAATCCCCGAGCGCACACTGAGCGAAAGGCCCTGGCGCTTATGAACACCACGGTCAGCTGCGAGCTGCACCTGCGCCTCGTTGTGTCGAGCGAGTCCTCCCTGCCTGTCCCCGCAGGCCTGCGGTACGACACGGCCGACCCCTACGCCGTGCACGCCACCTTCCACACCGGAGCCGAGGAGACCGTCGAGTGGGTGTTCGCCCGCGACCTCCTCGCCGAAGGCCTCCACCGACCCACCGGCACCGGCGACGTCCGCGTCTGGCCGTCGCGCAGTCATGGCCAGGGCGTCGTGTGCATCGCCCTGAGCTCCCCCGAGGGCGAGGCCCTCCTGGAGGCCCCGGCGCGGGCCCTGGAGTCGTTTCTGAAGCGGACGGACGCCGCCGTGCCCCCCGGCACGGAGCACCGGCACTTCGATCTGGATCAGGAGCTCTCGCACATCCTGGCGGAAAGCTAGGCCGAGCCCTCTCTGAGCCGCCCGGCGCCGTCCACTCGGGGAGACGGCTCGGGCCAGGACAACCGCATACGGCATGCGCAGGCGCCGTCACCGTGAGACACCGGGTGACGGCGCCTGGCGTTCGGGCGGACCGGGGATCCGCCGGAAGGGTGATCCGCGCGCGAAGCCATTACCATCGGCCAGCATCGGCGGGCGCCCGCCCGACCCTCACGCCAGGGAGCGAAACGTGCTGATCACCCACGACACCCGGTGCGCGCTCGACGCCGTGGTGGATCTGGTGAACACCGCCCCGGAGGACGACGCGACCCCGGAGGGGCTGCCGGATGTCGACGCCCTCACGGAGTTCGTACGAAACCACGACATCAGCGACGTCGGGGTGCTCTCCGAGTTCGACCTCTCGGCGGTGCGCAAGATCCGCGGGCGGTTCGCCACGGTCTTCGCGGCCCCGGAGCCCCGGAGCGCGGCCGCGGTGATCAACGAGCTGATCGCCGCCGCGGGCACCACCCCCCGGCTCACGGACCACGACGGTTACGACTGGCATGTGCACTACTTCGCGCCCGGTGCGTCGGTCGCCGACCACCTGGCGGCCGACTGCGGGATGGCGCTGGCCTTCTTCGTGGTGGCCGGCGAGCAGGAACGACTGCGGCGCTGCGAGGCCCCCGACTGCCGACGGGCCTTCGTCGACCTCTCGCGCAACCGCTCACGCCGGTACTGCGACAGCCGCACCTGCGGCAACCGGCTGCACGTGGCCGCCTACCGGGCGAGACGCAAGGAGGCGGCGGGGTGAGCCGTCACTTCGGGCGATGACCATGGTCCGGAGGGTCTTCCTGAGGTCTGAGGTGGACGCGGCCCCGGCGGGTGGCGCCGGGGACCGCGGGTAGGGCTCACAGCAACAGCAGATCGTGCAGCGAAGCGATGAGCAGCAGACACCCGATCACCGCAAGGAAGATCATCAGCGGTGGCTGGGAAAGGGCGAAAAGGCATCCGCGAGGCTCGTCCTGAGGCGGCGCGGCATCGCTCTGTGTCGTGTCCAGCATCTCGCGGCGATGATGGCGCAGGTGACGGGGCCGACGCGATCCGGACCCCCGAATGAACGCGAGTGAGCCGGAAACCGCGCGTCGACTGTCTGGCCGAGATCATTTCCGCACGGGTCAGGGCGTTCTGTGTCGTTTCAGCGGTCGTGCGACCGTCATATGCCGTGCTTCTTCAGAATGGCCTCGATGTCGCTGAAGTCGTCCGCCGAGTCGCCGCGAGGTGCGGTGGCGGGCCTGGCGGCCGGGCGGGAACCCTGCCCCAGGGAGGGAGCGGAGGCCGTCGGGGCCACCGCATCGCCGCGGGCCTCGGCCCGGGCGGTCCTGCGCTCCCGGCGTGTCCCGCCGCGGCGGCGCTCCACTGCCCGGGTGGTCGTGAAGAGCACCCAGGCCCCGCCGAGCACCACGAATCCGGCCCACGCCGTGGGGCTGAAGGCCGTTTCGGCGACCCACTCGACGGCACCGGTCATCACCAGGCCGAGCGGCACGAGGGCGTAGGCCGCGATACGAGCGGCCGTGAGGAAACGCTTGCGCCAGGCCGTGACCACCGCGATGCCCAGGCCGGCGGCGGAGACGGCGGAACAGACGGTCTCGGCAATCATCCGGTCCTCCAGGCGGGCGCGGTTCGGGCAGGCGTCGTTTCGTCCCTTCCATCCTGCACCTCCCGCGCCCCGGCGGGCCATGCTGCGGCCTGACATCAGGGAGATCTCCGGGTCGGCTCCTCCGCAGGTGCCACGGGGTCGTACGCCCCCGACGCCCCCTCGGGGCACCCGGGAGATCATCGTGCGTGGTCCCGGTGACGCCGTCCCGGCCCGGGTCGGGGTGGCCGGGCGGGGCTGGGAGACTGTGGTCATGAGCGACTCCCCCGCATCCGCATCCGAACCCGCACGTCCTACCGCCGTCCTCGACGTCTGGTGCGAACTCCAGTGCCCGGACTGCCGTGGCGCCCTGGCCGACCTCCGCGCGCTGCGTGAGCGCTACGGCGACCGCCTGGAGCTGCGGCTGCGGCACTTTCCCCTGGAGAAGCACAAGCACGCCTTCGCCGCGGCGCAGGCCGCCGAGGAGGCCGCGGAGCAGGGCAAGGGGTGGTCGTACGTGGAGGCGGTGCTCGACCGGGTGGAGGAGCTGGACCGTCAGGGGGAACCCCTCCTGGTCGAGGTGGCCCGGGAACTGGGCCTCGACGCGGAGGAGTTGGACACCGCGCTGATCGACGGGCGGCACATCCTGATCGTGGACGCCGACCAGGCCGAGGGCAAGGCGATCGGCGTGACCGGTACGCCGACGTACGTCATCGACGGTGAGCGTCTCGACGGCGGCAAGAGCCAGGAGGGCCTGCGCGAGCGCATCGAGCGGATCGCGGACCGGCTGCTCGCCGAACAGGAGTGAGACGGCCCCGGCGACCGTCCACCCGATGGCCTCGGCCTCGACGCGCTCAGGAGCTCACGAGCTCACGAGCTCACGAGTCAGCGTCACAGGAGGTCCTTGTACATCGAGTACGCGACCGGGACGTAGCCGAGGGACTCGTAGAGCCGCTCGGCCGGGGTGTTGCCCGCGAAGACGTTCAGGCCGACGACCCGCTTGCCGGCGGCCAGGGCCTGGGCCTCGGCGAGCAGCATGAGGGTGCGGCCGTGGCCGCGGCCGCGGAACGGCTCGTCGGTCTCGACGTCGTAGACGAAGGCCCGGTCCTGCTGAAAGGACATCCAGAGGGTGCCCACCCGCGTGCCCTCGTGCTCCAGGACGCTGAAGGTCAGGCCCTCCGTCGCCAGACCCCGCGGCAGCAGCTGTTCGTGGTCCCGTCGCGACTTGGCCCACGCCTCGTCCTCGGGGACGCCGCGTTCTGCCCAGTCCCGGGCGTAGTCCGCGAGCGCCTTGTCGTACCACCGCACGTACTCGGCCTCCGTCAGCGGCCGGGCCCTGCTGCCCGGGGGAAGTTCCGGGGCGGTGGCGCCGAGGGGCTTCTCCATGCCGCGGTTTCGGTGGACGTAGCCGAGGGCCGTCGCCAGCCGCAGGGCGGGCCCGGCGTCGGCGGGCACCCTGAGCTCGATGCGCTTGCAGCCCCAGCCCCGCGCCACCTCCTCGGCGGCGAGTGCGGCCACGGTGCCCCGGCCGCGTCGGCGGTCGGGCTCCTCGACGCGCAGATCGTCGATCCGGGCGACGGTCGGACCGAAGGCGGGCGAGGTCGAGAGGTGTATCGCTCCGACGGGACGGCTGTTCACGCACACCTGGTAGTGGCGGGACAGCGCCCCGTCGGCGGCACGCTGAAGCGGCTCGGTCGGCCGCAGGGTCGTGGTCATCAGGGGTGTTCTACCCGCCGCGCAGACCCGCGTCAGCCTCTTTTTCCCGGCTCTTAACCGACCTGCGGGATTCACGGGTCCGCAGGTCTCGCTTCTTCCCGGTCCTGCGGGCCTCGCTGCTTCCGGCCCCTACGGGTCCAGGTCGTTGCCCGACCGCTCGTCGAAGATCCGCATGGCCTTGGCGGTCACCGGGCCCGGCGCGCCGGGGAGTTCGCGGTCGTCGACGCGGTGCACGGCCTGAATGTCGCGCAGGGTGGACGTGAGGAAGACCTCCTCGGCCCGCTCCAGCACGTCGAGCGGCAGGTCGGTCTCGCGGGCTCCGGTCCACTCGACGGCCAGGGCGCGCGTGATGCCCGCGAGGCAGCCGGAGGCGAGCGGCGGGGTGTGGATCTCGCCGTCGAGGACGACGAAGACGTTCGACCCCGTGCCCTCGCAGAGCTGTCCGACGGTGTTGGCGAACAGGGCCTCGGTGGCGCCGTGTTGGTGCGCGCGGGCGAGGGCGACGACGTTCTCCGCGTAGGAGGTGGTCTTCAGGCCGGTGAGGGCGCCGCGCTCGTTGCGGGTCCAGGGGACCGTGATCACGGTCGTGGCGTCGGGACGGCGGGTGGTCTCGCCGAGGGCCACCACGAGTGTGGGGCCCCGCTCGCCGCGGTCGGAGCCGAGCGGGCCGTAGCCGCCGGTGTAGGTGATGCGCAGCCGGCCGAGCGGCATCGGGTTGGCCTCGAGGACGGCGGCGCAGGCGCGGCGGATCTCGTCGAGGTCCGGGTCGGGCAGGCCGAGGCCGCGTGCGGAGCGGGTGAGCCGGTCGAGGTGGCGGGTGAGCGCGAAGGGCCTCCCGTCGGTCGCCTTCACCGTCTCGAAGATGCCGTCGCCCACGGTCAGCCCGTGGTCGAAGACGGAGACGCGGGCGGAATCGATGTCCCGCAGCCCGCCGTCGAGCCAAAGCTTCACTGTTCTCCACCTCGCATGGATGTACTGGGCACCTGCGGTCGGCCGGGGGTCCGGCCCGCGGCGGAGCCGCTGTGGATCACAACGCCCCCGGGTCGGCTCAGCACGTCGGTCCCTCTTCACTCACCTCGTACGTTCCCGACGCTACCGCGAGCAGCCGCGACGCCTTCAGCTCGGTCTCGCGCCACTCCCCCTCGGGGTCCGAACCCCAGGTGATACCGGCGCCGGTCCCGAAGCGGAGCATCCCCTCGTCCCGGTCGATCCAGAAGGTGCGGATGCCGACGGCCAGCTCTCCGGCGCCCCGGTCGGCGTCGACCCATCCGATGCCCCCGCAGTACGGGCCCCGGGGCGCCGTCTCCAACGTGTCGAGGATCCGCAGCGCGCTCGACTTGGGGGCACCGGTGACCGAGCCGGGCGGGAAGGCGGCGGCGATCAGCTCGGGCCAGCCCGCGCCGTCGCGCAGTTCGCCGCGGACCGTCGAGACGAGGTGGACGAGACCTGGGTGCTTCTCGACGACACAGAGGTCCGGGACGCTCACGCTGCCGGTGGCGCAGACCCGCCCGATGTCGTTGCGGACGAGGTCCACGATCATCACGTTCTCGGCGTAGTCCTTCTCCAGCAGGTCCGCCTCGGTGCGTCCAGTGCCCTTGATGGGGCCGGATTCAATGGTCCGGCCGTAGCGGCGCAGGAAGAGTTCGGGGGAGGCGGTGGCCGCCTCTACCCCGTGACCGGGCAGCCGAATCGTTCCTGCATACGGTGCCGGGTTGCCGCGGGCCAGCAGGGCGGTGAGGTCGTCCACGTCGGCGTCGGGGTGGACCGGTGCCGACAGGATTCGGCAGAGGTTGGCCTGGTAGACCTCGCCCCTCGCGATGTGCTCGCGGATGCGCCGCACGCCCGCCGTGTACGCGGCGCGGTCGAGGGACGACGTCCAGTCGTCGACCCGCGGTCCGCGCCACCGCCCAGGCACCGGCGTGGGCACGGGCTCCTCCTGTACGTCCCGGAAGCGGGCGCAGGTCAGACGGCCCCCGTAGTCCGCGCAGACCGCCCAGAAGCCGGTCGAGTCGAGGGCCGCGGGGTCGCTGGTGACGTCGAGGAGACCGGTGGCGACACGGCCGCCGAAGCGGGCGAGGGGAGGGAGCTGGGGCACGGTGCCGAGTCTAGGGCGGGTGTCCGAAGGGTGACCCCGGGATGGCCACCGGGCACCGTTTCTGCTGGACTCGGGGCACTGATGGGACGCGGTCCTGGTGCGCCGACCTCGTCATGACCAGGACGTAACGCAGCACGCTGCGCAAACGCGTTTTTGTGCTGGCCCAGGAATCCGCTAGAGTTCAACACGTCGCCGGGCCGCGGGAGCGGACCGAAACGACAGGCGGACGTAGCTCAGTTGGTAGAGCGCAACCTTGCCAAGGTTGAGGTCGCGAGTTCGAACCTCGTCGTCCGCTCGAAGGAAGTGGGGATCTTCCCGGTTCCCTACACTCCTGGTGGAGTGGCCGAGAGGCGAGGCAACGGCCTGCAAAGCCGTCTACACGGGTTCAAATCCCGTCTCCACCTCCAAGGACGATTAGCTCAGCGGGAGAGCGCTTCCCTGACACGGAAGAGGTCACTGGTTCAATCCCAGTATCGTCCACTGGAGCCACAGAGCTTCGACCCGCGCGATTAGCTCAGCGGGAGAGCGCTTCCCTGACACGGAAGAGGTCACTGGTTCAATCCCAGTATCGCGCACGCAGTCCCGAGGACGATTAGCTCAGCGGGAGAGCGCTTCCCTGACACGGAAGAGGTCACTGGTTCAATCCCAGTATCGTCCACATACGAAGCCCCCAGCCTTGCGGCTGGGGGCTTCTGCGTGTGTCGGTCAGCTGGAGAACAGCATGTGCCCGAAGCTCTTGTGGCGGTGATGGCCGTAGTGCCCACCGTGTCCGCCATGGCCGCCGTGCGGGGCACCCCACGCGGGGGCCTGCGGGGCGGCCGGATACGCCTGCGGGGCGGCCGGGGGCGGGGGCCCGGGCTGCGACCACTGGGATTCGAGGCGGGTGAGCGCCTCCAGCTCACCGTAGTCGAGGAAGATTCCCCGGCAGTTGCTGCACTGCTCGATCTGTACGCCGTTGCGGTTGTACGTGTGCATGGGCGCATGGCACTTCGGACACTGCATGGTCGGCTCAACTCCTCGCCGGTCGGTCCTGCTTCGCACGTCGCCAGGACAGACTCTGTCCGGCTGCGATCGGTTGCACCCTACTTCGCTGGGTTCGATGCCAACTGCACCGGGACGGGACACATTCGGGAACATGCGTCCACGAGCGACTGCTCGACCTCGTCCAGCGGCCGGTCCTGAGCGATCGCCTTGGTCAGGGCACGGGCCGCGGTCTGCACGGTGAGGGCCCGCGCCGGGACGTCCAGGACGGGCCAGGGGTCGCCGTCGGCGGGCACGGCCGGGCCGCGCGCCTCGCGGTAGGCCGTCAGGAAGCGGGTCCACTCCTCGGGCGGGAGCAGTCCACAGGCGTACCAGGCCGCGGGCCGCGCGAGGTCCCAGGCCGGGGTGCCCACGCCCAGGTCGTCGACGTCGATGAGGTGCCAGGGCCCGTCGGGCGCGGGATGGCGGACGAGCTGACCCAGGTGGAGGTCGCCGTGGCAGAGGGTGGACGTGTCGGGCATGGGGGCCTCCGCCCGGGCCCAGGCCGGCAGCAGGCGCCAGGCGCGGAGGATCGGCAGGGCGGCGGGGTGGTCGCCGGTTCCGCCGAGGCGGACCACGGCGAGGGCCGCCTTGACCGGGCCCCGCATCGGAGGAAGCGAGGCCGGGGCGGGCGTGCGGTGCAGGCGGGCGAGCAGGCTGCCCGCGGCTTCCCAGGGGGCGGCGTCCGGATCCACGGGGTCCACCGGGACGCCGTACGGCCAGAAGGTGACCAGGCGGCCGTGGAGGAGGGTGGGGGCGGGGGCGAGTGGCGGCAGGAACACGTCCGGGAGCCGGGCGGCCGTGGTGAGGCGGAGGGCCAGGTCGGTGGGGCTCGTGTCCGGGGCGTGCGCCTTGGCGACGGTGTCCCCGTGGCGAATCACAGTGGCGTCGGTGCGGTCCGCGAGGGTGTCGGTCCCGCAATCGCACTGGTCGAGGGCGGGGTGAGCGGTGCTGCGCACGCGGGCGGTGAGGGCCGGGAGCAGGGGGGCGAGGGGCATGGGGCTCCCTTGGCGGCGGGTGCGGTAGGTCCGGGGACGGGTGTTTTCAAAAACGGGGCTCCGTGGGCCGCGACCCGTGGGCCGGTGCGTGTGGGCCGGTGCGTGCGGGCCGGAGGCTCATGGGGGCGTGTGGGCCGGAGGCGTGGCGGCGGGCCCGCTGATGAGGGTACGGGCAGTGGTGGGGCGCCGGGCGGCTTCGAGGGCCCGTGGGCGGGAGAGTACGCGGGTTCTGGTGCCTCGGCGCGCGGCGCTGTCGTTGGGGGAAAAGCAATGCCGGCGCAGCTCCCCAGCTGCGCCGGCATTTTTTGCCGTCCGCCGCACCCCCGTCCCCACGGGGTTTCATGGATGGATGTCCCCGCCCGGACCGCTCTTCCGGGCCTGGGGTCGCCGCTCAGCGCCCCAGCATCACACCCACGGACGACGCCTGTGTGGCCACCGCCTCCCACCCGTCGAAGACGAAGAGGAGGAGGGCCGCCAGGGGAAGGGCCATGAGTGTCGCCACCAGCGGGTGGCGACGGCCCGTGCGGCGGGGTCGCGTGGTGCGTCCCTCGGGGCGGATCATCGTCCGCGGTGCCGTGTGGGCCATGGTCCCTCTCCTGACCGTTCTTGCGTTGTGGTTGGCAGCGGCGAGTGTCTGACCTCGGGGGACGAGTGCTGCACCCGCCGCTTGACCTCAAATCTAGGCTCGGCGGGCTCCCGGGTCGTCATGCCCTCGTACCGATTGCCGGGCCTCCCCGAGGATGAGCCATGACCTGCGGAGTACTCCTCTGGGTGGAGACGGGGGCCCATGTCTCGGGGTCTTCCCGGAGGGGGTGTCCGCTCCGGCCTGCTTTTTCCGAGCTGTCCTCGCGGGGTACCGGCTGCTCGACCAGGTGACTTCGCTCACTTCCACGGCCCCTTCGCGGGCCGCCGTCTCCACTCGGCGGCCCGCCCGGCGCGCCACCCTCTCAGAGGTGCCGGTCGTGTCCCCCGCGTCCACGACCATCTCCACGCGGTCGCCCTTCACGCGTCCAATCCGCCTTATTCGACGGGTGGTTGGAACGACGTACTGGGCGAAGTCTCCCGGTTCGCCCGTTCTCTGACCATTCTTCAGGTCTCCTGCCAGGCGCTGACAATCGGCCGGGGCGAGAGGGCGCGGCCTCTGCGCGCGAGCGGCCCCGGAAACGTAAGCTGTGCCACGTCACACGGACCGGGCAGCGGGGATGAACATGGCGATGATGCGCCTGAGGCGCGAGGACCCGCGCGTCGTCGGCTCGTTCAAGCTTCACCGACGGCTCGGCGCGGGCGGGATGGGCGTTGTCTATCTGGGCTCCGACAAGAAGGGGCAGCGGGTCGCCCTGAAGGTGATCCGTCCCGATCTGGCGGAGGATCAGGAGTTCCGGTCGCGGTTCGCTCGCGAGGTCTCGGCGGCGCGGCGGATCAGGGGCGGGTGCACCGCCCGGCTGGTCGCGGCGGACCTGGAGGCCGACCGGCCGTGGTTCGCCACGCAGTACGTGCCCGGTCCGTCCCTGCACGACAAGGTCGCCGAGGAGGGGCCGCTGGGTGCCGCGCAGGTCGCCGCCATCGGGGCCGCCCTGTCCGAGGGGCTCGTCGCCGTCCATGAGGCCGGGGTCGTGCACCGGGACCTGAAGCCGTCCAACATCCTGCTCTCCCCCAAGGGACCGCGGATCATCGACTTCGGCATCGCCTGGGCCACCGGTGCCTCCACGCTGACGCATGTCGGCACGGCGGTCGGCTCGCCCGGCTTCCTCGCGCCGGAGCAGGTGCGCGGGGCCGCGGTCACCCCGGCCACGGACGTGTTCTCGCTGGGTGCCACGCTCGCGTACGCCTCGATGGCCGACTCCCCCTTCGGTCAGGGCAGTTCCGAGGTGATGCTGTACCGCGTCGTGCACGAGGAGGCACAGCTGCACGGCGTACCGGACGCGTTGGGCCCGCTGGTGCGGGCGTGTCTGGCCAAGAATCCCGAGGAACGGCCCAGCACCCTCGACCTCTCCCTGCGGCTGAAGGAGATCGCCGCTCGGGAGGCCCATGGCGTCGTGGACGGGCGGCCGCCTTCGCCGCGCGCGGCTGAGGCGGACCGGCCCACCGGGCGGCTGCACGACACCACGTACCCGGACCGTGCCCAGCGGCGTCCGCAGGGGCAGCCGGGGACTCCGGCCCCCCGCGGGGCGGCCACCCCCTCGCGCGGGCCCGCGCCGGTGCGCGGCGGGTCGGGCTCACGGGGTGGCGGCTCCGCGCAGAACGGTGCCCCGTCCCGGAGTGGGACCGCCTCGCGGGGCACGGGCGCCGGACGCGGTGGAGGTGCGCCGTCGTCCCGGTCGGGGTCGCGGCCCACACCCGCCTCCCGGAACACGCCGGTCCCCCGCTCCCGTCCCGGCACCGGCAGCCGTCCCGCGCCTCGTAGCGGTACCGGCCGTCCTGCGCCCCGGACCACGGGGACCTGGCTGCGACCGGCCAATCCGCGCCTGCTGCGGCAACGGCTGTTCGTGTTCGTCGTGGTGACCCTGCTGGTGGCGCTGGGCATCGGCGTCGTACAGGGCTGCCAGGGACCGGCCCGTGGGCTCGGCGGCACCGGTGACGTCGTACGGGAGCCGCGGGCGGAGCAGGCACAGCACGAGCGGGTGCAGCACGAGCGGGTGCCGCCGGCCCCCGTACAGCAGCAGGAGCAGGCGGCCGTACGGGGGTGAGGGGCCCGAGGTCGCGCGGCCGGGTTCCTAAGGTGCAGGGCGGCCCGTGGCCACGGCGTAGAAGGCAACGGCTGCCGCGGCGCCGACGTTGAGGGAGTCGACGCCGTGGGACATGGGAATGCGGACCCATTCGTCGGCGGCGACCAGGGCCTGGGTGGACAGACCGTCGCCCTCGGCGCCGAGCATGAGGGCGACCCGGTCCATCCTGTGCGGAGCCGCCTCGTCGAGGGACCGGGCCTTCTCGTCGGGGGTGAGGGCGAGCAGGGTGAAGCCCGCCTCCCGGACCGAGTCGAGGCCCTTGGGCCAGGTGTCGAGGCGGGCGTACGGGACCGAGAAGACCGCGCCCATCGAGACCTTCACGCTGCGGCGGTAGAGGGGATCCGCGCAGTCCGGTGAGAGCAGGACGGCGTCCATCCCCAGGGCGGCCGCGGAGCGGAAGATCGCGCCGATGTTGGTGTGGTCGTTGACCGACTCCATGACGACGACGCGGCGGGCGGTCCGCAGGAGTTCGGTCGCCGTCGGCAGCGGCTTGCGCTGCATGGAGGCCAGCGCACCACGGTGCACGTGATAGCCGGTGACCTGCTCGGCCAGCTCGGGACTGACCGCGTAGACGGGGGCCGGGAGCTCGTCGATGACGTCGCGCATGACGTCGACCCACTTGGCGGAGAGCAGCATCGAGCGCATCTCGTAGCCCGCTTCCTTGGCCCTGCGGATGACCTTCTCGCCCTCGGCGATGAACAGGCCCTCGGCGGGCTCGCGCTTGCGGCGCAGCTCGACGTCGGTCAGGCCCGTGTAGTCGCGCAGGCGCGGGTCGTCGGGATCCTCAACGGTGATGAGATCGGCCACAGGGTGATACTGCCTTGTCCTGGATGCGGTGCCAACGGCTCGGTACGGGTTGTGTTACCCGGGGTTACTTGGTTGGCCGGGAACCCACCGTGACGACCTCGCCGATGACGATGACCGCCGGGGGCCTCACCTCCTCGGCGCGGACCGTCTCCGCGACCGTGGCGAGGGTCGCGTCCACCCTGCGCTGGGCGGCCGTGGTCCCCTCCTGCACGAGGGCGACGGGAGTGTCGGCGGGCTTTCCGTGCGCCACGAGTGTCTCGGCGATCCTGCCGATCTTGTCGACGCCCATGAGGATCACCAGCGTGCCGGTCAGCTTGGCCAGGGACGGCCAGTCGACCAGGGAGCGCTCGTCGTCGGGGGCGACATGGCCGCTGACCACGGTGAACTCGTGGGCCACACCGCGGTGGGTGACCGGGATGCCGGCCGCGCCCGGAACCGAGATCGAGCTGGAGATGCCCGGGACGACCGTGCAGGGGATGCCGGCCTCGGCGAGTGCCTGGAGCTCCTCCATGCCGCGGCCGAAGACGTACGGGTCACCGCCCTTCAGGCGGACGACCGACTTGCCCTGCTTGGCGTGCTCGATCAGCGCGTTGTTGATGGCCTCCTGGGCCATGTACCGGCCGTACGGGATCTTCGCCGCGTCGATCACCTCGACGTGGGGCGGGAGTTCGGCGAGGAGGTCGCGCGGGCCCAGGCGGTCCGCGATGACGACGTCCGCCTCGGCGAGGAGGCGGCGGCCGCGGACCGTGATCAGGTCCGGGTCGCCGGGGCCGCCGCCGACGAGGGCGACGCCGGTGGTGCGGGTGCGGTGGTGCGGGGCGACGAGGGTGCCGTCGCGCAGGCCCTCGACGACCGCGTCGCGGATGGCGGCGGTGTGGCGGGGGTCGCGGCCGCGGGCGTCGGAGGTGAGGACGGCCACCGTGACTCCCTCGGAGGTTCCGGTGGCAGGGGTCCATGCCGTCGCCTGGTCGGCGTCGTCGGAGCGGACACACCAGACGCGGTGGCGCTCCGCTTCGGCCGAGGCGTGGGTGTTGGCCTGGGTGTCGCTGGTGGCGATGAGGGCGTACCAGGCTTCGGTGAGGTCGCCTTCGGCGTAGGGACGTCGGTGCCAGGTGATCTCGCCTGCGTCCGCCATGGCTTCGACGGAGGGGGTGGCTTCGGGTGATACGAGGTGGATGTCGGCGCCTGCGGCGATGAGGGCCGGAAGGCGGCGCTGGGCTACCTGGCCGCCGCCGAGGACGACTACTCGGCGGCCGGTGAGGCGGAGGCCTACGGGGTAGGCGGGGTGTTCGGCCATGAGGGTGCGGCTCCTGTTGCGGCGGTGCGGTGGCCCTGACGTGCGGATCTTAAAGTGCGGGCGGGTGGGGCGGCCCGGGTGGTCCAGTAACTGGGCACCGTTGAGAAAGGGCCCAGGGCTGCCGTCCCGGGCTCCTCCCCCGCACTTCAGTGACCGCTACTTCTCCGTTACCCCCGCCGAGTCGAACGTCGCGACCTCGTGCATGGCGCGGGCCGTGCTCTGGACCAGCGGGAGGGCCAGAAGGGCTCCGGTGCCTTCGCCGAGGCGGAGGTCGAGGTCGACCAGGGGGCGGAGGCCCAGCTTGTTGAGGGCGGCCACGTGGCCCGGTTCGGCACTGCGGTGGCCGGCGATGCAGGCGGCGAGGACCTCGGGGGCGATCGCGCGGGCGACGAGCGCGGCGGCGCCGGCGCTGACGCCGTCGAGGATCACCGGTGTACGCAGGGAGGCGCCGCCGAGGAGGAGGCCGACCATCGCCGCGTGTTCGAAGCCGCCGATCGCGGCGAGGACGCCGATGGGGTCGGCCGGGTCCGGCTGGTGGACGTCGAGGGCGCGGCGGACGACCTCGGTCTTGCGGGCGAGGGTCTCGTCGTTGATGCCGGTGCCCCGGCCGGTGACCTCGGCGGGGTCGGCGCCGGTGAAGACGGAGATCAACGCCGCGGACGCGGTGGTGTTCGCGATGCCCATCTCACCGGTGAGCAGCGCCTTGTTGCCGGCCGCCACCAGGTCGCGGGCCGTCTCGATGCCCACCTCGATGGCCTGCTTGGCCTCCTCGCGGGTCATCGCGGGTCCGGTGGTCATGTCGGAGGTGCCCGCGCGGACCTTGCGGGGCAGCAGGCCGGGGGTCGCGGGGAGGTCCGCCGCGACGCCGACGTCGACGACGCAGACCTCGGCGCCGACCTGGGTGGCGAACGCGTTGCAGACCGCGCCGCCGCCGAGGAAGTTGGCGACCATCTGGGCCGTCACCTCCTGCGGCCAGGGGGTCACGCCCTGCGCGTGCACGCCGTGGTCACCGGCGAAGATCGCGACGGCCGCGGGCTCCGGGATCGGCGGCGGGCACTGCCGGGACAGGCCGGACAGCTGCGCGGAGATGATCTCCAGCATGCCGAGCGCGCCGGCCGGCTTGGTCATGCGCTTCTGCCGCTCCCAGGCCTCGCCGAGCGCCTTGGCGTCCAGCGGGCGGATCTGCGCGACGGTCTCGGCGAGCAGGTCGTGGGGCTCCTCTCCAGGCAGGGCGCGGCGGCCGTACGTCTCCTCGTGGACCACCCAGGACAGCGGGCGGCGCTTGGACCAGCCCGCCTGGAGCAGCTCGGGCTCGTCCGGGAACTCGTCGACGTAGCCCACGCAGAGGTAGGCGACGACCTCCAGGTGCTCGGGCAGCCCGAGCGCGCGGACCATCTCCCGCTCGTCGAAGAAGCTGACCCAGCCGACGCCGAGGCCCTCCGCACGGGCGGCGAGCCACAGGTTCTCCACGGCGAGCGCGGAGGAGTACGGGGCCATCTGCGGCTGCGTGTGACGGCCGAGGGTGTGGCGGCCGCCGCGGGTCGGGTCGGCGGTGACGACGATGTTCACCGGGGTGTCGAGGATGGCCTCGATCTTCAGTTCCTTGAACTGCTTCGCCCGGCCCTTCGGGAGGGACTTGGCGTAGGCCTCGCGCTGGCGCGTGGCCAGTTCGTGCATCGTGCGCCGGGTCTCGGCGGAGCGGATGACGACGAAGTCCCAGGGCTGGGAGTGGCCCACGGAGGGTGCGGTGTGGGCCGCCTCCAGGACGCGGAGCAGCACCTCGTGCGGGATGGGGTCGCTGCGGAAGCCGTTGCGGATGTCCCGGCGTTCGCGCATGACCTTGAGGACGGCCTCGCGTTCGGCTTCGTCGTAGGCGGGTGCGGCCGGACCGGTGGACTGTGCTGTTTCTTCCACTGCGGCCTTGCTCTCTTCCTGGTCGGCGGCCCTGGTGTCCAGGTCCTCCGCGTTCTGTACGACGTCCGGGTCGGGCTCGGCCACGCGGGGGGCGGGGACCGTCGCGGGTCCCTCCGGGGGGAGGGCGACCGGGTGGGGCGGGGTGGGGGCCAGGTGCGGGGCCGTCGGCACGGAGCCCTCGACCGGTACGAACTGGTTCAGGGGCTGGTGGGCGTGGTCCTGTCCGGGGCCCGACGGGATGGTGCTGGGGAGCAGGGCGGCCGCTGCTTCGTCCGGGGCCGGACCGGCGGCCTGGGCGGAGACGGCGTCCGGGGCGTGGGCCGGCGCGGGCTCTGCGTGCTCGGGGGCCGCGTCCTCGGGGGCGGACGCGGGTGCCTGCTGTACGTCAGGGGCTTCGACGACCACGGCGGTCTCGGCGGTCTCGGCGGCCTCGGCTCCGGGTGACTGCGTGTCCTGCTCCGGCCGCTGAGCGGGGCTCGCGTCCTGGGCGGGCGTGGTGACCGGTGTCGGCATCTGCTGCGGACCCTGGCTGGGCTGGACGTCCCCGGTGGGCTGGGGGGCCGCGGGGGGCCGGGTGTCCGGGGCCGGTTGACCGTCCGGGGTGGGCAGGGCGCTCTGGCCCTGGGGGGCGTGGCCCGCTTCCGCCGCCCGCGGAGACGGCTGCTCGGCGGAGACAGCGAGGGGCGTCTCGGCGAGGGGGGCCTCCGGGGCGGGCGGTGCTGAGCCTTCGGCGAAGTGCGGCGCCGTGGTCGTCCCGGCTGCCGGAGGGAAGGGCACGGCCTCGGGGGTGTGAGGCGCGACCTCGGGGGTGTGAGGCGCGACCTCGGGGGTGTGGGGCGCTGCCTCGGGGGCGTCAGGTGTGGGGACAGCCGTCTCCGGCGTGGGGGCAGTGGTCTCGAACACAGGAGTTACGGCTTCGGGGGTTGCGGCTTCCGGGGTGGGTGCTGCGGCCTCGGGGGCGATCGCGACGGGCGGTGCTTCTGCGGCGGCCACTTCGGCTTCAGCAGCCGGCACGGGTGCGCCGGCGGCGGTCGGCTCAGCGGCGGGTACGGGCGCACCGGGAACGGTCGGCTCAGCGGGCAGCACGGACGCGGCGGGGGCGGTCGGCTCAGCAGGCGGCACGGACGCGCCGGGAACGGTCGGCTCAGCAACCGGCGCGGCGCCAGGCACAACTCCCTCAGCGGCAGCCACGTCGGCACCAGCCACCGGCGCCTCAGCGGGCGCGGGCGCGCCTGGCGCGGTGGCCTCAGCGGCGGCCACAGCCGCAGCGGGCACCGCACCGTCAGAGAGGGCCACGGCTGCGTCCGGCGCCGGGGCAGCCGGCACCTCGGTCGCCTCGGTCGCCTCAGCCGCGTCGGCCTGCGGCGCTACGGGCGCGGTGTCGGCGTCCTGTTCCGATGCCTGCGGAGTCTCGGGGGCTGCCGCGCCGGTCGGCGGAACGCTCTCGGGGTCGACGGCTCCGTCGGCGGCCTGCGGTGCCTCCGGGTCGGTTCCCTCGGCAGCGTGCGGAGCCGCGGCCACGGTCACGGCAGGGGTGGGCGCGGTTTCCGCTACGGCGTTCCCGGCACCCTCCTCCGAGGCGTGCGCTGGGTCGGGGGACTGCCCCACTTCCGGCGTTCGCTCGGCTTCGTGGTGGGTGGCGTCGGCGGTGGTGGCTGCTCCAGGCACCTGCTGTACGGCATCCGCGGCCACGGCCTCACCAGGGACCTGGCCGCCATCGGCTTCGGGAGCCTCCGGATCGGCACCGGCAACCACTGCGGCCTGGGTGACCTCCTGACCGGCACCGGCACCGGCGACGACTGTGGCGTCGGGCACCTGCCCGGCCTCATCACCTGGAGCAACCTCGGGAGCCTCGGCCTCACCGGTGACGGCACCGGCGTCGGCGACGGGCTCGCCCTCCGCGGCGGCACCCTCGGTCGTCCGAGCAGCACCCGCGACAGCCGGCGCGTCCGCGTCGGCGCCCTCGGCAGCCGTCCCGGCGCCCACGTCGGCACCCTCGGCCTCGGCAACTCCCTCCGCGGCCGCTCCGTCACCGTCGACCGGCGCCACAGTCGCCCCGGCCTCCTCGACGGAAGCCGCGGGGACCTCGGCCGCCGCGGCGTCACCGGTCACACCGTCCCCAGTGCCCGGCGCCGCGGCGACCCCGGCCGCGCCCTCCCCGGCATCCGGCGCTCCAGAGACCCCCGCCTCCGTGTCGTACGCCGGTTGTGGGGCCGTAGCGGCCACGGCCTCCGTCGCGACGCGGGCGACGAGGGCCTGGGCCGCGCCCGGCGGCTCGGGGTCGTGCCCGGCTGTGTGCTCGAGCGTGGGCGCCGGTGCCGGAACAACCGTTTCGGCAGCTGGGGCCCCTGCGCTCACCTGGGTCTGTGCCACAGCCTGTGCGCCCCACGGTGGAGCGCCCTGCGGGGGCACGTCGAGGTACTCGGGGCCGGTCGTCGGCGGGCCCGGGTGGCGTACCGGGGCGCCCGCGGGGCCGCGGTCGGCGAGGGAGCGGACCGGGCTGGCGGAGGTGTCGGGGATGGGCGGGCCCAGGTGCAGGGGGCGGCGCGGCGGGACCGAGGCCGAGGAGGGCGTCGGGTTGGGCAGGCGGACGGCGCTGAGGTCGACGGAGCCGCTGTCGCGGCCGGACATCTCGTGCGGTCCGGGCTCGTGGACGGCCTCGACCACCGGCTCGGGGGGCGGTGGTGCGACCTCGTTGCCCCACGCGCTCTGGGCGCCGGGCAGGAGCAACAGGTCCTCGTCCTCGGCTGTGGTCTCGGAGAGGTAGGCGTACGCGCCGGGTGCGGAGACGCCCGGCTGTTCCACCGTGCCTGCGCTCTCCGGCTGTCCCTCGGCCGGGACCTGGCCGGTGTCCGTCATGCGTACCCCTCGCCCATCGGTTAGTGCTCCTACGACCAGCTCACCCGGAACGGCGCACCGACCGCCCCGCAGTGAAGAACGAGCGTGCGTGCCCAGCGGCACGAACGACCCGCCCGGAAAAGGCGACAAAGCCATTCAGTGGCATTGTCGCGGTCGTTCCCCCGTCACGACAGCTTGATCCGCAACAGCTCGCTGTGGACTGCGCCACGTTGCGCGTCCTCCGGTTCTGCCGTACCACACCCACCCCAAAAGGGGCGTGTTTTCCGGACATTGGTGAACGAAGTTCGGGCCACCCGGTGCGGTACAACGATCGGCCAGCCTACCGCGCGCGGTATGACAACAGGATCACGGGGCGCGATCCGGGAGAGCCCCACTGAGCAGGAACGAGACGCTCCGCTCCTTCTCCGTCCAGGCCCTGATGTCGAGTTCCACGGACTGCAGGAGGGCGCACTCGGCGACGTAGCCGTGCTCGGTGAGGGTGCGGCCGACGAGTTCGGCGGTGTCACGGCTGACGGCGTGCGTGACGATGCGCTGGGGGCGCCGGTCGGCCACCGCGGACACCACCGCCGCTCCCCCGCCGCCGACGCGTACGACGTCCGGTTCGGGAAGGTTCTCCAGGACGTGCGGGGCGGTGCCTTGGACGATCTGGAGCTGGACACCGAAACGGCGTGCGGTGGCGTCCGTGCGGGCGCACGCCCCCGGGTCCTGGTCGACGGCGATGACGGCGGCGCCGGCCCGGGCGGCCTCGACGGAGAAGGCGCCGCCGCCGCAGCCGATGTCCCACACGAGGTCGCCGACGCGCGGGCCCAGGCGGGCGAGTTGTGCGGCACGCAGCATGTCCGTCTCGCCCTCGCCCAGGTGCCCGCCGCAGGCCTGTGCGGGCAGGGCCCAGCCGCGCGGGCCGACGCCGGGGTCGCGTCCGGAGATCCAGCCGCCGTCTCCGCCGGCGCCGACGGGGCCGCCGATGACGATGACGACGTTGGGGTCGCGCCAGGTGTGGTCGGCGGCCTTGTCGGAGGTGACGACGGTGACCTGCTCGCGCGCGGTGCCGAGTTCCTCGCAGATGACGAAGGTGCGGTGGACGCCCTCCATGAGCAGGCCGAGTTCGGCGGGTCCCGCGCCGGGCGAGGTGAGGACGGCGACCTTGGTGTGGGCCCGGCATACGTTGACCGCGCGTCGCAGGGTGCGGCGGTGTGCGACGACCACCTGGGCGTCGTCCCAGGGCATCCCGGCGCGGGCGAAGGCGGCGGCGACGGAGGAGACGGCGGGGACGACCTCGACCTCGAGGCCGAACTCGGGCGCGCGCAGGGTCCGTACGACGCCGAAGAAGCCGGGGTCGCCGTCGGCGAGCACGACCGCGCTGCCGCGGTGGGCGGCGATGCGGCGGGCGGCGAGGGCGACGCTGCCGAGGCGGATGCGTTCGGCGGAAGGGGGCAGCTCGGGCAGCGCCAGATGGTGGGCGGCGCCGGCCACGAGGGTGGCGGCACCCAGGGCGGCGCGTGCCGCGGCGGTCAGCGGCGAGCCGTCCCAGCCGATCACCGTGACCCGATCGGCCATCGTCGTCAGTCTCCTGGGGTTTCACGCAGGTCGTCAGTGGCCGGCCCGGGGGCGGGCGGGCTCCGTGAGAGTACCTGGTCGTGCCGGGAGCGAGCGGAGGCGACTGCGCCTGCCTCGGTCCGGGTCGGTCAGTTCCAGTCGGAGTAGCTCGTGAACCCGCCGCTCTCGGCGAGCTCTTCGCCCGTGCCGTGCAGGTCCTCCAGGTCCTCCGGCAGGAGGCTCCACACGATGAAGTCGGTGCGTACGTCGGTCCACGTGCCGTCCTCGGCACGTGCGCGGGCTATACAGGCGTTGCGCAGGACGCCCTCGCTGATACACCCGATCTTCTGGGCGACCTGCTGCGAGGCGGTGTTCCCGGCCGCCGTGCGCAGTTCGATGCGCTCGAACTTCTGGTCCGTGAAGAGCCACTGGGCGGCGGCGAGGGCGCCCTCGGAGGCGTAGCCCTCGCCTCGGGCCCAGGGGGCGATGACGTACGACAACTCGGTGGAGCGGATGTGCCAGTTGGTCTTGCCGAGCTGGATGACGCCGACCAGGCGCTGGGTGAGGAACTCGGTGACCGCGAGCTGGAGGCCGCGTCCCGCGGTGCGCTCGGTGGGGGCGTGCCCGGTGACCCAGGCGCGGGCGACGTCCTCGGTGAAGGGCTGGGGGACGCTGGTCCAGGCCACCACCTGTTCATCGTTCATCATCTCGGTCAGGGCGGCGACGTCGTCTTCGTCAAGGGGACGCAGCACCAACCGCTCCGTGCTGATGGAGATGTTGGGGAAGGTGCTCGTCATGCGCCGCTCCGTAACCTTCGAAACCTTCGGGACCTGCTGAACTGCCCAGCATGCAGCATGGAAGCACCGAACCGCACCCCTGGGGCCCACTCCCGGTGAGGAAGCGGACCCCGTGCGTGGTCATGCGGGGGCGACGGCTCAGAAGGAGGGAAGGACCGAGCCGGCGTACTTGTCCTGGATGAACTTCTCCACCTCGGGCGAGGTGAGGAGCTTGGCGAGCTTCTTGACCCGCGGGTCCTTCTCCTGGCCCTCCTTGACGGCGAGGAAGTTGCCGTAGGGGTTGTCCTTCGGGGACTCCAGGACGAGGGCGTCCTTGGAGGGCTTCAGGTCGGCCTCGATGGCGTAGTTGCCGTTGACGACGGCGGCGTCCACGTCGTTGAGGGAGCGCGGGGTCTGGGCGGCTTCCAGCTCCTTGAACTTGAGCTTCCTGGGGTTCTTGGCGATGTCCGCGGGGGTCGCCGAGTTGCCCGCGCCGTCCTTGAGGGTGATGAGACCGTGGGCGGCGAGCAGCTTCAGGGCGCGCCCCTCGTTGACGGTGTCGTTCGGGACGGCGACGGTGGCGCCGCTCTTGAGGTCGTCGGCCTTCTTGACCTTGTGGGAGTAGAGGCCGAGGGGCTCCAGGTGGACCGTGACGACGGGCACGATGTGGGTGCCGTTCTTCTTGTTGAAGTCGTCGAGGTACGGCTGGTTCTGGAAGTAGTTGGCGCCCACGGAGCCGTCCTCCGTCGCCGTGTTCGGCGTGACGTAGTCGGTGAACTCCTTGACCTCCAGGTCGAGGCCCGCCTTCTTCGCCAGGTTGTCCTTGACGAAGTTCAGGATCTCGGCGTGCGGGGTGGGGCTCGCCGCGACGATCAGCGGGCCGTCGGTGGAGGCGGAGTCCTGGCCCCCGCCGCAGGCGGTGAGCCCGAGGGTGAGGGCTCCGGCGGCGAGGGCGGCGGTGGCGAGCTTGGCGGCGTTACGCACGAAAAGTGCCTTTCCTTATGGGTGGTACGGCCCCGCGACGGGTGAGCGGGGAGACTGAGGGGGGTCGGAGCGGCCCGAGGGTGATCGGAGCGGCCCGAGGGTGCTCAGGCGACCTTGCTGACGTCCGCGGCCGGGGAGGAGACCCCGGCCTTGAGCAGGCGCAGCTTCGGCGCGGGACCCGAGCGGCCGCCGCGGCGGTGCAGGGAGCGGGCCGCGAAGTCGCCGGCGAACTGGATGACCGAGATGACGACGGCGAGGATCGCGACGGTGATCCACATGAGGTCGGTCTCGAAGCGCTGGTAGCCGTAGCGGATGGCGATGTCGCCGAGGCCGCCGGCGCCGACCGTGCCGGCCATCGCGGAGTAGCCGATGAGGGCGACGATCGTGGTGGTGGTGCTGGAGATCAGGGACGGCAGGGACTCCGGTACGAGCACCTTGCGCACGACCGTCCAAGTGTTGCCGCCCATCGACTGCACGGCTTCGACGAGCCCGCCGTCCACTTCGCGGACAGCCGTCTCGACCAGACGCGCGAAGAAGGGGATGGCGCCGATGGCGAGGGGCACGATGGCGGCCTCACGGCCGATGGTCGTCCCGGTGATCGAGCGTGTGAAGTTCATCAGCGCGACCATCAGGATGATGAACGGCATGGAGCGGGCCACGTTCACGATCTGCCCGATGACCTTGTTGGCGACGACGTTCTGGAGCAGTCCGCCCCGGTCGGTGAGGACGAGCAGCACGCCGAGCGGGAGTCCGCCGACGACGGCGATGAGCGTGGACCAGCCGACCATGTAGAGCGTGTCCCAGCATGCCTGGGACAGCAGGGGCTGCATCTGGGACCAGGTCACTTCGCGCCCTCCTGCACCAGCGCGGGCCGCTCCTGGCCCACCACGTCGATCTGAAGGCCCTGTTCGCGCAGGAAGCCGATGGGCACGACGTTGTCCTCGTACTGGCCGGGCAGTTCGATGCGCATCCGGCCGACCTGGAGGCCGCCGACGGTGTCGATGGCGGCGCCGAGGATCGATATGTCGATGTTGTAGGTGCGCGCGAGCTGGGAGATGACGGGCTGGGTGGCGGCCTCGCCCTGGAAGGTGACGTCCACGACGGTGCTGTCCTCGCCTTCGGCCTCGCCGTCGACCGGGAAGAGGGCGGCGGCCAGTTCGGAGTCCGGGGTGGCGAGCAGCTCGCTGACCGTGCCGGACTCGACGATGCGGCCCTGTTCCATGAGGGCGGCCGAGTCGCAGATGCTCTTGACGACGTCCATCTCGTGGGTGATGAGCAGGACGGTCAGTCCCAGCTGCCGGTTCAGGTCGCGCAACAGCTGGAGGATCGAGCGGGTGGTCTCCGGGTCGAGGGCGCTGGTGGCCTCGTCGGAGAGCAGCACCTTGGGGTCGCCGGCGAGGGCGCGGGCGATGCCGACCCGCTGCTTCTGGCCGCCGGACAGCTGGGCCGGGTAGGACTTGGCCTTGTCTGCGAGACCGACCAGGTCGAGGAGTTCGAGCGCCTTGCGGGAACGTTCCTTCCCTGATGTGCCGAGGATTTCCAGCGGCAGCTCGACGTTGTCCTGCACGGTCCGCGTGGAGAGCAGGTTGAAGTGCTGGAAGACCATGCCGATACGGCTGCGCGCCTGCCGCAGCTCGCGGCCGGCGCGGGGTCCGCGGCCGGCGAGTGCGGTGAGGTCCTGGCCGGCGACCGTGACCGTGCCGGAGGTGGGGCGTTCCAGGAGGTTGACGCAGCGGATGAGCGAGGACTTGCCGGCGCCGGACTGGCCGATGACGCCGTAGACCTCGCCCTCGCGGACGTGCAGGTCGACGCCGTCGAGGGCGGTGACCTCGCGTCCGCGTGAGCGGTAGACCTTGGTGAGGCCCGATGTGGTGATCACTGGGTTTCCGTCACTGTCGAGGGCGGGCGTGGGTGTGCCCGCGCGCGGGGTGGGGGGAGGCATACGTCCGCGCACGGTTCTCGTCTGTGCCGTGCTACCGGGGAGAACGTGTGCGCGGGGCGGCTTCGTCACGTACGGCGACAGCGCACGGACATGCCACGGCGGCTCGCTTCGGGGCGCGAGCTCGGGGTGGTGCGGGGGCCCTCTAGAAGGCGCACATTCGACACGTACAACGAGCACCGGGCGTCAGGGTCGCCTCGGTCGCAGGGATGCGGCAGCTCGTGGTGGTCATGCGATCAGTAAAGCAGACCCATGGTCCTGACCAAGCACGAGTGTCCGCATGCTGGACGGTGGTGGACAGGGGGCGCCGATGGTGGGGCCGGCCCGCGCGGCGGCCGATGACCAGTGACGACAAGACGTACGGGTTCTTGATCGACGAGGCCCGTCGAAGGCGGCGGACCTGCCCGGCTGTGGTCAAGCCCACGGCCGTGGGCCCGGCGGCGGGGGTCCGTTTCGGCCGTAATAAGGTCGCAGCATGCTTGATGCCCTGACGCTGGCGACCGGTGTCGCCGCGCTGCTGCTCGCCGCCTGGTGCGGCTGGGCGGCCTACCGCGACCAGCCGACGAAGGACTGGCACTTCATCGGGATGGCCGTGGTCTCCGTACTGGCACTGGTCCAGCTGGTGATCGGGATCGTGCAGCTGGCGCGGGGCGAGAAGCCGGAGCAGGGCACGACGATCTTCGTGGCGTATCTGCTGGGGGCGTTCGCCTGCATCCCGGCGGCCGGGTTCATGTCGCTGGCCGAGCGGACGCGGTGGGGGTCGGTGACGGTCGCCGCCGGCGGTGTGGTGCTGGCGGTGCTGGAGGTGCGTCTCTATGACATCTGGGGCGGATGAGATGGAAGCGACCAGGACGCGGCTGATCAGCGGGCCGGGCATCCTGCTGGTGTGGCTCTACGGCGTGATGGTCGTCGGGGCGGTGTCGCGCTCCGTGTACCAGATCGCGACGGAGTTCGACCGGGCGCCACTGGCGTACTCACTGTCGGCCGTCGCCGGGGTGGTGTACGGGTTCATCACATACACATTGGTGCGAGGTGGGGAGACCGCCCGCAAGGCTGCGCTGGTGTGTTGTGCGGCCGAGCTGGCGGGCGTGCTGATCGTGGGGACGTGGACGCTGCTGGAGCCGTCCGCCTTCCCCGACGCGACTGTGTGGTCGAAGTACGGGATGGGGTACGTGTTCATTCCCGTGCTGCTGCCGGTGTCCGCGCTGTACTGGTTGCGGAAGGCTCGCACGGAGCAGCAGGTGGACTGAGGGGCGCCTCGCGCCCCTCTTGGTCATGCCGTTTGCGCGTAAGCCCCCGCCGGCTTCTCCAGGACGATCATGAGGACGCCGTCGTTGCCCTGGGACGTGCCCACCGTTTCGTAGCCCACGCGGCGGTAGAGGCGGAGGTTGCCCTCGCTGCGGTGGCCGGTGTGGAGGCGGAACTTCGTGGCGCCGCGTTCCCCGGCGAGGGCGGCTTCGGCGGCGCGCAGGAGTCTCGCGCCGATGCCGTGGCCCTGGAGGCGCGGGTGGACGCAGAGCTTGCCGATGGAGGCCGCGCCGTCCTCGGTGACGCTGCCGCGGACCGAGCCGACCACCTCCTCACCGAGCCGGGCGACGAAGACGCAGTCGGAGGCGACCTCCTGCCGGACCGAGTCCAGGGTTTGGACGAGCGGGTCGATGCGGTAATTCCCGTACAGCGCCGCTTCGCTCTGGAAGCACAGGTACTGCAGCCTGAAGATCTGCTCGACATCCTGCTCGGTCGCCACCGAGATGGTCACGCTCATGCCCATGTGCGCACGCCTCCCGCTCACCTGATCGCCATTCGTCCCTCACTCCTATCCCCGCGCTTCGCGGGCCGCAACCTCCGATACGAGCAAACGACGGAGACATCCCAGACATCTGGAGCGTTCCGGTCCGAGACTTCCCTGTGAGATACCCAACTCCCCCGCGATCTCCCGGTATGTGAGGTCATGCGGAGAGAGCAGTGCCTCCATCAGACGCGGGCAGCGGCCGGGCAGCCGGCGCACCGCCTCGCGCAGGGCGCGGCGGCGGGCGGCGGCGAGGGCGAGGTGCTCGGGGCCGCGGTCGGTCTCGTCGGCGGGCTCGGTGACGTACGGCCGTTCGAGGCGGGTGGTGCGCCGGGTGCGGCGCGACTCGGAGCGGACGGCCCTGCGCAGCCAGCCCGGTGGGTCGAGGGGCGGGCCGTCGGCGTCCAGGCGCTCCAGGAGGCGCAGCCAGACCGTCTGTTCCAGGTCGCCCGGTTCAGTACCGGTGGCGTGGGCCTCGGCGGAGGCCTCCGCGGCGAGCAGGGGACTCAGGGTGGCCAGCAGTTGGTGCTTCATGTGCGGCACGACGCGGCCGCCCGGGCTGAGGTTGCCCGGGCGGGCCGGCTGTCACCCCAACGAGTCGATCAGCCGTTGACGAAGTCCTCGCGGGCCAGCAGGCCCGTGTCGGGGTTGTCGGTGAAGACGCCGTCGATGCCCGTGGCGAAGTACGTTCGGAAGGCGCCGAAGGAGTCCCCGTAGGCGTCCGCGTCCGTGCCCTTGCGGAAGTCGGCGGGCAGGAAGGGGTTCTCGTTGCGCATGGTGTACGGGTGCAGGATCAGGCCCCGCTTGTGGGCGTCGGCGACGAGCGTGGTCGGCGTGGTGAGGTTGCCGTCGGCGTCCTTCGGGATGACCAGGTCGAGGGTCGGGCCGATGCCCTGCGCGTAGCCGGCGATCTCCCGGAGGCCCTTGGGCGTGATCAGGTCGGCGACCGTGCGCGGGTCACCCGTCTCGACGAAGTCCCACGGGCGGCTGTTCGCGCCGGAGAGCAGGACGACGAGGGGGTTGTCGACGAGCTTGTTGAGGCGCTGGATGCTGGTCGGTTCGAAGGACTGCAGGATGACGGGTGAGGTGCGCCGGTCCTTGCCGTACTTGTGGAGCAGCTTGGCGACCCGCTCCTCCAGTCCCAGGCCCAGCTTGCGGAAATAGGTGGGGTGCTTGGTCTCGGGGTAGATCCAGACCTGCTTCCCGCGCTTGCGGGTCTGCTCGTCCTGCCACTTCAGGACCTCTTCGAAGGTGGGGATGTCCCAGCGGCCGTCGTAGAGGGTGTTGTGCGGCCGGTTGGCCGGGATGCGCTCGATCGCGCGCAGGGTCTTGAGCTCGCCGAGGGTGAAGTCCTCGGTGAACCAGCCGGTGGTGGGGACGCCGTCGAGGACCTTGGTGGTCTTCCGGCCGGCGAACTCGGGGTGGTCCGCGACGTCGGTGGTGCCGCCGATCTCCGGTTCGTGACGGCAGACCAGGTGGCCGTCCCTGGTGGGGACGAGGTCGCCGGCCTCGACGATGTCGGCACCGAGGTCGAGGGCGAGCTGGTAGGAGCCGAAGGTGTGTTCCGGCCGGTAGCCGCTGGCTCCGCGGTGCCCGATGACCGTCGGCACGGGCAGGCTCTTCAGACCGCCGCCCGTGTATTGCGCGCCCGCGGCTCTCGCCGGACCGGCCATCCCCAGGACCGCTCCGCCGGCGCCGAGGACCGCCGCGCCGAGGAGTGCCCGGCGTCCGGTCGTGCCCGTTTGTCCGTTCGACTCCTGCGTTCCCATGAGCGCCCTCCTTGGCGTCGACCTGTCAGTGCGCGCCGATCGTAGGGGCGTGCACATGACGGAAGGGAGGCCTTGTACGGAACACAGGGGTGACACGTGATGGCGTATGGGAGGCGAGTGATGACGGTCCGTCGGCTTCGGGCGGGCCGACAGGGGTACGCGGAGGTCGGAGGCGGTCGGACCGCGGTGGGGCGATGTCCGTCACATCGTGGCGTCCCGGTTACCCGCGGGCGGCCCAACGACGCCGCAGGTAAACGTACGTCAACAGTGCGTAAGACCTCGGTGTCCCGATGTGCGCCACCCCGGGGACCGCGAGTATCGTCCTCACCTGCACAGACTCATACAGTTCTCGGCATCGGAGGAACCGTTGTCCCGCTTCGCGCTCATCAAGGCAGTGCTCGGACCGATCATGCGCCTGATGTTCCGCCCCCGGGTGGAAGGCGTGGAGCACATCCCGGGGGACGGCCCGGTGATCCTCGCCGGGAACCACCTCACGTTCATCGACTCGATGATCCTCCCGCTGGTGTGCGACCGGCAGGTCTTCTTCATCGGCAAGGACGAGTACGTCACCGGCAAGAGCCTCAAGGGCCGGCTGATGGCCTGGTTCTTCACCGGCGTCGGCATGATCCCGGTGGACCGCGACGGCGGCCGGGGCGGTGTGGCCGCGCTGATGACCGGCCGCCGGATCCTCGAGGAGGGCAAGGTCTTCGGCATCTACCCGGAGGGCACCCGCTCCCCCGACGGCCGTCTCTACCGCGGCCGCACCGGCATCGCCCGCCTCACCCTCATGACGGGAGCGCCCGTCGTGCCGTTCGCCATGATCGGCACCGACAAACTCCAGCCGGGCGGTGCGGGTATGCCGCGGCCGGGGCGGGTCACGGTCCGGTTCGGGGAGGCGATGGAGTTCTCCCGCTACGACGGCATGGACCGCGACCGCTATGTGCTGCGGGCGGTGACCGACTCCGTGATGGCCGAGGTCATGCGGCTGTCGGGGCAGGAGTACGTCGACATGTATGCGACGAAGGCGAAGGCGGCGTAAGTCGTCTTCAGGGCGCGGGTGCGCGGGGGGTTCACCCCCGCGGCAGAGCCGCACCGTGACGGCCCTACTGTTCGGTGTCCAACCGTTGACCTCGCAGCAGGAACCACGCTGCCACCGCCGTCGCCAGCAGGATCGCCGCGCCCGCGCCCGAGGCGATCGCGAGGCCGTCGACGAAGGACTCCCGGGCCGCGGAGAGCAATTCGTGCGCCGTGTCGGACGGCATCGTCGCCGCCGCCTCCATCGCACCGCCCAGTGACTCGTGGGCCTCGTCCGGTGCGCCCGCGGGGGCGGGGAAGCCTCGGTACACCCCCGTCACGATGGAGCCCAGTACGGCGATGCCCAGGGCGGCGCCGAGTTCGTAGGCCGTCTCGGAGACCGCCGAGGCGGCTCCCGCCTGTTCCTTGGGGACCGAGGACAGGATGACGTCGGCGGTCACCGTGAACGAGAAGCCGGCGCCGACGCCGACGAGCAGCAGGGCCGTGCCCAGGGCCGGGTAGCCGGTGGACTGGTCGATCAACGTCAGGACACCCAGGGCCACGCCGATCGCCGCGAGGCCGGCGGAGACCACCGCGCGTACGGAGAAGCGGCGGGCCGCGCGACCCGCCACCAGTCCTGCCGCCACCGCGCCCACTGCGGCGGGGAGTTCGGCCAGGCCCGCCTCCAGTGGGCCTCGGCCCTGGACGAGTTGCAGGTACTGGGAGAGGAAGAACACCAGACCCGACATGCCGAGGATGGTCAGCAGATCGGACAGGACCGCCGCGCTGAGGCCACGGTTGCGGAACAGGCGCATGTCCAGCAACGGGACCGGCAGGCTGAGCTGACGGCGTACGAAGCCGACCAGCGCGGCCGCGCCGAGCAGACCCACGGCCACGCCCTCCCCGGTGACGCCGTGGGCGGCGGCCTCCTTGACCGCGTAGACCACGCCGATCATGCCGACCAGGGACAGCAGGACGCTGGGCAGGTCCCACGGGCCGGGGTCCGGGTTGCGGGACTCCGGCAGCATGCGGATGCCGACCAGGACGAGGACCGCCATCACGGGCAGGTTGATGAGGAAGACCGAGCCCCACCAGAAGTGTTCGAGCAGGAAGCCGCCGACGATCGGGCCGACGGCCGTGCCCGCGGACGCGGTGGCGCCCCAGATCCCGATGGCGAGGCTGCGCTCGCGCGGATCGTGGAACAGGTTGCGGATCAGCGCGAGCGTCGCGGGCATCAGGGTGGCGCCCGCGACACCGAGGAGCGCCCGGGCCAGGATCAGCAGCTCGGGGCTGCCCGCGTAGGCGTTGAGGACGGACACCGCGCCGAACACCGTGGCGCCGACGAGCAGGATCCGCTTGCGGCCGATGCGGTCGCCGAGGCTGCCCATCGACACCAGCAGGCCGGCGATGACGAAGGAGTAGACGTCACCGATCCACAGCAGTTGGGTGCCGGTCGGCTTCAGGTCCTCGCTGATGTAAGGGGTGGCGAGACCGAGGACGGTCGCGTCCACGGCCACCAGCAGCACGGCGAGCACGAGGACGCCGAGCGCGAGCCAGCGGCCCGGGCGCTTCACCGCCTCGGTCGGGGTGTCCCCCGAGCTCTCGGCTTCGCTCGAGCAGGGGGTGCCCCCACGCCGCACGGTGCTGGTCATGATTCCTCTCTCCGGAGTGCGCCGCCGAGCATCAGCTCGACGATCATGTGGGTGAAGTCCCTGGGGGCCACGCGGCCTTCCAGCACCGCCCAGGCGCCGGAGGCCAGCAGGCCGTAGAGCGCCTCGGTGAGCCAGGCCGGGGTGAGGTCGATACGGAACTCGCCGGTCGCCTGGCCGCGCCGGAACAGGGCCGCGATGCGGTCGTCGATCCGGGTCCAGCCGGCGTTCTGCTGCTCGGCCTCGAAGAGCTGGTTCTCGGTGTAGAGGAAGGCGAGGAGGCCGGCGGACGGCTCGATCTCCCGCACCAGCCGCCGTACGGCGTCGCTCGCGGGCCCCTCGTCCGGGCGGGCCGCGTCCAGTGCCGCCTCGCACTCCGCGATACCGAGTGCCTCGAGGGCCCGGACGAGCGCGTCCCGTCCGGCGAAGTGGCGGTGCAGGGTGGCGCGGCTGATTCCGGCGGCTTTGGCGACCTCGTCCATCGTGGCGGTGGACTTGCGGGTCAGCAGGGCCGCGGCGGTACGCAGGACGTGGTCACGGTCGACAGGCATGAGACAACTGTAGCGCACGTGAGACATTGATGTCTCATACAGGGCATGTGTGACTCATTACTCACCGTCAACGGGCATGGCGCCGCCGGGTGGAGAGAGTGCGTGGGGCTCAGTGCCAGGGCAGTTCCGCGCGCCGCTCCCAGTAGGCGCGGGGGTCCTCGACGAGCGTGGCGAGGCGGGTGAGCTGGTCGTCGTCGAGATCGACGACTGCCGCGTGCAGGTTCGAGGCGAGCTGAGTGAGGGTCGCGGCGCCGGAGAGGACGACGCCCGCCCAGGGGTGCCTGAGGATCAGGGCGAGGGCGACCGCGTCGCAGCCGAGGCCGGTGTCCGCCGCCACGGCCTTCAGGGCGGCCGGTGCGTTCGGCTCCGCCAGCCGGCCGTTGGCCATGCCTTCCTTGACGATCACCGTGAGCCCGGCGTCGTGAGCCTCGGAGAGGGCGGCGGCGGCCGAGGTCTCCAGGGCGTTGTACGTCGACTGGACGGTACGGAAGAGGGGCTCGCCGTCGACCGTCACGGCGAGCGCGGCGCGGATGGCGTCGGCCTGGGCGGGGCCGCTGGTGGAGAAGCCGACCGTGACGCCGCGGGCCGCCGCTTCCGCGAGCTTGGCGTGGAGTTCCTTGTCGGTGAGGGCAGGGCTGTCCGGGGTCACCGAGTGGATCTGGTAGAGGTCGAGCCGGTCGCCGAGCAGCTCGGCGGTCTCGGCGCGCTGACGTTCGTACGTCTGTGCGCTGTGGTCCTTGACCTCGTGCTTCTCGGCGTCGGTGGTCCAGTCGGCGGTGTAGGTGTAGCCCCATTTGCTGCCGATGACCACGTCGTCGACGCCGGGGCGCTCCTTTAGCCAGTCCGCCAGGAACTCCTCGCTGCGGCCGTAGGAGCGGGCCGCGTCGAAGTAGCGGACGCCCTGGGCGTAGGCGGCGTCGAGGAGTTCGTGGGTGCGGGCGCGGAGGGCTTCTACGGTGCGGTTCTCTCCGAGATCTTCGTCCCGGCCGATGTTGATGTAGCCGGGGCGGCCCACTGCGGCCAGGCCGAAGCCGATGTGGCAGGTGGGCGTTGTCGCTGTGGCCAGGCGGGCGAAGGGCATCGCGGGCTCCGTGGGTCGGCTTTCGGCTCGTGACCAACGTAACCCGGGATGACCTTCGCCTCACGGGATGGATTGTGTGGCGATTCGGCGGGTGCGGCGTCGTCGTGGCTTGTCGCGCAGTTCCCCGCGCCCCTTTCAGGGACGTTGCACTCAGCCCTGCTTCTTGGCGGCCGCCCACTCGTGCTGGGCCGCCACGTCCGCCTTCACCTCAGCCAGCTGGGTCGCCACTGCGCTCGGGGCCGTGCCGCCTCGGCCGTTGCGGGAGGCCAGGGCGCCGGGGACGTTGAGGACGGTGCGGACCTCGGGGGTGAGGTGGGCGCTGATCTTGGCGAACTGGTCGTCCGTGAGCTCGTCGAGTTCCTTGTCCTCGGCCTCGGCGACCTTCACGCACTCGCCGGCGACCTCGTGCGCGACACGGAAGGGCACGCCCTGCTTGACCAGCCACTCGGCGATGTCGGTGGCGAGGGAGAAGCCCGCGGGGGCCAGCGCCTCCATGCGCTCACGGTTGACGGTGAGGGTCGCCATCATGCCGGTGAAGGCGGGGAGCAGGACCTCCAGCTGGTCGCAGGAGTCGAAGACCGGCTCCTTGTCCTCCTGGAGGTCACGGTTGTAGGCGAGGGGCAGGGCCTTGAGCGTGGCCAGGAGGCCGGTCAGGTTGCCGATGAGGCGGCCGCTCTTGCCGCGCGCCAGCTCCGCGATGTCCGGGTTCTTCTTCTGCGGCATGATCGACGAGCCGGTCGAGAACGCGTCGTGCAGGGTCACGAAGGAGAACTCCTTCGTGTTCCAGATGATGACCTCCTCGGCGATCCGAGAAAGGTTGACGCCGATCATCGCGGTGATGAAGGCGAACTCGGCCACGAAGTCGCGGGACGCCGTGCCGTCGATGGAGTTGCCGACGCTGCCGTGCTCGAAGCCGAGGTCCTTGGCCACCGCCTCCGGGTCCAGCCCGAGGCTGCTGCCGGCCAGGGCGCCCGAGCCGTACGGCGACACGGCCGTCCGCTCGTCCCACTGCCGCAGGCGCTCCGCGTCCCGGGACAAGGACTGTACGTGCGCGAGGACGTGGTGGGCGAAGAGGACCGGCTGGGCGTGCTGGAGGTGGGTGCGCCCGGGCATCGCCACGTCCGGGTGGGCCTCCGCGAGGCCGATCAGGGCGTCCTGGAGGTCGGCGATCAGACCGCCGATGATGCGGGCGTGATCGCGCAGGTACATGCGGAAGAGCGTCGCGACCTGGTCGTTCCTCGACCGTCCGGCGCGCAGCTTGCCGCCGAGGTCGGGACCGAGGCGCTCCAGGAGGCCACGCTCCAGGGCGGTGTGGACGTCCTCGTCGGCGATGGTGCCGGTGAACTCACCCGAGGCCACGTCCGCTTCGAGCCGGTCCAGGCCCGCGAGCATGTTCGCCAGCTCGTCGTCCGTGAGCAGCCCCGCCTTGTGAAGCACGCGCGCGTGGGCGCGGGAGCCCGCGATGTCGTAGGGCGCCAGCCGCCAGTCGAAGTGGACGGACGCGGACAGCTTCGCCAGCGCCTCGGCGGGACCGTCGGCGAAACGGCCGCCCCAGAGTCGGACGTCACCGCTGTTGCTGCTCACTCGCTGTGCTCCTCGGACGTAATGGGTGTCATGCATGATTATGCAGACCTCCGCATGGTTCGTCAATCGGGCTCGGATGCCCAGGGCGCGACTCTCAACGATGGAAGTCGGGAGAAGTTTTTGAAGGTGCTTTGAACAACGGCAACCGCTTACTCGTACTCAACTCCGAACGCTGGCGCCGCGTTTGTAAACCCACTCCTGACCCAAGTGAGGCATCCGCATGTCCAGGGCTCTTCCCAAGTACAACAAGCGTCGTGTGGCGATCATCGGCGGCGCCGTCGCTCTGGCTCTGTCCGGTGCGGTGGTCGTCAACTCCGCCCTCGCCGGAGAGACGCCCAAGGGCGGCACCACCAACGCCAAGACGCTCGCCAGCCCGGGCACCATCTCCTGCCCGGACGTGGCCTCGAAGCTGCCCGCCGTCCCCGCCTCCGCCAAGGCCGAGGTGGACAGAAACCTCGCACTGCTCCAGACGCAGATCGCCGAGGCCAACAAGCGGCTGGTCGACACCGTGGGTCAGGGTGGGCCGAACTTCGTGCAGAACGCCATCCTCGGCCCCCTCGAGGACAAGCGCGTCTCCACCGTCAACCGCATCGCCACCGCGATCGGCCGTACGGCCGCGAAGCCGCAGGGGCTCGACGCCCTCGCGCCGTGCGCCCTCAACGGCGCCGCGGGCCAGCAGGCGGGCGGCAACGCGGGCAACGCCGGGAACAACGGCAACGCGGGCAATGCCGGGAACAACGGCAACATGGGCAACGCCGGGAACAACGGCAACGCGGGCAATGGGAACAACGGCAACGCCGGGAACAACGGCAACGCCGGAAACGCGGGCAACGCCGGTGCCGCGGGCACCATCTCCTGCCCGGACGTGGCCTCGCAGCTGCCCGCTGTCCCCGCCTCCGCCAAGGCCGAGGTCGACCGCAACCTCGCGCTGCTCAACACGCAGCTCGCCGAGGCCAACAAGCGCCTGGTCGACACCGTGGGTCAGGGTGGCCCCAACTTCGTCCAGAACGCCATCCTCGGCCCGCTGGCGGACAAGCGGAACTCCACGATCGACCGCATCGCCATCTCGATCGGCCGCCAGGGGACCAAGCCGCAGGGCCTGAACGCCCTCGCCGCGTGCACGCTCAACAAGTGACGTGACGGATGCCGTGGCCGCACCGGGAGGAACACCGACCGGGGCGGCCACGCAGGCGTTCGGGCAGCTTCGTCGGACATGTGAGCGTCCACCGTCAATAATCGTCAGACATGGGAAAGACCTATCAGCGCATAGACGGAAGGCTCCGTACGTTCATCGAGGAGCAGCCCCTCTTCTTCACCGCGACCGCGCCCCTCTCCGGCGACGGCACGGTCAACCTCTCCCCCAAGGGCCTCAAGGGATCCTTCGCGGTGGTCGACGAACACACCGTGGCGTACCTGGACTTCGCCGGATCCAACGCCGAGACGATCGCGCACCTGCGCGAGAACGGGCGCATCACCCTGATGTGGTGCGCGTTCCAGGGGCCGCCGAACATCGTGCGGGTGCACGGCCGCGGGGCGCCGGTCTTCCGGGACGACCCGCGCTTCCCGGAGTTCCTCGCCCACTTCCCGGACATCGACACCACCCAGCACGGCCTGCGCGCGATCATCGTGGTGCGGGCCGAACTCGTACGGGACACCTGCGGGTACGCGGTGCCCTTCATGACGTACGACGAGGACCGGGATCTGCACGGCAAGCGCTTCGCACGGGAGGACGACGCGTCGCTGAGCGCGTACTTCAGCAAGAAGGACCACGTGGCCAGCAGCCTGGACGGGCTGCCCGGACTGCCGTTGCCGCTTCCTCCCACTCCTGCCGAATGACCGATTTGCTGGAATACCCCCTTCCGTCATGATTGTCCCCTGGCGTGGGCCGAATCATCGGGGACACATGGGGGGGGATTCATGTTCCGACCCACTCACGAACCACAGAGCAAACGCCACGTCCGTAGCTCGTACTTCGTCGTCGGCGAGGGTGCCCTCGCCGACACTGCGGACGACGGCCCGGCGGAGCCCGCGCCGCTCTCCGACGTCGCCGCCCTGCGCAGGTTCCGGTTCTCCCGGCTGGGCCCCAAGGCCGAGGAGTCCCAGCAGCTGGACCGGGCCACCCGTCAGGCGCTCGCCGAGGCGATGACGGACCGCGCCCAGACCCAGCCGAACACGAAGGACCGGACCGTACCGGCCGGCTTCACCTACCTGGGGCAGTTCGTGGACCACGACCTGACCCTGGACGCGACGGCCGCCCATCTGGAGGACGACATCACCGTCGGGCAGCTCCTGCAGGGCCGCTCACCCGCGCTGGACCTCGGCAGTCCCTACGGCCTCGGCCCGAACCACCCCTTCGACCGCCGGTTCCACCAGGACGACGGCATCCGGCTGAAGACCGGAACGACCGCCCCGGTCCCGGGCGACGACCGCACCAACCGCGCCCTCGCCGGCTTCGACCTGCCCCGGGTGGGGGTCGGCTCGCTGATATCCGAGCGGCGCCGGGCGCTGATCCCTGACCCGCGCGACGACGAGAACCTCGCCGTCGCCCAGATCCAAGCGCGACTGCTCAACCCGGTGGGCGTGTGAGGCGCGGGCAGCGCGGGGTTCGTCCGGACGGACCTCCCCGCGCTGCCCTCACCGGCTTCGCCGCCTAGCGTCTGGCACATGCGCCCCTGCCGTGGTGTCCTGCCGGCCCTCGTGTCCGTGTCCCTGCTCGGGGCCGCCCCGGTGGCGCCGGTGCCGCTGCCCGCGCGCATGGCCGACACCGGCGGCGGCACCCAGTTGATCACCGCGCTGGCACAGGGCACCGCTTCCACCTCGGGCACCGTCACCTGGTGGGACCTGCGGGACGGGCGGTGGGTGAAGGCCGGTTCCGCGCAGGCGCGCTTCGGGGCGAAGGGGCTCGTCGAGGGCGCCGCGCGCAGGCAGGGGACGAACACGACACCGACCGGCCTGTACGACCTTCCGTTCGCCTTCGGTATCGCCCCGGCACCCCGCGGTACCGCCTCCCCGTACCGTCGCGTGCGTCCCGAGTCCTGGTGGTGCCAGGACAACGCCTCCCGCTCC
Source organism: Streptomyces griseus subsp. griseus (assembly GCF_000720255.1). GTDB lineage: Bacteria > Actinomycetota > Actinomycetes > Streptomycetales > Streptomycetaceae > Streptomyces > Streptomyces griseus_I. The sequence continues at coordinate 278,046 of NZ_JOJE01000003.1, read as the reverse complement.
TACAACCGCTGGACCGAGCCCCGCCCGGCCGACTGCCGTGCCGCCGAGTCCGAGCACCTGATCTCGTACGGCACGCAGTACGCGCACGCGCTCGTCATCGGCTTCAACTACCGCAAGCCGGTGCGCGGACGGGGTGCCGGGATCTTCCTGCACGTCAACGGGCACGGGGCGACGGCGGGTTGTGTGTCCGTGCCGGTCGACGCCATGCGGCGGATCCTGGCGTGGGCCGATCCGGCCGCGCGCCCGCACCTCGCGATCGGGACGGCGGGCGGCGGCACGGCGCTCACCCGGTACTGATCCGCACCGTGAAGGTCGTCGATCCCGGGCGGCTCTCCAGGTCCACGCTCCCGCCGTGCGCCTCCGCCACCGCGGCCACGATCGACAGGCCCAGGCCCGCTCCGCCGCCCGGGCCCTCGGGGCGGCGGCGGTCGGCCCGGGTGAAGCGTTCGAAGACGCGGGGGCGGATGTCGTCGGGGACGCCGGGGCCGTTGTCGTGGACCTTCAGGAGGGCGGCGCCGGAGGTGCTCTCCAGGGAGATTGTGACCTGTGTGCCGGCGGGGGTGTGCAGGCGGGCGTTGGCCAGCAGGTTGGCCAGCACCTGGTGGAGGCGGTGCGCGTCGCCGGTCACGGTGACGGGGGCCTCGGGGAGCTCCAGGGTCCAGCGGTGGGCGGGGCCGGCGGCTCGGGCGTCCGTGACGGCGTCGAGGACCAGACGGGTGAGGTCGACGGGGCTGCGGTCCAAGGGGCGTCCCGCGTCGAGGCGGGCCAGCAGGAGGAGGTCGTCGACCATCTCGCCCATGCGGGAGGACTCGGCGGCGATGCGTTCCAGGGCCCGGGTGACCTCGGGCGGTACGGGGCCCGGGTGCAGCAGGGCGAGTTCGGCGTGGCCGCGGACCGAGGCGACCGGCGTGCGCAGTTCGTGGCTGGCGTCGGCGGCGAAGCTGCGCAGCCGTTCCTCGCTGGCGTGCCGTTTGGTGAGGGCGTCCTCCACGTGGCCCAGCATGCGGTTGAAGGCGGCGGCCACGCGGCCGACCTCGCTGCGGGGGTCCGGGTCCGGGGCGCGTGCGGGCAGTGCGACCTCGCCGCTGGCCAGCGGGAGCTCGCTGACGCGGGTGGCGGTCGCGGCGACCCGGCTCAGCGGGCGCAGCGACCAGCGCACCCAGAGGGCGCCCGCGACTCCGGTGACCGCGAGGGCGATTCCGAAGACGATCCCGGCCACCAGTTCCAGCCGGTGCACCGTCGCCTGCACGGGCTCCAGCGGCAGGCCGGTGACCAGGACGTCGCCGTCGAAGCCCCGGGTCGCGGCGAGCCGGTAATCGCCCAGCGCCGACAGTTCGACACTGTGGCCCCGCCCGTCGACCGGCAGCGCGGCGAGCCGCCTGTCGTCCCGGGCGCTCAGCGTGACGTTCAGGTTCGTCGTGGTGTCGCCGGAGCGGACGACGGCGGCGTTGGTGACCTTGCCGTCGAGGAGACGGGCACCGAAGGTGCCGGTGGCCTGTCGGCGGGTGTCGCCGCGCTCGTCGCCGTCGTGATCGTCGGGCAGCCTGCCGCCGTGTTCCAGGCTGGCCGGGAACCGGTTGCCGACGTCGGTCAGCTGCTGGTCCAGGCGGTCGGTCAGGAAGCCGTTCAGCTCGACTACGGCGGCCACACCGACGGCAGCGCAGCTGATCGCCAGCAGCACGACGAGACCGACGGTGAGCCGGGCGCGCAGGGTGCGCGGCAGCCGTGCCCTCACCGCGACCCCGGCTTCAGTACGTACCCCGCCCCGCGCACCGTGTGGATCATCGGTTCGCGGCCCGCGTCCACCTTCTTGCGCAGGTAGGAGATGTACAGCTCGACGACATGGGCGCGGCCGCCGAAGTCGTAGGACCAGACGCGGTCGAGTATCTGGGCCTTGCTGAGGACGCGGCGGGGGTTGCGCATGAGGAAGCGGAGGAGTTCGAACTCGGTCGGGGAGAGCTCGATCAGCCCGCCCGCGCGGGTGACCTCGCGGGCCTCCTCGTCCATCACCAGGGCGCCCACGGTCAGCAGCGGGCCCTCGTCGGGACGGCGGGCCATGCCGGCGCGGCGCAGCAGTCCGCGCAGCCGGGCGACGACCTCCTCCAGGCTGAAGGGCTTGGTGACGTAGTCGTCGCCGCCCGCGGTGATGCCGGCGATGCGGTCCTCCACCGCGTCCCGCGCGGTGAGGAAGAGGACGCAGACGTCGGGTTTCACGGTGTGCAGGGTGCGCAGGACCGCGAAGCCGTCGGTGTCCGGGAGCATCACGTCGAGGACGACCGCGTCGGGCATCAGCGCCCGGGCGGCCGTCACCGCCGAGGCCCCGTCGCCCGCCGTGCGCACCTGCCAGCCCTCGTAGCGCAGGGCGCCGGAGAGCACCTCGGCGAGGTCCGGGTCGTCGTCGACGACGAGGACGCGGAGCGGGGTGCCGTCGGGGCGGGTGAGGGCGGGGCGGCCGGAGCGGGTGGTGTGGTTCATGGCTGCTACCAGCTTCGCCCCTCCCGGGCCCGGCGGGCGCCCCCGGATGCTCTGAGTTTCCTCTGAGTCCGCTCTGCGGGCCGCCGCTCAGAGCGGACTCCTAGGTTCGCCGCGCACAGTGGCGTTCCGAGCGGCGAAAGGACGCACCCCATGAGCACCGTGTACGAGCGGCGGACGGCACCGCCCACGACGCCGCCCGTGCGGCCGGCGGCCGGCCTGCTGCTCGCCGTGCTCTGGGCGGGCGCCGCGGCCGTGCTCGCCCTGTGGTGGTCCGGCACCGGCTCGGTCGTCGGTACGGCCGGCTGGCTGACCGGCGCCGGACGGATCGCCGGCCTGCTGTGCGGGTACGCGTGCGCGGTGCTCGTCGGTCTGATGGCGCGGGTGCCGCTGCTGGAGCGGCGGATCGGCTCGGACCGGGTGGCGCGCTGGCACGCGCGGGCGGGCCGGTACACCGTCTGTCTGCTGCTCGCGCACGTCGTGCTGATCCTCGCCGGGTACGCCGCCCAGGACCGTGCCTCCCTCTGGCACGAGACGGTCACCGTCGTCCTGGACTATCCGGAGATGCTGAAGGCCACCGCCGGCACGGTGATCCTCCTCGCGGTGGGTGTCACCTCGGCCCGGGCGGTGCGGCGCCGGACGAGCCACGAGTTCTGGTACTACGTCCATCTGCTCACCTACGCGGCCGTCTTCCTCGCCTTGGGCCACCAACTGGCCCTCGGCAACGAGTTCGCCGGCGCCCCGGTGGCCACGGCCGCCTGGTACGCGCTGTACCTGGGCGTGGCCGCGCTGGTGCTGTGGTTCCGGGTCCTGGTCCCGGTGCGGCTCAACCTGCGTCACAGGCTCCTGGTGGAGTCCGTGGTGCGGGAGGCGCCGGGCGTGTACTCCGTCGTGGTCCGGGGGCGGCGGGTGGAGGAACTGGGCGCCCGGTCGGGGCAGTTCTTCCGCTGGCGGTTCCTCGCGCCGGGGCTGGCGAAGACCTCGACGCCGTACTCGCTGTCGGCGCCGCCCCGCGGGGACCGGATGCGCATCACCGTCAAGGCGCTCGGCGGGCACAGCGCGGCAGTGGCCCTGCTGCGGCCCGGGACGCGGGTGTGGGCGGAGGGCCCGTACGGGGCGCTGACCGCCGACCGGCGCACCGCGCCCAGGTCACTGCTGATCGCCGGTGGGGTCGGTATCACCCCGCTGCGGGCGCTGTTCGAGACGCTGCCCGGCGAGGTCACCCTGCTGTACCGGGCGCGCCGGGTGGAGGACCTCGCCCTCGGCGGTGAACTGGAGGCGGTGGCGCGCTGGCGCGGGGCTCGGGTGCTGTACGCGCTCAACGGGCCGGAGGGGCAGCGCCCGGACCTCGGCGCCGGTGCCCTGCGCGCGGCCGTCCCCGACCTCACCGGGCACGACGTGTACGTCTGCGGTCCGCCCGGCTTCGCCCGGGACGTGTACGAGGCGCTGCGCGCCGCCGGTGTGCCGGACCGCCGTATCCACCACGAGTCGTTCGAATTGTAAGGACCTGAGGACTGTGAGAACGGTGAGAACTGTGAGGACTGAGACGTGCACGCGTTGAAGAAGGACCGTCCGCTGCGCCGCGTCGTACTGGCGAGTGCCGCCACCGTCTCCGGGATGGTGCTGCTGCTGACGCTGAAACCGCACACGAGCCCGGCGCTCGCCGTGAGCTCCCCCGCACCCGCGGGCAGTTCGAGCGCGTCGGCCGCGTCGGGCACGCGGTCGGTGACCGGTGACTCGGTGCAGACGCGGTGGGGGCCGGTGCAGGTGCGGATCACCGTGCGGGACGGGAAGCTGACCGAGGTCACCCCGGTCACGTATCCCACGGAGAATCCGCGCGACCAGGAGATCAACGCCTACGCCGTCCCCGAGCTGCGGCGCGAGGCGCTCGCCGCGCAGAGCGCCGACATCGACACGGTCTCCGGGGCGACGTACACAAGTGACGGTTATCGCCAGTCACTCCAGTCCGCGCTGGACTCGGCGGGACTCTGAACACTGGGGAGGTCCGGCACGTATCTGTGGGCCAAGGGTCCCGTACCCACGGAGGAACCGTGACCACCACGCTCGCAGGCGGACGTGCCGCCCGACGCCAGACGATGCGCCGCATCCGCCCGCGCCGCTCCCCCGCCGTCCCGCTGCTGCTCGCCGTGTGGGCCGGCGCCGCGGGCGTGCTGTGGCTGTGGTGGAGCAACACACCAGCCATCGCCGACCAGGCCGGGAAGGTCCTGAACGCGGGACGGATCACCGGTCTGCTCGCCGGGTACCTGATGGCGCTCGTCGTGCTGCAGATGGCGCGGGTGCCCGCGCTGGAGCGGCGGGTCGGCTCCGACCGGGTCGCCCGCTGGCACGCGATGAGCGGCCGCTACACGATCTGCCTGGTCCTGGCGCACATCTTCCTCACCATGTGGGGCTACGCGCTGCAGGCCGGCAAGACGCTCGGCGACATCGTCCAGCAGACCATCGACTCCATCGACCAGCTGCCGGACATGGGCAAGGCCGCCATCGGCACCGGTCTGCTGGTGCTGATCGGCCTGGTGTCGGTCGGCGGGGTGCGCAAGAGGCTGCCGTACGACACCTGGTACCACATCCACCTGATGACGTACGCCGCGGTGTTCCTGACGTTCTGGCACCAGATCACCACCGGCAACGACTTCGCCGTCGAGCCCACCGCGAAGACCGTCTGGTACGTGCTGTACGGCACGGTCACGGCGCTGGTGATCTGGTACCGCGTCATCACACCGGTGCGGCTGAACCTGCGTCACCGGATGCGCGTCGAGGCCGTGATCGAGGAAGCTCCCGGCATCGTGTCGGTGCTGATCAGCGGGCGCAAACTGCACCGGATGGGCGCGGAGGCCGGGCACTTCTTCCGCTGGCGGTTCCTCGCACCGGGGATGCGCTTCAGCTCCCACCCGTACTCGCTGTCGGCGGCGCCGCGCCCCAGCACGCTCCGGATCACGGTGAAGGCGAACGGCGACCACAGCGCCGCCCTGCGCGAGCTCACGCCCGGCACCCGGGTCTGGGCCGAGGGACCCTACGGGGCGATGACCGCGTCCCGGCGCAGCCGCGGCAAGGTGCTGCTGGTGGCGGGCGGTGTCGGCATCACCCCGATGCGTGCGCTGTTCGAGACGCTGCCCGGCGCGGCCGGTGACATCACCCTGCTCTACCGGGCCAACAGCACCCAGGACCTGGCGCTGTGGGACGAACTCGCCAAGATCGCGGACGAGCGGGGAGCGCGGCTCATGTACGCGGTCAACAGCCCGGACGGGGAACGGCCGGACATCTCGGCGGAGAGCCTGCGCCGCAAGATCCCGGACATCGACAGCCACGACGTCTTCATGTGCGGGCCGAACGGCTTCGCCCAGTCGGTCTACGAGGCACTGCGCGGCGCGGGGGTCCCCGCCCGCCGTATCCATCACGAGTCGTTCGAGATGTGAGCGACGGGACCTCACGGGAATGACCTCAACTCACGGGAATCAGGAACGATGAAGAAAAGCCACCCCATCCGACGCGTCGTGCTCGCCACCGCCGCCACCGTGTCCGGAGTCGTGCTGCTGCTGTCGCTGAAGCCGGCGACGGACCCGGCGGGCGCGGCCGCGGCCCCGCCGCAGCAGGCGGGGGCGTCGGCCCAGGGCGGCGCCGCGGCCGCCGGGTCCGGAACGGTCACCGGGAGCGCGGTCCAGACGCAGTACGGTGCCGTGCAGGTGCGGTTGACCGTGAGCAACGGGAAGGTCACGCAGGCGGAGGCGGTGCAGGCGCCCAAGGGCGGCCGCAGCGACCAGATCACCGCGGACGCGGTGCCGAAGCTCAACCAGGCGGCGGTCACGGCACAGAGCGCGGACATCGACGCGGTGTCCGGGGGCGGACTCCGTGCCCAAGCTCAACCAGGCCGCCGTGGCGGCCGGCAACGCCGACATCGACGCGGTGTCCGGCGCGACCTACACGAGCGCCGGTTACAAGGAGTCCCTGCAGTCCGCGCTGGACCAGGCGAAGGCGGGCGGGGCCGGTGCCGGATCCGGTTCCGCGGGCGCGGGTACGGGCACGGGTGCCACCGGTGGTGCCGTCCAGACGCAGTACGGGACCGTCCAGCGGACTCCGTGCCCAAGCTCAACCAGGCCGCCGTGGCGGCCGGCAACGCCGACATCGACGCGGTGTCCGGCGCGACCTACACGAGCGCCGGTTACAAGCAGTCGCTGCAGTCCGCGCTGGACCAGGCCGGTGGCTGACCCGGTGTCCGGGTCAGCGGAAGCTCCCGCCGCGGTACGTCATGCGGAGGAGGTCATGGGGACGGTCTTCTCCTTCGACGTCCGCGGCGGGAACCACGGGGTGGTGACGGCGACGCTGGAGGAGGCGGTCGCCGAGCTGCACCGGGTCAACGAGGTGTTCAGCACCTACCGGGACGACAGTCAGGTCTCCCGGCTGGCGCGCAGTGAGCTGACGGTCGAGGAGTGCGATCCCGAGGTCGCCGAGGTACTGGAGCTGGGCGCCGAGGCGGAGCGGGTGAGCGAGGGCTGGTTCAGCACGTCGTACGAGGGGCGCCTCGACCCGACCGGGGTCGTCAAGGGCTGGGCCGCCGAGCGGGCGGCACGGCGGATGGCCGCGGTGCCGGGCGTGAGCGGGGTGAGCGTCAACGGGGGCGGGGACGTTCAGCTGTTGGGAGTGCCCGGACCGGCGCGGCCTTGGCGGGTGGGCGTGTCGGACCCGCTGCGGCCCGGAGGTCTGGCCGCGGTCGTCTCCGCGGCCGGGGCCGACGAGCTGGCCGTGGCGACGTCCGGGACCGCGGAGCGCGGTACGCACATCGTGGACCCGCGTACGGGGCGGTCGGCGGTGACGGACCTGGTCGCCGTGACGGTGGTCGCGCCCCGGTTGACGTGGGCGGACTGCTGGGCGACGGCGGCGTTCGCCATGGGCTCGCGGGAGGCCCTGAGGTGGCTGGAGGCGCTGCCCGACGTCGAGGCCCTGCTGATCACGGCGGGCGACGAGGTGCGGTGCACCGGGGGGCTGGCCAGGCGGTTGGGTTGAGTCCTCGGTGGCGTCGGTGTGGGATCCCGGGCATCCTGGGCTCCCTCACCGACGCTCTTCGCCCATCACTTCTTGCGGCGGCTCCCCACCGCGAAGGCGACGAAGGCGATGACGACGATTCCGAAGCTGAGCCACAGGGGTATGCCGTCCATACCCTTGTAGGCGAGCATGCCGCTCACGCGGCGAACGCCGCCGACAGGTGTGTCTCCGCCGGCGCCGTCAGTGAGGTGGAAGTACGTCTTGCCCCCGGTCGTCATGGCGTTCAGGTGCCCCCGGAAGCATGGCTGAAGCCGTGAGACCAAAGACGTCAGTGCCCGTTCTGGGCCAGCCGCAGCAGATGGTCGGCCAGCGCCTGTCCCCCCGACGGGTCCCGGCTGATCAGCAACAGTGTGTCGTCGCCGGCGATCGTGCCGAGGATGTCGTGCAGTTCGGCCTGGTCGATCGCCGAGGCGAGGAACTGGGCCGCGCCCGGCGGGGTGCGCAGGACCACCAGGTTCGCCGAGGCCTCCGCGGAGATCAGCAGTTCCTGGGACAGGCGCCGCATCCGCTCCTCCTTCGCCGAACCCCCCAGCGGCGCGCGGGGCGTACGGAAACCGCCCTCGCTCGGCACCGCGTAGATCAGGTCGCCGTCGGTGTTGCGGATCTTCACCGCGTTGAGCTCGTCCAGGTCCCGCGAGAGCGTCGCCTGGGTGACGCTCAGCCCGTCGTCGGAGAGCAGCTTCGCCAGCTGGCTCTGTGAGCGCACCGGCTGCCGGTTGAGGATGTCCACGATCCGGCGGTGGCGGGCGGTGCGGGTCTGCGGGAGGGCGGGCCCGTTGCCCCCGTTCTGCTCATGGTCCTGCGCCTGGCTCATCGTCGTCTCATTCTCCGGATCGTCCGTCCCCGTTCACTGCCGCGAGGATGCCGGGCAACGCCCCGAGGAAGGCGTCCACCGCGTCGTCGCCGAGATTCAGCGCCGGCATCAGCCGTACGACGTCGGGAGCGGGCGCGTTCACGAGGAAGCCGGCCTCCTGAGCCGCCTGCTGCGCCTGGGGCGCGAGCGGCTCGGTGAGCACGATACCCAGGAGGAGGCCCGCGCCCCGGACATAATCGATCAACGGGTGGCCGAGGCCCTCGATTCCGTCCCGCAGCTTCTCGCCCTGCCGTTTGACGTTCTCCAGCAACCCCTCGTTCTCGATGGTGTCGAGGACGGCCAGCCCGGCGGCGCAGGCCACCGGGTTGCCGCCGAAGGTCGTGCCGTGGTGCCCCGGCTGGAACAGGTCGGCCGCCCGCCCGAAGGCCACCGTCGCACCCAGCGGCAGCCCGCCGCCGAGGCCCTTGGCGAGGGTGACGACATCGGGCAGGACACCCTCGTGCGCCTGGTACTCGAACCAGTGGCCGGTGCGGCCGACGCCGGTCTGGACCTCGTCCAGGACCAGCAGGGCGCCGGTCGAGGCGGTGATCGCGCGGGCCGCCTTCAGATAGCCCGCCGGGGGCACCACGGCCCCGTTCTCGCCCTGCAGCGGCTCGATGATCACCAGAGCCGTCTCGTCGGTGACCGCGGCCGCCAGCGCCTGCGCGTCGCCGTACGGGACGTGGGTGACGTCACCGGGCAGCGGCAGGAACGGTTCCTGCTTGCCGGGCTGGCCGGTCAGCGCGAGGGCACCCATGGTGCGGCCGTGGAAGCCGCCCTGGGTGGCGACCATGTGGGTCCGCCCGGTCAGCCGGCCGATCTTGAACGCGCCCTCGTTGGCCTCGGCGCCCGAGTTGCAGAAGAAGACCTTGCCCTCGCGGCCGAAGAGCCGCAGGAGACGTTCGGCGAGGGCGACGGGCGGCTCGGCGACGAACAGGTTGGAGACATGGCCGAGGGAGGCGATCTGCTTGCTGACGGCCTCGACGACGGCCGGGTGCGCGTGGCCGAGGGCGTTGACGGCGATACCGCCGACGAAGTCGGTGTACTCCTTGCCGTCGGCGTCCCACAGCCTGCTGCCCTCACCGCGGACGAGCGGGAGCCGCGGGGTGCCGTAGTTGTTCATGAGCGCGCCCTTCCACCGCTGGGTGAGCTCCGCGTTGGTCACGCTGTCGGTCATTCGGCGTCCCCCTGATCGGTCCGGTCGGGCACGACCATCGTGCCGATGCCTTCGTCGGTGAAGATCTCCAGCAGGATCGAGTGCTGGACCCGCCCGTCGATGACCCGGGCGGTCGTCACGCCGTTGCGCACGGCGTGCAGGCAGCCCTCCATCTTGGGAACCATTCCGGAGCTCAACTCCGGCAGCAGCTTCTCCAGTTGGGAGGCGGTGAGGCGGCTGATCACCTCGTCGCTGTGCGGCCAGTCCTCGTAGAGACCCTCGACGTCGGTGAGGACCATGAGGGTTTCGGCGCCCAGCGCCGCAGCGAGTGCCGCAGCAGCCGTATCAGCATTGACGTTGTAGACATGTCCGTCGTCCTGGGAGCGGGCGATCGACGAGACGACCGGGATGCGGCCGTCGGCGAGCAGGGCCTCGATCGCGCCCGTGTCGATCGCGGTGATCTCGCCCACCCGCCCGATGTCGACCAACTCACCGTCGATCTCGGGCTGGTGCTTGGTGGCGGTGATGGTGTGCGCGTCCTCGCCGGTGATGCCTACGGCGAGCGGGCCGTGCTGGTTGAGCAGGCCGACCAGCTCGCGCTGCACCTGCCCGGCGAGCACCATGCGGACGACGTCCATGGCGTCCTCGGTGGTGACGCGCAGGCCCGCCTTGAACTCGCTGACGATGCCGTGTTGATCGAGCGCCCGGCTGATCTGCGGGCCGCCGCCGTGCACGACGACGGGCTTGAGGCCGGCGTGGTGCAGGAAGACGACGTCCTGCGCGAAGGCGGCCTTCAGGTCCTCGTCGATCATGGCGTTGCCGCCGAACTTGATGACGACGGTCTTGCCGTTGTGGCGGACCAGCCAGGGCAGCGCCTCGATGAGGATCTGGGCCTTGGGCAGCGCGGTGTGTTTGCGGGTCACGTTGCTCATGACGAGTAGGCGCTGTTCTCGTGGACGTAGTCGGCGGTGAGGTCGTTGGTCCAGATGGTGGCCGTCTCGGAGCCGGCGGCGAGATCGGCGACGACGTGCACCTCGCGGTAGCGCATGTCGACCTTCTCACGGTCCTCGCCGACGCCTCCGTTCTTGCACACCCAGACGCCGTTGATGGCGACGTTGAGCCGGTCCGGCTCGAAGGCGGCGGATGTCGTGCCGATCGCGGAGAGCACGCGGCCCCAGTTGGGGTCCTCGCCGTGGATGGCGCACTTGAGGAGGTTGTTGCGGGCGATGGAGCGGCCCACCTCGACGGCGTCGTCCTCGGTCGCGGCGTTCACGACCTCGACCTTGATGTCCTTGCTGGCGCCCTCGGCGTCCCGGATGAGCTGCTGGCCGAGGTCGTCGCAGACCTGCCGTACGGCCTCCGCGAACTCCGCGTGTTCCGGGGTGACTTCGGAGGCGCCGGAGGCGAGCAGCAGCACGGTGTCGTTGGTGGACATGCAGCCGTCGGAGTCCACGCGGTCGAAGGTCGTGCGCGTCGCCGCCCGGAGCGCCTTGTCCAGTACGTCGTTGTCGAGGGCGGCGTCCGTGGTGAGAACGACCAGCATGGTGGCGAGGCCCGGCGCGAGCATGCCGGCCCCCTTCGCCATGCCGCCGACGGTCCAGCCGCCCTTGGTGACGACGGACGTCTTGTGGACGGTGTCGGTGGTCTTGATGGCGATGGCGGCCTTCTCACCGCCGTGCTCGGAGAGCTGGGCGGCGGCCGTCTCGACTCCCGGGAGCAGCTTGTCCATCGGGAGCAGGACGCCGATGAGGCCGGTGGAGCAGACGGCGACCTCGACGGCGCCGCGACCGAGGACCTCGGCGACCTTCTCGGCGGTCGCGTGCGTGTCCTGGAAGCCCTTCGGACCCGTACAGGCGTTGGCGCCACCTGAGTTGAGGACGACGGCCGACACCTGACCGCCCTTCAGTACCTGCTCGGACCACAGCACGGGCGCGGCCTTCACACGGTTGGACGTGAAGACACCGGCGGCGGCACGGCGGGGTCCCTCGTTGACCACGAGGGCCAGGTCCGGGTTGCCGTTCTCCTTGATCCCGGCGGCGATGCCCGCCGCCGTGAATCCCTTCGCTGCCGTCACGCTCACGGTGCGACTCCGATCGTCGTCAGTCCGGTGGTCTCGTCGAGACCCAGGGCGATGTTCATGCTCTGGACGGCACCGCCCGCGGTGCCCTTGGTCAGGTTGTCGATGGCGCTGATCGCGATGATGCGGCCCGCCGCCTCGTCGTACGCGACCTGCACCTGAACGGCGTTGGAACCGTAGACGGACGCCGTCGCGGGCCACTGCCCCTCGGGGAGGAGGTGGACGAACGGTTCGTCGGCGTACGCCTTCTCGTAGGCGGCGCGCAGCGAGTCGCCGGTGACGCCGTCGACGGCCTTCGCGCTGCATGTGGCGAGGATGCCGCGGGGCATGGGCGCGAGGGTCGGCGTGAAGGAGACGGAGACCCGCTCCCCCGCCGCCGCGCTGAAGTTCTGGATCATCTCGGGCGTGTGCCGGTGGCCGCCGCCGACGCCGTAGGGCGACATGGAGCCCATGACCTCACTGCCCAGCAGGTGCGGCTTGGGCGCCTTGCCCGCGCCGGAGGTGCCGGAGGCGGCGACGATCACGGCCTCGTTCGCGGCCAGCCCCGCCGCGTACGCCGGGAACAGCGCGAGCGTGGCGGCCGTCGGGTAGCAACCGGGCACCGCGATGCGCTTGGACCCCTCCAGCGCGGCGCGGGCGCCCGGCAGTTCGGGGAGCCCGTAGGGCCAGGTCCCGGCGTGCGCGGAGCCGTAGAACTTCTCCCAGTCGGCGGCGTCCTTCAGTCGGAAGTCGGCGCCCATGTCGACGACGAGGACGTCCGGGCCGAGCTGCTCGGCGACGGCGGCGGACTGTCCGTGGGGCAGCGCCAGGAAGACGACGTCGTGCCCCTCGAGGACTTCTGCCGTGGTCTCCTGCAGTACCCGGTCGGCCAACGGCAGCAGGTGCGGCTGGAGCGCGCCGAGCCGCTGGCCGGCGTTGGAGTTGCCGGTCAGGGCGCCGATCTCGATCTCGGGGTGTGCAAGGAGCAGCCGCAGGAGCTCTCCGCCCGCGTACCCACTCGCTCCGGCGACCGCCACACGTACAGCCATGAACCCTCCTCTTGGATGGCATGACTATACGCACTTATGCACGGTTATGCAATCCACGGGCTCCGCGGGGCGGTCACCCCCCGTGCGTGCGGTACGCGAGAAGTGAGAAAAGAAGAACGCTCGGAAAACAACAGGAAAACATGAAGGTGAGGTTTTTCGCTCGTTCCGCATTGCTCGCGACGATCGTACTTTTCTCGGCGGGAACGGCGCCGCGCCGACGCAGCACCGGAATGGCGGCGAACAAAATCAGACCGAGCAGCGAAAAAGTCGCCACAATCGTGCCCAGCCGCCGACCGGGCGGACGGAATACGCACCTGAGACTCGTCGAGGAACCGTCCAGCGGCACGGCGATCAGCCCGTGGTACTCCCCGGCGGGCACGGGCCGGGCGTCGCCCAGGGCGCAGCGCCAGCCGGCGATCCGGGGCGCCGCGACGACGGCGGTCCCCACGCTGCCCGCGGGGAGCTTCGCCCGGATCGTTCCGTCGGACACGGACACGTCGGTGGCGCCGGTGGCCGAGAGCCGTTCGGTGACGGTGTGCAGCCGGGCGGTGTCCAGGCAGCCGACCGCCCCGTCCGGCACGAGCCCCGTGCGGTCCGGGTACAGCTCGATCCGCAGACCGCCGGAGGCCGGAACCCTGCCGAGCCGCTGCATCGCGGCGATCTTGGTGCCCCGGTCGGAACGGAACCGTCCGGTCGGCCCCCGCACGTCTCCGGCGACCCGCGCCGTCCCCGAGAAGTAGGGCGCCCAGAGGTACACCTCACTGCCGGCCGGGCAGCGGGCGGTGATCGTCGGCTGCCGCACCGCGCCGGGAGCAAGGGTGCCGATACGCAGGCCGGGCCGCTCGTCCCCGCTGCGGGACGGCTGCCGGCCGGCGCTCGTGCGGACCGTGAGCCGGGGTACGTCGTAGACGCGGGCGCCCAGCAGCAGCTCCTGGTTGCGGTAGGGCGACGGTCCGAAACCGGACGCGCGCGCGTGGGAGGGAGTGCCGGACGGCCGGACCGTCACCAGCGGTGGCACGTCCTGCCGGGTCACGGTCACCTGGCTGCCGTCCTGTGGGAACCAGCCCTGGTGCGGGTCCGGCGGTGAGTGCACCCGGGCGCCGACGGAGAAGATCACGTCCGTCACGGCGTTGTCCAGGCTCTGCAGGTTCCGGCCCCGCGAGGTCCACCCGCCGCCGAGGGCGGGCAGCGTACGGCTGAGGATGTCGGAGGTGTGGCTGCTGTAGTACTGGGCGCCCTGGCCGCCCACCACCAGCGGGTCGTTGGCGACGGTCTGCTCCCGGCCCGGGTCCGTGCGGTACCGGGGCCAGCCGTCGGCCTCGTCGACAGCGCGGGCCTGCCGTTGCTGCCGCTCGCCCCAGGGCGCGTAGTCGTCCATGTGCCCGAACCGCGTGCGGGTGGCCACGGCGGAGGTCGCGGTGGCCTCGCCGAGCTGCGCCCCGACGAGCAGCGTCACGGCGATCACGGCCGGCGTGGTGTGGCGGACGCCCCGCAGGAGCGGCCCGGCGTCCGTGCGGCCGAGCAGGGCCAGCCCGGCCAGCGCGCCGGTGGCGGCGAGCAGCAGCACGGGCCAGGTGAAGGGGCGTACCAGGTCGCTCCGGCTCGCGACGGCGGTGATCAGCGCCAGCAGCGCACCCGCCGCGCCCAGCGCCCGCCGGTCGGGCGGGCCGTAGGAGAGCGCGTACCAGGCGGCGATCACCAGCAGCCCGCACAGGACGAAGGTCTGCCGGTACGAGCTGCCCTGGGGGGTGGCGAAGGCGTGCCAGGCCAGCTGGGTCGGCGCCCACTGCATCGACAGCACCATGGCGGTCACGAGCAGCGTCCAGGCGGCGCGCACCCGCCGGGGCACCGCCCGGTGGAACGGCAGGGCCAGGGCGAGCAGCAGCGCCGTCATGCCCACGTACACGCCCGGGCTGCCGAAGCCGTACGTCGTCGGCAGCAGGCGGGCCAGCAGGTCCTGTCCCGTCACCGGGACGAAGCCCCGGAAGCGGCCGGGGGAGGCGTGCTCGCTGCCGAAGTAGACCACCGCGACCAGCGGTGCGGCCAGGCCCACGCCCAGGGTGACGGTCAGTGCGGCCCGTCCCGCCGCCGCGAGCGCCTGCCGGCGGGACGGACGGGCGAGCAGCAGCCGGAGGGCCATCACCAGACCGGCGCCGAGGGTGGCCATGTACGCGGTGTAGAAGTTGGCGATCCAGACGAGGGTCACGACCAGCACGCCCAGGACGCGGCGCCGTCCGTGCAGGATCCACTCGCCGACCAGGCACAGCAGGGGCAGTGCGATCAGGCCGTCGAGCCACATCGGGTTGTAGGCGGCGTCCGCCACGCTCCAGCCGCACAGCGCGTAGGAGGCGCCGAGCAGTCCCGCGGCCCACCAGCGGCCCGGACGCAGAGTGAGCAGCAGCCGGGCCATGACGGCGCCCGCGGTCGCCGTCTTCAGCAGCGTGATCACGTACACCGCGAGGTCGATCTCGTCCCGCGGGAACACCGCCACGAGCAGGGCGAACGGGCTGGTCAGGTAGGTGCCGAGGTCGGGCAGGAAACTCCCGCCGAACCCGGACTGCCAGTTGACGAGGAGTCCCCCGTCGGCCCTGCCGTGCAGCAGGTCCCAGAGGTGGGCGTGGAACGGCACGTACTGGTTGCCCAGGTCGTTGACGCTCCGGGTGCGCGGGCCGAAGGGGTAGCTGCGGGCGACGACGTCGGCGGCGCAGAACACGGTGACGGTGAGGGCCGCGGCCAGCAGGGCGGCCGGATGCCGGGGATTGCCACGTCCACGGAATTCGGAGAGAGGCAGGATCGGGCCAGGCATTTCGGGAGTCCCCCGTCCTCGGTCGATTTCGCCGACTTAGACGAGCGTTTCTTCCGGACGGTTGTGCCGTCCCGGGAAAGTGACGGGAGGAATTCCGAAACGTGTCCCGCGGGAGGACCGAGAAATGGCGGTGCGTTGGTGCCGGGCGGGCGTGGGGAAGGAGTCACCCACGCCCGCCCGGACGTCCGGCTACCTCTGCTTGATGCGGAGGAAGGTGATCGAGTTCGCCGGGAAGGTGTGCGTGAACCGGTCGGCGACCCCGGTGAGGGTCGAGGAGACGGGCGCGACCGGTGTATCGGTCTCGCTGTTCACGGCGCCCGGCGCGGCGGCCAGCGTGGTCACCCGGGCCTTGGAGGAGACCCTGGCGCCGCCCAGGTCGATCGCGGTGCGGGCGGCGGAGTCCTGCGCGTTGACGACCTTGACGATCAGCTCGCCGGACCTCTTGTCCTTGGTGACGACCTGGCGGAACGGCTCGGCCGGCTTGTCGTCGGTGAAGCTGCCCCACTCCTTGCCGTCGAGGTAGAGGGTCACCTGGCGGCCGCGCACCTTGATGTCGATGTCGTAGGCGCGGCCCGTCTCGACCGACCCGGCCTTGGAGACGAGCGTCGACTTTCCGCCGTCCACGGCCTGCTCGACGGCGCTCTGGGTGTTGTTCCAGCCGCCCAGGTTCCACCAGTAGTAGTTGCCGGTGTCCTTGACGCCGAAGGCGACGAGGAAGCCCTCCTTGCCGGACTTCTTGGTGGCCTTCACATGCAGGTCGTAGTCGTGCCAGGCCGGGTCACCGGCCGAGACCATGGTGTTCTCGGCGGCCCCGTCGGTCTGCACGTACTGCCCGTCCTGGACGCTCCAGCTGCCGCCCCCGGTGTGCGTCCACTGCGTGGGGTCACCGGAGAAGTCGTCGCCGAGCAGCGTCTTCCCGTCCGCGTCCGTGACCTTCACGTCGTCGTACGCGGCACTGGTCGCCCAGGTGGACAGGCCGACGGCGCCCGTGATCGGACCCTGGAGAGCCGGGGTACCGGTGGCCGTCGAGGGGACCACCCGGTCGCCGACGTTGTTCATGAACAGCTTCTGGACCTCGTAGTTGGCCGAGTTCCAGGCGGCGTGGTTGTTGAACCAGATCAGGTCGGGGCGCCACTGCACATAGTCCTCGTTGGCGAACAACGGGGCGTAGGAGGCGAGTTTGACGACGTCCGCGTTGCGCTCCAGGCCGGTCATGAACGCGGCTTCGGCCAGGCCGTTCTTGAAGGCGTTGCCCTGGGAGGCGTACTCGCCGAGGAAGACCTTGGGGCCGCCGCGGTCGTAGGAGTCGTAGCGGTTGTTGTTCTGGAGGAACCACTGCGGGCTGTTGTAGTAGTGCTCGTCGACCATGCCCACCTTGGCGTCCCGGTTGAGCTGCCAAGCGGTGTCGAAGGTCGACCCGGCGTCGTCCGGGCCGGAGTTGGAGACGACGGTGATGTTCGGGTACTTGGCCTCGACGGCCGCCCGGAACTGCTTGAAGCGGGCGAAGAACTCGTTGGGCAGGTTCTCCTCGTTGCCCACCTCGATGTGGGTGAGGTGGAACGGCTTGGGGTGGCCCATCGAGGCGCGCTTCTTGCCCCAGGTCGAGGTCACCGGGCCGTTGGCGAACTCGATGAGGTCCAGGGTGTCCTGGATGTGCCGCTTGAGCAGCGCCTCGTCGTCGACGGCCTTGTTCTGGCCGCAGCCGGTGACCAGCGCCGGGACGACGGGCAGCGGCATCGCGCCGATGTCCTCGGAGAGGCGGAAGTACTCGTAGTAGCCGAGGCCGTAACTCTGGTTGTATCCCCAGAAGTTGGAGTTGGTGGCGCGCTGCTCGACCGGTCCGATGGTGTCCTTCCACTGGTAGGACCGGGCGCGTTGCCAGCCTGAGGCCTCGCTGTAGTCCTGCATGGAGCCGGTGTTGACCAGGCAGCCGCCGGGGAAGCGCACGAAGCCCGGGTGCAGGGCGGCGATCTTCTCGGCGAGGTCCTTGCGCAGACCGTTGGGCTCGTTCTTGTAGGTGTCGCGTGGGAACAGGGACACCATGTCGAGGGCGGTCGCGGCGGAGGAGGCGACGGTCAGGCGGCCGTTGCTGCTGGTGCGGGTGGCGGTGAGGGACGCCCGGTACTTCGCCCAGCCGCCCGTGCGCACGGCCACCTTGCGGGCCGTGGCCAGCGTGCCATCGGCGTCCTGGAGCGAGACGGTCAGGGTCGTGCCGCTCGTGGCGCGCGCCCACACCGAGAAGTCGTACTTCTTGCCCTGTTCGACGTGGATGCCGGTGTTGTAGCCGGCGTTCGTCACGGCGGAGGCGGCGCCCAGGGAAAGGTAGGTGCGGTTGCGGTCGCCCAGGCGGCCGTCGTCGTTCACGACCTGGGCGGTGCCGTCGACCGTCCAGGAGGTCAGCGGGGTGTATGACCTGTTGTCGACGGTGGAGTACTCGAAGGATCGGTTCTGCACGAGCTCGGCGTAGAGACCGCCGTCGGCCGCGCGGTTGATGTCCTCGAAGAAGACGCCGTACATCGTGTCGTCGATCTTCGCGCCCTTGGCGGTGGGGTCGACCGTGATGGCGTAGTCGGTGACGGAGTCGGCGTGTGCCGGGACCGGGATCAGGGCCGTGGCCGCCAGGACGGCTGTGGCCGTGAGACCGAGTCTCCAGCGAGTGGGGGTGGTGCTGCGTGACATGGATACTCCGCGGCTCAGTTGTGTCGCTGAATGTCGCTGGGATGTCATTGTTCGAAATATCGGACCTTGATCAGCACTTCGAACGGCAAGATAGGGAGGGGGCAGGGGCACGTCAATGGGCGGGCGGCAACGGATGCGACGGAGGGCGGTACGGGATGGGCAAGTTCAGGTCAGTTCCCGACGTTCTCGCGTACCTGAAGGGGAGTTGGCGGGTCGAACGGACGGTGCGGGACCTCGCGAGTGGGGACGCCGGCCGGTTCGAGGGGACCACGGTTTTCAGCCCGCTCGACTCCGAAGGCGGTCTCCTGCACAAGGAGTCCGGAACTTTCGTCTGGCAAGGCGTGGCGCGGCCCGCCGAGCGGACCCTGCGCTTCCTGCCCGGCCCGACGCCCGGCACCGCGGACGTCCGCTTCTTGGACGGGCGCCCCTTCCACGACCTGGACCTGACGTCCGGGCGGCACGTCACCGACCACCCCTGCGCCGCCGACCTCTACCGGGGCGAGTTCGCCGTCCGGGACGCGGACCACTGGCGGTCCGTGTGGCGGGTGGGCGGCCCGGCGAAGGACCTGGTCCTGACCACGGACTACGCCCGCGAGGGCTGATCAGGGCCCCGTCTCACGCCCGTGAGGGCTGAGCGGACGCGCCGTCGAAGCGGAGGTTCCAGCGACCCGCCCGGCCCGTGACGGTGGTCGTCGACAGGGGGCGGACGTCGATGTTCCAGTACGTGGACGGGGGCGCCTTGAGGGCGTAGACCAGGGCGGCCCGGATCACCGAGGGCTCCGCCACCGCGACGACGCGACCACCGTCCTCGACGGGCCGGGTGTCGAGCCAGCCACCCACCCGGCTGATGAAGGCCAGCAGCGACTCGCCGCCGTGCGGAGTGGCGCGCGGGTCGGCGAGCCAGGCGTCCACCGCCTCCGGCTCCCGGGCCATCGCCTCACCCAGCGTCAGCCCGCGCCAGCGTCCCATGTCGCAGTCCCGCAGAGCGGGCTGCACGAGCGGGGCGTAACCGAGGGCGTCGCCGGTGGCACGGCTGCGCGGGGTCGGCGAGCAGTAGCGCAGCTCGGCGACCGCGAGGAGCAGCAGCCCACCGGCGACGCGCTGCACCTCGTCCCAGCCGGCCTGGTCCAACGGCCGGTCGTCCTCGAAACGCTCCGCGAGCAGCGGGGAGCTGCGCGCGGCGGCGACGAACGTGACCCGAAGCGACATGCGGCGATGGTGAGCCGCGAGAGTGCGCAGGTCAAGAGCTATTACCTGCGAGTTGTGAAGGGTGCGGCAAAGCCTGCCGACAGGTGCGCACGGGTCGGGGCAAGTCACTCGAAAACGAGCGCCATCCACCGGTCGGGTTCCACGAGCGGCCGGAAGCCGACCTTCTCGTAGACCCCGTGCGCGTCCGCGGTGGCGAGCAGGACGCGCCGCAGCCCGTACGGCAGCAGGTGCGCGCGCACCGCCTCGACCAGCGCCGTCCCGATCCCCTTGCCCCGCACGGACGGATCCACGTAGACGTCGCAGAGCCAGGCGAACGTGGCCTGATCGGTCACGACCCGCGCATACGCGACCTGATCCCCCGAAGCCGTGTCGTACACCCCGAAGTTGAGCGACCCGGCGATCGCCCGCTCCTGCTTCTCCCTGGTCCGCCCGATCGCCCAGTACGCGTCGGTCGACAGCCAGCGGTGCACGCGCTCGACGTCGACGCGGGCGGGGTCGGTGGAGATCTCGTAGCCGTCGGCGAGGCTCGGGGTGTCCGTCATGGCGGGATCCTCACAGCGGCGGCGCCTTCATGTCGAACGGTTTCCCGGGAGCACCTCGTCGCAGGCCGTACGCAGTCTGCGTACCCCCTCCGCGATCTCCCCCGCCCCCGCGACCGCCGCGAAGCTCAGCCGGAGGTGGCCGGCCGGGGCTTCGGCGCTGAAGTAGGGGCGGCCGGGGGTGAGCGCGACACCCGCGCGCAGGGCGGCGGCCGTGAGGGCGCTCTCGTCCGTTCCGTCGGGCAGGCGCAGCCACAGGTGGTAGCCGCCGGACGGGACGTGCGGGAGGGCGAGTTCGGGGAGCTCCAGGCGCAGGGTGGTCGTCAGGGTGTCCCGGCGAGCCTTCAACTCTGCGGAGAGAGACCGGAGATGGCGGGGCCAGGCGGGCGAGCCGACGAGTTCGAGCGCCGCCTCCTGGAGCGGGCGGGGGACGAAGAAGGTGTCGACGACCTGGATGGCGCGCAGCCGTTCCAGGACCGGACCGCGGGCGGCCAGGGCGCTCACCCGGAAACTGGGCGAGGTCGCCTTCGTGAGCGAGTTGACGTGCACGACGACTCCGTCGGGGTCGTCGGCGGCGAGCGGCCGCGGCAATTGCCCCGCGTCCTCGTGCACGAGCCGTCGTACGAAGTCGTCCTCGATGACGAACGCGCCCGCCTCACGCGCGATCCGCAGCACCTCGGCGCGCCGCTCGGGGGCGAGGACGGCACCGGTCGGGTTCTGGAAGAGCGGCTGGCAGACGAAGACCCGGGCGCCGGTGGCCCGGAACGCGTCGGCGAGCAGCGCGGGCCGCACACCGTCCGCGTCGACCGGCACGGGCACCGGGCGCAGGCCCGCCGACCGGGCGATCGCCAGCATGCCGGGGTAGGTCGGCGACTCGACGAGGACGCGCGCGCCGGGCGGCGCCACCGCCCTGAGCGCCGTGGTCAGGGCCGACTGTCCGCCCGCGGTGACCAGCACCTCCGCCGCGGTCACGGCTCCGCCGATGCCGCGCGCGAACCACTCCCGCAGCTCCGGCAGCCCCTCCAGCGGGGGCCGCCCCCACGCGCCGGGCCGGCGCCCCGCCCGCGCCAGGGCCGCGGACATCGCCCGCTCGGGCTGCAACGAGGGGTGCAGATAGCCGCCGTTGAACTCGACGACCCCGGGGGGCGGGGCCGCGAGCGAGACGGTCACCCCGGAGGCGTCGACGGTGCGCGGTACCAGGTCGGCGGCGCCGTCCGCGGTGAGCGCGACCTCCTGCCAGGAAGTGTCCCCCGCGGGGGCACTCGCCGGCCGGGGCCGGGCCCGGAACGCACCGGCGCCGGGCCGGGTCACCACCAGCCCCTCCGCGACCAGTTGCGCCAGCGCCCGCGAGACGGTCACGGGACTCACCCGAAACCGCTCCACCAGTACCCGGCTCGATGGCAGCTTTCCACCGGGCGAGTAGCGGTCCAGCTCTCGTCGCAGCTGTTCCACCAGCTCACCCACACTGCTACGCTCTTGCATGAGAACACAGAGTAGCGCTACTGAGCCGACCCGGATAGCGGTCCCCACCACCGACACGGCGACCCGCTCCAGGCCGGCGTCCGGGCCCGTGCGCGGTGCCGCATGGCGCGAGCGCCCGGGGCTCGGGACGCTGCAGGCCGCGCTCGGCGTCGTCGCCTTCTCGCTCACCTTCCCGGCGACGGCATGGGGGCTCCAGGGCTTCGGGCCCTGGGCGCTGGTGGCCGTGCGGAGTGTCCTCGCGGCAGTGATCGCCGGTGCCTGCCTGCTGGGGCTGCGGGTGCGGCCGCCCGCCTGCCGGCACTGGCCCGGGCTCGCGGTCGTCGCCGGCGGGGTGGTCGTCGGCTTCCCGCTGCTGTCGACGCTCGCCCTGGAGACCTCGACCACCGCGCACGCAGCCGTCGTGGTCGGCCTGCTGCCGCTGACGACCGCGCTCTTCTCCGCCCTGCGCGTCGGCACCCGGCCCTCCCGCACGTTCTGGGTGGCCGCGCTGGCCGGAGCGGCCGTGGTGCTCGCGTTCACCGCGCAGCAGAGCGGCGGCGCCCTCACCACCGCCGACCTGTACCTGTTCGGCGCCCTGCTGGTGTGCGCGGCCGGCTACACCGAGGGCGGGCGGCTGGCCCGGGTCATGCCGGGCTGGCAGGTGATCGGCTGGGCGCTGGTGCTGTGTCTGCCGCTCGCCGTGCCCACCGCCGCGCTCGCCCTCGCCCACCAGCCCGCGCACTTCACCGCGCACAGCGTGGCCGGGCTGCTCTGGGTGGCGGCGGGGTCGCAGTTCCTCGGACTGGTCGTCTGGTACCGGGGCATGGCGGCCATCGGCATCCCGAAGGCGAGCCAGTTGCAGTTGGCCCAACCGCTGCTCACACTGGTGTGGTCGGTGCTGCTGCTGGGCGAGCACCTGACAGTGGCCGCCCCCCTGGCGGCCGCGGCCGTACTGGTCTGCATCGCGGTAACCCAGCGGGCACGGGGGTGAGAAGCGGGCCGCACGGCCCTGCCCACCGGCGCCCTCCGCCGTAGACTCAAAAGCCACGGACCGCCGCTCCCCGCACGCGTGAGGAGGCCCCAGATGCACGCAACCGTGGGCGACCAGCTTGTCCAGCACGGCAGGGTGGTCGGTCAGCACGACAAGGTCGGCGAGATCGTCGAAGTGATGGGCCAGGGGGGCAACCCGCCGTACCGGGTCCGCTTCGAGGACGGGCACGTGGGCGTGTGCTCGCCGGGCCCCGACACCGAGATCCGGCACAAGGAGACCGGTCCGTCCATGGGCCGCTAGGGTCGCGGACGGATCACCGTGGGGGTTTCGCCGGCTGCTCGTAGTGGTCGGCGACCACCCGCGCCATCGCCCCGATCCGGTCCGCCGCCACGTCCTTCGCCGCGAAGAACACATGCCCGCGCACCTGCGGGTGGCCGGCGGCGAGGGTGAGGTGCCGGGAGAGTTCGGCCGCGTCCTGCCAGGCCGCCGCCTGCGCCGGGTCACCCGCCCGGTACAGCGCCTCACCGACGTACAGCCTCGTCCTGGTGCCGCGCGCCACCTCCGCCCACCAGGGCACCAGTTTGGCGTAGTCGGCCGCGGTGAAACCGATGTGCCAGTACAGCTGCGGGCAGATGTAGTCGATCCAGCCCTCGCGCACCCACTTCCGGGTGTCGGCATGCATGTCGTCGTACGACTGGAGCGCCTGGGTGTCCGAGCCGCGGGGGTCGCTGGAGGCGTTGCGCCACACCCCGAAGGGGCTGATCCCGAACTGGGTGTCGGGCCGGATCTCCTTGATGCGCGCGGCGGTCTCGCGCACCAGCCGGTCGATGTTGTCCCGCCGCCACGCGGCCCGATGGGGGAAGGCGCCGCCGTGCGCGTCGTAGGCGGCGGCGTCGTCGAAGGTCTGGCCCGGCACGGGATACGGGTAGAAGTAGTCGTCGAAGTGCACCGCGTCCACCGGATACTTCTCCACCGCGTCCAGCATCGCGTCCTGCACGAAGGCGCGGACCTGCGGCAGCCCGGGGTTGTAGTAGAGCTTCCCGCCGAACGTCACCACCCAATCCGGATGCCTGCGGGCGGGATGGGAGGCGGCGAGCTTCGAGGGGTCGGCGTGCAGGGCGATGCGGTACGGGTTGAACCAGGCGTGGAGTTGGAGGCCCCGTGCGTGCGCCTCCGCGACGGCGGTGCCGAGCGGGTCCCAGCCGGGGTCGGCGCCCTGGGTGCCGGTGAGGACCTGGGACCAGGGCTCGTGGGGTGAGGGCCACAGCGCGTCGGCGGTGGGCCGGACCTGGAGCATCACGGTGTTGAGACGGTTGCGGACCGCCAGGTCGAGCAGGTCGGTCAGCTCGCTCCGCTGCTGCGCGGCGGTCAGACCGGGCCGGGACGGCCAGTCCCGGTTGGTCACGGTCGCCAGCCACATCCCCCGCATCTGCGTCACCGCACGCCGCCGCTCCCCCGGCGCGGGCGCCGAGCCCATCGCCAGCATCGACATCGCGGCCAGCGCGAACGCCCGCCGAGTCGGTCGCCCCATGCCCCCGCACCCCCGCACACTGTGGATCCGCGCCGTCACGGACCGTTTCCGCCCCCCAGGACGCCGTACCGTTCCTGGAGACTGAGCGGAGGTGGAGTCCGCTCAGCCGCACGCCCCGAACGGCCTGGGGCGCTCTCCCCCACTCACCAGATCGCCCGATCACCGTAGCCTGAACGGCCCGGACCGCCGCAAGCCTGGAAGCCGACCACCACACGATCGAGTCATCGCGGCCTTGTGCACACTCCCCGGCGAGCAGTTGGCCACCCCGGCGATCGATCATCGGTACTTGGCGGTAACGTGCACGATCGGAGCAGGCGTCGGAGCACACCGAAGACGGCGTACTGTCGAGGCCGGAGATCAGCGCAGTAGGTCAGCGCCGTGGAGCAGCAGCGAAAGGGACGATGTGACGGGCATCCCAGGAGACATTGCACGCGTCGGCGTGGTGGGCTGCGGTCAGATGGGTGCGGGCATCGCCGAGGTGTGCGCCCGCGCCGGACTGGACGTGATGGTCGCCGAGACCACCGGCGAGGCCCTGGAGATCGGCCGTACCCGGCTGTTCAACTCCCTGGCCAAGGCTGCCGAGCGCGGCAAGATCAGCGAGGAGGAGCGGGACTCGACGCAGGCGCGCCTCGGCTTCACCACCGACCTCGGTGAGTTCGCCGACCGGGACCTCGTGATCGAGGCCGTCGTGGAGAACGAGGGCGTCAAGACCGAGATCTTCCAGGTGCTCGACCAGGTGGTGACCCGGGCGGACGCCATCCTGGCCTCCAACACCTCCTCGATCCCGCTGGTGAAGCTGGCGGTGGCCACCTCGCGGCCGGACCACGTCATCGGCATCCACTTCTTCAACCCGGCCCCGGTGCAGCAGCTCGTGGAGCTGATCCCGGCGCTCACCACCTCCGAGGGCACGCTCAGCCGGGCGCAGCTGTTCACCGAGAAGCTGCTCGGCAAGCACGCCATCCGCGCCCAGGACCGCTCGGGCTTCGTGGTCAACGCGCTGCTGATCCCGTACCTGCTCTCCGCGATCCGGATGTTCGAGTCGGGCATCGCCAGCCGCGAGGACATCGACAACGGCATGGAGATGGGCTGCGCCCACCCCATGGGCCCGTTGAAGCTGTCGGACCTGATCGGTCTGGACACGGTCGCGTCGGTGGCGTACTCGATGTACGAGGAGTACAAGGAGCCGCTGTACGCCGCTCCCCCGCTGCTCCAGCGCATGGTCGACGCGGGCCGGCTGGGCCGCAAGTCGGGGTCGGGGTTCTACACCTACGGCTGATCACGGTCGGTGACGACCGCGGGCCCGGCACTCTTTCGAAGTGCCGGGCCCGCGCCGTTCACACGCCGTGTGCGCTCCGGACCCGCATATGCCCTGCGCACACTCTCCCCGCCCGTCCACCAGGCCGGTTCACTCTTCATGCGCATGCAAGGGATGTGAGACGACTACGGAAAGGAGCGGACACGTGACCGCCGATCCCGAGCATCCCGTGGTCCATGGTGAACTCGCGGAGTTACGTCGCCGCCTCGATGTGGCGTACGCCCGTGTCGAGGGAGGACTGGCCCTGCTGTCCCACCGCACCGAAGAGGCCGCCAAGGAACTGGATGAACTGAGCACCCGCATCGTCACGCTGGAACACGCTCGCTGGCCCCTGCCGTCCCTGGCGGCCGTGACCGCCGTCGGCGCCCTGGCCGTGACGATCTGGCAGGCCTCCGGCCACTAGCGACCAAGGACGCGTGGGGGGATTCACGGGTTCGCGTCCTGCCCGAGCCTGAGGTGGTGCAGCAGTAGTAACGCGGCCGCCATGTTGGCGGCCGGGACCTCCCCACGGGCGACCATGTCGGGGACGAGCTTGAGGGGGACCCATTCCCGGCGGTCGGACTCGAAGTCGTCCACGGGGTGTCCGACGTACTCACCCTCGTCCGACCAGTAGATGTGGTGCCGGGCGTCGGTGAGGCCGTTGGACGGCTCCACGCTCATGAGGTGGTGCAGGGGCCCCGGTCGCCAGCCGGTCTCCTCCTCGAGTTCCCTGGCGGCCGCGCGGGCGATGTCCTCGCCGTCCTCGACGACGCCCGCCGCGAGTTCCCACCCCCAGCTGTCCGTGATGAAGCGGTGGCGCCACAGGAGGAGGACTTCGTTGGCCTCGTTCACCACGGTGGCCACGGCGACGGGCCGCAGCCGTATCAGGAAGTGGTCCAGGTGCCGGCCGTCCGGCAGCTCCACATCTGCCAGATTGACTGTGAACCAGCGGTTTTCATACACAGTTTGTTCGTTCTGTTTCGTCCACTGCATGGTTCTGCCACCTTCCATCGAGTGAGTGGCAATATCGCAGCAGGGACTGTGGGGATGGCGGTGCTTCGGAACCGGCCTACAGCGGTACGCGCAGCGCCCCGTCGATGAGTTCGGCGGCCTCGGCCGCACCCGCGCCGCCGCTGCGGACGAGGTGCTCGCGCACCGCCCGGAGTCTGTCCCGCAGACGCTGCGACTCCATTCCCCTGGCCGCCTCGGCCATCCGCACCGCCGTGGCCACCGCCTTCTCGGCGTCGCCCTGACGCAGCTCGATGGTGCTGAGCATGGCCAGCCGGTGCACCCGCCCGCGGTCGTGCGCGGGATTGTCGACGGCCGCCACCGCGTGCTCCCCCGCGGCCGCCAGCTCGCCGAGGCTCAGCAGCGCCTCCGCCACCTGGACGTTGACCAGCCCGGGTTGGACATAGCCGGTCTCGTCGGGCTCGTGGCCACGCCGGATGCGTTCGGCGGCCGTCTCCGCCCGCCGGATGCAGGACAGCGCGCTCGTACCGTCACCGAGGTGGGCGTACGCCTTCGCCTGCATCGCGTACAGGTCCGAGGCCAGGGCGGGTGTGATGTGCTTGCCGGCGGTGCGCAGCGCGGCCTCCGCGAAGGCGACGGCCTGCCGGTACTCCCGCATGAACAGCGCCTGGTTGACGAGGAGCGCGATGACGTAGGCCCCCAGTCCCCGGTCCCCGCTGGCCTTCGCGAGCCGCAGCGCCTGGTGGAAGTAGCGCTGGGCGAGACCGTGTGCGTCGGAGTCGTACGCGCAGATGCCCGCGATCGCCACCAACCCGCCGGTGGCGCGGTGGAGTTGCCGTCCGGTCGCGTCGGTGTAGCTGCCGCGCAGCAGCGGGGCCGCCTCCGCGTTGAGGAAGCCGACGATACGGGCGCGGGTCGCTATGCCGCCGGCCTTGCGGTACATCTGCTCGTAGTGGGCACGGGCGGCGCGCAGCATCTCCAGGTCCGCCGCGGTGACCCGGTGCCGGCCGCCCCGGGAGACGTCCACGTCCTCGGGCGGGTTCTCCCACTCCCACACCGGCATCACGGCGGGCGTACCGGTGACGGCGGGTGCGCCCAGGAGGTGCGGGCGCTGCTGCTCGTCGGAGCGCCACAGGGCGGTGGCCCGCTCGACGAAGCCGGAGAGGGAGGCGCCGTGCGGGGTGGACGGCTCGCCCGGGACGCCGAGCCCGATGTCGTCGAGGGTGACCGGGCGGTGCAGGCGTCCGGCGAGCACCTCACAGATGAGGTCGGGCACCTGGCCGCGCGGCCGCTGTCCCTTCAACCACCGTGCCACGGCGGTGTGTTCGTACCGCAGGGCGAGACCGCGTGCCCGGCCCGCCTGGTTGACGTGTGCGGCCAGCCCCGCGTGCGAGATCCCGGCCTCGTCCAGGATCGCGTCGAGCAAGGTGTTGGGCTGCATGGGTGCCCCCCGGATGGCTCGGTGCCGTCAGCGTAGTGCGTCCGCCTTCACACGGGGTGTGAACGGAGTGCGCGCATCCGGGCTGTGTGCGCGCTGTTGCGGAGAGTTTCCACCGGGTTGACTTGAATGCCTCGCAAGAGGCCGGCCGGGCCGCCGGCTCCCCCTCGTACAGTACGGCGGCCCGCCTCGGCGCGGTGCACTGCGCGGTGCGCTGTGCGGAGCGGTGCGGTGCGGTGCGATGCGGTGCTTACTGCGCTGGGGAGTTCAGAGGTGGCCGTGCCAGCGTGGCTCCTGAGGGTGCGCCACAGTGGATCGCGCCGCGGTCGTTCCGCAGGACCAGCAGGGCGATGTCGTCGGACGGCCTGCCGGCCGTGTGGCGCAGGAGTGCGGTGAAGACGGTGCGCAGGATTGTCTGCGGGGTCACCGGCTGGCCGTGTACCGCGTCCGCGATCGCCTCCGGCAGGGAGAAGAACCGGCCATGAGCGTCCCGGGCGTCCTCGGCACCGTCCGTGTGCAGGACCAGGGACTCGCCGGGGAGCAGGTGGCCGACGGGCTCGGCGGGGAGGTCGGGCGGCAGCGGGAAGGGGCCGAGCGGCGGGAGGGGGTCGGTGTCGGCGAGGGGCGTGACACGGGTGCCGGTCAGCAGATAGGGCCAGGGGTGACCGCAGTTCAGACAGAGCAGTTCACCGTCCGGGCGGATCTCCAGCAGCAGTACGGTGACGAACTCCTCGACGACCGGGTGCTCGTCGCGTGCCCGCTCGCGCAGGTGGCGGGTCAGGGCTCGGTCGAGGCGGCGCAGCACACCGCCGAGTTCGGGCTCGTCGTGCACCGCCTCCCGGAAGCTGCCGAGGACGGCGGCGACGGTGCCGAGCGCGGCGAGTCCGTGGCCGCGGACGTCGCCCATCACCACCCGGACGCCGTGCTCGGTGGCGATCACCTCGTACAGGTCGCCGCCGACCCGGGATCCCTGGTCCGCGGAGAGCTGGGCGGCGGCGGTGTGCAGTCCGTCGATACGGGGCGGCAACGGCCGCAACAGGGCGTTCTGGGCGACCCGCGCCACCTGGCGGGCCTGCCGGAGCTCCTGCAACAGGGCCTGGCGCACGTGCAGGATCAGACCGGTGCCGACGGCGAAGAACACGACGCTGGTGACGATCCGCGCCACGAGGCCGGGCTGATGCGCGAGCGGGCACACCAGCCTGTAGGTGAGGGCCAACGCCCCCCACATGAACGGCAGCCCGAAAACGAAGGGCCGCACTCCGCGGGGAACCCCAGCCTTGATACGGATCATGCCGTTCGGCCCCCCAGTCAGGCCCTGACAACGCAGCTCGGACCGGCCCCGAAGGGCCGGTCCGATTCTGTCGGCACGATGACCAAAAAGGCCAGATCACCCACATTTCTCACCCGATCGAGTGAGGTAACCCTCCGGGGGCGGGGGTCCAATCCAGGGCCAGGGCCAGGGCCAGGGCCAGGGCCAGGGCCAGGGGCCGGGACCAGGGCAGGGGCCAGGGGCGGGACCAGGGCAGGGGCCAGGGGCGGGACCAGGGCAGGGGCCAGGGACCAGGGGTTAGGGCCCCGGACCAGGGGCGGGGCCAGGGCCAGGGGCCGGGACCAGGGCCAGGGGCGGGGCCAGGGCCAGGGGCGGGGCCGGAGGCAGGCGCCGGGGGGGCAGGGTCGGTGCCGGGTCCCGAGGGTGGTGGCCGGGCAAGGCAACGGCTCCGACTCGAAGCCCGGAAGCCGCAGGCAGGGGCCCAACATCGAGCGAGAACCCCAGACCCGGCCAGAACCCGAAGCCGAAGACCGAAGCCCGCCACCCGGGAACCCAGCGCCGAGCCCCAAAGCCGGAACCGACACCCGACACAACACCGGGAGCTCAACACCGAGCGAGAGCCCGAGATGGGCCGGAGCCCGAAGCCGGAGCGGGGTTTTGAGCCGGGCGGGAGCCGGAGGCCGGGGGCCGGGACGTGAGGAAGCGAGGGGCTGTCCGGGCCCCCGGGGTGACCGGGGGCCCGGACAGGTGCCGTCGGCTAGGCGCGCAGCACCGCGCCCGTGCGCTCGCCCGCGAGGGCGATCGCCGCGTCTCGGGCCGCTGAGGCCTCGTCCACCGTCAGAGTGCGGTCGGTCGCCCGGAAGCGGAGCGCGTACGCCAGGGACTTCTTGTCCTCGCCCAGTTGCCCGGCGTTCTCGTACACATCGAACAGGCGGATTCCCTCAAGGAGTTCACCCGCGCCCTCACGCAGCGCGGCCTCGACCTTCGCGTGCGGGACGGACCGGTCGACGACGAGGGCGACGTCCTGCGTGGCGACGGGGAACGTGGAGATGCTCGGCGCCTGGGGGGTGCCGTCGCCAGCCTGCTCCAGGGCGTCCAGGTTCAGCTCCATCGCGCTGGTGCGCTCGGGCAGGCCCAGGGCCTTCACCACCCGCGGGTGCAGCTCACCCGCGTGACCGACGACCCGCTCCGTGCCATCGGCGACGACCACGAGCTCGGCGCACCGGCCCGGGTGCCACGGCCCGTACTGCCCGTTGCGGACGGTCAGCTCGACACCGGTCTCCCGGGCGACCGCGCGGGCCGCCTCGACCGCGTCGGCCCAGTCGGCCGGACGGCCCTTGCCCCACCAGCCGGCCCGCTCGCGGGCGCCCGCGAGGACGACGGCGACATGGCGCGGCTGCTCGGGCAGCGCGGCGTTCAGCTCGGCGAGCTCCTCGTCGGTCGGACGGCGGTCGACGGGCAGGTGACCGGCGACGCGCCGCTCCCCGCGCGGCAGGAAGACCAGACCGGTCTCGAAGAGCGCCAGGTCGTGCGAGCCCCGGCCGTCGTTGCGCCGCAGGGCACCCAGCAGGCCCGGCAGCAGCGACGTACGGAGCGCGGGCTCCTCGTCGTTGAGCGGGTTGACCAGCTTGACGACGCGGCGGGCCGGGTCGTCGGCGTCGAGCAGCAGCTGGTCGAAGACCTGCTCGCTGACGAAGGGGTAGTTCGGTGCCTCGACGTAGCCCGCTCCGGCCAGCGCCCGGCCGACCCGGCGGTGCAGCCGCTGCCGGTGGGTGAGACCGCGGCCCGAGGGGAGCTTGGGCAGCGTGGAGGGCAGGTTCTCGTAGCCCTCCAGGCGGATGACCTCCTCGGCGAGGTCGTTGGCCTCGACGAGGTCGGGCCGCCAGGACGGCACGGTGACGATCAGCTCGTCCTGCCCGTACACGTCGCAGCCGATCTCCTGCAGACGCCGTACGACGGTCTCGCGGCCGTAGGTGACACCCGCGACCTTGTCCGGGTGGTCGGCGGGAGCGGTGATGGTGTGCGGGGCGGACGGCGCGATGATCTCGGTGACGCCGGCCTCGGCGGTGCCGCCCGCGAGCAGCACCAGCAGGTCCACCGTCCGTTGGGCGGCGGCGGCCGCGGCCTGCGGGTCGACGCCGCGCTCGAAGCGGCGGGACGCCTCGGAGGACAGCTTGTGACGGCGGGCCGTGCGCGCGACGGAGACCGCGTCGAAGTGGGCGGCCTCGATGACCACGTCGGTCGTGGCGTTCTCGAGATCGGTGGGGGTGCCCCCGGTCGAGTCCGTTCGAGACTGGGGGAGGTCGGCGATCTCGGTGTTCGCGCCGCCCATGACACCCGCGAGGCCGATCGGGCCGCGGTCGTCGGTGATGACCAGGTCCTCGGCGTGCAGCTCGCGCTCGACACCGTCGAGGGTGATGATCTTCTCGCCCTCCTGGGCGCGGCGCACGCCGATGGCGCCCTGGACCAGCTTGCGGTCGTAGGCGTGCAGCGGCTGGCCGAGCTCCATCATCACGTAGTTGGTGATGTCGACGGCGAGCGAGATGGGCCGCATGCCGACCTTCTGCAGGCGGCGCTGGAGCCAGATCGGGGAGCGGGCCTCGGGGTCGAGACCGGCGACGGTGCGGGCGGTGAAGCGGTCACAGCCGACCGGCTCGGAGACCTTCACCTGGTAGCCGAAGGCGTTGGGGCCGGGCACGTCGAGGAGCGCCGGGTCGCGCAGCGGCAGACGGTAGGCGATGGCGGTCTCGCGGGCGACGCCGCGGATCGACAGGCAGTCGCCGCGGTTGGCGGTGACGGCGATGTCGAGGACCTCGTCGACCAGCTCCAGCAGCTCGATGGCGTCCTTGCCGACCTCGGTCTCGGGCGGCAGCACGATGATGCCGTGGGTGCCGTCGTCGCCCATACCCAGCTCGCCGCTGGAGCAGATCATGCCGTGGGAGGTCTTGCCGTACGTCTTGCGCGCGGAGATCGAGAAGCCGCCCGGCAGAGTGGCGCCGGGGAGGACCACCACGACCTTGTCGCCGACGGAGAAGTTGCGGGCACCGCAGACGATCTCCTGCGGCTCACCCGTGCCGTTGGCCTGCCCGACGTCGACGGTGCAGAAGCGGATCGGCTTCTTGAAGTCCTTCAGTTCCTCGATGGTCAGCACCTGGCCGACCACGAGCGGGCCCTTGAGGTCGGCGCCGAGGTGCTCGACGGTCTCGACCTCCAGACCGGCCGAAATGAGCTTGGCCTGGACGTCACGGCCGGTTTCGGTCGCCGGCAGGTCGACGTACTCCCGCAGCCAGGAAAGCGGGACCCGCATCAGATCTCCATCCCGAACGGCCGGGTGAACCGGACGTCACCCTCGACCATGTCTCGCATGTCTTCGACGTTGTGGCGGAACATCAGCATCCGCTCGATGCCGAACCCGAAGGCGAAGCCGCTGTACTTCTCCGGGTCGACACCGCAGGCGGCCAGCACCTTGGGGTTCACCATGCCGCAGCCGCCGAGCTCGATCCAGCCCTCGCTGGAGCAGGTGCGGCAGGGCCGGTCGGGGTTGCCGACGGACTCGCCGCGGCACACGTAGCACACCATGTCCATCTCGGCGGACGGCTCGGTGAACGGGAAGAAGTTCGGCCGCAGCCGGGTCTTCATGCCCTCGCCGAACAGCGACTGGACCATGTGGTCCAGGGTGCCCTTGAGGTCGGCCATGGTCAGGCCCTCGTCCACGGCGAGCAGTTCGACCTGGTGGAAGACGGGGGTGTGCGTGGCGTCCAGCTCGTCGGTGCGGTAGACGCGGCCGGGACAGATCACGTAGACCGGCAGCTCGCGCTCCAGCAGGGAGCGGATCTGCACGGGCGAGGTGTGGGTGCGCAGGACGACGCCGGACTCGGTGCCGCCCTCCGGGCCCTCGACGAAGAAGGTGTCCTGCTCACCGCGGGCCGGGTGGTCCGGGCCGATGTTGAGCGCGTCGAAGTTGAACCACTCCGCCTCGACCTGCGGGCCTTCGGCGACCTCGTAGCCCATGGCCACGAAGACGTCCTCGATGCGCTCGGAGAGCGTGGTGAGGGGGTGGCGGGCGCCGGCCGGCACCCGGTCGTGGGGCAGTGTGACGTCCACCGCCTCCTCGACCAGCACCCGCGCGTCGCGCTCGGCCTCGAGTTCGGCCTGGCGGGCGGCGAGGCCCTTGTTCACCGCGCCGCGGGCCTGGCCGACGCGCTTGCCCGCGTCCGCCTTGGCGTGCGGGGGCAGTGCGCCGATCTCGCGGTTGGCGAGGGCCAGCGGGGAGGTGCCGCCGGTGTGGGCGACCTTTGCCTCCTGGAGCGCGTCGAGGGAGTCCGCGGCGGCGAAGGCGGCGAGCGCCTCGTCCCGCATGCGCTCGATCTCTTCCGGTTTCAACGCCTCGACCTCTACAGGGTCGTACGACTTATTCGGTGCCGACATCTCTTCCCGTGCTTCCGGTTGGCTGGCTGAAGGTCCCCGTGACCGACTCACTCAGAGACCAGAGGGTCGCCTGTGGGACACAAAGGTGCCAAAGGCCGAGTCTAACGGGGTGAAGGAACGCGAATGCGCCCGTGGGCCGTCAGGCGAGATACGCCGGGGCCGCCACGGGCAACGTAAATCGGAACTCGGCGCCGCCCTCGGGGGCGCGGCCGACCGTGATGGTGCCGCCGTGGGCTTCGACGATGCCCTTGACGATGTAGAGCCCGAGGCCGGTGCCGCCGCGCTTGCTGCCCCGCCAGAAGCGGGTGAAGACGCGGTTCATGGACTCCTCCGGGATGCCGGTGCCCTCGTCGCTCACCGTGACCGACGTGGCTGCGTGCTCGCCCTCTTCCCCCTCACGCGGGGACGGGGCGGGCGTGACGTCAATGGTGACGGTTCCCTCGCCGTGGCGCACGGCATTTTCGAGGAGGTTGCTGAGCACCTGGTCGATCTTGTCGGGATCGGCCCACAGCGCGGGCAGCGGCTGCTCGACGCGCAGCAGGAACCGGTCGGCGGGCTGGCCCGCGGCGACGTACGCCTGGATGTGCCGCCCTACGGCGGCCCCGATGTCGACGGGCTGGCGGCGCACCTCGAGGCGGCCCGAGTCGATCCGGGAGATGTCCAGCAGCTCGGCGATGAGGCGGGTGACGCGGTCGGCGTCGGCGTCGACGGTCTCCAGCATCAGACGTTTCTGGTCGTCGGTGAAGCGTTCCCACTTGGCGAGCAGGGTGGCGGTGAAGCCCTTGACGGAGGTGAGCGGCGAGCGCAGTTCGTGGGCCACCGTCGCGATGAGTTCGGCGTGGCTGCGCTCGGTGCGGCGCCGGGCCTCGGTGTCCCGGAGGGAGACGACGACACGGCGGACGGGCCCGGTGGGCTCGCTGCGGACGTAGCGCGCGGAGACGAGGACTTCCCGCCCGCCCGGCAGCAGCAGGTTCCGCTCGGGTTGCCGCACCCGGATGGCGAGTCCGCCGTAGGGGTCGGTCAGCTGCCACCAGCGCCGGCCCTCCAGGTCCTCTAATGGCAGGGCGATCTCCAGCGGCTGCCCGAGGGTGTCACCGGCGGCCGTGGATGTGATGCGTTCGGCGGCGGCGTTGAAGCAGACGACCCGGCCGTGCTCGTCGGCGACGACCAGGCCGTCGGGCAGGGCGTCGGGGTCGATGCCGAGTTCGGCGAGGTCACCGGGCGACCGGGGCGCGGAGGCGTTCGGCACGGATCGTGCTTCCCGTGTACTGCTCATGCCGACGCTCATTCCCCGTACCCCACCTCTCAGACGACTGAGGGGCCCCCGAGCTGGTCACCCTACTAGCTGTCGGTGACGGAGCGGCACCCTCCGGAGGCGCGCTGTGCACGGGCCGACGCGTAGAGACATACGGCTGCGGCGGTGGCGAGGTTCAGGCTCTCGGCCTTTCCGTGGATCGGGACGCGGACGACGGCGTCCGAGAGCGCGCGGGTCTCCTCCGGAAGCCCCCAGGCCTCGTTCCCGAAGACCCAGGCGGTGGGGCCGCCCATGGTCCCCTTGTCGAGCTCCTCGTCCAGGTCGTGCGCCCCGGCCCCGTCCGCGGCGAGGATCCGCACGCCGGTGTCCTTCAGCCCGGCCACGGCCCGCTCGACGGGCACCCCGACGGCGACGGGGAGGTGGAACAGCGACCCGACCGATGCCCTGACCGCCTTCGGGTTGTACAGGTCCACGGACGCGTCCGTCAGGACGACCGCCTCGGCGCCTGCGGCGTCCGCGCAGCGCAGGACGGTGCCCGCGTTCCCGGGGTCGCGTACGTTCGCGAGGACGGCGACGAGCTGGGGCCGGGCGGCGAGGATCTCCTCGAACGGCGTGTCCAGGAACCGGCAGATCCCGACGAGGCCCTGCGGGGTCACGGTCGTGGAGATGTCGGCGATGACCTGCTCGTCGGCGATGTGCACCCGGGCGCCGGCGTCCCTGGCCTCCCCGATGATGTCCGCGTACCGCTCCGCGGCGTCCAGCGTGGCGAACAGCTCCACGAGCGTGTCGCCGCCGTACGCCGCCGCCTCCCGCACGGCCTGCGGCCCCTCCGCGAGGAACAGCCGCTCCTTCCCCCGGAAGTTCCGCCGAGCGAGCCGCCGCGCGGCGGAGACGCGGGGGGAGCGGGGGGAGATCAGCTCGGGGCTGGCGGGGGGCATGTGGAACTCACCTTCACAACAACGGGCGCCCAAGGGGCGCGGGGAACTGCGCGACCAGCCACCGACGGCCCGCACCCGAACGACGATCCGCGGCGGCCATCAGCAGCAAAGGACCCGCAGGCCGGTAACCTGCGGGTCCTTCAATCAGTCGGCCAGAGCCAGCGCAGCGTCACGCGGCCTTCGGCGCGTTGACGTCGCTCGGCAGCGCCTTCTGGGCGACCTCGACGAGCGCGGCGAACGCGTTCGCGTCGTTGACGGCCAGCTCGGCCAGGATCTTGCGGTCGACCTCGACGTTCGCGGCCTTCAGACCCTGGATGAAGCGGTTGTACGTGATGCCGTTGGCGCGGGCAGCGGCGTTGATGCGCTGGATCCACAGCTGGCGGAAGTCACCCTTGCGCTTCTTGCGGTCGTTGTAGTTGTAGACCAGCGAGTGGGTGACCTGCTCCTTGGCCTTGCGGTACAGGCGCGAACGCTGACCGCGGTAGCCGGAGGCCTGCTCGAGGATCGCCCGGCGCTTCTTGTGGGCGTTGACTGCCCGCTTGACGCGTGCCACTTGTTAACTCCTTGTAGCGGGGCCGTGGTTGGACTCACACGGCCCGGAATCGATTGGGTCCCGGTCCTGACGTACGGCGCGCGGCGATCGATTGATCACGCGCCGCCCGCGTCACTTGCCGAGAAGCTTCTTGATCTTCGCGGCGTCGCCCGGGGCCATCTCGGCGTTGCCGGTGAGGCGACGCGTCACGCGGGACGACTTGTGCTCGAGCAGGTGGCGCTTGCCGGCGCGCTCACGGAGCACCTTGCCGGAGCCGGTGACCTTGAAGCGCTTGCTGGCACCGCTGTGCGACTTGTTCTTCGGCATAGCGCCGTTCTCTCCTCGTCGGTGGCGCTCCGGTGCCCGGTCGTGAAACCGGGCACGATGGAGCGTCGTCTTGTTTCGGTTACATCCTGGGACTGACGTCCCGGGGATCACGCCTCGGCGTGCTCCTCGGCAGGCGCCTCGGTCGGCACGTCGGCGTCGACATCGACGTCGGCGTCGGCGTCCGCGGCGTTCTGCGAGCGGCCGGGGTGGGCCTTCGCTTCCGCCTTGCGGGCTTCCTGCGCCTGGCGAGCCTCGGCCATCGCCTCGGTCTTCTTCTTGTGCGGACCGAGAACCATGATCATGTTCCGGCCGTCCTGCTTCGGGTTCGACTCGACGAAACCGAGGTCCTGGACGTCCTCCGCGAGACGCTGCAGCAGTCGGTAGCCCAGTTCGGGCCGGGACTGCTCGCGACCACGGAACATGATCGTGATCTTGACCTTGTCGCCCTGCTTGAGGAACCGGACGACGTGACCCTTCTTGGTGTCATAGTCGTGCGGGTCGATCTTCGGCCGGAGCTTCATCTCCTTGATGACCGTGTGCGCCTGGTTCTTGCGCGCCTCACGGGCCTTCATGGCCGACTCGTACTTGAACTTCCCGTAGTCCATGAGCTTGCACACAGGCGGACGGGCGTTCGCCGCGACCTCGACCAGGTCCAGGTCGTACTCCTGCGCAAGCTCCAGTGCCTTGGCCAGCGGGACGATGCCCACCTGCTCGCCACTGGGACCGACAAGTCGCACCTCGGGAACGCGAATCCGGTCGTTGATGCGGGGCTCGGCGCTGATGGATCCTCCTCGGTAGCACCACGCGACGGTCTGGCGGACAGCCGCGTAACGTCTCTATTCGATAGACCTAACCGCGCCGAAGCACAAAAAATGCCCCGGACGATCACAGACGGGGCTCCAAGCACTACCGGAGCACCGCCGCGATGGCCGCGGGGCGCGCTTCGGGCGACTCCATCGTCCGTACGGAACGATGGTGGCCGCCTGACCGGGTGACCCGCCGTCCCGGAGGGCGGTCGGGTGGGAGTTCGGAGCCTCCACTTGTGGGCCGGACACATTCATGTCCAGCCGGTCGTCACACAAGGTTAGCAGTTGCCGGGGGCGCGCGCTAATCGGGTGCCGTGCGCCTCCTGCTGTCAAGGGGGCACGGGCCGGGGCCTATCGTGTCCTGCATGAGTGAGACCCCTCCTGAGAACGCCGGCTTCGACGAGATGACCCGCGACATCGCCGAGGTCCCCGCCGTCGAGGTGATCGTGACGGTCGCCGTCAACCTGATGAGCGCCGCCGCAGTGAAGCTCGGCCTGACCGAGGAGGGCGACAAGTACAAGGACCTCGACGAGGCCCGCAAGCTGGTGCACGCCCTCGCTGGTCTGCTGGACGCGAGCGCGACCGAGATCAGTTCCTTCCACGCGGCCCCGCTGCGCGACGGTCTCAAGTCGCTCCAGCTGGCGTTCCGCGAGGCGTCGATCGTCCGGGACGAGCCGGGCCAGGGCCCGGGCGAGAAGTACACCGGCCCGGTCTACGGCTGATCTAGCTCTTCACATGAAGGGGCTCGCCCGGAGGGGTCGTTCCGGCCGGCAGCAGTGCCAGGTCGAGGCCGCGGACCAGGCGGGCCCTCAGTGTTTCGTCGGCGGCGAGCCGGGAGGCGACCGCGCGGGCGGCCTCGGCGGGTTCGGCGGCCGGGTCCAGGACGAGCGCGAGGGTGCCGTCGGCCCGCCCGGGCCCGAGGTGGGCGCGGAGCACCGCCGACTCGGCGGCCACCACGGCGCGCACCGCCTCGACCACCGCCGGGTCGGCGAGCGGGTCGGTCGTCGTACGC
Source organism: Streptomyces griseus subsp. griseus (assembly GCF_000720255.1). Taxonomy (GTDB): domain Bacteria; phylum Actinomycetota; class Actinomycetes; order Streptomycetales; family Streptomycetaceae; genus Streptomyces; species Streptomyces griseus_I. The sequence continues at coordinate 239,917 of NZ_JOJE01000003.1, read as the reverse complement.
CCCTCGGCGAGCGCCAGCAGCGCGGACCCCGTCAGCTCGAACGGCACCGGCCCGGCCAGGTCCAGTACGACCGTGTCGGCCTTCTCGTGCGCGGCCGCCTGGAGCGCCTGGAGCAGCGGTACGGCGACGGGGCGGGCCGCCGGGTCCCAGCGGGCCAGGGAGTCGGTGGAGGTGAAGGCGGGCAGCGCGGTCCGGGTGCCGGCCTTGAGGGTCGGTACGGCCATGTCGCTGGTCTTCTCGCGGCGCAGCCCGTTCTCGTCCTCCTCCACCTCGCCGAGGACGGCGACGACCGGGACGAGCAGCCGGGCGCCCCTGAGGGCCTCCAGGACGGGGCCGACGGCGGTGCGGTCCTCGGCCCAGGCCGCGAGCGCCGCGCTCAGCCGGGGATCGGCGGAGCCGTCGTCGTCGGAGAAGCCGGGGTCGGGAATGTTCTTGTTCGCCACGGTCACCGACCCTATAGGGGGGATGCTGCTGTGCTTGTGCGGGCCCGGAAACCTGGCTGTGACCGCTTTCACAGGTTTTTCAGCGTTCGCTGACGTACATCTAACGTCGGTCTAACGGCCCGCACAGCCGCCGCCACCACGCTTTCGGGCCATGGAGTCCTCCAGAGTCCCGCGGGGCCGCCGCGTGCGTTCTTCCCGGCGCCGCCCCCTGCTCGCCACGGTCCTCGCCTGCGTGGCTGTCGTCGGAGCGACGGCCGCGGGAAGCGTGTATGTGAAGGCCCAGGCGCACTCCGGCTCGCGCGCCGCGCCCGCGGCCTCCCCCGCGAGCCCGACCGACCGGGAGGCATCGGTGGAACCCGTGGCGGATCCGGTGGTGGACCCCGACGCCGTGCTGGCGCAGGCCATGAAGGCCGTACCCGTCGACGGCGGGGCGGAGGTGGCCGTGGCAGTGCTCGACCCGGACTCCGGGGAGAGCGCCACGTACGGCGCCGGCACCTTCGACACGGCCAGCATCGTCAAGGTCGACATCCTGGCCGCACTGCTGCTCCAGGCGCAGGACGGGGGCCGCCGTCTGACGGCGGCCGAGAAGTCGTACGCCACCTCGATGATCGAGAACAGCGACAACGCCTCCGCGTCCGCGCTGTGGCGGGCCATCGGCGAGGCGGGCGGCCTCGACGCGGCGAACGAGCGCTTCGGGCTCACGGACACCGAGGGCGGCGACGGCATGCTGTGGGGCCTGACCCAGACCACGGCGGCCGACCAGCTGCGCCTGCTCCAGCAGGTGTTCGGGGACGACTCCGAGCTGAGCGGGGCGTCGCGGGCGTATCTGCGGGGGCTGATGGGGCGGATAGCAGCCGACCAGCACTGGGGTGTCTCGGCCGCGGCGGACGGCTTCGCGTGGGCCCTGAAGAACGGCTGGCTGCAGCGGAGCGCGACCGGGCTGTGGGACATCAACAGCATCGGGCGTGTGACGGTCGCGGGCCACGACTACCTGGTGGCCACGCTGTCGCACGGCAACGCCACGATGGAGAAGGGGATCGGGGTGGTCGAGGCGGCGGCGAAGGCGGCGGTGTCGGTGTTCGGCGGGGAGAGCGCGTCCGGAACGGCGAAGCCGTCCGCTTCGGCTTCGGCTTCGGCTTCGGCGTCGGCTTCGGCTTCGGCTTCGGCGTCGGCTTCAGCGTCGGCTTCGGCGTCGGCTTCGGCTTCGGCATCCGGCTGATCGCGTCCGGGATCGCGTCCGGCCTTTCCGGGAGGGGCGGCCGGCTGGGCGGCGGCTACGAGTCGTACGTGTCGTCGTAGGAGTCGTAGGCGTCGCTGAGCTCGGGTCGGCGGCGGCCGCGCCAGACGCCGACCGCCGCCACCAGGAGGACTCCGCCGGCGGCGCCGGCGAGCGGGCCCGCCCAGCTCGACGTGGAGTCGTCCTCCTGCGCCGCGTCGGGGCCGGACCCGAAGTACCGGTCGCCGTAGGCCCTCGACCGGAGGCCCTCCGGTCTGAGGCGGGCGGCGGCGTTGATGGCGGCGGCCGGGTCGACGAAGCCGTAGCCGCGGGAGTCGTCCCGGCCGCCGACGGGGGCGTTGCGGGCGGTGTCCTCCAGGAGCTTCTTGATCTGGGCGGGGGTGAGCCCGGGATGGGCGGCCTTGACGAGCGCGACCGCGCCGGAGACGAAGGCGGAGGCTGCGGAGGTGCCCCATCCCTCGTAGTACCTGTGGTCGGGGTCGGCGATGACGACGTTGACGCCGGGGGCGCTGACCGTGGCGTACCAGCGGCGGGTGGAGAAGGCGGCGCGGGTGCCGTACTTGTCGACGGCGGTCGCGGCGATGACGCCCGGGTAGGCGGCCGGGTAGGAGATGTGGTCGCCCTTCTCGCCGCCGTTGCCGGCCGAGGCGACGACGACGGAGCCCTTCCTCAGGGCGTACTGGACGGCCTCGTCCTCGGCGGCTTCGGGGTGCGCGGAGGCGGAGTCGTCGCCCAGGGAGAGGTTGATGACGTCGGCGCCCTGGTCGGCGGCCCAGCGGATGCCCTCGGCGAGGGCGTTGCCACGGGTGCGGCGGGCCTCGGCGCGGGCGGAGTCGCCGTCCTCGAGGATCACGCGAACGGGGAGGATCTTCGCCTCGGGGGCGATGCCCATGACGCCGTCGGCGTCGCCGGGGCCGTGCCCGTGGCCCGCGATGATGCCGGCCATCGCGGTGCCGTGCCGGGCCCAGGCGCGGTCGCCGGGCCCGGCACCGAAGCCGATCATGTCCTTGCCGGTGAGGACGTTGCCGGCGAGGTCAGGGTGATCGGCCTCGACGCCGGTGTCCAGGACGGCGACGGTGATCCCCCGGCCCTTGGTGGTCTGCCAGGCCTCCTGGGTGTGCATGGCCTCCAGGGCCCACTGCTGGGCGCGTATGCCGTCGGCGTAGGCGGGGGTGGCGGGGACGAGAGCGACGGTTGCGGCGAGGAGACAGCCGAGGAGCCCGGCCCGACGGACGGTGCGGTTGCCTCTGCGGACGCCGGCGGCGGGGATCGTACGGCTGCGGCGCGGGAGGCCGGTCCTGGGGGCCGTACGGCTGCTGCTCATGAGGGCTGCTCCGTGGGGGAGGTGGCCGCCTTTCGCAGGCCGCGTTCGATACGGTCGGCCAGGCCCTGGGCCTCGTTGCCCAGGCCGGCCTGGGCGGGGGCCGAGGTGGCGCCCGGCTCCATGGTCTCCTCGGCGGGCTGCGGGGCGTCCACGGTGCGGCCGTCGGCCCAGCCGGAGACGGCGTAGACGACGACGGGGGCGTCGGTGAGGACGGAGAGGGTCCAGGAGGCGCGCTGTCGGTCGCCGAAGGCGGCGGCGACGGTGCCCTTGGCGGCGTACGGGCGGGGCAGGAGGTCGGTGCGGCGGGCGAGGCCCTCCTTCTCGAACCTGGTGGCGAGGGAGCGCATCGCGGTCGCGTCGGCGTCGGTGAAGAGGAGGCCGACGGTGGTGACGTAGCTCTGGGTGGCGTCGGTGTAGGTGGCGCGCAGGAGGCGTTCGCAGCCGACGGGGGCGAGGACCTTGCTGAGCAGCGGGTCGAAGGCGCCGGTGCAGCCGCTGTCGGGGGCGACGGCGATGCGCGTCCAGGTCCGGTCGGCGCCGCCGGGACCGGCCCCGCGGCCCGCCACGGTGGGCGGAAACAGCTGGTCCACGGGCACGTTGTGCCAGAGACCGCCGGCCATGACGTACGCGCTCCGCTCAGTGCCCTCCCCGGAGCCCCCGACGAGCCAACTCCCCGTCACCGCACCGCCGATCAGCCCCAGCCCGAGCACGAGACACGCCCCCGCGGCAACAGCCCGCGACCGCAGCAACAGCCGCAGCCCCCGGGGCCCGTCGTCGTACAGCTCGGGTTCCCCGAGGCTCACCACGGGCCGCCCGGAACCCGGCGCCACGGCAGCACTCCACGACAGCGCCGGATCAGGCACGACCTTGGCGGCTACGGCGCGGGGCGAACCATCGGGCCGCGGCGGCACGACGGAGCCGGAACGGTACGGAGCGGCTTGCGGCGCACTGCTCGCCCGTGGCACGGAGCACCCGACGGGCGGACGCGCAGCGGAAGCGGGCGGACGCGCAGCGGAGGCAGGCGGACGGGTACCGGAGGCAGGCGGGCGCGCACCGGAAAGGGGGGCGGAGGCGGTCGGGCGCGCACCGACGGCGGGCGCGGAGACCGGCGGGCGCGCACCGGGGGCGGAGCCGGAGGCAGGGGGGCGCGCACCGGCGGCGGGCGCGGGCGCGGATGCGGGCGGACGCGTGCTGGCGGCGGAGCCGGATGCGGGCGGACGCGTGCCGGAGGCGGAGGCAGGCGGGCGCGCACTGGAAACGGGCGCGGGCGCGGGCGCGGATGCGGGCGGGCGCGGGCCGGCGACGGGCCCCGCTTGGGTGGGCGGCCGACGATCGGCGCCGGGAGCCGGGCGGGTCGCCGGTGCGGAGGTGAACCCGGTGGCCGACCTCGCGTCCGGAGCGGCGGGGGCCGGGATCTTCGGCGGGGTGTCGGTGGGCGTCGGGGTACTGCCGGGCCGGTGGCTAGGCTTCGGCGGTACGCCACGCGGGGCGGTGCCCTCGGGGGAACCCGAAGAGGACACCCCGGACCGCTGCTCGGATCCTCCGGAATCCTCGGACCCCTCAGCCCGCTCGGCCCCCTCGTTCCCCACCTGACCGGCCGTCGGTGCTGTGTCCGGGAAACGGGCTGACGCAGGCGGCGGAGGCATGGGCGAGCCGCCCAACGGGCCGAACGCACTCGTCGTCCGGGCACCGAAGAAGCCGCTCCGGTCGTCAGCGGCCCCCGGAGTCCGTGCGCCGGTGCGCCCGTCCCCCGCCCACACACGGGAGCCGAAGAAGCCCTGCCATTCGGTCGTCTCCCGCGATTCCGCACCCGCGCTCGTACCCGCACGGGCAACCGCACCCGACTCACCGTCCGCGGCCGGCCCGGCAGTGTCCGTCGGCCGCTCCCCCGTCGGCTCCCCGGCCGGCGTGGCCGGGCCCGCCGGAGGCTGCGGCGGGGGCGGTGGGGTCGTGGGGTGCGGGGGGAAAGAGGCGCGGCGCGCTTCCGTGCTCATGCACCCCCCGTTTCCTCGTGCCCGGGCCGTCTGGGACTGTCTGGGCCGTGACTCTGTCGTGCCCGGGGCGACCCGGGACGGAGTCCGTACCGGGCACGCATACCCGCACGGACGGACCCGCATCCCGGCGCGGGCGTCCCACCGGCGTCGATCCTCCGTGCGTGCGCGTCACTCTACGGGTTGTTCCTGCGCAAACGGGAACCAGTCCACGGCTCCGGGGGCATCTGCCCGGAACGTCCCCCTACCCCGCGGTAATCGAGTCTGGCAGGCTGCGTTCATGACTGCCCGTGCCGCCGACAGAGCCCGTTACGACCGGGCCACCGCCCACCTCGACGCTCCCCTCGCGATCGTGGATCTGGACGCCTTCGACGCCAATGCGGACGACCTGGTCCGCAGGTCCGGCGGGAAGCCGGTCCGTGTCGCCAGCAAGTCCGTACGCTGCCGGGCCCTGCTGGAACGGGTCCTGGCGAAGGACGGTTTCGCCGGCCTGATGTCCTTCACCCTCGACGAGTCCCTGTGGCTGGCGCGCTCGGGTTTCGAGGACGTCCTCCTCGCGTACCCGTCCGCCGACCGCACCGGCTTCGCCGAACTGGCCGGTGATCCCAAGCTCGCCTCCGCCGTCACCGTCATGATCGACAGCCCGGCCCAGCTCGACCTCATCGACGCCTCGCGCGCCGGCGGACGTGAAGTCGTGCGGGTGTGCCTTGAGTTGGACACCTCCCTCAAGCTGCTCGGCGGACGTCTGCGCGTGGGCGCCCTGCGCTCCCCGCTGCGCTCGCCGTCCCAGGTCGCCGACCTCGCGCGCGCGGTGGCGCGGCGGCCCGGTTTCAAGGTCGTCGGGATCATGGCGTACGAGGGTCATATCGCCGGTGTCGGCGACGCGGTCGCCGGGCGGCCGCTGCGCTCGCGGGCGATCCGGCTGATGCAGGCCACCGCGCGCCGTGAACTCGCGGAGCGGCGCGCCGCGGTGGTGCGCGCGGTGCGGGCCGTCGTCCCCGACCTCGAGTTCGTCAACGGCGGCGGCACCGGCAGCGTGCAGTCCACCGCCGCGGAGGACGCGGTCACCGAGATCGCGGCGGGTTCGGGGCTGTACGTGCCGCGGCTGTTCGACAACTACACGTCGTTCAGCGGTCGTCCGGCCGCGCTCTTCGCCCAGCCCGTCGTACGGCGGCCGGGTGTCGGAGTCGTGACGGTGCTCGGCGGCGGCTACCCCGCCTCCGGTGCGCCGGGACCCGACCGGCTCCCCGTGCCGTACCTGCCCGAGGGGCTGCGCTACGACTCCATGGAGGGGCCCGGCGAGGTGCAGACCCCGTTGCTCGGCTCCCCCGCCGACGATCTGCTGATCGGCGACAAGGTGTGGTTCCGGCACGCCAAGGCCGGTGAGCTGTGCGAGCGGTTCGACACGCTGCACCTGGTGGAGGGGGACACGGTCACGGCGACCGTGCCCACCTACCGCGGCGAGGGCCACACCTTCCTGTAGGTGCCTACAGCGGCGTGACGTACGCCCCCGAGATCCCGCCGTCGACCAGGAAGTCGGTCGCGTTGACGAACGAGGAGTCGTCGCTGGCAAGGAAGGCCACGGCGGCGGCGATCTCCTCGGCCTCGGCGAAACGGCCGACGGGGATGTGCACCAGGCGGCGCGCCGCGCGCTCCGGGTCCTTCGCGAACAGCTCCTGCAGCAGGGGGGTGTTGACCGGCCCGGGGCACAGCGCGTTCACGCGGATGCCCTCGCGCGCGAACTGCACGCCCAGTTCGCGGGACATCGCGAGGACGCCGCCCTTGGAGGCCGTGTAGGAGATCTGGGAGGTGGCGGCACCCATCCTCGCCACGAAGGACGCCGTGTTGATGATCGAGCCCCTGCCCTGGCGCCGCATGTAGGGGATGGCGGCCTTGCAGCAGAGGTAGACGGAGGTCAGGTTGACCTCCTGGACGCGCTTCCAGGCCTCCAGGCCGGTCTCCAGGATGGAGTCGTCGTCGGGCGGGGAGATGCCGGCGTTGTTGAAGGCGACGTCGACGCTGCCGTAGGTGTCGTAGGCCGTCTTGAAGAGGGCCTCGACCTGCTCGGGGTCGGTGACGTCGACCTTCACGAAGATTCCGCCGACCTCCTCGGCGGCCGCCTTGCCGCGGGCCTCGTCGACGTCGCCGCAGACGACGTGCGCGCCCTCGGAGGCGAGCCGGCGCGCGGCGGCGAGGCCGATGCCGCTGCCGGCGCCGGTGATGACGGCGGTACGGCCGACGAGGCGGCGGCAGACGCTGCCCGAGGCCTGTGGAGTCTCTGCGGTCACTGTGCGGGGCCCTCCGTACTGATGAAGACGTTCTTGGTTTCGGTGAAGGCGGTCAGGGCGTCCGGGCCGAGTTCACGGCCGACGCCGGACTGCTTGAAGCCGCCGAAGGGTGTCGAGTAGCGGACGCTGGAGTGGGAGTTGACGGACAGGTTGCCCGCGCGGACGGCCTGTGAGACGCGCAGGGCGCGGCCCACGTCCCGGGTCCAGATGGAGCCGGAGAGGCCGTAGTCGGTGGCGTTGGCGAGGGCCACGGCGTCGGCCTCGTCGTCGAAGGGCAGGACGACGGCGACGGGGCCGAAGACCTCCTCGACGGCCACGCGCGCGTGCGGGTCGACACCGGTGAGGACGGTGGGCGGGAACCAGAAGCCGGGGCCTTCGGGGGCCTTGCCGCGGATGCCGTCGAGGTCGTCCGTGACGTACGACCGCACCCGCTCCAGCTGGACGCGGGAGATGAGCGGGCCCATGTCCGTCTTCTCGTCCGCCGGGTCGCCGACGACGACGGACTCGATCGCGGGGGCGAGGAGTTCCAGGAAGCGGTCGTGGACGGTGCGCTGGACGAGGATGCGGGTGCGGGCGCAGCAGTCCTGGCCGGAGTTGTCGAGGAAGGACATCGGCGCGGCGGCCGCGGCGGCTTCCAGGTCGGCGTCGGCGAAGACGATGTTGGGGCTCTTGCCGCCGAGTTCGAGGGTGACGCGCTTGAGGAGGGCGGAGCCCTTGGCCAGCACCTGTTTGCCGACGGTCGTCGATCCGGTGAAGACGATCTTGGCCACGCCGGGGTGCCGGACGAGCGCGTCGCCCGCGACCGGGCCGTGGCCGGGCAGCACCTGGAACAGGCCCTCGGGGAACCCGGCCTCCAGGGCGAGTTCGGCGAGGCGCAGGGCGGTCAGCGGCGTGGTCTCGGCGGGCTTCAGGAGAACCGCGTTGCCCGCGGCGAGGGCGGGGGCGGTGCCCCAGGCCGCGATCGGCATGGGGAAGTTCCAGGGCGCGATGACGCCGACGACGCCGAGCGGTTCGAGGATCGTGACGTCGAGGCCGCCGGCGACCGGGATCTGCCGGCCGGTCAGCCGCTCCACTCCCCCGGCGGCGTAGTCGAGCAGGTCGCGGACGTTGCCCGCCTCCCAGCGGGCGTTGCCGATGGTGTGTCCGGCCTCGCGGACCTCCAGTCGGGCGAGTTCTTCGAGGTGTTCGTCGACGGCGGCGGCGAACCGGCGCAGCAGCCGGGCGCGGTCGCCGGGCGCGAGCGCGGCCCACCGGGCCTGCGCGGCGGCGGCCCGTACGACGGCGGCGTCCACGTCGGCCGCGGTGGCGGCCGGGACGGTGGCGACGACCTCTTCGGTGGCCGGGTTCACTACCCGCAGCTCGGACAGCTCCGACAGCTCGGGCTCATGGGACAACTCGTGGGACAAGGAGGGCCTCACATGCGTTCGAAGGAGCGGCGCAGCTCCCAGTCGGTCACCGCGGCGTCGTAGGCCTCCACCTCGACGCGCGCCATGTTGCGGTAGTGCGCGACGACCTCGTCGCCGAAGGCCGCCTTGGCGATCGGGCTGTTCTCCCAGAGCTCGGCGGCCTCCCGGAGGGTGGTGGGGACGTGCGCGTACTCGGCGGTGTAGGCGTTGCCGGGACAGGCCTCGGGCAGCTCCAGCTTCTGCTCGATGCCGTACAGGCCGGCCGCGACCAGTCCCGCGACCGCGAGGTGCGGGTTGACGTCGCCGCCGGGCAGCCGGTTCTCGAAGCGCAGGGAGCGGCCGTGGCCGACGACGCGCAGGGCGCAGGTGCGGTTGTCGTGGCCCCAGGCGACGGCGGTGGGGGCGAAGGAGCCCGGCTGGAATCGCTTGTAGCTGTTGATGTTGGGCGCGTAGAGGAGCGAGAAGTCGCGGAGCGCGGCCAGCTGTCCGGCGAGGAAGTGCCGCATGACGTCCGACATGCCGCCGTCGGCCGCCGCCATGGCATTGCGGCCGTCCGCGTCCGCCAGTGAGAGGTGGATGTGGCAGGAGTTGCCCTCGCGCTCGTTGTACTTGGCCATGAAGGTCAGCGAGACGCCCTCCTGGGCGGCGATCTCCTTGGCGCCGGTCTTGTAGACGGCGTGCTGGTCGCAGGTGACGAGGGCCTCGTCGTAGCGGAAGGCGATCTCGTGCTGGCCGGGGTTGCATTCGCCCTTGGCGGACTCGACGGTGAGGCCGGCGGCGGCCATCTCATTGCGGATGCGGCGCAGCAGGGGCTCGATGCGGCCGGTGCCGAGGACCGAGTAGTCGATGTTGTACTGGTTGGCCGGGGTCAGCCCCCGGTAATTCGCGTCCCAGGCCTGCTCGTAGGTGTCCTTGAAGACGATGAACTCCAGCTCGGTGCCGACCTGGGCGGTGAAGCCGTGTTCGGCGAGGCGCTCCAGCTGGCGGCGGAGGATCTGGCGGGGCGCGGCGACGACCGGGGAGCCGTCGTTCCAGGCGAGGTCGGCGATCAGCATCGCCGTACCGGCGTTCCAGGGCACGCGGCGCAGGGTGGACAGGTCGGGGCGCATGGCGAAGTCGCCGTAGCCTCGGTCCCAGGAGGACATGGCGTATCCGTCGACGGTGTTCATCTCGGTGTCGACGGCGAGGAGGTAGTTGCAGCCCTCGGTGCCGTGATGGAGGACGTCGTCGAGGAAGAACCGGGCGGCGAACCGCTTGCCCTGGAGACGCCCTTGCATGTCGGGGAAGGCCAGGACGACAGTGTCGATCTCACCGCTCGCGACGAGGGCGTGCAGCTCCTCGACGCCGAGTGGGGGTGTGCGGTCTGCCACGGAGAGCCTCCTTGGGCTTCTTCACGCTTTCTTCGGCCGGGCCGGGAGACATAAGGTATTGCGGAGAACCATTGCTTGGGAAGGGGGTACGGCCAGATGCCGGAGGAACCTGGCGGCGTGGTGTCGGACCGGCTGGCGCCGGTGCTGCGGCCGGTGCGCGCGGGCAACGGCTTCGAGGAGGCGCTGGAGCAGATCCTGCAGGTCGTACGGCTGGGTCTGGTGCCCGGGGGCGAGCGGCTGCCGGCCGAGCGGGAGCTGGCGGAGCGGCTCGGGATCAGCCGGGTGACCCTGCGCGAGGTGCTCAAGGTGCTCCAGGACCAGGGGCTGGTGGAGTCGCGGCGCGGGCGGTACGGCGGAACGTTCGTGCTGCCCCGTACGGACGCCGGCGGCGAGGACGAGCTGCGGCGCCGGATCGCGGAGGTGGACGTCGAGGACGTCCTGCGCTTCCGTGAGGTGCTGGAGGTCGGCGCGGCGGGCCTGTGCGCGGCGCACGGACTGACGGACGCGCAGGCGGAGCGGCTGCGCGAGGCACTGGCCCGTACGCACGACGCGCCGCTGGCGGACTACCGGCGGCTGGACACGATGCTCCACCTCACCCTCGCCGAACTGTGCGGCTCCCCGTCGCTCACGGCGCGGTACGCGGCGGTCCGGGCGACGGTGAACGACCTGCTGGACTGCATCCCGCTGCTCGTGCGCAACCTGGAGCACTCGCAGCGTCAGCACATCGCACTGGTGGAGGCGGTGCTCGACGGGGACGCGGACGGGGCGCGGGAGATGATGCGGGAGCACTGCGCGGGGACGGCGGCGCTGCTCAGGGGGTTCCTGACGTGATGACGGTGGTTACCCTTGAAAGGTATGTGAGTAGTCCATTGGAGAGTCCAGGGGAGAGGCGGAGGGGCACATGGGTGGCAGGCCGCTGATCGGCGTCAGTACGTACCTGGAGTCCGGCGCGCGCTGGGGCGTGTGGGAGCTCGAGGCGGCGTTGCTTCCGGTGGGGTACCCGCGGCTGGTGCAGCGGGCCGGCGGCCTGGCCGCCATGCTTCCGCCGGACGCGCCCGAGCACGCGGCCGCGGCCGTGGCCCGCCTCGACGGTCTGGTGATCGCGGGCGGGCCGGACGTCGAGCCGGTGCGCTACGGCGCGGAGCGCGACCCTCGGACGGGGCCGCCGGCGCCGGAGCGCGACGCGTGGGAGCTGGCGCTGATCGAGGCGGCGCTGGCGGAGGGCGTGCCGCTGCTGGGCATCTGCCGGGGCATGCAGTTGCTGAACGTCGCCCTCGGCGGCACGCTCGTCCAGCACCTCGCCGGCCACGCGGAGGTCCTCGGCGTCTTCGGCAGTCACCCGGTCAAGCCGGTCCCGGGCACGCTCTACGCCCAGGCCGTCCCCGAGGAGATGTCGGTACCGACGTACCACCACCAGGCGGTGGACCGCCTCGGCGCGGGGCTGCTGCCGTCGGCACACGCGGCGGACGGCACGGTGGAGGCGGTGGAGCTGCCGTCCGACTCGGGCTGGGTCCTGGGCGTGCAGTGGCATCCGGAGATGGACGAGGACGATCGAGTGATGCGGGCCCTGGTCGCGGCGGCATCCCGGCCCACGTCATGAACCGGTCTTGATCACAACCGCGCGCCGACCCGCCCCCTGAGCCACTCCAACGCGGCTTCCCCCTGGGCACGTTGGAAGGGGCGGAGGGTGGGGAGGCCGGGGGGTGGGGGCTGGAGGGCGTTGCTCAGGAAGTAGCCGGTGAGAGCGGCCAGGGCGACGGTGACGGCATCGGGGTCGGCGTCCCGCCCGAGCGGATGTCCGGTGAACACTTCCTCGGGGTCCGGGCCGCCCTGCGCGCGGACGCAGGGCAGCATGATGAGCAGGTCGAACCAGGGGACGGTGCGCAGGACGTGCGGCCAGTCGACGAAGAGGACTCGGCCGTCGCTCTCGTCGAAGAGCATGTTGTCGGCCCGCAGATCGCCGTGGGCGAGGGTGTCTCCGGTGACGGCCTCGGGCCAGTCGGCGGCGAGTTCGGCGAGCCGGCCGAGCCGCGCGGCGGTCCAGCCGCCCAGTCCCTCGGTCACATCACCGGCTTCCCCGTCCCGCAGCCGCCGCCAGCCGTCGAAGGTGCCCGCGAGGGCCTCGGCGGCGGGCGGGGCGTCGAACGGAGCCGGGGTGAGGGCGCGGCTCAGCTCCCCCACTGCGTCGAGAACGCGCCGCAGTTCCGCGGGCCGCCAGGGCACCTGGGGCTGGCGCCCGGCCACGTCCTCGAAGACCAGCGCGACCCAGGTGCCGTCGTCATGGCACCCGTGCAGCCGCGGCGCGGGCACGTCCACGGGGAGCGCGGCGGCGTTGCGGGCCTCGGCGCGGTGCAGTGCGGGGCTGTGGGGGTTGGTCCGCGCGCTGACCGCCTTCACGAACGCCCGCCGTCCCTCGGCCGTCCGCACCCGCGCGGCAACTCCGGGCGAGAACCCGCCGGCCTGGGTGACGGCATCGACGACCGTCCCACCGAGCACCTGCGCGACGGCGCCACGCACCGACTCGGGCAGGTCTTCCCACGGGGTACGGACGCCTACGGCGGGCGGAGCGATGATGGTCATGGACGGCATGCTGCGAAACCCGGGCGCCGACCGCCAGCGGTTTTTCACACCACCGCCGCACGCGGCCCCGAGGGCAGGCCCCGCCTACCCGCGTGTGAGCGCCAGCAGGTCCCGGGCCGGTCCCGTCGGCCGATGCCCCACCGGCCAGACCGCGCGCAGGGATCGATGGAGCCGGACGCCGTCCAGGGGGATGCTGACCAGGCGGCGCATCGCGAGTTCCTCGCGCACGGCGAGTTCGCTGAGGACGGCCGGGCCCGCTCCGCTGACCGCGGCGGCCTTGACGGCGGTGGTGGAGGAGAGCTCGATCAGGGGGCGGGCCAGGCCGCCGAGGGCGACGTCGAGGACCTGGCGGGTGCCGGAACCCTTCTCACGGAGGATCAGGGGGGTCGCGGCGAGCTCGTCGGCGGCCAGGGGACGCCGGCGGCGGGCCCAGGGGTGCGCGGAGGCGGTGACGACGATCAGCCGGTCGTGGGCGATGACCGCGGAGTCGAGACCCGGCGGCACGGTCAGACCCTCGACGAAGCCCAGGTCCGCCTCGTCCGACAGCAGCCGATCCGCCACCGCCGCCGAGTTCCCGGCGAGCAGTGACACGGCCGTGTCGGGCCGCTGGGCGCGCAGCGCGAGGAGCCAGCCCGGCAGCAGGTACTCCGCGATCGTCATGCTCGCCGCCACCCGCAGTCGCGAGTCCCGCCGGTCCCGCAGCGCCTGCGCGCCCACGTCGAAGGCCTCCGCCGCCTCGACGATCCGTCGCGCCCAGTCCGTCACCAGCGCGCCCGCGTCCGTGAGCCGGGAACCGCGCGGCGACCGGTCGACCAGCGCCACGCCCAACTGCCGTTCCATGGAGCGGATCCGACTGCTCGCGGCCGGCTGGGTGATGCCGAGCTCGCGCGCCGCCCCGCCGAGACTGCCCAGCCGTGCCACCGCCAGCAGCAGCTCCAGCGCCCCGAGATCCGGCACCCGGTGCGCCAGCGAGCCCCCGGGCGCGGACCGGCCCTCCGCCCGCCCCTCCGTCTTGCCCATAAACACAGCTTATGCCGTCATAGGAACAATCTCCCTGGTCGGATGCCCCGCCCCGGGCGACGGTGGACCCATGGTCACCGCCGCCCGCCCCTTCCCGCGCGCCATGGCGGTCCGTCACCTCGGACCGAACTGGTACGCCACCGTCATGGGCACCGCCGCCGTCGCCCTCGCTGGCACCGCGCTCCCCCTCCGTCTCCCCGGCCTGCGGACCCTCTGCACCGCCGTCTGGGCCCTCTCGCTCGCCCTGCTGCTCACCCTGCTCGTGGCCCGCGCCCTGCACTGGACCCACCACCGGGACCAGGCCCGCGCCCACCTCCTCGACCCGGCGACGGCCCCCTTCTACGGCTGCCTGTCCATGGCCCTGCTCGCGGTCGGCGGCGGTGCGGTCACCGTCGGCCGGGAGGTGATCGGCAGCGGGGTCGCGGTCGTGCTCGACGCCGTGCTGTTCACCGCGGGTACGGCGGTCGGGCTGGCGGCCGCCGTGGCCGTCCCGTACCTGATGTCCGTACGCCACCGCGTGGAGCCGGGACAGGCTACGGGGGTGTGGTTGCTGCCTCTCGTCGCGCCGATGGTGTCCGCGGCCCTCGGGCCGCTGCTCGTGCCGCACCTGCCGCCCGGGCAGCCCCGGGAGACGCTGCTGTTCGCCTGCGTCGCGATGTTCGGGCTCAGTCTGCTGGCGACGCTGGCCACGCTGCCGGTGATCTTCGCCCGGCTGCTCACCGGCGGCCCCCTGCCCCTCGCGCTCACCCCGACCCTGTTTCTGGTCCTGGGCCCGCTCGGGCAGTCCACGACCGCCGTCGGTGCTTTCGCGGACGTGGCCCCGGGGGTGGTTCCGGCGCCGTACGGCGCGGGCCTCGGGGTGCTCGCGGTGCTGTACGGGGTGCCCGTGATGGGCTTCGCGCTGCTCTGGTTCTGCCTCGCCGTCGCCCATGTGCGGCGCGCCCGCCGGCACGGCATGGGCTTCGCGATGACGTGGTGGGCGTTCACCTTCCCGGTCGGCACCTGCGTCACCGGCGCCGCCGCGCTCGCCCGGCACACCGGCCTCGTGGCCTTCGAGGTCCTCGCGGTGGTGCTGTACGGCGTGCTGGTGGCGGCCTGGGTCACCACGGCGGCGCACACCGCGCGCGGACTGCTCAGCGGCGAGCTGCTCGCAGGGCCGCGCCCAGCACCCGCGGCGCCTCGGCCAGCGACGGCCCGTACCACGTCAGGTGCCGTCCGCTGACGAGCGCGCAGCTCAGGCCGGGAAAGGCCTCGGGGCCGTCGTCGGCGGTGAAGCGGTACGGCTCGTCCGGCAGGACGACCAGGTCCGGCGCACCGGCGCGCAGTTCCTCCAGGGGGACGCGCGGATAGCGCTCGGCGTGTCCGGTGTAGAGGTGATCGACGCCGAGTCGGGCCAGGACGTCACCGGCGAAGGTGTCCCGGCCGAGCACCATCCACGGCCGCCGCCAGATCGGTACCACCGCCGTACTGCGGGTCTCCGCCAGCTCAGGCGCCGCCCAGGCCGCCTCGGCCTCGTCCAGCCAACGCGGCCGGGAACCGGCGCCGCACGCCTCCAGCACCCGGGCCAGTTCCGTGAAGGCCTGCGGTACGTCCCGCACCTCGGTCACCAGCACCGTCAGGCCCGCCGCGCGCAGGGCGGCGAGGTCCGGCTCGCGGTTCTCCTCCTCGTTGGCGATCACCAGGTCTGGCGCGAGGGCGACGATCCGCTCGATCCCCGGGTTCTTGGTGCCGCCGACGCGGGTGACGTCGAGGTCCGCGGGATGTGTGCACCAGTCGGTGGCGCCGACCAGGGCACCGGGTACCGACACCGCGACCGCCTCCGTCAGCGACGGCACGAGCGAGACGACTCTCATCCCGGGCTCATCCCGGGCTCAGCGCGGCCACGCCACGCCCCGCGTCACCGCCGAGAACGGTTCTGCACCGCCTCGACGTGCTCCGCCACCGCGACCACGACCACACGCGTATCCGGCACGGTCGCCCGCCAGCGGTGGCGCACCCCGCCGGTGAGGTAGAGGGTGTCGCCGCGGCCGAGCCGGTAGGCGCGGCCCTCCGCCTCGATCTCCACGGCGCCGTCGGCCACGTACATCAACTGGTCGTTGCGGAACTGGAATTCGCGGCCCGCCTCATGGTCCCCGGTGAACTCCTGGGCGTGCATCTGGTGGTGGCCGCGCACCAGGGAGCGGGTCCGGGGCTCGGGGCCCGGCTCGGTCACGTCGGCGCGGACGACGTCGACGCTGCACGCCGGGTCGGCGGCCGCGAGGAGTTCGACGGCGGTGGTGCGCAGGGCGTCGGCGACCCGGTCCAGGGAACTGCGGCTGGGCCGCGCCCGGTCGTTCTCGACCTGGCTCAGGAAGGGGACGGACAGACCGCTGCGCTCGGCAACGACGGCCAGGGTGAGCTGCAGGGCCCGGCGCCGTCGCCGCACGGCCGCACCGACCCGCAGGGGCTGTTCTTTGTGGTCGCCCATCGCTCCGGCTCCCTCCTTCGCTCGTCGCTCCGCGGTCCGCGCGCCCTGCCGGGGGCACACACCTCTTGAGGAGTTCTCTGCACCCTACGCATGTTCGGCAAACCGTTTCATGTGCCCGTCACGTCGACGTCACGGCGCGGTCGTCCCGACCTGCTGGATCGCGCCAGTAGATCAGCTCGACGGCCCGTACGGGAGCGGATTTTCGCCTTCGACCACCGCTTCTCCCGCCGTCGGCGCGAACCGGCTGACCAGGCGGGGTGGCGCCGTCGTTCGGTCGTCGCGACGGTGTGGTCCTCGCGTCCCGCGGGACCGGCGTCACGGCCGGTGCACGGGTGGGCTCGGGTGACGGCATGACGGTACGTGGTTGTCCGGATCCCGTCAGTGGGCGATCGGGCACGCAAGCAGGGGCGGGCCTCGCCGTCCGTATGGCAGACGTACGGCGGGGCCCGCCCCTGGGTCGGCGGTCCGGGCGTGTCAGGTCACCCGGCCGCCTGGCTCTTGCCGCCGGACTTGGCGACGGGGGCCCACTTGTCCACCAGGCCGGGGTGCTGCCGCAGCCAGGTGCGGACGGCGTCCTGTTCCCGGCCCTTGCCGGACTTCTGGATCTGCGCCTCCAGTCCGGTGAGCTGCTCCTCGGTCATCGAGAAGTCCTTCAGCCACCTGCCGACCTCGGGGTTGTCGGAGGCGAAGCCCTTGCGGGAGAGGGTGTGCACGCCGTCGCCCTTGCCCCAGGCGCCCTTGGGGTCCTTGAGCTTCTTCAGGTCGTAGTCGCTGTACGCCCAGTGCGGCGACCAGAGCGTGACGGCGATCGGCTGCTTCTTGGCGTACGCCCGCTTGAGCTCCGCGAGCATCGCGGGCGTCGAGCCGTCGACGACGTCGTAGGAGCCCTCGAGGCCGTACTCCTTGAGGACGTTGTCCTTGAGCAGGCCCATCATTCCGGCGCTGGGCTCGATGCCGACGATCTTGCCGTCGAACTCGGAGGCGTGGTTCTTGAGGTCCGCCAGGGAGTTCACGTCCTTGACGTACGAGGGGACGGTGATCTCCAGGGAGGTGGGGCCGTACCACGAGCCGAGGTCGTCGAGCTGCTTGCCGTACTTCTTCCAGTACTCGGCGTGGGTGGTGGGCAGCCAGGCGTCGGTCTGGAAGTCGATCTGGCCGGTGGCGACACCGGTGTAGAGGGGGCCGGCCGCGTACTGGGTCGTGGTGACCTTGAAGCCGCGCTCCTCCAGGAGTTCCTTCCAGAGGTAGGTGGAGGCGATGCCCTCGTCCCAGGGGATGTAGCCGATCTTGATCTCCTTGCCCTTGCCGACGTCCGTTGCGGAGGCCTCGGCGGTGCCGGAGGAGCCGCCGAAGACACCCAGACCGCCGGCGACCAGGGCGAGGGCGGCCACGCCGGCGACCGCGACGACGGGGCGGGGGCGATAGTTCCAGACCTTCGGGCCGCTGGCGGCACGGGCCTTGGCGGCGGCGCGGCGGCCCAGCGGGGAGATGTGGGTGCCCAGTGCGCCCGTCATCCGGTCCAGGTAGATGGCGAGCACGACGATGCCGAGGCCCGCCTCGAAGCCGAGGCCGATGTCGAGCTGGCCGATCGCCTCGTTGACGGCGCCGCCGAGACCGCCGGTGCCGACCATGCCGGCGATGACGACCATCGACAGGCCCAGCATGATGACCTGGTTGACGCCCGCCATGATCGTCGGCAGGGCCAGCGGCAGCTGGACGCGCAGCAGGGTGTCACGGGGTGTCGTACCGAACGCCTCGGCGGCCTCGACGAGCTCGGCGTCGACCTGGCGGATGCCGAGTTCGGTCATGCGGACGCCGGGGGCGAGCGCGAAGATCAGGGTGGCGACGACACCGGCCGGGACGCCCATGCCGAAGAACAGGATCGCCGGGATCAGCAGGACCATCGACGGCATCGTCTGGAGCAGGTCCAGGACGGGTCGTACGGCCGCGCTGACCGTCTTGGAGCGCGCCGCCCAGATGCCCAGCGGAAGGGAGATCACCAGGGCGATGACGGTCGCGACGATCACCAGGGACAGGGTCGACATCGCCTTGTCCCACAGGTCGAGCGAGTCGATCAGCGCGAAGCCGGCGAACGCGAGGACGCCCGCGACCAGGCCGCGCAGCCACCAGGCGAGCACCGCGAGGATGCCCGCGAGCAGCAGGGGCTCGGGGGCGGTGAGGACGGTGTCGATGCCGTCGTACATGCCTTCGACGACCGTCTTGATGGCGTCGAAGAGCCAGGACATGTGCGTGACGAGCCAGTCGACGCCGGAGTCGACCCAGTCGCCGAGGTGGAGCCTAGGCACGGGCGGTCACCTTTCCGTCCGGGTTGTCGCAGGGCGCGGGGTCGGCCGTCTCGTCGCCGAGGAAGGCGACCAGCCGCTGCCGCGGCACCACTCCGATGACTCTGTTCGCCTCGTCCACGACCGAGACGCGGTGCGACAGACGGGCGCTGATCGCGCACAGCTGCGCGAACGACGTCTCGCGGGTCGCGGTCTCGCAGGCGCAGAGCGGGGCGTCGGCGGTGACGGAGGCGTCCATGACGGCGCCCGCGGTGAGCACGCGGGAGCGGTCGACGTCCTGGATGAAGGAGGCGACGTAGTCGTTCGCGGGGCGGACGAGGATGTCCTCCGCGGTGCCGGTCTGGACGATGCGTCCGTCGCGCATGACGGCGATGCGGTCGCCCAGGCGCATGGCCTCGTTGAGGTCGTGGGTGATGAAGACGATCGTCTTCTTCAACTTCTGCTGAAGGGTCAGCAGCTGGTCCTGCATGTCACGGCGGATCAGCGGGTCCAGCGCACTGAAGGACTCGTCCATCAGCAGCAGGTCGGCGTCGGTGGCGAGGGCGCGGGCGAGACCCACGCGCTGCTGCATGCCGCCGGAGAGCTCGTCGGGCCAGGACTTCTCCCAGCCGTCCAGCCCGACCAGGGCGAGGGCCTCGGCGGCGCGCTTCTCGCGCTGCGCGCGCGGCACGCCCTGGACGCACAGGCCGTAGGCGGCGTTCTCCAGAACGCTGCGGTGCGGGAAGAGCGCGAAGTGCTGGAAGACCATGCTGATCTTCTTCGCACGGACCTCGCGCAGCTCGCGGTCGGCGAGGGCGGTCAGGTCCTGCCCGTCGAAGAGGACGCGTCCGGCGGACGGCTCCAGCAGGCCGTTGAGCATGCGCAGCAAGGTGGACTTGCCGGAGCCGGACAGGCCCATGACGACGAAGATGTGGCCCGGGTCCACGGTGAAGGAGGCGTCGATGACGGCTGCGGTGGTGCCGTCGGCACGCAGCTCCTCCCGGTCGGCTCCCTGGCGGAGCCGCTCCACCGCCTGGGCCGGTCGTCTGCCGAACACCTTGTAGAGGTGTTCGGCCTCAAGCCTGGATGACACGCGTACCTTCTCTTCTCGGGGGCAAGGACACAGGAGCGATCTCCGGCAGCTCTTCGACAGCAAAGGTTGAAGTTGCAACCGACATCGCTCAGAGGCGGCGCCTGCCCCAGGCGCCGCGGGCCAAACGCGCCCGTGTCCCGGTTCACAGCTCATTCACAACTGCCACGCAGGTGCGTGACACCGGTGACTGTCGGCACGGTACGGCATGATGCGTGGCGTGACCGGACGACTGATGCTCCTCGACACCGCCTCCCTCTACTTCCGCGCCTACTTCGGCGTCCCGGAGTCCGTGAAGGCCCCGGACGGCACCCCGGTGAACGCGGTCCGCGGACTGCTGGAGTTCATCGACCGCCTGGTCCGGGACCACCGGCCCGACCACCTGGTGGCCTGCATGGACGCCGACTGGCGCCCGCAGTGGCGGGTCGACCTCATCCCCTCCTACAAGGCGCACCGCGTCGCCGAGGAGCGCGAGGCGGGCCCGGACGAGGAGGAGGTGCCGGACACCCTGTCCCCGCAGGTGCCGGTCATCGAGGCCGTCCTGGACGCCGTCGGTATCGCGCGGGTGGGGGTCGCGGGGTACGAGGCGGACGACGTGATCGGCACGTTCACGGCGGCCGCGCAGGGCCCGGTCGACATCGTCACGGGCGACCGGGACCTGTACCAACTGGTGGACGACGCACGCGGGGTGCGGGTGCTGTACCCACTGAAGGGCGTGGGTTCGCTGGCGCTCACGGACGAGGCCGCGCTGCGCGAGAAGTATGGGGTCGACGGCAGCGGGTACGCGGATCTCGCGCTGCTGCGCGGCGACCCGAGCGACGGCCTGCCGGGCGTGCCCGGCATCGGCGAGAAGACCGCGGCCAAGCTGCTGGCCGAGTTCGGCGACCTGGCCGGGATCATGGCGGCGGTCGACGACCCGAAGTCGAAGCTCACGCCGTCGCAGCGCAAGCGGCTCGACGAGGCGCGGCCGTACGTCGCCATCGCGCCGAAGGTCGTCCGAGTCGCCGGGGACGTTCCGCTGCCGGAGGTGGACACCGCGCTGCCCCGCGCGCCGCGGGATCCGGCGGAACTGGAGGGGCTGGCGGCACGCTGGGGACTGGGAGGGTCGTTGCACCGACTGCTGACGACGCTGGCCGTCTGAACCTGAAGAGATCGCAAAGGCTTCGGCAATCTCTCCCGGCAGAGGCGTCGACAGGGAAAGGAATGCTAACTTAGGTAACCCTTACCGAAGTGGCGTGGACTTAGGCGCATGGGAGGCCGTCATGGCAGAAAGTCCGGCACGGAAGCCGCGGAAGCCCCACTCCGCGCAGGTCGTCCGCACGGAACGGCTGACGCCCCACATGCAGCGTGTGGTCCTCGGGGGCGCGGGTCTGGCGGATTTCTCCGCGGACACCGCCACCGACCACTATGTGAAGCTGCTGTTCCCCGCCGAAGGTGTGACCTACCCCGAACCCTTCGACGTGGAGCGCATCCGTGCGGAGTTCCCGCGCGAGCAGTGGCCGGTGACCCGCACCTACACGGTGCGCGCCTGGGACCCCGTACACCGCGAGCTGACCCTGGACTTCGTGATCCATGGCGACGAGGGCCTGGCCGGGCCGTGGGCGACCCGCGTCCAGCCGGGCGAGACGGTCCACTTCATGGGCCCCGGCGGCGCCTACGCCCCCGATCCGGACGCCGACTGGCATCTGCTGGCCGGGGACGAGAGCGCCCTGCCCGCGATCGCCCGCTCCCTCGAGTCGCTGCCCGCCGGCGCGGTGGCGCACGCCTTCGTGGAGGTGGCCGGCCCCGAGGAGGAGCAGAAGATCGACTCCGATGTGGAGGTCGTCTGGCTGCACCGGGGCGAGCGGCCCGTCGGTGAGGCGCTCGTCGAGGCCGTCCGGGCGCTGGAGTTCCCCGCGGGCCGTCCGCACGCGTTCGTGCACGGCGAGGCCGCCGCCGTGAAGGAACTGCGCAAACTGCTGCGGGTCGAGCACGCGATCCCCCGCGAGGACCTCTCCCTCTCCGGGTACTGGCGCCAGGGCCACAACGAGGACGGCTGGCAGGCCTCCAAGCGGGAGTGGAACGCGCGCGTGGAGGCGGAACAGGAAGGCGCGGCCCCGGCCGCGTGACGCGCGCCGGCCGGGGGCGCCGCGCCGGCCGGGGGCGCCGCGCCGACGAAGGCCGTCAGTCGCCCTGGAGCCGGGCGTGGACGTGGACGTCGTGCCAGCCGTCCGGGTGGAGCAGGGCGCTGCGCTTGATGCCCTCCAGGGCGAAGCCGGTCTTGGCGGCGACGCGGCAGGAGGCCACGTTGGCGACGGCGTGCATGAGTTCCAGCCGGTGGAAGCCGATCTCGTGGAAGGCCCACCGGGTGAGGGCGGACGTGGCGCGCGCCGCGACACCCTTGCCGCGTGCCTCTGCCGCCGTCCAGTAGGCGACCTCGGCAACGCCGTCGGCGAGCACGATCTCGCGCAGCGCGACCCGGCCCAGGAGCTGGTCCGAGTCCGCGTCGGTCACCGCCCACTGGGCGTCGCGCTCCTCGGGCCAGGCCTTGATCCACCCCTCGATCCAGGTGGCCACCTCCGCCACCGAATCGGAGGCGCGGATGTGCCACTGGTGCAGCAGGGGATCCTGGAAGGCCGTGTGCACGGCCGGCGCGTCCTCGGACCGCCACGGGCGCAGGAGCAGTCCGTCACCGGTGGGTATCACGGGCTGCGGAGCGCGGTTCAGGGTGCCGGGTGGCAGCACGGGGTTCGTGAGGTAGGGCATGCTCGGCATCCTCCCAAGAGGCCGGGCGCGGGCCAACGGAATTTGCGCCGACCGCTCCGCCGTACGCTGGCCCTGATGAGACGCCGTACCCCTCCCCCGCCGTCCCCCCTGCCGCAGCGCGACGGGGTCGATCCGGTGCGGGTGCGGCTGCCCGGCGAGGGGACGTGGGCCACGGTGCGGGAGCACCTGGTGGACCGGCTGACGGGGGCGGGGCCCGGGGCGGTCGACGGGATGTTCGACGCGGGACTCGTCGTGGGGGCCGACGGGCGGGCGGTGGCGCCGGACGCGGCGTACGTGCCGGGGATGTTCGTGTGGTTCCACCGGGAGCTGCCGCCCGAGGTGCCGGTGCCGTTCCCCCTCGACGTGGTGCACCGCGACGAGCACATCGTCGTCGTCGACAAGCCGCACTTTCTGGCCACCACCCCGCGCGGCGCCCACGTCACCCAGACCGCCCTCGCACGGCTGCGACGTGAGCTCGGCATCCCCGCGCTCGGTGCCGCGCACCGGCTGGACCGGCTCACCGCCGGCCTCGTGCTGTTCACGGTGCGGCCCGAGGAACGCGGCGCCTACCAGACGCTGTTCCGCGACCGCAGGGTGCGCAAGGAGTACGAGGCCGTGGCCCCGTACGATCCCGAACTCGCCCTGCCCCGCACCGTGCGCAGCCGCATCGTGAAGGAGCGCGGCTCGCTGACCGCGCGTGAGGTCGAGGGCGAGCCGAACGCGGTGAGCCACGTCGAGTTGACCGAGCACCGGGCGGACGGCCTGGCGCGCTACCGGCTGGTGCTGGCCACGGGGCAGACCCACCAGCTGCGGGTGCACCTGAACGCGTTGGGCGTGCCGATCCTCGGCGATCCGCTGTACCCCGTGGTGCGGGACCCCGTACCGGCCGGTGACTTCCGGCGTCCGCTCCAACTGCTGGCGCGGGCATTGGAGTTCACCGATCCGGTCACGGGGGTGGCGCACCGGTTCCGCAGCGGGCGGACGCTGCGGGCCTGGTCGTCGTACGCGACCTGGGCGGCCGGCGGGCAGCCGGGTCAGTAACCGCGCCACCAGCGCACGAGGCGGCGCCAGGCGCCGGGCCTGCGGGCCGGTTCCGCGTCCGCCGTCGGCTGGGACTGCGGCGGGGCCGTCTGCGCGGGCGCCGGTGCGGGCGCCTGAGCGGGCAGGGGCGCCGGGGCCGGCCGCACGGGCTGGGGGTCCGTGGTCACCTGCCAGGCCGGCCGCGGCGGCGGGACGGCCGCGCCGTGGGTCGGCTTCTGCATGACGTCCTGCGGCGGCTGCGGTGCGAACCGCGCCGGCAGCTCCACCAGATGGCGCGAGGCGATCGACGTGGTCCAGCGCAACTCGTCCTGGTCGCAGTCGAGCCGGACGTCCGGCAGCCGCATCAGCAACGCGTCGACGCCGACCTCGGTGATGGCACGGCCGATGTCCTGGCCGGGGCACTCGTGCGGTCCCGCGCCGAAGGCGAGGTGGGAACGGTTGCCCATCATGCCGGCCGCCAGGTCGGGCCGCACCCGGGGGTCGATGTTGCCCGGAGCCGGGGCGAAGAGCAGCCCGTCACCCTTGCGGATGCGCTTGCCGCCCAACTCCGTCTCCTGTTTGGCGAAGTAGCCCAGGATCGCGCTGAACGGGGGTTCGTCCCACAGGGTCTGCTCCACCGCCTCCCCCACGGTCATCTGCCCGCCGTTGAGCCGGGCGACGAAGCCCGGGTGGGTGAGGACCATGCGCAGGGTGTTGGACAGCAGGTTGACGGTGGCCTCGTAGGCCGCGAAGAGCACCAGGCGCAGGTGCTCCCTGACCTCGTCGTCGGTCAGCTTCGCCGGGTGGGCGATGAGGTGGCTGGTGAAGTCCTCGCCGGGTTCGGCGCGGCGGCGGGCGGCGGCCCGGCTCAGTACGTCCATGACGTAGCCGTGGCTGGCGATCGCCGTCTCGGTGCCCTTGAGCGCGTCGCGGGCGGCCTGTACGAGCCGGTCGCTGTACTCGTCGGACATGCCGAGGATCTCGCACATGATGGCCATCGGCAGGTGCTCGGCGAACTGGCCGACCAGGTCGGCGCGGCCCTTCTCGCAGAACTCGTTGACCAGCAGCTGGGTGTAGCGGTTGATGTGGCGGCGCACGCCGCGGTGGTCGATCGTCGACATGGCGCCGAGGACCGCGCCGCGCAGCCGCAGGTGTTCGTCGCCCTCGGCGTGGGAACAGATGGGCTGCCAGGCGATGTGCGGCATGAGGGGGTGGTCGGGCTTGACGGCGCCGTCCAGGAGCGGGTTCCAGACGCGGCTGTCGCGGGTGTACACCGAGGGCGTGCGCAGCATCTGGAGGTTCTCGGAGTGGCCGAGGACCACCCACATCGGTACGTCGTCGTGGAGCAGGGCCGGCGCCACCGGCCCGTGTTCGTCGCGGAGTTCCTCGTACAGCTCCCCCAGGTCCGACGCCTCGGGGCCGTAGAGCCGCCTGAGTCCCCCGGGGCCGCGGCCGTGGGCGGGGCAGCCGGGGGGCGGATCGAGAGTGAGGTCGTCGGTACCGGTCGGGGAATGGGGTTCAGGCGTCACAGGGGTCGCTCCGAAGCTGAGTCGATCTGGGGGCGTACGCGATTCAGGCGCACGGGATTCAGACGTACGGGATTCAGGCGTACTGGGGGTTCAGGCTACGAGGGTTCAGTCGTACGGGGTTCAGGTGAGGCTGCCGGACAGCGCCAGCGAGTGCAGGAAGCGCATCAGGGTCATCAGCACGTCGCGGCTGGAGGCGCGGCGGCGGGCGTCGCACTCCACGATCGGAACCTCCGGCGGCAGGTCGAGGGCGGCGCGCAGGTCCTCGACCGAATAACGGGGTCCGTCGGGGAAGGTGTTGACGGCGACCACGAACGGCACCCCGCGCTCCTCCAGGCGGCCCATGACGTCGAAGCTGACCTCCAGGCGGCGGGTGTCGAGCAGGACGACCGCGCCGAGCGCGCCCTCGAACAGACCGTTCCACAGGAACCAGAAGCGTTCCTGGCCGGGGGTGCCGAACAGGTACAGCACGAGTTGTTCGGTGATGCGGATGCGGCCGAAGTCCATGGCCACGGTGGTGGCGGTCTTGGTGTCGGAGCCGTAGTTGTCGTCGACCCCGATCCCGGCCTCCGTCATGGTCTCTTCGGTGGTCAGCGGCCTGATCTCGCTGACCGAACCGACCATGGTCGTCTTGCCGACTCCGAAGCCGCCCACGATGACGATCTTCGCCGCGGCCTGGGTCGACTGCGGGAGATGGTCCTCGGTCCGCGGGCCGGGGATGGTGTCAGAGCCGTTGAAGTCCATGCATCACCGCTTCGAGGAGGGAACGGTCGGGGATTTTCTGGCGGACGATGGGGGCGCGCGCGTGGACCAGTTCCGTCGCCAGCATCTCGGTGAGCAGCACGGTCACCACGCTGAACGGCAGTTGGAGGTAGGCGGACACCTCGGCCACGGACAGCGGGTTGGCGCACAGCCGCAGCACGGCCGCCTGCTCGGGGGTGACGGAGGAGGGCGGGTCGGCGTGCGCCACGATCAACGTCACCAGGTCCATCGGGGCGCGCTCCCCGTCCGGGCCGGTGATGACGTACAGCCGCTCCGGTTGTCTGCCCTCGCCCTCCTCCTGGACAGGCTGCGGCGGGGGCGGTTCGACAGGTTGTCGCCGTTGGCGCTGTGGAGGCGTCATACGGTCTGCCCGTTGCGCCGGGGCGGGCTGGTGAGATGACTGCCGATGCGGACGACCAGGTCACGCATCATCGCGCCCATCCGGCCGGGCTCGCAGGTCACGTCGGAGAGGACCGCGAGGTAGGCGTTGGCGCCGGCGGACATCAGGTAGAAGTAGCCGCCCTTCATCTCGATCACGACCAGGCTCATGTCGCCGGTGACGCTGGGGATCTCGTCGGAGACGGCGCTCGCCAGGCTCTGCATGCCCGCGCATGCCGCGGCGACTCGGTCGGCGGCGTCGGGGTCGCCGCCGTAGCGCGCGATCCGCAGTCCGTCGGCGGACAGCACCACGATCATGTGGATGCCCGGTACCCCGTCGTCCAGCTGCTTCAGAATCCAGTCCAGGTTGCCTCGCTGCTGGATCACTTGAGGTCCCCCTCGTCATCGGTTTCGGTCCTGCCGAGAGGCGAGTTCTCGAGCAGGTGCGTGTACGCGGTCGGGTTGCGGGTGAAGTCGGTCGGGTGGACGCCCGGGTTGTCCTTCTTCAGGCCCTCCCAGAAGGCCTCGACCCACATGCCGGGGGGCGGGGCGTCGTCCTCGGGCTCGGGCTCTGGTTCGGCCTGGCGCTGGTGCTTGGTCCAGATGTCCTCCTTGCCCTCGCGCTCCAGCCGCTCGGCCTCCGCCATCTCGGCGTAGCGCTGGGAAAGGGGGATCTTCATACGGCTGCGGCGCTGCGGCAGGCCCTTCTCGGTCCACTCGGTGACCTCGGGGATCTCGTCCTCCATGGAGACCGAGGCGGGGATCTTCGGGCTGGTGGGACGGCGCTTCTTCGGCCGGCGCTTGGGGCCCTCGACCGCGTCGGGGCCGACCGTCGGCAGGGAGGTGGCGCCGATGCCGTGGGCGTAGCCGGAGGCCGGGGCGTCGGTGAGCATCTCGCTCGGGATGACGAGGACGGCGCGGACACCGCCGTAGGCGGAGGCACGCAGCGAGCACTGCATGTTGAACTGCGTGCACAGACGGCCGACGATCGCGAGGCCCAGGCGCGGGGTGCTGTCATTCATGTCCTGGATGGCGACACCGGCCTTGGCGGCCTCCAGCATGCCCTCGACCTTGACGCGGGACTCGTCGGTGAGGCTGACGCCGGCGTCCTCGATCTCGATGGCGATGCCGGTCTGCACCTCGGTCGCGTTGACGTGGACCTTGCTCGTCGGCGGCGAGTAGCGGGTGGCGTTGTCGAGGAGTTCGGCGGCCGCGTGGATGACCGGCTCGACGGAGATGCCGCGGACGTTGACCTTGGCGATGGAGTCCAGCGAGATGCGGGGGTACTCCAGGATCCGGGACATGGCACCGCGCAGCACGCTGTACAGCGGCACGGGTTCGGGCCACTGGCGGCCGGGGCGGCCGCCGCCGAGCACGGCGACGGAGTCGGCGAGCCGGCCGATCAGGGCGTTGCCGTGGTCGATGCGCAGCAGGTCGTCGAAGACCTCGGGGTTGCGGCCGTGGTCCTCCTCCATTTCCCGGAGTTCCTTGGCCTGCTGGTGGACGATGGCCTGGACGCGGCGGGCGATGCTGACGAAGGAGCTCAACGCCGAGTCACGGATGTTCTCCTCCATGTCGACGATCCTGAGCACGGACCTGATGACCTCGCGGTGCCCCTCCGGGAGGTCCTTGAAGGAGGGCTCGTACTCCGCCAGTTGCAGCATCACCTCCCTGGGTGAGAACCCGCGCTTCATGCGCTGGAGCGCGCTGGGCAGCAGCTCGTGCCCGAGGAGGTTGCTCTCCGCCTCGCGGGCGGCGATGCGCTGCTGAAGGTGCGCGGTGTGCTGGGCGTGCTCCGCGCGGAGTCTGCGCGTCTGCCGGCCTCGGCGCACCGCCTCGGCCGCCGCCGCGATCACCAGGACGGTCGCCACGGCTCCGCATACGCCGACGGCGATCCGGGCCGGCTCCGCCACGAGCGCGACGGCGGCCCCGGTGGCCGCGGCCATCAGTATCGCCGGGAACAACAGCACGCGTGCGTAGGGAAGTTCACGGCGTCCGGGTGGGGACTGAACACTCACCATGTGGGCCCTCTGAAACGAGTCGGCTGGGGATCGGTGGAGCTTGCAGGGGGTGTGTCATACAAACGCCCTGGATCTTCTGGAAGATTCGGGAACAAACGCACGAATACTCTCAACTCGGTGCGCTGCGGGCGAGCTTAGTCCGACCGGATCATCGTCGTGTCATATTCGGCAACCGCCTGAAACGGGGCGCAGAAGAGGAGTACGCTCGGCCGTTTTACACACAGCGCCCCCATTCGAACACACACCGTTACAGAAAACGGGCATACGAAAGCCGCCCACCCGGATGGGTGAGCGGCTTCGGTGCGACCCCCTGGGGGAGATCACCCCACGGACGAGTAGGCCACAACTCCCCGCAGCAACTGATCAACAGCCTTGCGCGCAGCCTTCGCCACGGTCGAGCTCTCCGCGGAGACAGGCGCCGCCGCAGAGATCTGCCCCAGCACGTCGATCACCTGCTTGCACCACCGCACGAAGTCGCCCGCGGGCATCTCCGCCTCCCGCAGCACCTCGTCGAGGCCCTTCCCGGACGCCCACATGTACGCGGCCCAGGCGAACCCGAGATCGGGCTCGCGCTGCCCGACTCCCTCCGTCTGGCTGATCCGGAAGTCCTCCTCCAGCGCGTCCAGCCGCCCCCAGATGCGCACCATCTCCCCCAGCGCCGCCTTCGCCTTGCCGGACGGCAGCTTCGGTGCCATCGCGTCGTCCCCGACCCGCGCCTCGTACACCAACGCGGAGACGCACGCGGCGAGTTCGGCGGGCGCGAGCCCCTCCCAGACACCGGCCCGCAAACACTCACTGGCCAGCAGATCGAGCTCGCCGTACAGCCGCGCGAGCCGCTTCCCGTGCTCGGTGACCTCGTCGGCGCGCAGATAGTCCAGCTCGGTCAGCAACGCCACGATCCGGTCGAAGGTCCGGGCGATGGTGTTCGTGCGCCCCTCGATGCGCCGCTCCAGCTGCGAGGTGTCCCGCAGCAGCCGGTGGTAGCGCTCGGCCCACCGCGCGTGGTCCTCACGGTCGCCGCACCCGTGGCAGGGATGCGCCCGGATCGCCGTGCGCAGCCGGGCGATCTCCCGGTCGTCGGCGGCCTGCGACCGCGACTTGCGGGCCCGCTCCGGCGGAATGTGCCCCGCCTTGGTACGCAGCGCGGAGGCGAGGTCCCGACGGGACTGCGGGGAACGGGGGTTGAACGACTTCGGGATCCGCATCCGCTCCAACGGCTCGACCGGCACCGGGAAGTCCATCGACGCGAGCCGCTTGACCTGCCGCTCGGCGGTCAGCACCAGCGGGCGGGGCCCGTCGTGCTGCTCGAACCCGCGGTGGCCGTTGGAGCGGCCGGCGGGCAGCCCCGGGTCCAACACCAGCGCCAGACCGGCGTACTTGCCCGTCGGGACGTGGATGACATCGCCCGGCTTCAGCTTCTCCAGCGCCACGGCCGCCTCCGCGCGCCGCTGCGACGCGCCCTGCCGGGCCAGCTCGGTCTCGCGGTCCTTGAGGTCACGACGCAGTCGCGCGTACTCGTCGAAGTCGCCGAGGTGGCAGGTCATGGAGGCCTTGTAGCCTTCCAGCCCCTCCTCGTTGCGCTGCACCTGCCGGGAGATCCCGACCACCGACTTGTCGGCCTGGAACTGCGCGAAGGACGTTTCGAGCAGCTCGCGCGAACGGTGCCGGCCGAACTGCTCGACCAGGTTGACCGCCATGTTGTACGACGGCTTGAAGCTGGAGCGCAGCGGATACGTGCGCGTACCGGCGAGCCCGGCGAGGTGGTCGGGGTTCATCCCGCGCTGCCACAGCACCACGGCGTGGCCCTCGACGTCGATGCCGCGCCGCCCGGCACGCCCGGTCAACTGGGTGTACTCGCCGGGGGTGATGTCGGCGTGCTGTTCGCCGTTCCACTTGACGAGCTTCTCCAGCACCACCGAGCGGGCGGGCATGTTGATGCCCAGGGCGAGGGTCTCGGTGGCGAACACCGCCTTGACCAGGCCGCGTACGAAGAGTTCCTCGACGACCTCCTTGAACGTCGGCAGCATGCCCGCGTGGTGGGCGGCGATGCCTCGCTCCAGACCCTCCAGCCACTCGTAGTAGCCGAGGACGTGCAGGTCCTCGGCCGGGATGGAGGCAGTGCGCTCCTCGACGAGCGCGCGCACCTTCTCCCGGGCCTCGTCGTCGTTGAGCCGCAGGCCCGCGTACAGGCACTGTTCGACGGCGGCCTGGCAGGCGGCGCGGCTGAAGATGAAGGTGATGGCGGGCAGCAGGCCCTCGGCGTCGAGCCGTTCGATGACCTCGGGCCGGCTCGGCGTCCACACGCGTGAGCGCTGCCTGCGCTCACGCTCGCGGTCGGCCTCGCGCATGGCGCGGCCGCGTCGGCGGTCCTGGTACGACGGTCGGCTGGCCTCCATGCGGGCCAGGCGCGCGAGGTCGGGGTTGACGGCCTTTCTGTGCCCCTCGCCCTCCTCGAACAGGTCGTACATCCGGCGCCCGGCCAGGACGTGCTGGAACAGCGGCACCGGCCGGTGCTCCGAGACGATCACCTCGGTGTCGCCGCGGACGGTGTCGAGCCAGTCGCCGAACTCCTCGGCGTTCGACACGGTCGCCGACAGCGACACCAGTGTCACGGACTCGGGAAGGTGGATGATCACCTCTTCCCAGACCGCGCCTCGGAAGCGGTCGGAGAGGTAGTGCACCTCGTCCATGACCACGTACCCGAGGCCGATCAGAGTCTGCGAGCCCGCGTAGAGCATGTTCCGCAGCACCTCGGTGGTCATCACGACCACCGGGGCGTCGGAGTTGACGCTGTTGTCGCCGGTGAGCAGACCGACCTTCGCACTGCCGTAACGGCGGCACAAGTCGGCGTACTTCTGGTTCGACAGCGCCTTGATCGGTGTCGTGTAGAAGCACTTCTTGCCCTGCTGGAGGGCGAGGTGGACGGCGAACTCGCCCACGATCGTCTTGCCGGAACCGGTGGGGGCGGCCACCAGCACGCCCTTGCCGGCCTCGAGTGCCTGGCAGGCCTCGATCTGGAAGGGGTCGAGACCGAAGTCGTACATCTCGCGGAAGGACGCGAGCGCGGTGGCCTGCTCGACAGCGCGCCTACGTGCTGCCGCGTACCGCTCGGCCGGTGAGAGGTCCTCTGTCATCGTGCTTTCGAGCGTACCGGGCCGCACTGACAACAGGACGATCATTATCCGGATCGATGGCTGTGAAACCTGCAGTTCACGCAGCTCACGGCGCTACACCGGGGGCGCGCCGGGCACTTGTGGGCCCCGGCACGCTCCTCGAGCGCCGGTGTCAGGTCACGTCGTCGTAGCCGTTGACCCGGTCCGTGCTCGCCTGCTCGGGCAGCGCCCGGCTGGCGGGGACGGCCTCGACCTCGCCGATGTCCTCGGGCGTGAGGTCCAGTTCGGAGGCCTCGTCGTCGTCAGGTCCCTCGGCCTCGCGGCGGCGGCGGCGGTTGTCGTTCATCAGGGAGAAAGCTGTCGCGCAGAAGTACAGGACCCAGATCGGCCCGGCCAGCGCCAGCATGGTCAGCGGATCGGTGCTGGGTGTGGCCACGGCCGCGAAGACGGTGATACCCATGATCATGCCCCGCCACCAGCCGAGCATCCGCTTGCCGGACAGCACACCGGTCAGGTTGAGCATGACGAGCAGCAGCGGCAGCTCGAAGGAGAGACCGAAGACGAGCACCATACGGACGACGAGGTCCAGCAGGTCGTCCAGCGGCAGCTGGTTGTCGAGATCGGCGGGCGAGAACTCGAGGAGCACCTTCGCCATGGTGGGCAGCGTCTTGTACGCGAAGAATCCACCGCCGAGGAACAGCGGTACGCCCGTGCCGACGAACGCGTAGGCGTACTTCCTCTCGTGCTTGTGCAGCCCGGGAGCGACGAACGCCCAGAGCTGGTAGAGCCAGACAGGCGACGCGAAGATCACACCGGCCATCAGGGAGACCTTGAGGGCGAGTGTGAAGGGGGTGAGCAGGCCGTTCAGGACGATACGGGCGCAGGTACCGCTCCGTTGCTGCGCCAGCTCGGAGAAGGTCGACTTGCACCCCACCGCGTCCAAGATCGGGTTCGTGAAGAACTCGATGATGTCCTTGTAGAAGAAGGCGGCCACGATCGTGATGACGACGATCGCGAGGACAGCCTTCACAAGCCGGTTGCGCAGCTCACGAAGGTGATCGCCGAGGGGCATCCGCCCCTCGGGGTCCCTCTCCTGCTTGCGGGCAGACTTCAGCAACCCACGTTCCCATCTCGTGCAGCGGGCCGGAGGTCACCGGCCCTGCGTCAGCGCTTGGTCGTGTCCGTCGGCTCGCTGACCGGGCGGGAGCTGGTCACATCGCCGGGCGCGGACTGGATGGTGCGCTGAGCCGGGGGCTGCTCGCCATCGTTGGGCGGACCGGCCGGGGTGGAGGAGTTGTTGCCCTCGTCCTTCATCGCCTTGGCCTCGCTCTTGAGGATGCGCGCGGACTTGCCGAGCGAGCGAGCCATGTCGGGAAGCTTCTTCGCGCCGAACAGCAGGATGATGACGACGAGGATGAGAATGATCTCGGGGGCGCCGAGCCTTCCGAACATAAGTCTTTACCTTCTCACCGAGGCGGCTGGGTGGGGTGCTGTCCGACCGGTCGGACACATGTCCGAACGATCGTGTTGGCAGCGATCGTAACGCTCAGGGGTAAACGTGAGGCAATCCCCGTGCGTACTCCCGGTCAGCGGAACGGGCCTCGTTTTCCGTGCCGCGACCAGCAGCGTACCTGGCGAGGGCGTCAAGTTGACAGGTCGAAGTGGCCCAAAACGCGTGGATCACGGGACTCACAGCCGACGACGTCCGTGTCACAGGGAATCGACAGCGCGGGCGGCACTGGCGGACGCCCGTTCCAGCTCCTCCGCCGCCCTGCTGATACGCCGCGCGGAATCGGTCACCTGCCGCCCCAGCCGCTGGGCCTCAACGAAGACCCGCACCGCGAGCACACCGAGCACGGCGAGACCCAGGAAACCCACAGCAACCGCGAACATCGGCCAGAACATGACGCCGAGCCTAGACCCTGCTACGGGGTGTGCAGCCGCAGGGTGCGTACCCCGCCACCGGTCAGCAACTCCACGACCCGCTCCCCGGCCGGCTTGCGGACCGAGGCACCGCAGGCGGGGCAGGTGAAGGAGTAGAAGGTGGTGCGGCTCGTGGCGCCGATGGCCAGGCGCAGTGCGCTCGCGGCGAGCTCGAAGCGGCCCCGGCATTCCGGGCAGCCGGCCCGGAACACCACGGGGGCCACGCTCTGCATCCCCGCGAAGGCGGAGGCCACCGACATGCCCACCCCGGACGACGCCGACTCGCTCAAAGCCCCTGCTCCTGCCTGTCGAACTGCCCGTCGTGCTGGTCACCGAGCCCCTCACGGCCCGGATACGCCTCCTGTGCCTCGACCCCGTCGTAGGCCGCGAGCGCCTCGCGGGCGGCCCGGCGGGCACTGTCGGCCAGGTCCTGCGGCGAGACGATCCGGCCGTCGCGCCCGAGCCGCAGCGCCAGCCGTCTGAGCGACGCGGGGTCGGGGGTGCGCAGAGTGATACGCAGCCCGCCGTCGGAAAGCTCATCCGCGCTGTCGTGCGGGTAGTACTCCGCCACCCAGCGCCCGCCCGGGCCGACCTCGACGACCACCTCGGGGTCCTCGGCGGCGGGCTGCACCAGCGCCTCCGACAGGTCCCGCAGTTCGATCTCCGGCGGTGCGGACGGCTCGTCGAGGACCTTGATCTCGGCGACCCGGTCGAGACGGAAGGTGCGGCGCGCCTCGGAGCGATAGCACCAGCCCTCCACATAGGTGTGGCCGACGCTGACCAGGCGGATCGGGTCGATCTCGCGCTCGGTGACCTCGTCGCGGGCGGGTGAGTAGTAGCGGATCCACAGCCGGCGGCGCTCGGAGATCGCCCGGTCGACGTCGGCGAAGACACCGCCCTCGGACTCGAAGGTCACCGACAGACGTGCGCTGGCGCCCGCCGCCTCACCTGCGGCCGCCTCCACCTTGGCGGTGGCCCGCAGCAGGGCCTGCCGGTCGCTCTCGCGCAACCCCGGCAGGGTCGACACGGCCCGGGCCGCCACCAGCAGCGCGGTCGCCTCGTCGGCGGCCAGCCGCAGCGGCTCGGCGGCCTCGGCTGCCAGGGCCGCCGGGTTGTGCCACCAGATGCGCTCGCCGTCGGTGTCGATGTCGAGCAGATCGCCGCCGCGGAAGCTGGTGCCGCACATGGGCAGCACGTCGAGATCCGAGACCAGTTCGTCCTCGGTGATCCCGAAGGCGCGCGCGACGTCCTCGATCCGGGCTCCGGGGCGCTCCCTGAGGTAGGTCACCAGGGAGAGCATCCGCCGGGTCTGGTCGATGGCGTTCGCGGGCCTGACCGGTTTGCCTGCCACTGTCTTGTCCGCTCCCCCTCAGCCCTTGGCCACGGCCTGCAGCCGGTCCACGACGTCCGCCCGCAGCTCCGCCGGCTCCAGGACCACCACGTCCGGCCCGAACTCCACCAGCCAGGCGTCCAGGCCGTGCCCGTACGGAATCTCCAACTCGTCCCAGCCGTCGCCGAGTTCCCGCACCGAGACGGCCTTCGCCCGAAGGGGGTAACCGGCGCCCGAACGCAGCCGGATCAGCGCGCTGCGGTCGGCGCTCTCCCCCGCCCAGCGGGCGACGGTCTCACGGACGGTGACGACGTCGGGCACCGGGGCGGTGAACCGGGCGCCCCGCGAGCGCACCCTGCCGGTGATCCGGGAGAGCCGGAACACCCGCTCGGCACCCCGGTCGCGGTCCCAGCCCGCCAGATACCAGTGGCCGCGCCAGCACTCCAGCGCCCACGGCTCCACCTGGCGGGACTCGGGGTGGGCGGCGGTGGCCTTGCGGTAGTCGAAGACGACGGGCCGCCGGTCGCGGCAGGCCAGCATCAGCGGTTCGAAGGCGGCCTCGTGCACCGGGATACGGGGCTCCAGCGCGCCGTGCGCCTCATAGGGGTCGACGTCCTCGGGCAGCCCCGCCGCGCGCAGCTTCTGCAGGGCGCCGCTGGCGGCACCGGCCAGCCGGGCCTGCTGCCACACCTTGGCGGCCAGGCCGAGGGCGGCGGCCTCCTCGGCGTCGAGGATGATGGGCGGCAGGCGGTTGCTGTCCCGGCGGGCCAGGTAGCCGACCTCGCCGTCCAGGTTCTCCACGGTCTCGATGACCAGACCCAGCTCGCGCAGGTCGTCCTTGTCCCGCTCGAACATCCGGTTGAAGGAGTCGTCACTGCCCGAGGCGCCGTTCCCCGGTCCGAAGGCCTCGACGTAAGCCTCGATGGAATCGCGCAGCTCACGCTTGCTCAGCGGCCGCCGGGTCCCCAGCAGACACAGCGCCAGGTTCATCAGCCGCTCTGCCTTGGCAATGGCCATCGACGCCCTTCGCCTTCCCTATGGTGCCTACGAGCGACGACCGTACCGCTCCGCGGTATCCAGACAAAAGCCGAGGGCCCACGCCCGGGCAGGCATGGGCCCCAGGTGATCGGGTCCGGTCGTAGGACGATCAGACTCCGAGCAGGTCCACGACGAAGATCAGCGTCTCGCCGGGCTTGATCGCCGGGGTCGGGCTCTGGTTGCCGTAGGCGAGGTGGGCCGGGATGGTCAGCTGGCGGCGGCCGCCGACCTTCATGCCCTGCACGCCCTGGTCCCAGCCCTTGATGACACGGCCGCCGCCCAGCGGGAAGCGGAACGGAGTGCCACGGTTCCAGCTGGCGTCGAACTCCTCGCCCGTGCTGAAGGCGACACCCACGTAGTGGACGGTGACGGTCTGACCCGCCTGCGCCACCGCGCCGTCGCCCTCCCAGATGTCCTTGATCTCGAGGTCCGCCGGGGGCTCGCCACCCGGGAAGTCGATCTCGGGCTTGTCGATGCTCACGTCTTCAGCTCCTGCTTCTGTGCGAAAAGGCAACGCCCACAGTCTTACACCTCCGGGCGATCACATCTTGGCGAGGATGTCCACGCTGAAGACCAGCGTCGAGTCCTTGCTGATGCCACTGCCGGCCGGCGGGTTGTCGCCGTAGCCCAGGTCCGGCGGGACGACGATGAGGACCCGGCTGCCGACCTTCTTGCCGGTCAGCCCCTGCGCCCACCCCTTGACGACCTGCTGCAACGAGAACGACGTCAGCGCCTTGCGGCTGTACGTGGAGTCGAACTCCTTGCCGTTGTCCCACAGCACGCCCTTGTACTGCACCAGGACCGTGCTGTCCGCCTTCACCTCGTCGCCGTCGCCCTCGATGACGTAGTCCGCCACGAGCTTCTTCGGCGGGTCCGCCTTGGGCACCTCGATGGAGGGCGCCTTGCCGTCGGTGTTCGTGCCGACCTTGGGCACCTTCGCGTCGTTCTGCGCGACGTCGGAGCCCTTCGCCGAGCTCTTGGCGTTGAAGGTGCCCTGGAGGTCCACCACGAACACCAGCGTGTCGGTGCCCTTGATCCCCGCCTGCGCGTTGCCGTTCTTGCCGTATCCCCAGGTCGGCGGCACCGAGAACTCGACGCGGCTGCCCACCTTCTTGCCGGTGAGGGCATAGCGCCAGCCGTCGATGATGCTGCCCGCGGCCAGCTGGATGAGCAGCGGCGTCTTACGGTCGTAGGAGTTGTCGAAGACCTTCCCGCTGGACCAGATCTGGCCCAGGTAGTTCGCCTGGATGTAGTCGTTCTCCGCGACCGTCTGGCCGTTGCCCGCGATCACCGTCTTCACCGCGAGCTGGTCCGAGGGCTCACCGCTGCCCTTGGCCACGGCCGGCTTCTCGTTCAGCTTCGTGCCCGCCGTGATGGCCGGCAGTGGACCGTCGACGATCTTCGGCGGTGGCGCGGCCGAGGTCTCCGCCGCGGACGGCGACGCGCTGTCGCTGGCCTTGCTCGAGTCGGACTTGTCGTCGCCGCATCCGGCGAGCGTGACCAGCCCAGCGGGAACGGCGGCAAGGATGAGTGAGCGTCGGCGCACGGTGAAAGCCTCGTAATCGGTCGATCTTGCTGATGGCGTGCGCGCAACTCTACGGCGTGAGAAGGGCGCCGTACGGGAAACGTACGGCGCCCGTGTTGCGTTCCGACAGTTCTTGCGGAACGTGTTCGCTCACATTCCGGCGATGAGCTTCTCCACGCGGTCGTCGACCGAACGGAACGGGTCCTTGCACAACACCGTGCGCTGAGCCTGGTCGTTCAGCTTGAGGTGGACCCAGTCGACCGTGAAGTCACGGCGCTGTTCCTGCGCCCTGCGGATGAAGTCACCACGCAGGCGCGCCCGAGTGGTCTGCGGCGGCACCGACTTGCCCTCGAAGATCTTCAAGTCGTTGCAGATCCGGGTCGCTTGCCCCTTCTTCTCCAGCAGGTAGTACAGGCCACGACGACGGTGGATGTCGTGGTAGGCGAGGTCTATCTGCGCCACCCGCGGATGCGACATGGTCATGTTGTGCTTGGCCCGGTAGCGCTCGATGAGCTTGTACTTCATCACCCAGTCGATCTCGGTACCGATGCGGTCGAGGTCCTCGGACTCGATCGAGTCCAGCGTGCGGCCCCACAGCTCCAGCACCTGCTCCACCGTGCCGGTGCGGATACCGCGGCGCTCGCAGAAGTCCACGGCCTTCTCGTAGTACTCCCGCTGCACCTCGAGCGCCGAGGCCTCCCGGCCACTGGCCAGGCGCACCTTGCGGCGGCCCGTGATGTCGTGGCTGACCTCGCGGATCGCCCGGATGGGGTTCTCCAGGGTGAGGTCACGCATCACCGTGCCCGCCTCGATCATGCGCAGCACCAGGTCGGTCGCGCCGACCTTCAGCAGCATGGTCGTCTCGGACATGTTCGAGTCGCCCACGATCACGTGCAGGCGGCGGTAGCGCTCGGCGTCCGCGTGCGGCTCGTCGCGCGTGTTGATGATCGGCCGGGAACGGGTCGTCGCCGAGGAGACGCCCTCCCAGATGTGCTCGGCCCGCTGGCTCACGCAGTACACGGCACCACGCGGGGTCTGCAGGACTTTCCCGGCCCCGCAGAGCAGTTGCCTCGTGACCAGGAACGGAATCAGGATGTCCGCGAGCCGGGAGAACTCCCCGTGCCGCGCCACCAGATAGTTCTCGTGGCAACCATAAGAGTTGCCCGCCGAGTCCGTGTTGTTCTTGAAGAGGTAGACGTCGCCCGCGATTCCCTCCTCGTGCAGGCGTCGTTCGGCGTCCACCAGGAGTCCCTCGAGAATGCGCTCGCCGGCCTTGTCGTGGGTGACCAGCTCGGTCACGTTGTCACACTCGGGTGTCGCGTATTCCGGATGTGAGCCCACGTCGAGATAAAGGCGGGCGCCATTTCGCAGAAAGACGTTACTGCTGCGGCCCCATGACACGACACGGCGGAAGAGGTACCGCGCCACCTCGTCAGGAGACAGGCGGCGCTGTCCCCTGAACGTGCACGTGACGCCGTACTCGTTCTCCAGCCCGAAAATGCGGCGGTCCATGACTGAACATTACGCCCGATCCCCTGAACTGAAACGGGGTTCGGCAGCACGGTTTGGATCATTTTCCGATGAAGCCGCAACCACCGCACCCCCGGCGGGAGCTGCGAGTACCCGCCCCGTGGCCAGCAACACCAGCAATGACACGGCCCCCGCCGCGCCCGGCAGCGCGAACCCCCACAGCGCGCCACCGGCCTGGACGACGGGACCGGCCAGGCCCGTTCCTGCCGACGCGCCCACGGTGAACGTCGTCACGAGCCAGGAGAACGCCTCGGTGACCGTTCCACGCGGAGCGTGTCGGTCCACGATCAGGAACGCACAGGCGATGCAGGGCGCCAGGAACACCCCGGAGAGCGCCGCCAGCGCCGTCATGGCCACCGCGCCGGGCGTCGACGCCAGCGGCAGGTAACACACCGCCAGAAGGGCTACCAGCACCCGTAGCCGCCGCTCCGGCACGCCCTGCCACGGCCGTGCGCCGTACACGGTGCCGCCCGCCAGCGCGCCGAGCCCCAGAGCGGCCATCAGCCAGCCGTACACGACGTCGCCGCCGTTCTGGTCCGCGTACGCCGCGGCGGCGACCGCGATGGAGCCCATGGCGATCCCCACGAACAGGAACGAGGCAAGGAGCGCCAGCAGGCCGGGCGACCGCAGCGCCCCGAGCCAGTGCGCCTCGCGCGGGGCCGAGCGCCACGCGCGCGAGGGCGGCGAGACGACCACGCTGAGCGCCCCGAGCACCCCGACGACGTTCAGCACGAGCACCGCGGCCTGCGCCGACCACAGCGACACGCACAGGGTCACCAGCAGCGGTCCCACGGTGAACATGACCTCCTGGGCCACCGCGTCCAGGGCGTACGCCGTGTGGATCTGGTCCTCCCTGCGCAGGACCGCGGGCCACAGCGCCCGCAACCCGCCCTCCAGGGGCGGCGTGAACAGGCCGGCGGCCACCATCGCGGCGTAGGCGAGGGGCAGCGGGTCCGTGCCCGAGAAGGCGAACACGGCCGTCGCCAGCGCCGACGCGACGGCGGCGGGCAGCTGGACGCGTGGCTGCCCGTACAGGTCGACGAGGCGCCCGAGGACCGGCTGGCCCACGGCATTGGCGACGCCGTAGACAGCCGCGAACGCCCCCGCGAGGCTGTAGGTGCCGCCCTCCGCGCGTACGAACAGGACGATCGCGATGGGGGCGACCGCGTTGGGCAGCCGGCCCACGAGCGTTCCCGTGAGCAGCCGCACGGCGTGCTTCGTCCTGAGGATCTCCAGGTACCCCGCGGCCATGCGCTGCCCTCCGTCGGCTCACCCGAGGCTCTGCACCCACCTCAAGTGTTACGTATAACTTCCGGTCGTCATACGTACCATGTCCGCTGTCCGCCAGTCCATACGAAAGCGCAGGCCCACGGTGGCACGAGGTAGTACCCGCCCGACCAGCCGGGACGTGGCCCATGCCGCGGGGGTCTCCCAGGCCGCCGTCTCCCTGGTCCTCGGCGAC
Source organism: Streptomyces griseus subsp. griseus (assembly GCF_000720255.1). Taxonomy (GTDB): domain Bacteria; phylum Actinomycetota; class Actinomycetes; order Streptomycetales; family Streptomycetaceae; genus Streptomyces; species Streptomyces griseus_I. The sequence continues at coordinate 200,046 of NZ_JOJE01000003.1, read as the reverse complement.
AAGTGGCGCGGGCGGGTCTCGGAGCCCACGGCCCAGCGGGTCCGGGAAGCCGCCCGTGAGCTCGGCTACCGGCCCAACCTGGCCGCCCGCAACCTCCGCCTCGGCCACACCCGGACGGTGCTGCTCGTCGTCCCGGCCCTGACGACGGAGTTCTTCGCCGGCGTCTACACGGGCGCCGCGCGCGTGGCCGCCGAGCACGGCTTCGGCGTGGTCCTCTACCCCTCCCCCGAGGGCATCGGCCCCGCGCGGGACCCCTTCGCCTCCGCCCAGGCCGCCCTGGACGGCGTCATCGCCTCCTCGATGGCCGCCGACGCCCTCACCGCCATCCGCGGCGACCAGCTCCCCCTCGTGATGCTCGACAGCGACCCGGAGGGCAGCCTCGGCGCGGCCACCGTCAACCTCGACATCGCCGACGGCGCGCGACAGGTCGCCGACCACCTGCTGGGCCTCGGCCACCGCCGCTTCCTGCACCTCGCGGCCGACGTGGCCTCCTGGACCTTCGAGGTACGCGCGCGGGAGCTCGCGACACGCCTCGCGGCCGTACCGGGAACCACCCTGCGGACCGCGTACGCCCCCATCTCCATAGACGACGCCCGCACCGCCACCGAGACCGCCCTCACCGCCCCCGGCCCCCGACCCACCGCGCTGGTCTGCGACGACGACAAACTCGCGGCCGGCGCCTACAAGGCCGTCCGACGCCTCCGCCTGCGCATCCCGGAAGACATCTCCGTCACCGGCGTCGACGACCTCGCCCTCGCCACCGCCCTCGACCCCGAACTCACCACCGTCCGCCTCGACGCGGAACTCTTCGGCGAACGCGGCATGCACGCCCTCCTGGCCGTCCTGGACTCCCGCACCCCCGAACAGGGCGACATCCCCGTCACCCTCGCCCTACGGGCCTCCACGGCCCCACCCAGGGCCTCCTGAGGCCACGCGGGCGCTGGGCCGAGGGCGCGAGAACACCCCGAGACACCCCTGCGCCCCAGCCGGGACATCGGCCGGGGCGCAGGAAGGGACGGGCGCGCGGCGGGCCTACTCCTCGTCGGAGCTGTCCTCGGAGTTCTCGTCGGAGCTCTCCGCCTCCGTCGCCGCACCGCCGGCCTCCAGCAAGCGGGCCAGCTGGCGGCCGACGATGCGCTTGAACTTCCGCTGCTGCGGACGCGTGCGGTCGAGGACCGCGACCTCCAGGCGCTCGGCGGGGATCTCCCGCTCGCCGCCGTTCGGCTCGCGGGACAGCGCCTGGACGGCCAGCTTCAGCGCCTCCGCGAGCGTCATGCCGTCCTGGTGACGCTGATCCAGGTAGCTGCTGATCTGCTCGGCGTTGCCGCCGACCGCGACCGAGCCGTGCTCGTCCACGATCGAACCGTCGTGCGGCAGCCGGTAGATCTGGTCACCGTCCGGCGTCTCGCCGACCTCGGCCACCACCAGCTCCACCTCGTACGGCTTCTCACCGGCCGAGGAGAAGATCGTGCCCAGCGTCTGGGCGTAGACGTTGGCGAGACCGCGGGCGGTCACGTCGTCCCGGTCGTAGGTGTAACCGCGCAGGTCGGCGTAGCGCACGCCGCCGATCCGCAGGTTCTCGTACTCGTTGTACTTGCCGGCGGCCGCGAAGCCGATCCGGTCGTAGATCTCGCTGAACTTGTGCAGCGCGCGGGACGGGTTCTCGCCGACGAACACGATGCCGTCGGCGTACTGCAGCACGACCAGGCTGCGGCCACGGGCGATGCCCTTGCGGGCGTACTCCGCACGGTCGGCCATCGCCTGCTGGGGTGAGACATAGAACGGCGTCGACACCGGTTATCCGTCCCTTTCTGTGGATGTCACTGGATCACCTTGGCAAGACAGACCGGCCGGCTACAGCAGCGCGGCCCGCGGGCCGTCCGGCTGCTCGAGGCGCCGCGCCAGGATCGAGCGGGCGATCTCGGAGGACTCGTCCTCGGTGAGCCGGCGGAAGCCGTCATCGGTGATCACGGTGACGATCGGGTAGATCCGGCGGGCGACATCGGGACCACCGGTCGCCGAGTCGTCGTCTGCCGCGTCATAGAGCGCCTGCACCACGAGCGTCGTGGCCTCGGCCTCGCTCAGGTCGTCACGGAAGAGCTTCTTCATGGCGCCGCGCGCGAAGATCGAGCCGGAGCCCGTGGCCGCGTAGCCCTGCTCCTCGGAGCGGCCGCCCGTCACGTCGTAGGAGAAGATGCGACCCCTGTCGCGGTCCACGTCGAACCCCGCGAACAGCGGGACCACGGCGAGGCCCTGCATGGCCATGCCCAGGTTGGAGCGGATCATGGTCGACAGGCGGTTCGCCTTGCCCTCCAGGGACAGCTGGGCCCCCTCGACCTTCTCGAAGTGCTCCAGCTCCAGCTGGAACAGCTTCACCATCTCCACGGCGAGGCCCGCGGTACCGGCGATGCCCACCGCCGAGTACTCGTCCGCCGGGAAGACCTTCTCGATGTCACGCTGCGCGATGACGTTGCCCATGGTGGCCCGGCGGTCACCGGCGAGCACCACGCCCCCGGGGAAGGTCACGGCCACGATCGTGGTGCCGTGCGGCGCCTCGATCACACCCTGGGTGGGCGGCAACTGCCGGTTCCCGGGCAGGATCTCCGGCTGGTGCACGGAGAGGAAGTCCATGAAGGACGAGGATCCTGGCGTCAGGAAGGCAGCTGGTAGACGCCCGGTGCTACGAGTGTTGGCTTCCACGCGATTCCTTCCACGTAAGCAGCAGCCCGCCTTATGGCATCGGGCCGATCCTTGAACTGCCCCAGTGCGGCATTGCAGCTGAAGCACAGTACGCCACGGACCCTACCCGTCTTGTGGCAGTGATCCACATGTGCGGCGGGGGCCGACAAACATATGCAGCAGACGCCTCGTTGAGAGGCGATCAACTCGTCACGCTCGGCTTCGGTGATGCCGTACTGGCGCTTCACGTGGTCCTGTCGTCCTCGGACGGCTCGGCAGGCCTTGCGGCGCGTCGACAAGCCGTCGGACGCCGCCGCATTGCGATGCCACTCAGCACGCGGCTTCACTTCGCCGCACGTCCGGCAGAGCTTGTGTCCTGCCGGGACCTCCACCTTCTCGCGCACTGACTTACCCACGGCCGCCCGGCGGCGCCGGTAGTGCGCGGCGCTGCACTCCGCCACGCACTCCCGGCAGCGCACCTGGAGGCCATCGACCCGATTGCTGTCCCGCGCGAATGCATCCGGAGCGAGGCTCCGCTTGCAGCCCGTGCATTCCTTGGCATTCGGCTCGTCCACCACTCCACCCCCCGTTACCTTCACTTCGAAGGCGAAGTGGCTTTCACGCCTTTACTCGCCGCCCTTTTGCACGAAGGAGCGCACGAAGTCCTCTGCGTTCTCCTCGAGTACATCGTCAATCTCGTCAAGAACCGAGTCCACGTCGTCGCTCAGCTTCTCCTGGCGCTCCTTGAGGTCCTCGGAAGCCTGCGCGTCCGCGGTCTGCTCCTCGACCTCCTCCGTGGAACGCGTCGCCTTCTGCTGGCCGCCGCCGGTGTCCTTGGTCGCCATAACCCTCACCCCGCTCAGTTGCCCGACATGCTCGACAGGTCGGCTTTCCTGCCGATCGGTGATGATCAGACCCTACAAGCCGGGTCCGACATCGGCCCCGTAGTTGCCACAACGTACGGGGACCACTTCGATGATTCCCTGGCGGCGGGGTTTCCACCCTGCCCGCCCGGTGCCCTCCGGAAGCCGCTCAGCTCCCGGACAACACCCTGACCAGGTCTTCTGCCGTGCGGCAGCGATCGAGGAGCTCCTTGACGTGATTTCGCGTTCCGCGTAGCGGTTCCAGGGTTGGCACCCGCTGCAGGCTGTCCCGGCCGGGCAGGTCGAAGATCACCGAGTCCCAGGACGCGGCCGCGACGTCGTCGGCGTACTGCTCCAGGCAGCGGCCGCGGAAGTACGCGCGCGTGTCCTCGGGTGGCTTCGTCATCGCCCGTTCGACGTCCGCGTCGGTCAGCAGGCGCTTCATGCGCCCGCGGGCCACGAGACGGTTGTAGAGGCCCTTCTCGGGCCGTACGTCGGCGTACTGGAGGTCGACGAGGTGGAGCCTCGCCGCGTCCCAGTCGAGGCCGTCACGGCGCCGGTAGCCCTCCATGAGTTCCCGCTTGGCGACCCAGTCCAGCTCGCCGGCGAGACTCATCGGGTCGCGCTCCAGCCGGTTCAGGGTGTCCTCCCAGCGGGCCAGGACGTCCTTGGTCTGCTCGTCGACGTCCGCGCCGAACCGTTCCTCGACGTACTTGCGGGACAGCTCGTAGTACTCCATCTGGAGCTGTACCGCGGTCAGTGTGCGGCCGCTGCGCAGGGTGACCAGGCGCTTGAGCGACGGGTCGTGGGAGACCTGGTGGAGGGTGCGTACGGGCTGGTCGACGGCGAGGTCGACGGCGATGAAGCCGTCCTCGATCATCGACAGGACCAGGGCCGTGGTGCCGAGCTTGAGGTAGGTGGAGATCTCCGAGAGGTTCGCGTCGCCGATGATGACGTGCAGACGGCGGTACTTCTCGGCGTCGGCGTGCGGCTCGTCGCGCGTGTTGATGATGGGGCGCTTGAGCGTGGTCTCGAGGCCCACCTCGACCTCGAAGTAGTCGGCGCGCTGGCTCAGCTGGAAGCCGTGTTCGTGGCCGTCCTGGCCGATGCCCACGCGACCGGCGCCGGCGAAGACCTGCCGTGAGACGAAGAAGGGCGTGAGGTGGCGCACGATGTCCGAGAAAGCGGTTTCCCGCTTCATCAGGTAGTTCTCGTGCATCCCGTAGGAGGCGCCCTTGTTGTCGGTGTTGTTCTTGTAGAGGTGGATCGGCTGTGCGCCGGGTAGCTGGGCCGCTCGTTCGGCGGCTTCGGCCATGATCCGCTCGCCGGCCTTGTCCCAGAGGACGGCGTCCCTCGGATTGGTGACCTCGGGGGCGCTGTACTCGGGGTGTGCGTGGTCGACGTAGAGGCGTGCGCCGTTGGTCAGGATGACGTTGGCGAGGCCGATGTCCTCGTCGGTGAGCTGGCTGGCGTCGGCGGCCTCGCGGGCGAGGTCGAAGCCTCGCGCGTCCCGCAGCGGGTTCTCCTCCTCGAAGTCCCAGCGGGCCCGGCGGGCCCGGTGCATCGCCGCCGCGTAGGCGTTGACGATCTGGGACGAGGTGAGCATGGCATTGGCGTTGGGGTGACCGGGGACGGAGATCCCGTACTCCGTCTCGATGCCCATTACTCGCCGTACGGTCATGCGGCCCTCCTTGCCCGGCGGCGTCCTCGGTCGGGGACACCGCTCAAGTACCGCCGGCGCTCCGGTGCGTGTGCGGTGCCCGTCCCCGCACTGCGCGACTCGGCGGTACCGAAGAGCCTAGAACGCCATTGCGCTGGTGTGGAGATCATTTGCGTCATCCTCTGGGTCACGAGCGTCCGCCTGCAAAAACAGCCGACTGCGGGTACCCGGTGGGGCACCCGCAGCCGCCCTGTCTTTTACAGGTACTGCCCCGTGTTCGCCACCGTGTCGATGGAGCGTCCGGTGTCCGCGCCCTGCTTTCCGGTGATGAGGGTGCGGATGTAAACAATCCGCTCGCCCTTCTTTCCGGAGATACGGGCCCAGTCGTCCGGGTTGGTGGTGTTCGGCAGGTCCTCGTTCTCCTTGAACTCGTCCACGCAGGCCTGGAGGAGATGGGAGACGCGCAGACCCTTCTGATTCTTCTCGAGGAAGTCCTTGATGGCCATCTTCTTGGCCCGGCCCACGATGTTCTCGATCATGGCGCCGGAATTGAAGTCCTTGAAGTAAAGGACTTCCTTGTCACCATTGGCGTAGGTGACCTCCAGGAAGCGGTTTTCCTCGGATTCCGCGTACATGTGTTCCACGGCCGTCTGGATCATGCTCTGGACGGTGGTGGTCTTGTCGCTGCCGTGCTCGCCGAGGTCGTCCGCGTGGAGCGGGAGGCGCTCGGTGAGGTACTTGCCGAAGATGTCCTTGGCCGCTTCGGCGTCCGGACGCTCGATCTTGATCTTCACGTCGAGCCGGCCGGGGCGCAGGATGGCGGGGTCGATCATGTCCTCGCGGTTGGAGGCACCGATCACGACCACGTTCTGCAGGCCTTCCACACCGTCGATCTCGGCGAGCAGCTGCGGGACGATCGTGTTCTCGACGTCCGAGCTGACACCGGAGCCGCGGGTGCGGAAGAGGGACTCCATCTCGTCGAAGAAGACGATGACGGGGGTGCCCTCGCTGGCCTTCTCACGAGCACGCTGGAAGACGAGGCGGATCTGCCGCTCGGTCTCGCCGACGTACTTGTTCAGGAGCTCGGGGCCCTTGATGTTGAGGAAGAAGCTCTTGCCGGCGGCCTGGCCGGTGACCTCGGCGACCTTCTTGGCCAGCGAGTTGGCGACGGCCTTGGCGATGAGCGTCTTGCCGCATCCGGGCGGTCCGTAGAGCAGGACGCCCTTGGGGGGACGCAGCTCGTGCTCCTTGAAGAGGTCCGGGTAGAGGTACGGCAGCTCGACCGCGTCGCGGATGGCCTCGATCTGGCCGCCGAGACCGCCGATCTGCTCGTACCCGATGTCGGGGACCTCTTCGAGGACGAGTTCCTCGACCTCGCTCTTCGGTACGACCTCGTAGACGTAGCCGGACCTGGGTTCGAGCAGGAGGGCGTCGCCGGGACGGATGGTGACGTCCAGCAGCGGCTCGGCGAGCCGCACCACCCGTTCCTCGTCGGTGTGCCCGAGCACCAGGGCGCGCTCGCCGTCCTCGAGGATTTCCTTGAGGGTGACGATGTCCCCGACGCGCTCGAATTCCATGGCCTCGACCACGTTGAGCGCTTCGTTGAGCATGACTTCCTGGCCGCGCCGGAGCTCCTCGAGCTCGACGCTGGGGCTGACGTTCACCCGGAGCTTGCGGCCCCCGGTGAAGATGTCGGCCGTGCCGTCCTCGTTCGCCACGAGGAAGACACCGAAGCCGGCCGGCGGCTGGGCGAGCCGGTCGACCTCTTCCTTGAGGGCCACGATCTGGTCGCGGGCCTCACGCAGTGTGTTGGCGAGTCGCTCGTTCTGGGCGGACACGCCGGCCAGGTTGGTCTGCAGCTCGACGATCCGCTCTTCGAGAATCCTCGTGTGTCGCGGAGAGTCGGCGAGCTTACGTCGCAGGACGGCGATCTCCTGCTCAAGGTAGGCAATCTGCCCGGCCGGGTCGTCGGACCCGCGTCCCGGGCGGATGCCGCGGTTCATGTCGTCGTCGTGGGCTGCCACGGTCCTCACCTCCTCCAAGGGGAGCTGGACGCTTCCAGACCCTACCTGGGTGGGTGTCGATTGAAACCCCTAGATCACAAAGACTGTCAAGGTGTGTCGTCGGTCACCCTGTGCTCTCCCTCGTGCCGTGTGGATACCCACTCAACGGGATTCAGAAGCCGAGTGTTCCAACGTCGCAGGGGTCAAAGTCTTCGAAGGGAGCGTGAGTTGTCCGAGGGCCCGGCGAGGGGCTGCTGTCGTGCGGGTGTGGCGCGATCCGCGCGGGGTACCGGGCGGCTGGACGTGTTCTCGGCCTTCCGGGGCGGTCACGGACCGGAGCGGGTGGGCACCCACCGCACACGGTTTCGTGCGTGGCCGGAGGTAGGGTCGAGGCGTTCCGTACCCGGCCCCAGGAGAGCAAGACAGACATGACCGTGCAGCAGGAGGCAGAAGTCGGCGGCGACGCGCTCGAGGTCTGGATCGACCAGGACCTGTGCACCGGCGACGGCATCTGTGCCCAGTACGCGCCCGAGGTGTTCGAGCTGGACATCGACGGGCTGGCCTATGTGAAGGGCGCGGACGAGGCGCTGCTGCAGGACGCGGGCGCCACGACACGGGTGCCGCTGCCGCTGCTGACGGATGTCGTGGACTCGGCGCGGGAGTGCCCCGGGGAGTGCATCCATGTGCGTCGGGTTTCGGACAAGGTGGAGGTGTACGGTCCGGACGCGGAGTGAGCGTCCGGACACGGCGCATCACCTCGCCCGCGCGGCACTCAGACGCTGTGCGCCCCCGCCGGCGTGGAACGCAGGAACGCGCCGTTCTTCCACTGCCACTTCGCGTCGCCCTTGACGTCGGGGCAGCAACTCGGCACGTCGGGCGTGGAGTAGCCGAGGTATGAGGCGAGGACGGCCCCGTCGCGGACGGCGACGGTGGTGACGGTCTGACGGGCCTTGGTGTCGACGAGAGTGGCGACCACGCGCGGCTGCGCGGCGTCCTCGGCCCGAGTGAGGACGTAGACGGCGTCGGGCGGGGTGCCCATGGGCGCGTCGCAGTGGACGACGGCCACGGTCTCGGGTCGGCCGTCTCCGTCGAGGTCTCCGCTGGCCGTCCTCTGCACGACGGCCTTCACCGGTCCGCACCGGAGGGGGAAGTCGACGCCGGTGGTGGCCGGGGGCGCGGCCGCGGGGGCGGTCTTCGATTCTGGGCCGGAGGCCTGGGCGGCGGTCGCCGCCCCGGGCTGGAGGAGTGAGGAGAGGGCTACGACACCGGCGAGAGCCGTCGCGGTGGCGAGCCAGTGGATCGGGCGCGTGTGGGTGTGTGCGAGTTCCGGGACGGCGGATTGCTGCACTAGGAGCGTCTCCCGTGGGGGCTGTGCCGGTGGATGGCCAGCATGGTGCCACACGTCACACCGGGAGGGAACGGCGGGGTACGAGGCCGGGCGCGCACTGGAGTGGGGCCGGCGCCCGATATCTCATCGGACGTCAACGAAAAGCCGCCGTGGTGGAGTTCCCCTCAATGTTGCGGGAACTCCACCACGGCGGGACGACGTTGACTGCGGCACAGGGCCGCCGGGTGGCCGGGGCCGGCTCTAGCGGCCGATGCCTCCGTCGGCGTTGGGGCCGCTGTAGTCGTCGCCGTAGGCGCCCTTGGCGGGGCGGCGGCGGCGCATGGGCGGCTCGACGCCGTCGGCGAGGCGACGGGCGGTCAGGAGGAAGCCGGTGTGGCCGATCATCCGGTGGTCGGGGCGGACGGCGAGGCCTTCGATGTGCCAGTTTCGGATCATCGACTCCCACGCGGTCGGCTCGTTGAAGCCGCCGAGCTCGCGGATGGACTCGACGGTCCGGGCGAGCTGGGTGGTGGTGGCGACGTAGCAGCACAGGATGCCGCCGGGGACCAGGGCCTTGGAGACGGCCTCCAGGCACTCCCAGGGGGCGAGCATGTCGAGGATGACCCGGTCGACGTCGGCGTCGCTCAGGTTGTCCTGGAGGTCGCCGACGGTGAGCTGCCAGGCGGGGTGCGGGCCGCCGAAGTAGCGCTCCACGTTCTGCTGGGCGATCTCGGCGAAGTCCTCGCGGCGCTCGTAGGAGTGCAGCATGCCCTGGTCGCCGATGGCGCGCAGCAGGAAGCTGCTGAGCGAGCCGGAGCCGACGCCGGCCTCGACGACGCGGGCGCCGGGGAAGATGTCGGCGAAGGCGAGGATCTGCCCCGCGTCCTTCGGGTAGACGACGGCTGCCCCGCGGGGCATGGACAGGACGTAGTCGGGGAGCAGGGGGCGCAGCGCGAGGTAGGCGACGTTTCCGGTGGTGCGGACGACGCTGCCCTCGGGAGCACCGATCAGTTCGTCGTGCGGGAAGGAACCCTTGTGGGTGTGGAAGTTCTTCCCGGCCTCGAGCGTGAACGTGTAGTGGCGGCCCTTGGGGTCGGTCAGCTGTACCTGGTCCCCGACCTTGAAGGGCCCGCGCCTGCGGGCGGCACCGGTCGGTTCGGACATGTGAACAGCCTACCGTTCCCTGCGGGGCGCTCGAACCACTGACGGTGCGTGCGCGGGGTGCGGGCGCTCAGGCCGGCCTGGCCATGGCCTTCACGAAGGCCCGCTCGACGTCTGCCGCGGACAGGACACCGTAGATCTCGCCGGTCTCCTCGACCACGAGGTACTCGGTGGCGGGGGTGGCGCGCAGGGCGTCCAGGAGGTCCTCGCCGGCGAGCTCGGCGGAGACGCGCATGCCGTCGGTGAGGTCCTGGGCGAGGCCGCTGACGGGGACCCAGGGGCGGCGGTGCTCGGGTACGCCGACGATGGCGGCCTCGCGGACGAGGGAGACGGGCTGGCCATGGGCGTCGACGACGACGAGGGCGCGGGCTCCGGCGTCGTTGGCCCGGCGCAGTGCCTCGGAGAGCGGGGTGTCGCTCTCGACCGGGACGGCGCGGCGGGTGAGGGTGCGGGCGCGCAGGTCGGGAAGGTGTTCGCGCAGGCGGGCCATGCGCAGGCTGTTGCCGGCGCCGGTCCAGATGATCGCGGCGAGGATGGCGGCGAGCAGGGCGTCCATGACGGTGTCCATGCCGACGCTGTCCTCGGCGGCGGAGCCGAGCGCTCCGGACTGGGTCAGCAGGGGCAGACCGATCAGGACGGAGACGGCGAGGGCGCGGCCGACCCAGGCGGCGGCGACGGTGCCGGTCATCGGCTTGCCGGTGATCTTCCATACGACGGCGCGGAGCATCCGGCCGCCGTCGAGGGGGAGGCCGGGCAGCAGGTTGAAGGCGGCCACGATGAGGTTGGAGATCATCAGGCCTGCCAGCAGGACCCCGGGGACGGTGCCGGGTTCGACGGGCTGCATGGCGAGGTAGAAGAGGCCGGACAGGACGAGGGAGAGCAGGGGGCCGACGAAGGCGAGCACGAACTCACGCCCGGGGGTCTCGGCCTCCTTCTCGATCTCGGAGACGCCCCCGAAGAACTGGAGCTGGATGCGGCGGACCGGGAGCTTGAAACGGAGGGCGGCGACCGTGTGGGCCAGTTCGTGGACGAGGACGGAGGCGTAGAAGGCGACCGCGAAGAAGAGGGAGACGAGGTAGCGCAGGGCGCCGAGTTCGGGCAGGACGCGGTCGAGCTGGCCGCCGAAGACCCAGGTGATCAGGATCGCGACGAGGAACCAGCTGGGCGCGACGTACACGGGCACCCCGAACGGCCGCCCCATCAGCAGTCCGCCCCGGGTGTTCTCCGGGGGCTTCGGGGGGCGCCCCTTGGTGCCCGAGTGGGCATGGGGGTGGTCGGGGTGGAGCTCGCCGTGGTGGCCGGGGGGCCGGCGCCGGACCTGGTCGGCGGCTGCGGGGTGGGCCGGCTCGGGCGTGGTGCGCTGGGGGGGCTCGCCGGCGGTGCGGCCTTCCGGCGTGGGGGGTGCTGAGTCCGCGCCGGACGTGCGGTCCTCGTCGGCGGGGGCCTGGGAGCCCTCGTCGCGGGTGGCGGGCGTACGGTCTTCGGCAGCTGTGGCTGCGGCGGCCCCGGACGTCTCCTCGGGGGGCGTCTCGCCGGTGGGCGTCTCGCCGGGCGTTCCGCTGTCCGGCGTGCGGCCTTCGGGAGAGGCGGGCGCCGGGCGGTCGGGGCTCTCCGGCTGAGCCGGGGTGTCCTTCGCCGGTCCGCGCGAGGGGCCGGGGTTCGGACCGTTGGGGTCCGCCTCGTCGTTGCCCGGGCGCGGCTGCCCGCTCCCGCCGCTTTCCACCACGGTGTCCCCTCGTTCGCAGCGTGTTCCGCGCCTCACGGCGGGAAGGTCTCGGGTCGATGGTATGCGGCCGCCGTGGCGCGTTCCGCCCCGGCACCCCTGTGTTTCCCGCGCTGTTGTCGTCGTCACGGGCCATCGGGCGGGTCACTGTCAGTGGCGGCCCGTATGGTCTGTGGTCATGGAGACCAGCACGGAGGGCGTCGACCCATCCCCCAGCGACGGTGTGGTACCGGACCAGGCGCAGGCCGTGGCGCCGAAGGCCGTCGTCATACGGCCCGCCTCCCTGTCGCCCTCGCGTGCCAGTGACTTCATGCAGTGCCCCCTGCTGTACCGGTTCCGGGTGATCGACCGGCTGCCGGAGAAGCCGAGCGAGGCGGCGACCAGGGGCACGCTGGTGCACGCGGTGCTCGAGCGGCTCTTCGACGCCCCGGCGGCCGAGCGTACGGCGCCGCGCGCCAAGTCGCTGATCCCCGGCCAGTGGGACCGGTTGCGGGAGAGCCGGCCCGAGGTGGTGGAGCTGTTCGCCGACGATCCGGAGGGCGAGCGGCTGGCGCGCTGGCTGGGTGAGGCGGAGCGGCTGGTGGAGCGCTGGTTCACCCTCGAGGATCCGACGCGGCTGGAGCCCGCCGAGCGGGAGCTGTTCATCGAGGCGGAGCTGGAGTCGGGGCTGACGCTGCGCGGCATCATCGACCGCGTCGACGTGGCGCCGACCGGCGAGGTGCGGATCGTCGACTACAAGACGGGGAAGGCGCCGAGGCCGGAGTACGCGGAGGGCGCCCTGTTCCAGATGAAGTTCTACGCCCTGGTCGTGTGGCGGCTGAAGAACGTGGTCCCACGCCGGCTGCAGCTCGTGTATCTCGGCAGCGGTGACGTGTTGACGTACGACCCGGTCGTCGCCGACCTGGAGCGGGTGGAGCGCAAGCTGCTCGCGCTGTGGGAGGCGATCCGGCTGGCGACGGAGACGGGTGACTGGCGGCCGCGGCCCACGAAGCTGTGCGGCTGGTGCGATCACCAGGCGCACTGCCCGGAGTTCGGCGGCACTCCCCCGCCCTATCCGCTGCCGCTGCCGGTGAGGGCGGCGGAGTCCGACGAGGTCACGCAGGGCAGAATGGGGCCGGACTAGCGAAGGAGACTTACGTGGCCATCCGCGTCCTACTGGTCGACGACCAGCCGCTGCTGCGTACCGGCTTCCGGATGATTCTCGAGGCCGAGCAGGACATCGCGGTCGTCGGGGAGGCCGGTGACGGACTGCAGGCACTCGACCAGGTGCGTGCGCTACAGCCCGATGTGGTTCTGATGGACATCCGTATGCCGCGGATGGACGGTGTGGAGGCGACCCGGCAGATCACCGGGCCGGGACGGGACGGGCCGGCGAAGGTGCTGGTGCTGACGACCTTCGACCTCGACGAGTACGTGGTGGAGGCGCTGCGCGCGGGGGCCAGTGGCTTCCTGCTGAAGGACGCGCCGGCCAACGAACTGGTGCAGGCGATCCGGGTGGTGGCCGCGGGTGAGGCGCTGCTCGCGCCGAGTATCACCAGGCGCCTGCTGGACAAGTACGCCACGCATCTGCCGTCGGGTGACGAGCCGGTGCCGGACACGCTGCACACGCTGACCGACCGTGAGGTGGAGGTGCTGAAGCTGGTGGCGCGCGGGTTGTCGAACGCGGAGATCGCCGCCGATCTGTTCGTCAGCGAGACCACTGTCAAGACGCATGTGGGCCATGTCCTGACGAAGCTGGGGCTGCGCGACCGGGTGCAGGCCGCGGTGTACGCGTACGAGAGCGGTCTGGTGCGCCCCGGGGCGCAGTAGAGCGGACGTACGCGCGTAGGGCGCCCCCTTCACGGCAGTTTCCAGGGGGCGCCCTACGCGTGTCTGTCGATCAGTCCTCGCTCTTGCTGAGCTCCCAGAACCGGAAGACGGTCGAGGCGTCGAGGCAGTACTGCAGGCCGTAGACGTTCTCGCGGGAGACCGCGTACTGCTTGGCCTGCCAGACCGGCAGGACGGGCATCTGGTCGGCGACGATGTCCTGGAGCCGGCCGAAGTCCCCGTCGGTGTTGGCGCGTTCGCTCTGGGACGCGGTGCGGGGGATGAGGGTGTCGGTGATGGTGCTGTTGGTGTAGTTGTTGCTGAGCACGTTGCCCTTGCCGAAGAAGGGGGCGGTGAAGTTGTCGGCGTCCGGGTAGTCGGGCACCCAGCCCTTGACGTAGACGCCGTACTTGCCGGCCTCGATGTCCTTCTCGTACTGGCCGTAGGCGACGGACTTCACGTCGGCGTCGAAGAGGCCGCTGTCGTTGAGCTGGCCGGCTATGGCCTTGAGCTCCTGGTCGGTGGCGGGGCCGTAGCGGGAGGGGGTGGACCAGAGGGTGAGCTTGACCTTGCCGGTGATGCCGTCGTTCTTGAGCGCGGTGGCGGCCTTGTCCTTGGAGGGGCTGGCGCCGTAGCGGTCGAAGAAGGCGGTGTTGTGGCCGGCGATGCCCGCCGGGATGATCGAGTACAGCGGGGTCGCGGTGCCCTGGTAGACGTTCTTGATGAGGGCGTCGCGGTCGATCAGGTAGGCGAGGGCCTTGCGGACGCCGAGCTTGCCGGCGACCGGGTCGTCCATGTTGAAGACCAGGTGCTGGACCTCGGCGCTGGTGCCCTCGACGACCTTGACGCCCGAGTCGGGGTCGCCCTCCTCGATGTCGGTGATGTCGCCCGCGGTGAGACCGCGGTAGGCGATGTCGACCTTCTTGTCGAGGAGCGCCTTCTTCAGGGCGGACTGGTCGCCGTGGAAGAACTTCAGGGTGACGCCGGAGTTCTTGACGTCGGCGGTTCCCTTGTAGTTCTCGTTGACCGAGAAGACGGCCTCGTCGTCGCCGAAGGAGTCCAGCTTGTAGGGGCCGGAGCCGACGGCGTCGCCGTCCTTGCGCAGCCCGTCGGCGTCGTACTGACGGTGGTCGACGATGGAGCCGGCGCCGGAGGCGAGCTTGCTGGGGAACGTGGCGTCGGGGACCTTCAGGTTGAAGACGACCGTCTTGTCGTTCGGCGTCTCGACCTTGTCGAGCATGGGGAACATGATCGCCGGGCCGGCCTCGTCGTTGATCTTCAGCATCCGGTCGAAGGAGAACTTCACGTCCTCGGACGTGAGGGAGTCGCCGTTGCTGAACTTCAGTCCGTCCTTCAGCGTGCACGAGAACACCTTGGCCTGGGTGTCCTGGAAGGAGCACTCCTCGGCGGCCTCCGGCTGTGGCTCGGTGCCTCCGTTGGGGAAGCTCAGGAGCGACTGGAAGACGTTGTTGAACAACAGCCACGAGCCGGGGTCGTAGCCGGAGGCGGGGTCCGTGGCCAGGACGTCGTCCGACATCCCCATGACCACCGCGGAGCCGGTGCCCCCGTTGTCGCCGCTGTCCGTGCCGCATCCGGTCAACAGACCGGAGGCCAATCCCGCCACGATCGGCAGGACCGGCCACTGGTTGCGCATCTTCACTTGGGTGTGCCTTGTCGTCGGGTTCTCGTCACCCCGGGGCCTTGGTCATGGATCCCGGGCACAGAAGGAGGTGTCAGCCGCTCACACCGCGGCCGAGCTCCCACAGCTGAAGGGTGGAGGCGGAGTTGAGCGCGTACGCCGTGCCCGTGATGTCGTCGCGGGCGGCGACGTACTGCTTGCCCTGCCACAGGGGCAGTACGGGAACGTCCTGGGCGACGGTGTCCTGAATGTCGGTCAGGGTGCCGGCGGCGGCGAGGCGGTCGGCCTCACGGCGGGACTCCGGGATCAGGGTGTTGATGATCCGGCTGTTCACGTACGGCGACTTGAGGAAGTTGTCCTTGTCGAGGAAGGGGGCGAGGAAGTTGTCGGCGTCGGG
This sequence comes from Streptomyces griseus subsp. griseus, assembly GCF_000720255.1. Taxonomy (GTDB): domain Bacteria; phylum Actinomycetota; class Actinomycetes; order Streptomycetales; family Streptomycetaceae; genus Streptomyces; species Streptomyces griseus_I. The sequence goes on along the minus strand of NZ_JOJE01000003.1, from coordinate 184,788 downwards.
GAAGTCGGGGAACCAACCCATGCCGTAGACCGCGTACTCGCCCTTGCGCTCCGCCGGGACGTAGGTGTCCCAGGGGGTGCCCTTGATGGTGACGTCGAAGAGGCCGCTGTCGTTGAGCTGCTTCTGCAGGATCTGGAACTCCTGCTTGGTGGCCGGACCGTAGTGGTCGGTGGTGTAGTTCAGCGTCAGCTTCACCGGGGTGGTGACGCCGGCCTTCTCCAGCAGCGACTTGGCCTTGGTCGTGCTGGGGTCGCCGTACTTGTTGAAGAACGAGTTGGAGTGGCCGGTGACGGAGGCCGGGACCAGCGAGAAGAGCGGCTCGGCCTGGGTGCCGTACACCTGGGAGACGAGTTCGCTGCGGTTGACGAGCTGGGCGATGGCCTGGCGTACGGCCTTGCTCTTCACGGTGGGGGCGTCGGTGTTGAAGCCCAGGTAGCGGATCTCCAGGCCGTCGAGCTCGACCATGTCGACGTCGCCGGAGTTGTCGGACAGCTTCTTGATCTGCTCCGGCGACATCGTGCGAGACATGACGTCGATGTCACCCTTCTCCAGAGCGGCGCCCATGGCGTCGGCATCGGTGAAGGAGACCATGTCGACGCTGTCGTTGTTCACCTTGAGCGTCCCCTTGTAGTCGGGGTTCTTGGTGAACACGGCCTTGACCATCTCGTCGCCCTTGGTGTCGGCCTTGAGGGTGTAGGGGCCGGAACCGTCCACGGCGAAGCCGTCGCGCAGCTTGTTCTTCTCGTAGTCGTCGGGGTTGACGATCCCGGCGACCGGGGTGGACAGCTTGAACGGGAAGGTGGCGTCCGCGGTCTTCAGGTGGAAGATGACATCGCGGTCGCCCTTGGTCTCGACGGTGTCGATGGTGGACAGCAGCGCGAACACGCCGGAGTCGGCCTTGATGGCGCGGGCGCGGTCGATGGAGAACTTCACGTCCTCGGCGGTGATGGGATCGCCGTTGGAGAACTTCAGGCCCTCGCGCAGCTTGCACTCGTAGCGCTCGTTGCCGCTGTCGGTGAAGACGCAGCTCTCGGCGGCCTCGGGCACCGGGTCGCCCTCGCCCTTGGGCTGGATCATCAGGGTCTGCACGGTCTGGCGCAGGATGTTCCAGGTACCGACGTCGTAGGCGTAGGCGGGGTCGAGGGGCGCGGGGACGTCCTTGGTGGCGATGAACCGGTCCGTGGTGCCGACGACGATGTCGCCACCGCCGCCGCTCCCGCTGTCGGACCCGCCGCAGGCGGCGAGCACGGGCGCGATCAGGCCGACGACGGCCGGCAGCACCAGGGTCTTGCGGTTCATGCTCGAGTTTCTCCAGAGTCGAGTCCGTGTACCCGACATGCATGGGTGTTGCGGCGGATCACGGGGGTACGGCGATGTTCTCGCGACGAGATTAGTCCGCACCTGCACGAGCGCCCGCAGTCACCGGAGTTGAGCAGCCATCACGGAGCGAAACCGGGCGTGGACACACCGAAAACCCGACAGGGGAAGGATTCGTGCAGGCTCTCATCAATCGGGACACAAGGGCGCGTCGGACACCCCCGAACGGGGGGAGCGAGCACACACGTCACCCTGTGTCGACCCCTTATGAGGTGGCGAACGTCACAGGCTCAAAAGAGGTCGCTCCGCCTGGAATTCGACCGCCCCGGGTGTGTTAATTCCCCTGGTTGGGGGCGCGTCGAATTACCTGGTTATCGCCTCCGCACGCTGGGTGAACACCCAGCGCATTTCTGTCATCAGTTGGTCAACAACCCGCGCAGAAATGTCAGGTCGACCTCTTCCAGGGACGTCACGACGGTGCGTCGGACGGCCGGCGCGATGGGCGCGACGGACGGGACGGCGACGACGTGGCAGCCCGCCGCCTCCGCCGAGGCGACACCGGTCGCGGTGTCCTCGACGACGGCGCACCTCGCCGGATCGGCGCCCAGCCCGGAGGCCGCGAACAGATAGGGGTCGGGGTGCGGCTTGGTGCGGGGCACCTCGTCACCGGCGACGCTCAGGGCGAAGTACTGGGGCCCGAGCGAGGTCATGACCCGGTCGATGATGCGCCGGTGCGAGGCGGACACCAGGGCCGTGGGGATCTCGTGCGCGGCGAGCTCGGCCAGCAACCGGGCGGCTCCGGGCATCAGCGGCAGGGCCTGTCCGATGCGCTCCTCGAAGCCCTCATTGAGCAGGACCGTGAGCTCACCGAGGGAGATGTCGGCACCGGTGGCCTCGATGAGGAAGCCCGCGCTGCGGGTCATGGGACCGCCGACCACGACATGACGCCAGGAGTCGTCCAGGGCGTGCCCCAGACCGGCGAAGACCTCGCGCTCGACGTCCCACCAGAAACCCTCGGTGTCCACCAGGGTGCCGTCCATGTCCAGCAGCACGGCTTGGAGTGCGGAACCTTCGGCCGTACGGGTTCCTAGTGCGGGGACCGTACTGGTCATCCACGTACCTCCTAGGGGGACGAGCAGGCCGGTTCCCGCGCGGGAACCGGCCTGCAGTGGACCGACCAGTGTACGACTTGTCGGATCAGCGTGCTGGGTGAGACGCGCGGCGCCGTGCGGGATGCCGGACGGCGCCCCGGTGTCACCGTGCGTTGAAGTACTTCGCCTCGGGGTGGTGGATCACGATGGCGTCGGTGGACTGCTCGGGGTGGAGCTGGAACTCCTCCGACAGGTGGACGCCGATCCGCTCGGGCTGGAGGAGCTCGGCGATCTTGGCGCGGTCCTCCAGGTTCGGGCAGGCGCCGTAGCCCAGCGAGAAGCGGGCACCCCGGTACTTCAACTCGAACATGCTCTCGATCTCCGCCGGGTCCTCGCCCGCGAAGCCCAGCTCCGAGCGGACCCTGGCGTGCCAGTACTCGGCGAGGGCCTCCGCCAGCTGCACGGACAGGCCGTGCAGTTCGAGGTAGTCGCGGTAGGAGTTCGACTCGAAGAGACGGGCGGTCTCCTCACCGATGCGCGAACCGACGGTGACGACCTGGAGGCCGACGACGTCCGTCTCCCCGGACTCCTCCGGGCGGAAGAAGTCGGCGAGGCAGAGCCGACGGCCGCGGCGCTGGCGCGGGAAGGTGAACCGTGTGCGTTCGTTGCCGCTCTCGTCCAGGAGGATCAGGTCGTCGTCCTTGGACACGCAGGGGAAGTAGCCGTAGACCACGGCGGCCTCGAGGAGGTTCTCGGTCTGGAGCCGGTCCAGCAGACCGCGAAGGCGCGGGCGGCCCTCGGTCTCGACCAGTTCCTCGTACGTCGGCCCGTCACCGGTGCGGGCCTGCTTCAGGCCCCACTGGCCCTTGAACAGGGCGCCCTCGTCGAGCCAGCTCGCGTAGTCCTTGAGCGGGATCCCCTTGATGACGCGGGTGCCCCAGAACGGCGGCTCCGGGACGCGATTGTCGACGGCGACGTCCGAGCGGACGTGGCCCTCCTCCGGCCGTTCCTCGACCTCTACGGCGGCGCCGGCGCGGACCCGGCGCTGCTTCAGCTCCGGCAGCTTGGCGCCGGGCACGCCCCGCTTGACGCCGATGAGGGCGTCCATGAGGCGCAGACCCTCGAAGGCGTCGCGGGCGTAGCGGACCTCGCCCTCGTATATCTCGTGCAGGTCCTGTTCGACGTACGCCCTGGTCAGGGCGGCGCCGCCGAGGATGACCGGGTAGTTCGCCGCCAGGCCGCGCTGGTTCAGCTCCTCCAGGTTCTCCTTCATGATCACGGTGGACTTGACCAGGAGGCCGGACATGCCGATGACGTCGGCGCGGTGCTCCTCGGCGGCGTCCAGGATCGCGGAGACCGGCTGCTTGATGCCCAGATTGACGACGTTGTAGCCGTTGTTGGACAGGATGATGTCGACGAGGTTCTTGCCGATGTCGTGCACGTCGCCGCGGACGGTGGCCAGCACGATGGTGCCCTTGCCGGCCTCGTCGCCCTCGACCTTCTCCATGTGCGGTTCGAGGTGGGCGACCGCGGTCTTCATCACCTCGGCGGACTGCAGCACGAAGGGCAGCTGCATCTGGCCGGAGCCGAACAGCTCACCGACGACCTTCATGCCGTCCAGCAGGGTCTCGTTGACGATGTCGAGCGCGGAGCGTTCTTGGAGGGCCTCGTCGAGGTCGGCCTCCAGTCCGTTGCGCTCGCCGTCGATGATGCGGCGCTTGAGGCGCTCCTCCAGCGGCAGCGCGGCCAGCTCCTCGGCCCTGCCGGCCTTCAGGGACTTGGCGGTGGCGCCCTCGAACAGCTGCATGAGCTTCTGCAGCGGGTCGTAGCCCTCGCGGCGGCGGTCGTGGATCAGGTCGAGGGCCGTGGTGACCTGCTCCTCGTCGAAGCGGGCGATCGGCAGGATCTTCGACGCGTGGACGATCGCCGAGTCCAGCCCAGCCTTGACGCACTCGTCGAGGAAGACGGAGTTCAGCAGGATGCGGGCGGCCGGGTTGAGGCCGAAGGAGATGTTCGACAGGCCCAGCGTGGTCTGGACGTCCGGGTGGCGCCGTTTGAGCTCGCGGATCGCCTCGATGGTGGCGATGCCGTCCCCCCGCGACTCCTCCTGACCGGTACAGATCGTGAAGGTCAGGCAGTCGATGAGGATGTCCGACTCGTGAATGCCCCAGTTGCCGGTCAGGTCGTCGATGAGCCGTTCGGCGATCTCGACCTTTTTCTCGGCGGTGCGGGCCTGGCCCTCCTCGTCGATGGTCAGCGCGATCAGCGCGGCGCCGTGCTCCTGGGCCAGTCGGGTGACCTTGGCGAACCGTGACTCGGGGCCGTCGCCGTCCTCGTAGTTCACGGAGTTGATCACCGCGCGGCCGCCGATCTTCTCCAGGCCGGCCCGGATGACCTCGACCTCGGTGGAGTCCAGGACGATCGGCAGGGTGGACGCGGTGGCGAGGCGGCCGGCCAGTTCCTCCATGTCGGCGACGCCGTCGCGGCCGACGTAGTCCACGCAGAGGTCGAGCATGTGGGCGCCCTCGCGGATCTGCTCGCGGGCGATCTCCACGCAGTCGTCCCAGCGGGCGTCCAGCATGGCCTCGCGGAACTTCTTCGAGCCGTTGGCGTTGGTGCGCTCGCCGATGGCCAGGTACGAGGTGTCCTGGCGGAACGGCACCGACTGGTAGAGGGAGGCCGCGCCGGGCTCGGGCTGCGGGCTGCGCTCCACGGGACTCAGCTGACGCACCCGCTCGACGAGCCGGCGCAGGTGCTCGGGCGTGGTGCCGCAGCAGCCGCCGACCAGGGACAGTCCGTAGTCGCGGACGAAATTCTCCTGCGCGTCGGCCAGGCCCTCGGCGTCCAGCGGGAAGTGGGCGCCGTCCTTGGTGAGGACGGGCAGGCCCGCGTTCGGCATGCACAGCAGCGGGATCCGGGAGTGGCGCGTGAGGTAGCGCAGGTGCTCGCTCATCTCGGCGGGGCCGGTGGAGCAGTTCAGGCCGATCATGTCGATGCCGAGCGGCTCGAGCGCGGTGAGCGCGGCGCCGATCTCGGAGCCGAGCAGCATGGTGCCGGTGGTCTCGAACGCCATCGAGACCAGCAGGGGTACGTCGCTGCCGGTCGCCTCCAGCGCGCGGCGGGCGCCCAGGACGGAGGCCTTGGTCTGGAGCAGGTCCTGCGTGGTCTCGACGATCAGGGCGTCGGCGCCGCCGGCGAGGAGACCCTCGGCGTTGGCCTGGAAGCCGTCGCGGATCGTGCCGTACGCGACGTGACCGAGGGTGGGCAGCTTGGTGCCGGGGCCGATGGAGCCCAGGACCCAGCGCTGTCGGCCGTCGCGGGCGGAGTACGCGTCCGCGGTCTCGCGGGCGATGCGGGCTCCGGACTCGGAGAGCTCGAAGACGCGGTCGGCGATGTCGTACTCGGCCATGGCCGCGTGGTTGGCGCCGAAGGTGTTGGTCTCGACGCAGTCCACGCCGGCGTCGAAGTACTCCTCGTGCACGGAGCGGACGATGTCCGGGCGGGTGACGTTCAGGATCTCGTTGCAGCCCTCGAGGTTCTCGAAGTCCTCGAGGGTGGGCTCCTGGGCCTGGAGCATGGTGCCCATCGCTCCGTCGGCTACGACCACACGGGTGGCCAGGGCCTCGCGGAGCTCGGACACACGGGTCCGGCTGTCGGCGGAAGGGGTCGGCGGCACTGAGGCCATGAAAGGGCTCCCTTGGGTGCGACGGCTGTCGGCTTTGCGCGTTCCCCCGGCGAGCCCGGACAGAGCTGGCCCGAGGAGGGCGCACGCCGCCAGGGTAGCCGGGACCGTGGGCTTATGGTCAGGGCGTCCACGGGACGGACGGGCCTGGCGGCCGGGGCGGGTGCCGCGTCACGCTCGGGCGGCGTGCGGGGGGCGCGGAGCAGTGACCTCGGCAGTGATGCCGGGCTGCTTCACGCGACAAACGCGGGGTGACCTCGGCAATCGTGCTCGGGGTGTCCTCCGCGGCAGTGCTCGGACGGCCTTCCGGGGCACGTCGGCGGCCCCGCGGGCCGTGCTCGGCGGGCTCCCGGGAGCATGCTCGGGCCGCCTGCGTGTCGCGTGCGGAAGACGAGTGGTGGAACACGTCTTGACCGACCATTAGCGAGAGGTCGGCATGGACCGGTAGTGTTCGACATTGCCGAACGACGGCAGCGCTACCGCGTGGTGGGCGTCGAGGCGGTCGATGGGGACGGAGGCAGGACGGCGATGGCACGGAACATCCAGTCGCTCGAACGGGCGGCCGCGATGCTGCGGCTGCTCGCGGGTGGCGAGCGGCGACTCGGCCTCTCGGACATCGCCTCGTCGCTCGGCCTGGCCAAAGGCACCGCCCACGGCATTCTGCGCACCCTGCAGCACGAGGGCTTCGTCGAGCAGGACGACGCCTCCGGGCGCTACCAGCTGGGCGCGGAGCTGCTGCGTCTGGGCACCACCTATCTCGACGTCCACGAACTGCGGGCCCGGGCTCTGGTGTGGACGGACGATCTGGCCCGCTCCAGCGGGGAGAGCGTTCACCTGGGGGTCCTGCACCAGCAGGGCGTGCTGGTCGTGCACCACGTCTTCCGGCCCGACGACAGCCGGCAGGTCCTGGAGATCGGGGCCATGCAGCCGCTGCACTCCACCGCTCTGGGCAAGGTGCTGTCCGCCTACGATCCCGTCGCGCACAGCGAGGCCCTGGAGGCCGATCGCAAGCCCTTCACGGACCGGACGGTGTGCGAGCCCGAGGCGTTCGAGCAGCTCCTCGACATCACGCGCGCGCGTGGCTACGCCGCGGATGTCGAGGAGACCTGGGAGGGCGTGGCCTCCATCGCCGCGCCCATCCACGACCGGCGCCGCATGCCGGTCGGCGCGGTCGGCATCACCGGCGCGGTCGAGCGGATCTGCCGGGACGGTGAACTGCGCCCCGAGCTCATCGCGGCGGTCCGCGACTGCGCCCGCGCGGTCTCGCGCGACCTGGGCGCCGGGCGGTTCTGAGCGGCGCGCCACCGCACACAGCGGGCCGGGACGCCGTCATGGCGTACCCGGCCTTGTCGTTGCCCTCCCCGAATCGCCGCCCACCGCTCCGACCTCGGGAGATCGATATTCCGGGGGGCGATCGGCACGCCGGACGGCACGGCGATCGGCACTGCGATCAGTAACGATCAGGCTTTCGATAACAGAACCCTTGACGCGCATGTGACGCCGGAGCAAGACTCCCGTCCATCGGTCGGCATTGTCGAACACCTACCGGCAATACGCGCTAGAGTGTGACAACGCCAAGGGCCGGCCATCGCTCTCACCCCCGAGGGCGCGGAACCCCCGGAGGGACCCGGGGTTCGGCTTCCCTGGACGAAGGACAAAGGAGTCGCGGGTGTCCAGCTCCGACATCTTCATCGGCGAGACCATCGGTACCGCCATACTCATCCTGCTCGGCGGCGGCGTCTGCGCCGCCGTCACGCTGAAGGCCTCCAAGGCCCGCAACGCCGGCTGGCTCGCCATCACCTTCGGGTGGGGCTTCGCGGTACTCACGGCGGTCTACACCTCGGCGCCGCTGTCCGGCGCCCACCTGAACCCGGCCGTGACCGTCGCACTCGCGATCAAGGACAACGACTGGACCAACGTCCCGACCTATTTCGCGGGGCAGCTGCTCGGCGCGATGATCGGCGCGACCCTGGTCTGGGTCGCCTACTACGGCCAGTTCCACGCCCACCTCACCGACAAGGAGATCGTCGGCGGTCCGGGCGCCCAGGCCACGGCGGCCAAGGCCGTCGAGGCCCAGGAGAAGGGCGCCGGCCCGGTCCTGGGCGTCTTCTCCACCGGCCCGGAGGTCCGGGTCGTCTGGCAGAACCTGGCCACGGAGATCATCGGCACCGTCGTACTGGTGCTCGCCATCCTCACGCAGGGTCTCAACGACAAGGGCAACGGTCTCGGCACGCTGGGTGCCCTGGTCACGGCACTCGTCGTCGTCTCGATCGGTCTGTCCCTCGGTGGACCGACCGGCTACGCGATCAACCCGGCCCGTGACCTCGGTCCGCGCATCGTGCACGCCCTCCTGCCCCTGCCCAACAAGGGTGGCTCCGACTGGGGCTACGCCTGGATCCCGGTGGTCGGTCCGCTGATCGGCGGCGCGATCGCTGCAGGCATCTACAACGTCGCATTTGCTTAAGGGCACCAACGGCTCCCGGGCTTTCGGGCCCGGACCGCGGAACTTCACAGCACGCGTCGTACGTAAAGCCCCATAACCACGGATTTCCTCAGGAGCTCACAGTGACCGACGCCCACACCGCCGGCCCCTTCATCGCGGCCATCGACCAGGGCACCACCTCCTCCCGCTGCATCGTCTTCGACCGCGACGGCCGCATCGTCTCCGTCGACCAGAAGGAGCACGAGCAGATCTTCCCGAAGCCGGGCTGGGTCGAGCACAACGCCAACGAGATCTGGACCAACGTCCAGGAGGTCGTGGCCGGTGCCATCGCCAAGGCCGGCATCACCCGCGACGACATCAAGGCCATCGGCATCACCAACCAGCGCGAGACCACTCTGCTCTGGGACAAGAACACCGGTGAGCCGGTCCACAACGCCATCGTCTGGCAGGACACCCGCACCGACGGCCTGTGCAAGGAACTCGGCCGCAACGTCGGCCAGGACCGCTTCCGCCGGGAGACCGGCCTCCCCCTCGCCTCCTACTTCGCGGGCCCCAAGGCCCGCTGGCTGCTGGACAACGTCGAGGGCCTGCGCGAGCGCGCCGAGGCCGGCGACATCCTCTTCGGCACCATGGACACCTGGGTCATCTGGAACCTGACCGGCGGTGTCAACGGCGGCAAGCACTACACCGACGTCACCAACGCCTCCCGCACCCTGCTGATGAACCTGCACACGCTGGAGTGGGACGAGAAGATCGCCGAGTCCATCGGCGTCCCGCTGGCGATGCTGCCGGAGATCCGCTCCTCCGCCGAGGTCTACGGCGAGATCACCGGCGGCAAGCTCGGCGACCTGCTCGGCGGCATCCCGGTCGCCTCCGCGCTCGGCGACCAGCAGGCGGCCCTGTTCGGACAGACCTGTTTCTCCGAGGGCGAGGCCAAGTCCACGTACGGCACCGGCACGTTCATGCTGATGAACACCGGCGAGAAGATCATCAACTCGTACAGCGGTCTGCTCACCACCGTGGGCTACCGCATCGGAGAGCAGGCGCCGGTCTACGCCCTGGAGGGCTCGATCGCCGTCACCGGTTCGCTGGTGCAGTGGATGCGCGACCAGATGGGCCTGATCTCCACCGCCGCCGAGATCGAGACGCTGGCGCTCTCGGTCGAGGACAACGGCGGCGCGTACTTCGTGCCGGCCTTCTCCGGCCTGTTCGCCCCCTACTGGCGCTCCGACGCCCGCGGTGTGATCGCCGGCCTCACCCGGTACGTCACCAAGGCGCACCTCGCGCGCGCCGTCCTGGAGGCCACGGCCTGGCAGACCCGTGAGATCACCGACGCCATGACGAAGGACTCCGGCGTCGAGCTCTCCGCGCTCAAGGTCGACGGCGGCATGACCTCCAACAACCTGCTGATGCAGACGCTCTCGGACTTCCTGGACGCCCCGGTGGTGCGCCCGATGGTCGCCGAGACGACCTGCCTCGGCGCCGCCTACGCCGCCGGTCTCGCCGTCGGCTTCTGGACCAACACCGACGACCTGCGCGCGAACTGGCGCCGGGCCGCCGAGTGGACCCCCCGCATGGACGCGGACGCCCGCGACCGTGAGTACAAGAACTGGCTCAAGGCCGTCGAGCGGACCATGGGCTGGATCGCCGACGAAAGCTGACGAGGAGCAAGAAACCGCATGTCTACTCAGTCCACCCTGCAGTCCGTACCTGCCCTGGGGAGCCACCCGGCCTCCGGCTCCAACCCGAGCCGCGCCGAGACCCGGGAGCAGCTCTCCAAGGCGTCGTACGACCTCCTCGTCATCGGCGGCGGCATCCTGGGCATCTCCACCGCCTGGCACGCCGCGCAGTCCGGCCTCAGGGTGGCACTGGTCGACTCCGGCGACTTCGCCGGCGCCACCTCCTCCGCCTCCTCCAAGCTGCTGCACGGCGGTCTGCGCTACCTGCAGACCGGTGCGGTGAAGCTGGTGGCGGAGAACCACTTCGAGCGCCGTGCGGTCTCCCGCCAGGTGGCACCCCACCTGGCGAACCCGCTCACGTTCTACCTCCCCGTGTACAAGGGCGGGCCGCACGGCGCGGCGAAGCTCGGGGCGGGCGTCTTCGCCTACTCCGCGCTCTCGGCGTTCGGTGACGGTGTCGGGCACCTGCTCTCGCCGGCCAAGGCCGCGCAGGACGTGCCGGAACTGCGCACCGACAACCTCAAGGCCGTGGCCGTCTACGGCGACGACCAGATGAACGACGCCCGGATGGCGCTGATGACGGTCCGCGCGGCCGTCGGGGCGGGCGCCGTCGTCCTCAACCACGCCGAGGTGACCGGCCTGCGCTTCACCAAGGGCCGGGTCACGGGCGCCGACCTCAGGGACCGCACGTCCGGCGACGAGTTCGGCGTGAACGCCCGTCTCGTCCTGAACGCGACCGGCCCGTGGGTCGACCACCTGCGCCGGATGGAGGACCCGGATGCCGCTCCGTCGATCCGGCTGTCGAAGGGCGCGCATCTGGTCCTGAAGCGCACCTCCCCCTGGAAGGCCGCGCTGGCGACCCCGATCGACAAGTACCGCATCACCTTCGCCCTCCCCTGGGAGGACATGCTGCTGCTCGGCACGACCGACGAGGAGTTCGAGGGAGACCCGGCGGATGTCTCGGTCACCGAGAAGGACACCGCCCAGATACTCGACGAGGCCGCGTTCTCCATTCGCGACCAGCAGCTGAGCCGTGACCTGATCACCTACTCCTTCGCGGGGCTGCGGGTGCTCCCGGGCGGGCCCGGGGACACGGCGAAGGCCAAGCGCGAGACGGTGGTCACGGAGGGCCGCGGTGGCATGCTGTCCGTCGCGGGCGGCAAGTGGACGACCTTCCGGCACATCGGCCGTACGGTGATGAAGAAGCTGGAGGCGCTGCCGGGCCACCCGCTGGGCGACGACTTCGAGCCGATCTCCTCGCTGCCGAAGAAGCTGCCGCTGCCGGGGGTCGCCAACCCGCGCGCGGTCGCCCACCGGCTGCTGGTCGACGGCCCGGCGCCCGGGCCGCGCATGGCGGCGGACACCGCCAAGCACCTGGCCACGCACTACGGTTCGCTGGCCTTCGACATCGCCCGCCTCGCCAACGACAACCCGGAGCTGGGCGAGCGGGTGCACCCCGACGCGCCCGAGATCTGGGCCCAGGTCGTCTACGCCCGGGACCACGAGTGGGCCGAGACCCCGGACGACGTGCTGCGCCGTCGTACGACGCTCACCATCCGCGGCCTGGCCACGGACGAGGTCAGGGCGAAGGTCCAGGACCTGCTCGACAAGAAGTAGACCCTCCGCCGGCCTCCTCCCCGACCGGGGCCGGCACCGGGAACGGCCCTCCGCACCAGGGCCGGCGCCACGAGAGGGGCGGCTCCCCGCCTAGGGAGCCGCCCCTCTCGCCTGCTTTCTTCGGCGGCAACCGGGGGCTCACCGCCGCCGCCGAGCGAGCGGTGATCGCAGGGGTGGCGGCAGTTCCGTCTGCAGCCCCCATAATGGGCGCCTAGACATCGGATGTCTGGACGAGCGACGACAGGGAGGTCGGTCATGGCTGTCACCGATGAGGCGATCGAGAAGATCAAGGGCATGATCGTCTCCGGCGCGCTGCGCCCCGGCGACCGGCTGCCGAAGGAGAGCGAGCTCGCTGCGGACCTCGGGTTGTCGCGCAACTCCCTGCGGGAGGCCGTGCGGGCGTTGTCGCTGATCCGGATCCTGGACGTGCGGCAGGGCGACGGCACCTACGTCACGAGCCTCGACCCGCAGTTGCTGCTGGAGGCGCTGAGCTTCGTCGTGGACTTCCACCGCGACGACACGGTCCTGGAGTTCCTGGCCGTGCGCCGCATACTGGAGCCGGCGGCGACGGCGATGGCCGCCTCCCGCATCAGCGAGCAGCAGCTGGACGCGCTCAACGCCCAGCTGGACAAGCTGGGCTCCAACCCGTCGGTGGAGGAACTCGTCGCCGGCGACCTGGAGTTCCACCGGGGCATCGTGCAGAGCGCCGGCAACTCGGTGCTGTGCTCGCTCCTCGACGGGCTGTCCGGGCCGACCACCCGGGCCCGGATCTGGCGCGGTCTGACCCAGGAGGACGCGGTCACCGGGACCCTGCGCGAACACCGGGCGATCCTGGCGGCCCTGCGCGACCGGGACGCGGAGGCGGCGCGCTCCTGGGCGACCGTGCACATCGCGAGTGTGGAGCAGTGGCTGCGCTCGACGCTGTGAGCGCTTCCCCGGTGTGTTCGGGGCTCCCGATCGGGGCAGTGATCCGAGCACCGTCCCGCACAAGGGGGCTGCGGGCGCCCCCGCCGCACGCCGTAAGGTTGGGTGGTCAAGCGAGGGCACGTCGGAAGGAGGCACTGGGTGATCGAGCTCGAGGGGGTTCCCGAGCTGATCGACCCGGTCATGGTGGCCGCGTTCGAGGGCTGGAACGATGCCGGCGACGCCGCCTCCACCGCGGTCGCGCATCTGGAGAGGGAGTGGAAGGGTGAGGTGTTCGCGGCGCTGGACGCCGAGGACTACTACGACTTCCAGGTGAACCGCCCCACCGTGTTCATGGACGCCGGCGTGCGCAAGATCACCTGGCCGACGACCCGGTTGTCGGTGGTGAGAGTCGGCGGCGAGAAACCGCGCGACCTGGTGCTGGTGCGCGGTATCGAACCGTCCATGCGCTGGCGCTCGTTCTGCAACGAGCTCCTCGGCTTCGCGCACGAGCTCGGGGTGGAGCTGGTGGTGATCCTGGGCGCGCTGCTCGGCGACACCCCGCACACCCGTCCGGTCCCGATCAGCGGGACCACGTCCGATTCGGACCTGGCGCAGCGGATGGACCTGGAGGAGACCAAGTACGAGGGCCCCACGGGCATCGTCGGCGTCCTTCAGGAGGCGTGCACGCACGCGGGCGTGCCCGCGGTGTCGCTGTGGGCCGCCGTCCCCCACTACGTCTCGCAGCCGCCGAACCCGAAGGCGACGCTGGCCCTCCTCAACCGCCTGGAGGACCTGATCGAGGTGCGCATCCCGCTGGGCGAGCTGCCCGAGGACGCGCGGGCCTGGCAGGTGGGCGTGGACCAGCTGGCCGCCGAGGACAGCGAGGTCGCCGAGTACGTCCAGACGCTGGAGGAGGCCCGCGACACCGCGGAGCTGCCGGAGGCGTCGGGTGAGGCGATCGCCCGCGAGTTCGAGCGGTACCTGCGGCGCCGGGACGGCGGCAGCCCCGGCGGGCACGCCACGGCGGACGGCGGCGAGAGCCCGCCGTACAAGCGGGACAGTCCCGGGGAGCGCGCCTGGCCGCCGAAGCCTCCGAAGCCGAGTGCGGACACGGGTGACGAGGAATCGTCGGAGGAGTGAACCGGGGCCGGTGAGCATTGGGGCGGTGCGTATCGGCGCACCGCCCCCTCGCGTCCGCCCGGCCGTGCGCCGGGTCAGACCTGTCGCACCGCCACCGCGTCGTACTCGGTGTCCGGTTGCGGCTGTTCGACGTCGAAGCGCGCGTTGGGCAGGTACACGCGGCGGCCCCAGGCCGCGGCCGTCGTGGGGATGCGGAAGCGCGGGTCGGTGATGCGGGTGATCGCGGTGCCCCGGGTGCCGGAGGCGTTCAGCCGGAACACGTCGATCGCGTTCTGCGCCTGCTGGACCGCGTAGAGGGTGCGGCCGAGCAGCAGCAGTCCGTCGCCGTTCGGAAGCCTGGCCGTGCCGAGGTCGACGGCGCGGGCGGCGCCGGTGCGCGGGTCCACGCGCATCAGGCCGCCGCCGTCGGCGACGGTGTTGACCACGAGCAGCGCGCTGCCGTCGGGCGTGCGCTCGATGCCGTTGGCGGTGAAACCGTCGCCCTGGACCCAGTCGCCGCCGAGCGGCACGGTCTCCACGTCGCGGGGCGCCCCGCGCCGGCCGAGGACCAGCTTGTAGAGCACTGCCTTGTAGGTGTCGGTGAACCAGGCCGCTCCCGGCGTGAGGACGACGTCGTTCACGAAGGTGCCGCCGACGGCGTAGACCTTCTCGATCCCTCCGGTGCGGCCGTCGGCCGTGCGCAGTTCGCCGCTGTCCCCTCCGCTGAGGAAGAGCCTGCCGTACGGGTCCACCTTGAGCCCGACGGTGGGGTGCCCGGCGCCGAGGCCCGTGCTGAGGACGGTGCCGCGGCCGGTGGCGAGGTCCGCCCGGTAGATGTCGCCGTGGGCGAGCGAGCCGAAGTAGGCGTACGGCCGGGAGCCGATGGTGATGCCCTCGGGCTGCCAGCCGGCGGGCAGCGGGAAGGCCGCCGGCCACGTCGGCTTCTCGGCCGCGTGTGCGGTACCGCCGAGGAGGGCCGCTCCCGAGAGGGCGGCGGTCGCCGTCAGGAGTCTTCGGCGTGCGAGGGGGTGGGCGGAGGATGGTGCGAAGGAACGGTGCGCGGGTGTCACTGTGCGTCCTTCCGCGAGGGGTCGGCACGGGCCGACCGAGGCGTCGACTGACGCCCCACCCCATCACGGGGCCGCCCTCTCCACAGGATCACTTCCGGGCGGATCGCCCGCGTGACCGAGGGGCGGTCCCCGTAAAGGGAACCGCCCCTCGCGTGCGAGCCGGCCGTGCCTACAGGGCCACGCCCAGCAGGGCGTCCACCGCCCGCGAGACGACGCCGGGGGCGCCGGTGTCGTCGCCGCCCTGATCGTCCTGGAGGGCGACCCAGCGGTCCACGGCGGCCAGGGCGCCGGGAGCGTCGAGATCGTCGGCGAGGGCGCCGCGGATCTCCTCGACGAGGGCCTCGGCGGGCGGCCCGTCGGGCCGGGAGACGGCCGCCCGCCACCGTCCGAGCCGGGCCACCGCGTCCTGGAGCACCTGGTCGGTCCACTCCCAGTCGGAGCGGTAGTGGTGGGCGAGGAGGGCGAGCCGGACAGCGGCGGGGTCGACGCCCTCGCGCCGCAGCTGGGACACGAAGACGAGGTTGCCCTTGGACTTGGACATCTTCTCGCCGTCGAGGGCGACCATGCCGGCGTGGACGTACGCCTTGGCCATGGGGAACTCGCCGGTCAGGGCCTGCGCGTGGGAGGCGCCCATCTCGTGGTGCGGGAAGGCGAGGTCGGAGCCGCCGCCCTGGATGTCGAAGCCCATGCCGAGGTGGTCGAGGGCGATGGCGACGCACTCGATGTGCCAGCCGGGGCGGCCGCGGCCGAGCGAGCCGCCGTCCCAGCTGGGCTCGCCCTCACGGGCGGCCATCCAGAGCATGGGGTCGAGCGGGTTCTTCTTGCCGGGGCGGTCGGGGTCGCCGCCGCGTTCGGCGGACAGCAGCCGCATGGCGGCGGCGTCCAGGTTCGAGACCTTGCCGAAGTGCGGGTCGGACTCCACGGAGAAGTAGACATCGCCCTCGAGGTCGTAGGCGGCACCGGCGTCCCGCAGGCGCTCGACGAGCGGGACGATGCCCGGTATCGCCTCGACGGCGCCGATGTAGTGCTGCGGCGGGAGCATCCGCAGGGCGATCATGTCCTCGCGGAAGAGAGCCGTCTCCTTCTCGGCGAGGGCGACCCAGTCGACGCCGTCGCGCTGCGCCCGCTCCAGCAGCGGATCGTCGACGTCGGTGACGTTCTGGACGTAGTGGACCTGCCGCTTGGTGTCGAGCCACACGCGCTGCACCAGGTCGAACGCGTTGTACGTCGCCGCGTGTCCGATGTGGGTGGCGTCGTACGGGGTGATGCCGCAGACGTAGAGTCGGGCGACGGGACCGGGGTCGAGAGTCACCGAACCGCCGGTCGCGGTGTCGTGGATCCTCAGGTCGCGGCCCTGACCAGGCAGGGCGGGGACCTCGGAAGCGGGCCAGGCATGCATGCCTTGAGCCTAACCGGAGAGAACTTCCGCATACGAACCGGAGCAGGCCGTATGGCCAATTAGGCGCTCTTGCGCGAACGTCCGGAATGTGCGTCCCCCCGTGAGCCTGTCACACCGGCGGCCACGGGATCGCCGGCCACTCACCGCTCGGCTCCGGATGCCGGCCGGACTCCAGCAGGGCGTCGACCCGCGCGCGGGTGGCGTCGAGTTCCGCCGGGGTGATGAGGCCGGCCAGGCGGGTCGCCAGTGCCGCGCCGTCCTCCAGGGCCGTCTTCAGCCCCTTGAGGGTCTCCACCGCCTCCCCCGTCAGAGGCTCCCCCGCCCAGCCCCACAGCAGCGTCCGCAGCTTGTTCTCGGCGTTGAAGGTGACACCGTGATCGATGCCGTAGAGGTGGCCCTGCGGGGTGGGGAGCAGATGGCCGCCCTTGCGATCGGCGTTGTTGATCACCGCGTCGAGGACGGCGAGGCGGCGCAGCCGGTCGTCGTCGGCGTGCACGAGCAGGGCGGTTCCGCCCTCGCCGACCTCCGCGAAGCCGATCGCCTTCCAGCCGGGCTCGGGCTGCTCCGTGTCCACCAGGGCGAGCAGCTCGGCCTCGGTCGTCGCCTCGATCCACAGCTGGCACATGCCCTCGCCGTACGGGCCGTCGCGCAGCACGGTCGGCGGCACGAGTCCCCAGCCGGTAGCCTCGGAGACCTCGTACGCGGCGACCTCCCGCTGGGCGAGCGTCCCGTCGGGGAAGTCCCACAGCGGCCGCTCCCCGGCGACCGGCTTGTAGACGCAGGTCGCCTCCCGGCCCTCATGGCTCACCGTGCAGTACAGCGCGGCGTTGGAGGCGTCACGAATGCGGCCGCGCACGGTCAGCTCGCCCCGCGCGAGCAGCTCGGCGGGCCGGCCGTCCGCCGTCACGCTCCGCGGCGGTATCCGTTCTGGCGCGGACATACGTGTCCCTCCGGGTCGAGCGGCAGACTGCACAGCGGGCAGGGCGGCCGGCCGGCGTTGACGACGTCCAGGGCGCGCTTGGCGAAGGCCCGGGCCTGGGATCCGGTGAGCCGGACCCGCAGCATCGGAGGCCCGTTCTCCTCGTCCTGCAGGAGCCGCTCCTCGGCCTCGGCGAGGTCCTCCTCGGAGTCGGCGTCGAGTTCGACGAGGGCCTGGGCCTCGACGATCATGCGCTGTTCCTCGCCGTCCCAGGCGAGGGCCATGGTGCCGACCCGGAACTCCTCCTCGACAGGGGTGTCGAGCGGTTCCGTGTCGGCGACCTCGGTGGGTGCCACGGCGGGCACGGCGGCGCTGCCGCCACTGCGGCGTACGACCTCGTCCAGCAGCTCGTCCATGCGCTCGGCGAGCGCGGCGACCTGGGTCTTCTCCAGCGCCACGCTGGTCACCCGGGCGCCGGCGGTGGCCTGGAGGAAGAAGGTACGGCGCCCGGGCAGTCCGACCGTACCGGCCACGAAACGGTCCGGTGGGTCGTAGAGGAACACCTGACGGGACACGTCCTGTCTCCATGGGAATCGTTGGTCGGCATCGGCATCGGGAGCGACTGGCCGCGGGGCCGCGTTCGGGTGCGTCGCTGTCGCGACCGCTTCACCCTACTGCGGCCGACGATCACGGTGCGCCCGCACCGCCCCCTACTGGTGCGTCGCCGGAAGGGGGCTCCTCGCGCGGCACCAGGGAGGCGAAGTCTCCGGTGTCCCCGAGGCGCACCACGAAGGGCCTCAGCCGGGTGTAACGGATCGCCGTGATGGAACACGGTTCGACGGAGATCCGCTGGAAGAGGTCGAGATGAAGTCCAAGTGCGTCCGCCACGAGCGACTTGACGATGTCGCCGTGCGAACACATCAGGTACACGGCGTCGGGGCCGTGATCGCGCTCCACGCGCGCGTTCCACTCGCGTACCGCCTCGGCGGCCCGGGTCTGCATGGCCCGCATGGACTCGCCACCGGGGAAGGCGGCGGCGGACGGGTGCGCCTGGACGACCTCCATCAGCGGCTCGTCCATGAGCTCGGCGAGCTTGCGTCCGGACCAGTCGCCGTACTGGCACTCCCCGATCCGGTCGTCGGTGTGCGCGCGCAGTCCGGGCCGGGCGTCCAGGAGGGGCTGGATCGTCTCCTGGCACCGCTGCAGGGGACTGGCGACGACCTCGGCGAGCGGCAGTTCGGCGAGCCGCCCGGGCAGAGCGGCGGCCTGCGCCGCCCCGCGCTCGTCGAGGGCGATACCGGGCGTCCAGCCGGCGAGCACGCCCGAGGTGTTGGCGGTGGAACGTCCATGCCGGACGAGGATCAGCGTGGGCATGCGGACCAGCGTAGGCGCACGAGCGGGGACTGCGGCGGGCGGGCGGGGGAAGGATTCTGTCTGTGATCGTCGACTGCGCCATCTATCGCGACGGGCACCGTGCGCAGGGGCCCGAGGACTTCTCGGACGCCCTGGAGGACGCACGGGCCGGCGGCGGGTTCGTGTGGATCGGGCTGCACGAGCCCAGTGAGGAGGAGTTCGCACACGTCACTCGGGAGTTCGAGCTGCATCCGCTGGCGGTCGAGGACGCCCTGAAGGCCCATCAGCGGCCCAAGCTGGAGGTGTACGACGACTCGCTGTTCCTGGTGCTGAAGCCGGTCGTGTACGAGCCGGAGAGCGATGCCGTCTCCACCGGTGAGGTGATGGTGTTCCTCGGCGACGGTTTCGTGGTGACCGTCCGGCACGGCGAGGGGACGCCCCTGGCGGCGGTACGGCGTCGGCTGGAGCAGGAGCCCGAACTCCTGGCGAAGGGTCCGACGTCGGTGCTGTACGCGCTGAGCGACGCCTCCGTCGACCACTACCTGGAGGTGGCGGGCGAGTTGCAGACGGACTTGGAGGAGCTGGAGACAGAGGTGTTCTCGCCGGACAGTGGCGGCTCCCGGCACACCGCGTCCCGGATCTACACCTTCAAGCGGCAGGTCCTTGAGTTCCGCCGGGCGACGGGCCCGCTGGCGCTGCCCATGTCCCGGCTCGCCGGCACCGGTCCGTTCGGCGGGTCGGTGCCGTTCGTGGACGACAAGGCGCGGCCCTTCTTCCGGGACGTCAGCGACCACCTCACACGCGTGAACGAGTCGGTGGAGGGCCTGGACCGGCTGGTGTCGGACATCCTGTCGGCGCATCTGGCGCAGATGAGCGTGCGCCAGAACGACGACATGCGGAAGATCTCCTCGTGGGCGGCCATGGCGGCGATCCCCACCATGATCGCGGGGATCTACGGCATGAACTTCGAGCACATGCCGGAGCTGCGCTGGGTGTGGTCGTACCCGGTGGTGATCGCGGTGATGGGCGCCCTGGAAGTACTGCTGTACCGGATGTTCAAGCGGCGGGGCTGGCTGTGACGTCAGGCGAACTCGTGGGCGGGGGCCGCCGGGCCGCCGAGGGCGTCGCGGCGCTGGGGCATCTGCAGCGTGACCATGCGCCGCCAGCCCGCGAACCGCTCCCACGCGTACACGGCGTGGATGCCGGCCGCCAGGGCCGCCGACTTGGCCCCGGGCCAGCCGAGGATGCGGCCCATGTGGTCCATGACCGCGAGGCTGACGTCCCGGTAGACGCGGATCTCGGCGAGCGCGCACTCGCGCAGCGTCAGCTGGATGAACCTGCCGTGTCCGGCGGCCGCGAAGCGCAGCAGTTCCTCGTGGGCGTAGGCGAGGTGGTTGTCCTCGTCGTCGGAGATCATCCTGACGGCCCTGCCGACGACCGGGTGGTCCTCGAAGTACTTCCGCAGCATCATCATCTGTTCGGCGGCGCGCTGTTCGGTGACCCGGCTGTGGGACAGGTAGACGATGAGGTCCTGCAGGGTGAGCGGCCGGTCGGCCCTGAGCTTCTCGTGGGCGAGTCCGATGCCGTGCTTCTCCAGGAGCATCGTGTAGTCGGTCTCGTGCGGGACGGGCACGGGAGCGAGACCGCGCTTCCTCAGCAGAGCGTTGAAGATCCGCCCGTGCTTGTCCTCGTCGGCGCCATGGCGGGCGATCTTGGGGGCGAGCGCGCGTTCGCTCTCCGGGACGAGCGCGGCGATCCGGGCGTTCTCCCAGCCGCCCTGGCTCTCCCCACTGGCGGCGATGGAGCAGAAGAGCTGGAAGGACTCGTCGTCGTCGAGGATCTCCTGGAACAGACTCTTGGCCGAAAGCATGTGAGGCACCTCTCCGCAGGACTCCGCAGAACGAGTCAAATACCGCGTGGGGGACGCTGCAACAGCTGTGTCGGACGACTCGGCCAAAAGGAGGACCGCCGCGGTCACGCCAGGGCGTAACCGCGCGCCCCGCGGCGCGTTGCTCTCCGTGACGGCCGTGGCGGGGTGGACCCCGAGCCCCCACCACGGCCGCGGAAAACCTCTGTGGGCCTCGGTTACGCCAGGCCGGCCCGCTCCAGGGCCGCCGCTCCGGCGCGCAGCGAGGCGAGCCGCTCGTCGAGCGTGAAACCCGCCGGGGCGAGGCTGAGGGTGGTGACCCCGGCAGCGGCGTAGGCCTTCATCCGGTCGGCGATGCGGTCCACCGAGCCGAGCAGCGTGGTGCTGTCGATGAGGTCGTGCGGGATGGCGGCCGCGGCACCCTCCTTGTCACCGGAGAGGTACTTTTCCTGGATCTCGGCGGCCTCCCGCTCGTACCCCATGCGCTGGGCGAGCTTGTTGTAGAAGTTCTGCTTGCTGCTGCCCATGCCGCCGACGTAGAGCGCGGTGTAGGGCCGGAAGGTGTCGGCGAGCCGGGCGACGTCCTTGTCGTCGCCGACGGCGAGCGGCAGGGTCGGGCAGACGTCGAACCCGTCGAGGCTCTTGCCGGCCTTCTCGCGTCCGGCCCGCAGGTGCGTGATCGTGGTGTCCTCGAGGTGCTCGGCGGACGGGAAGATGAGCAGCGCGCCGTCGGCGATCTCACCGGTCTGCTCGAGGTTCTTCGGCCCGATGGCGGCGATGTACAGCGGGATGTGCTCGCGCTGCGGGTGCACGGTCAGCTTGATGGGCTTGCCGGGGCCGCCGGGCAGCGGCAGCGTCCAGTGCTCGCCCTCGTAGGACAGCCGCTCCCGCGTCATGGCCTTGCGCACGATCTCGACGTACTCGCGCGTGCGGGACAGCGGCTTGTCGAACTTGACGCCGTACCAGCCCTCGGAGACCTGCGGCCCCGAGACGCCGAGGCCGAGCCGGAAACGGCCGCCGGAGAGCGAGTCGAGGGTCGCCGCGGTCATCGCGGTCATCGCGGGCTGCCGGGCCGGGATCTGGAAGATGGCGGAGCCGACGTCGATCCGCTCGGTCTGCGCGGCGACCCAGCTGAGCACGGTGGCCGCGTCGGACCCGTAGGCCTCGGCGGCCCAGCACACGGCGTACCCGAGCCGGTCCGCCTCCTGGGCCACGGCGAGGTTGTCCGCGTCCATTCCGGCGCCCCAGTAGCCGAGATTGATCCCGAGCTGCATGGCCCATTCCCCTTTTACTGATCAGTAACGTCCCTGTCGCGGAGACCTTAGCGCGGGCGCGGGCAGAGGAGACGGGGATGTGGTGAGGGTCGCGTACCGGGGCGGCGACGGCGAGGTCCGCGCGTCGGCGGGAGGGCGCCCGAAATGCGGCGGGAGCACCGGGAAATCGGTTATCCACAGGCAGCCCACGTCCCAGTTCCGGCCAGTAATGTCGACCGACATGGAGCAGAGGCATCTCGGCCGTACCGGCCTGCGTGTGTCCCGCATCGGGCTCGGCACCCTGACGTGGGGCCGTGACACCGACGAGCACGACGCGGCGGACCTCTTGAAGACGTTCTGGGAAGCGGGCGGGACCCTCGTCGACACGGCGGACGCGTACGGCGACGGAGAGGCCGAGTATCTGCTCGGACGCCTCATAGACGGCCTCGTGCCCCGGCGCGACCTGGTGATCTCCACCAAGGCGGGCAGCGTGCCCGACCCGGAGCGGCGCGTCGACGGTTCACGCGGACATCTGCTCGCGGCGCTCGACGCCTCCCTCGGCCGCCTCGGCACGGACTACGTCGACCTGTGGCACCTGCACGTCTACGACCCCGAGACGCCGCTCGAGGAGAGCCTCCAGGCCCTCGACCTGGCGGTCTCCAGCGGCCGGGCGCGCTATGCGGCCGTCTCCAACGTCTCCGGCTGGCAGCTCGCCAAGGCGGCGACCTGGCAGCTCGCGGCACCGGGGGTACGGACGCGGCTGGCGGGGACGCAGATGGAGTACTCGCTGTTGCAGCGCGGGGTGGAGCGTGAGGTGCTGCCGGCCGCGCTGGACCTGGGCGTCGGGCTGCTGCCCTCCTCGCCGCTGGGCCGCGGGGTCCTCACCGGCAAGTACCGCACCGCCACGCCGCCGGACTCCCGCGGTGCGTCGGAGCACTTCGCGCCGTTCGTCGCGCCCTACCTCGACGACACCGCGAGCCGGATCGTGGACGCGGTGACGACGGCGGCGGACGGGCTCGCGGTGACGCCGCTCCACGTGGCGCTCGCCTGGATCCGCGACCGTCCCGGAGTGGCGGCGCCGGTCATCGGCGCGCGCAACGCGCAGCAGCTGACGGCGGCGTTGTCAGTGGAGGCCCTTAATCTTCCTGACGAGATCTGCCGGGCGCTCGACGACGTGTCGGCGCCCGTGCACCGCTATCCCGATCACGACTGGAGCACGCTGTGAGCACGGAGCCGGAGACCACGGAGAACACCGACCCGGGGCCCCCGGACACGGACGGCTCCGCCGACGCCGGCCCGCAGGAGAGCTCGGCGACGGGCGAGGACGCGGGCACGGGTGCCGGAGGCGGTCCGGCCGGGGGCGCCACTGAGGAGGCAGGCCAGGAGGCCGGGGATTCGGCCGGGGCCGACCGCTCGGAGCCGGGCGCCGCCGAGGGCACGAGCGCGGAGGGCGAAACCGGCGCTCAGCTGTCCGAGGGCGAGGCCGAGTTGGCTGCGCAGCGGGTGGAGCGGGAGCGGATCGCGCGGCGGAAGGCGGAGAAGAAGGAGTCGATCGACAGCGGCGGCAAGTTGAGCGGAAAGGCCGCCGACCTGCTCGCGGCGGTGCGGGCCGTGGAGAGCGGGACCAAGCCCGTGGCCCCCGTCTTCGCCGAGCCGGAGCCGGCCCCGCGCCGTCACGCCCCGGAGCCCGTACGGCGTCCGCAGCCCCTGCCCGTCCCGGCCGCCGAGGTGACGTCGGCTCCGGCCCCGGAGACAGTCGAGGCCGTCCGCAGCGTGCTGGTCGGCGGCGGTGCGCCGGAAGCGCTGGCCCCGCAGGTCACCGCGGTGCTCGGTGAGGGCGCGCAGGACGTCCTGCGCGCGGACCCGTGGCAGCTGCTGCGGGTCGGCGGGGTGCGGCCCGAGCAGGCCGACGGCTTCGCGCGGGCGCTGCTCGGCGCGGAGTGCGGCCCGGACGACGAACGGCGTGGCCGGGCCGTCATCGTCTGGCTCCTGGAGCAGGCGGCGCTGGCCGGACACACCGCCCTGGAGCTGCCGGCGCTCACCGCCGCCCTGGCCCAGCGGGGTGTACCCGACCCGGACGCGGCCGTGCAGGACGCGATCGCCGAGGGCGAGGCGCTGGTCTTCCAGGACGCGCTGGAGGAGCCGGGGGCACCCGCACCTGCCCGGCAGCAGGAGGGCG
Source organism: Streptomyces griseus subsp. griseus (assembly GCF_000720255.1). Classification (GTDB taxonomy): domain Bacteria; phylum Actinomycetota; class Actinomycetes; order Streptomycetales; family Streptomycetaceae; genus Streptomyces; species Streptomyces griseus_I. The sequence continues at coordinate 160,894 of NZ_JOJE01000003.1, read as the reverse complement.
CGGAGGAGGACGACCAGGAGGAAGGCGCCCGGCCGGTGCGTGTCCTCGTCGGCCTGGAGCAGTACGCGCTCGCCGAGGAGAGCCTCGCCGACGGTCTGGCCCGCCTGGTCAACTCCCTGGCCACAGAGGCCTCGACGCCATGGGAGTCGGCCGTCGGGTCGGCCTCGGGCAGCGCGGCGGAGCTGATCCGCGCCGTCGCCGGGCACGGCCTCGTGCTGCACACCGGCGGCGAGGCGGCCCGCGCGGAGCCGGCGGCGCTGGTCGCCGCGGCGAGCGCCTTGGGCCTGCGTGCCGTGGCGGCCTGCCACACCCCGGACGGAAGCCGCCGGTTCGCGGACCTGCTCGGGACCGGCGACGACGGCCACCCCGCCGTCGTGACCGTCTCCGGGCTCCTCTCGGGCGCGGAAGGCCCCGGCCGGGACGCCGAGGGGGCGCTGGCTCTCGACCTCCTGGTGGTGCTGGACGCGCCGCAGCTGGACGTGGAGAGCGCAGCGATGGTCGTGGAGTCGCTGCCGGACGGGGCCCGTCTGCTGCTGAGCGGCGACCCGGCGGTGTTGTGGTCGGCCGGTCCGGGGCGGGTCTTCGCCGACCTGCTCGCCGCGCGGGTGTGCCCGCAGGTCGCCTCGCGCACTCCGGACCCGGGTCCGCTCGGCGAACTCGTCTCGGGGGTCGGCGTGGGTGAGCTGAACCAGGTCGACGCCCCCGGCAAGGAGATCGTGATCGTGCCGGTGCGGGACCCTGGCGAGGCCGTGCACCGCACGGTGCAGCTCGTCGCGGACTCGGTGCCCCGGGCGCTCGGCGTCCCGCCCGAGCAGACGGTGGTGATCACCCCGGGCCACGGCGGCGCGGCCGGGAGCCGCGCGCTGAACGCCGCCCTCAAGGAACGGCTCAATCCCGGCCCCGGCCGCTTCGGTGGCTTCGACCCCGGCGACCGGATCGCCTACTCCCCCGCGCCCGGACGGACGCTGCCGGGCCAGGTGGTGAAGGCCGACACCGACGGGCTGCACCTGTCCTGCGCGGGCGCCCCCGTGGTCGTACCGAGGGAACGGGTGGAGCACTCCGTGCGGCACGGGTGGGCGCTGACCGCGCACCAGGCGGTGGGCAACCGGTGGCCCGCGGCGGTCGTGGTCCTTCCCGGCGACGCGGCAGCGGCGCTCAACCGCCCCTGGGTGTACACGGCGTTCGCCCGGGCTGAGCGCCACCTGTCCGTCGTCCACGGTGTGGAACAGGCCCTCCCGAGGGCCGTGGCCGAGGTCCCGGCGAAGCCTCGCACGACCCGCCTGCCCGTCCTGCTGGGGACCCAGGTACCGGCGGCCGGCTGAGGCCGCGACCAGCCCACCTGGGAGGGCAACGGCGGCGGTACGGAGAGCAGGGCTCCCGTACCGCCGCCGTTGCCGTCGTACTGCCGTCGTCCTGCCGTCGCGGGTTTCCGATGTGCGCCCCGCGCCGGCGGTCAGCGCTAGCGGTCCGCGCTAGCGGTCCGCGTCCAGGGGTTCCAGGTCCTCGTCTTCGTCCAGCTCGGCGTCCAGGTCCGGATCGAGGTCATCCTCGACGTCGTCGTCGAGCTCGTCGTCGAAGACGGCGCTGACGTCGAAGCGGCAGACCACCTGCTGCGGGTCGACCTGGTCGAACGGCGCCTCCAGCCACTCACCGGGGTCGCTCGGCTCCTCCGCGGCCGTCACCCAGAGCGTCGAGTCGCCCTCCTCCAGGCCGAACTCCTTGTGCCGGGAGGCGATCTCGTCCGGCTCGAACTCACCGAACAGGATGCCCAGCGCGCCGTGCACCGTGCCGGCGGCCTCCGCGCCCCTGCCCTCGCCGTCCGCCGCCTCGATCCGCTGCGCCTGGGCCAGCAGCCGCTGCGGCTCCGCCACGGAGTAGTCGCGGCGGATCAGCACGCTCAGCGCGTTCGGTTCCTCGGGGCCCGTGTACGGCGGCAGCGAGTCCTCCGCACCGGGGATCTCGAACGGGGTGACCTCGTCGTAGCGGTCGTAGAGCAGTTCGTCGTACACCTCTGCGGCCGCGGCCAGCTGGTTGAACGCCTCGTAGACGGCCGGGTCGTCCTCCCCCGACCGGCTTTCGACCGCCGCCAGGTGACGGTCGAGCGCGGTCTTGACCCGCTCGGCGGCGGCGCGTACCTCGGCAGCGGTGGGCTGCGCAGCATCAGACATAGTGCAGACGCTATCCGTACCGGGCCCCAGCCCGCACAATAGATGCGATGCCGGAATACGAATTTGTCGACGTGTACGTACCGCGCGGGGTCTCCCGCAAGGAGACGGCACGCCTGCTGACCGACCACGCCGAGTACGGAAACTGGGAGTTGTACCGCCTGAGCCTGCTGCGTGACGGCAGCCGCAGGGTGCGGTTGCGCCGCAGGATCATCCGCCAGGTGCGCGCCACCTGGTGAGGTGGGATCGGCGGAAACGGAGCGGGCCCCGGGGTGCCGGGGCCCGCTCCGTTTGCGCACCGACGGGGTGCGCACCCACCGGGTCAGGCCGAGGCCCGGGCCTTGCGGTAGAGGACCGCGCCCGCGAGCAGCGCTCCCGCACCCGCCGGCAGGGCGATGCCGAGCGGCAGCTCGCTGCCGGTCTCCGCGAGCTGTGCGGCGCCGGCCGGTCCGTCGACGGAACGGGTGCCCGGGTGGTTGGCGTGCGAGGAGCCGCCCGGCCGCTCGCCGCCCGGGGCGGTCGGCGTACCCGGCGTGCCGGGCTGCCCGGGGTTGGCCGGCTGAGTCGGGTTGCCGGGCGGAGTGGTCTCGTGACCGCCGCTCGGCGGGGTGTGCCCGCCGCCGTTGGCACAGTCGTCGCCCACGGCCGTGTTGCCGAGCCCGATGACGCTGACGCCGTTGCCGCAGACGTTCGCCGGCACGTCGACCGGCGCTTCGACATGGTTGCCGGAGCCGACGCCGGGCGAACCACCGGTGTGCCCGCCCGCGTGCGAGCCTGAGCCACCGTGACCGCCCGAGCCACCGTGACCGCCCGAGCCACCTTGACCGCCCGAGCCACCGTGGCCGCCATGACCGCCGTGCCCGCCCGAGTCGCCGTACCCGCCGGATCCGCCACCGGTGTTGGCGCACTCGTTGCCCGTCGCCGGGTTCAGGAGCCCGACGGCGTTGACGCTGTTGCCGCAGACGTTCACCGGCGCGTCGACCGGTGCCTGGATGTGGTTGCCCGAGGCCACGCCGGGCGAGCCGCCCGTGTGTCCGCTCGCGTGCGAGCCGCCATGACCACCGTGACCACCGTGACCGCCGTACCCGCCGGAGTCCCCGTATCCGCGCGAAGCGCCGCCACCACCGGTGTTGGCGCACTTGTTGCCCACCGCCGGGTTGAGGAGACCGATGACGTCGACGGTATTGCCGCAGACGTTCACCGGCACGTGCACCGGCGCCTGCACCATGTTGCCGGACGCCACCCCCGGTGAGTTGGTGGCGGAGCCGCTCGCACCCGAGTCGGCGTGGGCGTAACCGCCGGCGGCGGCGAGGACGCCGGTCGCGGCCGCCACCGTCATGAGGCCTTTACGGGTGACCTGTCGCATTGCTCAATCCCTGCCTTCGACCTTGTCTCGAAATTCTTGCCACGAGTCCTTGTCGCGAGTTCTCCGTGCGGGAAATGATCGCGAAAAGACCGGTCGGCCCCGGAGCGCATGGCGCGCGCTCCGGGGCCGACCCAGTGGACGCCCCCCTAGAGGGTCGACGTCACTTGTTGATGCAGACGTTGCCGAAGGCGGGGTTCAGCAGACCGATCACGGAGATCGTGTTGCCGCACACGTTCACCGGGACGTGAACGGGCACCTGAACGACGTTGCCGGAAACGACACCCGGGGAGTGCACGGCGGCACCCTGGGCACCGGAGTCGGCGACGGCCAGGCCCGCGCCGGCGAGAACGAGGCCACCGGTGGCAGCCGCAGCGGCGACGACCTTCTTGATCATTATTCCTCCTTGTAGGCAAAAGCGATCCAGTTCGCTGATCGCATCACCTGTAACGAGGAGGGAGTAATCAGGCTACGAGCTTATGGTCGCATTCACCCTTCTCAGGAACTTCCGCACACGCGCCCGAATACAGAAGTCTCCCGCGTTCTCCCGCGGTCTCCCGCGTTCTCCCACGTGTTCTCAGGACGCGTCGATGAAGCGGTCGAGCACCCGCACGCCGAACTTCAGCCCGTCCACCGGCACCCGCTCGTCGACGCCGTGGAACATGCCGGCGAAGTCCAGCTCCGGCGGCAGCTTCAGCGGCGCGAAGCCGAAGCCCCGGATGCCGAGGTCGTCGAAGGACTTGGCGTCGGTGCCGCCGGAGAGCATGTAGGGAATCGCCTTCGCGGCCGGGTCCTCGGCGAGCAGCGCGGACTGCATGGCGTCCACGAGTGCCCCGTCGAAGGTGGTCTCGACGGCCTTGTCGGCGTGCACGTCCTCCCGTCGCACCTTGGGCCCGAGGATCCGGTCGAGGTCGGCGAGGAACTCCTCCTCGTGCCCGGGCAGGAACCGCCCGTCGACGTGCGCGGTGGCCTCGCCGGGGATGACGTTGACCTTGTAACCGGCGCCCAGCTGGGTGGGGTTGGCCGTGTTGCTCAGTGTCGCGCCGATGAGCTTGGCGATGCCGCCGAGCCTGGCGAGCGTGCCCTCCATGTTCTCGGGGTCGAGTTCGGTGCCGAGCGCGTCGCCGAGTTCGTCGAGGAAGGCCCGGGTGGTCTTGGTGACCCGCACCGGGAAGGTGTGGCGGCCGAGCCGTGCGACGGCCTCCGACAGCTCCGTGATCGCGTTGTCCCGGTGGATCATCGACCCGTGCCCCGCCGTGCCGGCCACGGTGAGCTTCATCCAGTGCATGCCCTTCTCGGCCGTCTGGATCAGGTAGAGCCGCCGCTGCTCGCTCACGGTGAACGAGAACCCACCCACCTCGCTGATCGCCTCGGTGACGCCGTCGAAGAGGTCCCGGTGGTGGTCGACGAGGTACCGGGCGCCGAACTTGCCGCCCGCCTCCTCGTCCGCGAGGAAGGCGAGGACGATGTCGCGCGGGGGCCGGCGCCCGCTGCGCAGCCGGTCGCGGACGACCGCCAGGGTCATCGCGTCCATGTCCTTCATGTCGACGGCCCCCCGGCCCCAGACGCACCCGTCGGCGACCTCGCCCGAGAAGGGGTGGTGGGTCCAGTCGGCCGCGTTGGCCGGTACGACGTCGGTGTGGCCGTGGATGAGCAGCGCGGGCCTGGAGGGGTCCTCGCCCTGGATGCGGGCCACGGTGGAGGCGCGGCCCGGGTGCGACTCGAAGATCTGCGGTTCGAGCCCGACCTCGGCGAGCTTCTCGGCGACGTACTCGGCCGCCTTGCGCTCGCCCGGGCCCGAGTGGTCGCCGTAGTTGCTGGTGTCGATCTGGATCAGCTCGCGGCAGAGGTCCACGACCTCGTCCTCGCCGGTGACGCTCCTGGCCGTGTCCGTCTCGCTCACGCTGCTTCCTCCCACTGTCACTGCTGGTCGGTCCCCCTCATCCTCCCTCTCCTCCCGCCCCGGCCCAAGGCCGGTCCCGGCCCGTCACACGCCGTTCACGCGAGAAGCGGGGGCCGGACGGCCATCCGGGGCGGGACCGGGCTCGGCCCCGGGGGTGATCAGGACGCCATCGAAAGCCTGGTAATGTTTCCTCTGTCGCGGCGGGGAGACCCGCGCGACAGACACCTTGTCCGGGTGGCGGAATGGCAGACGCGCTAGCTTGAGGTGCTAGTGCCCTTTATCGGGCGTGGGGGTTCAAGTCCCCCCTCGGACACACGAGATGAGTGAGGGTCGCGACCACGGGTCGCGGCCCTCACTCGTTTATGTGGGCGATCTCTCGTCGGCACGAAGATCACGCAGGTCAGCGCCGTCCACTCGCTCCACCCCACACCCCCGAACGGCCGTGCCGAGTGGCCGACAGAAGGGGGCGAGCCTAGCGTCGTACTAAAATTTCCGGCTTGTTACGAGGCTGGACCGGACAACCCCAGGCAGACCTGCGGACCCGCCGGCGCCCCGGAGGCTTCCGGGATCGAGACGCGAGGACCCGATGGCAGCCATACACGAGGGCAGTGCTCTCGGCCTGCTCGACGAAGAGATCCGCGAACGGTTCGGTGACCGGGCACGTTTCTCCGGGGGTCCGGCGGCCTCTCCCCGCACGCTGGTCGACGTGTTCGACGCGTCCGTGCGGTCCTACCCGGACGAACTCGCGCTGGACGACGGCACGTCCCGGCTGACGTACCGCGGGCTCGCCGTCGAGGTGGAGCGGCTGCGGCGCCGGCTGGCCGCGGCCGGGGCCGGTCTGGGCGACCGGGTGGGTGTCCGGGTCCCGTCCGGGACGAACGACCTGTACGTGGCGATTCTCGCCGTGCTCGCCGCCGGCGCCGCCTATGTGCCTGTGGACGCCGAGGACCCGGACGAGCGGGCCGAGTTGGTCTTCGGGGAGGCGGACGTGCGGGCCGTCGTCGGCGAGGGGCACGGGATCGCCGCGCACGGCGTCTCAGAGGTGCCCGCCCGGCGGCCCGGCACCGAGCACGACGCGTGGGTGATCTTCACCTCCGGTTCCACCGGGAAGCCCAAGGGTGTCGCCGTGAGCCACCGCAGTGCGGCCGCGTTCGTGGACGCCGAGTCGGCGCTGTTCCTCACCGAGGACCCGATCGGGCCCGGTGACCGGGTCATGGCGGGGCTGTCGGTGGCGTTCGACGCGTCCTGCGAGGAGATGTGGCTGGCGTGGCGGTACGGGGCCTGTCTGGTGCCGGTGCCGCGCGCGCAGGTCAGGAGCGGTGCCGATCTCGGGCCGTGGCTGGTGGAGCAGGAGATCACCGTCGTCTCGACCGTGCCGACACTGGCCGCGCTGTGGGAGCCGGAGGCCCTCAACGACGTACGGCTGCTGATCTTCGGCGGTGAGGCGTGCCCGCCGGAGCTGGCGCAGCGGCTGGTGACGGAGGGGCGGGAGGTCTGGAACACCTACGGACCGACCGAGGCGACCGTGGTGGCGTGTGCGGCGCTGATGACCGGTGCGGAACCGATCCGGATCGGGCTGCCGTTGGACGGCTGGGAGCTGGCCGTGGTCGACGAGGCCGGGGATCCGGTACCGATGGGCGGCAGCGGGCAGTTGGTGATCGGCGGGGTCGGGCTCGCCCGGTACCTGGACGCCGAGAAGGACGCGGAGAAGTACGCGCCGCTGCAGTCGCTGGGCTGGGAGCGCGCGTACCGCAGCGGCGACCTCGTACGCGCCGACGCCGAGGGGCTGGTCTTCCTCGGGCGGGCCGACGAGCAGATCAAGCTGGGCGGGCGCCGCATCGAGCTCGGCGAGGTGGACTCGGCCCTTCAGGCACTGCCCGGCGTCGCGGGCGCGGCCGCCGCCGTACGCACCGCGCGCAGCGGCAACCAGCTCCTCGTCGGCTATGTCGTCACACAGGACGGCTGGGACCACGCGGCGGCCGTGCAGCGGTTGCGCGCCGAGCTGCCCGCCGCCCTGGTCCCGCTGCTCGCGCCGGTGGCCGACCTGCCGACCCGGACCAGCGGCAAGGTGGACCGCAACGCCCTGCCGTGGCCGCTGGAGGGCCTGGAGACCGGCGGGCCGGCCGAGCGGCTCTACGGCACCGAGGCCTGGCTGGCCGAGCAGTGGACGGAAGTGCTCGGCATCCCCGTCACCAGTGCCCAGGACGACTTCTTCGCGATCGGCGGCAGCAGTCTGGCCGCCGCCCAGCTCACCACTCGGCTGCGCACCCGCTACCCGAGCGCCGCCGTCCTCGACATCTACCAGCGGCCGACCCTGCGCAAGCTGGCCCGTCGGCTGCAGGCGTCGGCGCAGGACGACGGCGGCGCGCGGGTGGTCGCCCCGGTGCCGCTGCGCGCCCAGGCGGTGCAACTGCTGCTGCTCGTCCCGCTGTTCACGGTGCTCGGGCTGCGCTGGACGGTGGCGCTGGCCGCGCTCGGCAACCTGCTGCCCGCCTACTCCTGGCTGCCGACCGCGCCGTGGTGGCTCGTCGCCGTGGGGGCCGTCCTCTTCTTCAGCCCGCCGGGACGGCTCGCGCTCGCCGCGGGCGGGGCCCGGTTGCTGCTGAAGGGGGTGCGGCCGGGTACGTACGCCCGGGGCGGTGGTGTCCATCTGCGGCTGTGGACGGCCGAGCGGCTCGCCGAGTTCACCGGGGCGACCTCGCTGACGGGGTCCTGGCTGGAGCGGTACGCGCGGGCGCTGGGTGCCAAGGTCGGCCCTGACGTGGATCTGCACTCGTTGCCGCCGGTCACCGGGATGCTCAAGCTGGGCCGGGGAGCGGCGGTCGAGTCCGAGGTGGATCTGTCGGGGCACTGGCTGGACGGCGACCGGCTGGAGATCGGGCCGGTCAAGGTGGGCGCGCACGCCGTCGTGGGCACCCGCAGCATGCTCTTCCCGGGCGCCCGGGTCGGCAAGCGGGCCGAGGTGGCGCCGGGTTCGGCGGTCACCGGACAGATCCCCACCGGTCAGCGGTGGGCGGGCGCGCCCGCGGTCAAGCTGGGCAGGGCCAAGCGCAACTGGCCGAAGGAGCGGCCGGCGCGGGGCGGGTACTGGCGGGCGATGTACGGCCTGACCGGGTTCGGGCTGACGCTGCTGCCGGTGGTGGCGGGCGCCGCGGCCGTCGCCGTCGCCCTGCTGTTCGTCACCCCGGAGGCGCCGCTGCGGGGCGCCGCGCTCGCGCTGGTGCCGGCGACGCTCGCCTACGGGCTGGTGTACGCCGGGCTGCTGCTGGTCGCCGTGCGGCTGCTGAGCCTGGGGCTGCGAGAGGGGACGTATCCGACGCACGGCAGGACCGGATGGCAGGCGTGGACGGTCACGCAGCTGATGGACCGCTCGCGGGAGACGCTGTTCCCGCTGTACGCGGGGCTGGTCACGCCGGTGTGGCTGCGGCTGCTCGGGATGCGGATCGGCAAGGGCGCGGAGGTGTCGACGGTGCTCGCTCTGCCGAGCCTGACCACGGTGGGCGAGGGGGCCTTCCTCGCCGACGACACGCTGACCGCGCCGTACGAGCTCGGTGGAGGCTGGGTGCGGATCGGGCGGGCGGAGATCGGGCGGCGGGCGTTCCTCGGCAACTCGGGGATGACCGCTCCGGGGCGGTCAGTGCCGGACGGCGGTCTTGTCGGGGTGCTGTCGGCGACGCCGAAGAAGGCGAAGAAGGGCAGCTCCTACCTCGGGCTGCCGCCGGTCAGGCTGCCCCGGCACGCCGCCGACGGCGACGGCAGCCTGACCTACGACCCGCCGGCGCGGCTGCTGTGGGCGCGTGGGCTGGTGGAGCTGTGCCGGCTGGTGCCGGTGTTCTGTTCGGCGGCGCTGGCGGTGCTGACCGTGGCGGCGCTGTGCGCGCTGGGGGGCTGGGCGCCGCTGCTGTCGGGGCTGGTGCTGCTGGCGGCGGGCGGTGCGGCCGCACTGGTGTCGATCGTCGCGAAGTGGCTGCTCGTGGGGCGGCACCGCGCGGGTGAGCATCCGCTGTGGAGCTCCTTCGTGTGGCGCAACGAGCTGGCGGACACCTTCGTCGAGGTGGTGGCGGTGCCATGGCTGGCCGGGGCGGTGCCGGGGACGCCGGTGATGACGGCGTGCCTGCGCGGGCTGGGGGCGCGGATCGGCCGGGGGGTCTGGGTGGAGAGCTACTGGCTGCCCGAGACGGATCTGGTGACCCTGGAGGACGCCGCCACGGTGAACCGGGGGTGTGTGCTGCAGACACACCTCTTCCACGACCGGATCTTGCGTACGGGTACGGTGGTCCTCCGTGAGGGCGCGACGCTGGGCCCTGGCGGCATCGTGCTGCCCGACAGCACGGTGGGGGCCCGTACGACACTGGGTCCCGCGTCGCTCGTCATGGCCGCGGAGTCCGTCCCCGACGACACCCGCTGGCTCGGCAACCCGATCGAGGCATGGCGTCCCTGAGCGCGGGCCACTCGGAACCGGCGGGCGGTGCACCGGTGGGCGGTGGCGAGACGGCGCAGGGAGCAGACGCGGCAGTGGCAGTTCAGCAGTCAGTGGGTCCGGACCCGTACTTCCCGGCGAACGGCGATGGCCGCTACCGGGTGCACCGCTACGAGCTCGCGCTGGACTACCGGCCGGCACCCAACCGGCTGTCGGGCACGGCCCGGATCAACGCCATCGCGGGGCGCTCGCCGCTCGCCGAGTTCCAGCTGAACCTGGCCGACTTCCGGGTCGGCCGGGTCCGTGTGGACGGCAGGCAGGCGCACTACACCCACCGGGGCGGCAAGCTGCGGGTGCGTCCGGCCAAGCCGGTCCGGGCGGGAGCCGCCTTCACGGTGGAGGTGCACTGGTCGGGCAACCCCAAGCCGGTCAACAGCCCGTGGGGAGGTCTCGGCTGGGAGGAGCTGGGCGACGGGGCGCTGGTGGCGAGCCAGCCCGTCGGGGCGCCGTCCTGGTACCCGTGCAACGACCGGCCCGCCGACAAGGCGTCCTACCTGCTGTCGGTCACCACGCCGTCCGCGTACACGGTGGTGGCGGGCGGGCGGCTGCTGACCCGGACGACGAAGGCCTCCACGACCACCTGGGTGTTCGAGCAGTCGGCGCCGACGTCCAGCTATCTGGTCGGGCTGGCGATCGGGAAGTACCAGACGGTGCTGCTCGGGGACCCGGGGCTCGGCGGAGTGCCGCAGCACGGGCACATCCCGGCGCACCTGCTGCCGGAGTTCTCGCGGGACTTCGCACGGCAGCCCGTGATGATGGAGCTGTTCCAGGAGCTGTTCGGGCCGTATCCGTTCGGTGAGTACGCGGTGGTGGTCACCGAGGAGGAGCTCGACGTACCCGTCGAGGCACAGGGGTTGTCGCTGTTCGGGTCCAACCACGTGGACGGGGCGCGGGGTTCGGAGCGGCTGGTCGCGCACGAGCTGGCGCACCAGTGGTTCGGCAACAGCGTCTCCATCGCCGACTGGCGGCACATCTGGCTCAACGAGGGGTTCGCCAAGTACGCGGAGTGGCTGTGGTCGGAGCGCTCGGGCGGCCGCAGTGCGCAGCAACTCGCCGCCGCCGCACACCGGTTGCTGTCGTCGCTGCCGCAGGACCTGCGACTGGCCGATCCGGGGCGGAAGTCGATGTTCGACGACCGGCTCTACGAGCGGGGCGGGCTGACCATGCACGCGGTGCGGTGCGCGATGGGCGACGACGCGTTCTTCCGTATGCTGCGCGGCTGGGCCGCGCTGCACCGGGGCGGCTCCGTGACCACGACGACGTTCACCGCGCATGTGGCCCGGTTCGCTCCTGAGCCGTTGGACGAGCTGTTCGCGGCCTGGGTGCACGGAACGGCGCTGCCGCCGCTGCCCTCGGCGTAGGTGCGGGTGCAGTAGGTGCGGATGCAGTAGGTGCGGATGCAGTAGGTGCGGATGCGGTAGATGCGGATGGGGTAGGTGCGGGTGCAGCAGAATGGGGGCATGTCCCGACGTACTCCCTGCCCTTGCGGTCTCGCCGAGGCCTACGACGCGTGCTGCGGCCGATTCCACCGGGGTGAGGCCGCGGCCCCGACCGCCGAGGCTCTGATGCGGTCGCGCTACAGCGCGTTCTCCCGCCGGGACGAGGCGTACCTGCTGCGGACCTGGCATCCGCTCACGCGCCCGGCCCGGGTCGACTTCGACCCGGGGATGCGCTGGACGGGTCTGGAGATCCTCGACAAGGCGGACGGTACGGCCTTCCACACCGCCGGGACGGTGACCTTCCGTGCCTCGTTCCGGGGCGGGGCGCTGCACGAGCGCAGCCGGTTCGAGCGGGTCGACGGGGCGTGGGTCTACGTCGACGGGGAGTTCCTGGACTGAAGTCTCAGGGGGCGAGGATGTCCAGCTCCTTGAGCGCCCCCACCGTGATCTGACGGGTGAGCTCTTCCGCGCGTGTCGCGTCGCCCGCCCGGACCGCCTCGGCGACCTGGACGTGCAGGGTGACGGCGGCCGGGAGGGGGTCGTCGAACATGACCTCGTGATGGGTGCGGCCGGTGAGGACCTCGGCGACGACGTCCCCGAGGCGGGCGAACATCTCGTTGCCGGAGGCGGTGAGGATCACCCGGTGGAAGGCGACGTCGTGGACGAGGTACCCCTCGAGGCGGTGGCCGCGTGAGTTGGCCACCATGCCGAGCGCGCACTCGGTGAGTTCGGCGCACTGCTCCGGTGTGGCGTTCTTGGCGGCGAGGCCCGCAGCCACCGGCTCGATCGCCGAGCGCAGCACGGTGAGCGAGCGCAGTTGGTGCGGGCGGTCGGCGCCGGCCAGCCGCCAGCGGATGACCTGGGGGTCGTAGACGTTCCACTCGGCCTTGGGCCGCACCGTGACGCCGACGCGGCGGCGGGACTCGACCAGGTGCATGGTCTCAAGGACGCGCACCGCCTCGCGCATGACGGAGCGTGAGACGTCGAAGTGTTCGGCCAGTTCGTCGGTGCGCAGCACGCTGCCCGGCGGGTAGTCGCCCCCGGTGATCGCGGGGCCGAGGGTGTCCAGTACATGGCCGTGCAGCCCCCGGCCCGGTGTGCTCATGCACTCAGCGTACGTGGCACGTCACCAACCAAAAAGTCAGACTTATTCGTCACAGCCTCTTGAATTCGTCGTACCTAATGCGTTTCAGTGTGGCGACGCCGGAGAGATCGGCGTCCGGGCGTCGGCGCCCCTGCGTCGAGGTCGTCAGGTCGAGGCAGACAGCGAGGCATTGATGCGTACCCCGCACGTCGTCGTGGTGATGGGCGTCGCCGGCACGGGCAAGACCACCATCGGTCCGTTGCTCGCCGCCCGGCTGGGCGTTCCGTACGCCGAGGGCGACGACTTCCACCCCGAGGCCAACATCGCGAAGATGTCGGCCGGCACCCCGCTCGACGACGACGACAGGTGGCCGTGGCTGGACGCCATCGGCGCCTGGGCGCACGCGCGGGCCGGGCTGGGCGGGGTGGTCAGCTGCTCTGCCCTGAAGCGGTCGTACCGGGACCGGCTCAGGGCGGCGGCTCCCGGCCTGCTGTTCGTGCATCTCTCGGGCGACCGGGAGCTGATCGCGGACCGCATGGGGCACCGGGAGGGCCACTTCATGCCCACGGCGCTGCTGGACTCCCAGTTCGCCACGCTCCAGCCGCTGGAGCCGGACGAGGCCGGCGTCGCCGTGAGCGTCGCCGGCAGCCCCGAGGAGATCACCGACCGGGCCGTGCGGGCACTCGACGACATCTCCGGCGCCCCGCTGTAACCCCTCCGTACGTAACCCCTCCGTACGTAACTCCCCCTCCCCATAACTGTATTGGAACCCCCGTGACCAGACTCAGTGTCGAGATGCTGGCAGCGGACACCGTCGAGCCCATCACCTCGGCCGGCCACGCCCAGCTGGGCATCGCCGTGCTGTCGGGCATCGCCGTCATCGTCCTGCTCATCACCCAATTCAAGCTCCACGCCTTCCTGGCGCTGACCATCGGCTCGCTCGCGCTCGGCGCGTTCGCCGGGGCACCGCTCGACAAGGCCATCGCCAGCTTCACCACGGGCCTGGGCTCCACGGTCGCCGGTGTCGGTGTCCTGATCGCCCTCGGCGCCATCCTGGGCAAGCTGCTCGCGGACTCCGGTGGCGCCGACCAGATCGTCGACACGATCCTCGCGAAGGCGGGCGGGCGATCGATGCCGTGGGCGATGGTGCTGATCGCCTCGGTGATCGGGCTGCCGCTGTTCTTCGAGGTCGGCGTCGTCCTGCTGATACCGGTCGTGCTGATGGTCGCCAAGCGGGGCAACTACTCGCTGATGCGGATCGGCATCCCCGCGCTCGCCGGTCTGTCCGTGATGCACGGGCTCGTTCCGCCGCACCCCGGCCCGCTGGTCGCGATCGACGCGGTCGGCGCCAACCTCGGTGTGACGCTGGCGCTCGGTGTGCTGGTCGCCATTCCGACGGTGGTCATAGCCGGTCCGGTGTTCTCCCGGTTCGCGGCCCGCTGGGTGGACGTCCCGGCCCCGGACCGCATGGTCCCCCAGCGCCCCTCGGAGGACCTGGAGAAGCGTCCCGGCTTCGGCGCCACGCTCGCCACCATCCTCCTGCCGGTCGTGCTGATGCTGTCGAAGGCACTGGTCGACATCGTCGTGGACGATCCCGCGAACACCGTGCAGCGCGTTTTCGACGTCGCCGGCTCCCCGCTGATCGCCCTGCTGGCCGCCGTGCTCGTCGGCATCTTCACGCTGGGCCGGCCCGCGGGCTTCAGCAAGGAGAACATCTCCCGGCTCGTGGAGAAGGGCCTCGCACCGATCGCGGGCATCCTGCTGATCGTCGGCGCGGGCGGCGGCTTCAAGCAGACCCTCATCGACTGCGGTGTGGGCCAGATGGTCCTGGACATCTCCAAGGACTGGTCGATCCCGGCTCTGCTGCTGGCGTGGCTGATAGCCGTGGCGATACGGCTGGCGACCGGTTCGGCGACGGTGGCGACGATCTCGGCGGCCGGTCTGGTCGCCCCGCTGGCCGCCGACATGTCGACGACCCACTCGGCTCTGCTCGTCCTGGCCATCGGCGCGGGCTCGCTCTTCTTCAGCCATGTCAACGACGCCGGGTTCTGGCTGGTGAAGGAGTACTTCGGCCTGAGCGTCGGTCAGAACATCAAGACCTGGTCGGTCATGGAGACGATCATCTCCGTGGTCGCGGGCGGCCTGGTGCTGCTGCTGTCGCTGATCCTCTAGCGGTCGAGGTTCAGCGACGCCACAGCGGATGCTCCCGGTCCGCCCACTCCTCGCTCACCGACCCCGTGCGCATGCCCCGGCGTGCCTCGGGGTCGGCCAGTGCCATGCCGATGTGGCCGGCGAGGACGATGCCGATGGTCAGCGCCAGCCAGTCGTGGACGAAGGTCGCGCTGGTGCGCCACATCAGCGGGGTGAGGTGGGTGAACCACATGATCAGGCCGGTGCCGAGCATCACGAGCGTGGCGCCGGTGATCCAGGCGGCGTAGATCTTCTGACCCGCGTTGAACTTGCCCGCCGGACGCGACTGGTGGCGCCGGTCGCGGCGCAGGGCGGCGCGCAGCCAGACACGGTCGTGCGGCCCGAAGCGGTTCAGCAGGCGCAGGTCGGCGCGCAGTGCGCGGGAGGCGAGGCCCGCCAGGAGGGGCACGGGCAGGGCGAGTCCGGCCCACTCGTGGACGCGGACGACCAGCTCGCGGCGGCCGACCAGCTGGGCGAGCTCGGGGATGTAGAGGAAGGCCGCGGTCAGCACGCACACGCCCATCAGCAAGGCCGTGGTGCGGTGCACCCACCGCGGGGCCGGGTTGAAGCGGTGCACGCGGGTGGCGGCGGGCGGGGCGTCAGCTCGTAGGCTCATCGTCACGTCCGTTCGAACGGCCCACCCAGGCGTCGACGTCGTAGCCGCGGTTCTCCCAGTAGCCGGGGCGCACGTCCTCGGTGACGGTGATGCCGGAGAGCCACTTGGCGGACTTGTAGAAGTACATGGGTGCCACGTAGAGGCGGACGGGGCCGCCGTGGTCGTGGCCGAGGTCCTTGTCCTGCATGCGCAGGGCGACCAACACGTCGGCGCGGCGGGCCTGGGCGAGGGTGAGGCTCTCGCTGTAGGTGCCGTCGAAGCAGGTGAAGCGGACGGCGCCGGCCTTCGCCCGTACGCCGGCCGCGTCCAGCAGGACGGACAGCCGTACGCCTTCGAAGGGCGTCCCGGGGACCCGCCAGCCGGTGACGCACTGGACGTCCTTGACCATCCGGGTCTGCGGCAGCGCCCTGAGGTCGGCGAGGCCGTACGTCCTGGGGTGGTCGACCAGGCCGTCGACCTTCAGGCGGTAGCTCGTGGGGGTCTTGTGCGGGACCGAGGCGGCGACGGAGTAGTAGCGGAAGCCGCCGCCGTTGGGGAGCAGTCCGGTGAGGCCGGTGGGGTCCTTGTCGGCTGCGCTGCCGAGGAAGGCCTCCAGGCCGCGCTGGAGCGTGGGGGCGGTGGCCACGCCGAGGACACCCAGGCCGAGGGTGCCGAGGAAGATGCGGCGGCCGACCGGCTTGCCCCGCTCCTCGGGTTGTTCGGAGTTCACGTACTCATTCGAACACCCGCGAGCCCGGTGGGACCAGGGATCGCGGGTGCTCGTCAGGGTTCCGTAAGCAGTTCTTACGCCATCTCGTACGCCGTCTCGTACGCCGTCTCGTACGCCGTCTCCTACGGCATCGAGGGCGCCCTACGGCACCGCCGCCGCCTTCTCCAGCTGGAACGCCTCGTTGCCGAGGCCGATCCGGGCGTGTGCCTCGGGTGCGCGGGAGCGCAGCACGAGGCCCTGGACGAGTCCGGCGACCAGGGCGACGGCGATGATGCCGGGCAGGACCCAGGGCACCTCTGAGCCGGGGGCCGCGCCGACCAGGACATCGAAATCCTTGACCGTGTAGACGGCGATCACGAGCAGGGCGACGGCCGCCAGCGCGGAGGTCACCATGCGCCAGGCCTGCGCGGCGGCGGCACCGCGCCGGGCGAAGAAGACGATCACCGAGACCGAGGCGGCCGCCATCAGCAGGATCACGCCCAGCGCACCCACGTTGCCGCACCAGGTGAACAGCTGGAGCACCGGCGCGGTGGGGTCGCCGGTCGGCTTGTCGTCAGAGATGGCGAACGCGCCGATGACCACGACGGAGACGGCCGTCTGGAGCAGTGATCCGGTGCCGGGCGCACCGCTCGTGCCCGTGGTCTGTCCGAACGCGCGCGGCAGCAGCCCCTCGCGGCCCATGGCGAAGGCGTATCGGGCGACGACGTTGTGGAAGCTGAGCAGGGCCGCGAACATGCCGGTGACGAAGAGGACGTGCAGGACGTCGGTGAAGGTGGCGCCGAGGCGGGACTCCGTCAGGGAGAACAGCAGGTTCGCGCTCTCCTTCTGCGAGGCCCCGACGATCTGCGAGGGGCCCGCGGCGACGGTGAGCGCCCAGCTGCTGACCGCGAAGAAGACGGCGACGCCCGCGACGGCGAGGAACATCACGCGCGGGACGAGGACGTGCGGCCGGCTGGTCTCCTCCGCGTACACCGGGGCCTGCTCGAAACCGGTGAAGGCCGCGATGCAGAAGCACAGGGCGGTGCCGACACCGGCGCCGGTGAGCGTGTCCGGGTTGAAGGCGTGCAGGGACAGGCCCTCCCTCGCCGGGTCGGCCACGGCTGCCAGGTCGAAGATGACCACCAGCGCCACCTCGATGACCAGCAGGACACCGAGCACGCGCGCGTTGACGTCGATCTTCAGCCGGCCGAGCGTGCCGACGACGAGGGCCGCGACGAGGGCCGGGATCCACCAGGCGATCTGGATGTCGGCGTAGGTGGCGAACAACCCGGAGGCCTCGAAGCCGAAGATGCCGTAGATGCCGACCTGCAGGGCGCTGTAGGCAACCAGCGCGAGCAGGGCGGCGCCCGCGCCCGCGGTACCGCCGAGCCCGCGGGAGACGTAGGCGTAGAAGGCGCCTGCGTTGTGGACGTGCCGGCTCATCTCGGCGTATCCGACGCTGAACAGGACGAGGACGACGCCGAGGACGACGAAGAGGAGGGGCTGGCCGACGATGCCCATCACCGCGAATGCGGTGGGCATGACACCAGCGACGACCATGATGGGGCCGGTCGCCGCGAGGACGGAGAGCAGCAGGCCCCCCGTGCCGAGGCGGTCGGCGCGCAGCGCGCGTTCCTGCCCCTTGAAGGTGCTGATGCCGCTCTCGGCGGATCTGCTCGTGCTCGAACTGCCCGTGGTCATCGAGGGCCGTTCCTTTCCGGTGTGGCTTTTCGGGGGCTGGTGGTGTTACGCCGCGCCGAGCGCGGCGGCGCGCGCGGCGCGGAAGGCGGTGTACGGGTCGCGGTCGGGGTACGACCAGGGGGCCGGGGTGGCGTGCTCGCCGATGCGGTGGAAGAGGGCGGCGGCCTCGGCGCCACGGCCCTCACAGACCTTCGCGTGGGCGAGGAAGTTGAGGTCGACCAGGCGGCGCGGATGGCCGTCGTGCTCCCACTCCAGCCACCAGTCGAAGGCGGCCTTCATCACCAGGCGGGCCCGGCGTCCGCTCCAGTGCTCGGAGCGGGCCGGCTCGGCGGGCTCGAACCCGGCGGCGGCGAGGACGCGGTAGCGCTCGGCGTGGGCGACAACCGGCAGCATCGCCAGCGGCGAGTCGGCGGGCGCCTGCTCGGCGGCCCAGCCGGCGAAGTCGTAGACCTCGTGCAGGGGGTCCGGGCCGGTGTCGGCGCGGCGCTCGGCGAGCCGGGCGACGACCAGGTGGTGGGCGTGGTGGTGGTCGGCGTAGCGATGGCGCACCTCGTCGAAGAGCCGCACGACGTCCTCCTCGCCGCCCAGGGTGCGCTCCAGCAGGAGCAGACCGAGCCAGGGGGTGGGGTCGGCGGGCGCGAGCGCGGCGGCGGTGCGGCAGGCCTCGCGGGCCCGGTCCGGCTTCTCCTTGCCGCGCAGGGCACGGTGGACCAGGGCCAGGGCGAGCAGGACTGCGGCGTCGGCAGAGTCGGGTTCGGCGAGCAGCCAGTCGCGGGTCCAGGCGGCGCTGTACGGCTCCTCGGCGAGGACGACGACACGGTGCCCGCGGCGGTCCCAGTCGTCGCCGGTGTGGGCGAGCAGCGCGCGGGCGGCCTGCCAGCGGCCTTGGGTGAGTGCGGTACGAGCGTCGCGGAGTTCGGCGTCGTCGAGTGCCGCGTCGAAGGCCTGGGCCGCGCGCTTGCGGCCGCGGCCGAGGGGAAGCGGGGGTGGGGGCACCGCTGACTTCCTCACGTTCTCGCGCGATGCGTACGATATCGACCCGCCATCGGCTGATCACGCACAGCAAACCCCCAGCCAGAGGTTTCGTCAAGAAAATCCGGTGCTTGGCATATGCCAACCGGCCACCCGAACAAGGGGTCTGCGGCCGACCGGCGTGACGGGCCACCTGGTGGGCGTGGTAAGGCGGCCCGGAATGTGGCCTGCGCCATGGCGAGGCCCCGTCCGGCATCGCACCATGGCTGGAACGGTCGCGCCGCAGCCCCCGGTCCCCCACCGATCCGCCGGGCACCGCGACCGAGTCGGTCGCCTGGCTACGGGCCCTCCTGGGACGCACCGTGGTGCGTCCCAGGACATCAAAAAGCATCGAAACTTCCGAAAACGGTAGAGTCGGCCCCTGCACACATACGCACCCCGTGGCCGGCGGAAGATCAACGAGGTACGCAGCGTGTCGGTTCTGGTTCTGGTTCTCGCCGTGAGTGCCGCGGTCTGTCTGGGCTTCGGCTTCGTGTTGCAGCAGAACGCGGCACAGACGGCCCCCCTCGGCGACTTCCTCTCCTTCCGTCTGCTGCTGGACCTGATGCGGATGCCCCGGTGGCTCGGCGGCATCGCGCTGATGGTGGCCGGTATGGCGCTGGGCGCGGCCGCGCTCGGACAGGGCGAGGTCTCCCTGGTGGAACCACTGCTCGCCACCAACCTGCTCTTCGCCCTCGCGCTCTCACGACGGCAGACCAGGCAGCCGCTGGGCCGGCAGGGCTGGGCGGGGCTGGCGCTGCTCGCGGGCGGGGTGAGCGTGTTCATCGTGGCCGGACAACCGCGCGGCGGCAGCGCGATCGACGATCCGCTGCGGCACTGGCTGATCATCGGCGTGATGGTGGGCCTCGCCCTGCTGCTCACGGCCTCCGCCAAGCGCTCACGGCTGAGCTCCGCGCCGGTGCTGCTGGCCCTCGCGGCCGGCGTGCTCTACGGCCTCCAGGACGCGCTGACCAGGGTCAGCGGCGAGCGGCTGTCCGCAGGGGGCTTCACCGAGCTGCTGACCGGCTGGCAGCCGTACGCCGTGCTGGCGCTGGGCGTGACCGGGCTTGTCCTCGTGCAGAGCGCCTTCGAGACCGGGACGCTGCGGATGTCGCTGCCCGCCCTCACCGCGGCCCAGCCCCTGGCGGGCATCGCCTGCGGGGTCGGCTTCCTCGGCGACCGCCTCGACACCGACCCCGGCGCCCTCGCCTGGGAGGCGGCCGGTCTCGCCGCCGTGGTCGTCGGCATCATCCTCCTCGGCTGCCATCCGGCCATGCCCACCGGCACGGCCAAGCCGGAACGCGTCCGCGACCTCCAGCCGAGCTGAGCGCTGCGCGGCGGGCGGGGGCACCCGGGCCGGCGCGTAAAAGGGACCGCCCCGAGAGAGCTCGGCCCCTCAAAGCAGCGCCTGTGCGGCAACGCGCCCCAAAAGGGCGCGGGGAACTGCGCGACAAGCCACAACGCGCCTCCACCTGCCCCAGCACCCCCGCCCACGGCGGGCGTGGGGCTCACCCGGGCCGGCACGTAAAAGGGGGCCGCCTCGAGGAGAGCTCGGCCCGTCAAAGCAGCGCCTGTGGGGCAACGTGCCCCAAAGGGGCGCGGGGAACTGCGCGACAAGCCACAAGGCGCCTGCACTTGCCCCGGCACCCCCGCACCCCCACACCCCGCATACGCCCCGCCCCCGCAAAGCGCCCCATCCCCGCCGCACCCCCGGAGGGCCCTGCTTGGATGGGGTGCATGAGTTCTGCGGACGAGATCCTCGACATCGTTGACGAGAACGACCGGGTCGTCGGCCAGTCGCCGCGAGGGGAGGCGTACGCGCGGGGGCTGCGGCATCGGTGCGTGTTCATTCAGGCCCGGGACGCGGAGGGACGGATCTTCGTGCACCGGCGGACCCCGACCAAGCTGGTCTTCCCCTCCCTCTACGACATGTTCGTCGGCGGAGTCGTCGGCGCCGGTGAGGCCTACGACGACGCGGCCCTGCGCGAGGCCGAGGAGGAGCTGGGAGTGAGCGGCCTGCCGCGACCCGACTTCCTGTTCAAGTTCCTGTACGACAACGGCGTCGGCCAGTCCTGGTGGTCCGCCGTCTACGAAGTCCGCTGCGACCTGCCCGTCCGCCCCCAGGTCGAGGAGGTCGCCTGGCACGACTTCCTTCCGGAGGACGAGATGACCCGCCGTCTGAGCGAGTGGACCTGGGTACCGGACGGACTGGCCGCCTACGAGCGGCTCGGGGCGTTCCGGGCCACGGGCTGAGCGGCTGCGGCGCAACGCGCCCCCGGTAAGGTCCTTCGCGTGATCGAGTTCGTACACAACGTCCGGCTGTGGTTCGCCCCGCAGCGCGTCCGCGAGGAGGGCCACACCCCCGACTACCGGTTCTCGCTGGCCAACGAGCGCACCTTCCTGGCCTGGCTGCGCACCGCCCTCGCCCTGATCGGCGGTGGTTTCGCGGTGGACCAGTTCCTGCCCGACCTGCGCTGGGGCTGGCGCGTCGGCCTCGCGCTCGCCCTCCTCGCGGCGGGCGTGCTGTGCTCGTTGCGCGCCGTGAACCACTGGATGCGCTGTGAGCGGGCGATGCGACGGGGTGAGGACCTGCCGGTGTCACGGTTCCCGGCCCTGCTCGGCCTCGTCGTCGCGGTGGTGGCGGTCGCCATGGTCGTCGTCGTGCTCGTCGGGTGGGACGCATGAGCGCCGGGCCCGACCGCCACGAGCCCCACCCACCGGTGAACGACGAGCGCGATCCGGGGCTGCAGCCGGAGCGCACCCGGCTCGCGTGGCGGCGTACGACCCTGTCGAGCACCGTTGTCGCCGTCCTCGCCGTGAAGACCGCGCTGCACGGCGGGGCGACGGCGGCCGGGGTCGCCGTGTGCGCCCTGTGCGCCGTCCTCTGGCTGGGCTTCCTGCTCGTCGCCCACCACCGCATCCGCACCCTCGCCACGACGGCCCGCCCACCGGCCCTGGCCCCGGGCGGGGCCGGCGCGGCGGTCCTGTGCACGGTGGCGATGGCGGTCTGCGCGGCGGCGCTGGTCTTCTGACCGAGACCCCGCAGCAGGCCCGGCAGCCTTACAGCCCCTGCCCCTGCCCCTGCCCCTGCCCCTGCCCCTGTGCCCCTACTCCTCCCCCTTACCCGTGGCGTCCCACTCCACCGTCACCACGATCTTCCCCCGCGTCCGTCCCTCCTCGCTGAGCCGGTGGGCCTCCGCCGTCCGCTCCAGTGGGAACGTCTTCGAGACGTGCACGGAGACCACGCCCCGTTCGGCGAGGTCCACCAGCCGTTTCAGATCCTCCGCGTCGGGCCGCACCCAGCAGTAACGGCCGCCGTAGCCGAGGACGTTCGGGTCGGCGATCGACGCGAGGCGGCCCTCTGCGGCCAGGAGGTTCACCGAGTCGCGCAGGGCATCGCCGCCGACGGCGTCGAAGGCGACGTCCACTCCCTCAGGGGCCAGCCCCCGCACCCGGTCGGTGAGGCCGGCGCCGTAGGTCACGGGTTCGCCGCCCAGGGAGCGTACGAAGTCGTGGTTGCCCTCGCTCGCGGTACCGATCACCCGCGCGCCCAGGTGGCGTGCGATCTGCACGGCGATCGAGCCGACTCCGCCGGCCGCGGCGTGGATCAGGACCGTCTCGCCCCGCTTCACCTCAAGTGTTTTGATCAGCACCTGGTAGGCGGTGAGTCCGACGAGCGGTAGTCCCGCGGCCTCCTCGTAGGTGAGGTTGCGCGGCTTGCGGGCGAGGGTGCGTACGGGCGCGGCGACGTACTCGGCGAAGGTGCCGCGAGAGAGGAAGTCCTCACGGACGTAGCCGATCACCTCGTCACCGACCGCGAACTCCGTGACGGAGACACCCGGCCGCACGACGACCCCCGAGACGTCCCATCCGGGCACCACCGGGAAGACGGCCTGGAGCATGCCGTCCAAATGGCCCTCACGGCACTTCCAGTCGACGGGGTTGACCGCCGCGGCCCGTACCTTCACGAGCACGGCGTCGGGGCCGATCGGGGGGTCCACGACCTCGCCGTACTCCAGCACCTCGGGTCCGCCGTAGCGGCTGTAGCTGATCGCCTTCATGGCATCGACCCTCCGGGGTCCCCGAGCGGCTCGCAAGCCGAAAGCCCTTGCACGCCCCGCCGTACCGGGTGGGGCACCTTCGGCCTAGGGTGGCTCAGGTCACGTTCGTCGCGCATACTGGACGACATACCGACCGGTCGGCATCATAAGTGAGGTCCCGTTCCGTTCACTCGCCCGTAGGAGCGACACATGAGCCCCGACCACCCGCCCGGACTCGATCTCGACCGGCTGCGCGGCCTGCTCGACCGGGAGCGGCCCGGACTGGCACAGGGTCCTCTCACCGGTCGGCTGATCGAGGGCGGACGGTCGAACCTGACGTACGAGGTCTCGGACGGCACGTCGAAGTGGGTCGTACGACGGCCCCCGCTCGGCCACGTCCTGGCCACCGCGCACGACATGAGGCGCGAGCACCGGGTGATCAGCGCCCTGCACCCGACGAACGTGCCGGTGCCGCGCCCGGTGCTGCTGTGCGAGGACGACGAGGTGCTCGGGGCGCCCTTCTACGTCATGGAGTTCGTGCCGGGCACGCCGTACCGCACGGCGGATCAGCTCGCCCCGCTCGGCGCCGAGCGGACGCGCGAGGCGGTGCTGTCGCTCGTCGACACCCTCGTCGAGCTGCACGCCGTGGACCCCGCCGAGGTGGGCCTCGCGGACTTCGGCCGCCCCGAGGGCTTCCTCGACCGGCAGCTGCGCCGCTGGGGCAAGCAGCTGGACGCCTCCCGCAGCCGCGAACTGGCCGGTGTGGACGAGCTGCACGCGGCACTGGGCCGGCAACTGCCCCACTCCCCGGCCCCGGCCGTCGTGCACGGCGACTACCGTCTCGACAACGTACTGATCGGCGACGGTGACCGGATCACGGCGATCCTCGACTGGGAGATGTCGACGCTCGGCGACCCGCTGACCGACCTGGGCCTGCTGGTGATGTACAGCATCCCGCTCGGCACCCCCCACTCGCCCGTCTCCACCACGGCCGAGGCCCCCGGCCACCCGGCCCCCGCGGAACTCGTCGAGCGGTACGCCGCACGCTCGGGGCGGGACGTCTCCGCGGTCTCCTGGTACACGGCCTTCGCCTGGTTCAAGCTCGCCGTGATCCTCGAGGGCATCCACTACCGCTACACCCTGGGCCAGACCGTCGGGCGCGGCTTCGACCGCATCGGCGAGCTGGTTCCGGTCTTCATCGAGCACGGCCTGAACACTCTCCAGGAAGGCTGACCGGCCATGGACTTCGCGTTCGACGCGCGCACCGAGGAACTGCGCGCCAAGCTGCTCGCCTTCATGGACGAGTACGTGTACCCCGCTGAGCAGGTCGCGCACGAACAGCGCGCGCTGCTGGCCTCCCCCTGGGACACCCCGGCCGTGGTCGAGGACCTCAAGGCCGAGGCGCGCCGCCAGGGTCTGTGGAACCTCTTCCTGCCCGACGCGGAGTACGGCGCCGGGCTGACCAACCTCCAGTACGCGCCGCTCGCCGAGATCACCGGCCGCTCCCCGCAGCTCGCGCCCACCGTGACCAACTGCGCGGCCCCCGACACCGGCAATATGGAGGTGCTCTCCCAGTTCGGCGACGAGCAGCAGAAGAAGCAGTGGCTGGAGCCGCTGCTCGCCGGTGAGATCCGCTCGGCGTTCGCGATGACCGAGCCGGAGGTGGCCTCCTCGGACGCCACCAACATCACCACCCACATCGAGCGCGACGGCGACGAGTACGTCATCACCGGGCGCAAGTGGTACATCTCCGGGGCGATGAACCCGGACTGCAAGATCTTTATCGTGATGGGCAAGACCGACCCCGACGGGGACGACATCCGCCGCCAGCAGTCCATGGTCCTGGTCCCGCGCGACACCCCGGGCGTCACCGTGAAGCGGGCCATGCAGGTCTTCGGCTACGAGGACCACTACCACGGCGGCCACGCCGAGGTGATCTTCGACAACGCGCGCGTTCCGGTGTCCAACCTGATCGGCGAGGAGGGCGGCGGCTTCGCCATCGCGCAGGCGCGGCTCGGTCCCGGGCGTATCCACCACTGCATGCGGCTGATCGGCATGGCGGAGCGCGCGATCGAGCTGATGTGCAGGAGGGCCGTCTCCCGTACGGCCTTCGGCAAGGCGCTGGCCCAGCAGGGTGTGGTCCACAACTGGATCGCGGACGCGCGTGTGACGGTCGAGCAGCTGCGGCTGCTGGTGCTGAAGACGGCCTGGCTGATGGACACGGTCGGCAACAGGGGCGCGCACGCGGAGATCCAGTCCATCAAGATCGCCACACCCCGCGCGGTCGTCGACATCATCGACCGGGCGATCCAGCTGCACGGCGCGGGCGGCGTGAGCCAGGACTTCCCGCTGGCCGAGCTGTACGCGGGCGCCCGGACGCTGATGATCGCCGACGGCCCGGACGAGGTCCACCAGCGCTCGCTGGCACGCCGGGAGCTGAAGAAGTACCTGTGAGGTGATGGGTAAGGGGCGGTCGCCGTGGCGACCGCCCCTTACCCATGGGCTGGGAGAGACCGGGCTCAGGGACGCAGGGCCCGCAGCAGGAGGTCCGCCAGATGGTCGGCGACCTCCTGCGGGGTCATCGGCCCGTCGGGGCGGTACCAGGTCGACAGGTGGTGGACCGAACCGAAGTGGTAGTCGACCACCAGGTCCGCCGGTGTCGCCCTGGAGAACACCCCGGCCTCCTGACCCTCCTCGACGAGCGCGCGGAAGCGCTCGTGGTAGCGCCGGCGCTCGGCGCGCACCTGCTTGTTCTTCTCCGGGCTCAGGTGGTGCATCGACCGGAAGAAGATCATCGCGTCGTCGAGGTTGTCGATCGTCGTGACGACGACGTCGGCGGCCGCGCCCCGCAGCCGCTTCTCGATCGGCTCGTCGGCGTTCGCGAAGGCGTCGAGTCTCTCCTGCTGGACGCGCAGCACACGCGCGTACACCTCGTGCAGGAGGTCGTCCTTGGAGCCGAAGTAGTGGTACAGCGCCCCCTTGGTGACGCCGGCCGCCTCGACGATCTCCTGCACCGAGGTGCGGTCGTATCCCCGCTCGGCGAAGAGCCGGGTGGCGGCGGCGAGAAGCCGCTGCGGAACGGGAGTTCCCTCTCCGTCCGTCGTCCTGGGCACTGCCGCCACCTGCCTTTCCGTGATGCCTACGAAGCGTCGTGCGTGCGGGAACGCAGTTCCCGACGGAGGATCTTCCCACTCGCCGTCTTGGGCAAGTCGGGCAGGATCTCCACCTGCCGCGGATACTTGTAGGCCGCCAGTCTGTCCTTGCAGTAGGCCGCGAGCGTATCCGCATCCGTGTCGGCACCCGGACGCAGGCTGATGTACGCCTTGACGGTCTCGCCGCGGTACCCGTCGGGCACGCCCACGACGGCCGCCTCGCGCACCGCCGGGTGGGTGTACAGGACGTCCTCGACCTCGCGCGGCCAGACCTTGAAGCCGGACGCGTTGATCATGTCCTTCTTGCGGTCGACGACGTACAGCCAGCCCTCCGGGTCCATGAACCCGATGTCGCCGGTGCGCAGCTCGCCGCCGGGGAAGGTCTCCGCGGTCGCCTCGGGTCGCCGCCAGTACCCGGGCACGACCTGCGGCCCGCTGACGACGATCTCGCCCTGCTGACCGAAGGGCACCTCCTCGCCCCGGTCGTCGACGATGCGCACGACCGCCTGGGCGCAGGGCACGCCCACCGCGAGGGTCCCGGAGGCCGGGTCGACGGGCGCCTCCAGCTGGGGCGGGACGGACGCGCAGGGCGCGGTGCACTCGGTGAGCCCGTAGCCGTTGCGGATGTACGGCCCGAAGCCGGCCCGGAACTTCTCCACCAGCGCGGGCGGCAGCGGGGCGCCGCCGGAGGAGATGGTCACGAAGGACGAGAAGTGGTCCCGGGTGACGTCCGGGTGAGCGGCCAGCGCCATGAACGCGGTGGCGGGCCCCACGGTGTAGTGCGGCCGGTGCTCGGCGAACGCGTCGAGGACGACCCCGCCATCGAAGCGGTACGTCAGCACGAGTGTGCCCGCGCTGTCGAGGCAGGCGCCGAGCTGGCAGACCATGCCGGTGATGTGGAACAGCGGCGCCAGCGCGTAGTACACGGGCGGGTCGGGCAGGCCCAGGCCGGTGCGCTGCCGCTCGGCGTTGTACATGATGTTGCCGTGCGTGTTGGTGGCCCCCTTGGGGGTGCCGCTCGTGCCCGAGGTGTAGCTGATCAGCGCGATGTCCGAGGCGGCCGGGTCACGCCCCTCCGGCGCCTTGTGCCCCGCGCGGGCGACGGCCGTCAGGTCGTCGGCGTCCCCGGCCTCCGGCACCCGCTCGAAGCCGAGCACGCGCGCGTCGTTGCGCGTCTGGAAATCCAACTCGCATGCCGTGAGCACGATCCGCACCGGTGAGTCCGCGGCCGTGTCCCGAAGGTACGACTCCCACGCCCGGTCGGAACACACCAGCGCGGCCACCTCGCCGTCCCGCAGGACGTGGGTGACCTCGCCCGCCTTGTACATCGGGTTGACGGGCACGACGGTCGCGCCGGCCTTCCAGGCACCGAGCAGGGCGAGCACGAACTGCGGTGAGTTCTGCAGCAGTACGGCCACCCGGTCACCGCGCTCCAGACCACGCCCGGCGAGGTGCCCGGCCACGGAATCGCTGAGCTCGTCGACCTCGCGGTAGGTGAGCCGGCCGTCGAAGTAGGTGAGGCAGGTGCGGTCGGGGGCCTCGGCGGCGGACCGGCGCAGGGCGTGGACCAGGGAGTCGGCCGGGTCGACGGGGGCGCGCTGGGCCTCGTTGAGGAGCCCGAGCCAGGGCCTGGCCGCGTAGCGCGACGAGGTCGAGGGGGTCGAAGAGGTCACTGTCCGGCCTCCCACTTCTGCTGGATGTGGTTCATGTTGCTCAGCCATCGGTCGGGGGTGGCGGCACGGGCCTGGTAGTACCCGGCGACCTCGGGGTGCGGCAGGATCAGGAAACGGTCCTCCTCGATGCCCCGGAACAGGGCGTCCGCGACGTCCTCCGGCTCGATCGCGGTCGGCTGGAGCACCAGGTCGCCCGCGCTGCCGGTGGCGGCGAGCATGTCGGTGCGGACGCCCTGCGGACAGATCGCGTGCACCTTGACCCCCCGATGGCGGTACGTCAGGGACAGCCACTCGGCGAAGGCGTACGCGCCGTGCTTGGTGACGCTGTAGGGCGCCGCCCCGATCATGGTCAGCAGCCCCGCCGCGGAGACGGTGGACACGAAACGCCCGCCGCCGCGCTCCAGCCAGTCCGGCAGCAGTGCCTCGGCCGCCCGGACGTGCGCCATGACGTTGACGTCCCAGGCAAGCGCCCAGACGCTCTCCCCGGCCGCCTCCGACCCACCCGAGGCGACTCCGGCGTTGGCGCAGTACACGTCGACGGTCCCGCCGAGGGCGTCACGGGCGGCCTCCACGATCCCTGAGGCGTCCCCGGGCACGGCGATCCCCCCGATCTCGTCGGCGACGGCCCCGGCCCTCTCCGCATCAAGATCGTTGACGACGACCCGGGCCCCTTCAGCGGCGAAGCGCCGGGCGAGGGCCGCCCCGATGCCCCCTCCCGCCCCCGTGACAACCACTCCAGCACCCTGCAAGGCTTCCACCATCAGTCCCCTTCAACGCGGGCTCGACTCTGACCCGAGCACGGCCAGACTAACCGGTCGGTATGTCGCGGGAAAGGGGTAACCACAGCCAACCAGGGGCGTGGGGAACCGCGCGACAAGCCACGAACGACCGGCACCCTCCCCACGACCCGCGGAAGCCCCTACCGTCACTTCATGAAGCTCTCCAGACGAAGCCTGCTCGCCACCACGGCCGTCGTAGCAGCCTCAACACCGCAGGCCCGGGCGGAGCCATCACGCGCCCGCCGCCTGAGAACCGGCTTCGAGAACCTCGCCGCGAACGGCTACGCCGAACTGCGCGACGATCGCGTAGGAATCCTCACCAACCCCACCGGCATCACCCGCCAGGCCCACCACATCGTCGACGTCATGCACGCCGACCCCCGTGTGAACGTCCGCGCCGTCTTCGGCCCCGAACACGGCTTCCGCGGGACCGCCCAGGCCGGCGGCTCGGAAGGCCGCTACGACGACCCGGCCACCGGCCTGCCCGTCTACGACACGTACCAGAAGAGCGGACAACCCCTCGCCGACATCTTCGCCACCTCCGGCGTCGACACCGTCCTCTTCGACATCCAGGACGTCGGTGCCCGCTTCTACACGTATATCTGGACCCTCTACGACTGCATGGAGGCGGCCCGGCTCGCACGCAAGCGCTTCGTCGTCCTCGACCGCCCGAACCCGGTGACCGGACGAGCGGCCCTGGGCCCCGTGCTGCACAAGGACTTCGCGTCCTTCGTCGGCAGACAACCCGTCTCGCAGGCGCACGGCATGACCGTCGCCGAACTCGCCCGGCTCTTCAACGCGGAGTTCCTGACGAAACCGGTAGCCCTGGACACGGTGACGATGACCGGCTGGCGCCGCTCCGACTGGTACGACGCCTCGGGCCTGCCCTGGGTCCCGCCGAGCCCGAACATGCCGACCCCGGAGACGGCCCTGGTGTACTCCGGAACGTGTCTCTTCGAGGGGACGAACCTGTCGGAAGGCCGAGGCACCACCCGCCCGTTCGAACTCATCGGCGCGGAGGGCATCGACGGACGCTGGGCGGCCGCTGCGAACGAGGCCGGCCTGAAAGGCGTCCGCTTCCGTGAGGCCTACTTCGCCCCCACCTTCTCCAAGTTCCAGGGCAAGACCGTCGGCGGCGTGCAGATCCACGTCCAGGACCGGAAGGCGTACGACCCCGTCCGCACCGGCATCGTGCTGCTGGTGACCGCCAAGCGGGTGTGGAGCGGCTTCGCCTGGCGGCCCGACCACTGGATCGACAAGCTCACCGGCTCCTCCTGGGTGCGCACCGCGATCGACGCGGGCGCGGGCGTCGAGGAGGTGGTCGCGGGCTGGCGCGAGGAGCTCGCGACATTCCGGCGGTTGCGCCAGGAGTACCTCTTGTACGGATGAGCCGTGACGTATGGCCAATTCCACCCGTTGGCAGGACGATGCGCCCACATCGCGCACGGCGACGGGGGACGGAAGGGGCCTGTCATGGCGGATCCGGCGATGAGTGTGAGTCCCTACTGGGAGCTGACCTTCGACGCGGACGGGGATGTACAGGGCCGGCAGCGGGACCGGCTGCTGGCGGAAGTGGCGGATCGCGGTGTGCGCGACCTGGTCGTCTTCTCGCACGGCTGGAACAACGACCGCTCGATCGCGACCCGCCTCTACAACGGCTTCTTCGCGCCGTTCCCGCAGCTGGCCCCCGATGCCGAGATCGGCTATGCCGGTGTGGTGTGGCCGTCGATGCGATTCTCCGACGAGCCCATCCCGGACTTCCCGCGCACCGCGACGGCCGTCGCCGCGGCGCGCCCCGGGCTCGACGAGGACACCCGGCACGCACTGCTGGAGGCGTTCCCGGGCCGGGCCACGGTGGTGGAGCAGATCGCGCGGATGCTGGAGCAGCAGCCGCGTGAGGAGACGGAGCTGGAGGAGTTCGGGCGGCTGGTCCAGTCGCTGGTCGACGTCGTTCCGGCGGGACCGCAGGCCCTGTTCGCGGCGGACACACTGGCCGAGGGGGTGCCACAGGCCGAGCCCGAGATGTTCCGCGGGAGCGCCGCGACGGCCTGCGAGGAGTTCGCGACCGCTCTGACGCACGTGAACGGCCGGTCCGACGCCGAGGGGTTCGCGCTGCCCAACCCGTGGGACGGTGCGCACGAGTTGCTCCGGCAGGGGACGTACTACGCGATGAAGCGGCGTGCCGGGACGGTCGGTGAGCGCGGGCTGGGCCGGGTGGTGGGGCAGCTCGCCGAGGCCGCGCCGCAGGTGCGGGTGCATCTGGTGGGGCACAGTTTCGGCGGGCGGCTGGTGTCGTTCGCGCTGCGCGGGCTGCCCGAGGGTGTGCGCTCGGTGAAGTCCGTGACGCTGCTCCAGGGTGCCTTCTCGCACTACGCGTTCGCGGCGCGGCTGCCGCACGACCCGCGCGCGGGCGGTGTCCTTCAGGGTCAGTACAACCGCGTCGACGGTCCCGTGGTGTGCTGTCACTCCTCGCACGACTCGGCGCTGGGCACCCTGTATCCGCTGGCCTCGCGAGTGGCGGGTGACGCCGCGGGCCTGGTCGAGGAGTTCGGGCTCGGGGCGCTGATCGGCGCGAAGTGGGGGGCGATGGGGTTCGACGGTGTGCAGGCGGTGCCGGGCACACCGGGGATGAAGCTGGCCGACGCGCTGCGCGGGCCGCTGCCCGCCTCCGGTTGTGTGAACGTCGACGCGGCCGCGGTGGTCCGGCGCGGCGGGCCGCCGGCCGGGGCGCACAGCGACATCGTGCACGAGGAGCTGGCCCAGTTGGTGCTGGCGGCGGGCCGCATCCGCTGACGCGGCCCGCCGCCGTAAGGGGTTCGCCGGCTCACCGGCTACCGGCTCACCGGTGTGAGGTGAACTCCACGACCTGCTGGAAGGTCGGCCGGTTCTGCCAGCTGATCTTGCCGTGCTTGATGCCGCCCAGGGTGCGCTGGACGATCGAGTCGGCGCACCACTGGTCGCCCGCCGAGCACTGGTCGTCACCGGGGTAGACCTGGGCCGCGGTCTTGCCGGCCGCCTCCTTCAGGGTGCTGATGAGAGTGTCCCGGCAGGCAGTGAGGGTGCCGCCGCCGCAGTACTTGCGGCCCAGCGGTCCCTGTACCGACTCACCGAGCACCGCCCGGATGTCCTTGTCGACGTAGCTCCACCAGCCGTACTGGAAGGAGCTTCCGGCGTGCGAGCCGGTCGGGCCGTGTCCGGCCGAGGGGGCCTCGTCGACGGGGAGGTTGTTGGTGAAGGCGGTGTACAGGCCGGTGCCGAGACCCGGTTCGAACTCGGCCTTCACCAGCAGCGGCCACCAGGCGTCCAGGATCCTGATCGCGTCGGCGTCGGCGTACTTCTTCGAACCGGCGGTGGTCTCCGTGCGCTTGCCGCCGGCCGTCAGCCAGGTCTGGAGCTTGCTGACGGCGGCAGCGGCCGTGGAGTCGGTCACCGTGGAGCTGTTGACGACCTTCAACAGGTCGGGAAGCACGTCCTCGGCCCGCAGGTCGGCGGTGGCCGCGTCCGCCATCGCCTTCGTCAGCGACGCGCGGGTCACGCCGCCGGCCGCGACCAGCTTCTTCACCCGGTCCTCGAGCAGGTTGCCCCGGTGCACCGAGCCGTCGCCCCAGGGCGCGGCCGTGTAGTCCTTGGCCTGCTTGTTGTTCCAGGAGATGTAGTAGTCCTGGTCGATGGAGTTGGGGTGGGCCGTCGCGGGCGTGTAGTCGGAGGTGTTGGTCGTCGGGTTCCAGCCCCGCCACTCGTACGCCGACTGCGCCCACACCGGGAACTCGGCGTCGACGCCGCTCGCGCGCACCGGGTTGTCGCCGCTGTTGTAGTACGCGGTGTGCTGGGAGTCGGCGTAGAACCAGTTGAAGGTGTAGTTGATGTGCTGCACCGCGCTTTGGAAGGTCTGCGGGCTCTTGACGTAGTCGGGGTCGTTGAGCATCTGGAAACCGATGATGGAGTCGGCCTCATGCAGGTAGGAGGAGCGCAGGGTGGTGTAGGCGACCTTCTTGCCGCCGACGGTCGCCCGGTACTCGACGGGGCCGTACTTGGTCCGCCACACGCGCATCGTGTACGAGCCCGCTGCCGTGCCGTCGGCCGTGGTCGGCGTCCAGGCGTTCTTGCGTTCGACCTTGTCCATGGCCGTGCAGGTGCCGTGGTACAGGTAGTGGTAGTCGTCCTGGCACAGTTCGACGGCGAAGGTGTCGATGATGTCCTGGCCGGAGGTGGTGGCGCTCCAGGAGTAGTCCTGGCCGCGACCGAGTTCGACGTACATGCTCAGGCCCGCGAAGGAGGCGCCGCGGGCGCTGATGCCCGGGCCCTGGAGCTCCTGGAGCAGGAGCAGCTGCGGGGCGAAGTAGCCGGTCTGCGGGCCGAAGACGGCGACCGGGTGGCCGCTGGCGGTGTGCTTGCCGCTCACCACGAGGGCGTTGGACATCCCGCGCTTGGCGGAGGTCAGGGCGGTCTTCGCGGCCGACGTGGAGGCGGTGGCGGCGCTGCTGGTGGCCGCGCTGCCCGTACGGTCGTAGACGAGCGGTTCCTCCACGACCGAGCCGGCGTCGGGCAGGGCCAGGCCCTGCGGGTTGTCCGGCTTGGTGGCGTAGGGGAAGCTCTCGCCGTTGTGGAGCGTGAGGACGGCCTCGGGGTCGTTGCGCTCGCGGAAGGACTCCCAGACCTTGGTGCCCTCGGCGACGCCGTACTTCTCCTGGGCGGCCAGCAGTGAGATCGCGTTGTTGACCTCGCCGCCGCCTCCGGAGCCGAAGAGCGCGCCGATGACGGAGCCGAGCGCGACCAGGTCGGTGATCTTGAAGTGGTCGATGGTGCCGGCGTTGGTGACGGAGTCCTTGTGCCCGGTCAGGACGTACTCACCCGGGAAGTAGCGGCCGCTGTCGGAGGCGTCGATGTAGGCGTTGATGCCGTCGAGGTAGGCCCTGGCGTCGTCGAGGGCCTGCTGGCCGCGCGCGCCGTTCGTGGCGATGGCGTTGTCGATCTGGGCCTGGAGGTCGGCCTCGGTGTACGGGGCGTTGCGCCAGAACTGCTGCTCCAGGCCCTGGTTGGAGGCCGCGCCGCCGGCGAAGGAGGTCAACTGGCCGCGGCCGACGTGGCGGAAGACGTCCATCAGCCAGAGGCGGTCCTGGGCCGCGGCGTAACCGGCGCCGAACTCCGTGCCGTACCGGGTGGTGCCGGTGATGTGCGGCACGCCCGTCTTCTTGTCCCGGACGATCGTCACGTCGGCGCGGCCGGCGGGCTTGAGAGTGGAGGCGACCTGGTCGGTGGGGACCCCGAACGAGGCGTCGTTGAAGAACGTGTTGATCGTGGCGTTGGTCAGGGTGGGGTACCCCTTGGCCAGGTTTGCGTAGGGGCCGAGTTGGTCCTCTGCGTGGTCCGGCTGGGTGCCGAAGGCCTGATTCAGCAGAACCTGGGCAAGTGTGGCATTGCCGTTCTGACCAGGCGGGAGGATGTCGGAACACTGGCCGCCGCAGTAGTCGTTGGCGGCAGCCGTGGCCTCGGCCGTGGCCTCGGCCGCCACCGCCGCCTGGGAAAGCGGGGACAAAAGCCCGGCTATCAGGACGCATACGGATGCGTTCTTCAGGAACCCGGGGAATCGACTGGGAGTTCTCAGTCTGTCGAGGACGTTGCGTGGGGTTCGCCGCGGCATGGCAGCTCCTTGCGATGGGGGTGAGCCGGAGGTTACCGCCGGTATCCCCGAGATTGAAGATGAGCAAGCGTCACTTTTTGCAAAGTCGGCGCGGTCGTCAGGAGTCGGCATGGGCGTCACGTCGGACACACGGGTCACTGAGGGGGAGCCGCGCGCAAGCCCGGACGGCTTATGGAGGCCATCCGAAATCGGATGGAGCCGAATCACGTGTCGACACGTCTATTCGGCGACGTCCGTACGGAGACGCCGAAGTGACCGAAGTACAGGTGCAGGTGTGACGGAGGTGCAGGGCGATGGCCGGTTTCCGGAGTCTGGCGAGACAGGTGCGCGACCCGCGGTGTGATCTGGCACTGCGGCGCTACTCACTGCGCAAGTGCCTGGAGCGGTTCGCTCCTTACGGGCACCGGGCGACCTGGGACCACTTGTGCTCCCGGGCGGGGTTCGGGCCGGAGGACCGCTCCCCCGATCCAGCGCGGCTCGTGGCCGCACTGGACGAGCTGGAGGAGGCGCGGGCCGTCTGGCTCGCCTATGAGGTCGACTTCGCGGAGCGCCGCAGGAAGGAGAAGCACGACGGGTTGCGCCGGCCGGGCAGTGTGGACGACTGGCACCGGCTGACCTGGGGCGGTTTCGGGGTCGCGTGGTGCGACGACCCGCGGGTGCACCCCCGTGACCCGCTGGCCGAGGTACTGCGCCGGATCATCGCCGCGCTGGAGCGAGAACCGGGTACCGGTTGCCCGGTGTGCGACGGGGAGCGCCTGGTCTGGAAGTACGACCTGGATCACGAGCCGTCGTCCGGTCCCGTCTGCGCGTTCTGCGGAATCCTGGTGCCGCGCCCGGTCCTGACGCCGGAGGCCCTGCAGTACGCCAGGCGGGGACGGCTTCTGGTGTCGGCCTAGTTCGACGGGGGTGCGCCGGGGATGCCGCACCCCCCATTGTCAGTGGTGAGCGGCAGACTTGGGGCATGGTGCAGGTCTGTCTCAACGGAACACGCGGGGCCGCCGACGGTGTGGCGGTGCCCCGGTCGCCGGACGCGCTGGCCGAGTCGGCGGCCGAGGCCGTCGCCGCCGGGGCCACGGACGTTCATGTCCACCCCAAGACCCCCTGCGGACAGGACACGTTGTCACCGCGCGTGGTGGCGGCGACGCTGGAGGCGATACGGGCCCGGGTGGCGGTGCCGGTCGGCGTGACCACGGGCGTCTGGGCCGAGCCGGATCCGGCGGCACGCCTGGAACGCGTGCGCGACTGGACGGTGCTGCCCGACCACGCCTCGGTCAACTGGCACGAGCCGGGCGCGGAGGAGCTCGCCGCCGCGCTGATCGACCTCGGCGTGGGCGTGGAGGCCGGCATCTGGACGGGCACGGACGGCGCGGAACGCTTCGCGCGCTCGCCCCTGGGTCCGGCGGTGCTGCGCGTGCTCGCCGAGGTGACCGACACCGACCCCGCCACCGCGACGGAGTCGGCACACGCCCTGCTGACCGCTCTGGGCCCCGCCCACGGCCGCCCGGTCCTGCTGCACGGTGAGGACGGCGGCGCATGGCCCGTCCTGCGCCTGGCGGGACGGCTGGGGCTGGCGACGCGTATCGGTCTGGAGGACACGCTGGTCCTTCCCGGAGGGGGACGGGCGGAGTCGAACGCTCAGCTGGTGGCCGCGGCCGTGTCCCAGTGCGGGTGCGCCCAGCGCTCGTCGTAGGGCAGGGCGAGGAGTTCGCAGCGGATGGCCAGGTCGGGCTGGTCCAGCGCGCGCAGCCGGGCGGCGCCGGGGCCGGACAGCCAGGTCCGCAGGTCCATGACGCCGGTGACCTTACTGTCGTCGTACCACCAGGAGAACGGGGAGGCGTCGCCGAGCAGGTCGTAGAGCCAGACGTCGACGCAGTGGACGAGGTGCGCGTCGGCGGCGGGTCCATCGACCCACCCCTCGAGGAACGGGGTCACGGTCCCGGCGATCGTGACGCAGGTGTCGAAGATGTCGTCCACGCCGTACGGCGGCTCCGGCGTCGCGAGGACGTCCTGCCACCAGGCGCGCAGGAACGCGTCGATCGCGGCGGCCTGCTCGGGGGGCCAGAAGCGCCACTCCACGCGGCTCAGTCCGTGGGCACCGTACTGGAGCCCCGTCAGGGCCCCGTCGGCCATCGCCCGTGCCGCCTGCGGCAGGAGGCGGCGCATGGCGGCGGCGTGGTCGTCGAAGTGGTCGGAAACCTCGTAGACGTACATCTGGACGACGTCCAGGGGGATGCGGGTGGAGGGAGTGCGCAGGTACGCGGTCTCCTCGGGCAGGTGGCACATACCGCAGCCGGTCTCGTGCGGGCTGGCGAAGCCGTCGAAGACGGTGTCGATGGTGGCGAGGGCCGCGTCAAGGGCGGGCGAATGCATGGGAGTTCGGTCCCGTCAGGACTCCGTGCGCGGCGATGGGCCGGCCGAAGAGCGCGACGTTACCAGGCGCTAATCCGTTCGATCCAGCCTTTTCCCACCTGGAGAGTTGGGCGCGATGAAACCCGTGTGAGATACCTGGAGGCGCCGTGTCGACGCTGCGTGTCACTGCCGAAGTACTGACCGTCCACGAGCACCCGAACGCCGATGCGCTCGAACTGGCCCAGGTGGGTCTCTACCGAGCGGTCGTCGCCAAGGGCGCCTACCGCACCGGTGAGACCGCCGTCTACATCCCCGAGCAGGCGGTGCTGCCGTCCGAGCTGATCGAGGAGCTGGGGCTGACCGGGCGGCTGGCGGGCGGCAACGCGGACCGGGTCAAGGCGGTGCGGCTGCGCGGGGAGCTGTCGCAGGGGATCGTGTGCCGGCCCAAGGCGCTCGCGGAGTTCGACCTGGACCGGGCGGCACGGGAGGGCACCGACTTCGCGGCGCTGCTCGGGATCACCAAGTGGGTGCCGCCGGTGCCGCCCATGATGAACGGTGACGTGGAGTCCGCGCCGGAGCTGCT
Organism: Streptomyces griseus subsp. griseus; assembly: GCF_000720255.1. Classification (GTDB taxonomy): domain Bacteria; phylum Actinomycetota; class Actinomycetes; order Streptomycetales; family Streptomycetaceae; genus Streptomyces; species Streptomyces griseus_I. The sequence continues at coordinate 124,037 of NZ_JOJE01000003.1, read as the reverse complement.
GCCGTGGGTCGACATTGAGAACATCCAGCGGTTTCCGGGGATCTTCAGCACGGGCGAGGATGTGGTCCTGACGGAGAAGCTGCACGGTTCGGCGTGCCTGCTGACGTATGTCGCGGAGACGGGTCGCGTGTACGTCTCGTCCAAGGGCTTCGGGGCGAAGTCGCTGGCGCTGCGGGAGGATCCGCGCAATCTGTACTGGCGGGCGGTACGGGGTCACGGTGTCGCCGAGGCCGCGGCGCGGATCGCGCAGCGGCTGGGGGCGCGTCGGGTGGGCGTCTTCGGGGAGGTGTTCGGGGCGGGCGTCCAGGACCTGACGTACGGCGCGGACGGGCGACGGGACACCCTCGGGTACGCCGTGTTCGACGTGTCCGCGGAGATCGACGGGCAGGTGCGGTGGCTGGACGCGGCGGAACTGCTGGACGGGGAGCTGCCGGTGGTGCCGCGGCTGTACGAGGGGCCGTACGACATCGAGCGGGTGCTGGAGGTCGCCGACGGGCGCGAGACCGTGTCCGGTAGGGGGCTGCATCTGCGGGAGGGCGTGGTGATACGCCCGCGCAGTGAGCGGTACAGCGCGGTGACCGGGGGACGGGCGATCGCGAAGGCGGTGAGTCCGGCCTATCTGACGCGGAAGGGCGGGACGGAGTTCGAGTGAGCGCAGGCGTGGTCCGGCGCTGACAGGTTCAGCGGCGGCCGGCGGCCGGAGCCGCCTGCTCCTGGGCTTCCGGCCGCCGTCCGGAGGCGGTGCCCGGCCTCCGGCCTCCCCTCTCCACCAGCAGCCGCGAGCCCGCCTGGCGTTCGCCGAAGGCGTCGTCGGGGTTGGAGAGGACGCAGGTGTCGAGGGAGAGGCAGCCGCAGCCGATGCAGTCGGTGAGGTGGTCGCGGAGGCGGTTCAGCTGCTTGATGCGTTCGTCGAGTTCGGCGCGCCAGGCCTCGGAGAGGCCGGCCCAGTCCTCACGGGTGGGGGTGCGTTCCTCGGGGAGCTCGGCGAGGGCGTCGCGGATCGTGGCCAGCGGGATGCCGACGCGCTGCGCGGCGCGGACGAAGGCGACCCGGCGCAGGGTGTCACGATGGTAGCGGCGCTGGTTGCCCGAGGTGCGCCGGCTGCTGATCAGGCCCTTGGACTCGTAGAAGTGCAGGGCCGAGACGGCGGCGCCGCTGCGCGCGGAGAGCTGGCCGACGGTGAGCTCGTGGATCTTCTCTGGAATCTGGGGCACCCCTCGAACCCTACCCATGGGCCACCGGCCCCCGCCGCGCCTTTCGGCCGTTGACACGAGGTCTTGCTGCGACCATGCTAAGCAGTCGCTTAGCATGCAGGAAGAACCGAGTTCGTGACGCGAGAGGCCCAGACATGGCAGAGCCGAGGATCTTCACGTCCGCCGACGACCTGAAGGCGGCGGTGGGCGAGCAGCTGGGGTACACCGACTGGCTGGAGGTCGACCAGAAGCGTGTCGACCTGTTCGCCGAGGCCACCGGCGACCACCAGTGGATCCACGTGGACCCGGAGAAGGCGGCCGCGGGACCGTTCGGCACGACGATCGCGCACGGGTACCTGACGCTGTCGCTGCTGCCCCTGTTCGGGCCCCAGCTGATCCACGTCGAGGGCGTGAAGATGGGCGTCAACTACGGGACCAACAAGGTGCGCTTCCCCGCCCCCGTCCCCGTCGGCTCCCGGGTGCGCGCCACCGCCACGATCACCGGCGTCGAGGACGTGACCGGCGGCGTCCAGGTGAGCGTCGCGTTCACCGTGGAGCGCGAGGGCGGCGACAAGCCGGTGTGCGTCGCCGAGTCGGTGGCCCGCTACTACCTCTGAGCCACCGCCCCCGCTATTTCGCCCCCACCATCCGCAGCACGAGGTCGGCGTACAGGTCGCCGACCTCCTCGGGGGTGCGCGGGCCGTCGACGTTGAACCAGCGGGCCACGTCGATGCAGAGGGAGAGCACCGCGAGGGTGGTGCCGTGGACGTCCAGGACGTCGAACTCGCCCGTCTCCACGCCCTCCTCGACGATTCGGCGCACCTCCCCGTCGACCTGCCGGCGCAGGGCGAGGATCTCCGCACGGGCGTCCGGGCCGAGCGACTCCAGTTCGTACTGGACGACCCGCGCGGTGGTGCGCCCACCCGCGTGCCACCGCACGAAGGAGCTGACCGCGTCGGCGAGCCGCTCGGTCGCGCTGCCCTCGCCGCGGGCCGCCGTCCGCAGGATCTCCAGGGCCTTCTCATGGCCGATCCTGCTGATGCGGTGGAGCAGCTCTTCCTTGGTCTTGTAGTGGATGTAGAGCGCGGCCGGGCTCATCCCGGCGCGGCCCGCGATGTCACGGGTCGTCGTGGCGTGGTAGCCGCGCTCGGCGAAGGCCTCCACCGCGGCGACGAGCAGCCGTCGGGCCGCATCGGGCGTCACCTCGCCCCACGGCTGCGGCTCGCCGCCGGCCGTCTCCTCCGCCGTACTCATCGCTCGTTCGCCCCTCTCGGTGACAGGAGCACCACCATACCGCCGAAGGTGAGCGGTTGCTTAGCGCGCCCGCTCAGCGGGCTCCTGCCGGTCCCGGATCACCTTGGCCAGGGTGAAGGCGGACGTCACGAGGTACAGGACGGCGATGGCGAGGAAGGCCCGCACCCAGGCGTCGGCCTTGAGCTGGTAGATCCCCACGGCGGTCGCCGCCATGGCGACGGCGAAGGAGGCGACGGCCTGGCCGTAGAAGGCGGCCGTGTTCTGCTGCTTGCCCGGTGTCTCACTCATGGGACGAGTCTCGGCGGACGTGGCCGAGACCACATCCGCCGAGGTACTCAGGGACGCGCGGGCGACGTACTCAGAACGCCGAGACGCCCGTCAGGGCCCGCCCGATCACCAGCTTCTGGATCTGGCTCGTGCCCTCGTAGAGGGTCATCACGCGGGCGTCCCGCAGCAGCTTGCCCGCCGGGTACTCGTCGATGTAGCCGTAGCCGCCGAAGACCTGGAGGGCGTTGTTGGCGGCGCGCACGGCGGCCTCCGAGGCGAAGAGCTTGGCCTTGGAGGACTCGGTGGCGAAGGGCAGCCCGCGGTCGATCAGGTCGGCGACCCGCCAGGTCAGCAACCGGGCCGCGTCGACGTCCACGGCGATGTCGCTGATCAGCTCCTGGACGAGCTGGTGGTGGGCGATGGTCCGGCCGAACTGCTCGCGTTCGGTCGCGTACCGGACCGCCGCGTCCAGTGCCGCCTGCGCTATGCCGACGCAGCCCGCCGCCACCGACATCCGCCCCTTGGCGAGCGCCGACATCGCGACGGAGAAGCCCTTGCCCTCCTCCCCCAGCATCGCGGAGGCCGGGACGCGCACGTCCTGGAGGACCAGTTCGGCGGTGGCCTGGCCGCGCAGGCCGAGCTTGCCGTGGATGGTGCGGCGGGTCAGGCCGGGGGTGTCGGTGGGGACCAGGAAGGCGGAGACGCCCTTGTGGCCCGGCGCGTCCGTGGAGCGGGCGAAGAGCAGCACGACGTCGGCCCAGGTGCCGTTGGTGATGAACATCTTCGTGCCGTTGATGACGTAGTCCTCGCCGTCCCGGACCGCGCGCGTGGTCAGGTTGCCCGCGTCGGAGCCGGTCCCGGGCTCGGTGAGGCCGAAGCAGCCGACATACGCGCCGGAGGTGAGGCCCGGCAGCCAGCGGCGCTTCTGCTCCTCGCTGCCCCGGGCGGCGATGGTCTTGGCGACCAGGCCGAGCGAGACGGAGACGATGCCGCGCACGGAGGAGTCCCCACGGCCGAGTTCCTCCGTGACCAGGCAGTAGGCGAGATGGTCACCGCCCGAGCCGCCGTACTCCTCGTCGATCGTCAGGCCGAGGAAGCCGACCTCGCCGAGCTTCTTCACGATCCCCCGGTCGACCTCCTCGGCGCGATCCCAGGCGACGACGTTGGGGGCGATCTCGCGCTCCACGAAGTCCCGTGCGAGTCGCCGTACGGCGGTCTGCTCCTCGCTGAGCTCCAGATTCATGCCGGGTCACCCCACTGATAAGGATCTTGAAGGCTGAACAATTAAATTAGCACTGCTAGTTTCACGGCCGCAGCCCTACTATGTGCGCCATGGCCCGACCGCGCAAGCCCCTCCTCAGCACCGACCGGATCGTCGAGACGGCACGCGCGCTCGTGGACACGGAAGGACTCGCGGCCGTCTCCACGCGCCGGCTCGCCGCCGAGCTGGGGGTCAGCGGGCCCTCGCTCTACAACCACTTCCGCACGAAGGACGAGATCCTGGAGGCGGTCGCGGACTCGGTGAGCGCCCAGGTCGACCTGTCGATGTTCGAGGACGGCCGGGACTGGCGGACCGCGTTGCACGACTGGGCCGTCTCCTACCGGGCCGCCCTGCGCGACCACCCGAACATCGTCCCGGTCCTGGCCCGCGGCCCCGGCCGCCGCCCGGCCGCCCTGCGGCTCGCCGACGCGGTCTACGGCGCGATGGTCGAGGCGGGCTGGCCGCCCGCGCAGGCGACCTCCATCGGCGCGCTGATGCGGTACTTCATCATGGGCTCGGCGCTCGGCTCGTTCGCTGGCGGCTTCGTCGACGACCAGAGCGCGTACGATCCCTCCGACTATCCCCACCTCGGACAGGCCCACCTCCTCGCCGAGCAGCAGGAGAAGATCGACGAGCGGGCATTCGAGACGGGGCTGACGGCGCTGCTGGACGGGCTGGTGCGGCAGTACGAGCAGGTCGGGCGGCCGGGACAGGGCGCGACGGGCGCTTGACCCGTGCGGATGCTCGGCGCGGTGATGGTTCGGCGGCCGCCGAAGTGTTCGTGGCGCACGATGGACGCATGACCGGCAAGGATCCCCAGGCACCGCAGCTGGCCCGGCTCGCCGGGCTGATCGCCGACGAGACACGGGCCGCGTGTCTGCTGGCGCTGCTCGACGGGCGGGCGTGGACCGCCGGTGAGCTGGCGCGGCACGCGGGAGTCGCCGCGTCGACGCTGAGCGAGCACCTGGGCAAGCTGGTCGCGGGCGGACTGCTGGCCGAGGAGCGGCAGGGCCGGCACCGGTATGTACGACTCGCCGACGCGCGGGTGGCACAACTGGTGGAGGACCTCGCGGCCCAGCTCGGCCCCGACACGGGCCGGCGGCCGCGCACCCTGCGCGAGTCGAGCGCCGGCTCGGCGATGGCCCGGGGCCGCACCTGCTACGACCATCTCGCCGGACGCCTCGGCATCGCGATCACCGAAGCACTGACAGTACGTGAGCTGCTCACCCAGGACACCGGGTTCGCGCTGACCGACGCGGGCCTCGGCTGGTTCGACTCCGCCGGCATCGCCCTGGACCGTACGAGCCGCCGCCCGCTCGCCCGGGCCTGCCTCGACTGGACCGAGCGCCGCCCCCATCTCGCCGGTGTGGCCGGCGCGGCCCTGTGCCGACACGCCCTGGACGCGGGCTGGTGCGTGCGCATCGGCTCCGAGCGGGCGGTGAAGGTGACGTCGGCCGGCGAGCGGGCGCTGTCGGAGCTGCTGGGCATCGGGGCGGCGGCGCTCGGCTGACGCCGCTGTCAGACCCCCGGCCAAAATACGTGTGCCTTCCACCGACGTCCCCCCCTAGCCTCGGGAGCATGATGAGCACGTCCCCACCCAGCCCCAGCCACCCCGCTCGCCGTACGGAGGTGCTCGCCGCCGGCGCGGCCGCCGTCACCGTGGTGTTGTGGGCCTCCGCCTTCGTAGCGATCCGAAGTGCGGGCACCGCGTACTCACCGGGTGCGCTGGCGCTCGGGCGGTTGCTCGCCGGGGCGCTGACGCTGGGGGTCATCTGGGCCGTACGGCGGGAGGGCTGGCCCCCTCGATCGGCGTGGCGCGGCATCGGGACATCGGGGGTGCTCTGGTTCGGCTTCTACATGGTGGTCCTGAACTGGGGCGAGCAGCAGGTGGACGCGGGGACCGCGGCCCTCGTCGTGAACATCGGGCCGATCCTGATCGCCCTGCTCGGCGCGCGCTTCCTCGGTGACGCGATGCCGCCGCGACTGCTGGCGGGGATGGCGGTGTCGTTCGCCGGTGCGGTGACGGTGGGGCTGTCGATGTCGGGCGACGGTGGTTCCTCGGTGCTCGGGGTGGTGCTGTGTCTGCTGGCGGCGGTCGCGTACGCCGCCGGAGTCGTGGCGCAGAAGCCCGCGCTGGGGCGGGCGAGCGCGCTGCAGGTGACGACGTTCGGGTGCCTGGTGGGTGCGGTGCTCTGTCTGCCGTTCGCCGGGCAGCTGGTGAGCGAGGCGGCGAAGGCACCGGTGTCGGCCACGCTGAACATGGTCTACCTGGGCGTCTTCCCGACCGCGCTCGCGTTCACGACGTGGGCGTACGCCCTCGCCCGTACGACCGCCAGCCGTATGGGCGCGACGACGTACGCGGTGCCCGCGCTGGTCGTACTGATGTCCTGGCTGGCCCTGGGCGAGGTGCCGGGGCCGCTCACGCTGACGGGCGGGGCGCTGTGCCTGGCCGGGGTCGCGGTGTCGCGGTCGCGTGCGCGGTCCGCTCGGGTCGTGGCGGCGGCGCCACAGCCCGAGCAGACCCGGGAATCAGCGTGAGCGCGCCCTGTCCGCAAGGACCTTGATGGAGACGAGCGCGATCACCGAGAGGCCGACGATGTAGGCGGCGACCGACATCGAGGTGCCCGTCGCCTCCAGGAGCAGGACCATGACGAACGGCGCGAGTCCGCCACCGCCCACGGCGGCTATCTGGTAGCCGAGGGAGGCACCCGTGTAGCGCATCTCGGGTGTGAACAGCTCGGCGAACAGGGCGGCCTGCGGGCCGTACATGATGCTCAGGAAGCAGCTGGCGACGAACGTGCCGACCGCCAGCCACAGCAGTGAACCGGTGTCGATCAGCAGGAAAAGCGGTACGGCCCACAACGCGATGCCGACCGCGCCGACGGCGTAGATCCTGATGCGCCCGACGCGGTCGGACAACGCGGCGGAGGCCGGGATCAGCACCAGTTGGGTGAGGCTGACGCAGAGCGAGACGGTGAGGACGGCGCCGCGGTTCATGTCGAGTTCGCGGGTGGTGTAGTCGAGGACGCCGGTGATGAGGATGTAGAAGGTCGCGGTGTTCACGGCGAAGGAGCCGCCGGCCAGCAGGACGGTGCCGAGGTGGTCGCGCAGGATCGTGCGCAGCGGCGAGCTCCCCTCCGACTTCTCCTTCTCGGCCAGCGCCCGCTCCGCCTCCCGGAAGGCGGGCGTCTCCTCGACGCGGGTGTGGATGTACCAGGCGAGCGCGAGGACGAACAGGCCGACGAGGAAGGGCATCCGCCAGCCCCAGGCGGCGAAGGCGCTGTCGGTGGTGAAGGCGCCGGCCAGCAGGAAGACGGAGTTGGCGGTCACCACGCCGATGGGGACGCCGAGTTGGACGACGCTGCCGTAGACGCCGCGCTTGCCCTCCGGGGCGTACTCGGTGGCCAGGAGCATCGCGCCGCCCCACTGGGCGCCGACCGCGAGTCCCTGGACGACGCGCAGGGTGACCAGCAGGATCGGGGCGGCGACGCCGATCGTGTCGTACGTCGGCAGCAGGCCGATGCCCGTCGTCGCCAGGCCCATCAGCGTGAGCGCGAGGACCAGCATCGGCTTGCGGCCGCGCTTGTCACCGAGGTGGCCGGCGACGATGCCGCCGAGCGGGCGGGCCAGGAAGCCCACGGCGAAGGTGGCGAAGGAGGCCAGGACTCCGGCGGTGGAGCTGCCCGCGGGGAAGTAGAGATCGCCCAGGACGAGGGCGGCGGCGATGCCGAAGACGAAGTAGTCGTACCACTCGACGGCCGAGGCGAGGGCCGCGGCGGTGGCCACGCGGCGGCGATTGGGGGTCGACGCGGCGGTCGCGGTGGCGGGTTGAGCGGTGGGGAAGGTGTCCATGCAGTGCACACTCCGATGGGTGCGGTGGGGACGTTCCCGGGAACATACTGACCGGACGGTATGGGGTCAACGGTCGTGCGCGAAGGTTGCCCGGAGCACCCGTGGGGCACTCCGGGCAACTCGGGATCAGAACACCACCAGCGCCCTGCCGCCCCTGCCCGCGAGCATGTTGGCGAACGCCGCAGGAATCCCTTCCAGTCCGATGCGTTCCGTCACCAGCGCGCCCAGGTCGAGACGGCCCGCCCGGACGTGCTCGGCCAGCACCGGCAGGTCCTGCGCCGGGTCGGAGTTGCCGTAGACGCAGCCCGAGAGGGTCCTGCCCCAGTGGAAGAGCTCCAAGGCGTTGAAGGTGACCTGCTGGTCCTTGCCGCCGATGCCGACGACCGTGGTGCGCCCGCCGCGCCGGGTGGAGTCCCAGGCCGCGCGGATGGTGCTCGCACGGCCCACGCACTCGACGGCCACGTCGACGCCCTGTTTGTCGGTCAGACCCCTGATCTCGCGGGCCGTGGTGTCGGAGGCCACCACGTAGTCGGTGGCTCCGGCGGCCCGCGCCAACTCCTCCTTCTCGGGGGAGACGTCGACCGCGACGATCTGCGCCGCCCCCGCGATACGGGCCGCCTGGAGCGCGGCGAGGCCCACGCCCCCGACGCCGTGCACGGCCACCGTCTCCCCCGGCCGGACCCGCGCCGAGTGGTGGACGGCTCCGTAGCCGGTGAGGACCGCGCAGCCCAGCAGGGCCGCGTCCGTGAGCGGGACGCCCTCGGGGAGGGGGAGCACGCAGCTCGCCGGCACGACCGTCTCCTCGGCGAACGCGGCGACGTTGAGGCCGGGGTGCAGGTCGGTGCCGTCGACGCTGCGGGCGTGGACGTCGGCGGCGCCGTTGAGGGCGTTGGCGCACAGCCAGACCTCGCCGAGCGAGCAGGCGTGACAGCTTCCGCAGGACGGGGCCCAGTTGAGGACGACGCCGTCGCCGGGCGCGAGGTGGGCGACCCCTTCCCCGACGGCCACGACCGTGCCGGCGCCCTCGTGGCCGAGGACGGCGGGGACGGGCACCCGCATGGTGCCGTTGGACAAGGACAGGTCGGAGTGACAGACCCCGGCGGCGGCGAGCCGGACCCGGACCTGCCCGGGGCCGGGGTCGGGCAGCTCGATGCCGGTGATCTCCAACGGGGAGCCGACAGCGGGAAGGACGGCGGCACGGACGGTCGTGGACAAGGTCGGCACCTCAGAACTGGAGGGACTTGGTCTGCAGGTACTCGGACAGGCCGTGCGCGCCGAGTTCGCGGCCGACGCCCGACTGCTTGTAACCGCCGAACGGGGCGAGCGGGTTGAAGCGGCCGCCGTTGATGTCGACCTGGCCGGTGTCCATACGGCGGGCGAAGGCCACGGCCTCCGCCTCGTCCCCGGCCCAGACGGCGCCGGCGAGGCCGTACAGGGTGCCGTTGGCGATCCGCAGCGCCTCCTCCTCGTCGTCGTAGCGGAGGATCGACAGGACCGGGCCGAAGATCTCCTCCTGCGCGATCGTCATGTCGGAGGTGACGTCGGCGAAGACCGTGGGGCTGACGAAGTAGCCCTGCTCGCGCGGGGATTCCGTGCCGCCGGCCACCAGACGGGCACCCTCGGCCAGGCCCTTGTCGATGTAACTCAGCACGCGCGCCCGCTGCTTGGCGTTGACGACCGGGCCGATACGGTCGCCGTACTTGGCGGCGGCCTCGCGGGCCAGCCCGACCGCCTCCTCGTACCGCGAGGTGTGCACCAGCATGCGCGTCCAGGCGCTGCATGTCTGGCCCGAGTTGGACATGGCGTTGGCGACGCCGACGTTGACCGCCTTGGCGAGGTCGGCGCTCGGCAGGATGACGTTGGCGGACTTGCCGCCCAGTTCGAGGGTGACCTTTTTGACGGCCGCGCCCGCCGTCGCGCCGATCTGCCGGCCGACGGCGGTGGAGCCGGTGAAGGAGACCAGGTCGACGCCGGGGTGCTCGGCCAGGGCCTGTCCGGCGATCGGGCCGAGGCCGGTGACCAGGTTGAACACACCGGCGGGCAGGCCCGCCTCGTGGACCGCCTCGGCGAAGAGCTGGGCGACGAGCGGAGTGTCCTCGGCCGGCTTCACCACGATCGTGCAGCCCGCGGCGAGCGCCGGGGCGACCTTCGCGACGATCTGGTGGAGCGGGTAGTTCCACGGCGTGATCGCGCCGACCACGCCGATCGGCTCGTGCAGGACGGTGGAGTTGCCGACCTTCTCCTCGAACGCGTGCGTCGCCGCCAGTTCGGCGTACGAACCGGCGACCGCGATCGGCAGGCCCGCGTGCACCGCCTGCGCGAACGGCAGTGGTGCGCCCAGCTCGGCGGTGACGGTCTCGGCGATCTCGTCCTTGCGGGCCACGAGGACGTCCCGCAGGGCGGTCAGCCGCGCGGCCCGTTCGGCGGGCGGGGTCGCCGCCCAGCCTGGGAGGGCGGCGCGGGCGGCCCCTACGGCGGTGTCGACGTCCTGGGGTGTGCCGGCCGGGACCGTGGCGATCACCTGCTCGTCGACCGGGTTCACGACCTCGATGACGTCCGGGCCGGCGGCGGGCCGCCAGTCGCCGTCGATGTACATGCCGTCGTGTGCCTTCATCGCGTTCCTTCCGGCGTGACTCGTCGTCCGGCACACAAACTAACGGTGATAGTTTTCGGGCGCCAGACACTTCGGGGCAGCCTCACCCGGTCGTGGTGTGCCTCACTCCCCCAGGTCCGGCAGGTGGGTGGGGGCGGGGCAGATGCGTTCGCCGTGCTGGTCGAAGACGTAGAGGTGCGCGAGGTCGACCAGCAGCGGGACCTGCATGCCCTGGCGGAGCTCCATGTCGGGGGTGGTGCGCACGACGAGGTCGCCGGGCAGGCGGACCTCGGTGGACGTGGGTCCGCGGTCACCGCCGACGGGCTCGTCCAGCACCGCGACCGGGCCCCCGCGCAGCGCCCCGGCCCGTTCCCGGAGGCGGTCGATGACCGTGCCCTCGCGACGCCCGCGCCGGACGGCACGGGCCCCCGGCCGCGCGGCCTCCAGCTCGGGTACGACGGCGGGGCTGGACCCGGTGTTGAAGTGCACGATGACCTCGTGGCCCTGGAACTCCAGGTGTTCCACCAGGCCGGTGATCGCCACCTCGCCGGGCCGCGCGGAAGAGGGCCTGGCGATGCGCACGGCCTCCGAGCGCAGCCCGACGATGATCTCGCGGCCCTGCTGGACGCGCAGCAACTGGTGGTCCAGGGAGAGGGGCTCGGGCAGGCGCAGGAACTGCTTGCCGAGGCTGATGGTCATCGCTCCGTCCAGCGGCGCGCGGACCATGCCCCGGAGCAGGTTGATGCGCGGGGTGCCGATGAAGGCGGCGACGAAGACGTTGCGCGGGAGAGCGTAGACGGTGCGCGGGGTGTCGACCTGCTGGAGGACACCACCGCGCATGACGGCGACCCGGTCGCCCAGTGACATCGCCTCGGCCTGGTCGTGGGTGACGTAGACCGTGGTGACGCCCAGTTCGCGGGTGAGGCGGCCGATCTCGGCGCGCAGGTGGCCGCGGAGTTTGGCGTCGAGGTTGGACAGCGGCTCGTCCATCAGGAAGGCGGAGGGGTGGCGGGCGATGGCCCGGCCCATGGCGACGCGCTGGCGTTCGCCGCCGGAGAGCTGGGCGGGGAAGCGGTCCAGAAGGTCCTCGATGCCCAGCATGCGGGCGGTGGTGTCCACGCGCGGGCTCGGATCCTCGCCGGGGGCCTCGATGCGCAGGGGGAAGCTGATGTTGTCGCGGCTGGTCATGTTCGGATAGAGGGCGAAGTTCTGGAACACCATCGCGATGTCCCGGCCCGACGGGGGCAGATGGTTGGCGTACTCGCCGTCGAGCAGCAACTGGCCCTCGTCGATCTCCTCCAGGCCGGCGATCATCCGGAGCACGGTGGACTTGCCGCAGCCGGAGGGGCCGAGGAGGACCAGGAACTCCCCGGGCGTGATGTCCAACGACAGCCTGTCCACCACGCGGATGCCTCGCGTATAGGACTTGGTCACGTCGTGCAGGGAGATGGCGCGTGTCATGGCAGGTGCCCCCGGGGGCTCACTCGGCGCTTTGATGCTCCGCGGTTCGGAAGTCCCGTGCGGGTCGTACGGGACTCATGGGGTCACGGAAGTTAACGGACGGTGTGCGGCCGGGGGAAGAGATCGGGCAGGATAGGGCGCTCCGGTCCACCTGGTGAGAAAGGGGACGGTCGGATTCAGCGGGCGCGGGAGTGTTTGTCCGGTTCGCGGATCTCCTTCAGGTGAGCGAAGACGACGAGGTTCCCGGAGTAGCCGGTTCTGCGGTTGTAGTCGCCGCCGCAGGTGATGAGCCGCAGCTCGGGGCGGCCGCGGGCGCCGTAGACCTCCTTGTTGGGGAAGTGCGCCTTCTCGAACTTCTTGATCGCGTCGACGGTGTAGACGGCGGTCCGGCCGTCGGCCCTCCGCACCTCCACGAGGACGCCCCGCTTGAGCTCGGTGAGCCCCGCGAAGACGGCGGGCCCGGAATTCGTGTCCAGGTGCCCGACCGCCACCGCCGTCCCCCGCTCCCCCGGCGCCGGCCCGTCCGCGTTCCACCCCACGCGGTCCGCCTTGTCGTCGGGCGGCGCGGGCAGCCGACGCTGCCGGTCCAGCCGGAGGTCCATGACGGGTGCTTTGAGGCTCAGATAGGGAATGGTGAGCATGGTCGCCCGGGACCGCGGCAGGGTGCGGGGGTCGGGATTCGCGGGCGGACGGCGGTGGGTGGCCGGGGGCGTGGGTCGGGGCCGCTGCGCGCCGTTCCCTGGCCCGGGAGCGGGCCGCCGAGGCTGCGCCTTGCCGAGGTGCGCACCTGGCTGCTGGTGCCCCTTGTCAACGCCGACGCCGCCGCCCGCCTGCTGCGGCCGAGCCGCGCCGGCTCCTGGGCCCTGCTGCCGGGGGGGTGCACCGCCGGGGCCGGGGGGAGCATCGGGGGCCTGCGCGCCGCCGGCACCGGCACCGGACCTCGCGGCCCCGGGGCCCGTACCGGGTACGGCCCCGGGGCCCGTACCGGGCCCCGGCGGGCGGGAGTCGGGGCCTGGCGGGCGGGTGCCAAGTCCCGGGGGGCGGGGGTCGGGCCCCAGTGGGCGGGTGCCAGGCCCCGGCGGGCGTGGGTCGGGCCCCAGTGGGCGGGTGCCAGGCCCCGACGGGCGGGTGCCAGACCCCGACGGGCGGGTGCCAGACCCCGACGGGCGGGTGCCAGACCCCGACGGGCGGGTGCCAGGCCCCGACGGGCGGGTGCCAGGCCCCGACGGGCGGGTGTCAGGCCCGGTCTCGCCCGCACCGACTCCGGGCCGCTCCTGCCGAGCCACGCCCGGCGCCACACCGGGCTCCTGCCGCTGTGCGTCAGCGCCGGTCCGGCCCGCACCGACTCCGGGTCTCGGTGGCTGACCTCCGTGCACGTCGGCACGGGCCCCGGGCCGGTCAGGACGCGCGGCGCCCGCACCCGGCCGCACACCGCCCGGCTGCTGCGGCCGGACCGCGCCGGAGCAGGTCCCGGGCCGCCCCGACCCCGCGTCTCCCGACCGCGCCGACACCGCGGTTGCCGACCGCCCCGACCCCGCGTCTCCCGACCGCGCCGACACCGCGGTTGCCGACCGCCCTGGCACCGCGTCTCCCGTCCGCCCTGGCACCGCGCTGCCGCTCTGGACAGCGGGGGCGCCAGGCCCACGAGAGCGGGCCCCGGCCGTCACAGGGGAGGCGCCGGCCCCGCCTGCTACGGCGCGGGCACCAGGCCCACCGGGTCCAGCCCCGCCCTCACCCGCCCGGACGCCAGGCCCACTAGGCCCACCCCCGCCCTCACCCACGCGGACGCCAGGCCCAGCCTTGCCCGCCACGACGGAGGCGTCAGCTCCGCCCGCCACGACCGAGGCGCGGGCTCCGCCCGCCCGTACGCCTCGGGCCTCGCCCCGCCCGCCGGGGCATCCCGGCTCCGCGTTCCCCGTCCTCCCCGTGGCGGCCCCGGCCCGCGCGGTCTGCTCTTGTTCCCCGGTCCCGTCCGCCACCCGCTCCGACACCGCCCCCCGTGCGTCGAGGCGAGCGCCTGCGGTGGCCGGGGCGGGGGGCTCGTCGGTGTCGGCGCACCAGACGCCGCCTGCCGTCAGGGAGGCGGCCAGGACGGCCGTTCTCGTGAGGCGGTAGGCGCGCGTCCGGTACCAGGGCCTGCGGGTTCGCCTACGCGGCGCCATGCGGACGGCGCCGGAGCCGGAACCAGACCGCTCCGCCGACCGCGGCCACACCCACCGCGGCCGCGCCGGTGACCGGCGTGAACGCCTCGGCACGGGCGAGGCCGCCGCCGCCCGCGGGAGGACCGCCGTTGGGCACGCCGATCAAGTCCGGGCACTCGGACGTGAACGCCTTCTCCCTGGGCGCGCCCGTGCCGCCGACGACCGTCCACTCGAGCGTGTACTGCCCGGCGGGCAGGATCATGTTCTCGGTGACCCCTTCGCCGTTGGCGAGCGTGATGACGCCCGTGAGCGTGGCCCCGGCGCCCGCCTGTGCGGACCGTGGCTGGATGGTCCAGTTGACGCCCTGGGCGACGTCGAAGTTGAACGCGTCGAGGTAGAGCCGGCAAGCCTTGGGCTGGGTGGCCCGGGCCTCCGCGGCGGTGCCCGCCATGTGGATCCTGATGTCTCCGTTGTCCCCGGGGGCGGCCACCGCGGCCGGGGTTCCGAGGAGCAGGGCTCCGCCGACGGTGAGTGCCGTGAGTGCGGCGGCTCTGCGCGGACGGGACGAGGTCGGCATACGAGACCCTCCAAATCAGGTGATTTTCATACAAATCAGACTGCACCTGATTCGATGTCACATTCCGCGCGCGGAGTGTGGGAGGAGCGCCCCACACCCCGTCAGATATCGCTCTTCCGGCGCAACGGCGGCCGGGACCGCCGCTCACCCCCCGTCTCCCGAGAGCCATCGCCGGCGTCCGCGGGCTCCCCCGGTGACCGCAGCGCGATCCCGGACGACAGCAGCAACAGCGCACCGAGCATCACGAACGGAGCCGCCACCCCCGCGACCCCGGCGATCAGCCCCGCCGCGGCCGGCGCGGCGACCTGCCCGAGGCGGTTGCCGGTCAGCCGCAGCGCGAGCGCCGTCGAACGGGCCCCGTCGGGAGCCGCCTGGACCACCGTCGTCATGGACAGCGGCTGGCCGACCCCGAGACAGAAGCCGAGCATCGCGAGGATCACACCGAGCGCCCACACCGGCACCGGCACCGCGACGCCCGCGCACAGCAGCGCCGCCAGCAGACACGTCACCGTCAGCAGCCACGCCCGCCCCAGCAGCCGCAGCAGTGGCGTGAGCACCAGCCGGCAGGCGATGGTGGCCGCGGCCCGCAGGCTGAGCAGAAGGCCGATCACGGACGGCGCGATGCCGCGGTGTTCGCCGACCACCGGCAGGTAGGCGGTGAGGATGTCGGTCGCGGACAGTACGGCGAGGCTGATGAAGATGCCCGCCGGCACACCCCGGGCCCGCAGGATCCGCCGCACGGGGACCGGGGCGCCGCGCTCCGTACGGGACATGGACGCCGTACGGCTCTCTATGCGCCACAACGACGTGAACGCGACCGCCGCGCCCGCTCCCGCGACGACGAGGGCCAGTTCGCTGGTGCCCGCCATGTCGGGGCCGCCGATCAGGGCGCCGGCCGCGATCGGTCCGACCAGCTGGCCCAGGGAGGCGCCGATGGTGAAGTGGCCGAAGTTGCGGTCCTGTTCGTGCGGGGCGGACTGGCGGGCGACCAGCGACTGGGCGCCGATCACGAAGCAGAGGTGGCCGAGGCCCATCACTCCGCTCCACAGGGCCATCGCCCACAGGGACCCCGCCAGGCCGCTGAGCGCGCAGCCGCCGGATATCAGCACGACCCCGATGGGCAGCAGGGGCGCGCAGCGGCCGTGGTCGGTGCGGCGGCCCAGCGGGACGGCAGCGAAGAGGGGCAGCAGCGCGTACACGCCCGCGATGACACCGATCGCCCGCTCGTCCGCGCCCAGCGCGAGGGCCCGGTAGGAGACGGCGGGCCGGGCCATCGACACCGCCCCCTGCGCGAAGCCGAAGGCGATGACGAGGCGGAGCAGCCAGCCGCGGTTCCCACCGGGCCTCACGATGTTGTCCTCCACTGAGTTGTCAGGTTCGGGTTCAGATGATCCCGAAGAGCATGCCCGCGGCGAGGATCACCAGGCAGGTGAGCGCCGCCCACTTGACGACGAACTTGGTGTGGTCACCGAACTCGACCTTGGCCATGCCGACCAGGACGTACACGGCCGGGACGAGCGGGCTGGACATGTGCAGCGGCTGGCCGACCAGCGAGGCGCGGGCGATCTCCAGCGAAGAAACGCCGTGCGCCTGACCGGCCTCGGCGAGGACCGGCAGGATGCCGAAGTAGAAGCCGTCGTTGGACATGAAGTAGGTGAGCGGCAGGCTCAGCAGGCCGGTCACGAACGCCATGTGCGGGCCCATGGAGTTGGGGATGACGTCGACCAGCCACTTGGCCATGTGGTCGACCATGCCGGTGCCCTGGAGGACGCCGGTGAAGACCGCGGCGGCGAAGACCATGCCGGAGACGTTCAGGACGTTGTCGGCGTGGGCGGCGAGACGGGCCTTCTGGTCCGGGATGCGCGGGAAGTTGACGGTCAGCGCGAGCGCGGCACCGAGCAGGAAGAGCACCGGGATCGGCAGGTATTCCATGATCATCGCGGTGAGCAGGACCACCGTGAGCAGCGCGTTGAACCAGTAAAGCTTGGGCCGCAGCGTGGCGCGGTTCTGGTCCAGGCCCCGCATGTCGTCGTCGGACTCGTCGTCGCCGAGGGCGGCGTCGGTGCCGGCGCCGGAACCACCGGTGCGGGCGGCGCGCTGGTCGGAACCGGATCCGGCGCCGCCGGCGCCCACGAGCACCGTCTCGGTCTCCTTCTCCTCGACCTTCTCCTTGACCTCGGCGACGTGGCCCTCGACGAGCGCCTCGTCCAGCGTCAGCACGCCGAGCCGCTTGCGCTCTCGGCGGCCGAGGACGTACGACAGGGCGATCACGAACGCCAGGCCGACGGCGAGCGCCGGGATCATCGGGACGAAGATGTCGCTGGCGTCGAGCTTCAGCGCGGTGGCGGCGCGGGCGGTCGGGCCGCCCCACGGCAGGGTGTTCATCACGCCGTTGGCCATGGCGGCGACACCGGTCATCACGACCAGGCTCATCTTCAGGCGCTTGTACAGCGGGTACATCGCCGAGACCGTGATCATGAAGGTGGTCGAGCCGTCGCCGTCGAGCGAGACGATCGCCGCGAGCAGGGCCGTGCCGACGACGATGCGCATCGGGTCGGCCTTGCAGAACTTGAGGATGGCCCGGACGATCGGATCGAAGAGGCCGACGTCGATCATCACACCGAAGTAGACGATCGCGAACATGAGCATCGCCGCGGTGGGGGCGAGGCTGGTGACGCCGTCGATGACGTAGTCACCGAGCTTGGCGCCCTTGCCGACGAACACGCAGAAGAGCGCGGGGATCAGCACGAGCGCCGCGATCGGCGACATCTTCTTCATCATGATCAGGACCAGGAAGGTCGCGATCATGGCGAAGCCGAGGATGGTCAACATGAGTGGATACCTAACGTTCGCCCTTGAACTCCCACCAGGGCCGGCGGTGGCGACGACGTTAGGTCCGTTCGTTTGGCGTTAACAAGACGTTGACCTGCGAGCAATAAGCGCAAAACTGCTGGTCACAGCTTTGCGCCGGTCAGAGGCATGACCATTTCGGCCATCGGGGCCATCTTTTTCACGTCACCGGGGCCAGTTCGACGGGTACGCCGTTGAGCACCGCGTTGCCCGACAGCGGATCGAGCAGGCTGCCGTCGAGGAGCTGGTTGACGTTGACGCCGGGGTCGGTGGCCGCATGGCTCATCCGGGTGCCGGGCCGGTCGTGACCCCAGCCGTGCGGCAGGCTGACCACGCCCCTGCGCACGCCGTCGGTGACCTCGGCGGGGGCGGTCACCTCTCCCCCGGCTCCCTTCACCCGCACCGGCGCCCCGTCCCGCACACCGAGCCGTTCGGCGTCCTCGGGATGGATGTGCACGGTGCAGCGGTTGCTGCCGCCGGTGAGGGCGGGGACGTTGTGCATCCAGCTGTTGTTGGACCGCAGATGCCGGCGGCCGACGAGCACGAGCCCGTCCGGTCGCTGCGCCAACGCCTCACGCAGTCGCGGGAGATCGTCCGCGATCGGCCGCGGCAGCAGTTCCACCCTGCCGCTGCGGGTCTTGAGCGGCTGCGGCAGTCGGGGCCGCAGCGGTCCCAGGTCGATGCCGTGCGGGTGCGCGAGCAGCTTCCGCAGGCTCAGCCCGTCCGGTCGTACGCCGAACCCGTCGCCGTAGGGGCCGAGGCGCAGCATCATGTCGAGCCGCCGCTCGGGGCCGTTGTCGCCGGTGAGCAGGGTCGCCAGCTCACGGGGGTCGCGGCCGTGCACGGGCGAGTGGGGTTCCTTGACCGCCTTGCCGAGGGTCTGGTCGAGGACCAGGGTGTCGACGGCGGACGGGTCGGCGCCGTGCATGCCGGTCGCCGCGAGGACGAGCCGGGCGAAGATCTCGCTCTCGGCCATCCTGCCCGGCTCCAGCGGGACCGCGGGGCGGGTGTAGCGGACCTGGTTGCGTACGGCGAGGGTGTTGAAGGCGAAGTCGTGGTGCGGGCTCTGCGAGGGCGGGGGCGGCGGCAGGACGACGTCCGCGTGGCGCGAGGTCTCGTTGAGGTAGGGGTCGAGGCTGACCATGAAGTCCAGGGAGTCCAGCGCCTTGTCGAGGCGGTCGCCGTCGGGGGCGGACAGCACGGGGTTGGCGGCGACCGCGATCAGCGCCCGGATCGGCTCGCCCTCCTCGGTGGCGGTGTCGATCTCCTCGGCGAGCGCGGACAGCGGCAACTCACCCTTCGCCTCGGGATGTTCGCTCACCCTGGAGTGCCAGCGCGCGAGCGCGAAACCACGGCCGGGCCCCGCCGGGCGGGGCGTCTTGTCCGTCGCGGCCAGCGGGAAGAGGGCACCGCCGGGCCGGTCGAGGTTGCCGGTGAGGATGTTGAGGACGTCGACGAGCCAGCTGGCGAGGGTGCCGTGCGGGACGGTGCAGCTGCCGATGCGGCCGTATACGGCCGCGGTGGGGGCGGCGGCCAGTTCGCGGGCCAGGGCGCGGATCACCGGGGCCTCGACGTCACAGGCCTCGGCGACGGCATCCGGGGTGAAGTCCCGCAGCGCGGCGCGTACCTCCTCGACGCCCTCGACGTGCGGGCCGAGGTCGCCGAGGTCGACCAGGCCCTCCTCGAACAGGACGGACGTCATCGCCGCGAGCAGCAGCGCGTCGGTGCCGGGCCGGATCGAGACGTGCCGGTCGGCGAGCCGGGCCGTCCGGGTGCGGCGCGGGTCGATGACGGTGAGGGTGCCGCCGCGGGCCTTGAGCGCCTTGAGCTTGCCGGGGAAGTCGGGCGCGGTGCACAGACTCCCGTTGGACTCCAGGGGGTTGGCGCCGATGAGGAGGAGGTGGTCGGTGTGGTCCAGGTCCGGCACCGGGATGGCGTTGGCGTCGCCGAACAGCAGCCCGCTGGAAACGTGCTTGGGCATCTGGTCGACCGTGGAGGCGGTGAACAGGCTGCGGGTGCCGAGGCCGGCGACGAGGACCGCCGGGTAGAGGCCGCCGGCCACGGTGTGCACGTTGGGGTTGCCCAGGACGACGCCGACGGAGTGCGGCCCGTACCGCTCGACCACGGGCCGCAGGCCGGCCGCGACCGCGTCGAACGCCTCCTGCCAGCTCGCCTCCCGCAGCTCGCCGTCCTTGCGCACGAGCGGCGCGCGCAGCCGGTCGGGGTCACCGTCGACAGCGCCGAAGGAGGCCCCCTTGGGGCAGATGAAGCCCTTGCTGAACACGTCGTCCCGGTCGCCGCGGGCGCCGGTGACCTTGGTGCCCTCGACGGTGAGCGTCAGCCCGCAGGTGGCCTCGCACAGCGGACAGATACGGAGAGCGGTGCGGGACACGGGTCCTCCCGGAGGATGGCGGCGACGATGACGCACGGGCTGGGGCGAGCATACCGACCGGTACGGACGGAGGGGAGACCTTGTCGGACCCGGAGCCCCGGGGGCCCGGAGCCCGGGGACCCAGAGCCCGGAGCCCCTGGAGCCCGAAGCCCCTGGAGCTTGCGCCGCCCGAATTCAGTCCAGCACCCGCGCCAGATAAGCCCGCAGCAGCTCGCGTGTCTCGGCGATGATCTTCTCGTCGCCCTCAGGGGCCACCCGGAAGGACAGGTGCACGAGGGTGTCTGCGGTCTCGACGGCGATGAGGAAGGTGCGTCGCATGTCGTCGTCGGGGTCCCGGTCGAGATAGGCGGAGAGCAGGTCGGTCAGGCGGTCGGCGACGCGGTGGTTGGGTTCGCCGTCCCGGGCGCCGACCGGAATCTGGTTGCCGAAGTCGACGAGCGAGAACCCGGGCGCGGTGCGCTTCATCGCCAGGTACTCGTCGAGCACGGCGTCCACGGCCGCCCGCCAGTCCCCCGGCCGGGCCCCTCCCAGACGCTCGTTGACGCGCTCGGTGTAGCGCTCCAGGTTGCGCTGGGCCAGCGCGTCGGCCATCGCGCGCTTGTTGCCGAAGAAGCGGTACACCGAGCCGATGGGGACACCGGCCCGCAACGCCACCGCGCGGGTGCTCAGGGCGTCGTAGCCGACCTCGTCGAGGAGGTCCGCGCAGGCGTCGAGGATTCTGGTCAGGCGTTCGGCGCTGCGCCGCTGCACGGGCGCGCGGCGTAGCGATGTCGCGTGGGGCACGGGCTTCATGATGCCTCTCCGCCGCGGTCCGGGGAACCTCGCCCCCCAGTACGCGGCGAAGCGGCCTCGGTACTCACCGTGGGCGTCGGCTCGGGTGCCGACGCGGTGATGTCCGCCGTGCACTCGACGGGTTCGCCGTCCACGGCCCACGCCGTGTCGTCGTCGGCGTACAGGCGCACGGTGACGTGGTGGGTGCCGTGCGGGAGGTAGCCGGCCGCGAGGCGGTGGTCCGGTCCGCGCAGGGTGGCGACGGGGCGGCCGTCCACGAAGAGACCGACGACTCCCCGTCCGGCCACGGCCTCGGCCGCCGTACCGGCCGGTGAGAAGCGGAAGTCGGTGACGGTCAGCCGCACGTCCCAGCTGCCGTCGTTGTCGGGCTGGACCTCCATGGCCACGCGCGGGGCGCCCTTCTCGTCCACCTCCCGCAGCCGGTGCCCGTCCTGGTCGGTGTCGTCGAGCAGCTTGCCCGCCGGCACCGATGACTGCCCGTTGCCACTCTGCCCGTAGGCATCACTGGAAGCGCAGCCCGCGGATCCGGTCACCATCAGGACACAGACCGCGAGCGCGGCGACGAACCCCCGCGTCCTCGACATGCGGGGAGCCTAGAACACCTCTTCGGCCGCCCGGATCCCCCTGTGGTCGGGTTCTCACCGCGTCCCCGTCGTCCTCGGTGAGGAGATCACCCGCGCCTCTTGCGCCCGGGAAACCGCAATCCTACGGTGATGCATAGGAATCGGGACGGCAAGGGAGCCATCATGGGCAGCGGGGACGCGCGGAAGACGGCCGAGGGGCTGACGTACCTCTCCGGTTTCGGCAACGAGCACAGTTCCGAAGCCGTCCCGGGCGCCCTCCCCGAGAGCCGCAACTCACCCCAGCGCGCCCCCCTCGGCCTGTACGCGGAGCAGCTCAGCGGAACGGCGTTCACCGAGCCCCGCGCCCACAACCGCCGCTCCTGGCTGTACCGGATCCGCCCGTCGGCCGCGCACCCCGCGTTCACGCACACGCACCACGGCCGGGTCCGCACGGCGCCCTTCACGGAGTCGGTCCCGGACCCGAACCGGCTGCGCTGGAACCCCCTGCCCGAGCCGACGGCCGGCACGGACTTCCTCGCCGGGCTGTGGACCCTCGGCGGCAACGGCGACGCCACCCAGCGCACCGGGATGGCCGTGCACCTGTACCACGCCGACGCCTCCATGGACCGGGTCTTCAGCGACGCCGACGGCGAGCTGCTGATCGTGCCCGAACGCGGCGGACTGCTGCTGCGCACGGAGTTCGGCCTGCTGCACGCGGAGCCGGGCGAGGTGGCCCTCATCCCGCGCGGGGTCCGCTTCCGCGTCGACCTCCTGGACCGAACGGCCCGCGGCTACGTCTGCGAGAACTACGGCGCCCCCTTCCGCCTCCCCGACCTCGGCCCGATCGGCGCCAACGGTCTCGCGAGCGCCCGCGACTTCCGCGCGCCGGTCGCCGCGTACGAGGACGTGGAGGGGCCGGTGGAGGTGGTGAACAAGTTCTGCGGCAACCTTTGGTCGGCCCACTACGACCACTCCCCGCTGGACGTCGTCGCCTGGCACGGCAACCACGTCCCCTATGTGTACGACCTGCGCCGCTTCAACGTGATCGGGTCCATCTCCTACGACCATCCCGACCCGTCGATCTTCACGGTACTGACGTCGCCGTCGGACACTCCCGGTCTCGCGGGCGTGGACTTCGTGGTCTTCGCGCCGCGCTGGCTGGTGGGCGAGGACACCTTCCGGCCGCCGTACTTCCACCGGAACGTGATGAGTGAGTACATGGGCCTGATCGAGGGCGCCTACGACGCCAAGACGGCCGGAGAGGGCGGCTTCGTGCCGGGCGGCGGCTCGCTGCACAACATGATGTCGGCGCACGGCCCGGACCGGGAGACGTTCGACCGGGCGAGCGCCGCCGAGCTGAGGCCCCAGAAGGTCGACGACGGCCTGGCGTTCATGTTCGAGACCCGCTGGCCCATCGCCCTCACCCCGCACGCGGCCCGCGCGGACCACCTGCAACAGCACTACGACGACGTGTGGCAGGGCCTCGAACGGCACTTCCGCCTCTTGCCCTGAGGTATCCCTGCCGGTACGGATGGCCCGTGACCTCCTTCGCCCCGGACTCCATCGTCCTCAACCGCAAGCTGCCGCTCTGGTACCAGGTGTCGCAGTCGCTGCGCGCGTCGATACTCGGCCGCTCGCCCCGGGACCCGCTGCGGCTGCCCACCGAGGAGCAGTTGGCGGGTCACTACGGGGTGAGCGTGCTGACCATGCGGCAGGCCCTGAAGGAGTTGGAGGACGAGGGGCTGATCAGCCGGCACCGCAGGCGCGGCACGTTCATCGAGCCGGGGGTCCGGCGCGGGGCCCCGGTCCGCCTCCTGGGCTCGGTGGACGCGATCGTCGCCCAGCAGTCCGGCATGACGACGCGCCTCCTCGATCACGCCACGGCCCCCGTCCCGTCCGAACTCGCCGAGTACTTCCCGGACCTCGGCGAGGTGGCGACGTACCACCGGCTGCGCAGCGACGAGAAGACCGGCGAGCCGACCAACCACGCCCGCAACTACGTCCGCCCCGAGATCGCCGCCCGCGTCGACCTGGACGACCTGGCCCGCTGGCCGATGACGAAGGTGCTGCGGGACGTCGTCGGGGTGGACATCAGCCGCATCACGGACACGGTCGAGGCCCGTCTCGCCGACCCGGAGACGGCCCGGTTGCTCCAGGTCCCCCTGCTGAGCCCGATCCTGCACTACACGGGCGTCACGTACGACGCCGACGGGCGCCCGTTGGACGTGGCCGTCATCCACTACCGGGGCGACCGTTTCTCCTTCACGGTCACGCTCGACGCCACGTGACCCGCCGCTCCGGACCCCGTCGTACGATGCCCAGCGTGACGCACGACGACGCTCCGCCGCTGGCGGACCTCATGCCGTGGTCCGTCGCACCCCCACGGCTCGGCCGGGGCTGGCCGACGGGCCCCGAGCCGGCCTCCCTCAAGGCCCGCTGGGACGCCCTGTTGAAGGCCGAGGGCCCAGACCGCGAGACTCTCTTCGAGCCCTCACGCGCACGCACCCTGCACACCGCCGTGGCACAGCTGCCGGGCCGGTCCGCCGGCACGGAACGGCTGGCCCGCGCCTCGGGCCCCTGCCCCGACCCGGTACGGGTCCTGGCCGCCCCCTTCGACGAACAGTGGCTCATCCCCGACCACCGTCTGATCGACGCGGCCCGGCCCGAGCTGTGGCGGGTGGCGGACGAGCACCAGATCTTCGTACTGGAGGCGCCGGACGCGCCCCTCCTCGTCACCTCCCTGGTCCCCCTCCTGCGCCCGGCCCGTATCCGCCCCCTGTACCGCCGCCCCGGCGGCCAGGAACCGAACCTGGCCCCGGGTCTTCTGGAGCACCTGGGCCACTCCCCCGATCCGGTGGACTTCCTGGCCTGGACCCTGGCCGCCGCCCGCCCCGACACCACCGTGCCCCTCACCCGGGACCCCGGCCTGTGGGCGCGGGGGGTGGAGAGGGGCCGCCGCATCCTCTGGCTGCTGCGCCGCGACGGCGCCCGCCCCAAACTCCCCGGCGGCCGCCGCCCGTACGTCCGCGCTCCCCTGCCCGCCTTTCCCCACACCCTCCACTACGACCCCGAGGAGGAGGCCCTGCACCTCGACGAGGGCCGGATCTCGCCGGTGCCGCCTCAGGCGTGGGACTTCGCGGTGGGCGGTGCAAAAGTGCTGGAACAGTGGTTCGCGACCAGGACGGCCCCGGCGGAACCGGGCACGCTCCGGGCGATCCGGCCGACGACCTGGCCGCAGGCGTGGACGTCGGAACTCCTTGAGCTGATCACGGTGCTGGCCCTGCTGTCGGAACTGCGCCCGCAGCAGGAGGAGACGCCGCTGACCGACCCCGTCACGGCGGCGGACCTGCGCGAGGCGGGTGTGCTGCCGCCCCCGGACTCGGCGCGCCACCCTGCCACCGTCCTGGACCACCACGAGGAGGGCCCGGAGGGGCAGTTCGCCTTGCTCTAGGTGTACTCGGCCGTCACGCCCGTGGCTCGAACCCGTCGAGCACCCGCCCCAGCATCCGCTCGAAGACCGCCTCCAGATCGATGGGCCCCGCGTCCTCCATGAAGGCGGCGGCCAGCCTCGGGTACGCCCCCGAGGCGATCTGGGATCCCAGGTAGGCGATCCGCACCGCCTGCTCCTCCTCGTCCGACCACGGCAGTGACCGGGTGCGCTCGGCGACGGCCAGTTCGTTCGAGACGTACACCGTCACGCACCCGTTGACCATCGCCAGCAGCTCCATCTTCGTGCCGTGGGGCGCCTCCAACGGGTCGAGGCAGGCCATGCAGTGTTCGAGATAGCGCAGGGCGTTCGGGCTGAAGCCGTAGAGCGAGGACATCAGTCGGGACATCCAGGTGTGGCGGTGCATCAGCGCGCGTGTCTGGTGGGCGATCCGCATGACGTCAGCGCGCCAGTCCCCGCTCGGCTCCCACAGCTCGTGCTCGCCGCTGACGGCGTCCACCATCAGCTCGTACAGGTCCTCCTTGCGGGGGACGTAGTTGTACAGGGACATCGTTCCGCAGCCCAGTTCCGCCGCGACGTGCCGCATCGACACCGCGTCCAGGCCCTCCGCGTCGGCGATCCGCACGGCCGCCGCCGCGATGTCCGCCCGCGTGTACGCGGGCTTCGGCCCCCGGCCCGTCCGCTCGCGACGGGCCCAGATCACTTCGGGTACGGCCGCTCGGCCCGCCATCGATCATCACCTCGGCCTCCATCCTAGTTACGTACAGCGTACGTAGTGCGCTATGGTCGACCCATGACTTCTACGTACGCTGTACTTAGTGAAGGCCTGGAGAAGCGTTTCGGGGAGGTTCGCGCCCTGCGCGGCCTGGATCTCGCGGTTCAGCGGGGCACCGTCTGCGGGCTCCTCGGGCCGAACGGGGCGGGCAAGACCACGGCCGTACGCCTGCTGACGACACTGCTGCGGCCCGACGCGGGGTCGGCTCGGATCGCCGGGTACGACCTCGTCCGGGAGGCGGCAGCCGTCCGCGGGGCCATCGCTGTGACCGGGCAGTACGCATCGGTCGACGGCGACCTCACCGGCCGCCAGAACCTGCGCCTGTTCGCCCGTCTGCACCGGACCCGCGACCCCGGCGGGCGGGCCACGGAGCTGCTGGCGCGCTTCGGGCTCACCGAGGCCGCCGACCGGCCGGCATCCACCTACTCGGGCGGTATGCGGCGCCGCCTCGACCTCGCGGCGAGCCTGATCCGCCGCCCCGAGGTGCTCTTCCTCGACGAGCCCACGACCGGCCTCGACCCGGCCAGCCGCAGCGACATCTGGGACGCCGTCCGGGAGCTCAAGCAGGACGGCACCACGGTCCTGCTGACCACCCAGTACCTGGAGGAGGCCGACCAGCTCGCCGACGACATCGCCCTGGTGGACTCCGGCCGAGTCGCGCACACCGGATCGCCCCGTGAACTCAAGGCGCTCATCGGCTCCTACGCCGAGGTGGTCGTAGCGGACCCGGACGTCCTCACCCAGGCGGCGGGCGTGCTCGACCAGCTCACCGGCACCGAGCCGACGTTCGACCACGAGCGGGCGGCCGTCGGCGCGGTCACCCGGGACTCCACGCTCACCCTCCCCCGTCTGGTGCGCGAACTCGACGCCGCGGGCGTGCCGTTGCTGGACGCGACCCTGCGTCCCCCGACCCTCGACGAGGTGTTCCTGCGCCTCACCGCCGACCAGGAGGTCGCCGTATGAGCACCCTCGCCTTCGACGGCACGGCCATGCTGGGCCGCCAGCTGCTGCGCGTCCGCAACAACCCGGCCCTGGTGATCCTCACCCAGACCATGCCGATCACCATGCTGCTGTTCTTCGGCTACGTCTTCGGCAGCGCCCTCGCGATGCCCGGCGCCGAGTACCGCGCGTTCCTCGTCCCGGGGCTGCTGGTCGCGACCGCGGCCAACGGGATCATGACCGGGATGTTCCAGTCGGCGCAGGACGTCCACCGCGGGGTGACGGACCGGCTGCGCACCCTGCCGGTGAGCCGGGCGGCCGTGCCGCTCGGGCAGGCGGTCGCCGACACCATCGTCACGGCGGCCGGGATCGTGCCGTTCCTGCTGGTGGGGCTCGCGGTGGGCTGGCGCGTCGAAGGGTCGGCGACGGCGGCCCTGGGTGCCGTGGCCCTGCTGCTGCTGTTCCGGTTCGCCTGCACCTGGATCGGAATCTTCCTCGGCCTGCTGACGAAGAGCGAGGAGGCGGCCGGCCAGCTCGGCAGCGCGACCTTCATGCTGCCGCTGCTGTCCAACGCCTACATCCCCACGGACAACCTGCCCGGCTGGCTGCGCACGCTGGCGGAGTGGAACCCGCTCAGCGCGGTGGCCACGGCCCTGCGCGACCTCTTCGGCAACGCGCCGGTACCCGACGGCGCCTCCTGGCCGGTCGCGCACCCCGTCGCCGGTTCGCTGGCCTGGTGCGCCGTACTACTGGCGGTGTTCGCACCGCTCGCCGTACGCCGGTACGCCCGCGCATGACAGACCGGTACGCACGCCCTTGACCCATCGGTACACACGCCCATGACAGACGGGGGCGGCTCGGGTCATGATCCACCCCATGGATCTGCTCCCGCCGCCCCTCGAGGGCATCACCGTCGTCGCCGTCGAACAGGCCGTAGCGGCCCCCTTCGCCACCCGACAGCTCGCCGATCTCGGCGCCCGGGTCATCAAGGTGGAGCGGATCGACGGCGGCGACTTCGCGCGTGGCTACGACACCGCGGCCGGGGGCCTGGCCTCGCACTTCGTGTGGTGCAACCGGGGCAAGGAGTCCATCGCCCTCGACCTGAAGGACCCGCGCGGCCTGGACGTCGTGCGGCGGCTGGTCGCCGAGGCGGACGTGTTCGTGCAGAACCTGGCGCAGGGGGCCGCCGCCCGGCTCGGCCTGGACGCGGCCACCCTGTGCGCGACGCATCCGCGGCTGGTCGCCGTGGACGTCTCCGGCTACGGGGCGACGGGGCCGTACGCGGACAAGCGGGCGTACGACATGCTCGTGCAGTGCGAGGCGGGCCTGGTGTCGGTCACCGGGACGCCCGAACAGCCCGTCAAGGCGGGGATCCCGGCGGCCGACATCGCGGCCGGCATGTACGCGTTCTCCGGTGTGCTGGCGGCGTTGGTGCGGCGGGGCACGACGGGGCGGGGCGGGCCGGTGGAGGTGTCCATGCTGGACGCGCTGGCGGAGTGGATGGGACATCCGCTGCACCACACCCTGCACGGCGGGACCGCCCCGGCCCGTACCGGTCTTGCGCACGCGGTCATCGCGCCCTACGACGCCTACGCGACGGCGGACGGCGGGCGGGTGCTGCTGTCGGTGCAGAACGACCGGGAGTGGCGACGGCTGGCGGAACAGGTCGTGGGACGGCCCGAGCTGGGGACGGACCCGGCGTTCGCGACGAATGCCGCACGGGTGGCCAACCGGGAGCGCACGGACGCGTATGTGGCCGGGACGCTGGGTGCGCTGGACACCGAGGAGGCGCTGGCCCGACTGGAGGGCGCGGGGCTCGCCTGCGCACGGCTGCGGGACCTGCACGAGGTGGCGGAGCATCCGCAGCTGGCGGCTCGGGAGCGGTGGCGGGAGGTGGGGACGCCGGTCGGACCACTGCGGGCGCTCCTGCCGCCGATCACTCTGCCGGGCGGGGAGGAAGCGCGTATGGGGGACGTGCCCGCGCTCGGGGAGCACACCGAAGCCTTGCTGCGCGCCGTGGGGATGACGGACGGCGAGGTCGCAGCACTGCGCCGGGACGGTGTGGTCGCCTGAGCGCGGACGTCAGTTCCCGCCGAACAGCGAACGGCGCAGTCGGCGCAGAGGCGCGAAGAGGGAGACACGGCGGACCCGCGCACCCCTGTCACTGCGCCGCTGAGTGGTGTCACGAGCGGTGAGCTCGCGCATCAATGACGTCGCCTCGGCCGTCTCCCGCTGTGGCACGGCGGGACCCCCCAGCACCGAGAGGTGGCGGTCGAGGCGCGAACTGGTCGCGCTGCTGCCGCAGGTGATCGCAGGGACCCTCGCCCTGCGCGCTGTTATCTGTTCCATGTCACTCCCCACCCGTACGAGTCCACCCGGCCCGGGCAGGTTAACCCTATCGTCCCGCTCGGGCACCCGTGTATCCCGGTCACAGGATTCACCTTCCCCGTAAGGGGGTTGACGATTACTCTCCGAATCCAACAGTTTTTAGGGCGAGTTGGACAATTGGCTGCGTAGTGGGCTGGGCTGATCCCCCATCCGGTTCGACGGTCACGGCGAGTGACGTCCCCGCGGTGTCGAGACCGGTCGCGACCAGGGGCGTGTCGCCGTCGAAAAGCCCGAGGGAGCGTGGTTGCACGTCAGGGCGCATGAGCCACAGCTGGTGCACCCGTCCGCCGGGCAGGTCGTCGTATCCGCTCAGGGTCACGATCGCCTCCTTCTCCGAGGCGGAGGCGACCACTCCGATACTTCTGCCCTCGGCGTCCTTGCCGGTGGTCGCGCGCGCGTCCGGAGCTGACAGAACGTGGGCGATCTCACGTGACTGGGCCCGCTCGGCGTTCAACCGGTCCTGGGCTCGGTTGGCCTGGACGGCGAAGAGCGAGGCGATGACGAGGGCCGCGGCGGCCGTGGCGGTGGCGAACGGCACGAACAGCGGGCGGCGCGCGCGGGGAGCACGGGCGCGCGCCGGTGGCGGCTGGGCGCCCCAGACGTGCGGCGGCAGTTGCGGGGAGTGCTCCCGCACCGGCGCCCGCTCCTGCGGCGTGGCCCGTACGGCGGCCAGCACCCGGTCGCGCATCGCGGCCGGCGCCGGGACGGCCGTCGACCAGGCCAGCCGGACGGCGTCCTCGGACAGTGCCCGCACCTCGGCGGCGCAGCGGTCGCAGCCCTTGAGGTGTTTCTCGAAGCGGCGGCGCTCCTCGGGGTCGAGGGCGTCGAGTGCGTAGGGG
This sequence comes from Streptomyces griseus subsp. griseus, assembly GCF_000720255.1. Taxonomy (GTDB): domain Bacteria; phylum Actinomycetota; class Actinomycetes; order Streptomycetales; family Streptomycetaceae; genus Streptomyces; species Streptomyces griseus_I. Next base: position 94,452 of record NZ_JOJE01000003.1, on the reverse strand, counting down.
GCGGCGAGCGAGTGCGGGTCGTCGCGGCCGAAGAGGCGGTCGAGGAGACTCATGCGGCACCTCCCAGGCATTCGCGCAGCCGCGTGAGTCCGTCGCGCATCCGCGTCTTGACGGTGCCGAGCGGCAGGGAGAGCCGTTGGGCCACTTCACGGTACGTGTAGCCGTCGTAGTAGGCGAGTGTGACGGACTGGCGTTGCAGGGTGGTGAGCCGGTCCAGGCAGCGGCGCACGTACTCGCGCTCAAGGCCGGCCTCGACCTCCTCGGACACCTGGTCGAAGGCGGGGTGGTGGGCACGCAGGGCCTCGCGCTGCTCGCGTTCGCCGGCCGCGCGGGCGCTGCGCACCCGGTCGACGGCGCGGCGGTGGGCGAGGGTCAGGATCCAGGACAGCGCGCTGCCGCGCCCGGGGTCGAAGCGGGCGGCGGAGCGCCAGAGTTCGAGCAGCACCTCCTGCGCCACCTCCTCCGACTGCGCCGGATCACGCACGACCCGCCTCACGAGTCCGAACACCGGCCCTGACACCAGTCCGTACAACCTCTCGAACGCCCTCTGGTCGCCACCGGCCACGAGCACCAGTAGCTCGTCCGCCTCCACGCGGTCCCCCTCTCCGCGGCCGCACCCGCCCCGTCCTCCCGTCACACCAGGCATCCGCAACAGACACACCTCCGGACGGGGTTACGGATCAGCGTGCCCCAAACGCGGGTGGGGCAACGAAAAAAAGTTTTTCGTCTCGGACCAATCCGAAAGGCGTTCTGCTGCGTATCACTGTCCGTCAGGCAAGTTGGCACTGAGGACGGACGGCATGACACCTACTTCCAAGCGCGGCCCGGGACGCCGGAGCGTCGCGACTCTCATCTCCGGAGCACTGGCCGCCGGAGGGCTCGCGGCCGCCGGCGTCTCCGCGCTGGAACCGCAGGCGGCCTCCGCCTCCAGCCACCGCGAGGCGCCGCTGATCTCGGGAACCCCCCAGTACGACAACACGGACGTGTACGCGTTCGTGAGCCCGGACAAGCCGGACTCGACGACGATCGTCGCGAACTGGATCCCCTTCGAGGAGCCGGCCGGCGGTCCGAACTTCTTCCCGTTCGCCGAGGACGCGCAGTACGACATCCACATCGACAACAACGGGGACGCCAAGGGCGACCTGCTGTTCCGGTACACCTTCAAGACGCACGTCAAGAACAAGAAGACGTTCCTGTACAACACGGGCGCGGTCGAGAGCCTGGACGACCCCGACCTGAACGTGACGCAGACGTACGACCTCGAGCTGATCAAGTTGAGGAAGGGGTACGAGGTCGCGAAGACGAAGGTCGCCTCCGACGTCCCGGTGGCGCCGTCGAACGTCGGCAAGGCGTCGATGCCGGACTACAAGAAGCTGCGCGACCAGGCGATCTACAAGCTGCACAACGGCACGCAGACCTTCGCCGGACAGGCCGACGACCCGTTCTTCCTGGACCTGCGCGTCTTCGACCTGCTGTACGGCGGGAACCTCTCCGAGGTCGGCAACGACACGCTCAAGGGCTACAACGTCAACTCGATCGCGCTGCAGATCCCGACCCAGCTGATCACCGAGTCGATGCACCAGCCGATCGTGGGCATCTGGTCGACGACGCAGCGGCAGAACGCCCGCGGTGAGTACAAGCAGGTCTCCCGCCTGGGCAACCCGCTGGTCAACGAGGTCGTCAACCCCATCAAGGACAAGGACAAGTTCAACGCGTCCGAGCCGAAGGACGACGGCCAGTTCCTGAAGAACGTCACCAACCCCGAGCTGCCCAAGCTCATCGAGGCGATCTACAAGATCAAGGCGCCGGCCGAGCCGCGCAACGACCTCGTCGACGTGTTCCTGAAGGGCGTCAAGGGCCTCAACCAGCCGCCGTACGTGACGCCGTCGGAGCAACTGCGCCTCAACACCTCGATCAAGCCGAGCGCCAGCCCCAAGCGGCTCGGCGTCCTCGACGGCGACAACGCGGGCTTCCCGAACGGCCGTCGCCTCACCGACGACGTGATCGACGCCTCGCTCCAGGTCGTCGAGGGTGAGCTGCTGGGCACCAAGAACGACCTGGGTGACGCGGTCGACAAGAACGACAAGGACTTCGAGAAGTACTTCCCGTACGTCGCCCTGCCGACGGAGGGTTCGCGTGGTCCGGTCGCCAAGGGCGCCGGCGGCAACGACGTCCGCAGCCAGCTCGGCGACGCGCTGACCCCGGCCGGCGAGGGCAACACCACGCTGATCGCCGCCTCGGCGGGCGCCGGCGCGGCCGGTGTGCTGCTGATCGGCACGGGCCTCATGTGGTGGCGCCGCCGGAACCGCGCGTACTGAGCCGGTTCCGCACGCCTCTCGACTGGCGCGGCCCGCACATCCCATCCCCCACGGTGCGGGCCGCGCCGCAGATCCCCCCACGCACACCGCAACCCAGCTCGTTGATCCACCCCAGGCGACCGAGGAGAGGGCATGCCCCCGCGCACCGACGACGACGCACAGAAGAGGCCGGACGGCACACAGCCGCCTGCCGCGGAGAGCGTCGACATGCCGTCTCCGGAAGACGCCCGTGAACACGACACCGAGCCCGCCCGGGAGGGGGCCGCCGCCAACCCTGCCGCGCAGGTCGACGAGCCCCCTGCCGGGCAGCCCGCCACGCCCCCGGGAACCACCGACGAGCGGGTCGTCGCCGTACGGCGGGTCGCCGCCGCCGGGCGGCGTTGGCGGCGGGCTCAACTGTTCGGGTGTGCGGCCATGCTGGCGGTGGGGCTCACCGCGGGGGCCATCGCTTTCGGGGCAGCGCGGGACGGCGGGAGCGCCGTACCGGTGTCCGCGGCCGGGGCCGTGTCGCCGGCGTTGCTGGGCAGCGGCGACCTGGACGCGAGCATCACCGCCCTGCAGAAGCACCTCAAGGGCCAGCCGAGGGACTTCGGCGGCTGGGCCACCCTCGGTCTCGCCTATGTCGAGCAGGCCCGCACCAAGGGCGACCCCTCCCGCTACCCCCAGGCGGAGAAGGCCCTGAAGCGTTCCCTGGAGCTGCGGCCCGACAACGACCAGGCCCTCGCCGGCCGGGCCGCGCTGGCCGCCGCCCGCCATGACTTCGACGGCGCCCTGAAGTACGCCGACCGAACCCTGAAGCAGAACACCTACAGCGAACGCGCCCTGTCCTCCCGTATCGACGCGCTCGTCGAGCTCGGCCGCTACGACGAGGCCGCGAGGGCCGCCGACACCGCCGACGAACGGCGCCCGGGTGTCCCGGTGTTCACCCGGTACGCGTACGTGCGGGAACTGCGCGGTGACGTGCAGACGGCCGAACGGGTCCTGAAGCAGGCGCTCTCCAGCTCCACCACCCGGGGCGACATCGCGTACGTCGCCGCCCAGCTCGGCCAGCTCGCCTGGAACCAGGGCGACTACGACGACGCGCTCACCTACTACGCGCGTGCCCTCGCCGCCGACGAGAACTACCTCCCCGCCCTGGAGGGCCGCGCCCGCGCACAGGCCGCGAGCGGCGACCGTGCCGCGGCGATCAAGGGCATGGAGCAGGTCGTCGCCCGCTACCCGCTGCCCGGCCCGCTCGTCGTCCTCGGTGAGCTCTACGAGGAGCGCGGCAAGGCCGGCGACAAGGACAGGGCACGCGACCAGTACGCCCTCGTCGACGCCTGGACGGCGCTCGCCCGCGCCAACGGCGTCAACGCCGACCTGGACACCGCGCTCGCCGCCGCCGACCACGGGGACCGGGCGACGGCCCTGCGGGCGGCCCGCGCCGACTGGGCCCGCCGCCACACCGTGCACACGGCGGACGCCCTCGCCTGGGCCCTGCACGTCAACGGCAAGGACAGCGAGGCCCTCCCCTACGCCCGGCAGGCCACGGCCACCGGCTACCGCAACGCCGCGTTCCTCTACCACCGCGGCATCATCGAACGCGCCACCGGTCACCCCGAGGACGCCCGCAGCCACCTCTCGGCGGCCCTGAAGCTGAACCCCGGCTTCTCGCCCCTGGGTGCCCGCGAGGCCCGCGGTGCGCTGAAGACGCTGGAGGTGGGCAAGTGAGCCCCCGTCGTCTGTTCACCTCCTGCGCGGCCGTCCTGACGGCCGGGTGCGCGCTCGTGCTCGTTCCTTCCACGACCGCGAGCGCGCACCCCCTGGGCAACTTCACCGTCAACCGCTACGACGGACTCGTCGCCGCCCCCGGACTGCTCCGCGTCCACCACGTCGAGGATCTCGCCGAGATCCCCGCCACCCAGGCCCAGCCGGACATCGAACGCCTGGGCATGAGCGAGTGGGCGAAGCAGCGGTGCGCGAGCGCCGCCCGAGGCAGCAAGGTCACCGTCGACGGCCGTACGGCCCCCCTCGCCGTCGCGAGCAGCAAGGCGCGGGTGCGTCCGGGCCAGGCCGGCCTCGACACCCTGCGCGTGGAGTGCCGGATGACGGCCCCGCTGCCCGGGAACGACACCGTCACCCTCGGCTTCCACGGCGCGGGCGCGTCCTCGGGGCCGGGGTGGCGGGAGATCACCGCGCGCGGCGACCGGATGACGCTCACCGGGTCGGACGTACCGACGAAGTCGGTCTCCCGCGAACTCACCTCGTATCCCGCGGAGTTGCTCTCCTCCCCCGCCGACACCGCGTCCGCGTCCCTGCGGCTGCGCCCCGGCGGCCCGGCCCTCGCCGAGGACAAGGGCGAGGGCGAGGCACCGGCCGCGTCCGTCCTGCCGCGCGGCGCCGACCGCTGGACCCGGGCCCTCGACGACCTGGTCTCCCGGCAGCGCCTCACCCTCGGCTTCGCCGCGCTGGCCCTGCTCATCGCGGTAGGACTGGGCGCGATGCACGCGCTCGCCCCGGGGCACGGCAAGACCCTCATGGCCGCCTCGGCGGCCGCCCGCGGCGGGCGGGCCCGCCTCAAGGACGTCCTGCCGATGGCCGCGTCGGTGACGGTCACCCACACCCTCGGCGTGGTGGCCCTCGGCGTGCTGGTCACGGCCGGCTCGGCGGCCGCCCCGTCGGTGATCGCGTGGCTGGGCCTCGCGAGCGGCGCGCTCGTCCTCGTGGCGGGCGCGACCCTGACCCGCCGGGCCTGGCGCAACCGTGCGCACGGGCAGGGACACGACCACGGCGACGGGCACGACCACACCCACGGGGACGACGGGCACGGACACGGCCATGGGCACACTCACGGGCACGGGCACACCCACGGGCATGGGCACGGGCATGGGCACGGGCACGGGCACGGGCACGGGCACACTCACGATGACGACCATGACCACCCGCACGACCACGCCCCCGCGCACCACCCCGCCGACGCCCCCGACCGTGACCTGGTCCTGGTAGGGGCCCACTCCCACCCGGCCCCCACCCTCACGGAAGCCCCCGCGCACACCCACGATCACGCGCCCGACCACCACCACGAGCACCCCCACCCCCACCCCCACACCCACACCGTCGAACACACTCACGGCGGCTTCACCCACACCCACGCCACCGCCCCCACCCTCCGCGGCACGATCCTCCTCGGCTTCGCCGGTGGTCTGGTGCCCAGCCCCTCCGCCGTGGTCGTGCTCGTCGGTGCCGCCGCGCTCGGCAAGGCGTGGTTCGGGCTGCTGCTCGTCCTCGCTTACGGCGTCGGTCTCGCCCTCACCCTCACCACGGCCGGAGTCGCGGTGGTGAAGCTGGGGACGGGCCTGAACCGCATGCTGGACCGGGGCTCGCGCTGGACCGCGAACCCGGCGGTGACGCTGTTGCGCAGAACCACACCCCTGGTGTCCGCGTTGGTAGTCGTGGCGCTCGGCGTCGGATTGGTGCTCAAGGGGGCGGCATCCGTACTCGGCTGAGCTACGTTTGTGAAGGTATCCGCCGGGATGCGAAATGGGGGCACCGGTGTCCGAAGAACCGGGCAGTGAACGTCTGATCGCGGGCCGCTACCGTCTCCTCGCGCCGCTCGGCGAGGGCGGCATGGGGACGGTGTGGCGGGCCCGCGACGAGGTGCTGCACCGCGAGGTCGCCGTCAAGGAGGTGCGGGCCCCGGCCGGGCTGCCGACCTCCGACGTGGAGCGGCTGTACGCCCGCCTGGAGCGTGAGGCGTGGGCCGCGGCCCGGGTCGCCAACCGCAACGTGGTGACGGTGTACGACGTGGCGACGGAGGACGGCCGCCCGTGGATCGTCATGGAGCTGGTGCGCGGCATCTCGCTGGCCGACCAGCTGGACGCCGAGGGACCGCTCACCCCGCAGCAGGCGGCGCACGTCGGCGCCGAGGTGCTGGCCGCGCTGCGCACCGCGCACGAGGCCGGGGTGCTGCACCGGGACGTGAAACCGGCCAACGTGCTGATCTCGAACGACGGCCGGGTGGTACTCACCGACTTCGGTATCGCGACCGTCGAGGGCACCTCCGCGCTGACCATGACCGGCGAGGTCATCGGCTCCCCCGAGTTCCTCGCGCCGGAGCGTGCGCTGGGCCGGACGCCGGGGCCGGAGTCGGACCTGTGGTCGCTCGGTGTGCTGCTGTACGCGGCGGTCGAGGGCAACTCGCCGTTCCGTCAGGACACTCCGCTCAGCACCCTGCGCGCGATCGTCGACGAGGAGTTGCCGCCGCCGCGCCTGGCCGGACCGCTGACGCCCGTCATCGAGGGGCTGTTGCGCAAGGATCCGGCCGAGCGCCTGCCCGCCGACCGGGCGGAACAGGAGCTGCGCGTCGTCGCGGCGGGCGGACAGCCGCGCGCGGACACGGCCCGGACGGTACCGGCGTACCCGCCCACGGTCGCGGGTCCCTCCGCGACCACACGGCAGGGGCCGCCGACGCCATCGCGGCCGGTCCCCGCCGTCGGGACCACCACCGGCGGCGGGGGCCGGCGGGGCCGCGAACGCCGTGGCGCCGGCGTGCTGGTCGCGGGGGTGGCCGCCCTGGCGCTGGCGGTCGCGGGTCTGACGTACGCGCTGCTGAACCGCGACGACGGCGGCGACGGCGCTCGCAAGGGCGACACCAACAGCCAGAGCGGCGGGGTCGCGTCGCCCACGCCGAGCAGCAAGGAGAGCACGGCGGACACGGAGAAGCCGAGCCCCACTCCGAGCCCGAGCAAGAGCAGCCAGTCACCGGCGCCGCAGTCGGTGCGGGTGAGTCTCGCGGGGACGCGCACGGACTACTCCGGCCCCTGTCCGCCCCCGAGCGGTGAGGCTCCGTCCTTCACGGCGACCTTCACGGTCGGCCGGCTGCCCGCGGAGGTCGACTACCGCTGGGTGACGAAGGACGGCGAGGTCTCCGCGCCGGGCTGGAAGACGCTGTCGTTCTCGTCGGGCGGCGAGAAGTCGAAGCAGGACACGGTGACCGTGACGACGTCCGCCGAGAGCGGGACCTTCCGTAACGAGATCAGTGTCGAGGTGCGGAACCCGGTGCGCACGACGTCCGAGTCGGTGCCGTTCTCGTTCACGTGTGAGACGGAGACCCCGTCGGGCGGGGCCTCCCCCTCGGTGTCGCCCAGTCCCTGACGGGTCAGGCGGCGTTGTTCAGGACCGGCAGGTAGCCGCCCGACTGCCCCGCGGCGGTCGGGTGGTAGGACTCGCCGACGTTGAGCCAGCTGACGCTGTGCAGCCAGGAGTTGCCCGAGCAGATCTCGTGCCCGGTGAAGGTGGTGCGCACGTCGCCGAAGGTGAAGCCGTGGTCGGCGGCGCGCTTGGCGACGGCGGTGTCGAGGTAGTCGGACGCGTCGTTGATGGCCTTGCGCTTGGTCTCGGACAGGCCGAGACAGGTGGTGCCGAGCTTGTAGAAGCGGGGGTAGCCGATGACGACCACCTCGGCATTGGGGGCTTTGGCGCTGATCGCGGAGTAGACCTTGTCGAGTTTGCCGGGCAGCGTCGGATCGACGTACGCCCGGGCGGTGTTGATGCGGGAGACGCAGGCGCTGTCGGACTGCAGCACGCAGGTCGTCATCACGTCGGCGAAGCCCGCGTCGTTGCCGCCGATGGTGAGGGAGACGAGGCCGGTGGTGGAGTCGAGGCCGCCGAGCTGACTCGCCAGAACATCATCCGTTCGGGCGCCCGAGCATGCGGCGAACGTGAACGAGGAGGGTGAGTGGGCGGCGTTCCAGAGGTAGGGATACGCCTTCGTGCTGCGCTTGCAGTCGCCGCTGGAGCTGATGTAGCCGCCGGCACCGACTCCCGAGGAGTAGGAGTCACCGAGCGCCACATAGCCGCCTGACGCGGCTGGTTGGGATGCCTGCGCCGCGGTGGCCCCGGTGAGGGCGGTGGCGGCGGCGAGGAGGATCGAGCCCAGGAACAGGGCAAGTCGGGAACGTCTCATGGAACCTCCCTTAGCAGGATCTCTGCCACAACTTTCGTACCAACTACGCGTGTTGACGGGAAGTGTCCATGCCAAGAACTTCCTTGCAAACCGGTGACCGGCACCGGGTTGCCGACGGCACAGGGGCGACGGGAAGGCATGCGCCCGGTGAGGGGAACTCGCCCGACACGCCACGCACACCCCGGAAACCGGGTGCACACGGGGCTCGTGTGCCGGATCATGGCCGCATGTCCGCGCACCCACACGACGCCCTGCCGATCCGGCTCAACGTCGACGACTCCGACTCCCCGTCCGATGTCGTCGACGCGCTGTTCCTCGGCCGCTTCGCGACGGGCGAGCAGCCGTTCTCACACGCTGCGAACATCGACCGCGTGCGCTCCGGCGCGACCCTGCTGCCCCCTCAGGCCCGTGTGCTGCGCGTCGCCCGCGACGACGACCGCAGCGCGACCCTGGCGGAGGGCGACGGCTGGACGCTGCTGATCTCCCGCTGGAACCGGGGCGCCGACGTCACGGTGACCGCGACCAGCGCCGAACTGGCGGCCGAGGTTCTCGAGGAGGCTACGGACGGCGCCGTCGACGAGCCCGAACCGCAGCCGGAGAACGTGACGATGGGCTTCTGGTACGTGTCCCCGCGGCGCGGCCCGCACCGTACGACACGTCAGATCTCCGCCGGTACGTGGGACGAGGTGCGGCAGAACTACACCGCCCCCGTCGCCGACGCGATGGACCGCCTGATGGGGACGACCCCGCAGGACATCGCCGGCCGGCTGCTCCTGCTGCACGGCCCGCCCGGCACCGGCAAGACGTCGGCGCTGCGCACCCTCGCCCGCTCCTGGCGGGACTGGTGCCAGGTGGACTGCGTTCTGGACCCCGAGCGGCTGTTCTCCGACGTGGGCTATCTGATGGACATCGCGATCGGCGAGGAGGACTCCACCGGCAAGGGCCGCTGGCAGCTGCTGCTGCTGGAGGACTGCGACGAGCTGATCCGCGGGGAGGCCAAGCACACGGCGGGTCAGGCGCTGTCCCGCTTGCTGAACCTGACCGACGGCCTGCTCGGCCAGGGCCGCAACGTCCTGGTCGGCGTCACCACCAACGAGGACCTCGAGCGCCTCCACCCCGCCGTGGTCCGCCCCGGCCGCTGCCTCGCCCGCATCGAGGTCGGCCCGCTGACCCGCCGGGAGGCGGTGGGCTGGCTGGGCACCGAGGAGGGCGTCGGCCCCGAGGGGGCAACCCTGGCGGAGTTGTACGCGCTGCGCCGGGGCACGTCCCCGACGTCCCTGCCGGAGCCGCGGGGCAGGGCGGACGCGGGGTTGTATCTGTAGGTGGTCACCCGCAGGCGCCGCCGTACGGTGCTTTGATGGACGTATGACCCTGTTCGTCGGTACGTCCGGCTGGCAGTACAAGGACTGGCGGGACGTCCTGTACCCGGCCGGAACGCCCCTGCGGCTGTGGCTGGAGGAGTACACCGGGCACTTCGCCACCGTCGAGATCAACAACGCGTTCTACCGGCTGCCGTCCCGCGAGACGTTCGAGTCCTGGCGAGACCGGGTACCCGGTGACTTCGTGGTCGCGGTCAAGGCGAGCCGCTACCTCACCCACATCAAACGCCTGCGCGACTCCGAGGAACCGGTGCACCGCCTGATGAGCCACGCGGCGGGCCTCGGCGCGCGTCTCGGCCCGGTCCTGCTCCAGCTCCCGCCGAACCTTCAGGTGGACGCGCCGCTGCTCGACACCTGTCTGTCCCACTTCCCCTCCGGCACCCGGATCGCTGTCGAGCCACGCCACGAGTCCTGGTGGACCCCTCAGGTGCGAACCCTCCTGGAGTCCCGTGGCGCGGCCCTGTGCTGGGCCGACGTCCGCGCCCGCCCCGCGACACCCCTGTGGCATACCACCGACTGGGGCTACGTCCGCTTCCACCAGGGCCGCGCCCACTCCTGGCCCCGCTACGGCCGCCGCTCCCTGGAAACCTGGATCGACCGCATCGCCACGACCTGGCCGGACACCTCCGACATCTACACGTACTTCAACAACGACCCCCACGGAGCGGCAGTGGCCGACGCGGTGGTGTTCGGCAGGGCGGCGAGGAAAGCGGGGTTGACGGCGACGAGAACACCGGAGTCGATGCCGGCGGCAAGCTGAACAGTTCCCGAACTCGACCCCACTCGAACGCCCATCACCCCTCCCCATAAGCCGCCCGCAGGGCCTCCCGCACCGCAGCGAGCGCCGCGTCCTCCCCGAGTCCCAGACGCCGGACCCGCTCCGCATACCCCTGTGCGGCCAGCGCGGCTTCTCGCTCCGCCGCCGGCCCCGCCGCCGCCACGAACGTCCCGTTCCGTCCCCGGGTCTCGATCACCCCGTCGCTCTCCAGTGCCCGGTACGCCTTGGCGACCGTGTTCGCCGCCAGCCCGAGCGACTCGGCGAGCCCCCGCACCGTGGGCAACCGGTACCCCACCGGCAGCACCCCCGACCGCGCCTGCTCGGCGATCTGCGCCCGCACCTGCTCGTACGGTGGTGCGCTCTCATTGATATGGATCTTCAAGGTCACGCGCCGATTGTCCCGTACCCACGCGGAAAGCAGCCACGGGAAAATGGGAGGCACTCGCGCACACGCCCCACGTAACGTGCGCCTCCATGACCGTCATCGTGCGCGATCTGCGCCCCGAGGCACCGGCGGACGCCGAGGGTTTCGTCCTGGTCCGGCGGCTGGCCCTGCCCTTCATGGTGGCCACCCCGCAGTCCGTGGTCCATGCCCTCACCCACGCCCACCCCGACGCCCACTTCCGCCAGCTCGTCGCCGAGGCGGACGGTGAGATCATCGGCACGGCCCAGGTCGGCCTCGCCCACGACAGCCCGGAGCCGGGCCAGGGTTTCCTGAATGTGTACACGCATCCCGAGCACCTCGGGCGAGGGGCGGGCGGCCTCCTGACCCGCGTCGGCGAGGAACACCTGGCCAGACTCGGGGCGACCCGCCTGTTCGCCTGGGTCCTGGACGAGCCGGGCAACCGCGTCTTCGCCGAACGGCACGGCTACAAGGCAAGCCGCTCCGCGCACTTCCTCCGCCTCGACCTGGTGAACGGCACGCTTCCGCCGCCGCAGGACCCGCCGTCCGGTGTCGAACTGCGCACCGCCGCCGACTTCGCGGATGATCCGCGCCCCCTGTTCGAGCTGGACGCGGAGACGGTCGCGGACGAACCGAGCGACGTCGGCGCCGAGTTCACGGACTACGAGGCGTGGATCGAGGAGACCTGGAGGCGTCCGCTGCTCGACCTCGACCTGACCACCGTGGCCGTGGCCGAAGGGCGTCCCGTCGCCTTCACCCTGGCCCAGACGGACGGCCTCACCCGCTACTCCACCGGCATGACCGGCACGGCCCGCGCCTTTCGCGGCCGGGGCCTGGCCAAGCTCACCAAGACCCACTCCCTGCATCGGGCCCGCGCCCGGGGGTACACGGACGCCTACACCGGCAACGACACAGGAAACGGACCCATGCTCGCCGTCAACACCTGGCTGGGCTACGAGATCTGCGCGACCGAGGTGCGCCATGCCCGTGAACTCGTCTGACAGCGCCCGGCTCATCGACGTCGTCCTCGTCAAGGCCGGCCGTACGAAGATCCGTTACCCCGCGGAGCTGCTGAGGGACGACGGCACGCGGATCGTCGTCCGCGCACCGTTCGCGGGCGGCGCCGTCCGCGACTTCGGCTTCGTCCGCTTCGAGCCCGGCGACGTCTTCACGGAGTACTACTGGCGGGACCGCTGGTACGCGGTCATGGAGGTGCGTGACCCCGCCGGTGCGCTCAAGGGCTGGTACTGCGACATCGCCCGCCCCGCCACCCTCTCCGGCACGGAGCTGGTCGTCGAGGATCTCGACCTGGACCTCTGGCGCTCCGCCGACGGCACGGACGTACGACGGCTGGACGAGGACGAGTTCGAGGAGAGCGGCCTCGTGGAGAAGGACCCGGAGGCGGCGGCCGCGGCGGTGGCGGCGCTCGACGAGCTGGAGGCGCTGGCGCGCGGCGGCGACTTCGAGGCGCTGCTGGTGTAGCCCCTGGTCCGGGCCCCGTGTGGGGCCCCTGCCATGGAGGGGGCCGCCTCACACCAGGGCCACCACCGCATACCGCTCGTCCTCCACCGCCCTGCCCCACAACCGCGCGTCGTCCGTCAGAGGCTCCACGCGCACGTCCGTGGCGAGCGGGGTGAGCAGTGCGGTGAGCCGGTCGGCGGGTATGCCGACCGGGCTGACCGTCCCCCACACCCCCTCGACCAGGACGAGCCGTCCTCCCGGCCTCAGCAGCCCGGCCCAGCGCCGCAGCACGCGGCCCGGGTCGGGCAGGGTCCACAGCACATGCCGTACCAGCACCACGTCGAAGCGCTGCTCACCCACCGGAGGACGCGCGGCGTCACCGCGCAGGAACACCGCGTCGCGACCGGCGAGTTTGGCCCTCGCGAGATCCACCATGGCCGGCGAGAGATCCACTCCCGTCACTCGGTGTCCCCGCTCGGCGGCGAGGAGCGACAGGCTGCCCGTGCCGCAGCCGAGGTCGAGGAGGTCGCAGGGGCGCTCGGGCAACCAGCCGCGGAGCCGGTCGGCCCAGGCCGCGCGCACGATCGGGTCGCGCAGACCGTGGTCCGGTTCGTCGTCGAAGGCGGTGGCCTCGGCGTCCCAGTCCACACGCACCGCACTGGTTCCGTCACTGTCGTCACTCATGCGGCCAAGACTGCCAGCCGCCACTGACAACGCTCACAGCTCTGACACCCGAATCCACAGCCTAATCGTGACAACCGCCACTGACAGAACAGTGGTGGATGAGGAACCCTCCCGGAAAGGGTCTACCTCCGTGAAAGCGCGGAACCCGGTAGCCCCTGAAGGAGGCAGCCATGCGCCGCATGACAGTGCAGAAGCCCCTGAAGAAGACGGAGAGCCGCCGGGTCCGCGAGGAGGCCGACGAGCGCCCTGCCGGGCGCCCCGAGGTGCGCAAGGACATCGCGCGCACATGGTGGCCGGACGGCTGACCCATGAGACGGGTCAGTCCAGTCGTTTGCGGTAGTGGATCCGGTCGTACGGCCCGTCCACGCGACGCTCCACGACCTCGTAGCCGTACTTCGGGTAGATCTTCTGGTTTTCCCACATCATCGCGTTCGTATAGAGCCTGACCTCGGGCACCCCCGACGCACGCGCCCGCTCGTCCACGAATCCCAACAGCCGCCGCCCGACACCCTTCCCGTGGGCGTCGGGCCGGACGGCGATGCTGTCGAGGAACAGATGGTCCTCGTGCACCTCGACCACGACGAGCCCGATCACGCGCCCGGTCCCGGCCTCCTGCGCCACGAACACCTTTCCCGCGGCCACGTTCGCCGCGTGGTCCGCCTCCATGGGCACCGGCACGCGCCCGATGCGCTCGATGTAGTGCCGGTAGGCGGTGTCGGTGATGTCCTTGACGGTCCGCACGTCGGCGGCGACAGCCGCCCTGATCTCCAGGAACGGTCCCTCGTCTGTGTCGGTCATGGTCAGCACCGTACCTACCTGAGCGCAGCCTGAGCCCTTCCTTAACGTGAGCATAAGGATCTCCTCCACCCGCCCTCAACAGGCGATTTCACGGTTCCCCGGGGCTAGTTTCGTCTCGCCCCTCCCGTCTCGGAACCGTCGAGGAGTCCCCGCATGTCCGCATCCCGCAAGGTCGCCGCCGTCACCGTGCTCGGTGCTGTCCCGCTCACGCTCGGGACGCTGGCCGCCGGGCCCGCGGTCGCGCACGGGTCGATGGCCGATCCGGTGAGCCGGGTGTCACAGTGCTACGGGGAGGGCCCGGAGAGCCCGAAGTCGGCGGCGTGCGAGGCGGCCGTCGCGGTCGGCGGCACCCAGGCGCTGTACGACTGGAACGGGATCCGGATCGGCGACGCGAACGGGCGGCATCAGCGGCTGATCCCGGACGGCAAGCTGTGCAGCGCGGACACCGCGGAGTTCAAGGGGCTCGACCTGGCCCGCGCCGACTGGCCCACGACCGCTGTGCGCAAGGGTTCGTACACCTTCAAGTACCGCGTGACCGCACCGCACAAGGGCACCTTCAAGGTCTACATCACCAAGGCCGGTTACGACCCGGCCCGGCCGCCGGCCTGGGGCGACCTGGATCTGGCGCACCCGGTGGCGACGGCCACCGACCCGGTCGCGTCGGGTGGCTTCTACACGTTCTCCGGCACGCTGCCCGAGCGCTCCGGCAAGCAACTGCTGTACGCGGTCTGGCAGCGCTCGGACAGCCCGGAGGCGTTCTACTCCTGCTCCGACGTGATCTTCGGCGGGAACAGCCCGGCGGGCAGCGGCTCCGCACCGACCAGCACCGCGTCCGCGCCGTCCGAGGAGCAGATCGAGGACGGTGCCGACAAGTCGACCGTCGAGCACGGCGGTCACGGTGACGACGACGCCCTCACCTCGACCGAGCCGACCCCGGCCGCGACCGACACGACCGACACGACCGACGCGACCGACGCGACCGACGCGACCGACATGCCTGGCACGGCCGACGAGCCCAGGGCGGCCGTCACGCACATCGGCCTCGCCGAGACCGGCGGCGACGGCAGCACTCCGGTCGCCCTGGTCGGGGCCACCGTGCTCGCGCTCGGCTCCGCGGTGCTGTTCGCGTCGGTGCGCCGGCGCGGTCGCTGAAAGGAACTCCGGGGCCTGACCGGCGGCTCAGGTCGGTCAGGCCCCGGTGACACCTGCGCGTCGGTCAGTCGAACACCGACGCGCAGGTGGTGGGGGTGGCGTGCGCCGGGTCGAGGGCGTTGGCCACCTCGTGGAAGGCGATCCGGTCGGTCAGCCCGATCAGCACGTGCTCCGACAGGTCGAGCGGGCAGAGGTCCTGGAGCAGGACGTTCCGCACGTCCGCCCCGCTGAGGAACTGCGTCCGGTACGGCGTGACCACTTCGTCATGCTTGGTGGCGATGACCGTGTAGTGGACGCCGGGCACGGTGTCTCCGCCCGCGTTGAGCCGGGTCATGAAGTCGGATCCGACGATCTGCTCGGCGAGGGCGGGGGTGGCGGTGGTGAGCAGGTCCTCGGCGCCGGGGAAGTACGGCAGCAGCTTGGTGAGGCCGGACAGGGTGGTGCCGTGGTTGCTGGGGGCGATGCCGACCAGCGCGTTCACCTTGGCGGCGCCGCCGAGGAACTTGAGGTAGTAGCGGGGCATCATGCCGCCCTGCGAGTGGCCGACGAGGTCGGCCTTGGCGGCGCCGGTGGCGGCGAGCACCTTGTCGACGAAGGCGGACAGCTGCTCGGCCGACGCGTCGATGGGGCCGAGGCCGTGGAAGAACGGGACGCCGGGGAGCCGGCCGTAGTCGAGGGAGAAGACGCAGTAGCCGCGGTGCTCCAGGTACGGCGCGAGGGACAGCCAGTTGTCGACGGAGTTGGCGAGGGTGCCGTGGACCAGGACGACGGGGCGGGGGTGGGCTGCGGAGGGCTTGCAGGTGTAGTCGTTCCAGCCGCTGTTCTCAACGGTGGCCGCGTGGGCGGCAGCGGCGGGGACGGTGACGAGGGCGGCGGCGGTCAGCAGTAGCGCGGCCAGGGATCTGAGCGCTCTTTTCCAGGGCAGCATCGGGTGATCTCCTTGCGGCTCAAGGGGAGTACGACGGCTCTACGCCCTGTGATCCGGATCACGAGGATGCTGTTCTCTCGTCAAGTTACGGACGAGTAGCTGACATTGGGAAGTTGCACGTCAGTAAAACTTGCCCTACCAGATGGGCCGAATCGGCCCATAGGGCGCGATGCGCAGCAACTGCTCACGCAGCACCCGCACTTCACTCTCCCCCAGCAGCTCACCCCACCCGCGCACCACCTCCGCGGCCGCCTCCTCCGCGGCCCGCGTGCAGGCCCAGCCGCGCTCGGTCAGCACGATCAGCCGGGCCCGTGCGTCCCCGGGATGCGGCCGCCGCTCCACGTACCCCTTGCGCACGAGCTCGTCCACGAGCTGACTCGCCGCCTGCTTGGTCACCCCGAGATGAGTGGCGAGCTCGGTGACCGTCGCACCGTCCGGGGCCAACCGCGTGAAGGCGAACCCGTACGCGGGCCGCCCCTCGAAACCACGGGCCTCGACCCCCTCGTGGATGCGTTGCGTGAGCTCACCGGCGACGGCGAGCAGGGCGGCGGTCAGGGACAGGGCCTCGGAGTTCTGCACGCCTGCATTGAAACACCCTTGACGTATCGGTCAAGCACCTTGACCATATAGTCAACTTGCTTGACCATCTGCTCGCAGAAAGGCCCCACCGTGCCCGTCATCCGCGCGTCCGAAGCCGTCGTCCACGAGATCCACGGCGCCCGCTTCGTCTCGTACGCCTCTCCCCTCACCGGCAGCAAGGAACTGTGCGCCTGGCGCGGGGAGATCCCCCCGGGGACGAAAGCCCCGGTGCACACCGTCAACCGGGAGGAGATCTTCCATCTGCTCGTCGGCGAACTGGTCCTCACGCTCGACGGCCGCCCCGAGCGGATCAGAGCGGGCGACACGGTGATCGTCAACCCCGGGACGTCCCTCGGCGTCGAGAACCCCACCGATCACACGGCGCTGTCCTGGGTCACCACGTCCATCGGCCTGGAGGCGGAACTGGCCGACGGAACCCGGATCACTCCCCCGTGGGCCAACTGATCCCGGCGGCGAGGAGTTCGGCGCGGGTCAGTTCCAGCAGCCGGCCCGTCCAGTTGCGGCCGCGGTCGTCGCGAGTGTCCCGCCAGTACGGGGACTCCGTGTAGCCGGTGTAGCCGATCCTCGCGTCGCCGGTGGCGAGGAGGATCTCCGCGAGCTCGGGATGCTGGGTGAACTTGGCGCGCAGCAGACCGGCCATGACGGCGAGGCGCACGGACGGCCAGTCGTCGCGCCGGGTGGCCCGGCCGCCCCTTTCGTGGGCCTCGTCGGCGGTCGGGGCGTCGCGGACGGCGGTGCGGTCGCTCTCGTCGGCCGTGGACAGGGCCCAGTAGCCGTGCAGAACGGAGGGGTAGGTGTCGCCGGCGTAGCGGACCGGGGCGGGGAAGTCGTTGCGCAGGGCGGAGAGGCCGGGGTCGGCCGGGCGGCCGCCCGGGAAGTACGTCTCGTGCAGGACGACGGTCGGATGTCCCGCCGTCGTCGGGTCGTCCGCGTGCCGGACGGACAGTTCTTCCTGCTCGCGGGCGACGGCCTCGTCCCCGTCCCTGAAGTAGTCCAGCGCTTCCCGGTGCATCCCGGCGGTCACCGTCGGCCCGTCCCCCTCGACCCGTTGGCCGATCTCGGTGAGCAGGATGCGCAGGGGGCGGTCCTGGAGGTCCATGTCGCCGAGGCAGTAGACGCGTCGGTGCGGCGGAATGGCCAGGTAGGCGTCCCGCAGCAGGGCCCGGTTGGCCTCGGTGGGCGCCTGCTGGAAGCGGCGGACCGCCTCCCAGCAGCGTTCGTCGGTCCTGGGGCGGCCCGCCAGCTCCTCCACCAGATCGGCGACTTCGAGGAGGAAGCCCTCCGGGGTCAGGGGTTCCGGGTAACGGGCGCCCCATCGGTTCTCGGGCGCCTCGGGGGCAGGCGCCCCCGGATCCGTGACCGCGATCCGGCCCGACTCCAGCATCCGCTCCAGACCGGCCAGGTCGGTCAACCGCCCGCAGGCGATCGCGCCGTCGGCGAAGACGATCAGATCTTCGACGGAGTACGCGTCGGACAGCAGCTCGTGCCGCCGCCAGACATGGCACCACTTGCCGCTGATCTTCTCCCCGTCGACCGTCCGATGAGTGGGCCCCCGCCATGTCATGGGGGCACCCTATGGCACTGACGAACGGTCACTCCCGAACGGCCACTCACGAGCGATGACATGCGCCCGGCGAAACCCTCACGCCGCCAACGCCCCCGGCTTCACCGCCCCCGGACCGAACCTCGCCCGGGCGCGGTCCGCGGCCTCCTCCAGGCGGCGGAGCTTGTCGTCGACAGGGTCGAAGGTGAGCTGGTGGGCGGCCTGTTCGGCGGGGGCGAGGCCCTCCGCGCGCAGGGCGATCGCGCGGACGCGGGCGCGCTGGAGGCCGAGTGCCTCGTACATGCCGTACGCCGTCCTGGTCAGCGCGGCGGAGTGGGCGGTCGGTTCCCTGAGGGTGCGAGTGCGGGTGGTGGTGGAGCGGTCGGCGTAGCGCACGGTGAGGGTGAGGGTGCGGCAGACCTTCTCCAGGGCACGCAGCCGGGTGCCCAATTCCTCGGCGGCGGAGAGCAGCGCGCGGCGGTGCCGGTCGGGGTCCAGCTCGTCGCGGGCGAAGGTGCGTTCGGCGGCCAGGGATCGCGAGACGGCGTTCGGTACGACCCGGCCGCGGTCGATGCCGTTCGCCTTCTCGTGCAGCTCGCGGCCGGCCTTCGCGCCGACCAGGCGCTGGAGCGTGGACAGGGGCGCGGCGGCGACCCGGCCGAGGGTGTCGAGTCCGTACTCCTCCAGTGTGCGGGCGGTCGCGGCGCCGACACCGGGCAGCGCGGCGACGGGCTTGTCGGCGAGGAACTCCGCGACGGCGTCCTCGGGGACCGTGCGGGTCGTCCCGGGCCGCGCGTCGCGCAGTGCCACACGGGCCAGCATCGGTCCGGGTCCCGCGCCGATCAGGCAGTCGACGCCGTACAGCGCGAGGGACCGTACCCGGATCATGGCGGCCAGCTCCAGGGCGTCGCGCCCGAAGTAGCGCTCGGCGCCGCGCAGATCGGCCAGTGCCCCGTCCGGTGGCAGCGCCTGGACGACGGGGGTGAAGTCCTCCAGGAGCCCGAGCAGTCTGGGCAGGGCGGCCTCGTACATCGGAGGCAGCTGGAAACGTACGCAGAGGATGGTCATCCCGCACTCCCCGGACTCTGGTGCCACAACTTCCGTACCTTGGCGGGCTCTTCGCCCGCCGGACGCAGATCGGCCCAGGGGTGCATCTCGTACCCCGTGGGCATGCGGATCGTTCGGGCCGCCGCCGGTTCGCCGTCCGCGGGGGCCCGGTCCGGGGCGGGCTCGGCCAGCCGTGCCGCCACCTCGTCGAGCCCGCCCTCGACGCGCAGTTCGACCAGTTCGGCGAGGTTCCAGGCGGCGGATCCCACCACGCTGAGGCTGCGCGGGCCCCGGCGCTGCACCACCCCGCGCACCAGCAGCAGCCAGGAGTGGAAGACGGTGTGGGCACAGGCGTCGTGGGAGTCGTCGAAGAAGGCGAGGTCGACCAGGCCGGTGCCGTCGTCCAGGGTGGTGAAGATGACCCGCTTGCCGGAGCGGATCGGCGGGGTCTGGGTGGCCGCCTTGGCGCCCGCGACCAGCACCGTCTCTCCGTGCCTGGCCTCGCGCAGCCGCCGCGCCGAGACCACGCCGAGCTCGTCGAGGAAGCCGCGGTGGTCGTCCATCAGGTTGCGGGAGGCGTCCATGGACAGCACGCCCAGTTCGGCGCTGAGCCGCTCGGCGGAAGTGAGGTCGGGCAGCCCGGCGGGGGCGGTCTTCCGGCCGCCGGCCAGCGGGAGCTGCCCGCCGCCCGCGCCCCGGGCGCCCCGGTGCAGTTCGGTCAGGTGCAGTTGCAGGTCACGCCGGTTGGCGCCGAAGGCGTCCAGCGCGCCCACCTGGGCCAGCCGCCCGGCGATCGGGCGGCTGGGCCGCGCCCGTTCCCAGAAGTCGAGCAGTGAGGCGTAGGGCTGTCCGTCGGCGATCCGCGCGGCCTCGGCCTCGCTGATGCCGTGCACGTCGGAGAGGGCCAACCGGAGTCCCCACACCCCTGATTCAGACACCAGTTCGATACGATGAGCGACGCCCGACTCGTTCACGTCCAACGGCAGCACCGGCACCCCGCGCCGCCGCGCGTCCGCCAGCAGCAGCCGCTTCGGATACATCCCGGGGTCGTGCGTGAGCAGGCCCGCGTAGAAGGCGGCCGGGTGATGCGCCTTCAGCCACGCCGACTGGTACGTCGGTACGGCGAAGGCGACGGCGTGCGCCTTGCAGAAGCCGTAGCTGCCGAACGCCTCGACGATCTCCCAGGTCCGCCGAATCGTTTCTGCGTCATATCCGTTGGCCTCCGCGCGCTGCGCGAACCACACCTGGATCCGCCTCTGGGACTCCGGGTCGGAAAGACCGCGCCGCACCCGGTCCGCCTCACCGCGCCCGCAGCCGGTCAGGACGGCGACGATGTCGATGACCTGCTCGTGGAAGACGACGACCCCGTACGTCCCCTTCAGCGACTCCTCCAGGTCCGGGTGCGGATACCGCACGGGCGCCCGCCCGTGCCGCGCCTCGATGAAGGGCCGCACCATGTCGGCGGCGACCGGCCCCGGCCGGAACAGGGAGATGTCGACGACCAGGTCGTGGAAGGTGGCCGGCTGGAGCCGTCCGACCAGGTCGCGCTGGCCCGGCGACTCGATCTGGAAGCACCCCAGCGTCTCGGTGGAGCGGATCAGCTGGTACGTCGCCGGATCCCCCTCCGCGACCGAGTCCAGGTCGATCCGCTCCCCCGTGACCCGCTCCACCTCCGCGACCGCGTGCGCCATCGCCGACTGCATCCGCACCCCGAGCACGTCCAGCTTGAGCAGCCCGAGGTCCTCCACGTCGTCCTTGTCGAACTGGGACATGGGCAGGCCCTCGCCGCTGGTCGGCACGACCGGGGTGCGGGCCAGGAGCGAGGCGTCGGAGAGCAGGACCCCGCAGGGGTGCATGGCGACCCCGCGCGGGAGGGCGTCGAGGGCCTCGACCAGCTCCCACAACCTGCCGTACCTCTCCTGCTCCGCCGCCAGTTCCCTGAGTTCGGGCAGCTCGGCCAGCGCCGCGCGGGCGTCGCGGGCGCGGATGTGCGGGAAGGCCTTGGCGAGGCGGTCGATGTCGGCCGGGTCCAGGGACAGGGCCGCGCCGACGTCCCGGATCGCGTGCCGCACCCGGTACGTCTCCGGCATCGAGACCGTCGCGACCCGCTCGGTGCCGAACCGGTCGATGATCGCCCGGTAGACCTCCAGGCGCCGCGCGGACTCCACGTCGATGTCGATGTCGGGCAGGACGACCCGCTCCTTGGACAGGAAGCGCTCCATCAGCAGCCCGTGCTCCACGGGGTCGGCGTGCGCGATGCCGAGGAGGTGGTTGACGAGGGAGCCCGCGCCGGAGCCGCGCGCCGCGACCCGGATACCCATCTCCCGTACGTCGTCCACGACATGGGCGACCGTCAGGAAGTAGGAGGCGAAGCCGTGGTGAGCGATGATGTCCAGCTCGCGGTGCATCCGCTCCCAGTAGTCGCGCCGCCCGGCGTAGCCGTGCAGCACCATCCCCGCCGCGGCCCGCGAGGCCAGCGTCCGCTGGGCGGTGCGCCGGCCGGCGCCGACGAGGTGCGGCTCGGGGAAGTGGACGGTGCCGATGCCGAGGTCGTCCTCGGGGTCGACCAGGCACACGGCGGCCGTCGCCCGGGTCTGCTCCAGCAGCCGGTGGGCGGTGTCGCCCCGGTAGCCGGCCGCCTCGACGATCCGCTCGGCGACGTGCAGCATGGCGCCCGCGTCCTTCAGCCAGGCCTCACCGGAGTCCAGCTCCTTGGTGGGGTCGACGGGAACCAGACGGCGGGCGGCGTCCAGCACGTCGGCGACCGGGCCGAGGCCGGGGTCGGCGTACCGGACGGCGTTGCTGAGCACCGGCGGGATCCGCTGCTCGGCGGCGAAGCCGACGGTGCGGGCGGCCAGGCGCAGGGAGCCGGGTCCGGTGCCCTCCCGGCCGTGCCAGACGGCCTCCAGGCGCAGGGCGTCGCCGTACACCTCGCGCCAGGGGACGAGGAGCTTCGCGGCGCGGTCCGGACGGCCCGCGGCCAGGGCCCGGCCGACGTCGGAGTCGGGGCCGAGCAGGACGGTCAGGCCGTCGCCCCGGTTCTCCGTCCAGGGCAGCAGCGGGGTGCCCTCGCTCTCGTGCGCCGCCGTGACGAGCCGGCACAGGTCGGCCCAGCCGCGGGCGCCGTCCCGGGCGAGGAAGGTGGCGCGGGGTGTCGACTCGTCGATGAAGGCGCCGCCGCGCACAGGGGTGCGGCGCTTCTCCCGCCGCAGGTCGCCCTCCCGGCGTACCGGCCCGGCGACCGCGAGGTCCACTCCGAACAGCGGACGGACGCCCGACTTGGCGCAGGCCTTGGCGAAGCGGACCGTGCCGGCGAGGGTGTCGCGGTCGGTGAGGGTGAGGGCGTCCATACCCCGCTCGGAGGCGCGCTCGGCGAGGCGCTCCGGGTGCGAGGCCCCGTACCGCAGGGAGAACCCGGAGACGGTGTGCAGATGCGTGAATCCCGGCACACGCACCTCCCGTACCCATGAGCCCCGCCGGGCTCTCGAACATCAGTTCCCTACACTCCGACCCCCACCATACCCCTATCCCCGAACATGTGTACGACATCCGTTCAGGCGCTTCCCACCTGCGCAAACACCCGACTACCCAGACCGTGAGGGCATGACCCAGAGCACCGGTACCGGTACGTCCCGTACGTCCTTCCTCGACGAGGTCAAGGACGCCGTGACGCCCCGGGCCACGCTGCTGGTGCTCGGTGCGGTCGCGCTCAGTCTGCTGTTCATCGCCTCCTACGTGGGGGCGCTGCACGACCCGCGGCCGAAGGACGTGCCCTTCGGGGTGGTCGCGCCCGCCGCCATCGCCCAGCAGGCGGTGACCCGGCTCGAGAAGCTGCCGGGCGAGCCGCTGGACACGCGCGCGGTGGCCGACGCGGCGACGGCACGGCGGCAGATCCTGGACCGGAAGATCGACGGTGCCCTGATCATCGCCCCGGCCGCCACCACCGACACCCTCCTGGTCGCCACCGGCGGCGGACGGGCCCTGGCCGCAACCGTCGAGACGCTCACCACCAGCCTGGAGAAGAGCCAGGGACGCACGGTACGGACCGTCGACGTGGCCCCGGCCGAACGGGAGGACGCCAACGGACTGACGTCCTTCTACATGACCGTCGGCTGGTGCGTGGGCGGCTACCTGTGCGCGTCGATCATGGCGATCAGCTCGGGCTCCGCCCACCACCCCGAAGCGGGCTGCGATCCGGCTGCTCGCCCTGCTTCTGGTCGGGATCGTCGGCGGACTCGGCGGCGCCCTCATCGTGGGGCCGGTCCTGGGTGCCCTGCCCGGCTCCTTCGCGGCCCTCTGGTGGCTCGGCGCGCTGATCGTCTTCGCCGTCGGCGCCACCACCCTCGCGTTCCAGGGCGCCTTCGGGCTCGCCGGCATCGGCCTGGTCATCCTGCTCGTGGTGATCCTCGGCAATCCCAGCGCGGGCGGGGCCCTGCCGCCTCCCCTGCTCCCGCCGTTCTGGAAGGACATCGGCCCCGCGCTGCCGCCGGGCGCGGGGACGTGGTCGGCGCGCTCGATCGCCTACTTCGAGGGGAACGGCATGACCGCCTCACTGCTGGTGCTGTCGGCGTGGGCGATGGGCGGGGTGGCGGTCACACTGCTGGTGGCGGCGCTGCGCGACCGACGGCGGACGGAGCGGACAGGACAGGCAGGGCAGACAGGGCAGACAGAACAGACAGGGCAGACAGCCTGAAGTCCCGCCCCTCGCGCGCGGGGCGGGACTTCACACCGTGGGGGGAAGGATCAGTCAGCCGATCTGCGTGCCCGTCGCCGACAACGCCTCCGTCACCGGCTGGAAGAAGGTCTCCCCGCCGGAGGTGCAGTCACCGCTGCCGCCGGAGGTGAGGCCGATGGCGTTGCTTCCGGAGAACAGCGAGCCGCCGCTGTCACCGGGTTCGGCGCAGACGTCGGTCTGGATGAGGCCGTTGACGATGTCGCCGTTGCCGTAGTTCACGGTGGCGTCCAGACCGGTGACCTTGCCCGAGTGCACCTGGGTCGTGGAGCCGCTGCGGGTGACCTGTTGGCCGACGGTGGCCGCGGCCGCGCCCGTGATCTTCTGGGTGGAGCCGTTGTAGAGGTTGACCTCGCTCGGGTGGGCCACGTCCGCGGTGTACTTGACGAGGCCGTAGTCGTTGTCCGGGAAGCTGGACGTCTCGTTGGTGCCCAGCTGCTTGCCGGACGAGTCCGTCCAGGTGGAGATGGCGTCGGTGCAGTGACCGGCGGTCAGGAAGAACGGCTGGCCGCCCTTGACCACGTTGAAGCCCAGCGAGCAGCGTCCGCCGGAGCCGTTGATGGCGTCACCGCCGGCGATGAAGGGTTTGAACTCCCCCTTCGTGCGCTGGACTTCAGCGACGGAGCCGAGGCCGTCGACGACCTTGCTGAGCTTGGCCCACTCGGCCTTGGAGACGGTGCGGTCGGCGGTGACGACGACCTTGTTGGTCGTGGGGTCGGTCACCCATGAGGTGCCGGGGATGGTGGCGTCGCCCTTGAGCGTCGTACGGGCGCTCTTCAGCTGGGCGAGGGAGTGCTCGACGACTCTCGCCTTGGCGCCGGCCGCCTCGACGGTACGGGCGGCGGCCTCGTCGAGCACGTTCACGACGAGGGCCTTGGTCTTTGCGTCGTAGTACGTTCCCGCCGCGTCCGTACCGAGGTCCTTGCCGAGCGTGGAAGCGAGCTTTCCGGCCGCCGCGATCGACAGGGTCCGAGGCGCCGTGGGCTTCGTTGGCTCACTGGCGTTCGCAGTCTGGAAGGTGATTCCCGCGGCGACCAGTGCGGCGATACCCGCACCTGCCATGGCCGCACGGCGCCTGGGTATGCGTCGGTGCTTCAACTCTCGTCCTCCTGTGGGGGGTCGGCCCGGGAGATTGTGGGGATCTCGCGAACCGGAAGGGTGGTTGACGAGCGCCTACTCTTCCGAACCCCGCAGGGAGCACACAAGGGTGACTTCAGGACGCGCGTAGAACGGGAGTTGAGCGCCCTCTCCGCTTTGACTGTCCACGGTCACACCAGGAGTCTTCACACTGCAAACACTACGTGTGGGTAACTCTTCACCCCTCCATGAGGATCGGAGAGGACTGGTCCTGTCCTGAAATCGCCTATCCGGAATCCTGAGGCACCAGGGGCGCGTCGGACGGACGTTGCTCCCGCAGACAAGGAGAAGCCCCCGCACGGAGATTCCGTGCGGGGGCTGACGTCCGCGGTCGGCGGTTGCGTGGGCCGGGCGGAGTCCGGTGGTGGCCGGTGGTGCGGACCGGTTCAGAAGACGACCGGTCCACAGGACGACCGGTCTAGAAGACGCTGACGCCGTAGGCGTTCAGGGCCTCCACCACAGGCTGGAAGAAGGTCGTGCCGCCGGAGGTGCAGTTGCCGCTGCCGCCGGAGGTCAGGCCGTAGGCGACACCGTTGGTGCCGTACAGCGAGCCGCCGGAGTCGCCGGGCTCGGCGCAGACCGTGGTCTGGATCATGCCGTAGACGACATCGCCGCCGCCGTAGTTGACGGTCGCGTTCAGGGCGGTGACGCGGCCGCTGTGGATGCCGGTGGTCGAGCCGTCACGGGTGACCGTGGTGCCGACGCTGGGCGTGCCCGCGCTGGTGATGTCGGTGTTGCCGGCGGTGCCCGCCTTGCTGACCGACGAGTTGGTGTACCGGACGATGCCGTAGTCGTTCGTCGGGAAGCTGGAGCCCGCCGTGGTGCCGAGCGTGGTGGTGTGCCCCGAGTTGGACCACCAGGTGCCCGCGCCGTCGGTGCAGTGACCGGCGGTCAGGAAGTAGTAGTTCCCGGAGCTGTCGCGGACGTTGAAGCCCAGCGAGCAGCGCCAGCTACTCGCATAGATGGCGTCGCCGCCGCCGATGTACTTCTGGAACTTGCCCGGGGCGCGCTTGATGGTGATCGCGTCGGCGTTGACGCCCGCCTGCTCCTTGATCTTGGCGATCTCGGCCTTGGAGACCGTGCTGTCGGCGGTGACGACGACACGGTTGGTCTTGGCGTCGACGGCCCAGGCGGTGCCCGGGATGTCGGCCTTGAGCACCGAGTCACTGGCGCTCTTGAGCTGGGGCGTGCTGAAAGTGGCTGCCTCGTTCGCGCTCGCGTTGGGGATCGCGATCGCGGCCGCGGCCACGAGTCCGGTGGATACGGCGATCAGCCGGGTCCGTCTCGTGATGCCGCTGGTGGGGGTGGTGCGCTTGATCCTCACGTTTCGTTCCCTCCTAGGGGAAGTCGGGGGCCCCGCGTGGGGTGGGGGCCCGTGAGGCGCAGTCGAGGGGCACGGGTGCCCGGATTCCGGACACGCCGTGCCCCTGACAAGCGCTGTGGGGAGTATTCGGCCGACCGGACAGCCGGCACAAGGGCGCCTTTCGGCCGTCACCCCTTGAACGAAGTGTCAGAATTGGCCACTGCGAGCCGGTCGCGGAGCGGATTCCGTTCCCCTGCCCCGATCGCGACGCCGAGCCTGTTCCCCGGCGGCGGGAAGGGGCAGAGGAAGTGGTCGGCGAAGGCACACGGCGGCAGCACGACCCGGTTGAGGTCGACCGTCGTAAGGCCCTCGGCGTCGGGCGCCGCCGTGTACAGGAACCGGAACCGGTAACTGCCGTTCCCGCTGGTCGCGTCGGCGAACACCGCCCACAGCGAGCCGTCGCCCCGCACCGTGACCTGAAGGGTGTGCTCTCGTCCGTCGAGCACGAACGCCAGCTCCCCGCCGAGGGCCAGACCCCGCTCGCGGCCGTCCGCGTTCTCCACCCGCACGGTGCGCCGCGCGTCATAGGGGGTGAAGCGCCCCGGTACCGACCAGCGCGGATCGTACGGTGTGGCGTCGATGCCCCCGAACGCCCGGCGCGCCGGTGCGGCGGGGTCGTGGTCGCGGACGCCCCAACTCCCCTCGCGCACCAGGACGACCAGCCGTCGCTCGCCGAAGGCGACCCGGGCCGACTCGACAAGGCCCTGGTCGGGGCCGATACGGACCGTGCCCTCCAGGGGCCGGCCGTCCACGCTCAGGCCGTCCGCCGCGGTGGCCGTGAGCGTCACGGCGGCCCCGTCCGCCACCCAGGTCCCGGGGGTGTCCGGAAGTCGCCCCTCCGGATGGTCCTCGATCCAGTGTGTGCCGAGGAGCGAGAGCGGCCCGTAAGGACCCGCCACCGACTCGACACGGTCTTCGTGCCACCGCTTCCACGCGTCGGACGCGTCCGTGGTCATCCGGTCATTCCTTCCCTGCGGGGGCCGGGAGCCCCAGGTGTGAGCGCAACGTGGTCCCCTCGTACTCCGTCCGGAACGCGCCACGCTCCTGGAGCAGCGGCACCACCCGGTCCACGAACTCGTCGAGCCCGCCGGGCGTGAGGTGCGGTACGAGGATGAAACCGTCGGCGGCGTCGTGCCGGACGAAGGCGTGCAGTTCGGCCGCGACCGCCTCCGGGGTGCCGACGAAGGACTGCCGGCCGCTCGCCTCGATCACGGTCTCCCGGATCGACAGCCCCTTCTCCTTCGACAGCGCGCGCCACTTCTCGGCGATCGCGACGTTGTCACCGCGCCGGGTGCGCCCCTGGGTGATCGTCGAGTCGGCCACCGGATCGGTCTCGGGCAGCGGTCCGTCGGGGTCGTAGGAGGACAGGTCGACGCCCCAGATCTGTTCCAGCGTGAGGATCGCGTTCTGCGGCGAGACTTGTTGCCGCCGGATCTCCGCCGCTTTCTCCTGCGCCTCGGCCGGGCTGTCGCCGAGGACGACGGTGACGCCGGGCATGATCCTCAGCTCGTCGGGGGTACGGCCGTACTTGGCGAGGCGCCTTTTCACATCGGCGTAGAAGGACCGGCCCGCCTCCAGCGAACCGTGTCTGGTGAAGATGACGTCCGCCGTGGAGGCGGCGAACTCCCGCCCCTCCTCCGAGTCCCCGGCCTGGATCACGACCGGGTGCCCCTGCGGGGAGCGCGGCAGGGTGAACTCGCCCGCGATGTCGAAGTGGTGCCCCCGGTGCGCGAACGGCCGGGGCACCCCGTCCGGGGTCCAGGAGTTCCACAGCTCCCGCGCGGTGGCGACGAACTCGCCGGCCCGGGTGTAGCGGTCGGCCCGGTCCAGGAAGCCGCCGCGCCGGAAGTTCTCCCTGGTGAAGGCGTCGGAGGAGGTCACCACGTTCCAGGCCGCCCGGCCGCCGCTCAGGTGGTCCAGCGTGGCGAATCTGCGGGCGACCTCGTACGGCTCGTTGAAGGTGGCGTTGACCGTGGCGGCGAGACCGAGCCGCTCGGTGACGGCGGCGAGCGCGTTCAGCACGGTGATCGACTCGGGCCGCCCGGCCACGTCCAGATCATGGATACGGCCCTTGTGCTCGCGCAGCCGCAGCCCCTCGGCGAGGAAGAAGAAGTCGAACAGTCCGCGCTCGGCGGTGCGGGCGAGATGCTCGAAGGAGGAGAACTCGATCTGCGAACGCGACTCCGGATCGGCCCACACCGTGGTGTTGTTGACGCCGGGGAAGTACGCGGCGAGATGGATCTCCTTGCGCGGTCGTGCGGTCATGACGTGCCCCCTGCCTGGGCGTACTGGTTGGCGGGCTTGGCGAGGCCCAGGTGGCCGCGGAGCGTGCTGCCCGGGTAGAAGGTGCGGAACAGCCCGCGGTGCTGGAGCAGCGCCACCGTCCCGTTGACCAGTCGCTCCAGGTCGCGGCGGGGCTCGACGGGCCGGAGGTGGAAGCCGTCGGTGGTGCCGTCCGTGTGCCAGGTGGCGATCAGCTCGGCGAGGTCGACGGGGCCGCCCCGGTACAGCGGGCCCTGCGGGGTCTGCCGCGGGCCGCCTCCGCCGTGGCCGGGCTCGGCCGCGTGCTCGCCGCCGCCGAGGTCCACGAGAAGGCTCACCAGCACCCGCAGGGTGTCCGGGTCCCGCCCCGACTCGGCCGCGAGGGACCGCAGTTGTTCCCGTACGGCGCGGGCCTGCGCGGCACTCGTGGCGCTGACGAGCGCGACGTCGGCGTACCGGGCGGCGGTGTGCCGGACGTGTCCCTCGGTGGCGTCGACGACCCGCACCGGGTGGCCCTGCGGAGGGCGGGGCACGATCGACGGACCGCGGACCGAGAAGGCCGAGCCGGTGAAGTCGACGTGGTGCAGCTTGTCGCGGTCGAGGAAACGTCCGCTCGCCACGTCCCGTATCTCGGCGTCGTCCTCCCAGCTGTCCCACAACTTCGCTGCCACGTCGGCGACTTCACCGGCCTCCTGCCACAGCGCGTCCAGGGGTGCGGCGTGCCGGCGCCCGAAGAGGCGGGCCTCTCCCTCGGTGGAGGACACCTCGACACGCCAGCCGGCCCGGCCCCGGCTGACCCAGTCGAGGGTCGCGACGGCCGCCTGGACGTGGAAGGGCTCGGTGTGGGTGGTGGTGACGGTCGGGACGAGACCGACGCGTCGCGTGGCGGGCGCCACGCGGGACAGCACGGCGAGCGCGTCGGGCCCGGGACGGGCGAAGGTGTCGTCAAGGGTCACGAAGTCGAGGCCACCGCGTTCGGCGAGCCGTGCCGCCTCGACATAGGGTTCGGCGTCGAAGACCGACGGCTGATCGAGTGCGGCGGCCAGGTGCAACAGGCCCCGGCCGTGCGATGAGGGCATGCGGAAACCTTTCTACGGTGGACCGTTCAGAGGACCTTGGATCAGAGGACCTTGGATCAGAGGACCTTGGAGAGGAACGCCCGCGTTCGCGCCTCCCGCGGGGCGTCCAGAACCTCACCGGGCGTGCCCTGCTCGACGATCCGCCCTTCGTCCATGAAGACGACCGTGTCCGCGACCTCGCGCGCGAACCCGATCTCGTGGGTGACGACGATCATCGTGGTGCCCTGCCGGGCCAGGTCCTTGATGACGTCGAGGACCTCGCCGACCAGCTCAGGATCGAGCGCGGAGGTCGGCTCGTCGAACAGCAGCAGCTTCGGTTCGAGGGCGAGCGCGCGGGCGATGGCGACCCGCTGCTGCTGCCCGCCGGACAGCTGCCGCGGGTAGGCGTCCGCCTTGTCTGCGAGCCCCACCCGGGCCAGCAGCCGGCGTGCGCCGTCCACCGCTTCCGCGCGGGGCCGCCGCAGCGCGGACACCGGCGCCTCGATGATGTTGTCCAGCACGGTGAGGTGCGGGAACAGGTTGAAGTTCTGGAAGACGAAGCCGATCCGGGTGCGCTGCTTCAGTACCTCGCGCTCGCGCAGCTCGTGCAGCTTGTCCCCGGCACGCCGGTAGCCGACCAGGGCTCCGTCCACCGTGATCGCGCCCCGGTCCACCTTCTCCAGGTGGTTGATGGTGCGCAGCAGCGTGGACTTGCCGGAGCCGGAGGGCCCCAGGATCACGGTGACCTCCCCGGCCCCCACCGCGAGGTCGATGCCCTTGAGGACCTCCAGCGGCCCGAAGCTCTTGTGGACGGACCTGATGTCGACCATGACGCTCATCGCGTGCATCCCTCGCTGACGATGGAGAAGGTGAGAGAAAAAGGGGTGGAGTGGGGGCGGTTCACGCGGCGGCGCGCCAGGCCAGGTCCCGCAGGAACTCCAGCGCGGCCCGCGCGGTGGCGTCGTTCTGCCGGAACGCCGGGCCACCGGTGCGCGGCCGGGTGAAGGCGCCCGGCGTACGGCCGTCGGTGAAGGGCCCGAGCGCGAAGCGCCGGGGGTGCGGCCGTCCGTCCCGGTCCAGGATCCGACCGTCGGCGGGGTCCACGCGCAGCAGTCCGTCCGGGGTCTCGGCGGCCCCGTCGGCGTGCAGCCGGCGCAGCAGCGGATCGCGGGCGTGACGGACCGTGGGCTCGGGCAGCCGCGCCTCGACCAGCGCCCGGGCCTGAACGACATGGCCGGGCACGGTCGGGCTCGACGCCCGGAAGACCCCGTCCTGCGCGGTGACGGTCATGTCGGCGCCGACGAACTTCAGCAGGCCGGCCCGGGACAGTGCGAGCATCTGCCGCAGCCGGGGCCCGGGCGGCCCGGAGGCGACGTAGCTGAAGAAGCCGTGCCACCAGGAGCCGATGGCGCCGAGCCGGACCAGTTGCCCGTAGACGGACAGCAGCGCGAAGAACACCGACAGGTCGGCACTGTGCGCGGGGTCGTGCCGGCGGTTCAGGTCGTCCTCGACATGACCGCGCAGCCCGTCCTGGAACTCCTCGTGCGTCGCGTACCGCACCCCGTCCAGCGGACGGTCGAGCGCGGCGAGGTCGAGCCGGTCACGCGGATCCGGCACGGCCGCCGCCACCAGTACCTCGCGCTCGGCGGGCGCGGCGGCCGCGTACTTCTCCTCGAAGGCGGCCCGGTCCATGGAGGTCCGCTCGGGATGGGCGGTGAACAGCCGATGGTAGTGCGCGAACCCCAGCTCCTTCTCCACCAGCGGCCACACGTCCCGCCGGAAGTCGAGCCCGTCCGGCCGGGCGAGCAGCGCGTCGACCTCGGCGGGCCCGAAGAACCTGGGCAGCGGCGGCCGTTCGCCGCTGAGGTCGTAGCCGATCTTCGAGTGGTACGGCACCCCGCGCCGCGACCCGACGTGGAGGACCGGCTCGCGTCCCGAGGGAACGTAGGTGTCGCCCTCGTACCGCCCGCCCCGGCCCTCGGTGAGCAGCACCATCAGGTCGACGAAGGCGAGCCCGAAGCCGCGTACCAGGACGGGTTCGCCGGCGCCGAGCGCGGACAGGTCGCTGTCGGCGGTGAAGTCCGGCGGGAGGTGGACCAGGTCGTGACCACGCGCGTACGCGGCCAGCTCACGTTGCTCGTCGTCGAGTTCGGCGTCCAGGTGTCCGAGCGCGAGGACGACCAGGTCGGCGTGGAGCGGACGGGGGCGGCCCTCCAGCCACACCTGTTGCCGGCCCTCGCTCGCTCCGCTGACGCGCAGGGCGCGCCGGGGATGGTGGTGGACGGTGACGCCCTCGGGCAGGGCCGCCACGGCCTGTTCGTGGACCCAGCGCAGATACGCGCCCTGTGTCTGCCGGTCGGCGAAGAGGCGTCCGTCGACGCCGGCCCACTCGTGCAGCGAGGGCCCCTCGCGCACGGGCCCGGTCATGTTCACCGACGTGTCGGTGAACATGGTGATGTCCTCGGCGTGCGAGTTCATCCACAGCAGCGGCGACTGCGCCGCGCGCCAGATCCGTCCGGCGCCCGGCGGATAGGGGTCGACCAGATGGATGTCGAGGCCCGGACCCGCGTACAGCTCGGGGGCGTTGGCGGCGATCCGCTCGATGAGTCCGGTCCCCCGCGGCCCGGCTCCGACGATCACCAGCGAGCCCCTCATCGGGTGCGCCCCGCACCGCGCGCGAAGTGCCGCTCCACGTAGTACTGGCCGACGCCGAGCACCGAGGTGACGACGGTGTACCAGATCGTGGCGACCATCAGCAGCGGGATGACCTGGTAGGTGCGGTGGTAGATCAGCTGCGCGGAGAAGAGCAGGTCGCTCACGGCGATGACGCTGACGATGGAGGTGCCCTTGAGGGTGCCGATCAGCATGTTCGCGGCGGGCGGCACGATGGAGCGCATCGCCTGCGGAAGAACGATGCGCCACCAGCGGCGCCACCGGCTCAGACCGAGCGCCTGTGCGGCTTCGATCTGGCCCCGGTCGACGGAGAGGATGCCGGCCCGCACGACCTCGGCGGCGTAGGCGGCCTCGTGCAGCGTCAGTCCGATGACGGCGACGGTCACCGGACCGAGCAGGTCGACCGTCTTCACACCGAGGATCTGCGGGTACAGCGCCCCGATGTTGAACCACAGCAGCAGCTGCACCAGGATCGGGATCGAGCGGAACAGCCACACGTATCCCCAACTCACGGCGCGAAGCACGGGGTTGGCGGAGAGCCGGGCCGCCGCGAGCAGCGCGCCGAGAGCGAAGCCGAGGGCCATGACGACGGCGGTCAGCCAGAGGGTGAGCCACAGGCCGCGCAGGACCGAGTCGGTGGTGAGGTACTGGGCGACGACGTCCCACTGGAACGCCTCGTTACGCAGGACGGAGTTGACGGCGAACCCGAGCAGCGCGAGGACGGCGACGGCGGCCGTCCACTGTCCGTAACGGCGCTGGGGAACGATCCGGAGGATGTCCGCGGGTTCCGGCGGTGCCGGAGCGGCGGCTTTGGCGAGGGTGTCGGAGGACATATGAAGGCTCCGTGACGTGTGACGTCGACGTTGTCGAACACGGTGGATGCCTTCACACGGAGCGCGCCGTGGGCGCGGTGCGGCCGAGCCCCTCAGCAGGGCCGCTGCTCGACTCTACGGCGCTGTTCGCCGCCGCTGTCAAGGGTGTCCACGGTGTGAGCGGTACGTCTCAAGTCGGTTGACGCGGAACCGGGGACCTGTTCCACTTGCCCCATGCATCCACAGCAGTGGCTGGTCACGCGCTCCCACATCGACTTCGGTCGTGTGTGGTCCTGTTCCTGTTGAGCCCTTCGAGCTGACCTCCCTGCATGCCCCGCCGTTCCCGGCGGGCGCTTCGCGTTCCTCCCTTCGCCTTCACACGCGCACCCCTCCCCTCATCCCGCGCACCCTTTCAGCCCTCCTCTTCTCAGGAGCCGCCTCACCATGCCTCGCGCGCCCAAGCATGCCCTTTTTGCACCCTTCGCCCTGATCGCCTCGGCGACCCTGCTCCTCACCGCGTGCGGATCCGGCTCGGACGACATGGCCGGCGGCGGCACCGCGCAGGCCGCGGCCGCTTCGGGTGGGATCCCCACCACGGACGTCGTCTCCGGCATCCGGAAGGACGAGGCGGCCGCCGGGTTGCTGCCCGCCGGCACCAAGGGGCTCACGGTCGCCGTCAGCGTGGGCGGCACCCCGCCCGGCACCAGCTACCTCGACGACGGCAGGACCCTCACAGGCCAGGACGTCGACTTCACCAAGGCGGTCGCCAAGGTGCTCGGCATCAAGCTCAAGGTGGAGCAGGCCGGTTTCGAAGCGATCCTGCCGGCGCTGGACAGCGGCAAGTACGACTTCGGCGCCAGCAACTTCGGCGTCACGGACGAACGCCGCAAGACCATCGACTTCGTCACCTACATCAACGACGGTCAGGGCTTCGCCACCCGCAAGGACAGCAAGCTGACCAGGGTCACCGACCTCGCCCAGCTGTGCGGCCTGAACATCGCGACCGGGGCGGGCACGACCTTCGAGGCCACGCTGGAGGACAACAAGCACGTCTGCACGGACGCCGGCAAGAAGGAGTACAAGGTGCAGACGTACAACGAGCAGGGCGCCATCTGGTCCTCGATCCAGCAGGGCCGCAGCGATGTCGTGATGTCCACCATCAACGGCCTGCGTTACGCGGTCGCTCAGCAGCCAGGCCTGAAGTTCCTCAACGAGTACCACCGCCTGGACGTCGGCTTCGCCTTCAAGAAGGGCACGAAGCTGGCAGCGGCCTTCCAGGCGGCGGTGAACAAGCTGATCCAGGACGGGACGTACGACGAGATCCTCAAGAAGTGGGGAACGACGGGCTCGGCGATCGAGAAGTCCCAGATCTCGCCGCCGGAGCTGAAGAGCTGACAGGGAGGGAGCGCGAGCGCCCTGACGCCCCCTCAGCAGCCGTCGCAGGGGCAGCAGCAGTCGCAGCCGTCACAATCGCAGTCGCGGCAGCAGCCCTCGCGCTTCTTCCGCGACCACGGCCCCTCGTACTCCTCGGCGCAGCACAGTTTGCAGGTGCAGCACAGCAGCCAGAACATCCCGCAGCCCGCCCAGAAACCGCGCCGGCCCCGCGGCGGCTGGGGCGCGGGGCCGCCGCCGAAACCGCCGGGCCCACCGCCGTCGCCGGAGCCCCCACCGCCGTGCCCATACGGGTTGCCGCCTCCATACGGATTACCGCCCGCGTACGGGTTCCCGCCGGCGTGCGGCTGTTGCGGCTGCCCGTAGGGGCCTTGCTGCGGCGGCTGCCCGTAGGGGCCGGGCTGATGGGAGGCGCACATCGGGATCGTGCCGAAGGCCCGGTCCACCGAGCGGCGCAGTTCGTGCACGAGCAGCAGGTGGGCGAGCTTCGCGTCGGCGAACTCGGTTGCGCGCAGCGCCAGCCGGATCCCGTGCAGGGCGTCGTCGGCGAGCCGTCGGGCCTCGGCGAGCGACGTGCCGGTCGCGGTGAGCGGGTTCCACGCGCCGGACGCGGCGTCGGCGGCCTGGTCCTCCACGGCGTCCAGGAGGTGCGCGAGCCGCCCGAAGAGGCGCCCGGCCTCGGCGAGCGGCTCGGCGTTGTGCGGGCGTCCGGCGAGTACGGCGGTGTGCGCGAAGGCCGCGGCGGTCGCGGTCTCGGTCGGTTCGGTGACGGACAGGATCGGCGTGCCGAGGCCGGCGAGCGTCTCGATGCCGACCTGCCGGTCGACGGCGTCGACGAGGAGGGCGGTGTCGAACCCGACGGCCGAGCCGCCGCGGGCGCCCGCGTCTCCCCAGCCGCGCGCGACCCGGCGGGCCGCTGCCGCGACCGGACGGCGCGCCAGCAGCCCGTCACCGTCGGCGACATGGTCGCGCACCTTGGCGGAGGCGAGCACCAGGGAGACGGCCGCGGCGAGCCGCGCTCCCTCACCGTGCGCGACGGACGCGGTACGCATCCCGCGCAACGGGCACGGTCCGGCCGTCCGCCGCCACCCCTTGTCACCGCCCGCGCCGTCGGCCTGAGCCTCCGTCAGGACGGATATGAGCAGCCCGTCGTAGTTGGTCACGACCCGGGCGAGCTGCCCGTGGTCGGAGCGAAGAGCGAGACACAGGCCGCACAAATGCGCCATCCACTGAGCCTTGAGCCCTTCCCCGAGACGGTGACTGCAGGGCCTGACCATTCCGAACACGACGCCCCCCCGTGGTTCGTGCGACGTTGGACCCGCATCGTATCGGCCAATTGTCCGGTCACACGGGCCGCCCCGTTCACCCGTACGCCCCGCTCGTCACCCTTACGCCACGAGAAATCATATTTCACTCACAGTCAGCAGTTGTGTACGACAAGAGCCTTGGGGCACACGGACTCTCGACGTATCCGCTGTGCACCAGTACCGTCACAAACCCCCCGCGCGGCGTCTATCCACTTGGCGCGCCGTCCGCATCATGGATGACCATAGGGATGCGGAAAGCAAGAATGACCGCTGTGAGAGGAGGCGTCCATGGGATCGGTGCGCAAGGCGAGTGCCTGGCTTGGCCTCGTCGACGACAACGATGACGAGCGTTACTACGACGACGACTACTCCGAGGGGACCGACTCCGGGGACGCCTGGGTCACCGACCCCCGGGTGAAGGTGGCCTCGGACACGGCCGAGGAGAAGGGCCGCCGGATCGGCACGGTCACCCCGGACAGCTTCCGGGACGCCCGTGCGATCGGCGAGATGTTCCGCGAGGGCGTTCCCGTCATCATGAACCTGACGGCCATGGAGGCCGGTGACGCCAAGCGCGTCGTCGACTTCGCGGCCGGGCTGATCTTCGGCCTGCGCGGATCGATCGAGCGCGTCTCCACGCGGGTGTTCCTGCTGACCCCCGCCGACACGGAGATCGTCAACGGCGAGGCGGCCCCGCACCGGACGGACGGCTTCTTCAACCAGAGCTGAGGCAGGGCCGCTCACCGGCCCTGCCTCCGGTGAGCGCCTTGCCCAGCGTGGGTGGGAGAAAAAGGCTCAGGCGGAGACGCGGGACTCCGCGACTTCCCGGGGCGCGGGCAGCTCCACCGTGGCGGACTCGCACTGCATGACCCGCGGCAACCGCAGCGCCATCACCGCCCCCATCAGCAACAACCCCGCGCTCACCAGCAACGTCACATGCAGCCCGTGCACAAAGCACTCCCGAGCCGTCCGACGCAGGACGTCCCCGGCCGAGCCGCCGAGCTGCCCGGCGACCTCATACGCCTCCCCCAGCGAATGCGAGGCCGACCGCGACGCCGGTGCCGGCACGCCCGGCACGGACGCCAGCCCGGGCGCGTACGCCGCGTTCATCACCGTACCGAGCAGCGCGATCCCGATCCCGGCCCCGAGCTGGTACGACGTCTCCCCGATCGCCGCGGCCCCACCCGCCTGCTCCGCCGGAGCCTCGCTCAGCATCGACTCGTACGCGCCGAACAGCGTGGTCTCCAGTCCGAACCCGAGCAGCACGAACCCGGTCAGCATCAGCCCGGTGTTGTCCGACGCGCCCATCCCGGTCATCAGCAGCACCGCGACCGCCGTGAGACAGAACCCCACGCACACCATCCGCCGTGGCCCGAACCGCCGTAGCATCCGCGCCCCGGCCAGTCCCGCCGCCATCGCCGCGATGGTCAGCGGCAGCAACCGCAGCCCGGTCTCCAGCGGCGACAGTCCGAGCACCAGCTGCAGGTACTGCGCCGCGATCAGCTCCAGACCGACCAGGGCCAGCATCGCCAGCACGATGCAACCCACCGAGGTGCTGAACGCCGGTCGCCCGAACATCCGCAGGTCCACCAGCGGATGCGTCCGGCGCCGCTGACGCCGTACGAAGAGGACGAGCAGCACCGCGCCGGCCACCAGCGGCAGCACGGTGAACACACTGCCCGCCGGCTCCCCGCCGCCGAGCCGCTTCACGCCCAGCACCACACCGAACAGCCCGAGAGCCGCCATCAGCGCGCCGACGACGTCCCAGGGGCCCCGCCCGTCACCCGTCGACTCGGGCAGCAGCAGCCGGCCCACCGGCAGGCTGACCAGCATGAGCGGAATGTTGACCAGGAAGACCGAACCCCACCAGAAGTGCTCGAGCAGGAAACCGCCCAGCAGCGGCCCGACCGCCGCGCCGACCGCGGCCACCGCGCTCCAGATACCGATCGCGAGCGCCCGCTCACGCCGGTCGGGGAAGACCTGCCGGAGGATCGACAGCGTCGCGGGCATGATCATCGCGCCGCCCACGCCGAGCAGCGCCCGGGCCACGATCAGTGTCCGGGCGTCCGGCGCGAAGGCCGCGACCGCGGAGGCGACGCCGAACAGGGCGTAGCCGAGCAGCAGGACGCGTCTGCGGCCCACCTTGTCGCCGAGCGTGCCGAACAGGATCAGCAGTGAGGCGCAGACGAGTGGGTAGATGTCGACGATCCAGAGCAGTTCTATCGCGCCGGGCCGGAGGTCCTCGGTGACGGCGGGCACCGCCACGTGCAGCACGGTCGCGTCGACCGCGACCAGGAGCAGGCTCACGCAGAGGACGACGAGCACGACCCAGCGGTTGGCACCGGCCCCGGCCGCCCGGCGGCGCAGCGCGGCGGCGGCCGTGGTCGTCCCGGACATGTACGTACCTCCCAGGTGTGTCTCGCGTTCGGCGGGCTCGCGGGGTTGGGGGTTTCCCGCGACTTCGGCCGGAGAGAAGCGGTGGTCTCCGGCCCGCGCAACGAACGGCGAGTGACACATGAGCGTACGCGAGTCGGCCGCGAGGCCACGTGGCGGACCTCTCAGACTTCGGCAGAACTCGTGTGGTGTACACCACTCCTCCACCACCCCTCCGCACCCCCTTCGCCCCTCCTCTCCCGCTGCTCCACGGCGCCCGGTTCGCCCCGACGTACCGTTCGGTTTCCGGCCGGGTCGATAATCGAGCCCGTGACCGATCTTGTGACGCGCGGCGCTCCGCCCGCCGCCGGGCCCCTGCGACGGGCGGCCCCGGCGCTTCTCGGGTACGCGGCGGTGCGGGTCCTGGGGCTGCTCGTGCTGGCCCTGTGGAGCGCCGGGCGCGGCAAGAGCGCGTACACGCTGCTGACGGCCCGCTGGGACGCGCTGTGGTACGCGCGGGTCGCCGAGCGGGGGTACGGCTACGAGGTGCGGCTGCCCAACGGCGACGTGCACTCCAACCTCGCCTTCTTCCCGCTGCTGCCCTGGCTGGAGCGGGAACTGCACGCGGTGTTCCCGCTGTCGTACGCCGACGCCGGCTTCGTCGTCAGCCTGCTCGCCTCGCTCGCCGCGGCCTGGGGGATCTTCGCGGTCGCCGATCATGTGTACGGGCGCCGGGCCGGGGTGTGCGCGGTGCTGCTGTGGGCCGTGCTGCCGGTCGGGATCGTGCAGTCGATGGCGTACAGCGAGTCGCTGTTCACGGCCCTCGCGGCCTGGGCGCTGTACGCCGTACTCACCGGGCGCTGGGTGACCGCGGGGCTGCTGGCGTCGCTGTGCGGGCTGACGCGGCCGGTGGGGCTCGCGGTGGTCGCGGGGGTGTGGGCGGCGGGCGTCGCCGCGTTCGCGCGGGACCGGGAGACAGGGGTACGACAGGCCTGGCGGCGCGTTCTCGGCCTCCTCCTCGCGCCCCTCGGCGCCGCCGGATACGTCCTGTGGGTCGGCCACCGCACCGGCGGGGGCCCGCTGGGCTATCTCGACGTCCAGGCGGGCTGGCGCAACGGCTTCGACGGCGGTTACGCCTTCGCCCGCTTCGTCGCCGACAAGTTCACGTCGTTCCCGGGCGCCCTGGCCGGCCTGGGACTGATCGTCGGCGTCGGCCTGGTGGTGTGGCTCTACGTCGTCTGCGTGCGGCAGGGCCAGCCGCTTCCGCTCCTGGTCTACGCGGGCGTCGTCACCGGGCTCGCGCTGTGCGCGTCGAGCTACTTCGGCTCGAAACCGCGGCTGCTGCTGCCCGGCTTCCCCCTGCTGCTGCCTCTCGCGCTCGCCCTCTCCCGACTGCGTACGCCCAGGTCAGCGCTGGTGCTGGGGTCCGTCGCGGTGGCGTCGGCGGTGTACGGGGCGCTGTGGCTGAACGGCTCCGGACCGCCGTGAGCGTCCATGATCGAGCGGATAATTCCAGCCCATGATTCGGTGAACTAATTCATAAGGTAGCCAAAACTACTCCCACAGAATGATCAAAGGAATTGAAGGGAGTAGCGTTCCAGCATTGTGGATTCATCGGAATTTAAGCTGCCGCTGAGAGCAATCCCACATCACATCGTCATCACAAACCCGTGGATTCGCCCGGGAACTGAGCTCACTCGCTGTAACGTCGATTGGGTGCGTACCGAACGAATCCTCACCCGTCTGGACCGGGTGTTCGCGAGACTGGACCGGGAGTCCGAACGACCGGCACACATCGATGTGCCGCGGATGAGCCGGCACCGGGTCGCGCTGTTCGCCGGGACTCTGTCCTTCTACCTGGCGATCGTGTGGCTCGTGGTCATCACCTCGTGGCTGGTCCGTCTCGACTGGCAGGTCATGTTCTTCCGGCCGTACCAGCAGTGGTCCGGGATCCACTGGTTCGTCGACTACTACGTGGTCCTCGGCCAGCGCGGACCGACCGCCGTGATGGTCGCCGCATGGCTGGGCTGGCGCTCCTGGCGGCAGCACACGATCCGCCCGCTGCTGACCCTGGGCGCGTCGCTGTTGCTGCTGAACCTCACGGTCGGCGCGGCCAAGATCGGCATGGGCCGTCTCGGCCCGCACTACGCGACCACCATCGGCTCGAACGAGATGGGCCTGGGCGGCGATATATTTCCCAGCGGCCACACCGCCAACGCCGTGGTGACCTGGGGCATCCTGGCCTATCTGGCCTCCACCCCGAGAGCGCGCCGCTGGCTGTCCGCCCTGTCCGCGGTGACCTCGCTCGGCGTCGGGATGGCCACCGTCTACCTCGGTACGCACTGGCTGAGCGACGTCCTGCTGGGCTGGGCC
Source organism: Streptomyces griseus subsp. griseus (assembly GCF_000720255.1). GTDB lineage: Bacteria > Actinomycetota > Actinomycetes > Streptomycetales > Streptomycetaceae > Streptomyces > Streptomyces griseus_I. Next base: position 53,938 of record NZ_JOJE01000003.1, on the reverse strand, counting down.
GCGGGTCTGCTGGTCCTGCTGGCGCTGCCGTGGTGCGAACCGCTGATCGCCCGTGCCGAAACCGGGATCCTCGACCTGCGCGACCGCTGGCGCACCCGCCACACCGGTACGGCGCCACTGCCGGCGCCGGCCACGCCGGTCGCCGCGCCGATACTGCTCAAGCAGCGTCCCGCGGCCGAAGGGGAGGCCCCGGCGGCCCGCGACACGAGCACCGCGGCGCGCGAGAGCGGCACTCCCGCCCGCTCACCCCGAGCGCCCATCTACCTCGCGCCGGGCCCGCACGGCGCACGCTCGGAGCGCACGCCGGTCACGCCGGCCGGCAGCCGTCGGCCGCCGCACCCCGACCGCCTCCCGCGCGGCACGGCCGCCTCGACGGCCCGCCCCCTCACGGGCGGCTGACCGGCCCCCACGACCGCGGGGCCGGTACGCACAGCCCTCCCCGCACCTCGAAGGCCCCGGCTCCTGGAAACAGGAGCCGGGGCCTTCGTGTCGGATGCCTCAGCCCTTCCACGCCCGCGCCACGCGACCGTCCTTCACCTCGAAGTTCAGCCGCCCCACGCGGTACTCCATGGTGATGACCGTCCCCGGCGGCAGCGCGCGCACCGTCGACCACCCCCGCTCGCGCGCGAGTTGCTCGGCCCGCGCGGCGTCGAGGCCGACATATCCGTCCGGATCGTCCTGGGGTTCCGCTGGAGGAGTGGGAATCGGTGCCATGCCGCCACGCTAGGCCGTGGCCGCCGACCGGGGAAGTCGGGCAGGCGTTCTGGATCACTCCGGTCACACTTCTGTCACAGGACCACGACACACGTTTTGGCCCGACTCCGTCACACGTACGAGCGGTTCTGTATGCCTTCCGCGCGCTTTCGCGCGTAATTCCCGCGTGTTGCGACAGCCTGCCGAATAACCGGGCGGAAAGTTCCCGGAGAACCGTCCCCGGGCCCCGCTCCATTCCCTTTCCGCGCATGATCGTCCAAGCTGACGCCGCATAGGAAATACACGGATCCGCCACGAAACCTCCGTATACCCCTGTCGCTCCGCGCGGTGGTGCGCGCATCATGGCGGGAGCTCGCGTCGTCGCGTGCGGCGCGGGTACTGCGGACCCGGGGCGCGACGAGCGAAGGGGCGAGCAAGCGATGGGGACGGAGACCGTACAGGCGGCCGGACGACCCGTGCGGGGCGGGCGGCACCGGGGCCGGGTGGTCATCGACTGGATGACCACGACCGACCACAAGAAGATCGGCCACCTCTATCTGATCACGTCGTTCGTGTTCTTCCTGATCGGCGGCGTGATGGCCCTGCTGATGCGGGCCGAGCTGGCCCGGCCGGGCCTGCAGATCATGGACAACCACCAGTTCAACCAGCTGTTCACCCTGCACGGCACGATCATGCTGCTGCTCTTCGCGACCCCGAGTTTCGCCGGCTTCGCCAACGAGTTGATGCCGTTGCAGATCGGCGCCCCCGACGTCGCCTTTCCCCGGCTGAACATGTTGTCGTACTGGCTGTTCCTGTTCGGCGGTCTGATCGTGCTCGGCTCGCTGCTCGTCCCGGAGGGGCCGGCCGCGTACGGCTGGTTCGCCTACGCGCCGCTCAACGACGCCGCGCACTCCCCCGGCCTCGGACCGGACCTGTGGATCATGGGGCTGGCGCTGGCCGGCTTCGGCACGATCCTCGGCGCGGTCAACTTCATCACCACGATCATCGGGATGCGCGCCCCCGGGATGACGATGTTCCGGATGCCGATCTTCACCTGGAACACCCTGTTCACGTCGATCCTGATCCTGATGGCGTTCCCGGTGCTGGCGGCGGCGCTGCTGGCACTGGAGGCGGACCGGCGCTTCGGCGCGCAGATCTTCGAGGCCGCGAACGGCGGGGCGCTGCTGTGGCAGCACCTTTTCTGGTTCTTCGGGCATCCGGAGGTCTACATCATCGCGCTGCCGTTCTTCGGCATCATCACGGAGATCATCCCGGTCTTCAGCCGCAAGCCGATCTTCGGCTATCTGACCCTGATCGGCGCGACGATGGCGATCACCGGTCTGTCGATGATCGTGTGGGCGCACCACATGTTCGCGACCGGCGCGGTGCTGCTGCCGTTCTTCTCCTTCATGTCGTTCCTGATCGCGGTGCCGACGGGCGTGAAGTTCTTCAACTGGACCGGCACCATGATCAAGGGATCGCTCTCCTTCGAGACACCCATGCTGTGGGCGGCGGGCTTCCTCGTCACGTTCCTCTTCGGCGGCCTGACGGGGGTGATCCTGGCGTCGCCGCCGATGGACTTCCACGTCACCGACTCGTACTTCGTGGTCGCGCACTTCCACTACGTCGTCTTCGGCACGGTCGTCTTCGCGATCTTCGCGGGCTGCTACTTCTGGTGGCCGAAGTTCACCGGGAGGATGCTCGACGAACGGCTCGGCAAGATCCATTTCTGGACGCTGTTCGTCGGCTTCCACACCACCTTCCTGGTGCAGCACTGGCTGGGGGCGGAGGGCATGCCGCGCCGGTACGCCGACTACCTGGCGTCGGACGGCTTCACCGCGCTCAACACCGTCTCGACGATCGGCGCCTTCCTGCTCGGCCTCTCCACGCTGCCGTTCCTCTACAACGTCTGGAAGACCGCCCGCTACGGCGAGAAGGTCGACGTCGACGACCCGTGGGGCTTCGGCCGCTCCCTGGAGTGGGCGACGTCCTGCCCGCCGCCCCGGCACAACTTCACGACGCTGCCCCGGATCCGCTCCGAGTCCCCGGCGTTCGACCTGCACCATCCCGAGTACGCGGGTCAGGCTCCGCAGCCCGAGCCAAAGCGGCATCAAGCCGGTTCCGGACCGTCCTGATCACGTCGAGGAGCTCGACGGGCTCCAGCACCTCGAACGGCAGACCCATCATCATCACGTGGATCACCATCACGTCGAGGCTCCCGGCCCCGGTCCGCAGGATGCAGGCGTCCTCGCCGTCGGCCTCCAGGGTCCCGGCGGACGGGGAGATGCGCTCGGCGGCCTCCACCAGGGGCACCAGCAGCCGGACGACCGCGTGCTCGGCGTACGCGCGCGTGGAAACGCCCTTCGAGACGTACGCGGCGAGGTTCTCGGCGGGCGGTTCGCGCGGGACGAAGCGCGGGCCGTGCGGCGGCCTGGGCGAGATGCGGTCCACGCGGAACGTACGCCAGTCCTCGCGGTCGAGGTCCCAGGCGACCAGGTACCAGCGGCGCTCGGTGCACACCAGACGGTGCGGTTCGACGGTGCGGCGGGTGGCGGCGCCGCCGTGGTCGCGGTACTCGAAGCGCAGCCGCTCGGCGTCGCGGCAGAGGTGGGCCAGCTCGGTCAGGACGGCGGGGTCGACATGGGAGGGCAGGGTGTTGTGCAGCATGGGCACGGTGAAGGCGTTCAGGGCGCCCACGCGATGGCGCAGCCGGCCCGGCAGCACCTGCTCCAGCTTGGCCAGCGCGCGGACCGAGGTCTCGCCGATGCCGTCGATGCCCTGTCCGGCGGCCGTGCGCAGGCCGACGGCGACGGCGACCGCCTCGTCGTCGTCCAGCAGCAGCGGCGGCAGCTCGGCCCCCGCGCCCAGTTGGTAGCCGCCGCCCGAGCCGGGGCTGGCGTTGACGGGGTAGCCCAGCTCGCGCAGCCGGTCCACGTCCCGGCGTACCGTGCGCGCGGTGACGCCGAGCCGTTCGGCGAGTTGGGCGCCGGACCACTCGCGGTGGGCCTGGAGCAGTGAGAGCAGGCGCAGCAGTCGTGCGGAGGTCTCCAGCATGGGGCGAGTCTGCCAGTGATCGCGGACAGGCAGTGTCCTCGATCATGTGCCGATCGTCAGGGCTCGTACGCCAGTTGCGGCACGTCGAAGCAGGTGCTGTTCATGTCCCCCTGCGACACCCATCCCGCGCCGTCCCGCCACCGCGCCACCGACAGACACGTCCTACGGCTCTTGGGAGGCTCGTGAAGCCGTTCGAACCGTACGGGGATCAGCAGCCCGTCGGCCGTGAAGCCGTCGCTGCGGTTCATGTAGGCGTCGACACACGCGCGCGTGATGCCCGTGCGCGCGCAGGACCGCGCCGCGTCGGTGAACCACATCGCCGCCGCCCAGCCCTCCAGCTGCCACTGCGAGTGCGTCGGCAGTTTCCTGGTGGCGTCCCGGAACTCCCGTACGGCGGGGTGGGAGGTGTCCGTGTCGTCGTAGTTGCGGCTCGATCCGGTGGCCCACAGGGCGTTGCGGCAGCGCGGGGAGTCCTGGTAGTCGTCGGGGACGGTGGACGTCCAGTTCTGCACGTTCGTCACCTTGGCGATGACATCGACGCCGGCCTCGTCCATCGCCTCGCACAGCTGGGCGTTGCCGTGCGTGTCGAGGGCGTCGAGGACGAGGTCGGCGCCACGCTCCTTGAGGTCGGCGGCGACCGCGCGGAAGTTGGGCAGCGCGAAGTCGACCTCCTCGCTGACGACCTGATAGCCCTCGGTCTTCAGGCCCCGCTCGACGAGCCGGGCGTAGGCGGCGGACGCGGACTGGTTGTAGGAGACGACGGCGGCCGTGCGGGCGCCCTTCTCCCGCTTGAAGTAGCGGTAGACCTCGGTGCCTCCGTACAGCTCGCCTCCCCAGCCGGGGGTGCCGTCGCGGGGCGCGAGGCTGCCGTAGATGCCGTAGAGGTGCGGGTAGGTGTCGTAGGCGGCGCCGATGGGCTGGCCGCCGATGTCGGGCACGCGCGCGTGGGAGACGCGGGGCGCGCCCGCGTAGTCGAGGGCCGTGGTGGCGACCAGGGCGACGACCTTGTCCTCGTCGATCAGCCGGTGCACGCAGTCGTTGTTGCCGACGCCGCTGCCGCCGTCGTCGCACAGCCGCACCTCGACGCGCCGGCCGTCGATGCCCCCGCGCGCGTTGAGGCGGTCGAACCAGGCCTCCGCTCCGTCCCGGGTCCCGGTGAAGGCGGCGCCGCCGACCGGGCTGGTGGCGCTGGTGATGACGCCGACCCGGACGGCCGGCGTGCTCTGCGCGGGCACGCGCGTGTGGTCCTCGAAGTCACGCTCCGGCAGGCGGCTGCCGCACGCGGTGCCCAGGACGAGCAGCAGCGCCGCGACCGCCGTCTCAGCAGCCCGGCACCGGCGACCGCGACGCATCGCCGCTCATCTGGATCAGCGCGCACAGCACCCTGACGGACACCTTCCAGGTGCCGTCCTCGTCGACGGACGTACCCGAGGCGTTCGGCAGGGCGGTGGCGCCCTTCAGCAACAGCGTGTACGTCACGTTCGCCCCGGTCGCCGAGGTGAACTCCACCTTCTCGACCTTCGCCTGCACCTGTGCGCCGCGCTCGTCTCCGCTGAACGCCCGGAGCACCGGCCCCATCCGGTCGCCGTGCTCCAGCAGGTTCTGCTTCTCCTCCAGCGACGTCTTGGGGTCGAAGAACTTCTCCCAGTTCTGCTTGATCTCCTGCTCGGCCGCGGCCGGGTCGGCCGGCGCGGTGGCCGCGGGCGCGGAGGTCGTCCTGCTGGGCGTCTTCTCGCTGCTGCCGCCGTTGTAGTCGCTGCAAGCCACCAGGGCCGGGGCGAGGAGGAGGGCCAGGGCGGCCGCAAGGGCCGTCCCCCGTCCCGCCGCCCGTGGGCCGCTCCCCCGCCGTGCGTTCCCCCGCCTGAGGTCGCTCCCGAGAACCATCTGGCTCACCACCGGGTGTCGGTCCGGGCGATGAGCGCCCGGTGCTTTCAGGGTCAGCTCACAGGAGGCATAGTGCAAGCCATTGGCCGGCATGACAGGCACATGCGCAGCACACGACGTGCGGGAGCCAGGGATGCCCATGACACCCATGACACGGACAGCCCGACTGCGGAGTGTGCACCCCGTGCTCTGGGCCGGCTGGGCCGCGCTCGCGGCCGGCGCGGTGCTGTGCGTCATCGGCTGGTACGGCGTCTCCGGCGAGCGCTACACCGCCCGTCAGCTGCCCTACCTCGCCTCCTGCACGGTCCCCGGCGCCGCGCTGATCATCGCTGGTTCGGTGCTCATCGCCCACGGCCGGGGCGCGCTCGCCGGCGCCCGCGTGGAGGAGCTGTACGGCCTGCTGGTGGCCGCCGAACCCGCCGACGCCGATGTGTCCGGGCCGGCGGCGGCCGCGCCGGTCGCGATCAGCGGGGAGCTGCGGATGGTGCCCGGCGGCACGTTGTGGCACCGCGCGGATTGCCCGCTGGTGGCGGGGAAGCCGGAGGCCGTGCCGGTGGACGGCAGGCTGCTGGCGACCGGTGACCTCGGCCCGTGCCCGATCTGCGAACCCGACTCCGCGGACGACTGATGTCCTCGCTGACGTACGACCTCACGCTCGCCGGCCTGTCGGTGGGCGCCGCCGCCGCGCTCACCGGGATCGGCCTGGTCGTGACGTACCGCGCGACCGGTGTGCTCAACTTCGCGCACGGGGCGATCGCGATGGTGTGCGCGTACGTGCTGCGCGGTTGTGTGGTCGAGTGGGGCTTGCCGCTGTGGCTCGCGGCGGCCGTGACGCTGCTGGTCCTGGCGCCGGGCATCGGGGTGCTGCTGGAACGGTTCGTCTTCCGTCCGCTGTCCGTCCCGGGCGGTGATCCCGCGCGGACGCTGGTCGCCTCCCTCGGGGTGTTCGTGCTGCTGGTGGGCGGGGCCGCGCTGGTGTGGGGGCAGGGAGCCCGCGACGACGCGCCGGAACTGGTGTCGGCGGACCCGTGGGGGCAGCTGGCGGTGGTGGCCGTGCTGGCTGCCGGGGTGGGCGCGGTGATCCGCTGGACGCGGTTCGGACGGGAGCTGCGGGCCGTCGTGGACGACCGGGAGCTGGCGGCGCTCGGCGGGATCGACGCGGACCGGGTGGCCGCGGCGGGCTGGGCGTTCGGCTCGTTCACCGCCGGGCTCACGGGCGTGCTGCTGGCACCCTACGTGCGGCTCGACCCGTACGGGCTGCCGCTGCTGGTGATGGAGGTGGTCGCGGTCGCGGTCGCCGCGCGGATGCGGAGCCTGGCGGTCGCGGTGGCCGTGGCGCTGGGCATCGGGGTGGCGCAGAGCCAGCTCACGCGGCTGCACCCCTCGGGCTGGGGCGAGCCGCTGCTCCAGGCGGTCGGCGCGAACCTCTTCGTGGTGGCCCTGCTGGTCGCGGCGCTCGTCCTGCCCGGCATCGGCGCGCGCGACGCGCTGCCCCGCGCGGCCACCGCGCGCGTGCCGATCCCGCCGGGTGCCTGGATCGTGGCCGTCGTGCTGTTCCTCCTGCCCCTGGGCTTCGCCGGCGGGGACCTGCACACGTCGGTGCAGGTGCCGGCCCTCGGCGTGATCCTGCTGTCGCTGGTCGTGGTCACCGGGCGCGGCGGGCAGATCTCGCTGGGGCAGGCGGCGTACGCGGGCCTGGGCGCCCTGTTCACGGCGCTGCTGGCGGCGGGCCGCTTCCCCGGCCTGCCCCGGCTGCCGGAGCTCGCGGCGCTGGCGGTGGCCGTGGTCCTGGTCGCGCCCTTCGGTCTGCTCACCGGCCGGCCCGCGATCCACCGCCGTGGCCTGGCCCTCGCCCTGGCGACCTTCGCGGTGGGCGTCGCGGTGAGCCGGTTCGTCTTCGCCCAGCCGTACGCCACGCACGGCCTCCTGCTGGGCCGCCCGGCGGGCTTCGACGGGGACCGCGCGTACTACGTGCTGGAGCTGGCCCTCCTCGCGGCCGCGCTGCTCGCGACGCACGCGCTGCGCCGGGGCCGCCTCGGGCGGGCCCTCGCGGCCATGCGGGACCACGAACCGGGGGCGTCGGCGGCGGGCGTCCGCGTCCCCTCCCTCAAAGTGCTCGCCTTCGTCGCGGGCGCCGCGCTGGCCGCGCTCGGCGGCGGCATGCTCGGCATGGGACTGCGCGCCTTCGACCCCGCCGCGTACGACCCCGTCCGCAGCCTGCTCTGGTTCGCCGCGGTCGTGGTCCTCGGCGCCGACAACACCCTCGGTGCCCTCGCCGCGGCCGCCCTCCTGGTGGGCCTCGACGCAGGCGCCCGCGGCGGCGTGGCGGCGGCCCTGATCGGCATCCTCGCCCTCCTGGTGGGCCGCTTCCCCGAGGGTCCTCACGAGGCCCTGCGCACGGCGACGGTGAGGCTCCGCCCGGTACGGCCGCGGAGGGCACTGACGCCACTGGGGACGGGGGTGCGCGCGAGACTGCGGTCGGGTGAGGGGGAGCGCGGGCGCGGCGTTGTACCGACGGGGGCCACGGGGACGACCGGGGCCACGGGGACGACGGGGGCCACCGGGATGACGGGCGCCACCGGGACCACCGGGACGACGGGCGCCACCGGAAGGACTGGCGCGACAGGCGCTACAGGCGCGACAGCGCAGGCTGGTGCTGGGGCGGGCAGGTCGGCCGGGGGCGGCGGGGACGTGACCGCACCAGGCCCGCCGACCGGGCCCGCGGCAGAGGCCGGGCCGCCCGTGGCGGGACGGCCGTCGACGGGCGCGGACGCGCAGCGAGAGGCCCGCGGACCAGAGTCCGGGGGCCGAGAGTCCGGGGGCCGAGAGTCCGGGGGCGGCCGCCCGGCCGCGACGGGACCGGCGCCCCGCCGGCGGCGACCGTCGACTCCGGCGCCGCCTCCCCGCTCCCCGGGCGGCTCGCCCACGGCACCCGGGCCTGGCCGGGGCTCGGCGGAGCGGTCCGAGGAGGGCGCTCGCCGGGCTCCCTCCCCCGCAGCCCCCTCCGCTCCCCTCCTGGTCGCCCGTCGCCTGCGTGCCCGGTACGGCGGCTTCACCGCACTCGACGGGGTGGATCTCGATGTGCGGCCGGGTCGGATCACTGCCGTGGTGGGGCCCAACGGTGCCGGGAAGAGCACGCTGTTCCACTGTCTGGCCGGGACGCTGCGCCCCGCGCGCGGGCAGGTGCTGTTCGACCGACGGGACATCACCCGCCTGCCCGCGCACGCACGGACCCGGCTCGGGATCGCGCGGACCTTCCAGCAGCTGGCCGTCTTCCCCTCGCTCACCGTCGCCGAGAACGTCCGCGTCGGTGCCGAGCACGGCCGGATCGTCGACCCGGACGCCGTGGAGCGGGCACTCCGGCTGCTCGGGCTCGACGGGCCGGCCCGAGCGCTGCCCGCCGCAGGGCTGCCGACCGGCGCCCTGCGCCGGGTCGAACTGGCCCGGGCCGTCGCGGGCGGTCCTGCCGTACTGCTCCTCGACGAGCCCGCCGCGGGCCTGGACACCACCGAGGTGACCGCGCTGGCCCGCGTCCTCAAGGCCCTGGCCGCCGATGGAACGGCGCTGCTGGTCGTCGAGCACGACCTGGACCTGGTCGCCGGTCTCGCCGACGTCGTGCACGTGATGACCACGGGCCGGATCGTGGTCTCCGGCCCACCCGACCGCGTCCTCGACGCCCTCCGCGAGCAGGAGAGCGCATGACTCTCTCCCTGCGCCACGCGCGCGTGCGCTACGGCCCCCTGGAAGCCCTGCACGGCGTCACCCTGGCCGCCCCCGGCCGGGGCGTCACCGTACTGCTGGGCCGCAACGGCTCCGGCCGTACGACCGTCCTGCGCGCGCTGGCCGGAACCGTGCCGCTGTCCGGCGGGGCGGTGGTGTGGGACGGGGTGGACGTGACCCGGATGCCCGCGTTCGAACGGGCGCGGCGCGGACTGTGCCTGGTCCCGGAACGACGGGCGGTGTTCGGCTCCCTCACCGTCCGCGAGAACCTCGATCTGGCCGCGTCCGAGCCGACCGCCGCACCCGGTCCCGCCGCCGCCCACGACCTGGCCCTCGCCGCCTACCCACAGCTGAAGCCCCTGCTCACGCGCCGCGCCGGCACCCTCTCCGGCGGAGAGCAGCGCATGCTCGCCCTCTCCCGGGCCCTGCTGGCCCACGCGCGCGTGGTGCTCGTCGACGAGCCCGCCCAGGGCATGTCACCCCTGGTCGCGGCCCGTACGTACGAGCTGCTGGGCTCGCTCGACGCCTGCGTGATCGTCGCCGAGCAGCGGCTGCCACCGGCCCTGATCGGCCGGCCGGCGTTCGTGTACGAACTACGGCGTGGGGCCGTCGTGTTCGCCGGAGAGGCGGGTGAGTGGAGACGGCGGGACAGGCGCTGAGCGCGAAAGGGCCCCGCCCTGTCGACCGGGCGGGGCCCCTCAGCACTGCCTGACCCCGGCAGTGAGAATCGCTCAGAGTGCCAGGCGCTGACCCGGCACGATCATGTCGGGGTCACCGCCGATGACGGATTGGTTGGCGGCGTAGACCTTCTGCCAGGTCGTCCCGAACCGGGCGGCGATCTCTCCGAGCGTATCGCCCTGGCGGACGGTGTAGTCGCCTCGGGAGGAACCGCGGTTGGTGTGCACCGACGACCGCTCCACCGACTTCGAGGAGGCCGACGGCGCCGTGTGGGCGGACCCGGAACCCGAGCTCGAACCCGACCCGGAGCCGGAGTTCGCCCCGGAGCCGGAGGCGGAGCTGGAACCCGACCCCGACGCGGCCGCGGGGGCCCCGCCGGACGCTCCCGCGTGTGCCGAACACGTCGGCCACGCGCCCCACCCTTGAGCCTGCTGGACCTTGGTGGCGACGGAGATCTGCTGTGTCTTGCTGGCCCGGTCGGCGGTGGGCGCGTAGGCGCTGCCGCCGTACGCGCGCCAGGTGCCCGCGGAGAACTGGAGTCCTCCGTAGTAGCCGTTGCCGGTGTTGATGTGCCAGTTGCCGCCGCTCTCGCACTGGGCGATGCGGTCCCACACCCCGCTGTCGGCCGCCGCGGCGTTGCCGGTGGCGGCCAGCAGTCCGAGCGGGGCCAGCAGGGCCGCCCCGGCGAGGACCGCCGTCGTACGCGCCTTGTTGCCGCCGACTCGGGCGTCGTCGCGGGTGTGGTCGCGGGTGTGGTCGCGGCTGATATCGGCACAATCGGACATGAAGATCCCTCTCTGCGAACCCGGGCCTCCCCCAAGACAGGGCGCTTCCCGCGCGTCGACGCGGTTGTCGCACTCCGTCCCGTCCGCCGACGGTCGTGCTGCGCTGTTGTCTGGCTCTGCGCGGCCGGCGGACCTACCCGAGCGGTGCTCGCTGCACACGGCGGAGCAATCTAGGGATCCTGACGGGCTGTCATCAAGCAACTGACCGTTTCCGCAGGCCACTTGGGGGTTACCGCGGGTAGAGAAAGATTTGAAACACCCACTTCATGCGCTTCTTTCGCCATTTGTCGGTCAGCAACGCGCGTCAACAGTGAGCCAGCTCACGGAGCCAACTCCCGTGACCTTCTCGTTACTTGACCGTGAGTGACTAATTTTCACTCAGCGCAACCATCCGCGCCTGATGGTTCGATTCCGTTCGCCGTAAAGCGTGACTCCCACCACAGATCGCCCGTTGTCTTCTTCATGAGCCGGGGACCCGCCCCGCCTCACCGACGCACCACATCCCGAGGGAGCCACCCGTGCCGCGCATGCTCGACGTCAGCGACGAGGTACGCGCCGAGATCGGCGACGAAGAAGCCGACCGGCTGCTCGCCGGAGAGAACGCCCCGGGCAGTTACGACTGCACGTCCTGCCGCACCCCGGGCGACTCCGAGCACGAGCGGACCAGCACCGTCCTGTTCATCGGCGAGGAGACCGCCGTCCTCGCCTTCGCCCACGCCGGCTGCCTGCCCTCGCAGGTCGTACAGGTCACCGAGGAGCAGCTGCAGGGCGCCGTCCGCTCCATCAGCGGCGACACCGTCGACCTGGAGCCCGAGAGGATCGTGCCCGAGCAGGCCGTACTGGGGGTGACCAGCGGGCTCGTACTGATCGCCGGGGAGCTGCACCCGGCCCTGGTCGTCGAGCCCACCGCGCCGGTCGTGCGCCCCGGCACGACCGGCTCCGGTGACGACTTCCTGCCGCTGCTCATCGAGCAGGGCTTCATGCCGCTGTCCGAGCTGACCTCCGTACCCCCGGTGCAGCACGGCTGGTCGGTGCTGCTCGCGATGGGCCAACTGCACGCGGTGCTCCAGCCGGGTATGAACGGCGGACAGCCGGTCGCCTGGTGGCAGGCGCACCAGCCGCTCCAGGTGACGGAGGGCTGGCGGGCGGCCGCCAACAAGCACCAGCAGGTGCTGATGTTCGCCGCGCCGGTGGGGTCGATCGGGCGTCAGCCGCGGGAGGACCTGCTGCGGGACGCGCTGGACAAGGCCGCCGCGAACGGACAGTTGGTGGGGGCGGCACTGCCCCTCGCCGGGACCTGAGCACAGCGCCTCGCGCCCTAACGGGGCGCTTCGCAGCCGCATCTCTTCCAGTTCGGGGTCGTTTGGACATACGTGCACGCATACGACGTTCCTCGCCGCCCGTCCTTCCAGTCGATCCCTTCCGCGCGACCGGGTCAGGATCCCCAGGGGGGCCCATCGGCCACGCCGATCTACGACGCGCTCTACGCGGAGTACGTCAAGTCGTACCGCTCGCTCCCGGGTGACCGCAGCGGCGAGGATGGGCTGGGGTTCACCGCCTTCGGGAACATCTCGCAGGGCACGGGCTCGTACGCGGGACCCCGCTCGGGGACGTTCAGCAGCTCGTACAGCGCCTACAGCGCCGGAGCGCACAGCGCCCGGCACAGCAGCGGCGGCAATGGGCAGCAGGCGCAGTGGCAGCGTGTCGGGCAGCTCGGTCAGCCCACGCAGCCCGCGCCGCAGCACGCCACGATCCACCACATCCCGGCGGCACTGCCCCCCGGCCCGCGCAGAGGCCTTTGAACGGGACGGCGCAGCAGGGACGAATGCGAGAGGGGCGGCCCGCCGGGGCCGCCCCTCCGCTTCACTTCTTCTTTCCGCGCTTCTCGCGCACCCGCACCGAGATGTGGATCGGCGTCCCGTCGAAGCCGAACTCCTCGCGCAGTCGGCGCTCGATGAAGCGCCGGTAGCCGGCCTCAATGAAACCGGACGCGAAGAGCACGAACCGCGGCGGCTTGGTGCCGGCCTGGGTGCCGAACAGGATGCGCGGCTGCTTGCCGCCCCGGATCGGGTGCGGGTGGGCGGCGACCAGCTCGCCTAGGAAGGCGTTCAGACGGCCCGTCGGAACCCGGGTCTCCCAGCCGGCCAGGGCCGTCTCGATAGCCGGGACCAGCTTCTCCATGTGCCGGCCGGTGTGCGCCGAGACGTTGACCCGAGGCGCCCACGCCACCTGGCCGAACTCGGTCTCGATCTCCCGCTCCAGGTAGTAGCGGCGCTCCTCGTCGAGGGTGTCCCACTTGTTGTAGGCGATGACCATCGCCCGGCCCGCCTCGACGGCCATGGTGACGATCCGCTGGTCCTGGACCGAGATCGACTCCGAGGCGTCGATCAGGATGACCGCGACCTCGGCCTTCTCGACGGCGGCCGCGGTGCGCAGGGAGGCGTAGTAGTCGGCGCCCTGCTGGAGGTGGACACGCTTGCGGATACCGGCGGTGTCGACGAACTTCCAGGTCACGCCACCGAGTTCGATGAGCTCGTCGACCGGGTCGCGCGTGGTGCCCGCGATTTCGTTGACGACGACGCGCTCCTCGCCCGCCACCTTGTTCAGCAGCGAGGACTTGCCGACGTTGGGGCGGCCGATGAGGGCGATGCGGCGCGGGCCGCCGATCGCGGTGCCGAAGCTCTGCTCCGGCGCCTCCGGCAGGGCTTCCAGGACGGCGTCGAGCATGTCGCCGGTGCCGCGGCCGTGCAGGGCGGAGACCGGGTGCGGCTCGCCGAGGCCCAGGGCCCACAGGTACGCCGCGTCGGCCTCGCCGCTCGGGCCGTCGACCTTGTTGGCGCACAGCACGACCGGCTTGCCGGCCTTGCGCAGCAGCCGTACGACGGCCTCGTCGGTGTCGGTGGCGCCGACCTTGGCGTCGACGACGAACACGACGGCGTCGGCGGCCTCGATGGCGTACTCGGCCTGCGCGGCCACGGAGGCGTCGATGCCGAGGACGTCCTGCTCCCAGCCGCCGGTGTCGACGACCTTGAAGCGGCGGCCCGCCCACTCCGCCTCGTAGGTGACGCGGTCACGGGTGACGCCGGGCTTGTCCTCGACGACCGCCTCGCGGCGGCCGATGATGCGGTTCACGAGTGTCGACTTGCCGACGTTGGGGCGGCCCACGACGGCGAGGACGGGCAGCGGTCCGTGCCCCGCCTCCTCGATGGCGCCCTCGACGTCCTCGATGTCGAAGCCCTCGTCGGCGGCGAGCTCCATGAACTCCGCGTACTCGGCGTCGCCGAGCGCCCCGTGGTCGTGCTCGGCCGAGCCCTCGGGCTGGATGTGGTCGTTCATGAAGTCCGTACCTCGTCGTTCATCGTGGTGATCGGTGCACCGCCCGGATTCCCCGGGTCGGTCCACTACTCATGGTCGCCTAGCGGCCGGTGAGCCGCCTCGCGTTTTCCAGGTGCTCGGTGAGCTGCTTCTGGATGCGCACGGTCGCCTCGTCCAGCGCCTTGCGCGTACGTCGTCCGCTGCCGTCGCCCGCCTCGAAGGGGTCGCCGAAGACGACGTCGACGCGGCTGCGCAGCGGAGGCAGCCCCTTTATCAACCGTCCCGGCCTGTCGGAGCTTCCCAGCACCGCGACCGGCACGATCGCGGCGCCGCCGCGCACGGCGAAGTAGGCGAGCCCGGCCCGCAGGGAGGCGAAGTCGCCCTCGCCCCGGGTGCCCTCGGGGAAGATGCCCAGCGCTCCCCCGTTCTCCAGCACGCCCAGCGCCCGGGTGATCGCCGTGCGGTCGGTGGTGTCGCGGTCCACCTTCAGCTGGCCGATGCCGGTGAGGAAGGGGTCGAGCGGGCCGATGAACGCTTCCTTCTTGATCAGGAAGTGCGTCGCCCGGGGCGCCACGCCCATGACCATCGGGCCGTCGATGTTGTGCGAGTGGTTGACCGCGAAGATCACCGGCCCGGTAGCCGGCACCTTCCAGGCGCCGAGGACGCGCGGCCGCCACAGGCCGTACATCAGGCCGACGCCGATGCGCCTCCCGACCTCGGCGCCCCGTGGCGATGGCAGCTCGGTCACTTCGCGGCCCGCTTCTCCTCGACGAGGGTGACGACGCACTCGATGACCTGCGCGAGCGTCAGCTCGGTGGTGTCCACCTCGACCGCGTCGTCCGCCTTGGCGAGCGGCGAGGCCTTGCGGCTGGAGTCGGCCGCGTCCCGCTTGATCAGCGCCTCGCGGGTGGCGTTGACGTCGGAGCCCTTGAGCTCACCGCTGCGGCGGGCGGCGCGGGCCTCCGGGGAGGCGGTGAGGAAGATCTTCAGGTCGGCGTCCGGCAGCACGGTGGTGCCGATGTCACGACCCTCGACGACGATCCCCTTCTCGGCGGAGGTCGCCAGCGAGCGCTGCAGCTCGGTGATCCGGGTCCGCACCTCCGGCACGGCGCTGACCGCGCTGACCTTGGAGGAGACCTCCTGGGTGCGGATCGGGCCGGAGACGTCCAGACCGTCGACCGCGATGGTGGGCTCGGCCGGGTCGGTGCCCGAGATGATCTCGGGCTTGCCGGCCATGGCGGCGATCGCGGACGGGTCGTCGAGGTCGATGCCGTTGTTCACCATCCACCACGTGATCGCCCGGTACTGGGCACCGGTGTCCAGGTAGCTGAGGCCGAGCTGCGCCGCCACGGCCTTCGACGTGCTCGACTTGCCGGTGCCGGCGGGCCCGTCGATGGCGACAATCACGGGCTGGGCGGTCCGGGCGGCGCCGTTTTCCACGGGGGGACACCTTCCTGGTGCGGTGCGGTGGGGTGTGCGGGGCGCGAACGTGCCCCGCACAAGGTTACTGGGTACGCATCACTCGTCCGGCCCCACGTGGGGCCGACGGGACAGAAGGCTCGCTTCGTCCTACTGCCGGATCGCCCACCCGCGCTCGCGCAGCGCGGCGGTCAGGACGGCCGCCGCCTTCGGCTCCACCATCAGCTGGACGAGACCGGCCTGCTGCCCCGTCGCGTGCTCGATGCGTACGTCCTCGATGTTGACCCCGGCCATCCCCGCGTCGGCGAAGATGCGGGCCAGCTGGCCGGGCTGGTCGTCGATGAGCACGGCGACGACCTCGTAGACCCGCGGCGCGGACCCGTGTTTGCCGGGGACGCGGACCTGGCCGGCGTTGCCGCGCCGCAGGACGTCCTCGATGCCGGCGGTGCCCTCGCGGCGCTTGTCCTCGTCGGAGGACTCCAGCGCGCGCAGGGCCCGTACGGTCTCGTCGAGGTCGGCGGAGACGTCCGTGAGCAGGTCGGCGACCGGCCCCGGGTTCGCGGAGAGGATGTCGATCCACATCCGGGGGTCGGAGGCGGCGATCCTGGTCACGTCCCGGATGCCCTGCCCGCACAGCCGTACGGCGGCCTCCTCGGCGTTCTCCAGGCGGGCGGCGACCAGGCTGGAGACCAGGTGGGGCATGTGGGAGACCAACGCCACGGCGCGGTCGTGGGCGTCGGCGTCCATCACCACCGGCACGGCGCGGCAGTGCGAGACCAGCTCCAGGGCCAGGTTCAGCACCTCGGTGTCGGTGTCCCGGGTCGGTGTGAGCACCCAGGGCCGCCCCTCGAAGAGGTCGCCGGTCGCGGCCAGCGGGCCGGACTTCTCGCGGCCGGACATGGGGTGCGAGCCGATGTACCTCGACATCACCGCCTGGTCGAGGCCGAGTGCCTCCAGCTCCCGGCGCGGGCCGCCCTTGACGCTGGCCACGTCGAGGTAGCCGCGGGCCGCACCCCGGCGCATGGCGTCGGCGAGGACCCCGGCCACCAGGGCGGGCGGCGCGGCGACGACCGCGAGGTCCACGGGACCCGCGGGGGCCTCGTCCGTGCCCGCGCCGAGCGCGGCCGCCGTACGGGCCTGCTCGGGGTCGTGGTCGGCGAGGTGGACGACGACGCCCCGCTGGGCGAGGGCGAGGGCCGCGGACGTACCGATGAGCCCGGTTCCGATGACGAGTGCGGTCCTCACTGGGCGATGTCCTTGCGCAGGGCGGCCGCGGCACCGAGGTAGACATGACTGATGTCGGCGCGGGCCCGGTCGGACTCGATGTGCGCGAGGACACGGACGACGCGGGGCATGGCGCCCTCGATGTCGAGTTCCTGGGCGCAGATCAGCGGGACGTCCACGATGCCGAGCTTGCGGGCCGCGGCGGCCGGGAAGTCGCTGTGCAGGTCGGGCGTGGCCGTGAACCAGACGCTGATCAGGTCGTCGGCCGTGAGGGAGTTCCGCTCCAGGATGGCGGTGAGCAGGGCTCCGACCTGCTCGTCCATGTGCCCGGATTCGTCCTTCTCCAGCTGGACGGCCCCCCGGACCGCTCGTACCGCCACGGCACCGCTCCTTGCTCACGTACGGATCGTTCTTCGCCCGTCCAGCGTAGTCAGCCCGGGCCCCGCCGGTGCGCGTCGCCCGCCCTCTGAGACGCCCCGGGCGGGGAATCCACTGC
Source organism: Streptomyces griseus subsp. griseus (assembly GCF_000720255.1). GTDB lineage: Bacteria > Actinomycetota > Actinomycetes > Streptomycetales > Streptomycetaceae > Streptomyces > Streptomyces griseus_I. The sequence continues at coordinate 36,670 of NZ_JOJE01000003.1, read as the reverse complement.
GGGCCGCCACACGCAAGAAACATCCGTTTTGTGGCATTCTCTCGGAACGGCCCCCCGAGCGACCCCCTTCCGCACCTCCGGAGTGACGACATGACTGATCCCGCGACGCGACGCGCCGTTCTCCTCGCGACCGCGACGGGCGCGGCGGCGCTCGCCGTCGGCTGCGGCAGCGACGGCGGCGGGGGCGGGGGCGACACCTCGACGACCTCCGGGCAGGAGCTGGCCAGGACCACCGACATCCCGGTCGGCGGCGGCAAGATCTTCACGGACGAAAAGGTCGTGGTGACCCAGCCGACGAAGGGCGACTTCAAGGCCTTCTCGGCGATCTGCACGCATCAGGGCTGCACGGTGGGCACCGTGGCGGACGGCACCATCGACTGCCCCTGCCACGGGAGCAGGTTCCGCATCCAGAACGGCGCGGTGGCCAACGGCCCGGCGACCAGGCCGCTGCCGCCGAAGCAGATCACGGTCGACGGCGAGTCGATCCGCCTGGCATAGGCGCTCAGAGGTCCCAGAGCGCCCCGAGCGTCACCAGCTCCCCGTGGTACTCGATCCGGTCGGCCCACTCCGTCGGCCAGGCGTCGGCGCCCAGGTACGCGCCCGCGAAGGCACCGGTCAGGCAGGCGATCGAGTCGGAGTCGCCGGAGGTGCAGGCGGCCCGGCGCAGCGCGGTGAGCGGCTCGTCGACGAAGAGCAGGAAGCACAGCAGCCCCGTGGCCAGAGCCTCCTCCGCTATCCAGCCCTCCCCCGTGGCCAGGCACGGGTCGGTCTCCGGGGAGACGGTGCGTACGGCGTCCCGGAGCCGCTCCAGGATCGCCAGGCACTCGTCCCAGCCGCGCGCGATGAAGTGCTCGGGCGTGGGGTCCTGGCTGCGGGTCCACAGGTCGCCGAGCCAGGCATGGTGGTAGTGGGAGCGGTTGTCGAGGGCGTACGAGCGCAGCAGCCCGACGAGCCCGGACGGATCGGCACCCTGGGCGAGCAGCCGTACGGCGTGCGCGGTGAGGTCGGAGGCGGCGAGCGCGGTGGGGTGCCCGTGGGTGAGGGCGGACTGCAACTGGGCGGCGCCCGCGCGCTGCTCGTCACTGAGTCCGGGCGCGAGGCCGACCGGCGCGACGCGCATGTTGGCACCGCAGCCCTTGGAGTGGATCTGGCTGGCGTCCTGCCAGGCCCGGCTCTCGTCTTTCAGCAGATTGCAGGCGACCATACAGGTCCGGCCCGGCGCCCGGTTGTTCTGCGGCGACTGGTACCAGTCCACGAACTCCTCCCGGAGCGGCCGCTCGAACCGCTTCGGTCCGAGCACCCCCCGGTCCATGGCCGTCCGCAGCCCCTGCCCCACCGCGAGGGTCATCTGGGTGTCGTCGCTGACGATCGCGGGGGTGACCAGCTCCATCCGCCGCCAGGGGCCGCGCTTGGCGAGGATCGACGGCACGTCGTTGAACTCGGTCGGGAAACCCAGCGCGTCACCGAGGGCGAGGCCGAGCAGGGTCCCGGTGGCGGCGCGCTTGCGGACGGTGGTGGAGGCGGTCATGCGGGACGTCCTTCCCGGGACGGTCGGAGCAGGGGTGGGTGCAGAGCGGTGGCGGCACCGGCGCGGTACAGCGCGGCCGGCTTGCCCCGGCCGCCGGTCAGCCGGGCGGCGCCGGGTACGGGTTCGACGAACCCGGGCGTGGAGAGCACCTTGCGGCGGAAGTTGGGGCGGTCGAGCCCCGTGCCCCACACGGTCTCGTAGACCTCCTGCAACTCGCCGAGGGTGAACTCGGGCGGGCAGAAGGCGGTGGCGAGGCAGGTGTACTCGAGCTTGGCGCCGACACGTTCGTGCGCGTCGGCCAGGATCGTGTCGTGGTCGAAGGCGAGCGGCCCTGCGGAGTCGTACGGCACCCAGCGGGCGTCGCTCGCGTCACTGCCGCCGTGCGGCTCGGGAGGGTGGGGCAGCAGGGCGGCGAACGCGACGGACACCACCCGCATACGGGGGTCGCGGTCGGGTTCGCTGTAGGTCCGCAGCTGCTCCAGATGCAGCTCCTTCACGTCCGACAGGCCCGTCTCCTCGGCGAGTTCGCGCCGGGCGGCCGTCTCCGCAGACTCGGCCGGCTGCACGAACCCACCGGGCAGCGCCCAGTGCCCGGCGTACGGCTGCTGCCCACGCTCGACGAGCAGGACGTGAAGTGCGCCCGCGCGGAGGGTGAACACGGCGAGGTCGACGGTGACCGCGAAGGGTTCGTGAGCGTGCTTGTCGTAGCCCCGCATGACGACCTCCACCCCCTTTTATGGTCATCACGACTATAAAAGGGGGTGGAGGCTTCTCACAAGCCTTCAGAGGCCGTCTTAGAGGTCGACTTCCTTCATCAGCATGCCGACCTCGGTGTTCGACAACCGGCGGAGCCAGCCGGACTTCTGGTCGCCCAGGGTGATCGGGCCGAAGGCGACCCGGACCAGCTTGTCGACGGGGAAGCCCGCCTCGGCCAGCATGCGGCGGACGATGTGCTTGCGGCCCTCGTGCAGGGTGACCTCGACGAGGTAGTTCTTGCCGGTCTGCTCGACGACCCGGAAGTGGTCCGCGCGGGCGTACCCGTCCTCCAGCTGGATGCCGTCCTTGAGCTTCTTGCCCAGGTCGCGTGGGATCGGGCCCACGATGTGCGCAAGGTAGGTCTTCTTCACACCGTACTTGGGGTGGGTCAGCCGGTGGGCCAGCTCGCCGTGGTTGGTGAGCAGGATGACGCCCTCGGTCTCGGTGTCGAGCCGGCCGACGTGGAAGAGCCGGGTCTCCCGGTTGGTGACGTAGTCACCGAGGCACTGCCGCCCCTCGGGGTCCTCCATCGTCGAGACGACACCGGCGGGCTTGTTGAGCGAGAAGAACTGGTACGACTGCGTGGCGACCGTCAGGCCGTCGACCTTGACCTCGTCCTTCTCCGGGTCGACCCGCTTGCCCTGCTCCAGGACGATCTCGCCGTTGACCTCGACCCGCGCCTGCTCGATCAGTTCCTCGCAGGCACGCCGGGAGCCGTAGCCGGCGCGCGCGAGGACCTTCTGCAGCCGCTCGCCCTCCTGCTCGGCGCCGGGGAAGGTCTTGGGCAGCTTGACGTCCTTCTTGCCCGCGTACCGCTCCCGGTTGCGCTCCTCGGCGCGCGTCTCGTACTCGCGGGACCGCGCGGGTGCCGTACGACCGCGCCCGTCACCCTGCTGGCCCTTCCTGGGCCCGCCCTTGGCTCCGCCGCGCGCGGCGCCGCCGCGTCCCGACTTCGGCCCGTCCGGGGAGGCGCCGGGACCCACGTCGTAGCGGCGCTCCTCGGGCCGGGGCTTGCGGGGACGGCCCTGACCCTGGCCCTGGCCCTGCTTCTGGTCCCTGTTGTTGCCGGCCCCGCGGTGGTTACCGCGCCCGCCGCTCTTGCCGCTACCGCTGCTTCGCATCAAATGTCCGTCGTCGTCGTGTCAGGCATGGTCGACGTGGGACCGTCGTCCGGGTCCGGGGCGTCCGGATCGAACGACGGTACGGCTTCCTGGGTCTCGGCCTCGATCGCCTCGGCCTCCGGGAGGAAGGGCGCGAGTTCCGGGAGCTCGTCCAGGCCGCGCAGGCCCATCCGCTCCAGGAAGTAGTTCGTCGTCACGTACAGGATCGCACCTGTTTCGGGTTCCGTGCCCGCCTCCTCGACGAGACCCCGTTGGAGCAGGGTGCGCATGACCCCGTCGCAGTTGACCCCTCGTACGGCGGAGACGCGGCTGCGGCTCACCGGCTGACGGTAGGCGACGACCGCCAGCGTCTCCAGCGCGGCCTGGGTGAGGCGGGCCTGCTGCCCGTCCAGGACGAAGCCCTCGACGGCCGGGGCGTACTCGGCACGGCTGTAGAACCGCCAGCCGCCCGCCACGTACCGCAGCTCGAAGCCGCGGCCCTGCACGGTGTACTCGTCGGCCAGCTCGCGCAACGCGTCCGCGATCTGCCGCCGGGGCCGCTCCAGTATCTTCGCCAGGTGTTCCTCGGTCGCGGGCTCGTCCACGACCATGAGCACGGCTTCCAGGGCGGGCTTGAGGTCGAGGTCGGCGGCGGTGCGCAGCCCGGCCGGGGCGTCGACGGTGGCGTCGGTGGTGGCATCGAGGGTGTCGTCGGTCACGCCTTCTTCTCCTCCTTGGGCGGCTCCGGCGGCCGGTCGAACTCGTCCGTCACCATCGGCTCGGCTTCCCCGTCCCCACCGGTCCACCGCACGATCAGCTCCCCGAGCGCGGCATCCTGGTCCAGGGCGACGGCCTTCTCCCGGTACAGCTCCAGCAGGGCGAGGAATCGCGCCACGACGGTGAGGGTGTCGTCGGCGTCGTCCACCAGCACCCGGAAGCTGGCCTCCCCCAGCTCCCTGAGCCGCGCGACCACGATCCCGGCCTGCTCCTGCACGCTGACCAGCGGCGCGTGAATGTGGTCGACGTACACCTGCGGCTTGGGCTTCGGCTGCATCGCCTTGACGGCCAGCCTGGCGAATCCTTCCGCCCCTATGCTGATGACCACCTCGGGCAACAGCTCGGCATGGTGCGGCTCCAGGCCGACGGTACGCGGATACCGCCGCGCCTCGTCGTCGAGCCGCGCGTTGAAGATGTCCGCGATCTGCTTGTACGCCCGGTACTGGAGGAGCCGCGCGAAGAGCAGGTCCCGCGCCTCCAGCAACGCGAGGTCGGCCTCGTCCTCGACCTCCGCGGCGGGCAGCAACCGAGCGGCCTTCAGATCGAGCAGGGTGGCAGCGACAACGAGGAACTCGGTCGTCTGATCCAGATCCCAGTCCGGCCCCATCGCCCGGATGTGCGCCATGAACTCATCGGTCACCTTGGAGAGGGCGACTTCGGTGACGTCCAGCTTGTGCTTGGAGATCAGCTGGAGGAGGAGATCGAAGGGCCCCTCGAAGTTGGCGAGCCGAACCTTGAAGACCCCGTCACCGGGTTCTTGCGGCTGGGCGGCAGAGGGCTCGTTGTCGGACTCGTCGCCGTTGTGGGCAGGCGTCGTGCTCTCGACCTCAGGCGCGGACGGAGCTGGCCCTGGCCCCCGCCCCAGCACACGCCGACGGCCGCCGGGTACACCGGGCCGGGGAGCGTCGTTCGAGGTCATAGCCCCCGCAGGCTACCGCTACCGCCCCCGCAGCCGTCGTACGAGGATGCTCGCGTCACCCCGCGACTCCAGATCCGCCAGCACCACGGCCACCGCCTCGCGCACGATGCGCCCCCGGTCGACCGCCAGCCCGTGCTCACCCCGGAGCACCAACCGCGCGTGCTCCAGATCCATGAGCTCCTCGGCGGACACGTACACCGTGATCTTCTCGTCGTGACGCTCACGCCCGCTGGGCCGCCGGGAGGCTGCCCGGCCCCGCTTCTTGGGCGCCGCCGCGGCAGAACCCTCCTGCGCCGCCCCCTGCCGGCGCGGCGACCGCTCCGCGGCAATGGACGCGGCGGACGCGTCAGCCCCGGCGGACCTGCTGCGGGACTCCCCCGCCTCGCCGGTGTCCGCCTCGGCCGCCACATGCTCCGCGCCCTCGCCGTCCCCGCCCTGCGCGGGCACGGCCTGCGGTGCGTCCTCGGGCGAGGGCGACGCGGCGGCCGCCCCGTCGCTCTCCCCCGCGGGAGCCGGCACCCGAGGTTCGCCGTTGGCCCCGCGCCGGGGAGTGGACGGCTGGAGCGCCATTCCCCCTGTCGTACGGAACAGTTCGTCGGCCCCCGGCAGACTCACTCGGCGTGACACCGGGCGAGCACCTCCCTGGCGAGCTGACGATAGGCGGCGGCCCCGACGGAGTTGGACGCGTACGTGGTGATCGGCTCACCGGCGACCGTGGTCTCCGGGAAGCGCACCGTGCGGCCGATGACCGTGTGATAGACGTGATCGTCGAACGCCTCGACGACACGCGCCAGCACCTCACGGCTGTGCACGGTCCGGGAGTCGTACATCGTGGCGAGGATCCCGTCGAGCTCCAGCTCGGGGTTGAGCCGCTCCTGGACCTTCTCGATGGTCTCCGTCAGCAGTGCCACACCACGCAGTGCGAAGAACTCGCACTCCAGCGGCACGATCACCTTGTGCGCGGCCGTCAGGGCGTTCACCGTGAGCAGGCCGAGCGAGGGCTGACAGTCGATCACGATGTAGTCGTAGTCCGGCAGCAGCGGCTTCAGCGCCCGCTGGAGCGTCGACTCGCGGGCGACCTCGCTCACGAGCTGGACCTCGGCGGCGGACAGGTCGATATTGCTGGGCAGCAGGTCCATGTTGGGGACCGCCGTCTTCAGGAGCACCTCGTCGGCCGCCATCCCCCGCTCCATGAGCAGGTTGTAGACGGTGAGGTCGAGCTCCATCGGGTTGACGCCGAGTCCGACCGACAGCGCGCCCTGCGGGTCGAAGTCCACGAGCAGCACACGACGGCCGTACTCCGCGAGCGCGGCACCCAGGTTGATGGTCGACGTCGTCTTGCCGACGCCACCCTTCTGGTTGCACATCGCGATGATCTTCGCGGGGCCGTGATCGGTGAGCGGACCCGGGATCGGGAAGTACGGCAGCGGCCGACCGGTCGGGCCGATGCGCTCGCGGCGCTGGCGGGCAGCGTCGGGCGCGAGCGTGGCCGCGTACTCCGGATCCGGCTCGTACTCGGCGTCGGGGTCGTAGAAGTGCCCTTCGGGCAGTTCGTCGTAGTCGGCGAAGTGGTTGTGGGGCGCGCCACTTCCGTCGCCGGCCCTGGCGTTCACGTGATGGCCATCCATGCTGTGGTGTGTCCGAGTCGCCTGCGGACTCTGGTGGGCTGCGAAGGTGCGCACCGCGACGGAGCCGACAGCCTCGAACCCCTCGGGGCCCTGGGCCTGCGCGGGCATTCCTGGTTGACCACCCCCGGGAGAAAATGTCGACTCATTCACAAGTCGTCTTACCTCCTTGGTGACCAGGAAACTTCTAGACAGGTCAGCGTGGCACCATGCCGACGATTGGCGACTCTATGGCGTGTCGGCGGTCCGCAGCAACACAATCCGCCGGACCCGGCACGATGTGTCGGCAATGAAACATCCCGCTGTCAAGGGCGTACGGCCGTCGCACGGTAGGTTTCGCCGGTGTGCGAATCGGTCGAAGGGTTACGTTCGAGGCGAGTTGACCGAGAGTCGCAAAGTGACCATACACACATCCGGCCGGACCTTGTCGGGCAAGGTCCGGCCTGGTGCGCGGCGTTGACGACCTCTGTTGACGTATCGCCTTTTGCCGAAAGGTGACTTGGCGACTCAGCCGAGCAGGGACGCCAGCTCCACGTGCTCCAGGCCGTGCGCCTCCGCCACCTCCCGGTAAACGACCTTGCCGTCGTGCGCGTTGAGGCCCTTGGCCAGCGCCGGGTCGCGGCGCAGCGCCTCCACCCAGCCGTGGTCGGCGAGTTCGACGATGTAGGGCAGCGTGGCGTTGGTGAGCGCGTAGGTGGAGGTGTTGGGGACCGCGCCGGGCATGTTGGCGACGCAGTAGAAGACCGAGTTGTGGACCCGGAAGCTCGGCTCGGCGTGCGTGGTGGGGCGGGAGTCCTCGAAGCAGCCGCCCTGGTCGATCGCGATGTCGACAAGGACACTTCCCGGCTTCATGCGCGACACGAGCTCGTTGGTGACCAGCTTCGGGGCCTTGGCGCCCGGGATGAGCACGGCGCCGATGACGAGGTCGGCCTCCAGGCACGCCTTCTCCAGCTCGAAGGCGTTGGAGACGACCGTCTGGATCTTCGTACCGAAGACCTTGTCGGCTTCCTTGAGCTTGTTGATGTCCTTGTCGAGCAGGGTGACGTGGAAGCCCATGCCGATGGCGATCTGCGCGGCGTTCCAGCCGGAGACGCCACCGCCGATGACGACGGCCCGGCCGGCCAGCACGCCGGGGACGCCGCCGGGCAGCACACCGCGGCCGCCGTTGGCGCGCATCAGGTGATAGGCGCCGACCTGCGGGGCGAGGCGGCCCGCGACCTCGGACATGGGGGCGAGCAGCGGGAGGGCGCGGCTGGGCAGCTCGACGGTCTCGTAGGCGATCGCGGTGGTGCCGGACTCGACGAGCGCGTCGGTGCACTCCTTGGAGGCGGCCAGGTGCAGATAGGTGAAGAGCGTCTGGTCCTTGCGGAGGCGGTGGTACTCCTCGGCGATGGGCTCCTTGACCTTCAGCAGCAGGTCGGCCGTGGCCCACACCTCGTCCGCGGTGTCGAGGATCTCGGCACCGGCGGTGACGTACTCGGCGTCGGGGATGGAGGAGCCGACACCGGCGCCCCGCTCCACGACGACCTGGTGTCCGTGGCGCACCAGCTCGTGCACACCGGCGGGGGTGATGGCCACCCGGAACTCGTTGTTCTTGACCTCGCGGGGGATGCCGACCTTCACGTCGATCACGGTCCTTGGCTCGGAGGGTGTGGGGGCATAGCAGTACAGACCCGGGCATGCACAGGCGCACCGGGAGAACCGCAGGAGAACGTGCGGCAGAGCCAGTCTAATGAAGGTGTACCCGCTGTCTAGCCTTTCATTGCATCAATCTTCAACGGGTGCACTGCGGATTTCGCAGGCGTCTTCTCCGGTTTCCGGGTCCGGATCACGTTCCTGGCCCTCCTCCCCCAGCATCCGCTCGGCGGCGCCGCGGTGCATCTGAGCCGCCGTGGGGTCGCCGAGGTGCTCCAGGGTGTCGGCGATCCGCAGGTGGAGCGCGGCCTGCAGACGCACGTCCTCGGCGCGCCGCGCCCACTCCACGGCCTCCTGGCAGGTGCGCAGCGACTCCTCGGGCCGGCCCGCGTACTCCTGGACCCGCGCCAGCTCACTCAACGCCCGTGCGTGGGCCGCCACATCACCGGCCCTGCGGTAACCCGCCAGAGCTGCCCGCCAGGCCCGCTGTGCCTCGCCGTAGCGGGCCGCGTAGGTGTGGGCGGCGGCGATCCGGCCGTACAGCCGGGCGGCGTCCTCGCGCTCGTCGCGGGCCAGCCGCTGGGCGAGGGCGCGGCCGAACCAGTCGGCGGCCCGGTCGTAGTCCCCGAGCTCCAGGTGCGCGCCCCCTACGGATTCCATCGCGCGCCCGGTCGCGTAGGGGTCGTTCGCCTCGCGTCCGGCGTCCAGCGCGGCCCGATAGCGGGCCAGCGCGTCCGCCGTACGGCCGGTGCGCGCGTCGAGGTCGGCGAGGTTCAGCAGGGCGGCGGCCCGCTCACGGTGCAGGCCCCGGCGCTCGGCCACGTCGAGGACGAGTCCGTGGACGTCGTAGAGGTCGGGCGCGGCCGCCTGGGTGCCGAAGTGCGCGACCATCGCCCTGACCAGCTGCGACAGCAGGCGGCGGGCGAGGGTGTCGACCTCTCCGTCGGCGACCGCGACGCGGGCCGCGGCGAGCAGGGCGGGTCTGCGGATCCGGAGCCACTCGGCGGCCGCCCGGGGGGTGGGGAAGCGCACGGCGCGCGGCATCTCCTGCAGCTTCTCGCGCGCCTCGGAGTCGTCGGTCTCGGTGATCGCCCGGCAGGACTGCAGCAGCCGTACCGTCCGCTCCAGCATGCGGGCCCGGGCCAACTGGAGCTCCGCGGGGCGCTCCTGGGTGTCGGCGAGGGTCTTGAGCAGCGGATACAGGCAGCCGGGGACCTCGTACTGCGGCAGCGGCGAGTCGACGGACCGCAGCAGGCCCAGGGCGACGAGGTCGTCGAGGGTGGTGCGGGCGCTGCCGACCGAGGATCCGGCGAGCGCGGAGGCGGTGTGCGGGTCGACCAGACCGGCCGGGGCGAGGGCGAGCAGGCGCAGTATCCGGGCGGCCGGGACGGGCAGCAGCGCGTGGGTGAGCCGGAAGACACGGCTGAGGGGCGTGCCCTCGTTGCCGTCGGAACGCAGTTGCTTGGCGAGGTCGGACACGGCGGCCATGGGGCGGGCGGCGAGCCAGCCGCCGGCCAGCGTGAGGGCGGCGGGCTGGGCCTGGCACTGCTCGACGAGGCCCTCGGCGGCCCTGGGGTCGACGGTGATGCGCACCGAGCCGGTGTAGCGGGTCAGCAACTCGATGGCCGACTTGGTGTCCAGCCCGCCCAGGGTGCACGGGCGGACGTCGGAGATCCCGGTCAGGGGGCCTTCGGAGACGGCGACGACCAGGCATTCCGGGGCGTCCGGCAGCAAGGCGTCGACCTGTTCGGCGTCGGCCGCGTCGTCGAGCAGGAGCAGCGTGCGCCGGCCGGCGAGGGCGTCGCGCAGGGCCGCCGTGAGGTCGTCCTCGGCGGCACCTGCCGGCGTCGGCAGCTCCAGGGCGGTCAGCAGCTCGCGGGCGGCCCGTTCGACCGGCACGGGCGTGCCGTCGGGGTCGCTCAGCCGGGCGCGCAGCACCCCGTCCGGATAGCGGTCGGCGACCTGTCGTACGAGTTCCTCGGCCAGGGCCGTGCGGCCGGAACCGGGGCGGCCCGCGATGAGGAGCACGCGCGCGCGTGGGGGTTTCTTTCCGGACAGGGTGTCCAGTCCCGCGCGCTCGATGTCGGCGCGGAGTTCCTTCAACTCCCGTGTGCGGCCCAGGAAAAGGGGGTCCGGGTCCGCGTGTCCCGACAGCTGCACTCCGTCCGTGTCGACCGCCTGATCCATCACGGGCCACGCTCCCGTCCCACCGCACGCGCAAGCCCGCCGGGACTCCGGTCCGGGCCGTTCCGCCGCTCTTCGGCTCACTCTCGTGTCGAGCCTAGTTCACGCTCTGCGACGTTCCGTGAGGAGCGCGGCGGGCAGGTCCCCCGATCGGATCAGGCGATCGTCACACCGGCAGTGGAGAGCGGTGTCCCGTCCCCCGGTCAGGCCTCGAAGGGCCGCGCCGGCCACGGCGCCTCCGCCGGGCGCAGCGCCTCCAGGCCGTCGCCGTTCTGCGCGGCGACCAGCGAGAGGACGCCCACGACGAGGCAGGTGTTGTGCAGCTCGCCCGCGAGCACGCCCCGCACGAGGTCCTCGACGGGCACCCGCGCGTGCTCCATGTCGGCCTCCTCGTCCTCGCTGGCGAAGCGCTGGCCGTCGGCCTCGGACAGCCCCCGGGCGAGGAAGACCCGCACGGCCTCGTCGCTGCCGCCGGGGCTCGTGTACACATCGGTCAGGACCCGCCAGTCCTCGGCCTTGACGTGCGCCTCCTCGTACAGCTCCCGCTGGGCGGCGTGCAGCGGGTTCTCGCCCGGCACGTCGAGCAGGCCGGCTGGAATCTCCCACAGCTTGTGCCGCACCGGGTGCCGGTACTGCTTGATGAGCAGGACACGGCCCTCCTCGTCGAGGGCGAGGACGGCCACGGAGCCCGGGTGGACCTGGTAGTCGCGGTGGGCCGACTCCCCACCGGGCATGACCACCTCGTCGGTGCGGACGGAGGTCTTTCCGCCCACGAAGGGGGTCTCCGTCGCCCGGATCCCCCACTCCTCGGGGGTGTCCTTGATCGTCATGCCACGTCCTCCCACGAGCCAAAACAAAACCGGGGTGCCCACCGTTGAAGGTATGCACCCCGGCCACCGTACAACCGGTCGTGTTACTTGGAATTCTTCCGCTCGACCGAGGCCTTCACCAGACCGGCGAACAGCGGGTGCGGCCGCGTCGGACGCGAGCGCAGCTCGGGGTGCGCCTGCGTGGCGACCAAGTAGGGGTGGATCTCGCGCGGGTACTCGACGTACTCGACGAGCTTGCCGTCCGGCGAGGTGCCCGAGAAGAGGATGCCGGCCTTCTTCTCCAGCTCCGCGCGGTAGGCGTTGTTCACCTCGTAGCGGTGCCGGTGGCGCTCCTCGACGTACTCCTTGCCGTCGTAGACCTCACGGACGATCGAACCCTCGGCCAGCTTGGCCGGGTACATGCCCAGGCGCATCGTTCCGCCCATGTCGCCGTCGCCCGCGACGATGTCGAGCTGCTCGGCCATGGTGGAGATGACCGGGTGGGCGGTGGCCGGGTCGAACTCGGTGGAGTTGGCGTCGCCGATGTCGGCGAGGCTGCGGGCCGCCTCGATCACGATGCACTGCAGGCCGAGGCAGAGGCCGAGCAGCGGAATCCTGTTCTCGCGGGCGTAGCGGATGGCGCCGACCTTGCCGAGCACACCGCGGTCGCCGAAGCCGCCCGGGATGCAGATGCCGTCGACGTCGGCGAGCTGCTCCGCGGCGCCGGCCGGGGTCTTGCAGTCGTCGGAGGTGACCCACTTGATCTTCACGCGGGCCCGGTTGGCGAAGCCGCCGGCGCGCAGCGCCTCGGTGACCGAGAGGTAGGCGTCGGGCAGGTCGATGTACTTGCCGACCAGGGCGAGGGTGATCTCGTGGTCGGGGTTGTGGACGCGGTCGAGCAGGTCGTCCCAGGTCGTCCAGTCCACGTCGCGGAAGGGCAGGTCCAGCTTCCGTACGACATACGCGTCCAGGCCCTCGCCGTGCACGGTCTTCGGAATGTCGTAGATGGACCGTGCGTCCGGGCACGCCACGACGGCGGCCTCGTCGACGTCGCACATCAGGGAGATCTTGCGCTTGATCGCGGTGGGGACCTCACGGTCGCAGCGCAGGACGATCGCGTCCGGCTGGATACCGATGTTGCGCAGGGCCGCGACCGAGTGCTGGGTGGGCTTGGTCTTCAGCTCGCCCGAGGGACCGATGTAGGGCAGGAGAGAGATGTGAACGACGAAGACGTTGTCCCGGCCGACCTCGTGCCGCACCTGCCGGACCGTCTCCAGGAACGGCAGCGACTCGATGTCACCGACGGTGCCGCCGACCTCCGTGATGACCACGTCCACCTCGTCGGTGGCCATACGGCGGATGCGGTGCTTGATCTCGTTGGTGATGTGCGGGATGACCTGCACGGTGTCACCCAGGTACTCGCCGCGCCGCTCCTTGGCGATCACCGTGTTGTAGACCTGGCCGGTGGTGACGTTGGCGGAGCCGTCGAGATCGCGGTCGAGGAAGCGCTCGTAGTGCCCGATGTCCAGGTCGGTCTCGGCTCCGTCGTTGGTGACGAAGACCTCACCGTGCTGGAACGGGTTCATCGTCCCGGGGTCGACGTTCAGGTAGGGGTCGAGCTTCTGCATCACGACACGCAGCCCACGGGCCTTGAGCAGCATGCCGAGGCTGGAGGCGGTGAGACCCTTGCCGAGAGAGGAGGCGACACCCCCGGTGACGAAGATGTGCTTGGTCGTCGTGGCTTTGCTGTTTCGAAAAGCAGCGGGCGGCATGGCCAAGAGGGGGCTCCCGTGGTCGCGGTCTGGGGGTGCGGTACGGCTGCCGGCCGGAGTTCTCCGGGGTCGCCGTCGCTGCGGTTCGGGGGTTTCGAGCCCACCGGTCCACGGGCTACCAGGGTATCAGCGACCGCGGGGAACGGCTTCCGGCCACGCTCCGCTCACAAGCCGACACGGACACGCGCCGAGCACGGGTTTCTCACCCGTCGCTCACCCGATCGGCCCATCCGCGTTGCCCGGAGCAGCACGCGGATCATCTACGTGCGTCGTATCCTGCTCGGACACTCGCTGCCGAGCCCGGCCGGGTAACACGGCACCACCCCCGCCCGTAGTCACCGGAACAACGAGAGCTCGTCAGTTCGTTGAGCAGTAATTGTCGTTTTGCCACACGGCGGCGGCGACTGCTTTGCTTCACCGCTCAACGACGCATACCCAAGACCCCTTGACCGCACTAGCGAATGCCCCTGTTCTTGTTCTTGTGGGGGCGACGTGGCCGTTCGACTGGAGTTGCACGTGGCCGGGCGCATCGAAGACTACGCACTCATCGGAGACATGCAGACAGCGGCGCTGGTCTGCCGTGACGGCACGGTGGACTGGCTCTGCCTGCCCCGCTTCGACTCGCATGCCATCTTCGCCGGTCTGCTGGGCACCGAGGAGCACGGCTTCTGGCGGCTGGGCCCCGCGCACGCCTCCGACGCGGAGCCGCCGACCGCCGCCCGGCGCAGCTACCGCGGCGACTCGCTGATCCTGGAATCCGAGTGGGACACGCCACGCGGCACCGTTCGTGTGACGGACTTCATGCCCCCGCGTGACGGCGCCCCGCAGCTGATCCGGATCGTCGAGGGCGTCTCGGGCCGCGTGCCCATGCGCTCCGCCCTGAGGATGCGTTTCTCGTACGGCCGTGTGGTGCCGTGGGTGCACAAGCACGAGGGCCGCACGGTCGCCGTCGCGGGCCCGGACTCGGTGTGGTTCGACACCACGGCCGAGACCTACGGCAAGTCGCTGACCACCTACGCGGACTTCACGGTCGCCCCGGGCGACCGGATCGCCTTCACGATTTCCTGGGAACCCTCGCACAAGCAGCCGCCCGCGCTGCCGGAGCCCGAGCAGTCGCTGCAGGCCACGGAGGACTTCTGGCGCGAGTGGGTCGAGCAGTGCACCTACCACGGCCCCTACCGCGAGGCCGTGATCCGCTCCCTGATCACGCTGAAGGCCCTGACCTACGCCCCGACCGGCGGCATCGTCGCCGCGCCCACCACCTCGCTGCCCGAGGACATCGGCGGTGTCCGCAACTGGGACTACCGCTACACCTGGCTGCGCGACGCGGCGATCACCCTGTCGTCGCTGCTGCGCACCGGCTACCGCGAGGAAGCGCGCGCCTGGCGCGAGTGGCTGCTGCGCGCCGTCGCCGGCGACCCGGAGAACCTGCAGATCATGTACGGCATCGCCGGCGAGCGCGAGCTCGGCGAGGCGGAGCTGGACTGGCTGCCCGGCTACGAGAACTCCGCGCCGGTCCGCGTCGGCAACGGCGCCGCCCACCAGCTCCAGCTGGACGTCTACGGCGAGGTCACCGAGGCACTGCACCTGGGCCACATGACGGGCCTGGCCCGCAACGACTACGCCTCGCTGCTCCAGCTGAAGCTGATCCGCTACCTCGAGGACCACTGGGACGAGCCGGACGAAGGCATCTGGGAGGTGCGCGGCCCGCGCCGCCACTTCGTGCACTCCAAGGTCATGGCCTGGGTCGCGGTGGACCGCACGATCAAGCTGATCGAGTCCGGCGACGCCGACGGCCCGCTGGAGAAGTGGCGCGAGCTGCGCGACGACATCCACCGGGACGTCTGCGAGAAGGGCTACGACAAGGAGCGCAACACCTTCACGCAGTCCTACGGCTCGAAGGAGCTGGACGCGTCCTTGCTGCTCATCCCGCAGATGGGCTTCCTGCCGCCGGACGACAAGCGCGTCATCGGCACCATCGAGGCGATCCAGCGCGAGCTGTCCACCCCGGACGGCTTCATCCTGCGCTACCCGACTTCGGGCGACAACGAGGGCGTCGACGGCCTCCCCGGCGACGAGGGCGCGTTCCTCGCCTGCTCGTTCTGGATGGCGGACGACCTCGCGATGATCGGCCGCGTCGACGAGGCCCGCAAGCTGTTCGAGAAGCTGCTGGCGCTGCGCAACGACCTCGGTCTGCTGGCCGAGGAGTGGGACCCGCATCTCAAGCGCCAGGTCGGCAACTTCCCGCAGGCCTTCAGCCACGTCCCACTGATCGACACCGCGCTGCGCCTGACCGCGTCCGGCGCCTACGGCGGCTGAACAGGAACGCCGGCCCGCGCCCGCCTAGCCTGGAAGCAGACCCAGCCCCTGATGTCGGAAGGGGGCGGCCATGGCTCCCCTCTCGAAGGCCGGCGCGGCTCTGAACGCGCTGCGCGAGGATCTGACCGGCGACGTGTTCGCCCCGGAGGACCCGGGGTACGACGACGCCCGGGCGGTGTTCAACGCGATGATCGACCGCCGCCCGGCGGTGATCGCGCAGTGTGCGGACGAAAGCGATGTCGTCCGGTCGGTGCGTTTCGCCCGGGACCTGGACCTGAAGGTGGCGGTGCGCGGCGGCGGCCACAGCGTGGCGGGCATGGCGCTCAACGACGGCGGCCTGGTGATCGACCTGCGCCGGATGCACGAGGTGACCGTCCACCCCGCCGCCGAGGCGGTACGGGTCGGTGGCGGGGCCACGATGAGCCATCTGGACCGGGCGACCCAGCCCTACGGTCTCGCCACGACCGGCGGCCGGGCCTCCACCACCGGCGTGGGCGGCTTCGTCCTGGGCGGCGGCACGGGCTGGCTGGACCGCTGGTGCGGGCTCGCCGTCGACAATCTGCTCGGCGTGGAGCTGGTCACCGCCGACGGTTCCCGGACCCATGCCAGCGCCGACGAGAACCCGGACCTGTTCTGGGCCCTGCACGGCGGCGGCGGCAACTTCGGCGTCGCCACCGCGCTCACCCTGAAGCTGCACGAGATGCCGGAGTTCTCGATCGCGCTGCTGCTGTTCCTCCCCGAACACGGCCGCGAGGCCGTGCGCACCTACCGCGACCTGATCAAGGTCGCCCCGAACGAGGCGGGCGGCGCCGTCATCTATCTCACCGCCCCGCCCGAGGAGTTCGTACCGCCGCACCTGGTCGGCTCGCTGATGTGCGGTGTCCTGCTGACGTACGTCGGCGGCGAGGAGGACCTGCGCAAACTCGCCGAGCCGCTGCTGGCGCTGCCGCACGAGGCGGAGGTCGTCGGGACGATGCCGTACGCCGACGTGCAGTGCATGATCGACGACCCTCCGGGGCTGCGGAACTACTGGTCGGCGGAGTACCTCAGGGACGCGCCCGACGCCTTCGTGGACGTCTACTGTGCCCGCGCCGACTCGATGCCGGTGCCGACCGGGACCCAGCACGTGCTGTTCCCGCAGGGCGGCGCGATCGCCGAAGGACCGGGCGACTACCCCGTGCCCTACCGGGACGCGCCGTGGGCCGTGCACCCCTTCGGGATCTGGGAGGACCCGGCGGACGACGAGCGGGGCATCCGCTGGGTGCGGGACGTCCGGGAGGACGTGCGGCCGTGGAGCACCGGTGACGTCTACCTCAACTTCATCGGTGACGAGGGCCCGGAGCGGGTGATCGCGGGCGTGGGCGCGGAGAACGCCCGGCGGCTGGCCGAGCTGAAGCGGCGCCACGACCCCGACAACGTGTTCCGCTCCAACCACAACATCAGGCCGGCCTGAGTGCCGTGAGCGTACGCTCCCCCGCCGGGTCACCCGCCGTCGCCGGGACCAGGGCGATCTCGTCCAGGCCCGCCTCGGCGTAGGCGTCGATGCGGGCGCGCACGGTGTCCAGGTCGCCGACCAGGCCGACCGCGGTGGCCGCCTCGGCGGGCAGGGCCTGGACCAGGGTCTCGCGGTCGGCGCCCTTGGCGGCCAGCTCCACGGCCTCGCCGAAGCCGGCCGCGGTGAACATGTCGCTGTAGCCCGGCACGGTCAGGTAGCCGGCGATGCTGCCCAGGACCTGCCGGAGCGAGGCCGGGTCGGGGTCGACGGCGGCGGGCAGCCAGGAGGCCAGCGTGGGCGGGGTACGGCCCTCGCGCCGGGCCGCGTCGAGCAGCTTGGCCCGCAGGAGACGCACCTGCTCCGGGGAGACGATGTCCAACAGCATGCGGTCCGCGTGCGCGGCGGCCGTGGTGATGGCGCGGTCCCCGAACGCGGCCACGGTGAGCCGGCCACCGGGCGGCGCCAGCCGGCGCAGGAAGGCGCTCCCGGGCACGATCGGCTCACCCGGCTCACCGTGCAGCAGACAGCGCAGGGCCGCCGCGGTCTCCTCCATGGTGGCCGCGGGGCGCGTCCGGGTCCTGCCGTGCACGCCCTCGACGACCCGCCTGCTGGACGTGCCGAGCGCGACACCGACGGGCCGTCCGGTGAGGGTGGCGGTCGAGGCGGCGCCGCGCGCGATCGTGAGCGGGTCCCGTACGTTGACCGGTACCGGTCCGGCCGTCAGTTCGGCCTGCCCGGTGGCCAGTCCGATGGCCGTCGCCAGGACGAACGAGTCCCATGTCGCCCCCTCTCCCGCCCAGATCTCGCGGTATCCGAGCCGGTCGGCGAGTTGCGCGACGCGCAGGGGTTCCTCGACCGGGCTGTCGTCCTCTCGTGCCGCAGCGACCACACTGATGTCCATGAGGACGCCGCTACCCGCCCCCGGGTGCCCTATGCCGCCCGTGCCGTCGCCGGGGCCTGCGCGGGTGGCTCCGCTGCCCCGCCGTGCTGTCGCCGGGGCCTGCGCGCGGGTGGCTCCGCTGCCCCGCCCTACTGTCGCCGGGGCCTGCGCGGGTGGCTCCGCTGCCCCACCGCGCCGTCGCCGGGGCCTGCGCGCGGGTGGCTCCGCTGCCCCACCGCGCCGTCGCCGGGGCCTGCGCGCGGGTGGCTCCGCTGCCCCGCCGTGCTGTCGCCGACGCATCCGCGCAGGTAGCGTCCGCTGCATGGACAGCCGTACGGACCACCGAGTCGACAGCCAGGGCGCCGGCATCACCGTCCGGCGGGCGCTGGAGCTGCCCGGCCTGCGCAGCGGGCTGCCCGAGGTCCTGGCGGGCGCCGACCGGCTGGGGCGCACCGTGCGTTGGGTGCACGCGGGCGAGGTGCCGAACATCGCCTCGCTGCTCAAGGGCGGCGAGCTGCTGCTGAGCACCGGCTACGGCCTCGGCACCCGACCGGCCGAGCAGCGGGCGTTCGTGCGCACCCTGGCAGAGCGCGGGATCGCCGCCCTGGTGATCGAGTTGGGGCCGCGTTTCAGCCGGCTGCCCGCCGCCCTCGTCGAGACGGCCCGCTCGGCCGGGCTGCCTCTGGTCCAACTGCACCGCGAGGTGCCCTTCGTGACGGTCACGGAGGAGATCCACACCGAGATCGTCAACGGCCACTACGCGCTGCTCCAGCGGGCGGAGGAGGTGCACCGCCGCTGCACGGAGGCGCTGCTGGGCGGCGGCGGGATCCCTCAGGTGCTGGGCATCCTGGCGGACTTCAGCGGCAATCCGGTGTTCCTGGAGACGACGGACGGTCAGCTCCTGTACGCCGCCGGGTCGGGTCCCGAGGGCGCGGATCCGCTCCAGGTGTGGGAGGGGCTGCGTGGCCCGCACAAGGACGCGCCGCCACCGGCCGGTTCGGTGCTCGTGGACGTGCCCGGCGGTGGCCCGGGGGCCGGTTCCGTACGTGCCCGGCTCGCGCTGCTGCCCGTGCGCTCCCCACTCGCTCCGGTGCACCGGATGGCCGCCGAGCGGGCCGCGGGCATCCTGGCCGTGGTGCTGATGCAGGCCCGGCAGGAGGAGGAGTTGGCGGCTCGGGGGCGCGGCGACTTCCTCACCGACCTAGCCGAGGGCCGTGTCTCGGCGGAGGACGCGCCGGCCCAGGCGCGGGTGCTGGGCTTCAAGCCGGGCAGCAGCCCGTTGCTGCCGGTGGTCATGCGGCTGGGTGACGCGCTCTCCCCCGGCGGCGGCTGGGCGGTGCTGGCGCGGGCGGTGGCGGAGGAGCTGGCGTCGGTGGGCGTCCCGGTCCTCCTCGGCGTGCGGCCGGTCGAGGGCCGGGTGCCACTCCTCCTGGGCCTGCGCTCGGAGTCGGAGCGCTCGGCGGTCGCGGACCGGGTCGCGGTGGCGCTGCGGGCCGGGGTGGAGCGGGCCGGGATACAGCGGCCCGGAGCGCAGCCGCCGGTCGTGGTCGTCGGGGTCGCCGGTGGCTGGGCGGCGGCGTCGGCGGGCCTGCGCCACGCGGCCGAGACGGCGACGGCGGCCCAGGGCCTGTCGGACCGCCCCTGGTACGACGCCCGCCGCCTCGACATCGACCTGCTGCTGTGGCGGCTGCGCGACCACCCCGACCTGGCGGCGTTCGTGGACCGTGCCATCGGCCCGGTCCAGGACCACGACCACCGCTCCAAGCCGCCGCTGCTGCCCACCCTGGAGACCTACCTGGCGCACGCGGGCCGCAAGGCGGAGACGGCCCGTGAGCTCCACCTCAACCGCCAGACCCTCTACAACCGCCTCGCCCGCATCGGGGAGCTGCTGGGCACCGACCTCGACGACGCCCAGACGGTGCTGGCCCTCAGCCTGGCCCTGCGGGCGCGACGACACGTGCAGTGAGAGCGGGGCCGGCCCCGACCCCGTCCGGCCGTCGTGCTCCTCGCCGCCCCCGTGCTCGCGGGACTTG
Source organism: Streptomyces griseus subsp. griseus (assembly GCF_000720255.1). Taxonomy (GTDB): domain Bacteria; phylum Actinomycetota; class Actinomycetes; order Streptomycetales; family Streptomycetaceae; genus Streptomyces; species Streptomyces griseus_I. The sequence continues at coordinate 16,838 of NZ_JOJE01000003.1, read as the reverse complement.
TGCACGGTCTGCGAGCGCGGTCAGAACCAGTGCAGGCAGTGCGGGGAGCGTTCGGCGCGGAAGAGTGCGTCAGCGAGGGTGACTGCGTCCGGGCGGTGGGCCCGGATGTGTCCGGCGCGCACGAGCGTGCTCGGGGCGGTGCCGCCGAGGTAGATGGAGCCCAGGTCGCGCACGTCCAGGGACAGGTCGGGCTCCCGGTCCGTCGGAACGCAGTCGGCCTTGCTGTCCCGGACGGTCAGCAGGTAGCGGCCGTGCTCGCCGAAGCACGGGTCCTCGACGTCGAGGACGAGCTCGCCGTCCGTGAACCAGCCGCGCGCGGTCAGAGCACGCGGGACGTCCAGCAGCCGCACCCAGAGCCAGTCCATGTCGCCGCTCACCTCGCCCGCGCGGAAGTCCGCGAGCTGCCAGCGCAGCGGGTGACCGGGCGGGACGTGCTTGAACACGACCTGAGAGACCAGGTCGTGCCCGAGTACGAACCGGGCCAGGGCCGTGAAGACGGCGTCGTCGCCGGCGATGGTCTCGTCGACCGTCAGGGTGCCGGACTCGATCGAGTAGCTGGCGTACCCGTCCGGGACACCGTCGGCGTCCCGGTGGACGGCGACGTAGCGCGGCGCCGGCGAGATCGGGGGCTGCCCTGCGCGCAAGGCCCACCAGCGGTGCGGCCTGGAGAGCGCGCCGGGCTGGGCGCGGCGATACCGGTCGTAGACCTCTTCCAGGATCTCGCCGCAGTCGGCCCGACGCAGCACCTCGACCGAACCGTTGTCCGAGCCGGTCGCCGGCGGCTGGGCCGCTCCGCGCGCCCGGGGAACGGCGAGGGCGGCCTTGTGGCGCGGCACCGTCAGCCGCGCCGTGTAGGTCGCCGGTCCGTAGCCGAACCTGCCGTAGATCGAGGCCTCGGACGCGAGCAGCACGGAAAGGAACTCCCCGCGGGCCCGCAGCTCGGCGAGCTGATGCCGCATCATCGCTGTGAGCACGCCCTGGCGCCGGTGCGAGGGCAGGACGCCGACTGCGGTCACCCCGGGGGCCGGGACGAGCATCTCGCCGGGCAGGGTGAGCTCGAAGGAGTGCGTGGCGGCGGTGCCGACGGGCCGGCCGCCCGCCGTGACAGCGAGTATGCAGCGGTCCTTTTCGAGCGCCGACCACCAGAGCCCGCCGCCCTCGACCGGGGTATCCGGGAAGAGCCCGAACGCGGCATGGAGTGTGTCGACGAAGACGTCGAAATCCTCGTCGGTCGTGGGACGGATCTCCATGGGAACTGCGGCCTCCTCGGGATACCGGCACCACGAATGCGTGGTGTCCGGCCACAGTGCAGCGTTGAACCCTTGGCCAGGGCAAGCGAATTACGGTCGGGACGCGGTGCCCCGCGCTCAGCGAGCGATGCGGGGAAGCCGGTCACACACGCCCTTCCTGGCCCCGCAGGTACGCTCCCGCACGCGCCGCGGCCGCGGCCGCCTCGGCGGCCCGGTCCGCGGCCGCTTCGTCCAGGCGGTCGCCGCTGGTCAGCAGGCGGTAGTAGAGGGGGGCGGAGACGGCTCGGATCACCTCGTGGACATCGGTGCCCTCAGGCACCTCGCCCCGGTCGATGGCCTGCTGGACGCAGGGTGCCCATTCCTTGACGCGGATGTCGTAGAAGCGGCGCAGGGCCTCGGCCGTCTTCGCCTCACAGGTGGCGGCCGCGATCATCGCCTTGAACAGCGCCCCCTGCCGTGGGTCGGCCAAGGTGCGCTGGACGAGCCGGGCATTGGCTTTGAGGTCCCCGAGCAGCGAGCCGGTCTCTGTACGTGGCAGTGACTGCTCGGCCATGTCCATCAGCAGGTCGGCCATCAAGATGGTCACCGTTCCCCAGCGGCGGTAGACGGTGGTCTTGCCCACCTCGGCACGGCGCGCGATGTCGGCGAGGTCCAGGTGGGCAAAGCCACCCTCCGCCAAGGCGTCCCCGGCCGCCCGCAGGACCGCCGCCCGCACCCGTGCCGTACGCCCTCCGGGACGGACGGTCCCCGGATCCGCACCCTCAAACCCCATAACGGGACTCCAGTTTCGTTAATCGTGCTACGCCCGCTACGTTGAGACCCACACTAACGGAACTCGAGAACCATTAGCCAGATAGAGCAGCGAGAGAGGAACAGCCATGGAATACAGGCGGCTGGGTGCATCCGGCCTCAAGGTCCCCGCCCTGAGCTTCGGCGCCGGCACCTTCGGCGGCCGCGGGCCGCTGTTCGGTGCCTGGGGCAACACCGATGCGCGAGGAGCACGCCGTCTCGTGGACATCTGCCTCGACGCCGGGATCACGATGTTCGACACCGCCGACGTCTATTCCGGCGGCGCCTCCGAGGAGGTGCTGGGCGAAGCGATCAGAGGCCGCAGGGACCAGGTGCTCGTGTCCACCAAGACCAGCCTGCCGATGGGCGACGGCCCAGGCGATGCAGGCTCTTCTCGTTCCCGCCTGATCACCGCATGCGAGGAGGCCCTGCGCCGGCTCGGCACCGACTACATCGACCTGTTCCAGCTGCACGCCTTCGACGCCGGCACGCCGATCGAGGAAGTTCTGTGCGCACTGGATGATCTCGTACGAGCAGGCAAGGTCCGCTACCTCGGCATCTCGAACTTCTCCGGCTGGCAGGGGATGAAGTCCCTCGCGATCGCGGAGAAGTACGGCCACCCGCGCTATGTCGCACATCAGGTCTACTACTCCCTCATCGGCCGCGACTACGAATGGGAGCTGATGCCCCTCGGGCTCGATCAGGGCCTCGGAGCCCTCGTGTGGAGCCCGCTCGGCTGGGGGCGGCTCACCGGCAAAGTCCGCCGCGGCCGGCCGCTGCCGGCCAACAGCCGACTGCACCACACCGCGGACTACGGCCCGCCGGTCGAGGACGAACACCTCTACCGCGTGGTGGACGCCCTCGACGAGATCGCGCAGGAGACGGGCAAGAGCATTCCGCAGATCGCCATCAACTGGCTGCTGCAGCGACCGACCGTCTCGTCCGTCATCATCGGTGCCCGCACCGAGGAGCAGCTTCGCCAGAACCTCGGTGCCGTCGGCTGGACGCTCACACCCGACCAGATGGCGAGACTCGATGCGGCCAGCGGCAGGACAGTGCCCTACCCGTACTTCCCTTATCAGCGCCAGGAAGGCTTCGCCCGCCTCAACCCGCCGGTTGTCGCGCCTCCGCCCGCTGCGTGACATCGGCATCACAGGCCTGCTCGACGCGCTGACGTCCGCTCAGCTCAGAGGCCGCGGCTGCGTCAGCTCGTCGTAGACGCTGAGGACCTGGGTGACGGTCTCGTCCTCCGTCGGCCAGGTGGCCGCTTGTCGCACGCCCCGCTGCCGGAGGGTCTCGCACCGCCCGGGGTCGTCCAGCAGTCGTACGACGGCGTACGCGAGGGCGCCCGGGTCGCCGTGCGGCACGAGTTCGGCGGCTTCGCCGACGAGTTCGCGGATGCCACCCACCTGCGCGGCCACGAGCGGCACGCGCGCGTGGAGGGCCTCCTGGGCCAGCACGGACCGCGACTCGCACCGGCTCGGCAGCAGCGCCAGATCGGCGGCGGCGAGCAGCGCGCCCACGTCGTCCCGCCGCCCGATGAGCCGCACCGGCAGCTCCTCGTCCTCGATACGGCGCTGCAGCTCCGCCCGCAGCGGCCCCTCACCCGCGATCACGACCAGCGGCGCCGGGTCGAGCTCGCGCCACGCGCGCGAGGCGTCCAGCAGGACGTCATACCCGCGATGCCGTTCCAGGGAGCCGACCGCCATCAGCAACGGCCGGCCGGTGGCGCCCAGTTCGGCCCGCGCCTTGGGGCGCAGCCGCTCGGGCTCCTCGGGCGCTTCGGGCCCGCGGGGCCCGGGCAGCGCCACGGCGGCGAGCCGGGCGTCCCGCGCGCCCGTGCGGCGCGCCCGGTCCACAAGGTCGGACGAGGTGCCGAGCACCACCGTGGCTGCCTTCGCGACCCGCCGCTCCAGCAATCGCAGCAGGTGGGCGCGCGCCCCCTCGGCGTGCGCACGGTTGTGCCAGGTGACGACGAGCGGAGTGCGTCGGCCGCTGAGGGCGAGCACCGCACGGAACGATGCGTGCAGCCCGTGCGCGTGCACCAGGTCGGCGTCCGTGCAGGCCGCCCGCAGGGCCGCCACGGAACCCGGGTCGCTGCTGCGCGGCACGTGCACGTGTTCGGCACCGGCGCCCGTGAAGTCGTAGGAGTGATCGGCCTCCGAGGGGGCGCACACGGTGACCCGCACGCCCCGGGCGACGAGCCCCGCGGTCAGTGAGCGCACATGGGCGCTGCTGCCGGCGTTGCCGCCCCCGAGCACCTGCACGGTGCGCAGCGACGACTGACCGTGCGGTGCTGGGCTGCTCACGGGGCTCACGCGGCCGGGGCTCCTGGTTCGGCATCGGACGGTCACGAGGAAACGTACAGAGAGGGACCACGCGCGGTGGTGTTCCGCGCGATTCCTCCCCCTTCTACGCCAAGAATGCCAGGACGTACGAGTGTTCCGGGAACGCCGACGAGGCGGCGACCGGGCGGGAGCCCCTACGCGTCACCCACACGAGTGAATCAGTGGGCGTCTGCGCGAACGCGGCTCCGAGCGCCTCCCGTGCGGTCGAGCCCCTACGCGCCCTCCCGCGCCGTCGCCAACAGCTCCTCCGCATGGGCCCGGGCCGTCTCCGAGTCCTCCTGCCCGGCCAGCATCCGGGACAGCTCCCTGATCCGGTCCTCCCCTTCGAGCACCTTCACACCGGAGCGCGTCACCGACCCGTCGTTCGTCTTCTCGACCAGCAGCTGCCGGTCCGCGAAGGCGGCCACCTGCGGCAGGTGGGTCACCACGACGACCTGCGCGCTCTTCGCGAGCCGCGCGAGCCGCCGCCCGATCTCCACCGCCGCCTTGCCGCCCACACCCGCGTCGACCTCGTCGAACAGATACGTCGGCACGGGGTCCGTCCCCGCGAACACGACCTCCACGGCCAGCATCACGCGCGAGAGCTCACCGCCCGACGCGCCCTTGGCGATGGGCCGCGGCGGCGCCCCCGGATGCGGGGCCAGCAGCAGCTCGACCTCGTCCACACCGGACGGCCCGTACGCGACCGTACGCCCGCCGACCTCGACGCCCTCCGGGTCCTCGGTCTGCCGGATGTCGAACGACACGCGCGCGTGCGGCATGGCCAGCGAGGCCAGCTCCGCGGTCACGGCGGCGGCGAACCGTTCGGCGGCCTCCGCACGGGCATCGCTCAGGGCCTGTGCGAGACCGCCCAATTCGGTCCGCAGCGCGTCCCGCTCACCGGTCAGCTCGCCGATCCGCTCGTCGTCGGAGTCCAGCTCGGTGAGCCGGGCCGCACTCCGCTCGGCCCACGTGAGCACCGCGCCGACATCTTCGCCGTACTTGCGCGTCAGCGCCGTCAGCGCGGCCCGACGCTCCTCCACGGCCGACAGCCGCAGCGGATCGGCGTCCAGGTCGTCGGCGTACCCCGCCAGCTCGCCCGCCACGTCACCCAGCAGGATCCCGATCTCCCCGATCCGGTCGGCGAGCGCCGACAGCGCCGGGTCATGCGCCCGCACGGCCTCCAGGGCCCGCTGAGCGCCCGCGACGAGCGTGGCGGCGTCGATCCCCTCGGGGTCCTCCGGATTGCCCGCCAGAGCGGCGTGAGCGGCCGTGGCGGCCGAGGACAGCGCCTCCGCGTGCCCCAGCCGCTCCGCCTCCTCCGCCAGCTCCACGTCCTCGCCGGTACGCGGCTCCACGCCGGCGATCTCGTCGAGCCCGTACCGCAGCATGTCGGCTTCCTGGGCCCGCTCACGCGCGCGCGTGGTGATCTCGTCCAGCTCCACGGAGACGGCCCGCAGCCGCCGGTAGGCCTCCGCGTACTTCGCCAGCGGCACGGCGACGGCGTCGCCCGCGTACCGGTCGAGCGCCTGCCGCTGCCGGGACAGCTTCAGCAGCCCCTGCTGATCGGTCTGCCCGTGCACGGCCACCAGCTCGTCGGCGAGCTCGGCCAGCATCCCCACGGGCACGCTGCGTCCGCCGACGTGCGCCCGCGAGCGCCCCTCGGCCGAAACGGTACGACTGATCAGCAGCGCCCCGTCGTCGAGCTCGGCCCCGGCCTCCTCGGCCCGTACGGCGACCGAAGCGTCCGAGGGCACGCTGATCCGCCCCTCCACGACCGCCTTCTCGGCCCCGATCCGCACGAGTGCCGCATCCGCCCGCCCGCCCAACAGCAAGCCGAGGCTGGTGACCACCATGGTCTTGCCCGCACCCGTCTCACCGGTGACAGCGGTGAACCCCGGCGACAACTCGACAACAGCGTCGTCGATGACCCCGAGCGACCGTATCCGCATCTCCTCCAACACGGGGAAGACCTTACGAGGTCCGCGGCAAGGAGCGCGAGGCGCCCTTGTCACCCGGAGGAGGGAAGCGCGCGCTAGTGCGGCGCCCCCCGCCACCCGGACACGGGCAACGCGAACTTCGCCACCAGCCGATCGGTGAACGAGGCGTGATGCAGCCGGGCCAGCCGCACCGGCACCGCGCCCCTGCGTACCTCCACCCGCGCCCCGGGCGGCAGCTCCACGGTCCGCCGCCCGTCACACCACAGGACGCCCGGCGGAATATGAGGCAGCACCTCCACCGCCAGCACGGAATCCGGCGACGTCACCAGCGGCTTCGCGAACAGCGCGTGCGCACTGATCGGCACCATCAGCAACGCCTCCACCTCGGGCCAGACCACAGGCCCGCCCGCCGAGAACGCGTACGCGGTCGACCCGGTCGGCGTGGACAGGACGATGCCGTCACATCCGAACCCGGTCACCGGCCGCCCGTCGATCTCCAGCACCACTTCGAGCAGCTTCTCCGCGGACACCTTCTGCACGGCCGCCTCGTTCAGCGCCCAGTCCGTGTGCACGATGTCCCCGTTGCGGTGAACGACGACGTCGACGGTCATCCGCTCCTCGACCTCGTACGCCTTGGTCACCACCCGGTCCACGACCTTGTCGAGATCGTCCCGCTCGGCCTCCGCGAGGAACCCGACCCGCCCGAGGTTGACGCCGAGCATCGGCACCCCGGACGCGCGCGCGAACTCGGCGCCCCGCAGCAGCGTCCCGTCGCCGCCGAGCACGATGAGCAGTTCACACCCGTCGAGGCACTGCGGAGTCGCCTCCTTGACCAGCTCCACCTCTTCGGGCAGCGGCAGGTCGCGCGCCTCGTACTCCAGTACGCGCACACCGATGCCCTCGCGCAGCAGCCCCTTCACCACCAGCTCCGCACTGCGGATGGCGGCGGGCCGCCCCGTGTGGGCGAGCAGGAAAACTGTACGAGCTCGGTTCTGTGTCAACGCGGCCCCTCCGCAACTGCACGGTCAACATCGGCCGGGTCCAGGGCCGGAGCCCCGGACCGCAGCCAGAGAAAGTACTCCACGTTGCCCCTGGGCCCGGGCAACGGACTGGCCGTCACGCCGTTCGCCCCGAGACCCAGCTCCCAGGCCTTGTCGGCCACCCCCCGCACGGCGTCGGCCCGCAGCTGGGGACTGCGTACGACTCCCCCGCTGCCCAGCCGCTCCTTCCCCACCTCGAACTGCGGCTTGACCATCATCACCAGGTCGGCGTCCGGCTTCACACACCGCGTCAGGGCCGGCAGCACCAGCCCGAGCGGGATGAAGGACAGATCACCCACGACAAGATCCACAGACTCCCCATCGATCGCTTCAAGCGTCAACTCGCGTACGTTCGTACGATCCTTGACGGTGACGCGTTCATCGCTCCGCAGAGACCACGCGAGTTGTCCGTATCCGACGTCGACGGCGACGACGTGCGCGGCGCCCGCGCGCAGCAGTACGTCGGTGAAGCCGCCGGTGGACGCGCCGGCGTCCAGCGCCCGCCGCCCCTCGACCACGAGCCCCCGCGGCACGAAGACCTCCAGCGCGCCGGCGAGCTTGTGGCCGCCCCGGGACACGTAGTCCGGGTCGCTGTCGTCGGCGGCCACCACGATCGCGGCCGCGGTCTCCACCTGGGTGGCGGACTTGGTCGCGACGGTCTTGCCGACGGTGACCCGCCCGGCGGCGATCAGCTGCCCGGCGTGCTCACGCGAGCGCGCGAGCTTTCTGCGGACCAGCTCCGCGTCCAGACGGAGACGTGCGACTCCTGCCACGTTCGGTTCAGCTCCTACCGCGTATACGTCGAGGGCGAGGGGGGCGCCGGAGGTCCCGGGCGGGCGTCGAGCGCGGTGAGCGCGTCGCGCAGCCCCCGGTGTACATCCTCGTACACCTCGACGTGCCCGTCGGTGGCGAGGTGGTCCGCGTCACCCAGCCGCCGCAGGTGGGCGTCCACCTCGGCGTTGCCGGTGGGGGTGCGGGGCACGTTCAGCGCGGCGGGGGCGGCGGGATCGCGCTCCGGTACGGCCTGGGACTCCGGCTCGACCGGGGCCTCCCGTGCCTCTGGCTCCGGCACTGTGTCGCTCATGCCCAGACGCTACCTCGAACCCCTGGGGTACCGTCGTCGCGATGGCCACGATTGAGGAGTGCCGTACGGCACTCGAGAAGCTCTCGGAGAACATGCAGAGCACCGAAGGGGACGTCCGTGCGGCCGCATCCCTAGACCGTTCGGTGAGCTGCTGGATCACGGACCTCGACGTCACGTTCGTCGGCCGGATGGCGGACGGCCGGATCGTCGTGCAGGACACCTTGCAGGGCCCTCCTCGGGAGAAGGCCCAGATCAGGCTGGCCATGACCGGCGACGACCTGGTCGCGCTGGTCAGCGGCGACCTGCACTTCGCCAAGGCCTGGGGATCGGGGCGGGTGAAACTGGAGGCCGGGATCAGAGACCTGTTCCAGCTCAGGAAGCTTCTGTGACGGTCACCCGCGCGCGTGCCCTGCGCGCCGCCGGCACCACCAGCGGGGTACCCGTCTCCGGGTCGTCGACGACCTGGCAGCGCAGCCCGAAGACCTCCTCGACCAGCTCGGCCGTGACGACGTCGTTCGGCGCGCCCTGAGCGATGACCGTGCCGCCCTTGAGCGCGATCAGATGAGTGGCGTACCGAGCGGCGTGGTTGAGGTCGTGCAGCACGGCGACCAGCGTGCGGCCCTGCTCCTCGTGCAGCTCGGCGCACAGGTCGAGGACGTCGATCTGGTGCTGGATGTCCAGGAACGTCGTCGGCTCGTCCAGGAGCAGCAGCGGCGTCTGCTGGGCGAGCGCCATCGCGATCCACACGCGCTGGCGCTGACCGCCCGACAGCTCGTCCACATACCGGTCGGCCAGCTCGGCGACCCCGGTCCGCGCCATGGACTCCTGGACCACCCGCTCGTCCTCGGTCGACCACTGGCGCAGGATGCCCTGGTGCGGGTAGCGGCCGCGGCCCACCAGGTCGGCGACGGTGATCCCGTCGGGCGCGATCGAGGACTGCGGCAGCAGCCCCAGCGTCCTGGCGACCTTCTTCGCCGGCATCGACTGGATGACCTGCCCGTCGAGCAGCACCCGCCCCTCGGCCGGCTTCAGCATCCGCGACAGGGCCCGCAGGAGTGTCGACTTGCCGCACGCGTTGGGGCCGACGATCACGGTGAAGGAGTTGTCGGGGATCTCCACCGACAGCTGTTCGGCGATGACACGCTGGTCGTAGGCGAGGGTGACGTTCTCGGCGGACAGGCGGTTCACGGTACTCCTCAGGGTGTTCTTGCTGGTGTCCGGCTTCGCCGCGCCGCTCATATCCGGCCCGCCCTGCGCTCGGTGACCAGCAGCCACAGCAGGTAGACACCACCGACAACGCCGGTGACCACACCGACGGGCAGCTGGTCGGCGCCGAAGGCCCGCTGCGAGATCCAGTCGGCGGTCACGAGCAGGGCGGCACCCATGCACAGGGACGCGACGAGGTTCGGTCCGGGCGAGCGGGTGAGGCGCCGGGCGAGCTGCGGGGCGGTGAGCGCCACGAAGCTGACGGGGCCCGCGGCGGCCGTGGCGGACGCGGTGAGCAGCACGGCGGCGACCATCAGCAGCAGCCTCACGCGCTCCACGCGCACGCCGAGCGCGTTCGAGACGTCGTCGCCCATCTCCATCATCCGCAGGCCCCGGCCGTTGGCGAGGACCAGCGGCACGAGCACGGCCCACAGGGCGAGCAGCGGCCAGACCTGATCCCAGTCACGGCCGTTCAGGGACCCGGTCATCCACACGACCGCGCGGGCCGCGTCGACGAGGTCAGCCTTGGTGAGCAGATAGCCGTTGACGGCCGTGGCGATCGCCGCGACTCCGATACCGACGAGTACCAGCCGGTAGCCGTGCACACCCCGCTTCCAGGACAGCAGGTAGATGGCCGCGCCGGTGACCAGCCCGCCCACCAGCGCCCCGAGGGTCACCTGGGTCGCGCTCCCGGAGAACAGCACGATCACCACGAGCGCGCCGGCCGTCGCCCCCTGCCCGAGGCCCAGCACGTCCGGGCTGCCCAGCGGATTGCGGGAGATGGCCTGGAACAGCGCGCCACCGAATCCCAGCGAGGCGCCGACCAGCAGCCCCACGAGGACTCGCGGCAGCCTCAGCTCGTTGACGATGAACTCCTGCCCCGGGTTGCCGTCCCCGACCAGCGCCTTGAGCACGTCGGATGCCGGAATGGGGAAATCCCCGGTACCGATCAGCACGACGCTCGCGACGAGCGCGGCGAGCAGCAGCAGGAGGACGACGGTCAGGGCACGCACGTCCAGCCGGACGGAGAGCCCGCCCGGGGTACGGATGGTCCGGGTGCCGCGGGGGGCCCGGCTGCCGCGGGGGGTCCGGTCGGTCTTCTCTGCGCTCTTCACAGCTGCGCCGTCCTCCGCCGTCGTACGAGGTGGATGAAGACCGGGCCGCCGATGATCGCGGTGATGATGCCGACCTGGACCTCGGAGGGCCGGGCGACGACCCGGCCGATCACATCCGCGCCGAGCAGCAGCACCGGCGACAGGACGGTCGCGTAGGGCAGGATCCAGCGCAGGTCGGGCCCGGTGAAGGAGCGCACGACGTGCGGCACCATCAGCCCGACGAAGACGATCGGCCCGCAGGCGGCGGTCGCGGACCCGCACAGCAGGGTCGCCGCCAGCATGGACAGCGCCCGGGTGCGGTTGAGGTGGGCGCCCAGCGCCGTGGCGGTGTCGTCGCCCATGGCCATCGCGTTGAGCGGCCGGGCCAGGGAGAGCGCGAGGACCGTACCGACCGCGAGGAAGGGCAACACCTGCCGGATCGTCTCGTCGGTCGCGGCCGACAGCGAACCCACCGTCCAGAAACGCATCTTGGACAGCGCCGCGTCATCCATGATCATCACGGCCTGCAGGTACCCGTACAGCGCGGCACTGATCGCCGTGCCGGCGAGCGCCAGCCGCACCGGCGTGGCCCCCCTGCTGCCGCCCAGGAACCAGACCAGCGCACCGACCGCGAACGCCCCGAAGAACGCGAACCACACATAGCCGGTCAGGCTCGTGACCCCCAGGTACGTCACCGCCGTGACGACCGCGGCCGAGGCACCCGCGTTGATGCCCAGGAGCCCCGGGTCGGCCAGCGGATTGCGCGTCAACGCCTGGAGCACGGCCCCCGACAGGCCGAGCGCGGCGCCCGCGAGCAGCCCGAGGACGGTCCGCGACAGCCGCTCGTCCACCACGACGTCGCCGTACGTCCCCGAGTTCTCGAACAGCCCGTGCCAGACCTGCGCGACGGACAGTTCCTTCGCGCCGATCGCGATGCTCGCCAGGACGACGAGCGCCAGGATCAGCACGGAGACGAGAAGCCCAAAGGACCGTATCGCCCGGCGGCTTGGGGGCGCGGGGGCTGTCTCCGCGCGCTGTTCGGGAGGACTGTCGACCAACACGTAGTTAGGTTAGCCTACCCTCCCTGCCCCTCTCGATCCCTGGTCCACACCCGGCCTCGAGTTCACAGACGGGGCGCGATTCCGTCGCCCACCGTCACAGGCCGGGCACCCGCCCGTCTCACAGTCCCAGCCGCGCCAGCGCCTTTCCCCCGTCCAACTCGCAGCTGCCCTCGGCTGCCACCGTCCAGGCCGCCGCGCACAGCGCCCGCAGACCGTCCAACGTCTCGCCGTCGCCGTCGAGTTCGAGCCGCTCGCCACCGGCCGCCGCCGTCCACCCACCGCACCGGAACCCACCGTCGGCCTCCGTGACCTCCGGCTGCCCGGTGAGCAGCCCGCGCAGGTCCGCGTCGACGTACGTCGGCCGGTGCTGCGGCGGGGCGGCCAGCAACTGCGCGCCGTCGGTGACTCCGGTCAGCACGAGCAGCGAGTCGACCTCGCCGTTGAACGCGCCCTCGATGTCCGTGTCCAGCCGGTCCCCGACCACCAGCGGCCGCTCGGCCCCCGTCCGCAGGATCGTCTCGCGGTGCATCGGCGGCAAGGGCTTGCCCGCCACCTGCGGCTCCGCCCCGGTCGCGATCCGCACGACCTCCACCGCCGCCCCGTTGCCCGGCGCGATCCCACGCCCGCTGGGAATCGTCAGATCGGTGTTGGACGCGAACCACGGCACCCCGCGCGCGACGGCGTACGACGCCTCCGCGAACCGCCCCCACGGCAGATCCGGCCCGCCGAACCCCTGTACGACAGCGGCCGGATCGTCGTCGGCGGACTCCACCGGCACGAGCCCGCGCTCCCGCAGCGCCACCCGCAGCCCCTCACCGCCGATGACCAACACCCGCGCCCGCCTGGGCACCTGCTCACTGATCAGCCGGGCCACCGCCTGCGCCGACGTGATGACGTCGTCCGCCCCCGTCGGGATCCCCAGCTCGGTCAGGTGCTCGGCCACCGTGTCCGGGGTGCGCAGCGCGTTGTTGGTGACGTACGCAAGACGCATCCCGCCCGCGCGAGCCGCGTCGAGCGACTCGACCGCGTGCACGATCGCGTTCCCACCCGCGTACACCACACCGTCCAGGTCGAGCAGCGCCGTGTCGTACGCCTCGCTCAGGGCCTGCCCACTGCCCTCGGGCCTCGTCCTGACGCTCCGGCTCATTGCACATCGCTCCTCGTTCGCTCGCTTTCCCCCGATCATCCCGCATAGCACTGACACCCGTACGATGCCGGGATGAACACAGCAGGTCACTCGGAAGCAACGGCGCGCCGAGGCCTGGAACTCACCCCGTTCCGAGGCCTGCGGTACGACCCCGACCGGGTCGGCAGCCTGGCCGCCGTGACATCGCCTCCGTACGACGTCGTCGTACGCCCCGACGGCGTCCACCACCTCCAGTCCGCGGACCCCTACAACATCGTCCGGCTGATCCTCCCGCAGGCCACCACCCCCACCGCCCGCAACGACCAGGCCGCCGACACCCTCCGCCGCTGGCTCGACGAGGGCGTCCTGACCACCGACCCGGAACCGGGCCTCTACGTCTACGAGCAGCGCGACGGCGGCGGCATGCTCCAGCGCGGCCTCATCGGCGCCCTGCGCGTCTCCGAGCCGTCCGAGGGCGTCGTACTGCCCCACGAGGACGTCATGCCGCACGTCGTCGCGGACCGCGCCGCCCTGATGCGGGCCACCTCGGCGAACCTCGAGCCCCTGCTGCTGACGTACCGCGGCGATGGCTCGGCGGCCGATGTCGTCGAACGCGCCACCCAACGCTCCCCACTCCTCGACACGACCACCGAGGACGGCTTCAGCCACCGGCTCTGGTCGGTCACCGACCCGGCCGACATCACTCTCGTCCAGTCGGACCTGGCCGGCCACCAGGCCCTGATCGCCGACGGCCACCACCGCTGGGCGACCTACCGCCGGCTCCGCGCCGAGCACCCCTCCCCCAGCCCTTGGGACCACGGCCTGGTCCTGCTCGTCGACACGGCCCGCTATCCGCTGCGCGTCCGCGCCATCCACCGCCTCCTGCACGGCCTGCCCGTCGCGGACGCCCTGTCCGCGCTCGACGGTCTGTTCCGCGTACGCCACCTCGACGTGCCGCTGGCGCAGGCCCTCGACGCGCTGGCCGACGCGGCCTGCGCGGGCAACGCGTTCCTCCTGGCGGGCGACGGCGCGTTCCACCTCGTGGACCGCCCGGACCCGGCCCTCCTGTCCCGCACGGTCCCCGCCGACCGCCCCGCGGCCTGGCGCACCCTCGACGCGACCGTCCTGCACGCCACACTCCTGGACCACGTCTGGCGCATCCCCGAGGACTCCCCCGCCCACATCGCCTACATCCACGACACGGCCGCCACGGTCGCGAAGGCGGAACGCGACGGCGGTACGGCGGTACTGCTGCACCCGGTCCGCGAGGAGGTCGTCCGTGACCTCGCCCGTCAGGGCGTCACCATGCCCCGCAAGTCGACGTCCTTCGGCCCGAAGCCGGCGTCGGGCCTGGTCCTGCGGGCACTGGACCTCTGAGACACGACGAAGGGGCGGGTCCCCTTCCGGGAACCCGCCCCTCACTCCTGGACGCCTGGACGTCAGTCCTTGTCGTCCTCGCCCTCAGGCCCGTCGGCGCTCTCCGCGCTCTCCGCCCGGGCCTGCGAGGACTCGGAGCCACCGTCGGTCTCGTCCTCGTCCAGCGCGTCGACGAACTCGACCCCGTCCAGCTCGGCGAGCCGGTCGGAGGCGTCCGTGCTGCCGTCCCGGTCGGCCTCGACGGCCTTGGCGAACCACTCGCGCGCCTCGTCGACCCGCTGGGCCGCGAGCAGCGCGTCCGCGTACGCGTACCGCAGTCGCGCGGTCCACGGCTGTACGGAACCGGAGGCCAGCTCGGGGCTCTGCAGCGTCACGATCGCCGCGTCCAACTGCCCCATGTCACGTCGGGCCCCGGCCGCGACGAGCCGCATCTCGACCTGCCCGGCCTTGTCGAGCTTGTGCACCTCGGGAGCGCCGGCCATGTCCAGCGTCTTCTCCGGCCGCCCGAGCCCACGCTCGCAGTCGGCCATGACGGGCCACAGCTCCACGCTGCCGGTCATCCGCCGGGCGGCCCTGAACTCGGCGAGCGCCTCGCTGTACTTCTGGGTCGCGTACGCGGCGAACCCGGCGGCCTCCCGCACCGCGGCGACACGCGACGCCAGCCGCAACGCCACCCTGGAGTAGCCGTAGGCTCCCTCGGGGTCCTCGTCGATGAGCCGGGCGACCATCACCAGGTTCTTGGCGACGTCCTCCGCGAGCGTCTTCGGCAGGCTCTGCAGCTCCTGCCGTACGTCCTTGTCGATCTCGTCACCGGTGACGTCCTCGGGGATCGGCAGCCGCTTGATCGGCTCCCGGTCCCGGTCCCGGTCGTCACGGAACCGCCCACCGCCGGCACGCCGGTCGTCCCGGTCACGGAAGCCACCCGGCCGGCTGCCCCGGTCGTCCCTTCGCGGCCCGCGTCCGCCTCGGTCGTCCCGGCCTCGGTAACCGCCGCGCTCACCGCGGTCGCCCCGCTGGTCGTCGCGCCGGAAACCGGTGCGCTCGTCACCGCCACGGAAGCCACGGTCACGGTCACCGCCGCGCTCGTCCCGCCGGAAGCCACCACGGTCCCCGCGGTCGTCGCCACGGCGGTCGTCGCGCCGGTCGTCACGGCGGCCGTAGCCACCGCCACCGCCACCGCCACGGTTGTCGTCGCGCCGGAAGCCACCACGGTCGTCACCGCGGGAGGAGGGACGGTCACCGCGGTCGTCACGGCGGAAGGAGGGACGGTCACCGCGGTCGTCACGGCGGAAGGAGGGGCGGTCGCCGCGGTCGTCGCGGCGGAAGGAGGGGCGGTCGCCGCGGTCGTCGCGGCGGAAGGGGGGACGGTCACCGCGGTCGTCGCGGCGAGGCCCGCGGTCACGGTCGTCACGCTGGAACGACGGACGCGGCCCCCGGTCGTCACCACGGCGGTCGTCGCGCCGGTCATCACGCCGGCCGTAACCACCGCCACCACCACGGTTGTCGTCACGCCGGAACCCACCACGGTCGTCGTCCCGACGCTCCGGGCGACCACCGCGGTCGTCGCGGCGGAAGGAGGGGCGGTCGCCCCGGTCGTCACGGCGGAAGGGGGGACGGTCACCGCGGTCATCGCGGCGAGGCCCGCGGTCACGGTCGTCACGCTGGAACGACGGACGCGGCCCCCGGTCGTCACCACGGCGGTCGTCGCGGCGGTCGTCGCGCCGGCCACGGTTGTCGTCACGCCGGAACCCACCACGGTCGTCGTCCCGACGCTCCGGGCGACCACCACGGTCGTCACGGCGGAAGGGGGGACGGTCGCCCCGGTCGTCGCGGCGAGGCCCACGGTCGTCACGCTGGAACGACGGACGCGGCCCGCGGTCGTCACCACGGCGGTCGTCGCGCCGGCCGTAGCCACCGCCACCACCACGGTTGTCGTCGCGCCGGGCGCCGTAACCACCGCGGTCGTTACGGTCGTTGTCGCGGCGGTCGTTGTCACGGCGGAAGCCGCCACGGTCCCCGCGGTACCCGCCGCGGTCGCCGCGGTCCCCACTGTCCCGTCGCCGCTGGTCGCGCTCCGGTCGGTCGTCGGGAGAGTTGGTGGACATGGGTGACTCCTGTCTTCGGTACCGCAGTCATTCTCGCGCAGTCGGGTACCCGATGCGCTCTGAACTGTGCGTGATTCAAAAAACGAAAAGGACCCCTGGTCCCCAGCTGAACGCTGGGGACCAGGGGTCCTTCCCAAAGATTGTTCGGCGGCGTCCTACTCTCCCACAGGGTCCCCCCTGCAGTACCATCGGCGCTGTGAGGCTTAGCTTCCGGGTTCGAAATGTAACCGGGCGTTTCCCTCACGCTATAACCACCGAAACCCTAATGGTTTCGAGCGAACAAGCACACTCTTCAATTGTGAGTTCAGCTCAAACCGGCAACGGTCGTTGCCTCAGAACTAACACAGTGGACGCGAGCAACTGAGGACAAGCCCTCGGCCTATTAGTACCGGTCACCTTCACACGTTACCGTGCTTCCAGATCCGGCCTATCAACCCAG